>NZ_RPFJ01000002.1 GCF_003813905.1 Aureibaculum marinum
ATTTCATTTATTAGCTGTTTCGCTAAGCGGGTGCAAATATAAAACCTTTTTTCTTCCCCGCAAGAAAAAAATAAACTTTTTTTTTATTTTTTCTCTCAAAACAACTTTTCAAAAAAACTACCACTCATCATCTCCCCCAAAGCGGGTGCAAATATACAATGGTTTTTTAATTACGCAACACTTTTTTAAGTTTATTTTTCGTGTTTTTTACGATTATTTTCTAACTACTTAAAAACCAATGTTAAAACTTAAAAAATAGACAACAAATATAAGTATAATCCTTATTAATTGATTAATTGCAAGACTTAAAGTTATTAACAATACATAACGATATTAACTTCAATTATCTTATCTACAAGTTTATTAGTTGATTTTTAAACACTTGCAACCTATCCTCGAAAGATACTATTGGCAATTTTAATATTTGTCTTGATTTTTCCAAATCAAATCCAGTCTTAGATGGACGCTTTGCTGGCTGACTTAATTGTGAGGTTGGTATTGATTTAATGTAAGATTTATCTAAATTGAATGCATCGGCAACTAACAGGGACAACTCATAGATACTTATTAATTTACTGCTAGAAACATTAAAAACGCCATAAGCCATATTTTGAATAGCCAAATAACAAGCTTCAGCCAAATCGTCAACCAAAGTAGGCATTCTAAATTGATCATTTACCATTGTGATGGTTTGCTTGTTTTCGACTGAATTTTTAATCCATGAAACAATATTATTCTTACTCATATTATCTACTATACCATATACCAGTATAGTCCTTAATATGGTATAGTTAATCGACGCTTGTTTAATCAATTGCTCCCCTTTAAGTTTAGAAAGTCCATAATAATTAATTGGATTTGGCTTATCTTCCTCAGAATAAGGTCCATTTTCTCCATCAAAAATAAAATCGGTAGAAATATGTATTAGATGGGATTTATTGTTTTTAACAACCTCAACAATGGTTTTAAGAGCTTCTACATTTACAGCATCACATTTTTCTCGTTCAGTTTCACATTGATCAACATTGGTCATAGCCGCACAATTGATAATATATGTAGGATTTACTTCATTAAGTAAATTGCTTAGCTTTTTATAATTAGTTATATCAATATTATAATAGGTATATTTTTTTGCTGTTTCATTTCTATTTTGACCTCGCGAAATTGCAATTACTTCAAAATTATCTTTGTTCGAAAATAGATTCACCAATTTTTGACCTAACAAACCGTTACTTCCCGTTATTACAATTTTTTCCTTCATTAAAAATATATACATTTAAGATTTGTTTCACTGAATACTAAACAAATGTGTTTCCTTAAAAACAGTAAAACTATAATTTAGTCTAACTTGTTTATTGATTATAAATCGAAAACTGAACTACGTTTAGTATAAATCATATCTTTCAATTTTAACAAAAACGCTATGGTTAGATAAATTCCAAACCAAAAGCCTAAAGTTATAAAAGAAATATAAATAAAAAACAGCCTCACGTTGGTCACACTCATGCCCAACTTATCAGCTAATCTTGAAGATACTTCGAACCCTCTTTTTTCAAAAAAATAACGTAGAGAATGAATCATTTTCATATTACAAAAATTTTGATGCAATTTAATAATTTTATTATTGAATTAAGATTATATAATCATATAGAATATAAGAATTCTGCGTAAAGTCTTATTTAAACAGAAACACTCTTTGAACTAACTATTCTGTAAACACTTCAATGGATAAAATTTAATAACTGTTTTACTGCTTTTAGCTTCTTAAAGTTTAAATTACTTCTAATCATAAATTCTATTCACAATTAATTACCTTTGCATCTTCCAATTTTTTATAAAAGATGCCAGATAATTATATAGATGTTCAAGGAGCTAGGGTCCATAATTTAAAGAATATTGACATTAAAATACCGAGAGAGAAGCTTGTGGTAATTACAGGTTTGAGTGGTAGTGGCAAATCGTCATTGGCTTTTGACACCATTTATGCAGAAGGGCAACGTAGATATATTGAAACTTTTTCAGCTTACGCAAGACAGTTTTTGGGTGGTTTAGAACGACCTGATGTTGACAAAATTGACGGCTTATCTCCTGTTATTGCTATTGAGCAGAAAACAACAAGTAAAAGTCCTCGATCTACCGTTGGTACTATTACTGAAATTTATGATTTTTTAAGATTGCTCTATGCTCGAGCTTCAGACGCTTACTCTTATAATAGTGGCGAAAAAATGATTAGTTATTCTGATGAGCAAATTATTGATTTAATATTAACTGATTTTAAATCAAAAAAAGTAAACATACTAGCTCCGGTAATTAAATCTAGAAAAGGGCATTATCGTGAACTTTTTGAACAAATATCTAAACAAGGTTTTGTAAAAGTAAGAGTGGACGGTCAGGTAATTGACATAGAAAAAGGCATGCGTTTAGATCGATATAAAACACATGATATTGAAATAGTTATTGATCGGTTATTGATTGAAAAAAAACAGCAAAAACGTTTAGAAGAAACTATTAAAACTGCAATGTATCATGGAGATGACACAATTTTAGTATTAGATGTTGAGACAAACACAACAAGATATTTTAGCAGAAGTTTAATGTGTCCTTCAACTGGAATTTCATATCCGAAACCCGAACCTAACTCATTTTCATTTAATTCTCCTAAAGGAGCTTGTGACAATTGTAATGGTTTGGGAGTTGTTAACGAAATAAATATTGATAAAATAATTCCTGATCCAACAGTATCTATAGCTAACGGAGGTATTGCACCAATTAATGAACAAAAAAGCAAATGGATTTTAAAGCAAATTGAACTTATTGCTGAAAGGTATAAGTTTAAGTTAACTACACCTATTAATAAAATACCCAAAGAAGCTTTAGAGGTAATTCTTTATGGAGGTAAAGAAAAATTTGATGTTCTTTCTAAAGAAATGGGTATCACTAGAACTTACACAATAGATTTTGAAGGGATTGCTAATTTTATTAAATATCAATTTGAAGAAACCAGTTCTGTTTCTATAAAACGTTGGGCTTCTAATTATATGGACGAGAATATCTGTTCTGTTTGTGATGGTTCTCGTTTAAAAGTTGAATCTCTACATTTTAAAATTCAAGGAAAAAATATTGCCGATTTGGCTAATATGGACATTGTTCAATTGGCTGATTGGTTTAAAAAAATAAAAAGCCAGTTAGGAAAAACACAAATGGCTATTGCTGAAGAAATTTTAAAGGAAATTGAAACTAGAATTCAGTTTTTATTAGATGTTGGCTTAAACTATCTTGCATTAAACAGAAGTTCAAAAACGCTTTCTGGAGGTGAAGCCCAGCGAATACGTTTAGCAACCCAAATTGGCTCTCAACTTGTTGGAGTTTTGTATATTTTGGATGAACCAAGTATAGGACTACATCAACGAGACAATCATAGATTGATTGAATCATTACAAAAACTAAGGGATATTGGAAACTCTGTTTTAGTAGTTGAACACGATAAAGACATGATTGAACAAGCTGATTATGTTATAGATATTGGACCTAAGGCTGGAAAATATGGTGGAGAAATTATTAGCAGTTCCACTCCAAAAGATTTGTTAAAGAGCACTACTCTAACTGCAAAATATATTAATGGTACAAAACAAATTTCTGTTCCTAAAAAGAGAAGAAAAGGAAATGGAAAATCTCTAACTTTAATTGGTGCTACTGGTAATAATCTTAAAAATATAACGGTAACATTTCCTTTAGGAAAAATGATTTGTGTTACTGGTGTTTCTGGTAGTGGAAAATCAACTTTAATAAATGAGACCTTATACCCTATATTAAATCGTCATATATATAGAGGTGTTAAAGAACCAATGCCTTATAAAAATATAGAAGGCTTAGAGCATATAGATAAAATTATTGACATTAATCAGTCTCCTATTGGCAGAACCCCAAGATCAAATCCTGTTACATATACAGGTGTTTTTAGCGAAATAAGAAATTTATTTGCTAAAACACCAGAAGCTCTAATTAGAGGATATAAGCCAGGAAGATTTTCTTTTAATGTAAAAGATGGAAGATGTGAAACTTGTCAAGGTGGTGGTGTACGTGTTATAGAAATGAATTTTTTACCTGATGTATATGTTGAATGCGAAACTTGCATGGGCAAACGTTTTGATAGGGAAACTTTAGAAATTAGATATAAAGGAAAGTCAATTTCAGATGTTTTAAACATGACTATTGATGAAAGTGTTCAATTTTTTGAGAACATTCCTAAAATTCATCGAAAATTAAAAACAATTCAAGATGTAGGTTTAGGCTATATAACTTTAGGACAACAATCCACTACCCTATCTGGTGGCGAAGCTCAGCGAATTAAACTAGCAACAGAACTATCTAAAAAAGACACAGGAAATACATTTTATATTTTAGATGAACCTACAACTGGATTACATTTTGAAGACATTAATGTATTAATGAAAGTTTTAAATAAATTAACTGATAAAGGAAATACTGTTTTAATTATTGAACACAATTTAGATGTAATAAAACTTGCAGATTATATTATTGACATTGGACCTGAAGGAGGGAAAAATGGAGGAAAAGTGCTTTGCACAGGAACTCCAGAAGAAATCATTAAAGAGAAAAACAGTTATACTGCTCAGTTTCTAAAAAAAGAATTACATTAGTAGGCTCTTCTCAATTCTTTTATTTTTAATAAACAGAAAAAGAAATTAAAAAAATCAGGCTTTATCTAAAAGTCAAATAACAATAATTGTTAAACAAAATAAATAATAAAAATATGTCGCCAGAATTAAATTCAAATGAGGAAAGAAAAATAATTGAAAAATTTCAACACAAAACATGGAATGAAATTAAAACTAATGACACTTGGGCAATTTTTAAAATTATGTCTGAGTTTGTGAATGGTTACGAAAAAATGAGTAAAATTGGGCCTTGCGTTAGTGTATTTGGCTCTGCAAGAACAAAACCAGATCATAAATATTATAAATTAGCAGAAAGTATATCATATGAATTAACTCAAAATGGATATGGGGTTATTACGGGTGGTGGACCTGGAATTATGGAAGCAGGAAACAAAGGTGCACATAGAGGCAAAGGAGTTTCTGTAGGATTAAATATTGATTTACCCTTTGAACAACATGATAATCCGTATATTGACCCTGATAAAAATTTAATGTTTGATTACTTTTTTGTTAGAAAAGTAATGTTCGTGAAATATGCTCAAGGTTTTGTAGCTATGCCAGGAGGATTTGGAACGTTAGATGAATTGTTTGAAGCTGTTACCCTTATTCAAACAAAAAAAATTGGTAAATTTCCAATTATATTAGTAGGTTCTGAGTTTTGGTCTGGTATTTTTGATTGGGTAAAAAAAGTACTAATAGAAAAATTTGGGAATGCTAGCCCAGAAGATATGAATTTAATACAGATAGTTGACACCGAAAAAGAAGTTGTTGATATACTTAATAGTTTTTACAAAAAATATAGTTTGAGTCCAAACTTTTAACTTACAAGAATGCAATAAAAACTTTTCAAAAACAAAATATGAAACTAAAGTTAATTTTAATAATGCTTTTGTTCTGGACTTCCATAATGGAAGCCCAGAGCGTTATTAAAACAATGTTTTATAATTTGTTAGAATTTCCAGAAGCTCCTCCTTCAAATAGACCAACCATTTTAAAAACAATTTTAGATGATTATCAACCAGATTTGTTTATGGTATGTGAGTTACAGTCAGAAGAAGGAGCTAATACTATTTTAAATACTTCGTTACAAACCACTAGCAACAATTATGATAGAGCTAATTTTGTATCGAATCAATCAAATCCGACAACTGATTTACAGCAATTGGTATTTTTTAATACAGAAAAATTACTATTAGAAAGTCAAGATGAAATCAACACTGGTGTTAGAGATATCAATCACTATTTATTTAAATTAAATACTCCTGATAAAGCTATCAATCCAATATATTTAGATGTTTTTGTAGCTCATTTAAAATCGAGTCAAGGCTTTGAGAATGAAGATTTACGTTTGGATATGGTATTAGATTTTACTAGTACTTTAGCTAATATTCCATCCGATCACTTTGTACTTATTTCTGGTGATTTTAATCTTTATACTGGTCAAGAAGGAGCTTATCAGGAATTGTTAGACCCTACAAATGCTATTGTTTTAATTGATCCTATTGATAAGGATGGAAATTGGAGCAACAATTCGTCATATCAGGATATACACACACAATCTAGTAGAACAACTAATGTAGATTTTGGAAAAAGAGGTGCTGGTGGTGGAATGGATGATCGATTTGATTTTATTTTAATATCAGAAAATTTAAAAAACAGTTCCATGTTAAAATATACTCCAAATTCTTACAAGGCGTATGGAAATAATGGCAATTGTTATGATAAAGCAGTAAATGACATTAATTGCACTGGCACCTATAGCCAAGCGATAAGAGATGCTTTGTATAATATGAGTGACCATTTGCCCGTAGTAATGCAATTGGAAACTGACCAAACATTAAGCACTAAAAACCCTAAACTAAACGCAAATAATATAAATTTTATAAATGGTAATCTAATAACAGATAACATCCATTTAAAAGCAGATGACAGTCTTTTAAATTTTAAAATTATTATCTATGATAGTACAGGACAACAAATTGAAACTATCACATTAGAAAAAAAAATTACTACCATTAACGCAACTAATTTTGCAAATGGTATCTATTATATAAAGCTACAAAATTCAAACTCACCGCTAAAATTTATAAAACTATAAATTGAGCATTACAAAATACATTATCGCAATATTCTTTTTTATGTCTCTTGTCAGTCATGCTCAACGTAACAAGACAAGTATTGACGCTGTTTTGGATTTTAAAAATAAAGAACTCCAAATACAACAAAAGATAATATATTATAACACTTCAAATGATAATTTAGACACATTATACTTTCACAATTGGGCTGCTGCTTATAAAGACAGGCACACACCATTAGCAAAACGCCTTATTGAAGATTATGACAAAAGTTTATATTTTGCTAAAGCAGAGTTAAGAGGTGGTACAGTAATAAAAAACATTTCAAGTAACTATATATCTGACAAATGGTATATAGATAAAAAAACTCCTGATATTATTAAAGTAATTTTAAACAAACCGCTAAAGGCAAAAGATTCAGTTGTATTATCATTAACTTATTTGACAAAAATTCCATCTTCTAAATTTACTAGATATGGTCAAGAAAATAATAATTATAATTTAAGGTATTGGTATATCAGTCCAGCTGTTTACAATGGCAAATGGCAACTCATGAGCAACCTAAATATGGACGATTTATACATGGAAGCTTCTGATTACGATATTAAATTTTCAGTACCACAAGGAGTTCATATTAATACAGATTTACATTATAGTAAATCCGTTAAACCTCCTTTAACTACCTATCATTTAACTGGAAAAAATAGAATTGATATTGAGCTTAACTTTAACGTTGTTAATGATTTTGTAGAATTTAAAACACAACCTAGAATTATAACTAATGTCGATGGCACCATTCTTAGTTACCCATTAAAATCTGAAATAATCAATAGAGAGTTAGATTTTATAAAAAAACATTTAGGTTCTTATCCTCACGATAAACTATTGGTAAATAACATTACATACCAAAACAATCCAATATATGGACTAAATCAATTACCAAAAATGTTTAATCCATTTAGTGGTGCTTTTGAATGGGATATAAAAATGTTTAAAGCTTTAACACGAGTTTATTTAGAAAAAACACTACTAATAAACCGTAGAACTGACGCTTGGATTCTAGATGGAATTCAAAACTTTTTAATGATAAAATATGTAGAAAAATATTATCCAGAAATAAAAGCAATGGGTAATATTTCAAAAATATGGGGAGTTCGTGATTTTAACATTGCTAAATTAAGCTTTAATGAAAAGTATCCTTTTGTATATCAGTTTGCTGCCCGAAAAAATTATGATCAACCGCTTACAATGAGAGCTGATTCGTTATCAAATTTCAATAGAAAAATTGTCAATAAATATAAAGCGGGATTGGGATTACAATATTTAGACCAATATTTAAATGACAGCATAGTTTCTTCAAGTATTAAGCAATTTTATAATGAAAGTTTACACAGAAAAACGAGCAGTTATTTATTTCAAAAAATAATAACTCAAAAAACAAACAAAGATTTAAATTGGTTTTTTGGAGATTATTTAAACTCTAAGAAAAAAATTGATTATACCATCAAAAAAGTAAAACAAACAGAAGACTCTGTAAAAGTAACCATAAAAAATAGAAGAAATATTACTGTACCCATTGCACTTTATGGAGTTAATAAAAAGGATATTACATTCAAAAAATGGATAACAAACATTGATTCTACTGCTACTATAACGATACCTAAAGGCAATTACGATCGATTATCTTTAAATTACGAATATTTATATCCAGAACTAAATTTAAGAGACAATTGGAAAAACCTAAAAGGGCTACTGAACAAACCTGTTCAATTTCGTTTTTTTAAGGATATAGAGAATCCCTATTACAATCAAGTTTTTTATAATTTTTATGCTGGTTATAACCTATATGATGGTTTAATATTAGGTCCTAGTTTATATAACGAAGCCATTTTTAAGAAAAAATGGTTGTATAAAATTACACCCACCTACGGTACAAACAGTGGTAAAATTGCCGGAGCAGCTTCTTTTGTATACCAACATATACCTGAAGAAACTTCTGTTTACAGATATAGAATTGGAATTAGTGCAAGTAACTTTCACTATGATAAAGACTTAAGTTATTTTAGATTTTCACCATTTGCTTCTGTAGAATTTAAACGAAAAACGCTTCGAGATGTCGGAGGGAGTGCTTTATCTGCAAGATATATTATGGTAGATAAAAAAATACCTGAAAATACAGCACGTTTGGAGCAAGATAAATACAACATTTTAAATCTTCGTTATGGCTTTTCAAAACCTGATATTATTCAAGATTTACGTTATAATTTAGACTTACAATTGGCAAATAGATTTGGTAAAATTGCTGCCGATTTTCGATTTAGAAAGTTAACAGATTCTAATCATCAATTAGATTTTAGAGTATTTTTAGGAACATTTCTATATAATAATACTACATCAGATTTTTTTAGTTTTTCTTTAGACAGACCTTCTGATTATTTATTTGATTATGATTACTTAGGACGATCAGAAACTTCAGGATTTATGAGTCAACAAATTATAATTGCCGAAGGAGGCTTTAAATCTATATTTGAAAATCCGTATGCAAATAGATGGATGGCTTCTACAAATGCAAGTTTTAGTTTATGGAGATGGATAGAACTTTATGCCGACGCTGGATTTTATAAAAATAATGGCTTAAAAACTAATTTTAAATATGATAGTGGCATCAGATTCAATTTTGTTCACAACTTTTTAGAACTGTATTTTCCTTTACAATCCAGTTTAGGTTTTGAACCTACTCAACAAGATTATGCCTCTAAAATTAGATTTGTAGTTACCTTAAACCCTGACAAATTAATTGGATTAATAAGAAGAGGATTTTTTTGATACTTATTATTAATAATTGTTGTTACAATGCATATGTGATTTTTGTTCAACAACAATAAACACTTACTTAAAAATATTATTCTTTAAAAATTTAACACTATTTTTTAAAATTTACTATAAATTTTACTTTACACAAGTAATTGATTAGTTTTATTTAGCTTTGTTTGAATTACAAACAATTAAATATAAAAATTATTGAAATTCACTCTTCATTTAGCCACTATCTTTGAAGAATATTAAAATGAACAGAAAGAAGAAGTATAAATTAACCTTAAACGAATACAAAAAGTTATTCGACTCACATTATGCTTCTCTATGTGTTTTTTCAAATACTTTTATAAATGACACTGAAGTTTCAAAAGATATAGTCCAAGATATTTTTATAAAAGTATGGGAAAAAAAGATAACATTTTTAAATAAACATACTATAAAGTCATTTTTATATACTTCTGTGAGAAATAAAGCATTAGACTATTTGAAAAGTAGCGTGTATAAAAAAACAGCAACAAAAAACTTGAGTGAAATTGAAAAGTTAGAAACAGAATCTGTCTTTTTACGCGAAGTAGTTATTACTGAAACTTCTATAATCATTGAAAATGCTATTAATACTTTACCAAAAAAATGTGCCGAAATCATTAAACTAAGTATAAATGATTATTCTAATGCTGAAATAGCGTCTACACTATCAATCTCTATTAATACCGTAAAAGCACAAAAAAGAATAGCGTATAAAAAACTGAGACCTCTATTAAAAGAACACTTTTTACTTATAATTTCAATATTCTAATAAATAAAATTTATTTTTTTTAACCCTATTTACACTTTTTGTCGTCATATAAGTATAATCATACTTTTTTATTGATGTCAAGGTTAACAAAAATACTTACATATTCAAAAAAAATAGCCAATTCCATATTGTTTGGAAAAAAAATTTCTGATATAGAAATTCCAAAAACTTTTAATGAAAAAGATACTGAGTATATTTTTAGTAATCTTTTTAATAGCTCTAAAGTTAATGAGCGTAAAAAATTAAAGGAAAGCATAGACAAAAATGCTGCATGGAAACATATAGAAAAAAGTATTTTTAGATCCAAAAGAAAAAAATCATATTGGAAATACGCAGTTGCAGCTTCAATTGCTTTACTTATATCTATTTCAATAATCTTTTTAAAAAAAGAGCAAACTTCCAACTCTACACTTGTTAAAAGTAACATTTTAATTGGATCAGATAAAGCTACATTAACTTTAGAGGATGGTACTAAAATAGCTTTAACTAATACCTCTGGCTATAATGATAATAACATAAAGAGTAATGGTAAAGAAATAATTTATAAAAAAAGAGAAGTAAAACCTAAAAGTGAAATTAAATACAATTACTTAACCATACCTAGAGGAGGTCAATTTGCCGTTCTATTACCTGACAGTACTAAAGTATGGCTAAATTCTGAATCGCAATTAAAATACCCTACTCAATTTATAGAAGGAGAAACCAGAACCGTAACCTTAATTTATGGTGAAGCATATTTTGACGTCTCTCCAGCAAGTAAAAACAATGGAGATCAATTTAAAGTCATTTCTGATTCAAATGAAGTAACTGTATTAGGTACTGAATTTAATATTAAAGCCTATAACAACGAAGACATAGTTTATACCACCTTAGTTGAGGGTAAAGTAATTGTTAATGGCCTAAACAATAGTTTACAACCTAACCAGCAAAGTTTATATAACAAAAAATCAAAGCAAATTGTTGTTAAGCCTATTGATGCTGAATTTGAAACTTCTTGGCGAAAGGGTTTGTTTCGTTTCAAAGGAAAACCACTTAAAGAAATTGTTATAGTACTTTCTAGATGGTATAATGTAGACATTAGCTTTAACAACGAAAAAATTAAAAACATAAAGTTTACAGGTACTTTAAGTAGAAACCAACAATTAGAAAGCATTTTATCTAGTATAAAAGATACTGGTTTTATAAACGACTATAAAATAGAAGAAAATAATATTGAAATAAAATAAAAGGGGATAAAGTATAACCTTGGACAGTACATCACTTTATCCCCAACATTAATCTATTAATTAATATTAACTAACAGACAATAAATTTATGGAAATTAATTCGAAACGCACTTTTTTCTATGAAAGAAAAAAGATTACCAATTTTATTATGAGAACTTTTATGTTTTTATTTTGTACTACTTTTTTTGGACTAACAAATAACGATGTTTTTCCTCAGAACTCAAAAGTTATTATAGATAAAGACAAGACTATTTCAATTGATCAAGTTTTTGAACTAATCCAAAAGCAAACGGATTACACCTTTATTTTTCAGGAAGACATGTTCAAAGACATTCCTAAAGTAAGTTTAAAAAAGGGCACAATTAAAACTGGTAAACTTCTTCAAATATGTTTATCAGGGCATGGTTTTCAATTTAAATTATCTCCTGAGAATAACATTCTTATAAACAAACATAAATCTAACATAAAAAAAATACAACAACTGGTAACAGGGACTATAACCGATGAATCAGGCAGTCCTTTGGTTGGAGTTACTATTATAGTAAAGGGCACATCAAAAGGAGTGGTTAGTGATTTTAATGGAAACTATACCATACCCATTTCTAACGATAAATCCATATTAGTTTTTTCTAGTTTAGGATACCAAACTCAAGAAATTGAGGTTGGAAATCAAAATACTATTAACGTTACATTAATAGAAGCCTTAAATCAATTAGATGATGTAATCTTAGTTTCTACAGGGTATCAAAATATAGAACGCGAACAGTTAACTGGAGCAGCTTCTGTAGTAACAGCCAAAGAAATTAATCAAAAAACTTCTGTAAGTGGTAATTTTTTAGAAAATTTAGAAGGACGCTTACCAGGATTGGTTTACAATGCGAGAAACCCAAATATCCCAGAAGATGAACAATTAACCATTAGAGGAATTTCTACCTTTGACGGAGTTAAATTGCCTTTAATAGTTATTGATGGTTTTCCTACTGAAGTAAACCTAAATTCTATCAATCCAAACACGATTGCTTCCGTTTCAGTACTGCGAGATGCAGCTGCAAGTACTATTTATGGTGCTCGTGCGGCAAATGGAGTTATTGTTATAGAAACCAAAAGTGGTAAAAAAGGAAAACCTGTGGTGACTTTTAGAAACACTACATCGTTTCAATCATCACCAAAATTTTCAGATTTAAACTATGCAAAATCTGCAGAATATATTGATATTGAATTTGCAAATGAAATGAACAGTACGAGCTCGCGTCCTTCGGCTAGATTTACTCAACCAACACCAGCTAGAGCTATAGCATTTGATTTAAAAGAAGGTCTTATTACCGAAGAACAAGCTAATGCTTCTTTAGCTACTTTAGGGAATTATTACAATCTAAATGAATATAAAGATTTATTTTATAGAACTTCAATGGTAAATAATTTTGATTTAAGTATGAGTGGAGGCGGAGAAAATAACTTATATAGAGTTGGAGTAAATTATATAGATTATAATGGCAATGAACAATTTGATGAAAACAAACGACTAATTGCTAATCTTAATTCAACCTACAACATTTCAGACAGGTTTACTTTAGATGTTGGAGCCATTTATACTAATGAAATAAATAATCAACGAGGAAATGTACCAAGTTATTCTTCACTACTCCCCTACACAAGAATTGTAGACGATCAAGGTAATTCATTGCCAAATTACAAAAGTTTAAGGGCTACTGATGATTTAAATAATGAAGCTATAGCGTTAGGTCTTTATGACAGAAGAACAAAACCTTATTCAGATTTTTTAACAGAAAGAAACAACAATAACAGAAATGCAATACGTGGTCAACTAAAATTAAACACCAAATTCACAGAATGGTTAAATTTAGATTTAGGAGGTGCTTTTGAACATGACAACGAACTCAGCAATCAACTTTATGAAGAAGATAATTATTTGGTTCGTGATTTATTAAATCGTTCAGCTCAACAAGACGAATCTACTGGTAACCCTTTATTTATTCATATTCCTCAAGGTGATATATTGAAAAAAACAAATTACATTACAAATGCCATTACTTTAAGAGCTCAGCTTAACCTAAATACTTATCTAGATAATAAAAATAAACATCAACTTTCAGGAATTTTAGGTACTGAAGTTCGTAAAACCGAAACAGAAAGTCACTTGAGTTCTATTTTTGGTTATGACGGGCAAAGTTTACTTGTTGGTTCTGTTGATTTGGGCTTATTAGAAAGTAGAGATGTAAAATCTGGCTTTTCTACTTTCGGATTTGGAAATCCATATGTTAATACATCAGATTATTTTAATGAGTCATTTTCTGATAGAAGATTTAGATCCTATTATTCGCAAATGACTTATTCTTTTGATACAAAATATATTCTTACAGGAAGTGTAAGATTAGATCAATCTAACTTATTTGGTACAGATCCTCGTTATAAAAACAAACCTCAATGGTCTGTAGGAGCAAATTGGCAATTACATAAAGAAAGATTTATGGAAAGAGCATCAAATTGGTTAAACGAATTCAAATTAAGAGCGGCTTATGGTTTAACTGGGAATGTTCCACAAAGTAATAGTGGCCGTTTTTTAATTTTAAGAACTACAACAAATAGATTTGTATCGCCAAGTGTTCCTTACAATTATATCACTTCTCCTGTAAATGAAGCAATACGTTGGGAAAACACTACAAATTTAAACCTTGGAATAGATTTTGGTTTATTCAATAACAGAATCTCTGGAACATTAGATTGGTACACAAAAAAAACAGAAGACGTTTTAGGAAGTACTCTAGCTGACCCTACAACTGGATTTTCTAATTATATTGCTAATACAGCTAAAATTGAGAACAAAGGATTAGAACTATGGTTAAATGCTAAGATTTTAGAGACTGATAAATTTAATTGGACAAGTTCACTTACAGCTTCATTCAATACCAATAAAATTTTAAAAGTTTATGAAGCTAACGCAAATGCTTACAGGTCTCAATATTATATAAACAGTAGCTCCCCTTATGAAGGTTATGCTTTAAATTCACTTCTTAGCTATAGATATGCTGGATTAAGTGAATTTGGCGACCCTATGAGAACAAGAAATGACGGCTCTGTTAGTACTATGACTAGTTCTGATCAAATACAGTTTGAAGATTTGGTAAATAGTGGTACAACTACCCCAAAACATGTATTAGGATTAAGTAATCAAATTAGCTTTGGCAATTTTGACTTCTTTGCTCAAGTTATGTTTTATGGAGGACATTACACTCGTGTAGAAGCTCCAAACACAAGAGCTTCTTACCCATTGGTAGGGACTGAGAATTATTGGAAACAACCTGGAGATGAATTAATTACTGACATACCTAGAATAAAACCACGTTTTGGAGATCCTAATTACAGTGCTTCCAGTTTTGGTAATACTATTTATACTAAAGCAGATCGCTTTGTAATTAAAGCTGATCAGATTAATATTACAGACATTAATCTTACATATAGAATACCCAACCGTTTATTAGAACGCATAAAAATGTTGGACACTCAATTGAGATTTCAAGTACAAAATGCTTTCAAATTTAATTTAGCAGATAGCAGTATTGATTCTGATGCTATAAATCCCATTACAGGAGTTAGAGGTTTAAGTACTCAACCCATCTATAGCATTTCTTTATCTACTCAATTTTAACCTATCCAATAAAATTAATAAAACTAAAAAAAATGAAAAAATATATAATTTTAATAGTAATAGCTGTCATGTGCTTATTCACAGCTTGTGATGATTATCTAGATGTTACACCAAAAGGTGAAGTTATTCCTCAAACAGTTAATGATTTTGAATTGCTTTTAAATGGAGGTCAAATGCATAGTATAGGAGATAATAATTTATTATATATGACTGACAATGTGTATTTGAATCTTGGTATTGAAGATGAAACACCAATTGTAAATGCCTATTTTTGGAAAACTGATTTAGACACTGACATTTCAGACACACCTCAAGTTTGGTTAGGCATGTATACAAGTATTTATTATGCTAATTCTATAATAAATAACATTCAAGAAGCTACAGAAGGTACACAACAAAAGAAAGATGAAATTTTAGGAGAGGCTCTAACAGTAAAATCTATGGCTGAGTTTTACCTACTTACTGTATTTGCAAATGCATACGACCCAGAAATAAACCCACAAGATTTAGGAATTCCTTTAATGAACTCAACCAGTGTAACCGAAGAAATTCCTCCGAGAGCTACTTTAAAAGAATCTTTTGATCATATTATAGCAAACTTAAAAAAAGCAATCCAACTATTACCTGAAATACAATCAACAAGATATAGGGTTACAAAATATGGAGCTCAAGGTTTATTAGCTCGTGTTTATCTATATATAGGAAATTTTGAAGAAGCAAATGCTTATGCGTCAGAAGCATTACAGAGTTCTCAAGTAGATAAAATTTTAGACTATAATCAATTTATAGAAGGAGAAGATTTTCCGATGGAAGAGCAAAACAATGAGAAAATATGGTTAAACACCTATGGTTTAAGTAGTACTCCTGCATATTCTCAAGATTTATTAGATCTTTATGGAGAAAATGATTTAAGGGTACCTTTATTCACAAATACTCAAGCAAGTGGATTAAAAACAAGAAATGACAATCGAGAAAATTCAGGTATTGGATATCCAGAAATGATATTAATTCAAGCTGAGTATGAAGCTCGTTTAGGAGATTATACTAAAGCAATGGAATTAATTAATGAAATTCGTAAAAAAAGACTTCCTGCAAATGCTTCAGACTTGGAATTAATAGCCTCTAACAAAGAAGAAGCTTTAACACATGTAATGCAAGAAAGACGTAGAGAACTAGCATATACATTAACTAGATGGATGGATATGAAACGCCTAGATCTTTTAAACGAAATGCCAGACGTAAGTCGATATCTTGATAATAATCCTGCTAGTACTCCAATTATAACATTAACAAAAAAAAGTGCACAATACACGTTTGAAATTCCATTAAAGGTTAGAGTGCTGAATCCTAGCATAAAATTAAATCATTAATTAGATTTTATATATGAACTTAAATAAAGCTTTTTTAGTAACATTACTTTTATCGTTGCTATTAAACTCTTGTGGTCTTTTTAGACCTTCAATAAAATTAGACAATAGTAATTTAGTAAAACTTGATACAGTTGTTAAAATAGAACCTTATAAAAAGATAATTACCAAAGAAGCCATAACCAATGATGGATTGATAAAGGTACATAAGGTTGAAAACAAGTATTACTTTGAATTATCAAAATCACTCTTAAATAAAGATATTTTGGTTGTATCTCGTTTTATTAGAACTCCTGAATTAGGAGGATTTTATGGAGGTGAAGAGATTGGAAAAAGAGTTATATTTTTTGAAAAAGCACCTAACGATAAAATACTTTTAAGAGTTAAAACTTCAATTAGTACGGCTTCCGAAGAAGATGCCATAGCTCAAGCTGTAGAAAATTCTAACATTGCTCCTATCATTGAGGCATTTGAAATTAATGCTACCAATGATGTTACTGGAGCATTTGTTTTTGAAGTGACAGACTTTTTAAATAGTGATAACTATTTATTGGCATTAAACAAGGCACAAAAATCAAAATACAAATTAGTTTCACTGGATAAAGGAAAATCTTTTATTTCTGAAATAAAAACATTTCCTATTAACACAGAAATAAAAACGGTAAAAACTTATAAAGCCAAAACTACCTCTGAAAGCATTTATAAAGATTTACCTGCTGCTGTTTTATCAGGAATGGTCACTTTAGAAATTAATAATTCATTTGTGCTTTTACCTGAAAAACCGATGCAAAAAAGACTTTATGATCCAAGAGTAGGGTATTTTGCAAGCGTAAATCTTAAGTATACCGATAATCAACAAAAAGTTGAACAAAAGGCTTTTATACATAGATGGCGATTAGAACCAAAAGAAGAAGATTTAGACAAATGGAAAAATGGTCAATTGGTAGAACCTAAAAAGCAAATTGTATATTATATAGACCCTGCTACACCAAAAAAATGGGTACCGTATTTAATAGATGGTATTAATGATTGGAATATTGCTTTTGAAGCTGCCGGTTTTAAAAATGCTATAATTGGAAAAGAATGGCCTGTTAAAGACAGTACAATGAGTTTAGAAGATGCTAGATTTTCTGTAATAAGATATTTTGCTTCTCCTATGAAAAATGCTTATGGCCCTAACATAGTTGACCCTAGAAGTGGTGAAATTTTAGAATCACATGTGGGCTGGTATCATAATTTAATGAGTCTATTAAACAGTTGGTACATGATACAAACTGGAGCTGTAGATCCTAGAGCTCGTAAAATGAAATTAGATGATGATTTAATGGGTAATTTAATTCGCTTTGTCTCTTCTCATGAAATAGGACATACACTTGGATTACGACACAATATGGGGGCTAGTTTTGCTTCACCTGTTGACAGCTTAAGAAGTAATAAATGGTTAAGTAAAAATGGCCATACTTCATCCATAATGGATTATGCTCGTTTTAATTATGTTGCTCAACCTGAAGATTCTATAAGTGTTGATAATCTTATGCCTAGAATTGGAGATTATGACAAATGGGCTATTCTGTGGGGATATACAAAATTTACTGAAGAAATGACCGAAGAAGAAGAAAAGGAAGTCTTGAGTAAGCTAATTATAAATAGAGTCACTAACAACCCTAGGTTATGGTTTGGTGGTGAAGGTAGAGATTATGATCCTAGGTCTCAAACCGAAGACTTAGGAGACAATGCAGTTTTAGCAAGCATGTATGGTATAAAAAATTTAAAACGAATTTTACCCAATTTACCATATTGGACTAAAGAACGAGGAAGTGACGATTATACTAATTTAAAAAATGCTTACAGTGCTCTTTTAGGGCAATATTCGAGGTATATAAATCATGTCCAAAAAAATATAGGAGGTATATACATTACCCCAAAAACTATTGATGAAGAAGGCGATGTTTATGAAATGGTACATAAAGAAAAACAAAAAGAAGCTCTTTATTTTTTAAATGATAACATCTTAAAAGAGCCTAAATGGTTATTGGACAATCAAATATTAAATAAAATTAAATCTCCTCAATCTAAAGAAGAAATTGTAAAAATAATGGAAAGTGTTATGTCTAGTCTTTTAAGTGGAATACAGCTAAGTAGAATGGGATTTATTGCTGCTAGATATCAATCTGATTTAGATGATTTAGAAAACACAACCAAAAAAGGAGTAATAGGGCAGCAATCAGAAGTTTACCAAACTGAAGAATATTTAGATGATCTCTATAAATTAATCTGGGATGATTTAAAACTAGGAAAAGAATTTGCCCCTTCAATTTATCAAAGACATGTCCAAAAAGCATACTTAAAAAACTTAATAGCTTTATACAGACCCGAAAAAGCAAAAAAGGGACTTTCTGGGCTTATGGCAATTCTTTCTCAGAGTCTAACTGTAAATACAGATACTAGATCTTTAGCTTTAAGTTATCTACTGAATCTTCAAAAAGATATCAGAAAAGCTCTACCAAAAGCTTCTAATCGCATGACAAAAGCTCATTTACAATATATGACTAAACAAATAGAAGATGCTCTTAAAGAAGAAATGAAATTGGAATAAATTATTATTTACTACTATAATTTAATAAAAACAAAAAACTTTGGAAAATTTATTTCCAAAGTTTTTTGTTTTTTAAAGCAATTAGAACCTTAAAAAAATTACGAAACTATAAATTTTCTTTTCTCTCTTAAAAATCGTATTTTTGCAAGACCTCACTAAAAATAATACATGTCAGAAAAAACATTAGAATCGGAGCATAAATTATCTTTTGAAGAATTTAAAAAAGAAATTCTAGAAGATTATAAAATTGCAGTTATTAGCAGAGAATGTAGTCTTTTAGGAAGAAGGGAAGTTTTAACCGGAAAAGCCAAATTTGGAATTTTTGGAGATGGTAAAGAAGTGCCACAATTGGCAATGGCTAAAGCTTTTAAAAATGGAGATTGGCGTTCTGGATATTACCGTGACCAAACATTTATGATGGCTATAGGAGAGCTTAAACCTGAACAATTTTTTGCAGGTTTATATGCCCATACCGATATTAATGCAGAACCCTACTCTGCTGGGAGACAAATGGGTGGCCATTTTACTACACATACTTTAAACGAAGATGGCTCTTGGAAAAATCAAATGCAACAAAAAAATATTAGTGCAGATATTTCTCCTACAGCAGGTCAAATGCCCCGCTTATTAGGGTTAGCCCAAGCATCAAAAATATATAGAGAAATACCTGAACTAAAAGATAGAAAAACTTTCTCTAATAATGGTAATGAAATAGCTTGGGGTACAATAGGAAATGCCAGTACTTCTGAAGGTCATTTTTTTGAAACTATTAATGCCGCTGGTGTGCTACAAGTACCAATGGTTATTAGTGTTTGGGATGATGAATATGGAATCTCAGTTCATGCCAAACATCAAACTACGAAAGAAAGTATTTCAGAAATATTAAAAGGTTTTCAACGTACTAATGATGACAATGGTTATGAGATTTTTGTGGTAAACGGATGGGATTACTCAAAGTTAATTGATGTTTATAATGAAGCCTCTACTATTGCAAGAAAAAATCATGTTCCAGTTCTAATTCATGTAAAAGAATTAACACAGCCGCAAGGACATTCTACATCAGGATCTCATGAAAGATATAAATCAGCTGAACGATTAGAATGGGAAAATGCTCATGATTGTATTGCTAAAATGAAGGAATGGATTATTGAAGTTTTTGAAAATGAAGAAGAACTTATTGCAATAGAAAAAGATGCTAAACGTGAAGTAAATACTGCCAAGCGAGCTGCATGGAGTGCTTACTTAAAAAGTATTATTAAAGCTCAAAAAGAAGTTGTATATCTCTTAACTAATTTAGCTGAAAAAAGTGCTAACAAACCATTTATTTTAAAACTAAAAAATGATTTAGAGGCTATAAAAGATCCATTAAAAAAAGATGTTTTATCAACTGCAAGAAAGTGTTTAGTCTATGTAAGAGACGAAAACTGTAATGAGAAAAATCTTCTAATTAATTGGGTTAAAAACTTTAGCAAAGAACAACATTACAACTATAGTGCACATTTATATAGTGAAAATGAAAATGCGGCCACTACTTTTAAAGAAATCAAGCCCATTTATGAAAAAGATGTTGAAATTGTCGATGCTAGAATTGTCTTAAGAGACAACTTTGAAGCTCTTCTATCTGAACATAAAGACTTACTTATTTTTGGAGAAGATGCAGGTAAAATAGGTGATGTAAATCAAGGTTTAGAAGGACTGCAACAAAAGTTTGGAAAATTAAGAGTTGCTGATGTTGGTATTAGAGAAGCAAGTATAATTGGTCAAGGTATAGGCTTGGCAATGAGAGGATTAAGACCTATAGCTGAAATTCAATATTTAGATTATGTACTTTACGCAATACAAATATTAAGTGATGATTTAGCAACATTACGCTATAGAACCTTTGGTAAACAAAAGGCACCATTGATAGTAAGAACTAGAGGACATAGATTAGAAGGTATTTGGCATTCTGGGTCACACATGGGAGCATTAATCCACTTATTAAGAGGAGTTTACATATTAACACCTAGAAACATGACCAAAGCAGCTGGTTTTTATAATACACTTTTAAAAAGTGATGAACCTGCCTTAATAGTAGAAAATTTAAATGGATATAGACTTAAAGAACAATTACCATCTAACTTAGGTAAATTTACTACTCCAATTGGAGTGGTAGAAACTGTAAAAGAAGGTTCTGATATAACCGTTGTTTCTTATGGTTCTACTTTGAAATTGGTAGAAGAGGCTTCAAAAGAATTATTAAAAGTAGAAATTGATGTTGAAATTATTGATGCACAAACATTATTACCTTTTGATATTAACCACGACACTGTAAAAAGTATAGAAAAAACCAACAGATTAGTTATTATTGATGAAGATGTACCTGGCGGAGCTTCTGCATATCTTTTAGATCAGATTGTAAATAAACAAAATGCTTATCAATATTTAGATAGTAAACCCTTAACAATCACTTCTAAAAATCATAGACCTGCATATAGCACAGACGGAGATTATTTTTCTAAACCTTCAATCGAAGACATCTTTGAAGGTATTTATGGTATTATGAATGAGGCTAATCCATTAAAATACAAAAAATTATACTAATACATTTTACTTTTTTAATGCTTTAACTTTCATGTTTAGAAGTAATTATTTACTTTTGAACGCTTAATAATACACTCTAAATTAAAACGAATGAAATTAGCTAAAATTCTAACCACATTTCTACTTTGTTTACTTACAACAAGCATTGTTTTTGCCCAAGAAGAAGAAAAAGGCTCTTTAAATAGTGGTACTATTGAAAGTCAATTTGATTACTTGTATAAAAAATCTCCAAGATGGGAAGATTATCGAAGTGTCAAAACTAATAATCTTTTTAAGTTTAAAAATAATGTTATCGATTCATTAAAACTTGGAAGAAAAATTTATGCAGAAAGTCAAAATGTTGTTAGAGCTCAAAAAAAGGTAATAGATTCTTTAAACATAAAATTAGAAGCTACAAAAAATAGCTTACAAGCTGTAACTGAAGAAAAAGATAGTATAAAACTTCTTGGTTTTCCTATGAGTAAAACTGGATATAATACCATACTTTGGACGATAATAGGTGCTTTAACTGCTCTACTGTTAATCTTTATAGGAAAATTTAAAAGAAGTAATGCTATTACAATAGAGGCTAAAAAAGCTAAAGCCGAAATTGAAGAAGAATACGAAAGCCATAGACAACGTTCTATAGAACGTGAACAAAAATTAAGAAGAGAATTACAGGATGAATTAAACAAGCAGAAATACGCCGAAAAAGCGACTAAGAAAAAATAAATTATCTTATTTTTTTTAAGATTTTTTAAAATAAAATTTATTGTATGTACTATACAATAAATTTTATTTTTTGTTGTTATTCTTTTATTGTTATGAATTAAGTTTTTTTAATTATTTTTTTTCAACCCTATTATCGATTAAAAAAGGTTAAAAAATAATTATATATGGTAGGAAAAATACCACTAAACATGTTTTATTACCAAAGAAACTAATTTGTATGTATAAAAAAATACTCGCCTTAACTATTATTTTCATCTTAATATTCCCAGTTTATGCTTGGGAAATACCAACGTCCAATATTAATAATTCTGAAAAAACACCTTCTACCAGAAATAGTACTTTTATTTCGTACACAGAAGATATATACAACAAAATTGGTGATAACAACCTTGATTTTGATGCTTTTAAATATGCTTTAAAAGGGTATATACAACTAAAAAATAAAGAAAAATTAAATAATTCTAAATATTTAACCCTAATTGATATGAGTGTTTCTGCTAATTCAGAACGATTCTATATCATAAACATGGAAACACAAACTATAGAACATAAAAGTGTAGTTGCTCATGGAAAAAAATCGGGTTTAGAATATGCTAAAAAATTCTCAAATAAGGTTAATAGCCATCAAACAAGTATAGGTTTTTATAAAACTGCAGAAACTTATTATGGCAAACACGGACTTTCTTTACGATTAGATGGATTAGAATATTCGAATGACAAAGCTAGAGAGCGAGCTGTAGTTATTCATGCTGCTGACTATGCAAATCCTGATTTTATTAAAGCAAATGGAAGGTTAGGGAGAAGTTGGGGGTGCCCTTCTTTACCATATAAAGATTATTCAACAATTATTGATAAAATAAAAAATGGCAGTTGTTTATTTATCTATTATCCACAAGAGGATTACTTATCAAAATCTAAACTAGTTTCTTCTGAAAATCTGTTAGCAACAAAATAAACTAGACTATAATTTAAAACTTAAAAAGCAGTTAAGAATTAAAACTTAACTGTTTTTTCTATAACTTACTCGTAGTTAAATTACTAATTAATTTTTTATCTAGACCATATATATCCTTATAAAATGTAATTTTTCCAGTGCTATCTGCTTCAGCAGAAACATAATATAAAAATATTGGTAAATTCTTTTTCATCGGCATCCATTTTTCTTTCTTTTTTTTAATATAAGTATTAACTGTATCTATGGTATATACATTTTCATCTTTCTCTAACAGATAATCTGCTAAACTTAACGCATCTTGCACTCTTACACAACCATGGCTAAACGCTCTAATTTCTTTATTAAAATGTGATTTTGAAGGCGTATCATGTAAATAAATAGCATCTTTATTAGGGAAAATAAATTTTACAAACCCCAATGCATTTATTCCTCCACCCTTTTGTCTAAAAGCATAATTAAAGTTTGACCTATTTACATCATTCCAATCTACAGAAGTTGGGTCTATTTTACCTTTGTCTTTATCAATAACTTCATATCTATTTCGTGTTAGATAAGTAGAATCTTTTTTGGCTTTTACCAAAATCTCTTCCATTGAAATTCGTTTGGGTACATTCCAATATGGATAAGCAATAATGTACTGCAAAGAATCAATAAGTTCAGGAGTTTGATTTCTAACATTACCTACCACAACATTAAATTGTTTAGATAGTTTGTTCTTATAAACCACTCTTAATCTATAAGCAGGTATATTTACAAATAAATAATCCGAAGGCCAATTATTTTTCCATTTCCACCTTTCTAAACTAGCTTTTATTTGTTGATAATACTCATAAGGACTAATTGACAATGCATTGGCCGTATTAGTTCCTATCAAACCATCTGATGTTAAACCATGGTCAGTTTGAAACCTTTTTAAAGCTTCAGTAAAAAGGGAGTCTTTAACTTCTTCAGTTAAATAATTATGTAAAACTAAAGCTTTTTTAGCTTGAGCAACAGCTTTAATTGAATCCTGTCTAAAATTAGGTACTTGAACACTTTCTGTTGACAGATTAGACGCTTTTAAAAATTTAACCAACCCTTTTTGTAAGTACCTGTATTCTGGTTGTTTAGGTTGAAGATCTATTAATTTTTCTATTAAACTATCCTTTTCATAAGCAACTTGAACATATTCTGGTAAATTAATATCAAACTTTTTTCGAGGCAGAATAGACACTTCACTAATAGAATCTAAAACACCATAATTTAAATGTCTTCCAAACCTCATATATTGATAAGACAAAAGAACTTCTAACTGACTTAACAAAGCAAACCTATCTTCTTTATCTTCAATTTGTTCAACTTCTTTATGGATTGTTCTTAATTCATTTATGGGATATAATCTAGTTTCTAGCCCATAATCAGCAGCTCGAGATAAATGATTTAACAACTTAACACCATCATTATTTAATGTGATAGAGTCAGACACCCATAAAGTTGAGTAATTAATATTTTTATATAGAGTTTCTATCCAATGTATACTATCAACTTTAATTTTATTAGTAATTAAAGAATTTCCATTCGAAGCGAAAAATTGATTAAAATTAGTTCTATAATCAATTTTTGGTTTTGAAACCGTATTTTTCTGACTCTTTTCCGCACAGGAAATGAATAAAACGATAATAAAGAGTACAAGAATATTATATATCTTTTTCATATCAAAACTAAGGTCCAAAGTTAATGAATTAAATTTCACATATTGGGTGTATACTCTAATTTTCATGAGTTTAGAAATTTAGACTACAAATCTATACCAACATAAAAGACAAAAGAGCGTACTTTACCGTGAAATTAATATACCTGAATATAGGGGTGCTATCTTTTTTTATGAAGATTTTTAACAAGCAAATTTGTACCAATTACACATTTTAAACATTTTTGTTTGTTACAATAGTTGTTTTTTAATTGTAATAATGCCTGGGTTTCAAGAGCTGATGTTGAAACAACTTCTAATTCAGTAAATTTATCTATAATACTATTTTTTTCAGGTTTTAACTGATTAATTACATTTATAATATTGTTTTCATTTAATTTATCAATAGATTTAAAATACATAAATTTTAATGGAATAATAGTATTTACTAACAATAAATCAATAAAAGGTTTTGAGAATTTTTTGTTGCTCTTTTTAGATTTAGAAGTAAAAGAATAGTTCGTTTTCCAAAATTCAGAAACTGAAATATCAAAAAGTTCATAGTACTCCTTAACACTAGTTACTGCCATAATTTTAGAAAATAAATTTTGCTTTTGATTTAGTAAAGCAGCTAATTGAGCAATGCGGATGGTAGGAAAATTATTAGGTCTCAATCTAAAAAATTGAAAATTTATTGAAGGACTATTTGATAAGGCATATTTCGACTTTAAAAACTCATATTCGTTCTGCAATGTACTATAGTAATAATCTTGAACATCTTCATTCAAAAAATTAGCTTGGCCAAATAACAAAGCTTCTAATGATTTTAAATTATGTAATTGTTTTCTTACAATTGAATAATCTAAATAATTTGCTAGATTAAAAAAGGCTTCTCCATTTACTTTCAGACCTACATTTTTAGCTAACATTTTAAATAGTACAGTTTCCCAGTCATTTTTAGAATTAAAAAGTAATTGTTCTATAAGTTTAGATTTTTCTTCTAATCGTTCAATATATAACCGCTCTAACCAACTAGACAGTTGAAATTTATCAATATCTCTAATATGTTTTTCACAGTTTATCCATTTATTTTGTGATGAAAAAAGTTGTTGATAGCGATATAAAACTTTTGGTTCTATATAATTTTTTAACTCTAATGTAGGAATTATACTATTGTTTTTTCTGTGAACATCCATATCGTGCTGCCAAACTACATGTAAAATAGTATTGTCGTAATTGCTATCTTTTTCGTGGCCATGCACAAACCAGTCAGATGATTTTATGTGTATTTCTACATTACCTGCCCAAAGTTGGTTTCCAATTTTCAACTGTGCATTAAAAAAATCAGATCCAGAATTAAAATTATGCTCTCCACTATTTTTTATTATAACAGATTCCTTTGTAACGGTTTGTAAATTACTTACAGAAAATAACTTAAACTTCCAGATATAATGTAGAAAATCTTCTTTTATCATTTTAAGTAGTGACTTTATAATTACATAATAATTCCAATGTATTACTTCTTTTATTTAGCAATAGTATCAGAATTATATACTACTATTATTCTTTAGAAGTTTAATGAACTTTTTTAAGATTTTCTAATAGAAATAGTAAGTTGATATTCTAATTTTAGCTAATACTTCTAACTATATTATCAAGTAATAACTAAATTAATGTATTGCAGAAATAACATCATATTTAGTAATAATTTGATAGTTTCCATTTTCTAAATCAACTAAAACTGCTTTATTGTCTTTATTAATTAAATTAGAAATTTTATCTATTGACACATCTTTATTAACAATGGGAAATCCCTTTCTCATAACTTCTTTTATTGGCTTATCTGCTATATTTTTATCTTCAAAATATAATTTAAACAAATCACTTTCATCTATTGAGCCTACAAAACCATTTTGGTCTTTAACTGGAATTTGAGAGATATCATATTTACGCATGCGTTCAATAGCATGCGAAACAAGTTCTTCTGTTTTTGCAATAACAAGTTTTTCCCCAATTCTATTTTTTATTAAATCAGCTGCTTTAGTAATGTTTTCTTCTAAAAAACCTCGTTCACGCATCCAATCATCATTAAATATTTTACCTACATACCGACTTCCATGATCATGAAACAAAACTACCACAACATCTTCTGGTTTAAAATGCTCTTTCAGTTGTAACAGCCCTTTTATTGCTGCACCGGCAGAATTACCACAAAAAATACCTTCCTCTAATGCCAATTTCCTTGTAAAAACAGCAGCATCTTTATCTGTCACCTTAGTAAAACCATCAATAATATCAAAGTTTACATTTTTGGGTAAAATATCTTCACCAATACCTTCTGTAATGTATGGATAAATTTCATTTTCATCAAAAATCCCAGTCTCATGATATTTTTTAAATACGGATCCATAAGTATCTATTCCCCATATTTTAATATTTGGATTCTTCTCTTTCAAAAACTTACCAACACCTGAAATAGTACCACCAGTACCTACCCCAACAATAAAATGTGTTATTTTTCCATTTGTTTGTTCCCAAATTTCTGGACCAGTTTGTTCATAATGTGCTAAGGCATTAGAAGGGTTATCATACTGGTTTACATACCAAGAATTTGGTGTTTCTGTAGCCAATCGTTTTGAAACGGAATAATAGGAACGAGGGTCATCAGGTTCTACATTTGTAGGACATACAACTACCTCTGCCCCTAAAGCACGCAAAACATCCATTTTTTCTTTAGACTGTTTATCACTTATAACACATATTAGTTTATACCCTCTAACTATTGCTACAAGTGCCAATCCCATACCTGTGTTACCTGATGTACCTTCTATTATAGTTCCTCCTGGTTTTAACCTTCCATCAGCTTCAGCATCTTCAATCATTTTTACAGCCATTCTATCTTTTAAAGAATTACCAGGATTAAAAGTTTCTACTTTAGCCAATACCAAAGCTTCAATCTCTTTGGTTATCCTATTTAGTTTTACCAACGGTGTATTACCAATTGTTTCAAGTATGTTTTTTGCGTACTGCATAGTTTTCTTGTGTTCTATTAATTCTTATGATTTTTAATGTCCCATTTAATACTAAAATTTATTGTTTTACCCCTAATCTACAAGTATAGAGAAAATTATGATTGTTTAAAAATACGAAAAACAGACATGAAATGGCAAAATAATTATGATTTCAATAATTAGCAATCCTTATATTATTTGAACATTGAAGGAAAGGCTAGTTCTATCGGTTTTAACAAAATTGATATCCTAATTGTAGATCTTAAGAATCCCAATCCATAGCCAAAAAACATTACCAAACTAGCCCATATGCTTAAAAATGCTACAATTATATTCTTATTTTTAACAAAAGTGTCAATAAACATAATTAGAAAATAGCATACAAAAGCATATACAAACCAATTGAAATGAAACAAAACTGCCATTAAAGATGTTATAAAGCCAACTACAAAAACAGCTGGAAACCAATATGTTATTTTAGCTGTTTTAGGATGTAATTTATTAAGAATAGGTCTTGCAGCACCAAAATTAAATGTCTGTTTAAAAAAACTTACCCAATTGATTCTTCTTTTATGATAAACGTATGCATTTTCTATAAACTGTGTTTCCAAATTGTTATCCCATAGTCTAAAAGTTAAATTTATATCCTCTCCATAACGTAAAGAACTAAAACCACCTGTTTTTTCAAATGCTTTTTTTGAGATGCCCATATTAAAACTTCTCGGTTGAAATTTTTTTAGATTTTTATTACCACGTAATCCTCCTGTAGTAAGAAGTGAGGTCATGGCATAATTTATGGCTTTCTGAATAACTGTAAAAGAATTATGTGCTGCATCAGGGCCTCCGAAAGCATCTGTATAGTTAATTGACAATTTTTCCGAAACTGAGTTTAAATAACTTTCTGGTAAAATACAATCTGAATCTAAAATAATGAAATAGTTTCCACTTGCACGTTCCATTCCAAAATTTCGACTCAATCCAGGTCCAGAGTTCTTTTTTTTATAATACTTAAGATTTAGTTTATTTTTAAATTTTTCAATAACCTCTTCAGAAGGTAAACTAGAGCCATCTTCAATTACAATTACCTCAAAATTAGCTTTAAATTGCTGTAGAGTAATACTTGATAAAAGTTCGTCAAGTTCTGCAGGACGATTATAAATTGGTATTATTATAGAAAAATTCAGTTTCAAAAAAAGTAATTTTTAAAACCCAAAGGTAAGGATTGCTTTTGTATTTCTAATACATAAAAAAAGGCTCTCAATGTTGAGAGCCTTTTTTTATGTATTAGATTTTTTTATTTCTTTAGAATTTTAAAAGTACCACTACTGCCACTTACAAAAACCTTTACAAAATAAGTTCCTGAAGGAAGATTGTCTAGATTCAAATCGGCTTTAATATCATCTTGGTAAACTCGTTTTATTTCTTTTCCTAAGACAGAATATAAACTAATTTGTTGAATATTCTCTTTAGCTCTCATTTTTAAAACCTTATCTACAGGGTTTGGATAGTACACAAATCCTTTATCCAACACTTCGTCAATTGATAATGTTGAAGAAGTTATTACCAAATCAAAAACTCCTTCACTCTCATTTAAAGTTCCACTAGGATAGCCTACGTTAATATAATAAGTTACGCCTGTAGTTGAAGCAAAAGAAAGACCTTCTGTAATACCTATTGTTCCACTATTACTATCTTCAACACATGTAAATGATCCACAAGACCCAGTATAAACGGCGATACCAACATCCCAAGAAGTTGGAGCTGCAGTAATAGAAATAAGACCTCCGTCACCTTCTACTTTAAACCATACACCATCATTTATATCCATACAACCAGAAGTTGTAATAAAGCCAGAATTATTTGTAGCTGCAGAAGCATCTAAACTTACATTATGTGGTAAACTACTAATTTCTGTTGCATTGGCACATTCGTCATTCGCTGGAGCTGAAGGCATTGAACCAACACAAATATCAAAAGTAGTAGTTGCACCAGTTGATGCTGAATTGCCATACACTCGAACAAAATAAGTATTACCTACGGTAAGTGATGCTAAATCGAAATTTTCTGGATCGCTACAATACATAGGAAAATCTGAGTCACTTGGACAACTACCAGAAGCACCACCGTCAAAAACATTCACATACAAGTCATTAGGTGTACCTAAAATATTTGATATTTCAATTTTATGTGATGTTTGGGTAGCTACAAACTTAAACCATACATCATCATTAGCTTTCGTATCAGCATCATTACAACTACCAAGGTATCCATCTGTTCCTACTCCAGAAGGAGTTGCGTCTAGCAAAGTTCCTGAGGTTATTGTTCCGCATAAATAATCAGGATTTACTGTTAACGTTATTGCATTAACACAATCGTCATTAGTTGGCGGTGCTATGCTATTATTAATTTCTTCCGCATACACCTGTATTAACCCTGAAAATACGAAGAAAAACACGATTAATAATCTATGAGTAGTTTTTCTGTTCATAACTTAATTTTATATTAGATTGATATTTATTCTTAACGATAAATTCGATAAAAAAGTATAAAACAAACAATTAATGTTACTTTAAAAAGTATAAAATCTTATAAAAAATATTATATTGTTATTCTTTCTCAAAATATTCCATAACTGACTGACTAACACCCATGTTAGAAAAACCACCATCATGAAATAAATTTTGTAGTGTTACTTTCCTTGTTAAGTCTGAAAACAAAGAAATAGTATAGTCTGCACAATCTTGTGCTGTGGCATTACCTAAAGGCGACATCTTATCGGCATATGCGATAAAACCATCAAAACCTTTTACGCCTTTTCCTGCAGTGGTTGGAGTTGGTGATTGTGATATTGTATTTACCCTTACTTTTTTATCTGTTCCAAAAAAGTAACCAAAACTTCTAGCTATTGATTCCAAATAAGCTTTATTATCTGCCATATCGTTGTAGTCTGGAAAAACACGTTGTGCAGCCATATAGGTTAACGCAACAATAGAGCCCCACTCATTCATTGCATCTTGTTTGTACAAAACACTCATTACTTTATGAAAGGATACCGCAGAAACATCCCATCCTTTTGTGGTAAAATCATAATTAGATTCTGTATAATGGATCTTTTTTCTAACATTTACTGACATACCAATAGAATGTAAAACAAAATCAAGCTTACCTCCCAAAATTTCAATTGATTTTTTTACTAAATTTTCTAAATCTTCTATGGAGGTAGCGTCGGCAGGTATTATTTCAGCCCCTGTCTTTTCGGCTAACTTATTAATCTGTCCCATTCGCATTGCAATAGGTGCATTGGTTAAGACAAATTTAGCACCTTCTTCATACGCTCTTTCTGCTGTTTTCCATGCAATAGAATTTTCATCTAAGGCACCAAAAATAATTCCTCTCTTTCCTTTCAATAAGTTATACATAATTTTATTTAGTTTTTCAATTAAACTGCAAAATTAAGGGTTTATTTCAACATTTAAGAATGTATTGCTGAAATTATTGATCTAAGAGTTGTTTTGCGTGTACAATTGCAGTTTCCGCAATATCTTTACCACTTAACATTTCTGCTAATTCTTGTATTCTTTCTTCTTTTGACAACTGTTTTATATTAGTAACTGTTTGTTTATTATTATCAGTTTTAAATACTTTAAAATGATAATTACCTTTTGCGGCTATTTGAGGTAAATGTGTAATAGCAATAACTTGCATATGATTGCTCATAGAAGCCATAACTTTAGCAATTCTGTTTGAAACTTCACCTGAAACACCTGTATCAATTTCATCAAAAATTATTGTTGGCAAACTAGAATAATTACACAAAACAGATTTTACTGCTAACATTATTCTAGACATTTCACCACCTGAAGCAATTTTCTTTAACGTTTCGTAACTACTGCCTTTATTAGTAGAAATTAAGAACTCAAGTTCATCTTTTCCATTACTAAAAAACTCTTGTTTTTTTGAAAGATTAATTTTAAAGCTAGTATTAGACATTTCTAAGTCCTTTAGTAAACTTTCCAACTGCTGTATCAATAATGGAATTGCTTTCTTTCTACTAGTATGTAAAATAGTTGAACTTGTATTTAACTGCTTTTCAACCTCTAATATTTCAGCTTTTTTTTGTTTTATAATTTCATCAGCATTTTCAACAGCACTAACTTTTACTTCTAGAATTTGTTTTTTCTCTAATAACTCTGGTATAGTAAATACTTGATGCTTTTTTTGTAAATCATATAGCAATTGAAGTCTATCATTATATTTCTCTATTTCTAGCGGACTATATTCTATTTCGTCATTACTATTGTGAAGCTCTTTCGTAATATCATCAAAATCAATCTTTAAACTGGTAATTCTATCAGACAGATTTTCATAAGTTTTACCATATTTACTCAACTTGTTTATTATGTTAACATACTTTACCAAAGCATCATTTAACCCAACTTCTTCTAAATCGACTAACTGCTGAACTTCTATTAATAATAGTTTTATTTCTTCAACATGACTAAGTTTTTCTAAAGTTTCTTCTAAAAACTCTTGTTCTCCTTCTTTAAAATCAGCTTCGACCAATTCATTCAACAAAAAAGAATTATAATCATATTGATTTTGTGCTTCAGCTTGTCGTTTTATAATTTCGTCTAACTCTTTATTTAACTTTTTATAAATTTTCAATCCTTTTTTATAGGACAATAAAGTTTTTGAATTATCTGCCAATGCATCAATAATTAGAAATTGAAAATCATTATCTGCCAATTGCAACGTTTGATGCTGAGAATGTACATCAATTAATTTATCACTTAAATTGGTTAATATGGAAAGTGTTGTTGGCGTATCATTAATAAAAGCACGTGATTTTCCACTGGGTAAAATTTCACGTCTAATTATTGTTCGAGGTTCAAAATCTAAATCGTGTAAATCAAAAAAAGATTGTAAGTTAAATTTGTCAATTAAAAACTCACCTTCTATAATGCATTTTTCATTTTTATCTTTTAAACTTGACAAATCTGCACGTTTACCTAAAACAAGCCCTAAGGCTCCTAAAAGAATAGATTTTCCGGCACCAGTTTCACCAGTAATTATAGAAAATTTATCTTGAAAATTTACTTCCAAATAATCAATTAATGCATAATTTTTTATGGATAATGATGCTAACATCTTATTCTATTTGAGTTTTTAACTAAATCTATTTTTTCTTGTTCAAAGGTATAACACATTGACAATTTATCTTATATCTTCTTTTTTTAACCGTGTAAAACGCTGCCCAAAATTAAACCTTTTTTATTGAAATAATAGCGAAAAAACATTAACTAATATACTTAAATTAAGACTTTAATTTTCCAATAGAACCATTTTGTGTAGGTATTAATTCATAAATATTTGATGGTGACAATCCTTTTTCTATGGTATGAGAAACATAAATTATTGTAATATCAGTTTTATTTATTAAGGTATTTATTAATTGGATAACTAAATCTGAATTTTCTTGATCAAGCCCCTCAATGGGTTCGTCAAGTATTAACAGTGGAGGTTGCTTTACCAACGCTCTAATTATTAAAATTAACCTTTGTTGTCCTAAGTTTAATCTATTAAAGTAAAAGTTTTTAAACTCACTCATTTTAATTATTCGAAGCCATTCATTAACTTTTTGTTTTTGCAAGTCTGAAGCTTCTTGATATAAACCTATAGAGTCGTAAAAACCAGATAAAATCATTTGCTCTACGGTATGATTTCTTTTGAAGAGCTCGGTTAAATTGGTAGAAAAATAACCTATTCTTTTCTTTAAATCCCAAATGCTTTCTCCACTCCCTTTTTTATGACCAAATATATATATGTTTTGCCCATAAGCTTTAGGGTTATCTCCGGTAATTAATGATAAAATGGTACTTTTACCAGAACCATTTGGACCTATCAATTGCCAAAATTCACCCTTTGACACGCTCCAATTAACATCTTTTACTATTACAGTATCATTATAACTTACAGAGACATTATTTAGCTCAACAACACTTTTATAATCATTATTAAAAGCTAACAAAGAGTTAGGAATATCTGCTTTAAATATTTTTTGAGAAGTTTCAATTATTTTTGGAACCTCAGTAAGTTTAAAGTTATTATCTTTAATAAACCACCTGTTTTTTATAAATGGTAAAAAACTTTCTTTACGGTTAACTAGTTCTATAATAGAAATTGTTTTAGATAGCTCTGTCAATCTCTTTAACAAATCTTTTCGTGACTGATAATCTAGATGGTCAAGAGGATTATCAAAAATAATGTAATCAGGATTTTGAGCTAAACAATATTCTAAATAAGCTTTACGCCGTTCTCCAGATGAGAATGTATTTAATTGTCTTTTTTCTGCCTTAGTTATCTCAATTGTATGATGTTTATGTTCTTCTTCTAAAAAATCTGCTATAGCTAAATCAGAAAACAATACTCCTTTAACATTATTAAAAACATTGAGTTTCCCAGTTATTTTTCCTGAGAAAAGCCTATGTATTAATTCCTCTTTATCTACTTTATTACTTAATAGTATTGCGAAGTGCGATATTGGTTTCAATGTTTAAATTTTCTAATATTAGTTGCGAATTAGATAAATAGATTAAAAAGTTTACCAGTTCATTTCTAAAATTCACATAGATGCTTTAAAAATATCCATTCCTACGGAAAGTGTATTGAAATGAGTTAAAAATAAATGCTAAAGTAGAAAGAACATATATAGACTTTTCTCCTCGAAAATAGTTAATCGATTTTAGTTTTACAAGGTTGGAAGTTAGACCTTTATTTTATCCCACTTATCGCTATAAGTAGGGTATATTTTTAATAAAGTTTCTTTTAATTCAACTGCATTAATTCTTGGACCAGCAGAGAATATATCTATAATTTCGTCCGATTTAGTGTCCATAAAAACTCTTAATAAAAAAGCATTTGGACGCGTATTATAAATAGCATTTAAATTAAGTATCGCTTTACTAATAATGGTTTTAGCTTCAGTCTTATTTTCACTCATTAAGTCTAACCCCTTTAAATGATAGGTATACATAGTTGATCTAAAATCCTTATATGTCGGTGATAGTAAATTCTCATTTAATTGATATCTTGTATTATTACCATCTATTCTATTCCAACCAGAAAAGCCACCTTGTTGAGCTAAATTAACTACTTTCTCAGCTTTTTTATGATACTCTTCACCTCCATTAAGTTCAAATGTATCAGCGTCAATACCCAGTATTGTGTATACGTAAAACGTGAGAACGGATACCAAATTAGATTCAAAACTATTTTCATTATAAATTAAGTTTTGAAACTCTGTATAATTGAATGAAAAATTATTATCTATATAATTAAAAATAGGACTTTGATATGTTGAGTTATATACTGGTCTTGAGGCTACTATAGAAATATTTCCTTTAAACTCATTTGCTGAAGGTTGTTCTAAAATAGTTAGGGTAATAGCACAATTTATACGTTCGTGAGGTTTATAACTTTTATTAGTCCATTTGGTATTATTTATATAATCTGAGATGGAAGATTGGAGCGTACTATAAACTTGTTTATTACTACTTTGTACCTGTTCTGAATTAACAATAACGAGAGCATTTAACTCTTGCCCTCTTATTTGAAAAGTAGCAAACACCAATAAAACTAAAACTAATTTATGCATTATACTTCTTAAGGATTTCATTAAAAATATCTTTAGCTACCGCTGTTTTTGACTTTGTTTGAAACTCTAAACAATTTAAGCTGGTATCAATTAGGGTAACTTTATTGGTTTCTTTCTTAAAACCTGCTCCTTTATCTTGTAATGAATTTAACACTATTAAGTCTAAATTTTTACGTTTCAATTTACCTTTCGCATTTTCCAACTCATTAGATGTTTCTAAGGCAAACCCAACTAAAAACTGATTTTTTTTAACTTTTCCTAATGAAGCTAAAATATCTTTAGTTGGCATTAATTTTATAGATAATTCAACATCTTTTTTCTTTAGTTTATCAGTAAAAACTTCGCTCGGCTTAAAATCAGCTACTGCAGCAGAAGATATGGCTATATCGCATGTTGTATAATGTTCATGTACGGCATTGTACATTTCTTCTGCCGAAACAACATCTATTCTTTTTATTAACGAATTTTTTACATTTTCATTGGATGGCCCTGAAATTAAAATAACATTTGCTCCTAAAATTGCAGCCTCTTTTGCCAACTCAAATCCCATTTTACCAGAAGAATGATTACCTATAAACCGAACTGGGTCTATGGCCTCATACGTTGGTCCTGCAGTTATTAGTACTTTTTTATTCCGTAATGGCAATCCAGAAATAATATCATTCTCAATAAAGTTGACAATATTTTCTGGTTCTGCCATTCTACCTTCACCTTCTAGCCCACTTGCCAATTCACCACTTTCAGCAGGAATCATAACATTATTAAAACTTTCTAGTTTTTGTATATTTTCTTTTGTGGAAGTGTGTTTGTACATGTCTAAATCCATTGCTGGAGCAAAATAGACTTTACATTTTGACGATAAATAAACGGCTAGTAGCAAATTATCACAAATACCATTAGCCATTTTTGATAAGGTATTTGCGGTTGCTGGTGCAATTACCATAAAATCTGCCCAGAGGCCTAAATCAACATGATTATTCCACAACTCATTTTCATTCTCATCTTCTTTGTCGTAGAAAGTTGAATAAACAGGATTTTTGGAAAGTGTGGAAAGTGTAAGTGGAGTAACAAAATCTTTAGAAGCAGGAGTCATTACAACTTTAACATGAGCTCCTGCTTTTATAAAAAGTCTAACTAAGTAGGTGGTTTTATAAGCAGCAATTCCTGCGGTTACCCCCAAAAGAATATTTTTACCGCTTAAAACCGACATTATTTCTTAGAATCAGTTACGTCAGGATTTCTATAATAAATTTCTCCATTTAACCATTCTTCTACAGCTATTGCAGTAGGTTTAGGTAATTTTTCATAAAAACGAGAAACTTCAATTTGTTCTTTATTTTCAAAAACTTCTTCTAAGCTATCATTATGTGTAGCAAATTCTTCTAACTTATCAATAAGTTCTTTTTTAAGGTCTTCATTAATTTGATTTGCTCTTTTCGCCATAATTGAAATAGACTCATAAATATTATGAGTAGGTTCTTCAATTTTTGTTCTATCATAAGTAATTGTAGTGATAGGTGCTTCAGAATTTTTATAATCCATTATCTATATATTTAGCGTAAATTTCTTTAGTTTCTTTTAACTCTTTATTTAATTCTTCTAATTTAGAATCAAAATCTTTCAACTTTTCTGATTCAGGAAAGTTTTTCTTTAATCTATCATAAGCAGCAATTGCATTTTCAAGACGGGCTTGTTTTTTTGTTATTGTACTTTTCATACCTAACTCATAAGCCGATAAAAATTTATAAGCTAAGGCATCTTCTTTAAAAACGGTACCAAAATTATCTTCAATAAAGATATCAAATGCCATAATTGCCGCTTGATATTTTTCTGTGATATAATATTGCTTTGCTATATCAAATGATTTTTTTTCTAATCTTGTAGCCAACTCATCGTAATATTTATTAGCTACTTCCACCTTATCAGATTCTGGAAATTTATCTATAAAATTTTGAAGAGCTGTTAATGCTTTATGAGTATTGGTTTGATCTCTACTAGATTTTGGTGAATTCATATAATAGCTTTGTGCCGCCAAAAAAGTAGCATCTTCAATTTTTGAACTTTCTGGGTAATTTCCAATAAATCGTTCAAAATAATAAGCTGCTAAATCATAATTTTTTGTATTAAAATTAGCTTCACCTACCATATATTGAATCCGTTCCATTTGTGGTTTAGAACCATATTTAGGAATTACTTTTTCAAATAAGTTAATAGATTTATTATACTTACCTTCATCAAAAAGTTGGGTCGCCATTTTATACTGCTCTTCAGTAGTCCCTTTATTTAATACCTTTTGGTATTCACTACAAGCAGAAAATGCTAAACCAATTATCACTAATAAACCAAGTTGCTTTATTCTAAACATTTTGCAAAAGTACTTATTTAAAACTAATTAATAAAAACTATTTTTTAATCGCTCAATATTGAACACTATATTATACAGAAAGCAAATGTAAAATTTGTTCTATTAATGTTAGCGATATGTTTACTAAAACTTTGTTAATAGTCTAAATAAGTGCTATTCAGGCTGTATTTGAACAGAGGATTGAACGGTTAGTTGTTTTATATCATTATCAAATAAATATAAACCACCTTTATCATCTCCAATAAGATTAATTTTATCGAGAATAGTTCTTGCCATAGCTTCTTCTTCTATTTGCTCTGCGACATACCATTGTAAAAAGTTATGAGTCGCATAATCTTTAACTTGCAAACTAATATGAACTAACTCATTGATACTTTCTGAAACATGAACTTCATGTTTAAACAATGTTTCAAACATTTCTTTAATAGAACCAAATTCAGTTGGAGGTGCTGGCAATTTAGATACTTTTGCATGACCTCCTCTTTCATTAATATATTTTACTAGTTTTAGCATATGAGTTCTTTCTTCATCAGACTGTGAATACATAAATTCCGCAACACCTTCTAATCCTTTTACTTCGGCCCAAGATGCCATTGCTAAATATATTTGAGACGATTCTGCTTCAATTGTGATTTGACCATTTAAGGCATTTTCTACTTCTTTAATCAACATTCTATTTATTTTTTTCAATTAATAAGAATCTATAAAGTTACTTATTTTTTCTTGCAACTCAAAACTCGCTTCCACTAAAGGTAATCTAACATATTGCTCACAAATACCACGTTTATTTAAAAAAGCTTTTATACCAGTTGGATTCCCTTCTTCAAAAATATACTCAATGCTGTCCATCAATTTAAAATGAATGGCTGAAGCCTCTTTTGTTTTACCATCTAATGCTAATTTTATCATTTTAGAAAAATCACTTGGAATTCCTTGACCTATAACAGAAATAACCCCTGCCCCACCAGTTAATACCATAGGTAAAGCTACCATATCATCTCCAGAAAGTACTAGAAAATTTTCAGGTTTATTTTGTAACAACTTTAATGCCTGAGTCATACAGCCTGTTGCTTCTTTAACCCCTATTATATTGGAACAGTCCGAAGCCAATCTAATTACCGTTTCTGGCAACATATTTGCACCTGTTCTGCTAGGTACATTGTATATTATTAACGGTTTAGGACTCACCTCCGCTATTGCTTTAAAATGCTGATATATACCTTCTTGAGAGGGTTTATTATAATAAGGCGAAACAGATAAAATAGCATCGAAAGCCGACAAGTCTGCTTGTTTTATTTCTTCAATTACCGAATGAGTATCATTACCTCCAATACCAATTACAAGAGGCAACCTGCCTTTATTTACATCTACAACAGTAGTTATTACTTGTTGTTTTTCTTGTTTAGATAAAGTAGCGGCTTCACCAGTTGTACCCATAACCACTAAATAATCAATACCGTTATCTATTTGAAAATTAACGAGTCTTTCTAATGCTTCAAAATCTACCGATTTATCTGCCTTAAAGGGAGTTACTAAAGCAACACCTGTACCATAAAATTGCGTCATCCTATTAAATTAAAAATCTGTAAATACTTTGCCAATTCATCGTTAAAAACATCAATTTTATTTCCTTCTACAGCTATGGTAAAGTCATACAAATTTTGCAATTCCTCATTAGCAAAACTTACTTTAAATTTTGCATTAGATCGCATCGTTAATATGTTTGTATAAATACTATTATGACTACAATAATTAATTAATAAATCATATTCAGTATTAACAAAATCTATAACATTAGATGCCTTGGGTTTACCATACATACCTAAATCTTTTTCTGAAAAGGTATTATAATGCTGTGTCACAAAATCATCTTTCAGGTTTTCGAAAATGATAATTTCTAAACTTTTATGAGGCATATTTAACTTTTGACTCAAGTTTCTAGAAATATCATAGCCACCAAATAAACGAGAATCAGCTAAAATTCCAATAGTTTCAATTTTCTCAGGAATATTATCGTTTGTACTTTTTAATTTTTTTAATGTTTTTTGATAATAATGATTGGCTGTTTTCTTTTTTAAACCTGTAAAGTTCATTAGTTTTTAACAATTGTAAGGTAAAATTAATAATTCGGCTTGTAATCTAATGGTAATGTATTTAAATTAAACGAAAAGTTTATATACGTTAGTATTTAAACATTAAAAAAACAGTCTATTATTTATTTTAATAATAGATAAGCATAAAATAACAATGACATTAATACACCTTTATTTTAATCCAATTACTAGATTAAATACTTTTATAAATAAGGTTCAAAATCAAGTGTACAGAATTCGCTTAAAGTATTTCACCTGATTCTTTTAACTTTTCAGCATTTTCAGCAAGTTTTAATTCTTCAATTATTTTATGAATGTCTCCATTAATAATATTATTAAGGTCATACAAGGTTAAGCCAATTCTATGTTCAGTAACACGTCCTTGAGGATAATTGTAAGTTCTAATTTTTGCTGATCTATCACCACTAGAAACCATACTTTTACGTTTAGCAGAATCTTCCGCTTGTTTTTTTGCCAATTCTGCTTCATACAATCTTGAGCGTAATACTTTTATTGCCTTTTCCAGGTTTTTATGTTGCGATTTTTGATCTTGACATTTCGCTTCTATACCTGTAGGAATGTGTTTTAACTGTATTGCTGAATATGTTGTATTCACACTTTGCCCACCTGGTCCTGTAGATGTAGTTCTAATTATCTTTACATCTTTCATATCTAATTCCACATCAAACTCTTCAGCTTCTGGAAGTACCATAACTGTTGCTGCAGAAGTATGCACCCTGCCTTGAGTTTCAGTCTGAGGCACACGTTGTACACGATGCACACCTGCCTCAAATTTTAAATCACCATAAACATCATCACCTGAAACACTAAAAATAACCTCTTTAAATCCTCCTGACGTTCCTTCACTAACATCTACCAATTCCGTTTTCCATCCTTTATCTGAACAATATTTTGTATACATTCTATAAAGGTCTCCTGCAAAAATACTAGCTTCATCTCCTCCTGTACCGGCTCTAATTTCAACCATTACATCCTTAGCATCCTCAGGATCTTTAGGAATTAGCATATATTTTATTTCTGATTCTAATTTTTCTAGCTTTTCTGAAGCTTCTTCTAATTGAATTTCTGCTAACTCTACCATTTCAGCATCTGAGCCATCGTCTATCATTTCTTTAGCTTCCTCTATTCTACTCAGTACAATTTTATATTCCTCACCTTTATCAACAATAGTTTTAAGGTCTTTATATTCTTTATTGAGTTTTACATACCGCTTCTGATCTGTTATAATATCTGGTTGGATAATTAAATCAGAAACTTCATCAAATCGTTGTTTTACAATATTTAATCTTTCTAACATCTACTTAATTTTATGAGGTCAAATCTAATCAATTTTTACGATTTATTTTAATTAGCTAAAAAATCTAACATTGTTTATTTAGAACACCTCTAAATTATTATTTTTAATACAATAAGTAATAAATATTACAGTTTGAAAATAATAAATTAATTAATTTTACAACTGGAATTTAAAAATAAAAATTATGAAAAAATTATCGATTCTATTTATCGCTCTAGCTCTAGTTTTTACAAGTTGTGGTGATAAAAAGAAAGAAGATGTTAAAAAGGATGTTGAAACCGTAACTAAAGAAGTGGTAGAAGAAACTTCTGACAGTGCTCCAGAGACAACTTCTGATAGTGGCGATTTAATAGCAATGGGTAAAAAACTATTTACAGATAAAACTTGTACTACGTGCCACGCTATAGATACTAAAGTTATTGGTCCGTCAATTCAAGATATGATTAAAATTTACGATGAAAATGATGCTAGCATTGTCGATTTTTTAACTGGAAAAAGTGATCCTATTGTTGATACTGACCCTGGTCAAGTTGCGATAATGAAAGCTAACATAGATGGATTTGTAAAAGATTTAAAACCTGAAGAATTAAAAGCTCTTGAAGCTTATATGCATGATGCAGCTAAATAGAGTTTATTTAAATGCTTAAAAAAATGAAAGGCTACCTAAAAAAAGGTAGCCTTTTTTTATTTTAATCAATTACCTTTGCCGAATGGCAAGAAAAAATAAAAATAAAATTTTTGAAGATATTGAAGTTATCGATGCGGGAGCAAAAGGCAAATCTGTTGCCAAAGCACCAGATGGCCGGGTAATTTTCCTTTCTAATGCTATTCCAGGCGATATTGTTGATGTACAAACTTTTAAAAAACGAAAGGCCTATTACGAAGGCAAAGCTATCAACTTCAAAAACTATTCTGACAAAAGAGCAACACCTGTGTGCCAGCATTTTGAACATTGCGGTGGCTGTAAGTGGCAACATATGAAATATGACAATCAGCTCTTTTTTAAAGAAAAAGAAGTTCTAAATAATCTGAAACGAATAGGACATCTTGAGGTGCCTGAAATCATTCCTATTTTAGGTGCAAAAAATCAATATTTTTATAGAAACAAAATGGAATTCTCTTTTTCTAATAGCCGATGGTTGACTTTAGAGGAAATTAATTCTGACTTAGAAATTGAGAATAAAAATGCCTTAGGATTCCATATAGCAGGCATGTGGGATAAAATATTAGATATAGAAAAATGTTATTTACAAGAAGATCCTTCAAATGCAATTAGAAATTCTATTAAGCAATTTGCTATTGACAATAATTTGACATTTTTTAACCCAAGAGAACAAAATGGGTTATTACGTACCATGATGATTCGCATTTCTTCTAATGGAGAAATTATGTTAGTTATTCAGTTTTTTGATGATAATAAAGAAAAACGTGAACTGTTATTAGATTTTATTTCAACTAAATTTCCTGAAATTACTTCATTGCAATACATTGTAAATCAGAAAGCAAATGATACAATTTACGATCAAGAAATAGTTTGCTATAAAGGTAGTGACCATATTTTCGAAGAAATGGAAGGTCTAAAATTTAAGATTAATGCTAAATCATTTTATCAGACCAATTCTGTACAAGCTTATGAACTCTATAAAATAGCACGAAATTTTGCCAATCTTTCTGGAAACGAAATTGTTTATGACCTTTATACAGGTACAGGAACTATAGCTCAATTTATTTCTAAACAAGCTAAAAAGGTTGTAGGTATAGAGAGTGTCCCTGAAGCTATTGCCGATGCCAAAGAAAATGCAAAAAATAATAACATTTCAAATACCGATTTTTTTGTAGGAGATATGGCTAAGGTTTTTACTGACAATTTTATTACGGAAAATGGAAAACCAGATGTTATTATTACAGATCCGCCTAGAGATGGTATGCACAAAAATGTAGTGGCTCAACTTTTAAAAATTGAAGCGGATAAAATTGTATATGTAAGTTGTAATTCTGCTACTCAAGCTAGAGATTTAGCCCTATTGGATGAAAAATACAAACTAATTAAAACACAAGCTGTAGATATGTTTCCGCAAACACATCACGTGGAAAATGTAGTTCTTTTAGAATTAAAACGATAAAAAAAAGATGCTCGCTTTCACGAGCATCTTTTTTTATACTTTTTTAAAACTTCCTTTGAGTAATTTACCTCAATTAGTCTAACAACTCAGTAACATCAAATCGCTTAGAATAGTCTGGATCGTAATGTACAAATTCTATTTTACCTGTTTTGTCTATAATATATGTTGCTGGTACAGGTAATACATTATTATTTTCGATATTATACTCAGCTAATTTTTTTTGGGTAGCACTGAAATAATTTGGAACACTTTTTTCATTAACTTCAAATGCAACTTTATAATTATTCATTATTGAATTATCCACATCATGTAAAATAGAAAAAGTGCTGCCTAATTTTTTAGTGGTTTCCTTTGTTTTTTCAACTTTTTCTGGAGTTACCACAACTATAGCATATCCTTTCTCTGTTAAAGCATCTAAGTTTTCTTCTAATGTTTTTAAATGTTTTCTACAATGAGGACACCAATTTCCTCTATAAAAAATAAGGATAATTTTGTTGTCCTTTAAAAGATCGGTAGAATTAATTTTGTTGTCAAATTGATCAACTCCAGTAATTATCGGAGCGTCATCACCTATTTCTAAATGCTCAGAATTAATTTGAGCAAAGGTGTTCATTGAAACTAATAATGTAAGTACTATTGTAATTTTTTTCATATGTAAGTTTATATTTCTATAATAGACGTAAAAGAAAATAAGACTTACAAAAAAAATAATTTATTCATCCATATCTACCAATTGCCTTCCTAATTCTGCTAAAAAAGGAATGCCAATTGTTTCCGTTTCATAAACACCATCATTATAAATACTATTTTTATTGGTATGAACGGTTGCAGTAATTATATACTCTTTATTAGTTTTATTATTTTTTATATAAGCACAATCGGTTAAGTAACCGTATGCATATCCTATTTTATTATAAATTTTAATATAATCAGGTATAGGTTCTTTATCGTCTCCAAACACTAAAAACTTCACATAACTATCATAATATTCATCACTATTATAACCTGCTTTTCTAGGAGAAATATTCATCATTTCCATCAAAAATGTCCTATCACTTTCTGTTAAATGAAACTGCTTATGTTTAGGATATATGTCAGGAAAAATCAACTGCTTCATTATATTATGTAATGAAGTTAGCGGCAAATAGTTTTTTAAAGAAAAGTCCATTGGCTCATTAATTAACTCACCTTCATCCATATAGCCTTTCCCTTTTTTTAACTTATTAATTGTTAATTTTTGCAAAGAGTTATTTACTATAGGCTGTGTAGGCGTTGTAGTACTATCATTTATATAAAATATTAATGATTTTGTAGTCAATTCATCAGAATTTGGTGTTGATAATCTATGAGAAATACGAGCTTTTATCCCTTTACTTTTAAGGCGATTATTAATTTCATTTTGCCCTAAATATTCAAATAATCGATTACTGGACTGATTATCACTTACCGCAAATATTTTTTTAATCTCTGATGCAAAAGTTGTAGTTAAAGAGTCACCTTCTACAAAAAAATTAGTAGTTCTATCAAAACGATTATCCTCATTAAGTTTTTCTAAAGCTAAAATTGCAATGGGAAATTTTACTGTACTTGCAGGATAAAAATAATTACTATCATTAACCTGAAATTGATAATCTTTAAATGTAGGCTCTTTTGAAATACCTTTGCTTACTTCTGTAAATAAAATTTGGACTTCATGTTGTTCTAAGCTATCCATGACCCTTCTTATTTTGTCATTTTTAGAACTTAGAGCTTTGTCAAGTGGATTTAATGGAGCCTGCGAACAGGATACGCTAAACACAAATACTAACAATAGCAAAAATCTCATAGGGAGTAAGGCTTTCTGTAAATATACAAATTAAAAAAAGATGTAAATAACAGATTATCTATTATAATGGTAAAATTCACAATACTATTGGAATAGTTTAAAATTTAAAGAAAATTATACAACACGCCAAACATAAAATTACCTTTTGGCATTGGAACCAACCCTTGTTCTATATATTCTGTGTTAAAAATATTATTGGCATTTGCAGTAATTTCTAATTTATTGAATTTTACTCTAACTTTTGCATCAACTAAATTATAAGTTTCTCCATTTGTTCTTTCTACAAATCTAAAACTTAAACTTTGATCTAAATAAGGTAAAAACTGAGTATGTATACTTGATGTAAGTTGATGTTTTAAACTATTAAGACCATACCTAGTAAAAGCAACATCAACTTGTTTTATATCATCATCAATAAAATTATAACCAAGTTTTGCATATTGATTATAACTACCTATTTTGAATTTATAATTTATTGAAGTTTCAAAACCTTTGGTATTGACCTTGCTAAAATTTTGAGCTTTCCATTTATCAGCTTCATTTTCTTTGGTATAATCAATTAAATTATCAGAAGATCTATTAAAAAAGGCAAGATTAAATTGGAGTTTTGTAGTTGTATACTTAAATCCTATTTCTTCTGACAAAGCAGACTCTGGTTCTAAATTTGCATTACCTTCCGTTCCTGGATCAGAATAGTACAAATCTGTAAAGGTAGGTATTCTATAAGTATACCCTATATTTCCATAAACTTTAATGTAATCTGATAGTGAAAAACCAACATCTAATCCTGGAAATAACTGAGCATCAAAATCAGAAAAATACGTAAATGCAAGACCAGGTGTTACATCCAATTTATTACCTATTTGAATGCGATGTTCTAAAAAAGATGTAAGCATTAACCTGTTGTGGTTACCTAAATTATTACTCGATAAAAATACTTTATTTAAATCTAATCCAAAACCTGTTTTTCCTAGTTTTGAGGTCAGTTCAAAATTTGTTTCAGCTGCAATTTTATTTGAAATATGCAAATTTCTAAAAAAACTAGGATCAAAACGTTTTAACAAAAACATATCTTGATTTCTACGCCAATAAATTCTTGGTTTTATAATTAAATTTTTAGTGTAGTATTTTGTTGATATAGCAAATAAACTTGTCTGTGTTTCTTCATATTCTTTCCAATCAGGATTTGATGTGTAAAAATTTTCTGCACCAAATTTTCGTTCACTTAAAGAAACTAAGAAGTTGTAATTTTTTATATTAGACTTTAAAAATACGGAAGTGTTATCAAAATCAGAATTGACTCTATATCCGTCAGACTTTTGTTTTTGAGCATGGATTTGTACACCTCCATTTTCAAATACTTTTGCATAGCCTGCTGATATTTTCAAATTTTCGTAAGAGCCATAGCTTGCTGATGCTATTAAAGCATCTGACTTTATTTTTTTTGTTACAATATTTATTGCTCCAGCAAATGCATTTTGCCCAAAAACTCTAGCTGCAGGCCCTTTAATAACTTCAATACGTTCTATATTATCTAAAGACACCATTGCATTCATGGTATGATGCCCTGTTTGAGCATCGTCCATTTTTATACCATCAATTAAAATAAGTGTTTGATCAAAACTACCACCTCTAATGTACAAATCAGATTGTGTACCATCTACACCTCGTTGTCTTATATCAATTCCCGCAATTTGTTGTAAAACATCAACAATAGTAGTTGCTGTTGAATTTTTAATTTCTTTTGCTGTAATAAGATTTAAAGTTCTTGAAGTTTTAAAATATGGTATTGATATTCTATTTGTAGAAACGATTACCTCTTTTAGTTGTACAGTATCGTTTTGTGCTGTACTTAAAGCACTTATAAAGTACAAAAACACTAGTAAGGGGACTGTTTTTTTTAAAAACATTCTTTCTTTTTTTTGTTGCGGCAAATATAGACAATTATGATTACCAACATTAAACCTTTACCTTCTAATTAGAGTACTACATTCTTCTATTAGGTAATAAAGGAGGTGGCTCTCCTGTAAAAGGATTCCACCTACTAATACTTTTAGCTTCCATACCACTTGCACTAATAACAGCACGCTCTCCATAACGTTCTCGCATTTTATCTATAGCAACACTTAAATTTATCAATTTCTCATCATCTTCAAACAAATTAATTTGATGTCCTCCTTCAACCAAATGGCTAAATTTAACCCCTATTAATCGTACTAACAACCTTCTGTTGTACAACTTTTTAAACAAATCTAAAACTACAGGTAAAATAGAACTATCTAAAGAACTATATGGAATCCTTTTCTGTTGTGTATACGTTTGAAAATCTGAATACCGAATTTTAAAGGTTACACAAGCCGTTAATTTATGACCGCGTCTCAATTGATATGCTAAATTTTCGGTCATGGCAACAATAATACTTCTTAGTTTTTGAATATCTGTTGTATCTCTATCAAAGGTACGTTCTGTAGATATAGATTTTCGCTCTTGGTATTGCACTACTGGACTGTTATCAATTCCATTCGCTTTTTTCCAAATACTTAATCCATTCTTACCCAAAACCTTATACATAAGTTGCATGGGCATTTCTTGAACATTTACAATACGCTTAATTCCTAAATCACATAAAGATTTGTAAGTTACTTCTCCCACCATTGGTATTTTTCGAACGGATAATGGGGCTAAAAAAGACTTTTCATTTCCTTTTGAAACCTGAATTTGATTATTAGGTTTTGCTTCTCCAGTAGCTACTTTTGATACTGTTTTATTTATTGACATTCCAAAGGAAATAGGCAAACCGGTTTCTTTAATAATACGTTGCCTTAATTCACTAGCCAATTGATGGCATCCAAAAAATTTATCCATTCCGGTAAGGTCAATATAAAATTCGTCAATAGAACTTTTTTCATAAAGTGGTACAGTTTCTTTAATAACCTCTGTTACATTTTGGGAAAACTTAGTGTAAATTCCTGAATTCCCTCTTAGTATTATTGCTTCGGGACATATTTTTTTTGCCATACGCATAGGCATTGCTGAGTGGACACCAAATTTTCTTGCTTCATAACTACAAGACGCTACAACACCTCTATCTGAAGTACCTCCTATTAATACAGGTTTTCCCTCTAGTCTACTATCTAATAAACGTTCACAAGACACAAAAAAAGTATCTAAATCCATATGCACAATAGCTCTATTTTTTTGCATCACATTTTAATTAATTTTGGTTTATCTGAGTATCTAGGATCTTCAATAATAGCCAATCTATGCATAGAAATAACTTCAATATTAATACAGTCAAATTCTTCTAATACTTTTCCTGTTATAGCATAAATACCCTTTCCTCTGAAAGGATATTTTGCTGCTATAGGAGGAAAATGAACCGTATCAATAAAATCTCCATCCCTATCTAAAAATGTACCAAAATACATAGCTTTTCCATTAGAAGTTCTTGTCTTTTTTACTGTAATTAAATACCCTTCAATAGCTACTATTTTATTTTTATAAAATGGTAAATGTTTAGCTCTTGAATTATTATATTGAGGTTTTATCAATAATTTAAAAGGATTACATAGTGGAAATCCTAATAATTCAAGTTGATCAAAAGCATTTTCTAACTCTGTACTTTTTAATTCTGGAGTTTTATAAGAAATATACTCCGTTTTAAATAAAGTAATAATCTTTTCTTGCAATGACTCTTTCTTTATTTTTAAATGAGCCTGCCATAGTAATTCACGTTTATTAATTTTTGTAAATCGAAAAGCATTAATTTTTATTAAAATAGAAATTTGATCTATGGAGATAAACACACGGTCTATAAAATTGTCTAAACTTTTAAATATCCCATTTTTTTCTCGCTCTACAAGAATTTTTTTTATTGTATTAGATTCCAAATCTCGTAAAAACCCAAAACCTAAATAAATTGTTTTACCTATTACAATTGTTTTATTTTTACTGGTATTAATACACGGAGCTTCAACAATGGCACCGTGCATTCTGGCTTCATGGATATACAATTCTACACTATAAAAACCACCACCATTATTTAAGGTAGCTACCATATATTCAATAGGATAATAGGCTTTTAAAAACAAGCTTTGATAGCTTTCTACAGCATATGAAGCAGAATGTCCTTTAGCAAAAGCATACCCCGCAAAACTTTCTATTTGTCGCCAGATTTCAGCTACCAAAGTGGCTGGTTTACCACTAGCTTTACAATTGTTAAAAAATTGTTGCTTTACTTTTAAAAATTCGTCTCTAGAACGGAATTTACCTGACATTCCTCTTCTTAACATATCTGATTCACCTAAACTTAACTTCCCAAAATAATGAGCTACTTTAATGACATCTTCCTGATAAACCATAACTCCATAGGTTTCTGGCATAATATCTAATAAAACAGGGTGTGCATCTTTTCTTCGTTCTGGATTTCTATATCGCAAAATATATTCTCGCATCATCCCTGATTTTGCCACTCCTGGTCGTATTACAGAACTTGCAGCAACCAATCCTAAATAATTATCTACCTGTAACTTTTTCAATAACATCCTCATTGCAGGAGACTCTACATAAAAACAACCAATAGCTTTTGCATTTTTAAGTAAGTATTTTATACGTTGATCTTCTTTAAAGCGTTTTATATCGTGAATATCAATAGCTTCTTTTTCGGGATGATTGTGCTTTACAATTTCGACGGCATCCTTAATTTTACCTAATCCTCGCTGGCTTAAAATATCAAATTTATACAAGCCGATATCTTCGGCAACTACCATATCAAACTGTGTAGTGGCAAATCCTTTAGGAGGAAAAAAAGTAGCCCCATAATAATGAATTGGTTTTTCAGAAATTAAAATACCACCTGCATGTATACCTAAATAATTAGGAAATCCTTGAATGTATTTACTGTAGGTAATTACCAATTGCGAAAGCCTATCTAACCTATTGAAATTAAATTCACCTATAGTTAACACATCTATTTCCGATTTTGGCAGACCAAAAACTTTTCCCAGCTCTCGGACAGAAGCCTTGAATTTAAAAGTATTATAAACAGCAATAAGAGCTGTATTTTTAAATCGTTTAAAAATAAACTCCGTAATATCATCTCGGTCTGTCCAAGAAAAATCAATATCAAAATCAGGTGGATTTTTACGATAAAGATTAATAAATCGTTCAAAATACAAATCCAATTCTACAGGATCAACATCCGTAATTCTTAAAAGATAAGCTACAATACTATTGGCTCCACTGCCACGACCTACATAAAAATAACCTTTACTTCGAGCATATTTTAAAATTTTCCAATTGATTAAAAAATAAGAAACAAATCCTTTTTGTTTAATTATATTCAATTCCTTTTCAATTCTTTTATAAACCGCTTTATTTGGATTTTTATAACGATACTCTAATCCTTGATAAGTGAGTTTTTCTAACAAACGATAATCTAAATTTTCATTATTAGTATACGTTCTTTGATTATTAGGAACTTTGTGAGAAAAATCAAAATCAATAGTACAATTACCTAAGAGTTTCTGGGTATTTTCAATTAATTCTGGATAATCAGCATAGATTGTTTTTAATGTATCTGCAGATAAAATTTGATCTGTTTCACAACCTTGCTCACTTAAAGGGAGCTTACTTAACAAAGTATTATTATCTATAGCCCTTAATAAACGATGAGTATTAAATGCCTTTTTATTTTGAAAAGAAACTGTATGTAATATTACTAATTTTTCACGTTTATGTGTCCTCTCTAAAAATTTTAAAGAATTTAAATCTTTAGGCTTAACACCTAAATATTCATTCTTTTTCAACTTATAATTTTTAGCTTTTTCAAAAGGATAAATAACAAAGCTATCTTTAATAAACTTAGCGTATTTGGGAATTTTAAGAGCTTTATCATGTAAAAAAGTAGAGAGGTAAGTATTAATCTGTTGATAGCCTTTATTATTTTTTGCTAACATTATAAATTCTTGCTGTGCTCCATTTCTAAAATCTACTCCAAGTACAGGTTTAATATTATATTCTGATGACAAACGAACAAAACTTAAGCAAGCAGAGGTAGTATTAATATCCGTTAAAGCAATTGTCTGTAAATTATTTGCATTAGCTAAAGCAAGTAAATCTTTAGGACTAATAGTACCATATCTAAGGCTATAATATGTATGACAATTAATATACACAATCAGAAATTATTTTTGACAAATTTAACTACAATTAGAAGTTTTTATTGCTTATATTTGTAGCAAAAGTTAAATTAACACTATAAATACGATAAGAGATTAGAGGGCAAAAAAGAACAATACCGATACACGCAGTATTTTACTGTTTTTACTATAAAAACAAGCGAATAAGTGACAAAAACTGGACAAATTACTCATGTTTAAAAAAATATTTTCACAACTTAAACAACTGATTATAAAACAATAACATTTACATTTTTAAAATTCTATGTCTAACAAATACATCCAAACTAACATTCGGCATTTAAGAAAATTAAAAGGATTTTCTCAAGAGCATTTTGCAGAAGAGTTAAAATGGACAAGATCTATGGTGGGCTCTTATGAAGAAGGCAGATCTGAACCTCCTATTGATAAGTTAATTGAACTCTCTGCCTATTTTGAAATACCTATAGATATTTTAATTAAAAACAATTTAAGTTTAGCTAAAGAAACTTCATTTATTGAGGTTGGTAATAAACGTGTATTATTTCCTATTACCGTTAATGAGAAAAATGAAGATTTAATAGAAATTATTCCTACCGAAACAACAGCAGGATATTTAAACGGTTATGCAGACCCTGAATATATAGAACAGTTACAAAAAATTAAATTGCCTTTTCTACCTACAGGCACACACAGGGCTTTTCCTATAAAAGGAGACTCTATGCTACCTGTAAAAGACGGTTCTTTTATTGTTGCTAAATTTATTGAAGATATTAACGATGTAAAAGATGGTCGCACTTATGTTGTATTAACAAAAGAAGACGGACTGGTTTATAAAAGGGTATATAATAGAATTAAAGACCGTAAAAGTTTACTTTTATATTCTGATAATAAAAAATATGCACCCTATGAAGTTAAAATAGAAGATGTATTAGAATTATGGCAATTTACTTGTTGTATTAATACTCAAGAATACAGCAAAGAAGAGCTAAAGTTAAGCAGTATTATAAACATGTTTCAAGAGTTAAAAGTAGAATTAAAATCTATTTCAAATTTTAATGATTTAGCTCCTTAACAAGCTACAAATAGTTTTTCTAAAAAAGTATTGTACATGTTTTTTTAACTAAAAAACCAAGATAGTAATCACTATCTTGGTTTTCAATACTTCGTAATATATTATTTATTTTATTTAGAAATACTATCTATTTTTTGATTAGCCATAGATTTCCAAGGCACAAGTTTAGAAGGGTAATAATTTATATCTAAAGCTTCTAATCTATCCTTATGGTTTCCAAGTCTAACTTTATACTCTTCCCAATTTCTTTGATTAGTTGGTGTCCATCCAATTTCTGCTAGACCTAATACTCTTGGAAAAATCAAATATTCTATGTCATCCATATTTTCTACAGTTTCTGTCCATAATGGTCCTTCTACACCAATTATATTTTCTTTTGATATCCCTTCTTCGTAAGTCTCCAAATTCCAATCATAAGCATCGTCAACCTCAATATATGCAGCCCAATGAAGACCTATTCTAGTAATAGAATCATATTTCATATCTAAATAAGCCTTTTTTGATGGAGACATTAATACTTTGGCTCCTTTCTCAATACCTTTCAAGGCATTTTCGCCTTTAGCCCAATATTGTACAACGGTATTTGGTAACAACTCTGAATGAGCAATTTCATCCCACCCAAGAACTTTTTTCCCATGTTTCTCTACAATTTTCTGAGCTTTATTAATAAAATAAATGTAATCTTTTATTGGAGTTACATGAGATTCGTCACCACCAATATGTATATACTCACCAGGTGTAATTGCTGCCAACTCTCTAATAACGTCATCTACAAACTTATAAGTAATCTCTTTTTCTATACATAAGGTACTAAAACCAACTTTGGTTCCATGGTATAATTCTGGAGCTTTTCCATCACAATTTAGTTCAGGATAAGAAGCTAAAGCTGCATTGGTATGACCAGGCATATCAATTTCCGGAACAATAGTAATAAAACGATCTTGAGCATATTTAACAATATCTTTATACTGTTCTTGTGTATAAAAACCACCTTCACCCCCACCTACTTCACTACTACCACCTATCTCTGTAAGTTTTGGCCATGATTTTATTTCTATTCGCCATCCTTGATCATCAGAAAGATGCAAATGCAATCTATTCATTTTATATATTGAAAGTAAATCTATTACTCTTTTTACATCATCAACACCAAAAAAATGACGAGAAACATCTAACATAGCTCCTCTATATCCGTATGAAGGGTTATCAATTACAGTTCCTGTGGCAACCAATAATGTATCTGTCATTTTTGTTCCTTTTTCAATAGCTGCCGGTAGTAATTGGCGTAAGGTTTGTACTCCATAAAACACACCTGCAGGTTTCTTTGCTTTAATTAAAACACCATCTTCTTTTGTTTCTAATTTGTAACCTTCGTCAGTAGCAATACTATCCGATAATGATAAGAAAATGTGATCTGATGATGGTTTTGAACTTAGTACTTTTACTGGAATTTTAAAACCCGTGGCAGGACGTAAAATTTCTGCCAAATAATTAGCTATGGGTTGCAGTTCTTCATCTTGATAATGAATGGTTGTATTACTGTTAATTTCAAACGAACTCCCTGTTGCCGTCACTGAAACAGGTTTGGGTATAATTTGCTGTTTTGCTAAATCTTTAGGAATAGCATTTTTTTTAAACTCACAAGAAGTTAAACAGATAAGCCCAATGCAAGTAATAAAAAGACGAAAGAATATATTTTTTGTTTTCATAATGGATTGATTTAAGCCTTAAAAATAATTAAAAAATGTAAATTACAACACTTATTAACTCAATAACTATTTATAAAAAATGAATAACATTACTTAAAGTAAATAGAGATTAAATTAGCATCTCTTTACCTCTAATTATCATCACATTAGAAAAAACTCACATTTATCCTAAAAATAATTTAGTGTTTTGTGAAGCTAATAAAAAAAGAGTTTTACAGCTCCAAATTAATTTTTTAAAGCTTTTTTTATAGCAGCTTCTGCCAATGGAGCCATAAATTGATACCCTTTCTTATTAGGGTGTACACCATCATAGGTAAATTTTGATTGCAATCCGTTTTTATGATCAACCATAACTGAAAAATAATCTAAATACACGATATTATTTTTATCAGCATATTTTTTAATAAGTTTATTTAATTCAGGAATTTTTTCATTAGGTTTTAAACCTTTTCTCCATGGATAATCATAAGCGGGTAGCACTGATGACAATACAACTTTAATTGCATTAGATTTTGCCAACTCACACATAGAAATGATATTGTCCATAATCATTTCAAAACTCATAGGTCCGGTATTACCAGCAATGTCATTAGTACCAGCAAGAATAACAACCACTTTAGGTTTTAAATTAATAACATCAGCTCTAAATCTAAGAAGCATTTGGGGGGTTGTTTGACCACTAATTCCTCTATTGATATAGTTTTTATTATCGAAGAAAGTACTATCATGTAATAGCCAACCTTCTGTTATTGAATTTCCCATAAACACAACCCTATCTTCATCTTGATTGGGAGCCGTCAAAAGAGCATTAGCTTTTTTAAATTTATTTAAATTTGGCCAATCTTGAGCCTTTATATTTGTGTTTGAAAAAATAGAAAACATGAGCAATAAAAGTATAGATTTTTTCATAATTTATTAAAAATAATAATTTATCTAAATTAGAAAATAAATACCTATTCTAAACTAAAACTTGAGATTTTTAACCCAAAAGATTCCTTTTTTTTATTTGCAATAAGAAAAGTGATTTCAGCCAACTTGGTATCGTAAAAGTTAGGCAACGACAATTTTTTACCTCTAAAAACAGGATAAAATTCTAACAAAGGAATTTTTAAAGTTTGCCAACTACCAGTAGTTTCAAATTTATAAGTGTATGAATGTCTTTGATTTGAATTAGATTTTACTCGAACTTGATATTCTTTTCCATCTCCTTTTACTTTTAAAACAACAGCAGTGTATCCTTCAATACATTTTTGTTTAAATGTATACTTTACGGAAGAAAATCCTCCATTATTTTCTAAAGATACTTCTCCTTTAAAAACACCATTTCCTTGATTATCTAAAGTAAATTGACCGTTAGATTGCCCTCCCATAACTACATCGTTGGTTATTAACCAATGAGATAAGTTACTATTCTTGTTAAAATCAAAAATTAACATATCTAATTAAAATAGCCTTATCTATTCCGAGAATTGGAATGACTACGTTTTTTATGATTATTGTTACTATTGCTTTTGTTATTATTATTTCTATTCCTACTGTTTCTATTTTTATTAAAAGATTTTTTTGGTTTAGAATATTGACCTAACTTTTCATTACTTTGCAGACTATCATCTTTAAAATCTACAAAAGGATGGTCTGCAATTACTTGAATTTTCTGTTTAATAAGTTTTTCAATATCTCGAAGGTATGCTCTTTCTTCTTGATCACAAAAAGAAACTGCAACTCCACTAGCTTTTGCACGACCTGTTCTTCCAATTCTATGCACGTATGTTTCTGAAACATTAGGCAAATCGTAGTTAACAACTAATGCTAACTCATCAATATCTATACCTCTAGCAGCAATATCAGTTGCTACTAATACTTTTATTTTACCTTCTTTAAAACCTTCCAACGCTTTTACTCTTGCTGTTTGCGATTTATTACCATGAATAGCTGCCGAAGAAATTCCTGCTTTAACTAGTAATTTTACAATTTTATTAGCACCATGTTTCGTTCTAGAAAACACTAAAGTAGAATCTACTGATTGTGTTTCTAATAAATGTATCAGTAATTTAATTTTAGCTTTTTTGTGAATAAAATAAATTGCTTGTTCTACTTTTTCAGCTGTTGCTTGTTCTGGTTTTATGGTAACCGTATCAAAATCTCCTAAAATTTTTCTTGATAATTCTACAATACTTTTTGGCATAGTAGCTGAAAAGAAAAGTGATTGTCTTTTTTGAGGCAATTTGGCTAGTATCTTTTTTATATCATGTATAAACCCCATATCTAACATTTGATCGGCCTCATCTAACACAAAATATTCAATGTCTCTTAAACTGATAAAACCTTGATTCATCAAATCTAACAATCTGCCTGGAGTAGCAACCAAAACATCTACACCTTGTTTAAGTGAAGCTGTTTGAGCATGTTGCTTTACACCACCAAAAATCACATTGCATTTTATATTTGTGTTTTCTCCATAAATTTTAAAATTATCAAAAATTTGAATAGCCAGTTCACGTGTTGGTGTCACAATAAGTGCTTTAATTTTATTAGAGCGTCTATCGTTTTGCTTACTATTATAAATATGTTGTATAATAGGAATAGCAAATGCTGCGGTTTTCCCTGTGCCTGTTTGAGCACAGCCCATGAGGTCTTTTCCCTTTAGTAAAATTGGAATTGCTTGTTCTTGTATAGGTGTTGGATGTAAATAGCCTTTCTTGTTTAAGGCTTTTAAAATTGGCTCAACAATGCCTAAGTCTTTAAATGTCATATATTTTTATAAGTGCACAAAGGTAAGGTTTCTAAAATAGATGAAATATGAAGCTATTATTGTTAATTAACAATTTACAAATAGCTTTATATGAAGTTTGTTAAAACTAACTACAAAAAATCTCGAAGAAATTTAGCCACACCATCATTTTTATTAGTATCTGTTATTGTATTACTTACAACTAAAACCTCTTCTATGGCGTTAGAGACAGCAACACTTACACCAACTGCATTAAGCATTTCTACATCATTATAATTATCACCAAAAGCCACTACATTTTTTAAGGTTAACTCAGTGTAATGACTATTTAATAAAAATTCAAGAGCTGTTTTTTTAGAAACAGATTTTGGAGCAATTTCTAAATAGGTATCTTTAGATCTGTATCCTATTATGTCTGAGTCAAAATACCTATGTATAAACTCAACAACAGAATCTAGCTCTTCTTTATTACCCATTATCATTATTTTATGAGCTCCCTTCCCTTCTTTTCCCCATTTATCAATGGTAAAATCAACAGCTTGTACATTTGGATTTACTTTGGTATTATTAGCTTCTCTTTTTGCCCAATAGTCTAACTTAGGTACATACCATTCGTAACCATGATACAAACTAAAATGCAGTTCTGTATTCTTGGTAAATTGATAAAGTTTACCCATAATATCAGTAGAAATTACGGTAGAATCGACAACTGAATTATTTTTTAAAATTAAACCTCCATTGTATGCAATTAGCGATAATTTATCAATCCCCAATTGTTCTTGTAAATGTGTCATTGCCTGGGGCATACGTGAAGAAATTAAAACAAAAGGGATGTGAGATAGTCTTTTTACTTGCTCAATAGTAGCTTTTGACAACTCTCTATCTTTATTTAAAAGAGTACCATCAATATCTGAACAAATCAGTTTTATATCCATTATAAATTGAAGTTTTATTTATGCCTTTACATTCTTTCTGGCACTTCAATTCCCAATAAACCAAAAGCACCTTTAATTACTACTGCTACTTTTTTGGAAAGCTGAACCCTAAACATTTTTTTCTTATCATCATCTGCAGCTAAAATTGGAATACTTTGATAAAATGAATTGTATTCTTTAACCAAATCATAGGTATAATTTGCAATAACTGCAGGACTGTAATTATTTGCAGCTTGTTGTACAATTTCTGGAAATAAAGCCAACTGTTTTAAAACTGATTTTTCTTTGTCTTCTAAATCTAAATTACTTGGAATAATAGACAAATCATCATAGTTAAAGTCTGCCTTACGCAATATAGATTGAATTCTTGCATAAGCATATTGAATAAAGGGTCCTGTATTACCTTGAAAATCTATAGACTCTTTAGGATCAAAAAGAATTCGTTTTTTAGGATCAACTTTTAAAATATGATATTTTAAAGCTCCTAAACCAATTGTTTTAAACAAAATTTCTTTTTCTCCATCAGTATATCCTTCTAATTTACCTAGTTCTTCAGAAATTTCTCTAGCAGTATTTGTCATATCTAAAAGTAAATCATCAGCATCTACAACAGTTCCTTCACGAGATTTCATTTTCCCTGAAGGTAAATCTACCATACCATAACTTAAATGATATAGGTTTTTTGCCCAATCAAACCCAAGTTTTTTTAGAATTAGAAAAAGGACTTTAAAATGATAATCTTGTTCATTACCAACAGTGTATACCAAACCTCCAACATCAGGATAATCTTTAATACGCTGTATAGCCGTACCAATATCTTGAGTCATGTATACAGCGGTACCATCAGAACGTAAAACTATTTTTTCATCAAGCCCCTCATCTGTTAAATCTATCCAGACAGACCCATCTTCTTTTTTAAAGAAAATTCCTTTTTCTAAGCCTTCGGAAACTATATCTTTACCCAACAAATAGGTATTACTTTCATAATAATTCTTATCAAAATCTACTCCTAAATCCTTATAAGTCTGTTCAAAACCATCATAAACCCATTGATTCATAGTTTTCCATAAATCAACTACATCTGAGTCACCAGCCTCCCACTTTTGAAGCATTTGTTGGGCTTCTAATAAAAGAGGTGCTTGTTTTTTAGCTTCATCTTCTGTAAAACCTTTGGCTACTAAATCTAATATCTCTTTTTTATATTCTTGATCGAATTTTACATAGTAATCACCAACTAACTTATCTCCTTTTTTACTTGTACTTTCTGGGGTTTCACTGTTTCCCCATTTTTGCCAAGCCAACATACTTTTACAAATGTGAATTCCTCTATCATTTATAATTTGTGTTTTATAAACTTTTTTGCCTGAAGCTTTTATAATTTCCGCTACTGAATAACCTAATAAATTATTTCTTATATGACCTAAATGCAGTGGTTTATTAGTATTTGGCGAAGAATACTCAACCATAACCGATTTTTCATTTGGTTTAGCATCTATGATTCCAAAATTTTCTATTTGATAGATATTTTTGAAGTTTCTAAGAAAATAGCTATCGCTTAATACCAAATTTAAAAAACCTTTTACCACATTAAATTTTGTTATCTCAGGAACACTCTCTGTTAGATAAGTACCTAATTTTGTACCTATTTCAACAGGATTTCCTTTTATAACTCTTAAAAAAGGAAAAACAACAACGGTAATATCACCTTCAAAGTCTTTTCTAGTAGCTTGGAATTCAACATTTTCTATTGCAACATTATAAATTTCTTGCAACCCATCTTTTATAGCTTTGTCTAAAGTATCTTGAATATTCATCGAAATAAAAAATTAAGACGGCAAAATTAATGAATTCATAAAGGATTTACTATTATTAATAGTAAATATGTTAATATTATAGAAGTTAGAGAAATTTAAAAATATAAGAACGACAAACTAAAAGTGACACAATTACCGCCTTTTATGTTTTAACTTTATTGCAAATAATAAGATTTGTTCATTTTTGCTACAGTAGATTTCCATCCCAATTCTGTTTTAATTTTAGTTTTTAAGGCTTGGCTTTGATGTGGCTCACCGTGATTAATAAAAGTAAGTACTGGAGGACTTATAATATGTTTGAGCCAATTTAATAATTCATTCTGATCTGCATGTCCAGAAAAAGCATTAATTTTAAAAACTTCAGCTCTTATTTTATGATATTTCCCAAAAAATTTAATCTCATTATCACCTGCTAACAAAGCTCTACCTCTTGTTCCTTCTGCCTGATAACCAACTATTAAAACACTATTTTTTTTATCACTAACATATTTATCTAAATAATGCAAAATACGCCCTCCAGTAATCATGCCACTTCCTGCTAACACAATTTTAGGGTTATTGTCATTCACCACCGCTTTAGAAGCATCGACATGACTTATAAGATGTACTGTAGAAATCATACTATTAATATCTTGTGGACTTAATGTATGATTATTAGCATGCTTAAAATATACCTCAGTGGCATTAACCCCCATTGGACTATCTAAATATATAGGAATATTAGGCAATTTATTTTTACGCTCTAGTATACTTATTAAATAAATAATTTCTTGAGCTCTTTCTACAGAAAATGTAGGAATCATCAATACCCCTCCTTTAGAATAAGTATGTTTTATATATTTTAACAATTCATTTTCTATAGATACATTTTTATGAATTCTATTTCCGTATGTAGACTCTATAATTAAATAATCTGCTTTCGGAAAATAACTATATTGATGCAATAAAATTGGATTTTCTCTACCAATATCTCCTGAAAAAACTATTGTTTTCCCTTTAACCTCTAACACAATAAAAACACTTCCTAAAATATGCCCACTATTTAAAAATTTAAATCTAATTTCTTCATCAATGGGATACCATTTATTTTCATCAAAAGTTTGAAAATGTAATAACGTTTGTTTTGCATCATCAATAGTATATAATGGTTTAGCAGGTTTGTGCTTGGTATAACCATGTCTATTAGCTCTTTCAGCTTCCTCTTCTTGAATTTTTCCACTATCTAATAATATGATTTCAGTTAAATCTTTAGTAGCTGCTGTACAATAAATTTTACCGCTATATCCATTTTTTATTAATACAGGTAAATACCCTGAATGATCTAAATGAGCATGCGTTAATAAAACGACATTTAAATCATTGAGATTTATAGGTAATGGTTCTCTATTTTTTGAACGTAATTCTTTAAGCCCTTGAAATAATCCACAGTCAATCAATATTTTTTTATAACCAACTTCCAATAAAATTTTAGAACCTGTTACTGTTCCGGCACCTCCTAAAAACGTTAGTTTCATTTTTTACAGTTTTAAAATTACAAGCTAAAATTAGCTACTAATTTTGTTTTTTAAAATGATACATATCAGTAAATTACTAATATATTTTAATTAAATTTATAGTGGTATTCATAAAAATTCTCTGACCTATGGTTAAAAAAATTTGGTATACTCAATTTTACATTCTCTTATTTTTGGCAAATATTTTATTATTTTCATGTGAGGATGATCAAGATAAAATTTTACCAAAAAAAAGAACTTTAATAGAGTCAGTTTATACTTCTATAACTATTCAACCTGACAGCCTTTATCAAGTCTATTCAGCCGTTTCTGGTATAATTGATAAAATTCTAGTAGAAGAAGGTGACTTGGTGAAAAAAGAGGAGCAGTTAATTTCAATTATAAACAATACTCCAAAATTAAACACTAAGAATGCCCAATTATCATTAAATCTTGCTCAAAAAAATTACTCAGGTAATGCAGCTATTCTAATGAGTATTCAAGATGAAATTAATGCTGCTAAACTAAAATACAAAAACGATTCTATTAATTATTTCAGACAAAAAAATCTTTGGAATCAGAATATAGGATCAAAAATAGAATATGATACGAAAGAATTAAACTACCAGCTTTCTAAAAATAATTTACAGCTATTACAAAGTAAATACAATAGAACAAAAAATGAGCTACAGACTACATTAAAACAAGCTCAAAACAATTATCAGAGTTCACTTATCAATACAAAAGACTTTATCATTAAAAGTAAAATTAATGGAAAAGTTTATGCTATTAATAAAAACCAAGGAGAAATTGTAAATAGCATGGAACCCCTTGCTTCTTTAGGCAGTGAGACACTTTTTATTATTGAAATGTTAGTAGACGAGGTTGATATTGTAAAGGTGACAAAAAATCAAAAAGTAATACTAACACTAGACGCATACAACGATAGTGTCTTTACTGGTAAAGTGTCTAAAATTTTACCAAAAAAGGATAAACGTAACCAAACTTTTATAGTTGAAGCTCTTTTTGACAAACAACCAAAAGTTCTATACCCTGGTTTATCAGGCGAAGCCAATATTGTAATCACAAAAAAGGATAGTGTACTTACAATACCAAAAAATTACCTTATTAACGGGAACCAAGTAAAAACTCAGAATGGTTTAATCACAGTGAAACCTGGATTACAAAATTTAGAATTTATAGAGATACTATCTGGTATAAATGAAAATACATACATCTATAAACCTGAAGAATGATACAATGGAAAGTCATATTTAGTATTTCAAAAACACATTTAGTAACCCGACTAAAACAGACGATTACTGCCATGCTAGGAGTTACTTTTGGCATTGGAGCATATATCACATTAATGAGTTTTATGTCGGGATTAAACCAAGTTTTAGATGATGTAATACTAAACCAAACTCCTCATATACAAATATATAACGAGATTGAACCTTCAAAAAAACAACCTATAGAATTGTTTGACAAATTTAAAAACAATGTACATGTAGTACATTCTATAAAGCCTAAGTTTACGCAAAAAAAAATCCATAATGCCTTGCCAATGATTAATTATCTTAACAAAGATAAACGCATAAAAAAAGCTATCCCTCAACTAAAAGCCCAAATATTTTACATTTCAGGATCTATAGAACTTGCAGGGAACCTTGTTGGGATAATTCCGTTAGAAGAAGCAGAGATGTTTAACTTAAATGATTATATTTTAAAAGGCTCATTACAAGAACTTCAAAATTTAGATAACGGTATAATTCTAGGCTCAGGGGCAGCTAGTAAAATGTCTGTTAATGTTAACGATAAAATACAAGTAAGCACTATAAGTGGTGACGTGTTTCCTTTAAAAATTGTTGGTATTTATCAAAGCGGTGTGGCCGCAGTTGATGATATACAAAGTTTTGCTAAAATAAAAACAGTACAACGAATGATGGCAAAGCCTGAAAATTATATTACCAACATTAATGTAAAACTACATGATATAAATATTGCCCCAGAAATATCAAAAAAACTAACACAATTATTTGATGTTTACGCTTTAGATATTAATACAGCAAATGCACAATTTGAAACCGGGTCTAGTATTAGAAATTTAATTACTTATGCCGTATCAATTACCTTATTAATTGTAGCTGGTTTTGGCATTTATAATATATTAAACATGCTTATTTATGAAAAAATGAATGACATTGCCATACTCAAAGCCATTGGTTTTTCAGGTACAGATGTACAGTATATATTTTTAATTCAAGCCATAATTATAGGTTTTATTGGAGGAGTGATAGGTATGGTTGCCGGGTGGTCAATTTCATATTTTATTAGCACATTACCATTCCAAACCGATGGTATACCGGGTTTAAAAACTTTTCCAGTGCTGTTTAGTTGGTGGTATTATGTTATAGGCATTGCATTCGCATTAATTTCTACTTTTTTTGCAGGGTATTTACCTTCCTTAAAAGCAAAAAAAATAGATGCTGTTAAAATAATAAGAGGTCAATGAAAATATTAGAAGCCAAAAATATTGATAAGTATTTTAGAAAGCCTGTAGATTTTCATGTATTAAAAGATATTAACTTTAGTATAGACAAGGGTAAGTTTGTTTCCATTATGGGTAAATCAGGTTCTGGAAAATCAACATTATTATATATTTTATCAACTATGGATACTGATTATGAAGGCGAATTATACTTAAATAATGAATTGATAACAGGTAAAACAGAAAAAGAACTATCAATTATCAGAAATAAAGAAATAGGTTTTGTTTTTCAGTTCCATTATTTACTTAGTGATTTTAGTGTGATTGAAAACGTAATGTTACCTGCAAAAAAATTAGGAATAAAAACACTAGAAGAAATTAAAGAAGATGCTTTTATTAACCTTAAAAAATTAGGAATTGAACATTTGGAAAACAAAAAAGCATCACAAGTATCTGGTGGTGAAAAACAACGTGTTGCCATTGCGAGGGCTTTGATTAACAACCCATCAATTATTATGGGAGATGAACCTACAGGAAACTTAGATAGCAAAAATGCTGATAATATTTTTAACATTTTTAAAGAATTGAGTCAAAAACAAAATTTATCATTATTAATTGTAACACACGATGATGATTTTGCAAAACGTACAGACAGAATCATTACCATGGAAGATGGTAAAATAATTAATTAAGTTATCCTTCAAAAAAAATTATAGTACACTTCCATTCTAACTTAGTAAGAGCAAAACCATCCAATATTTAATAAATAATTTTAACACGATGCTATTTCTGCAGAGAACTAAATAAAATGGTAAAAAAACAGAAACAACATATTGTATTAAAAGGAGAAATTACTACCTTAGTAGAAACTCCAAATAAATATTATTAATATTAAAAATCTAAATAAATGGCATTTATAGATTATTATAAAATATTGGGAGTTCCGAAAACAGCTTCCGAAAAAGAAATAAAAAAAGCCTATAGAAAATTAGCTAGAAAATATCACCCTGATTTGAACCCAGATGATAAGATTGCAGAGAAAAAATTTAAAGAAATTAACGAAGCTAATGAGGTCTTAAGCAATCTTGAAAACAGAAAAAAATATGACGAATATGGCAAGGATTGGCAACATGCAGATCAATTTGAACAAGCCAAACAGCAACGTCAACAACAATATCAGGGAAGTTCTCATCAACACTATTCTGGAGGTTTTTCTGAGCATGATTTTTCTGATTTTTTCGAATCTATGTTTGGTGGTGCTTCATCACAGCAACATAGTGGTAGCCGTGTTAAATTTAGAGGACAAGATTTTAATGCAGAGTTGCAATTAAATCTTACTGATGTATTTACTACCCATAAACGAACTTTAACAGTAAATGGTAAAAATATTAGAATTACTATACCTGCAGGAATAGAAAATGGACAAATAATCAAAATTAAGGGTCATGGTAGTAAAGGTGTAAATGGTGGCCCTAATGGTGATTTGTATATCAAATTCGCAATTAACAACAATACAAATTTTAGACGTGACAAAGACAATCTTTATACTGATGTAAATCTAGATTTATATACTGCACTTTTAGGTGGCGAAATAACCATTAACACTTTTAACGGAAAAGTAAAATTAAAAATAAAACCAGAAACTCAAAACGGAACAAAAGTTAAACTAAAGGGGAAAGGATTCCCTAAATATAAAAAAGAAGGTCAGTTTGGAGATTTATATATTACTTATCAAATAAAAATGCCTACAAACTTATCTCTAAAAGAAAAAGAATTGTTTAAAGAACTCCAAAAAATTAGATAACTATGGACACTGAAAAATATATAGCTATTGAACAATTTTGCACTTATTACAATGTGCCAACATCTTTTTTAAACAAGTTAAATGAATATGAATTAGTAGAAATTATAAAGGTAGAATCAAGACACTGTGTAGCAAAGGAACAAATTAGTGATATTGAAAAATTAATGCGTTTACATTTTGATTTAGATATAAATATGGAAGGGTTAGATGTGATAAATAAATTATTAAAACGTGTTGAAATTTTACAACAAGAAATTACAACCTTAAACAATAGACTGAGTCTATATGAAAACAACTAATATTATTATGAATTAAGCTGAACCTATGAAATCATACAAAATCCAAAAATCACCTTTTGTAGTTCCAACAGATGATGGAAAACTTATTGAAGAACATTTTGGTTTAGCATCCGATGGCAATTCAACTATTAGTATTGCTCATATGGTTGCTCCTCCAAGATGGTCAGAACCTTTTCAAACTCCTGAATTTGACGAATACACTTATATTATAAAAGGCAAAAAACAATTTATTATTGAAAACGAAAAAATAATATTAGAATCTGGACAGTCTATTAAAATAAATAAAAACACAAGAGTTCAATACTCAAATCCTTTTGATACTCCTTGTGAATACTTGGCCATTTGCAACCCTGCTTTTTCAATAAATTTAGTAAATAGAGAATCTAAAAAATAATATATGTCAAAAATAAATCCGTTTCATATTGCCATTCCTGTGCATAATTTAGAAGAATGTAGAAAGTTTTATAAAGAAATAATTGGATGTGAAGAAGGGCGAAGCAGTGACCATTGGGTAGATTTTAATTTATTTGGACATCAGTTAGTAATCCATTACAAGCCAAAATCTAAAAATAGTTTACATACTAATACTGTTGACGGTAAATATGTTCCTGTTCCACATTATGGTGTAGTTTTAGACTGGAATACCTTTCATGAATTTGCCAATAATTTAAAATCAAAAGAAGTTGATTTTATTATTGAACCTTATGTTAGATTTGAAGGAGAAATAGGAGAACAAGCCACTTTATTTTTTTTAGATCCAGCAGGTAATGCATTGGAATTTAAAGCCTTTAAAGACCTAACTCAATTATTTGCTAAATAACAATTGTTAATTTAGGTTAAATATTTACTAATTCTTTTGCAACCCATTAAAAATCAACAGATAATTAGTACTTTTAACAAAAGTTTAATTGCCATGATATTAGTCAAACTTATTGTCACCATTCTTTTAGTAATAATTTCACTTTTTAAATAATTTCCAAGCTTTTATGTTATTAAGAAATTATACTTTAACATTAATTTGTTTGTTAACTTTTTCTGTTTACGGACAAGAATATTCTGGTAGAGGAAAAGACATTACAAGTATTCTAAAAAATACTGCAGCATTTTCTCAAGCTTATATAGACAATGACTTTTCTAAATTAACTTCATTTTATAGTGAGGACGGTAAAATTTTTCCTGACAAATCTGACATTATTCAAGGATATGAAGCTATAGAAAAAAAATGGACCTTGCCAAAACATATAAAAGTCATATCTCATAAAGTAACTCCTAAAGAAATTAACGTAATGGGAGGTTACGCTTATGATTATGGATATTATGAAGGAGCTACAAAAAACACAAAAGAGGACACTACTTCACGGTTTAAAGGCAAATATGTAATTGTTTGGAAAAAAGAAAACAATGATTGGAAAATCTATCTTGACATTTGGAATTCAATAGAATAAGTTTTTTACCCTTTATTTTTACAAGCTAATAATGTATTTTTTAATAACATTGCAATTGTCATAGGACCAACCCCCCCTGGAACAGGTGTAATAAAACTAGCTTTTTTACTCACACTTTCAAAATGTACATCTCCCGCCAATCTATATCCTCTTTTTTTAGAAGCATCTTCAACTCTAGTAATTCCAACATCAATAATTACTGCATCTTGTTTGACCATATCACCAGTCAAAAATTCTGCAATACCTAAGGCAGCAACAATAATATCAGCTTGTAAAGTTAATTCTTTCAAATTTTTTGTTCTACTATGAGCAACCGTAACGGTAGCATTACCAGCTTTACGTTTTTGACTCATTAGAATACTCATCGGACGACCTACAATATGACTTCTACCAATAACCACTACGTGTTTACCAGAAGTTTCAACATTATACCTTTCTAAAAGCTCCATAATTCCAAAAGGTGTTGCTGGTAAAAAAGTGGGTAAATCTAAGGTCATTTTACCAACATTTGTAGGATGAAAACCATCAACATCTTTATCAGGATTAACAGCCATTAAAACTTTCTGTTCGTCAATATGCTTTGGAAGAGGTAATTGTATAATAAATCCGTCAACATCATCATTATTATTAAGACTTTCTATTTCTTGTAACAGTCTATCTTCTGTTGTTTCTTCAGGTAAATCAATTAAAGTAGAGTTAAACCCTACCAATTCACAAGCTTTTACTTTAGCCCCAACATAAGTCATACTTGCCCCATCATTACCAACTAAAATAGCTGCTAAATGCGGAGTTTTTTTGCCTTGTAATTTTAATTGTTTTACAGATTCTGCAATTTCTAATTTTAAGTCTGCTGATGTTTTTTTTCCGTCGAGAATGGTCATATTTTAAATCTTCAGTCTGCAGTTTTAATCTACAGTTTATTATAATCCAATATATTTAGAATTGTTAATTATATAATCAATGGCTATCAAATATTTTAATTTTGTATTGAAGCTCACTTATTTCGGCTTAATTTATAAAGTCTAAGCAAACAGCAAAACCGCAGCTCAACAATAGTGCTCATAACTAGATTTTATATCAAAGAAAAATATCAATCTCTAAATCAAAACTTTTTAAATTTACAGACTGTACAATTCTTTCTATTTCATTCCCTTCATCATTTGCATCATTTTTTTTCCGCCTCCTCCTTGCATCATCTTCATCATTTTACTCATTTGATTGAATTGCTTCATCAATTGATTAACTTCTTGAACAGAAGTTCCAGAACCTTTAGCAATACGCTTTTTTCTACTAGCATTAATCATTGAAGGTGTTGACCTTTCTGCAGGAGTCATCGAATGAATTATAGCTTCAATCCCTTTAAATGCATCATCGTCAATATCAACATCTTTCATAGCTTTTCCAACACCAGGAATCATTCCGATCAAATCTTTCATATTCCCCATTTTCTTAATTTGTTGAATTTGCTTCAAGAAATCATCAAATCCGAATTGGTTTTTGGCTATTTTCTTTTGAATTTTTCTAGCCTCTTCTTCATCATATTGTTCTTGTGCTCTTTCAACCAAAGAAACCACATCTCCCATTCCTAAAATACGTTCTGCCATCCTATCTGGATGGAAAACATCTATAGCTTCCATTTTTTCACCAGTGCCTATAAACTTAATAGGCTTATCAACTACTGATTTTATTGATAATGCTGCACCACCACGAGTATCACCATCTAATTTTGTTAAAATAACACCTTCAAAATTTAGTACATCATTAAAAGCTTTTGCTGTATTAACAGCATCCTGACCTGTCATAGAATCAACCACAAATAATGTTTCTTGTGGATTAACAGCTTTATGGATGTTAGAAATTTCCGTCATCATTTGTTCATCAACAGCCAAACGACCTGCGGTATCTATTATAACCACATTTTTCCCATTTGCTTTAGCATGTTTAATAGCATTTTGAGAAATTTCTACAGGGTTTTGATTGCCTTCTTCTGCATAAACCTCAACTCCAATTTGCTCTCCTACTACCCTTAACTGATTGATAGCTGCCGGTCTATAAACATCACAACCCACCAATAAAACTTGTTTAGATTTTTTTGTTTTCAAAAAATTAGCCAGCTTACCAGAAAAAGTTGTTTTACCTGAACCTTGTAAACCAGACATCAATATTACCGTTGGCGAACCACCCAAATTAATACCAACCGTTTCTCCACCCATTAATTCGGTAAGCTCATCTTTTACAATTTTAACAAGTAATTGTCCTGGATTTAACGTTGTTAACACATTTTGACCAATAGCTTTTTCCTTTACTTTAACAGTAAATTCTTTAGCAATTTTATAGTTAACATCCGCATCTAGCAAAGCTCTACGAACTTCCTTAAGCGTTTCTGCAACATTTATTTCTGTAATTTGTCCATGTCCCTTTAAGACATGAATCGCTTTATCTAATTTATCACTTAAATTTGAAAACATTGGCGTACTTCATTTTTTGTAAGTTGCAAAGATAATGATTAGAAGTTAAAATTATAAATGCAATTGAGTCGATTTAGAAAAACGCTTTTTTTTTGTTATTCATATCAATATTTAAAGCTATTTCTAAACGGTTAATTTAAAGCAAACAACAAGTATAACATTAAATTTTCACTAAAAAAGTGCCAATTTCAAAAGCTAGATTACTTATATTTGCTGTAAAAACTACGCGTGTTCAATATTTCTGCCACTTATACCGATTTGTACCAACTTAGGATGTCACAGGCCTACTTTAAAAATAACAAACACGAACAAACTGCTGTGTTTGATTATTATTTTAGAAAAAATCCTTTTGAAGGAGGCTATACCATCTTTGCTGGTCTTGAAGATTTATTACAAAAATTAAAAACATTAAAGTTTACCAGAGACGATCTTAACTTTTTAAAAACTCAAAATTTTCCTGAAGATTTTTTAAATTATTTAAAAGAATTTCGTTTTCATGGAAAAATCTTTTCAGTAATGGAAGGTGATATTGTTTTTCCTAACCGTCCAATTTTACGTGTGGAAGCAACGCTTATTGAAGCCCAACTTATTGAAACCATATTACTAAATTTACTTAATTTTCAAAGTTTAATAGCAACTAAAGCTTGTCGTATGAGATGGATTGCTGGCAATCGAGCTTTATTAGATTTTGGATTAAGACGTGCTCAGGGTCCTGGTGGATATTACGCTTCCCGTGCTGCCTTTATTGGAGGTTTTAATGGCACAAGTAATGTTATTGCTGGAGAAAATTTTAATATTCCTATTTCAGGAACAATGGCTCACTCTTTTGTGCAAAGTTATGATAATGAACTAGAAGCCTTTAGAGATTTTGCTTTACAACTACCTAAACAATGTGTTTTATTAGTAGACACTTATAACACGTTAAAATATGGTGTACCTAATGCAATTACTGTAGCAAAAGAAATGGAAGCTCGTGGTGAACGATTGTATGCCATTCGATTAGATAGTGGAGATTTGGCCTACTTCGCCAAAGAATCAAGAAAACTTCTTGATGCTGCCGGACTTGAATACGTAAAAATAGCAGCCTCTAATCAATTAGATGAGTATGTAATTAAAAGTTTACAAGAACAAAATGCTCCTATTGACATCTACGGAGTAGGTACTAATTTAGTTATTGGAAAACCTAATGGTGCCTTAGATGGAGTTTATAAACTTGCTGTTTCTAATGGAAAACCTAGAATTAAAATTTCAGAAAATCTTATAAAAATTACATTGCCACATGCAAAACAAGTGTATAGGGTAACAGATAAAAACGGAACTTGGATTGGTGCTGATGTTATTAGTTTAAAAACTGAAAATCATATTGAAACAATGCATCATCCTTTTGATCCATTTAAACAAATGCATATTGGAGATTTAAAACAAGAGCCTTTATTAAAAGAAGTAATGAGCAATGGAGAAATTAAAATTAAAATACGAACCGTTGCTGAAATTGCAGAATATAGCCGTAAACGATTTGAACAACTTCCATTAGAGTACAAACGTTTTTACAATCCTCATCAATATAAAATTGGAATAAGCAGTCTACTAAAAAAAGAACAAGAGACATTAATAAAATCTCATAAAAACTAACTTTGAATTTTATTTTATTATGCAAGCTTTACTAATAATAGATGTACAACCTGATTTTATGCCTAAGGGTAATTTACCTGTACCTGATGGTGATACTATTGTACCTGTAATAAATCAATTACAACCCTATTTTGATTTGGTAGTAGCAACACAAGATTGGCACCCAAAAAATCATATTAGTTTTGCTGGAAATCACAAAAACAAGAAAGAGTTTGAAGTTATAAATTTAGAAGGAATACAACAAACTCTATGGCCAATACATTGTGTTCAAAATACAATTGGTGCGGCTTTACACCCAAATCTTAAAAGTGAATCTATAGAAGCCATTTTCAGAAAAGGAACATCTATAACTATTGATAGTTATAGTGCATTTTATGATAATGCACATTTAAAATCTACAGGACTAACAGGTTACCTAAAAGACAAAGGTGTAACTGAAATATATTTTAGTGGTTTAGCTGCAGATATATGTGTGTATTTTTCAATTATTGATGCCCTAAATGAAGGCTTTAAATGTAATATAATTACCGAAGCTGTAAAACCTTTAGACCTTGAAGTATATAAAAAACAACAACTAGAATTACTAAAAAAAGGCGTTCGGTACATTTCAATTGATGAGTTTCTTCAAAATAAAATGTCATAAAAAACTAAATTTATCATTCTAAATAAAAACTTACCTCTTTTTTTTAAATAAAAAATACTAATTATAAAATAAAACTTTCTAACGCCAATTGGTATCCTTTTAATCCAAAACCGATTATAATTCCTGCAGCATTTGCAGAAATATAAGAATGATGTCTAAACTCTTCACGAGCATGCACATTAGAGATATGCACCTCAACAACAGGACTTTCAACAGCCTTTATTGCATCACCAATACCAACAGAAGTATGCGTATATGCAGCGGCATTTAAAATAATACCATCGTAATCAAAACCAACTTCATGTAGTTTATCTATAATTTCACCTTCAATATTTGATTGAAAATATGAAAGTTCAATGTTTGTATATTGTTTTTTTAAACTTTCAAAATATTCTTCAAAAGAAGCATTACCATAAATAGTAGGTTCACGCTTACCTAATAAGTTTAAATTTGGCCCGTTAATAATGATTATTTTCACTCGTTTTAATTTTTTAATTTAATATTGCAATATATAAAAAAAGCAACTATCAAAGCATGACTTGGCAAAACGCTTTACATGATTATCAACTATATTTAAAAATTGAACGAGGTTTATCTACTAATTCAGTTAATAGCTATAAAAGAGATGTTGAAAAATTAATTCGTTTTTTAGAAAAAAATGAAATAAAAACCTCTCCAATAAAAATAACAGACGAAATTTTACAACAATTTATATATAGTATTTCTAAAGAAGTTAATGCCAGAAGTCAATCAAGAATTATTTCAGGATTACGTAGTTTTTTTGATTATTTAATATTTGAAAACTACCGAGAAGATAACCCTACAGCAATATTAGAAACTCCGAAAATAGGCAGAAAACTCCCCGATACGCTGGCAATTGAAGAGATAGATTTACTGATAAGTCAAATTGATTTAAGCACCTCAGAAGGTGAACGAAACCGAGCAATATTAGAGACATTATACAGTTGTGGACTAAGAGTTACAGAATTAATTACTTTAAAAATTTCAGATTTATTTTTTGCCGAAGGTTTTATAAAAGTTACAGGGAAAGGAAATAAAGAACGTTTTGTTCCAATAAATGAAAAAACACAGAAATATATTACTATTTATATCAATCAAATAAGAAGTCATATTAACATAAAAAAAGGCTTTGAAGATACTTTATTTTTAAATCGACGAGGAAAGCAGTTAACTCGTAATATGATATTTATAATTATTAAAGAGTTGGCTCTAAAAGCTGAACTTGGTAAGACCGTTAGTCCACATACTTTTAGGCACTCATTTGCTACACATTTACTAGAAAATGGAGCTGATTTACGTTCTATTCAGCAAATGCTAGGACATGAAAGTATTACTACTACAGAAATTTATATGCATATAGATAAAACATTTTTAAAAGAAGTAGTAGAAAAATACCATCCGAGAAATTAACCTACTCTTACCCTTAAAATAGTATAAACACACTAGATTTACTAAAAAACTTTAATTAATTTCTCTACAAAAGTTTTTAAATTGAGAATGCAATTGTTTATAAATAGCTCCAACTTTTCCGTTTCCAATAATTTTATTATCAATTTGTACAACGGGCATTAATTCTTTACTAGAACTTGTAATAAAAACTTCATCAGAATTATATAACTCATCAATAGTAATATCTGACAGCACTATTGACTTATTTAAGGTTAGTATTTTTTTTCGTGTAATACCTTCTAATACATTTTTTTTAGGCGTTGTTATAATTCCATTTTTAATACAAAAAACATTAGCTCGTGATGTTTCTGTAATATAATCTGTATGATATAAAACATCTGTAGCATTACACATTTTCAATTCCTTATGAAGCATTTGAGGAAAAAAGTAATCCGTACTCTTAATTTTCGGAAAACTTCTCTGATGTTTTTTGCTAATTAATTTTATACCTTCTGTATAATCCTTTAAACTACCTACTTTTAAAACACCTGCTAAGATAATTAGAGTTGACGATTCTAGCGTTCCAAAATTAGAAGATGAACCTCCAGTTAGCGTAATTCTAATGTATCCTTGAGATATTTTATTAATTTCCTGAAGCTCTAAAACCTTGTTTCGCAAGTCTTCTTTAGAATATGAATTTGGTATGTTAGCAAGAGTAATAGAACTAACAAATCTATCTAAATGATCGTCTAAAAAACGAAACTGACCATTCACTATTCTAAAAAAGTCAAAAACAGCATAAGCTCTATTTAAACCGAGATCATAAGCACTTATTTGAGCCTTATTACAATCAATCAGTTTATCATTTATATAACCTTTCAAAATAAATAATGATGATTATAGAAAATATCAGTCAGACAAAATAAATTTTGTATTGATAAAATCTCTATGTTAAAAACTACTTTTAGTTATTTTATTTAGCAATATTTACAGCTCTAGTTTCTCTAATTACGGTTACCCGAACTTGACCAGGATAAGTCATGTCATTTTGTATTTTTTGAGAAATATTAAAAGATAATTCAGAAGCTTTTACATCATCTACTTTTTCACTTTCAACAATAACACGTAATTCTCTACCTGCTTGAATCGCATAGGCTTTTTGAACTCCATTAAATCCAAACGCCACATTTTCAAGATCTTTTAATCGTTGAATATAAGAGTCTAACACTTGTCGACGAGCTCCAGGACGAGCACCTGAAATAGCATCACAAACTTGAACAATTGGAGCAAATAAAGATTTCATTTCAATCTCGTCATGATGGGCTCCAATAGCATTACAAACATCTGGCTTTTCGCCATACTTTTGAGCCCATTCCATACCTAATAAAGCATGTGGCAATTCACTTTCCGTTTCTGGAACTTTACCTATATCATGTAATAATCCAGCTCTTTTAGCAACTTTAGGATTTAACCCTAATTCTGCCGCCATTAAAGCACAAAGATTAGCTACTTCACGAGAGTGTTGTAATAAATTTTGACCATAAGAAGAACGGTATTTCATTCTACCTACAACTTTTATCAATTCAGGATGCAACCCATGGATACCTAAATCAATTACTGTACGTTTACCTACTTCAATAATTTCTTGATTAATTTCTTTTGAAGTTTTGGCAACAATTTCTTCAATTCTAGCAGGATGAATTCTACCATCAGTTACTAATTTATGCAATGATAATCTAGCAATTTCTCTACGAATTGGATCAAAACAAGAAAGAATAATAGCTTCAGGAGTATCATCAACAATAATTTCAACTCCAGTAGCCGATTCTAAGGCACGAATATTTCTACCTTCTCTACCAATAATTCTACCTTTAACATCATCAGATTCTAAGTTAAAAACAGAAACACAATTTTCAACAGTCTGCTCTACACCAATACGCTGAATTGTACTTAAAATTATTTTTTTAGCATCGTTTTGAGCCGTTAATTTGGCCTCTTCAAGTGTATCTTGAATATAGCTCATTGCATCTGTTTTGGCCTCTTCTTTTAAAGAACTAACTAACTCTTTCTTAGCTTCTTCTGCAGAAAGCCCTGAGATAACTTCTAAATGCTCAACTTGTTTTTTATGTAATTTCTCAGCTTCAGCCTGTTTCTTTTCTAAAAACTCTATTCTATAATCATAATCAGCTACTTTTTCTTCTAATTTCTTATTAAGTTTAGCTGTTTTATCAAGTTCTTGAGCGACTCTAGATTCCTTCTCTCTAACTCTCTTTTCGGCATCAGATACTTTTTTATCTCTACTCAGAATCACCTTTTCGTGTTCTGCTTTTAATTCGATAAATTTCTCCTTAGCCTGTAATACTTTATCTTTTTTTAATACTTCAGCGTCTGTTTTAGCTGTTTTTATAATTGATGAGGCTTGCATTTTTGCATCTTTTAATATTGCAGATGCTTTGTTTTTTTCAAGGGCTTTTGCTATAAAAAAACCGATTATCAAACCTACAACAATACCAACTATTATTGGCAATATTATTCCGTCCATTGTTTTAGTTTTAGGTAAATTGGTAATATTTAAAATACAAATCAAAAAAATTGAAATGTATTCAAAAAAAAAAGCCTACATCTAGAATGGTTTTTTAAACTCCTTGTAAGACAAGTTTAGGGCTAACTGGCTGATCAAGAATCCGCGATGGTAAATAAATTTACACATACGGCATGCTTTACTAGCTTAGACTCACCCTTTTTAAAAAAATAGTGTTGAGTTTAATGAACAAATAACTAAATGTAGGCAGTAATTGTTTTTATTTTAAAGAACGTATTATAAATAAGTATCTAAAATTGTACTCATTTCAAGTAATTTTCTCTCTATTTCTTCTCCATCCTTCTCATTATAAATACTTTTCACTTCTTGCAAAGATGCAAATTGCAATGCACACATGGCTAAAACGTCTTGCTTATCTCTAACTTCGTAATTCTCTTCAAAGCGTTTAATTAAATCATTTATTTTCTTTACAGCCTTTCTTACACCTTCTTCTTCACCTTCACTATTTATAGTTAAAGGGTAAACTCTATCTCCGATAGTTACTTTAATCTTTAACTTCTCTTCCATTCGTTTATTCACTTAACTGCAATATGCACTTATCAATCTCGCGTATTAATGTATTTATTTTTAATTTGGTTGTATGTTTATCTTCTTTGCTGCCTACAATCGCATTCGCAACTTTTAATGACTCGTATTTGCTTTCAATAGCTTTTATAGATTCTTGTCCTTGTTGAACTTCTTGAACTAATTTTTCACTTTTCTCCAACAACTGTTGGTTTTCTATCTTCAATAATTCATATTTAGTCAGTAAGTTTTCCAACTTACTTTGCAGGGAATCAACTATTTCTAAAACGTTGCTCATTAAATACAGAGATTCTAAACATTGTCAACAAATTTAGCATTCTATTTAGAATTAAACAAAGTTTTTTAAACTATTATTCCAAAATAGACTTAACACCCTAGTTACAAAGGCATTAAATAAGTCTATTTACATTATTTTTTAATTCAAATTTGAATCATTATTTTTGCCTGCATCATGAAAAAAATACTTTTACTTTCAGCATTAGTCTTAACCGTATATAAAGGATTTTCGCAAGACAATTACCCTAAAGACTATTTTGTTAACCCCTTAGAAGTTCCTTTAATATTATCAGGTACTTTTGGAGAACTTCGCACCAACCATTTCCATGGCGGATTAGATATAAAAACACAACAACGTGAAGGCTTAAATGTTGTTAGTACTGCTGATGGTTATGTTTCTCGTATAAAAATTTCACATTGGGGATATGGCAAAGCTCTTTATGTAACGCATCCCAACGGATACTCTTCCGTCTATGGTCATTTAAAAAAGTTTGCTCCTGAAATTGAAGCCTATGTTAAAAAACGTCAATATCAAAAAGAAAGCTATACCATAGAACTATTTCCAAAAGCTAATGAATTAAAAGTTAAAAAAGGTGAACTTATAGCTTATAGTGGAAATTCTGGAAGTTCTGGTGGACCACATTTACATTTTGAAATTAGAGATGGTAAAGCCAATCCAATAAATCCTATGCATTTCGGAATAGAAATTCCCGATCACAAAAATCCATTGATAAGAGCGGGTGTTGTTTATTCTTTTGGTGATTCTACGCATGTTAACGGTTCTAATACTGTTAAAGAACTAATTATAAAAAATAAGAATGGAAATTTAGTTGCTAATCCTATTGAGGCTTATGGTAAAATCGGAGTTGGTGTAAATGCCGTTGATAAACTTGACGGAGCTTTAAACAATAACGGTATTTTTAACTTACAAATGATAGTTAATGGTAAAAAAGTATATGAACATGAAGTAAGCACCTTCAGTTTTGCCGAAACGCGTTATATTAACACGTTAATAGATTATAATAGATACTTTCAAAAAAGACAAAAAATTCAAAAATGTTTTGTTGAACCTTTTAATAAACTAAGCATTTACAAAACCTTAGTAAATAACGGCTACATAACTATCAAAGATGGTTTAACTTACAATGTGGAAGTAATTACTAAAGATTTTAAAGGAAATAGCACCAAATTAATAATCCCTATAAAAGGTAAAAAAGTAGATACTATAACAAAAAAAGAGAACAAAAAAACACCTCATTTCTTTAGAGCTAATGAATTTAATAAACTTAATAAAGATAATATCAGTGTTGCCTTTCCTAAAAATAGTTTTTACGAAGACATTTATTTTGACTTTAGCTATAATGGAAAAATAGTAAAATTACATAATGCAGGTACTCCATTACATCGCAATTTTACTTTAACTTTTGACATTACTAATTATCCTGCCAAAGATAAAAGTAAGGTAATTATAGCTTCAATTAATAACAAGGGACGATTATCATACGCTTCCACCAAACGAAAAGACAACAAATTATATACTTTAAGCAAAAGTTTAGGCAATTATACTTTGGCAATTGATTCAATTGCTCCTAAAATAAGTCCAGTTAATTTTAAAAACAAACAATGGTTATCTAATTATCGCTATTTAAAATTAAAAATTACCGATAATCTTTCTGGAATAAAGTCATATAGGGGGCAAATAGACGGAAAATGGGTGTTATTTGAATATGAACCTAAAAAGAACCTATTGACTTATGATTTTAGCGACAATAAACTAGAAGGAAACAAGCACGAGCTAAAACTTACCGTTGTAGACAATGCAAACAATACTAATGTGTATATTGCATCGTTTAATACGAAGTAAGCAATCTATAATTTGAAATAGAATTAACATGTTAGCCTTTTCAGAAAATTAAATCGGTTACAGTTTAAACTATATTTCACTAAAGACAATTATTGTTGAAAGCATCAATTTCATTTATAGTTTTATTTTTTACACACTTAGCTATTGCCCAAACTGCAACAATTAAAGGTACTGTAAAAAATGAAGAAGGAAATCCTATCGAAGGTGTTTCTGTAACTTATAAAACCCAAGGAACCATAACAGATAGCAAAGGAAATTACGAACTCAAAATTCCTTCAAACCTTGAAATTACTGTAACTTTTAGTCATATTTCTTACACTACAATCACTAAAAAGGTTAATATTCCTAAAAATAGAAATCTTTATTTTTCACCCAAACTAATTACCAAAATAGAAGAAATAAAAACCGTTACAATTAGAGATAAAAAAGATGATGCAGAAGGCATTGATAAAGTTCCTATTGAAACGGTAAAAAAATTACCTAGTGCAAATGCAGGAATTGAAAGTACATTAAAAAATATTGGATTAGGTGTTAGTGGAACTAATGAATTAAGTACACAATACAATGTAAGAGGAGGAAATTATGACGAAAATTTAGTTTACGTTAATGGAATTGAAGTATATCGTCCCTTTTTAGTGCGTTCTGGTCAGCAGGAAGGGTTAAGTTTTGTAAATCCGAATTTAACCCAAAATGTAAAGTTTTCTGCAGGTGGTTTTCAAGCAAAGTATGGCGACAAATTATCTTCTGTTTTAGATATTACTTATAGAAAACCAAGGCAGTTTGGTATTGGATTTGAAGCAAGTATTTTAGGAGGAAGCTTAACTGTGGAAGGCATCTCAAAAAACAACAAGCTCTCTGCAATAATAGGTGCTAGATACAGAAACAACAGTCTTTTTGTTAACCAAAAAGATATTGAAACCAATTTCAAACCAAATTTTACAGATGTACAAACCTATGTTTCTTACCATTTTAACGAACGGTTTAATTTAGATTTTTTAGGAAATTTCTCACTAAACAATTATAAATATACACCTATTAGTAGACTTACTAAATTTGGTACCATTTCAGACCCTAAAGCTCTTGTTGTAAATTATCGAGGTAAGGAAGAAGATCAATATTTAACAATCTTTGGTGCTTTAAAAGGAACTTATTTGGTTAATGATAATCTAAAATTAGAATTAACATCATCTACCTACAATACTCAAGAAGAAGAATATTATGATATCTTAGCTTTTTATGGAATTGGCAATGTAAATTCCGATTTTGGTAGCGATAACTTTGGAGATGTTGAATTTTCACAAGCTATAGGTTCTCAGTTAGATCATGCTAGAAATGATTTAGATGCACTAATTACAAACATTCAACTTAAAGCAACTTTAAAGAAAGATAAATATCTTTTTGAATTTGGAGCTAAATATCAATTAGAAGATATAAAAGATCGAATTATTGAATGGGAGGTAATTGACTCTGCTGGTTTTTCATTACGACCTCCAAATCTTCTACCTCGTAATGACGAACCTTACAATCCATACACTGGTCCAATTGTACCATTTTCAAGTACAAGAGCAACTAACAATGTTCAAATTAATAGAGTTTCTGGCTTTGGGCAATGGAGTAAAACAACCTATATAAAAGATCATCAATTGTGGTTTAACTTAGGTGTTAGAGCACAAAATTGGAAGGTTAAAGCAGACAATATAGAAAGCAAAGAACATACCGTTATTAGCCCTAGAGCACAATTTGCAATAAAACCTGACTGGAAAAAAGACATATTATTTAGAATTTCAGGAGGTTATTATTATCAACCTCCATTCTATAGAGAGTTAAGAGATTCTATTGGAATTGTACATCCTGAAGTAAAGGCACAACGCTCTATCCATTTAGTATTAGGCAACGATCATAGTTTTCTGCTATGGAATAGACCTTTTAAGCTAGTAACCGAAGCCTATTATAAGTCCTTATCTGATGTAAATCCGTTTACAGTAGACAATGTGCAAATTCGCTATAGAGCTAAAAATAATGCTACTGCATATGCCGTAGGATTTGATGCCCGTATCAATGGTGAATTTGTAGAAGGTACAGAATCTTATTTTAGTTTTGGATATTTAAAAACAGAAGAAAATATTAATAATCAAGGCTATATTGCAAGACCTACAGACCAACGATTAAAATTTGCAGTACTCTTTCAAGATTACGTACCAAACTATCCAAATTTAAAAATGTACTTGAATATGGTATATAATACGGGCGTTCCAGGAGGTTCACCTTCTTATGCAAATCCTTATATTTTTCAAAATAGATTAAAAGATTATTTTAGATCAGATATTGGCATATCTTATGTATTCAAAGATGCAGAAAACACCACCAACATTAAATGGCTAGAAAATTTTAAAGAATTCTCATTAGGCATTGAACTCTTTAACATGTTTGATGTTCAAAATTCAATTACCAATACTTGGGTTAGAGATATTGCCTCTTCTCAATCAGTAGCTATCCCAAATTATTTATCAGGTAGAGTGTTAAATGTGAAATTAAAGATAGGATTGTAGGAATTACTTTGTTCTTCTTTTTAAATAAAAACCCTAATATTACTACTAGTAATATTTTTATTCTCAATTTTAAACCTTTCACTATTTTTATAGTCTAAGAAAAAAATTACTTTATTGATAGCAGAAATTGAACTCATATCGGAATTGAAAAATCCGCTTACGCAAGAAAAAGCGTTTAGGAAATTGATGTCTTTATACAAAGAACGTTTGTATTGGCATATTCGTAAAATAGTAATTTCACATGATGATGCTGATGATGTTTTACAAAACACCTTCATTAAAATATATAGAAATATTGATAAATTTAATGCTGAAAGTAAAATTTACTCTTGGATGTATCGAATTGCAACGAATGAAGCTATAACTTTTATTAATAAAAGAGCCAAATCTAACAATATTGATATCAGCGAACTTCAGAATAAAATGATTGAAAATTTAGAATCTGACGTTTATTTTGATGGTAATGAGATTCAATTGAAGTTACAAAAAGCCATTGCAACTTTACCTCAAAAACAACAATTAGTATTTAATATGAAATATTTTGATGCCATGAAATATCAAGACATTTCAGAAATTTTAGAAACATCTGTAGGTGCTTTAAAGGCATCGTACCACCATGCTGTAAAAAAAATTGAAAAATTTTTAACAGAATAAGTATTAAACTATTCAACAAAGATTTAGTCTAACAAATAGAATGAAAAATAATAAGTTAGAACATATTAAAAAATCTGGTTTTAAAACTCCAAAGGAGTATTTTAATACGCTTGAAGATGCAGTCTTTACAAAATTGACTAGCAACAAATTTCCTAAAAAAAGTGGAATTAAAGTTCCTGAAGGGTATTTTAATTCTATAGAAGATAATGTGTTAAACAAGATAAATCTTAAAAATAAAGAAACTGGATTTAAAATTCCTGATCACTATTTAGAAACAGTTGAAGATAATGTTTTAAAAAACATTAATAAGAAACAAAAAGACCCCAAAGTAATTAATTTTACAAGTATTTTTCTAAAAAAAATTATACCTATTGTTGCAGCTGCGTCGCTATTGCTATTTATTTTTATAAATTACAACCAATCATCTGATGTAAACTTAAATCAATTAGCTTCTAGCGAAATAGAACAATGGATTGATAATGATTTAATTACTTTTGATACCTATGAAATTACCGATGTATTTGAGGATATAGAATTAGAAGACGAGCCTATTTTTGAAGAAGAAGAATTATTAGATTACTTAAATGGCACGAATATTGAAGAATTAATACTAGAAAACTGATGCAACTAAAAAAAATAACTTTTGGAATTTTGCTTTTTGCCATATTTATAAATACGGCAACAGCACAACGTGGTTACAACAACAGGATTAAAACTTATAAAACAGCTTACATAACTGAAGCCTTAGAATTAACCGTTAAAGAAGCTGAAAGTTTTTGGCCTATTTACAATGCATACGAAGAAGAATATAGAAATATTAAAGTAGTAAAAACAAGACAATTACACAAAAAAATTAGAGATGCAGGTGGTGTAGACAACTTGAGTAAATCTGAAGCTGAAGCTATTTTAAATGAATTTTTAGAAATTGACATTAAAGCGGCCGAAGTAAAAGAAAAATTAAAAAAAGATTTATCAGGTATTATATCATCAAAAAAAATGATAAAATTATTTAGTGCAGAACAAAATTTTAACAAAGAATTACTTCAAAGGTTCAGAAATAGGGCTGGAAATCCTAATAAAAACTAAACCTCTTAGAATTTGACAGACTAAAGTTATTTCATAAATTTGCACCTGAAAAAAAGAAAAGAAAAAGATGAAAAAATTACAATTAATTGCTATTTTAAGTATTGTTATGCTATCCAGTAATGTAATGATAGCTCAATCTAAAACAAGTGCTCCAACAAAAAAAGAAACTATAAACACTTCTAAAAAAGAACCTGAAAAGATTACACATAAAGACATTGATTATTATATAATTGATGGTATATGGTATGCTAAAATTAATAATAGGTTTGTTTTAAGAACTGCTCCAAAAGGTGCTAAACTTAAAAACTTACCCAAAGGAGGTGAAGAAGTAACCTTAGCAGGCATTAAATACTATAGACTAAATGGTGTTTTTTATAAAAAAATAAAAGGAGGAATGTACGAAGTGGCTAGACCATAACTTCAGACAGTATTTTACGCGATAACAATAAAAAATCGGCAGTGGACTATATAGTCTTCTGCCGATTTTAATTTTATATTGAAAGAAAAGTAAATTTTTATAACTTCAAAAACATAAGGTGAAGCGAAACATTAACCTTGAATTTAAGATAAAAAACCTAATAATTAATAGTTTCCTTTATGTTACTAAACACAAAACATTTGATTACTTGTTCTTAATTAACAAGTTTATACATTTTTTCTCTTTGCTCTTTTATTTTTTTATCTTCGAAATACTCATCAAAAGTCATATATCTATCAATAACACCTTGAGGAGTTAATTCTATAACACGATTGGCTACAGTTTGAGCAAATTCATGATCATGTGTAGCAAACAACACGTTTCCTTTAAAGTTTTTAAGTGAGTTGTTAAAAGCTTGTATCGACTCTAAATCTAAGTGATTTGTAGGCTCATCTAACATTAACACATTAGCTCTAAGCATCATCATTCTAGACAACATACAACGAACTTTTTCTCCACCAGAAAGTACACTACATTTTTTCAAGGCTTCTTCTCCACTAAAAATCATTTTTCCTAAAAACCCACGAATATAAACTTCTTCCCTTTCCTCTTCCGTAGTGGCCCATTGTCTTAACCAATCTACTAAGTTTAAATCATTATTAAAAAAATGTGAATTTTCTAATGGCAAATAAGCTTGCGTTGTAGTTACTCCCCAAGAAAACTTACCAGCATCAGGTTCTAGGTTTCCATTTATTATTTCAAAAAATGCAGTAACCGCTCTTGAATCTTTTGAGTAAATAACAACCTTATCTCCTTTGGCTAAATTAATATTTATGTTATCAAATAATAATTCGCCATCAATTGATTTTTTTAACCCTTCAACATTTAAAATTTGATCACCCGCTTCACGTTCACGTTCAAAAATTATGGCCGGATATCTTCTGCTTGATGGCTTAATGTCTGAAATATTCAATTTGTCAATCATTTTTTTTCTACTGGTTGCTTGTTTAGATTTAGCAACATTGGCGGAAAAACGACGGATAAATTCCTCAAGTTCTTTTTTCTTTTCCTCAGCTTTTTTATTTTGTTGAGAACGTTGACGAGCTGCCAATTGACTAGATTCATACCAAAAAGAATAATTACCTGAATAATTATTTATTTTACCAAAATCTATATCAGAAATATGTGTACATACAGCATCTAAAAAGTGTCTATCATGCGAAACTACAATTACAGTATTTTCATAGTTGGCTAAAAAATTTTCTAACCATTTAATAGTTTCATAATCCAAATCGTTAGTAGGCTCATCCATAATCAATACATCCGGATTTCCAAATAAAGCTTGTGCTAGTAAAACACGCACTTTAGCTTTACCATCTAAATCTTTCATTAATGTAAAATGTTGATCTTCTTTTACACCTAAATTAGACAACAATGCGGCGGCATCACTTTCAGCATTCCAACCATTCATTTCTTCAAACTCTACCTGTAATTCACCAATACGTTCAGCATTTTCATCAGAATAATCAGCATACAAGGCATCAATTTCAGTTTTTACTTTAAAAAGCTGCTTGTTTCCTCTTAAAACGGTTTCTAAAACAGGATACTCATCGGCTGCATTATGATCTTGAGAAAGCACAGACATACGTTTCCCTTTTTCCAAAGATACACTTCCTGAAGTAGGTTCAATTTCTCCTGAAATTATCTTTAAAAATGTAGATTTCCCGGCACCATTAGCACCAATTATCCCATAGCAATTACCTTGCGTAAAATTAATATTAACTTCGTCAAATAAAACCCGTTTTCCGAATTGCACTGATAAATTAGAAACTGATAACATTATATTTTTTTTAAATTTGGTGCAAAAGTAACGAATGCAATGCTATAAAAGAAATGTACTGCATTTTAAGTTCAATATTTTAACATCCTATTAACTAACAACAATTTAATGAATAACTAACTTTGTATTGTCTAGTAAAAATTGTACAATTTGTTTAAACCATTACATTCTTTTTATTCCCTTAAATTTTCATTTTTATTGCTTTCTTACATCCTTTTTTCTGGCTGTAAGAATAAAGCAAAGACTGATGTTGCCTATTTTGGAGGACAAATTATTAACCCAAAATCTGATAAGGTATTCTTTTATAAAAATGACGAACTAATAGATTCTGCTATATTAAAAAACAATCGTTTTTTAATAAAACTAGATAATTTCTCTCAAGGACTATATACTTTTAAACATGGCGTTGAATTCCAATATGTATATATGGAATCAAATGACAGTTTACTTATTCGCTTAAATACTTGGGATTTTGATGAATCTTTGGTATTCAGTGGAAGAGGTGCTGAACGTAACAATTTTTTAATTAATCTATTTTTAGTTAATCAAAAAGAAGACAGATCTTTTTATAAATTTTATAAATTAAATGACAGTCTCTTTCAGCTTAAAATTGATTCCATTTTAAAATTAAAAAATTTACTATATGCTCAATTTAAAGATGAAGTTACGGAAAGTTCTGCGTTATTTGATAAATTAGTAACTACAGCCATTAATTATCCTCTTTACACAAAAAAAGAAATTTTTCCTCATAACCACATGAAAGCTATGCGGTCTAATGTACATCCCAAAATTCATCCTCGTTTTTTTAAATTTAGAAAAAATATCAATCTTAATGATAAAGAACTTATAGGTTTTTATCCTTATCAAAATTATGTAAGAGCATATATGCACCATTTGGCTTATGAAAAACAAGTATTAGATAGTTTTAGTAGCGATGTGGATGTTAACATGATGCAAGTTGCTCTAGAAAATATTGAAAACGAATCAATTAAGAATGAATTTTTATACATGGGTATCTGGTATACTTTATTAAATGACAATACTTCTGACTCTGAAAAAGAACGAGCGACTCGATTATTTTTTGATCATTCTACTGACAAAAAAAGTGTAGCTGAAATTTCTAATTTAATAAACGTTTCTAAAGAATTGCCTAAAGGCCATTTATTTCCAAAAATATCGCCTATTAATTATTTAGGTAAAACTGTTAATCTTAATAAAATAATAAAAAACAAGAATACAGTTATTTGTACATGGCCAACTAATTCTAGCCAAATGGACTATTTTGCAAGGCGAGTTAATTATTTAGAAAAAAAATATCCAGACTATTCTTTTATAGGCCTTACTTCAGCTTATAGCGAAGCTGAATGGAAAAACTTAATCAAACGAAAAAAATTAAACCATCACAATCAATACTATATAAATAAAGGAATTAGTTGGCTAGACATTAATTTTCCACGAGCAATTTTAATTGATAAAAATGGTTATATTCAAAATAACATGACACATTTAGCTAATAGTCAATTTGAAAAAAAATTAATTAAAACATTTAATGCCCCTCAATAACTTTAGAAAGTTATTCTAAACAATACTTTTACAAGGCATTACAACTAAGTTAACTTTTAAATAACGTCATAATTTTTTACATCTTTTTACTTATTAATCAAGAAAAGTTGCTGAAGTAGCTCTATTTTATTAAATTAAGCCTACTTTTGCAACCTCATAAAACGAAAAGGCTTATTTATCTGCTAAGACAGCACAATTGGGAAGCCTTAGTTTGATAAAATTTAAAAAATATGTCTTTATTTAATGAACTTGGCTTAAGCCAAGAAATTGTCAATGCGTTGACAGATTTAGGTTATGAAAAACCTACACCTATTCAAAAACAATCCATTCCTCAAATTATTAATTCAAATAGTGATTTAAAAGCTTTTGCACAAACAGGAACTGGAAAAACAGCTGCGTTTAGCTTACCTATCTTAGAAAAATTAGATAACGAAAACAAAACCACACAAGCTATTATTTTATCTCCTACGCGAGAACTCGCCATACAAATTGGAAAAAACATTGAAGATTTTTCAAAATACATGAAGCGAGTTAATGTAGTAACCGTTTATGGTGGAGCTAACATTGATGAACAAATTAGAGGACTTAAAAAAGGAGCCCAAATAGTAGTTGGAACTCCTGGTCGAACTGTTGATTTAATTAAACGAAAACAGTTAAAATTAAAAGACATTAAATGGGTAGTACTTGATGAAGCTGATGAGATGTTAAATATGGGGTTTAAAGATGATCTTGATCAAATTTTAGAAGTTACTCCAAAAGAAAAACAAACCTTATTATTTTCGGCTACTTTTCCAAAAGAAGTAGATGCTATTGCTAGAAATTACATGCACAAACCTGTAGAAATTAGTGCAGGGAAGAAAAATGTTGGAGCAGACAAAGTTTCTCATGAATATTATTTAGTTTCAGAAAAAAATAGATATCCCACACTAAAAAGGTTAGCGGATGTAAACCCTGACATTTACGGAATTGTTTTTTGTAGAACTAGACGAGAAGCTAAAAATGTTGCTGCTAATTTAATTGAGGATGGATATAATGCAGATGCACTACACGGTGATTTATCACAAGCACAACGTGATATTGTAATGGAGAAATTTAGAGCCAAACATTTACAAATTCTAGTAGCTACTGATGTAGCAGCCAGAGGTTTAGATGTAGATGACTTAACTCATGTTATAAATTATAAATTACCAGATCAAGCTGAAAACTACACACATAGAAGTGGTAGAACTGGTAGAGCTGGAAAAAAAGGAATTTCTATTGCTATAATTAATAATCGAGAAAAAAATGCTCTTAAACCTATTGAGAATAAAATTGGAAAAAAATTTATTCATCAACAAGTTCCTGGAGGAAAAGAAATTTGTGAAAAGCAACTATTTACTCTTATCGAAAAAATAAAAGATGTTGAAGTAAATGAAGAACAAATTAGTCCTTATTTAGATAGTATTTACGATCAATTAAAAGATATTGAACCAAATGAATTGATAAAACGATTTGTTTCTATTGAATTTAACCAATTCTTATCGTACTATGAAGATGCTGAAGATTTAAATGGTGACGATTCTAGAGAGCGTAGACGAAGTAGTGACGAAAATTTTACTAGATTCTATATCAACATTGGTAAAATGGACGGATTAAATCCAGCAAAACTGATGGGTTTAATTAATGAAAATCTAAAAAAGAGAGATGTTGAAATTGGACAAATTGAAATTCTAAAAAGTTTTTCGTTTTTTGAAATTGACAAAGCGTATGCCGATAAGGTTATTGAAGCCTTTGAACATTCAGAATTTGATGGCAGATCACTAATTGTTGAAATTACTAAAAAGCCAAAAGGCGGTGGAAGAAGAAGTGGAAAAAAACGTAGTTTTGGAAGTGATAGACGCTCTAACAAAAGTGGCTATAAAGGAAAAAGCTCTACAGGTGGAGGATACAAAAGTAAAAGAAAAGGTGCTTTTGGTGGAAATAAAAGAAGTGGTAAAAGATAAAATTTAACCTACTCTAATTTTATAAACGCTATAATTAATAATAGCTTTTTCTAGGATAAACTCTAGACCTTTAAAAAGTGATTGATATTACCTTACTCTTTAAAAGAAATTTTTAAAGAGTAAGGTAATTTTTTTTACTCAGTAATCATTTATCTTCAGCTCCTATTTCACATATTTTGTTTTCTTTACAAAACTCAATACCACAAAAGATACCAAAAAGAAAATCGCTAAAAAGAGTACACTCCATTGCATAGAACCCGTCATAGAAATTAATGCCCCAAAAACAAAAGTTCCTAAAACAATGGCTATTTTTTCAGTAACATCATAAAAGCTAAAATAAGTAGCATGATCTGTCGTTTCAGGCAGCAATTTTGAGTAAGTAGATCTTGACAAGGATTGTATAGCTCCTAAAACTAATCCTATAAAGCCACCCAACACATAAAAATAAATAGCTACATTTTCTTGAGTTTTATCTAACGAAAAAGCTAAAAAACATACCAATCCCCAAATTGCAATGGTAATTTTTAATGTAGTTATATTACCCAATTTACTAGACAATCTTGAAAATATAAACGCCCCTACTATTGCTACAATTTGAACTAATAATATTGCTGCTATAAGATTTGATGTTGGTAAACCTAGCTCTTTACTTCCAAAAATACCTGCCATTAAAACAATGGTTTGAACTCCTACACTAAACAAGAAAAACGAAATTAAAAATATCTTTAAAGACGGGTAATTTATCACATCTTTAAAAACTATTTTCAGTTCTTTAAAACCTTTCCATATATAATCTTTCTCTGGCTTTTTGTGAAAAACATTATTAGGCAATCTTTTAAATGTAATTTGAGCAAAACCTAGCCACCAAACACCAACCATTAAAAACGTTAATCTTGTAGGCATGGCACTATCTAAAAAACCTAACAATTCAGGTTTTTGAATCATCAAAAGATTAATTAATAGTAATAAAATTGAGCCTGTATATCCAAGCATAAAACCTTTTGCACTTACTTTATCTTGTTGCTCAGGAAAAGCAACTTCTGGCAAATAGGCATTATAAAAAACAAGGCTTCCCCAAAAGCCAATACTTGCTAAAATTGTAAAAACAATACCTATCCAAAGTGTATCAATTCCTGTAAAGAAAAATAGACTCATAACAGAAAACGAGCCTAAAAAACAAAATACTTTCAAAAATTTCTTTTTGTTGCCTGTATAATCAGCTATACCAGATAAAATTGGAGAAAGAAAAGCTACAATTAAAAAAGAAAATGACAACGCATAATTATACAAAGTAATGGGGTCAAAATTTCCTCCTAAAAAGGATACGGTTTCATAACTTTCAGTTACTACACCATAATATATTGGAAAAACTGCAGTAGAAATTACTAAAGAATAAACAGAATTAGCCCAATCGTAAAAAGACCAAGCATTTATAAGTTTTTTATCTCCTTTTTTTAACATAGGATAATTGGTTGACAAACAAAAAGCCGTATTTCTATTGAAATACGGCTTACAATGTACTAATTATTTTAAAAGAATAATAAAATTTAATTTGAAACAGCTTCAGCATTAAACTTTTCAGCATAAGCTTTAGCTTGTGGCAAATACGCTTTTAAATCTTCAATTCTAGATTCATTTGAAGGGTGCGTACTTAATATTTCTGGAGGAGCTTGTCCGCCTGCTAGTTCACTCATCCTAACCCAAACTTCAGCAGCCTCTTCTCCGTTATATCCAGCCATTATCATAAATACCAATCCTAATCGATCTGCTTCACGCTCATGAGTTCTACTAAAAGGTAACATTACACCAACCTGAGAGCCAATACCATAAGCTGTATTCCAAATTTGTTGCTGTTCAGGTGATTTATTTGCGGTAGCAACTGCAACTGCCACACCTCCCAATTGTTGTAATTGTCCTGTTGACATACGTTCTTGACCATGTTTTGCAAACGCATGAGCAACCTCATGCCCCATTACTGCTGCAATACCATCCGTATTCTTACAGACAGGTAAAATACCTGTATAAAAAACTACTTTACCTCCAGGCATACACCAAGCATTTACAGTTTCATCTTCAACCAAATTAAATTCCCATTCATAGCTATCAGCTTCCGCTTCCATACCATTTACCCGCATAAATCTATCTACTGCTTGAGATATTCTTGCTCCAACTTCTTTTATTTCGTTAGTTTTAGTTTTGTTATTAGAAAGTTTATTCTCTTCCAAAAACCCCTTATATTGTGCAAAAGCCATAGGCAAAACTTCTGCATCACTTACAAAATTTACTCTTTTTCTACCAGTTATAGGTACAGTACTACAACTAATTAAAAATAAAGTTACTAAAGTTAGAGTTGTAATTTTTTTCATGTGTATTTTTTTAAGTTTTTTTATAAGAGTAAATATACAAAAAATGATTAATTTCGTTTTTACATTAAACTACATCTAATCTTATTTTAATGCCAAAGAAAAACTCTTTTGAAATCCCAAATTCAATAATTCGAACAGGTCAATTTCTACAATTATTTTCTAATAAATTAGCTGCAAGTTTTGCTATTAAACTTTTTACCACTCCTCCTCAATTTAAAATACCTGAAAGAGAGGTAATGATGCGTAAAAGTGCTAAAAATATTTTAGTAACAATTCCTGAAATCAAAAAAGATGTTAACGTGTATGAATATGGATTTTCAAAAACTAAAGTTCTTTTAGTTCATGGGTGGGCAGGACGAGGTACTCAACTTTATGAAATAGCAGATAAACTACTAGAAAATGGAATGATGGTTATCAGTTTTGATTTACCAGCTCACGGGCTTTCATCTGGTAAAACTACAAACATGTTAGAATCTATTGCAACCATTAAATATATAAATGAAAAATTTGGACCTTTTGAGGCTGCCATAGGGCATTCTTTTGGAGGCATAAGTTTAATAAACAGCAGTACTGACAATTCATTTTTCAAAAAAATGGTAATAATAGGGACCGCAGGTTCTAATAATAAAATTTTAGATGTTTTTGTTCAAAAACTAAAACTAAACCCTAAAGTAGCTGAACACATGAAAAAGCAGATTAAATCTTCATTTAAAGTTGATATGGAGTCACTATCTGCCATTGAAAATGCTAAAAAAGTAAATATTCCTACTTTGGTAGTCCATGATACTCAAGATAAAGATGTAAATGTAAGTTCTGCTTACAAAATACGACAAAACCTATCAAAAGGAGAACTTTTAATTACTAAAAACTTAGGACATCGAAAAATATTAAGAGACCACAAGATTATTTCTAAAATTATATCTTTTTTAAAAGAGCACTAAATTAGATTTCTCTTAAATGGATTTACTTGAATACCAAAGTTTAATTTAACATTACTTAAAGTCTAGTAATTGTTAAAGTTCTAAGTTAATGAACGTAAATCTATTTTAAATTAATGAAAAACATACTAACTTTATTCACCATCACATTACTACTTAGCTGTACAAGTAATGCTCAAAAAAACAAAAAAGAAGATAAAAAAATGGCAGAAGACAAAAATAAAATTGTAAAAACAGAAGCGGAATGGAAAGCTGAATTAACAGAGCAAGAATATTACGTTTTACGCCAAAAAGGTACGGATAGACCTGGAAATTATGGATACACTAAACACTTTGAAAAAGGGACTTATGTTTGCAGAGCTTGTAATGCTCAACTTTTTGAATCTGGAAGTAAGTATGAAAGTAACTGTGGTTGGCCTTCTTTTGACGATGCTATTCCTGGAACTATTGATTTTAAAAAAGATACAAGTCATGGCATGATACGTACAGAAATAACTTGTACAAGATGCGATGGACATTTAGGTCACATTTTTGACGATGGTCCAAAAGAAACTACTGGAAAACGATATTGTGTAAATACGAGTTCCATAAAATTTATTCCTGCCGAGAAAAAATAACCGATATAATTTACTTAAATTTAGAGTCCTAGAAATTAGGACTCTTTTTTATATCGTTATGAATAAAAATTACATCGAAAGTATTCAAAAGCAATTCGCATACTATAAAAGTTTAGGCGATAAAACTTTTGATCAGCTAAATGCTTCAGAAATACACTGGCAACCTAATGAAAACAGTAATAGTATTGCTATTATTGTTAAACATATTGTAGGAAACATGTTGTCTCGATGGACTAACTTTTACACTGAAGATGGTGAAAAAAATTGGAGACATAGAGATAAAGAATTTGAAGACACCTATGCCACGAAAGATGAAATGATAAAAGATTGGGAAAAAGGATGGAACAGTTTATTTAATATTATCTCAGCTCTAAAACCCGAAAATCTTTCACAAATAGTTTACATCAGAAATGAAGGACATTCTGTTATCGAAGCTATAAACAGACAATTATGCCATTATTCTTATCACATTGGCCAATTGGTTTATATTGCAAAATTAATTAAAGACAATTCTTGGACTAGCCTTTCTATTCCAAAAAACAAGTCGTCTATATATAATAAAAGTAAATTTCAAAAAGAAAAACATAGGGGACATTTTACTGATAATTTTGAGAACTTATAAGTATAGTCACTTTTATTTAAATTGCAATTAAATATTCTTTATGTACAAATTCTTTATTTTAATATTTCTATTCGCTTTAGTTTCATGCCAACAGAAAATTGAAAACTCAATAAATAACAAAAACTTCTGCGAAACCATACATAGAAATGACAGTATAAGTCTTTCTGAAGAGTTAGCTGATTTTTCACAAAAAATGAAAACTAAAACAGGAGTTTATGTTTTAGAAGATGGTGGAGGGTCATTAATTACACGTGCTTGGCTTACAGACTATGCTGAAAAAACCATAGATATTCAATATTTTATTTTTTCTACTGACAATGTTGGACTAATCGCTTGTGATTATTTGGTTAGAGCAGCAAATCGAGGTGTAAAAGTAAGAATTTTAATAGATGACATTATGGTTGATGCTGAATTAGACGATATACTAATGATGCAAAGTCATAAAAACATTTCTATTAAAGTTTACAATCCTGGTGTTAATCTTGGTAAAAACATAGTGAGTAAACTTAAAAAATTTGCCACTGATTTTAGAACTGCTAATTTAAGAATGCATAATAAAACTTTTATTGTTGATAAAAAAGTAGTTATTACCGGCGGTAGAAATATTGCTGACGAATACTTTGATTATGATCATGAATATAATTTTAGAGATAGAGATGTACTTTTAATAGGAAAAATAGCCCCGAAAATAGAACAATCTTTTGAACAATTTTGGAACAACAATTTAAGTGTTCCTATTGAAACATTAGCAGACAAACTCCCTGAGAATTATAACGCCCCTCAACGGTTTAATAAACTGCACCAATACGCTTGTAATCCTGAAAATTTTTGGCCTCAAATTAGAACAGAAATTGAAAACTTACCAACAGCCTTTAAAAAAATTAAAGAATCTGGAGGTTTAATTTGGACAAACGACATATCATTTATATCAGATGCTCCTGGAAAAAACGATGGTTCTGAAGGTTTGGGTGGAGGCGGTTATACAACAGATGCCCTAATTGAGTTAGTTAAAAATGCTACTACGTCAATTGATATACAAACTCCATATTTAATCACTACAAAACTAAGTAGAACTCTTTTTAAAAATGCAGTAGATAGAGGTGTGAAAATCAGAATTTTAACAAACAGTTTAGCTTCTACAGATAATTTAGAAGCTTTTAGTGGGTACCAACGAGATAGAAAAGCACTATTAAAAACTGGAGTAGAAATTTACGAATTTAGACCTGATGCTGAAGAGCGTTTTAAAATTATGACTGGTCAATTACAAAAAACACTTGACTTTAAGCCTATTTTTGGATTACACTCAAAATCAATGGTTATTGATAGTAAAACTACTGTTATCGGAACTTTTAATTTAGACCCTAGAAGTGCAAACCTAAATACAGAATGTATAACCATTATAAACAACACCAAAATAGCGGAAGGTGTTCAAAAAGGTTTTGAAATAGAGTTTAAACCTGAAAATTCTTGGCGTACTACACTAGACTTTAATCCTGACTCTAAAGTTAAAACTAGCAAACGTATTAAAACATGGACACGAAAAATTATACCTAAAGAAATATTATGATAAAATAATTATCTAAAGCGGGCTAAATTCTAATTATTACAACACTATTTAACTAAACTACTATAATCTTTATGAATAGCCTCTTTAAAAAGTTTCCAATGTTCATCTGTCATACGTTCTGGAGTAAATAAACAAATACCAGTAGCACCATTTACCATAGACAGCTCTATAGCTTCAACCATTTCCTCAGGTGCTAAACCATGATTTTCAGGATCAGAATGTTTGTCTTTTTCACTAGGAAAAGGAGTTATAAACAATCCACTATAAATAGGTTTTTTATTGTTTACAGAAGTTACTTCTTCTTTTACCATATCTCCTACCCATTTGGCATCTTTTAAATAAAAATCGTTATAATTCATTGGATAGATAGCATCCACATTCCATTTATTCCATTCTTGTCGGACTAATTTTTTTGAAATTGATGGTCCTGGAAATACAGCTGAAGTTATTTGTTTACCTGTCTCATGAACATCAGCAGCTAAGCGATTTACCAAACTAGTAATTAAGTCATATCTAAACTGCCCCCATTCTTCCACCTGACTAGGATCTTCTACTTCTTTAATATCTATACCTGTTTTCTCTTTAAAATTAGAGGTACAAACATCACAGTAGCAATAATCATATTTAGGATATTCCTTATCCATTACCAAACCATATTTTTCCCATAATCCTTCAGCCAAAATAACATCTGGGAAACGGATATAATCTAAATGAATACCTTCTACTTCAGGTACTTCTGCCACTTTAGTATACATGTTTGATAAAAAATTATAAACCTCTTCTCTGCTTGGGCATAAAATTTTATAATACGGTACATAAACAGGTTTATCATAAGCAGATTCTCCCAAACGGTTTACCATATACCATTCTGGTTTTAATTCAGAATTATTAGATTGAATCATCGTAGGAATCCAAGTATGAAACTCTAAACCTGCATCTTTAGCTAATTTACCAACACGTTTATAGATTTCTGGATTTTGCCCTCCATTATACATTACTCCATCTATACCATGTTCTTTAAAAGTATTAAACTTCTCTAAAATTTCAGCATCTGAAGCTTCTCCCGGACCTCCTGTCCATACCATTACAGGAATTTTATCTTTAGAAGTACAAGAAATAAAAAAGGAAACTAATACTAAAATAGAGAATATTCTACTCATAATAAAGGCTGATTAAATTAAGAGACAAAAGTACAAAATTTGGGAGAGATTCTGCGTCATAAATGGAATGATATTTCCTAAATTAACTAACTATCAACAGGTGAAAATTGAAATTTAAAGAGTCAATAAAATAACAACAAACACGGTTAGGATTCTATAACTAAACGAACATTAATTTTTATTCTTGAAAAGTAGCTACAAATGCATCTGAAAGAATAAAATTATAATAAATCTAAAACCCTTTCTAAAGCCATACTTCTAGATGCTTTAATTAAAATAGTAGCATTGGTAATATTAATATTTTCAAAATACCGTTCAAATTCTTGATATGATTTTAAAACTATTACATCTTTATTGGAGGTAGAACAATTAGAAAAATTTTCACCAATTAAAAATACTTTTTTTAGAGAGAGTTTGTTAAGGTTATCAATAATACCTTGATGCTCATCTAAAGCCATTTGTCCTAATTCAAACATATCGCCTAAAATTGCAATTTTATTTGCATCTGTTAATGCTGATAAATTTTCTAATGCTACCTTCATACTTGAAGGATTAGCATTATAAGCATCTAAAATAATTTTATTGGTGTTTTTATTAATAATTTGAGAACGATTATTACTAGGTATATACTGTTCAATTGCATTAATACAATCTTCTTTTTCTACTTTAAAATAAGTACCTATAGCTAATGCTGCAGCAATATTATTATAATTATAAGTTCCAATCAATTGGCTTTTAATTATAGTATCTTCAAATTTAACTTGAACAAACGGATTGGCTTGCACAAAACTAATAGTAATGTTAGCATTAGAACCTCCAAAAGTAATTCGGTTAATATTAGCTGACTTTTCTAATTGGGTGGTGTCATTAGCATTTACAAAAACGTTTTTTTTATTTATTTTTAAATAATTATACAATTCAGATTTTCCTTTTATTACTCCTTCAACACTTCCAAAACCTTCCAAATGAGCCTTTCCAAAATTTGTAATATATCCAAAATCTGGTTGAGCAATACTACATAAAAAATCAATTTCTTTTAAGTGGTTTGCTCCCATTTCAACAATACCAATCTCAGTTTCTGGAGTCATAGAAAGTAATGTTAATGGTACTCCAATATGATTGTTTAAGTTGCCTTTAGTTGCTGTTGTTTTATATTTTTTTAACAGCACAGCATTAATTAACTCTTTGGTTGTTGTTTTACCATTACTTCCTGTTAAGCTAATAATTGGAATATTTAATTTCATACGATGATATGCAGCTAAATCTTGTAATGTTTTTAAAACATCATCTACCAAAATAATATTGGCATTAGTTTTAGAAACTTTTTCATCAACTATAGCATAAGCGGCTCCATTTTTAAGAGCATCTTCTGCAAATTTATTTCCATTAAAATTATCACCTTTTAAGGCAAAAAATATAGAGCCTTTTTCAATTTTTCTAGTGTCTGTAGAAACTTTATATGACTCTTTATATATCGAATAGAGATTTGGTATTTGCATGGGTTAAAACTAAAAAAAAACTCAATACAAATTGTATTGAGTTTTAATTATTTATTATCTAAAAGGTTTTATCTTCTTGTTGGTTCTTTTCTTCTTCTTTTGTAAGACATAGCACCTAATTTATCTGTTGCACATCTAAATCCGATATAATTAGTTGCCATATATTCAGGTAGATATCTACGTTGAGCAGGATCTAACCAATATGCTCTATCTCTCCAAGAACCTCCTTTGTAGACTCTAGATTGGTCACTAATTAAAGTATTTCTTTTCTTAGTGTCATATTGTTGAATAATTAAACCACTTTCTCCTATTTGTTTAGGTGTTTGAGGTGAATTATACATTCTAGGTTTACTCTCTAAATCTTCTTCATCTTCATAGTAATATTTAGTTGAAGCTAAATCGCCATCATTAATAGCAATATTATCTGCTTTTTCATAATTAGGTCTCATAAAAGCATCACGCTTTGTAATTGGAACATATTTAATACTTCCTGGTAAATCTTTTGGTATAATTTTACCATTATCCAACGTATCAAACTCAATACTGTTATAATCAACTACTACTACTTTACCTTCTTCGTCAATTAGAGGTTTTTTAAATACATTACCTCTAAAGTAATTAAAGTCATTAGCTTCGTTATCAATTATAGGTCTGTATACATCTGCAACCCATTCAGCCACATTACCAGCCATATCATACAAACCAAAGGCATTTGGATCATAAGATTTTACTTTTATAGTAATATCAGCTCCATCATTACTCCAACCTGCTAAACCACTATAATCACCTTTACCTTGTTTAAAGTTAGCCAACTGATCACCACCTCTTCTTCTAGATTGATCTCTCGTAGTTGATCCATTCCAAGCATACTTTTTTCTACCTCTAATCATGTTATACTCTCTGTTTTCGATTTCTGCTTTAGCTGCATATTCCCATTCAGCCTCAGTAGGTAATCTAAAACGTTGTGTTAATAAACCATCAGAAGTTTTAACATGACGACCAGTAAAACCTTGGTCAGACTTTCTAGATCTTCTGTCTTTTCTTGAAGTAGAATCTTTTGCACTTCTATCTTTCTTTTTAGATTTTTGTTGATTAGGATCTGGCAACCCTCTACCATAAATACTTTCATTACCTTCAAACAATAAATCTGGATTTGCTAAATAAGTACCTGTATCAAATCTATTTTTACCTTCTACTTTAACAGAATCTAAATCAAATAAAGATTTAAGTACTCCTTTATCCATCAATATTTTTTCATTAACTCTATCTGTTCTCCATTTGCAATATTCTGTTGCTTGTAACCAAGACACGCCAACTACAGGATAATCAGAATAAGATGGGTGACGTAAATAAGCTTCAGATAATAATTCATTAAATCCTAAAGCGTCTCTCCATACCAAAGTATCAGGTAAAGCTGCTTGATAGATTTTTCTATAATTATCATCAGAAGGAGGATATACTTTTTCTAAATATTGTAAATAAAACAAATACTCTAAGTTTGTAACTTCAGCCTCATCCATATAAAATGAACGTACTTGTTGCTTAGTTGGAGTTGTATTCCAATCAAACATAACATCATCTTGTACACTTCCCATAGTAAATGTACCTCCTTCAATTAGTACCATTCCTGGCGGAACCTTTTGGCCTGCATAATTAGTATTGGCAGTAAAACCTCCATAAGTTGGATCATTAAATCTCCAACCTGTAAGTTCAGAATGTGTTCTGGACTTTTTTCCACAACTTATTAAAGTAGCTGCTACTAGTAATGTTAACAAAACTTTGTTTCCGATGTACCTTCTCATATTTAAACTTCTTAATTTATTCATTTTAGAGTTGAATCCTTCGGCATTAGGGGTCTATTTTTTGGACACATTATGCCTATTAATGCTAGTATAACGATAGTTTTATTTCTTTATTATATGTTGTGTTATAAAAAATGACACTAATTCTAATTAAATTTGTAACCATTTAAAACAAACCTTTGATACAAGGCATTTAATGTTTAAATTTAATAGAGGCTTATTTTAAATAAGTATGATTAACTTGCGTTCTGTTTAATATTTTATGAAGTCATCATTTTTAAAAAAACATATTGTAAATTTTATACACCTATTATATATAGTTCCTTTCTTTGTGTACGCTCAAAACATTGAAAGTAATACTACATTTAATAAAAAATTTGTTTCTACGTTAAAAAATTCTGTACTATCTAAAGGTACTTGGTACAAATTTGCTATTGACACCACAGGCATTTTTAAAATTGACAAACAGTTTTTACAAAACTTAGGATTAAATGTTAATGATATAAATCCAAAAAATATACGAATTTTTGGTAATGGAGGTCAATTATTACCCCAAAAAAATAGTGACTTTAGATATGATGGCCTACAAGAAAATGCCATTTATGTAAAAGGTGAAGACGATAACAGTTTTGATAATAATGACTATATCTTATTTTATGGTAAAGGGCCACATAGTTGGAATATTACTCCTTCACAACCAACTCAATCTAGACATATAAATAATATATATAGTGATAGAGCTTATTATTTCTTAACAGTTGATAATGGTTTGGGCAAACGTATTTCTAACGCTAATGAAATTTCAGCCACACCAACTCAAACTATTACAAACTTTAATGACTATGATTTTATAGAAAATGATAATATTAATTTATTTGCAAACGGACAACAATGGTTTGGAAAAGACTTGAGTTTTGAAAACAGCACAACAAAAATATTTAAATTTGAAAATTTAGACACTTCTCAGCCTATATCAATTAGAGTGAGAGCCGTCACTATTTCTTCAACCTCATCTTCATTAGACATAAAAGTTAATGGTCAACAATTAATGACTTTAAATTTTCCCTCAATACCTTCTACTACTGGAAACCTAACATTGGCAATTCCACGAGAAGATATCCAAAGTATTATTGTAAATACTACTCCTATTGAAGTTCAAATCACCTATAATAATAATGGTAACCCTTCTGCCAAAGCCTATTTAGATTATGTAGAAATAATAGGGCAAAAAAAATTAATTGCCACTGGCAAACAGTTTTCTTTTAGAAATTATAGTACTAGTACCAGTGCCTCACTATTTAATTACGAAATAGAAAATGCAAATAACATTTATCAAGTGTGGAATGTAACGGATTATTTAAATCCACAAATTTTAACCAATCAATCTACTACAGGTCAATTTACTTTTAAATCTTTTGGAGGCACATTACAAGAATATATTGTACTTAATGAAAATGATTTTTATAGTCCCGAAATCATTAATCAAAGTAACATATCAAATCAAAACTTACACAACTTAAAAGATATTGACTATGTTATTATTACTAAAGATTTTTTAATAAGTGAAGCTGAACGCTTAGCAGCTTATCACAGAGAATATTCTAATTTAACAGTTGAAGTAATTGATGTAAATCATATTTATAATGAATTTGGCTCAGGTTCTCCTGACTTAACAGCTATTAGAGATTTTATAAGGCACTTGTACGTTAATGCTTCTAGCGAAGACACTCGTATTAAATTTGTCTGTCTTTTTGGTGATGCTTCTTATGATTTTAAAGATAGAATTAATGACAATAATAATATTATTCCTTCTTTTCAATCTTTTGAAAGTTTTGACTTGGCTCGTTCTTATGTAACTGATGATTATTATGGAATGATGGATGACGATGAGGGTGAATTGAGTAATAGTGACAAACAAGATGTTGCTACGGGAAGGTTTCCAATATCTACAATCGCTGAAGCAAAGATAACTGTTGATAAAACCTTAAACTATTACAGTACAACTTCTTTTGGAGATTGGCGTAATAGAATTACACTTGTAGCAGATGACCCTGATGTGGCCAGTGAATTTGTATTACAAGAAACCGTCGAAAAACTAGCAGATACCATAAAAGAAAGGCGTCCTATTTATAATTTGACTAAAATTTATGCAGACTCTTATGTACAAGAAACTTCTGCTGGTGGAGAACGCTACCCTGATGTAAATGAAGCCATAAATAATGCGGTAGAAACAGGTTCTTTAATAGTAAACTATTTTGGTCATGGTGGTGAAGATGGATGGGCAAATGAAAGAATTTTAGAAGTAACTGAAATTAATGCATGGAATAATAGTGACAAATTACCTTTATTTATAACAGTTACTTGCGAGTTTTCAAAATTTGACAATCCGCTGAGACCAACTGCGGGTGAAGCCGTATTTCTAAATCCAAATGGAGGTGCTATAAGTTTAATTACTACAACTCGTGAAATATTTATTAATGTTGGACAGCAGTATAATGAAATATTAACTAAAAAATTATTTGGATTTAATGGTGAAGATTATACTATAGCGGAAGCAATGATGGCTATGAAAAACGATCCATCAGCCCCAAATAGCAGTCAACGATTATTTGTGTTCTATTTAGGTGATCCTGCAATGAAATTGGCTAGATCAAAACCGAATGTAAAACTTACAAAAATAAACGGAAAAGACATTACCTCAGCCACAGACACATTAAAAGCCCTTTCTAAAATAAGTTTAGAAGGAATTGTAACCGATGAATTAGGAAATAGTTTAACCGATTTTAATGGAGAATTATCTGCTACCATTTTTGACAAATCAATTGAAAGAACAACATTAGACAATAATAATTTTGGAAATAAACTTACTTTTGATGCAATAGAAAGTAAAATTTTTCGTGGTAGAGCATCTGTAAAAAATGGTATTTTCAATTTTAACTTTGTTGTTCCAAAAGATATAAGAATAGCCTATGGAAAAGCTAAAATTAGTTTTTATGCTGATAATAAAATAATTGATAAAGGAGGGGTTAATCAAGAAATAATTATTGGAGGTATTGACGAAAATGCACCTGAAGATAATGAAGGCCCAACCATCCAACTTTTTATGGATGACGAATCTTTTGTTGATGGAGGAAACACTAGTGAATCACCACATTTAATTGCCATTTTAGAAGACAGTTCAGGAATTAATACTTCTATTACAGCTGTTGATCATGATATTGTTGCCATTTTAGATGGAAATCAAGCTAATCCATACATCTTAAATGACTTCTATGAAACAGAATTAGATGACTTTACAAAAGGAAAAGTGAAGTTCCCATTTCGCAATTTAGAACCAGGTTTACACACTATTAATTTTAAAGTTTGGGATACATACAATAATTCATCAGAAGCCACGTTAAATTTTGTTGTAGTAGATAACGGCGATTTGGTATTGAGTAACGTGCTAAATTACCCTAATCCATTTATAAATTATACAGAGTTTTGGTTTAATCACAACAAGCCTAATGAACCTTTAGAAGTTCAAATTCAGATTTTTACAGTTTCTGGAAAATTAATAAAAACGATTAATCAAAACGTTCAATCTGATAATCTATCTCGTTCAATATCATGGAATGGTTTAGATGACTTTGGTAATAAAATTGGAAAAGGGGTATACATATATAAACTCAATGTAAAATCGACACTAACAAATACAAAAACTGAAAAATTTGAAAAACTTGTCATTTTACAATAAAGTGAGTACCCACAAAGTCCCTAATTTAACTATTCCAATGAAAAATTCATTTTTAATATTATTAGCTCTTATGTGCATAAATTTGACCAATGCACAAGATGAACCCAACCCAATAACTACAGCTGCACCGTTTTTAACAGTTGTACCTGATGCACGTGCTGGAGGTATGGGAGATATAGGTGTGGCCACAAAGTCAGACGCCAATTCTCAACATCATAATCCTGCAAAATTAGCCTTTTCTGAATCTCAATTTTCAGTGGGTGTTAATTATACTCCTTGGTTACGTAACTTAACCAATGACGTATTTGTTAGTAGCTTAACTTTTTCTAACAAAATAAATGAACGAAGTGCTTGGGGTGCAAGTTTAAAATATTTTTCTCTAGGAACAATTGATTTAACTGACACTGGAGGAAATCCAATTGGCACAGAAAATCCAAACGAATTCTCTTTCGATGGTTCATACTCCTTAAAATTAAATGAAACATTTGCCCTCGCCGTAGGTGTACGTTATATACGTTCTGATTACGCACTAAAAGTAGAAAACTCTGATTTAAACACTGTAAATACTTTTGCGGTTGATGTTGCTGGATATTACGAATCTCCTGAAAAATATTATGGTAATTTTAATGGTATTTGGCGTGGTGGATTTAACATTTCTAACATTGGGCCAAAAGTTACATTATCAGACGGAGGGAGAGAAAGTTTTATACCAACCAACTTAAAATTAGGTGGTGGATTTGAATTTATTTTAGATGATTTGAATTCCATTACTACCAATTTAGAATTTAATAAATTATTAGTACCAACTCCTCCAATAAGAAATTCAGAAAGTGGTGAAATTATTGATGGTAAAGACGATGATGTTGGCTTTTTATCTGGTATGTTTCAATCTTTTGGTGATGCTCCAAATGGTTTTAGTGAAGAGCTTAAAGAGTTTACTTGGGCTTTAGGTGCTGAATATATGTATGACAATACATTAGGCTTACGTCTAGGATATTTTAATGAAAATGATTTAAAAGGAGCTCGTAAATATTTTACACTAGGAGCCGGATTCAAATTTAAAAGTTTAAACTTAGACATGTCTTATTTAATAAATTCTTCAGATGTTAATAATCCTTTAGAAAATACATTACGCTTTTCATTAACTTTTAATTTCGGAGATTTATACGACTATTAAGATTCTAATAAATATTAAAATTTCAAAAATCATTTTAGTAAATTGCACTAAAATGATTTTTTTTTCCTAATTATAGCTCCTTATGAAAACAAAAAAAACTACAACAGAATATATCATATACGAAGGTATAGAAGAACTTGATAGTAGTACTCAAAATTTAATGAAGGAAGCCATAAACGCGAGAAAAAAAGCGTATGCTCCATATTCAAACTTTAATGTAGGTGCTGCTATTTTATTAGATAATAATAAAATTGTTACAGGTAACAATCAAGAAAATGCTGCTTTTCCTTCTGGATTATGTGCAGAACGTGTTGCTATTTATAGTGCAGGGGCAAATTATCCGAATAATACTATTAAAAGCATTGCAATATCAGCCTCTTCAATCAAACAAAAAATAAATAAACCTGTTGGCCCATGTGGAGCATGCAGACAAAGTATTTCTGAATATGAAAACAAGCAAAACTATCCAATAGAAATATATTTTATGGGTGAAGAAGGGCAAATTGTAAAAGTTAATTCTTTAAAAGACTTGTTACCTTTTGGCTTTAATAGTAGTTTTTTATAAATAATTTTTAAATTAAAAATAAGAAGTGATTATTATTTAAGTTCAAACTTTTACATCTAACTATTGAATTGTAATGCGAGATATTAAAAATAGAGAAGACATTTACTTTTTAATCGATAATTTTTACAAAAAATTACTTTCCGATGATTTAGTTAAACATTTTTTTTTAGATATATTAAAACAAAATCACCTTGAGCAGCATCTTCAAATTATTACTGACTTTTGGAATGGAATTTTGTTTAACTCTCCAGATTATAAAAGAAATGCCATGCAACCACACCTCATTTTAAACAAATCAAAACCCTTTAAAAATGAACATTTTAAAAGATGGTTAAGCCATTTTACCTCTTCAATAGATGAAAACTTTAAAGGAGAAAAAGCCGAAATGGCAAAAACTAGGGCTTTGTCTATTGCTACCATTATGGAAATTAAAATGACAACTAATTCTTAAATAAACCAACAAATCGTTTATTTATAACGCTCAAATGAATTATCTTAGCAAATGGTTTAAAGTTTAAACGAAAAGAAAAGAACTCTGCATATATGAATTCAGTTATCACCGGAATCGGTAGTTATATCCCAACAGAAATAAAAAAAAATATTGACTTTATTGACAATCAATTTTACGACGAAAACAACACCCCCTATAACGCTACAAATGAAGTGATTATAGAGAAATTCAAAGCCATAACTGGAATATCCGAAAGAAGGTATGTAAAAGCCAATCTATTATCTTCTGATATAGCAACTATAGCCGCACAAAAAGCTATTGACAGTTCTGGTATTGATTCTGAAGAACTTGACTATATTATATTTGCTCAAAATTTTGGCGATGTTAAAAAAGATAGTATTCAATCAGATTTATTACCAAGTTTAGCCTCTAGAGTAAAGCAAAATTTAAAAATAAAAAATTCTAATTGTGTAGCCTACGATATTATTTTTGGGTGTCCTGGATGGGTGCAAGGACTTATTCAAGCTGAAATTTATATAAAAGCTGGTGAAGCTAAAAAATGTTTAGTGATTGGGTCTGAAACCTTATCTAGAGTTATAGACGATTACGATAGAAATTCTATGATTTTCTCGGATGGTGCTGGAGCTTGTATTTTAGAAGCTAAAGAAGATGTTGACAATGGTATTTTAAGTCATACTGTAATTTCTGACACTATTGAAGAGGCAAAATATTTATATTTCGGAAAATCCTACAAACCTAACTCTGATGAAAATGTTAGGTATATAAAAATGTTAGGCCGTAAAATTTATGAATATTCTTTAACTAAGGTACCTAATGCCATGAAAAAGGCATTAGAAAAAAGTGGAGCTTCTATAGATGATGTAAAAAAAATATTTATTCATCAAGCCAATGAAAAAATGGATGAAGCTATTGTTAAACGCTTTTTTAGATTATATAAAACCGATGTTCCAACTAATGTTATGCCTATGAGCATTAACAAACTAGGAAATAGTTCTGTAGCCACCATCCCTACCCTATTAGATTTAGTAATTAAGGGAAATCTAGAAGGTCACAGTTTACAAAAGGGTGATATTATCATTATAGCATCTGTGGGTGCTGGAATGAATATTAATGCTGTGGTTTATAAATATTAGGTAAATAAAACCCAAAGCCTCACCCACTACAAACCTGAATATCAACATATTGAAATTTACTTTAATTTTAATAGTATATAAAATTTTAGGTAAATTTGCCTTTCTCAATTATCACACAATCGATATTTATATCATAGGATAAAACCATAAAAGAAATGACGGGAAGTATAATATATGAAGTGCTTAACAAATCCAAAAATGAAAAAGAACTTATTGGTATTTGGCAATATGGAGATAGTAATAGTTTTTTAATGGGTCGTGTTATTGACTTTAATGACGATTTAGTCTTGTTTAAGCATTACACAAAATTTGGAAAACCTGATGGTATTATTGCTCTGCAAATGGAAGCCATTCAAAATATTGATTATAATGATGATTATACAAAAGCGATGGAATGTCTAATAGAATATTCATCAATATTAGACAAAGAACCTGATTTTGAATTTGTACTTAATAATTCTGAATATTGGGAAGCTGATCTTATTAAGCAATTAGCAGAAAATAATGATATTATAGCTAGTTTAGAAATCAATGACGATTATTACTCTGGTTATGTAACTAGAGCTACTGAAACTGATTTTGAACTGCATTGTGTTGGTAAAATGGGCGAAGATGAAGGAAAAGTAGTATTTCGAATTGAAGATGTTACTGAGTTTAAAATTCACGATTTGAGTGACAGAAAAAAAGATTTGTTATTTAGATGGAGAAAAGCCATACTATAAACAAATAATTATTTGTTTATAGTATGGCTTTAGCACGTTTTAAAAAGTTAATCTTCAATAACCTGTTCTAAAACTTTTCCTGTATTTGTATTAGGAAACGTAACTTCTAATAAACTAGAAATGGTTGGAGCAATATCAATTACATTCACATGACCTTTACTTGCTCCATGTTTTATCCCTTTACCATAAAAAATTATAGGAATATGTGTATCATAATTATACCCAGACCCATGTGTAGAACCCGTTTTTGAATAACTTATAGTTGCTGGATTTGGAATTAATAACACATCTCCAGAATACTTCTGATTGTAACCGTTTTGTAACAAGTGCATAATACCTTCGGTAAAGTTAGTAGTTTGCATGGTACGAGCTGTAACCACTTTATAAATACCATCGTAATTGATAAGTTCATCAGCTAAATTTTGAGCTATTTCATTAGCATCTAATTTCAATTCTTTAATCTTGTCTTTATTTAAAAAGATTTGAAAATTAGAAAAATTCTCCATTAAATCTTCTGATTTATACTTTTCTAATAGAAAAGCATTTACTTTACTTTTAAACGTTTTACTATCAAAATATCCTGCAGGTATTTTTAAAGTTTCTAAATAAGATGGAACTTGTACTGCCGCATGATCTGCTGTTAAAAACAAGGTATAATTATTTTTACCTACTTTTTTATCTAAAAAATCAAAAAAATCGGCAAGGTCTTTATCTAGTCTTAAATAGGTATCCTGAACTTCTTTAGAATCCACACCAAATTTATGTCCTACATAATCTGTACTAGAAAAACTAACAGCTAAAAAGTCAGTAACATTATCTGTTTGTCCTAATTTTTCACCTACAATAGCCGCTTGAGCAAAATCTTTAACAATTGAGTTTCCAAAAGGTGTTGCACTTAACAAACTATAATTATTATTTTCTTTTTTTAATTTTTTTAAATTATAAGGAAAAGTTGGTGTTTCTTTTCCTTTAAAAAGACCTTCGTAAGGATTGTTATCCGCAATACTTTCAGTGTAAGAATCAATATTATAAAGTGTACTCCATGTAGAATTTATATATTTTTTTGCCTTTCCATTTTTATTAAAATTTTGAACCCATTTTGGTAAATTATCCATGTAATAAGTACTAGTAATAAATTTACCATCATCTCCTCCTTCAAACCAATAAGCAGCATCAGCAGCATGACCCGCAGGTAAAATTGCTGAACGGTCTTTTATACTTACTCCTATTACTTTTCCTCTTCTATTTTGTGCCATTTTTAATTCATCACCAATAGTTGTTGACATTAATCTTCTTGGTGATTTTTTACCTCCTTTTTTTGCTCCTACGGTATTAAAATCGTTATCATCAACACAATAAATGTATTCTTTTGCTGCCTTATCGTACCAGTTATTTCCGATAATTCCATGATTGCTTGGAGTAGTGCCTGTATAAATTGAAGTATGACCAACAGCAGTATAAGTAGGTATATAATTATAATGAGCATTTTCAAAATTATAGCCACTGTTTAGTAATCTCTTAAAGCCACCTTCTCCATATTTATTATAAAACCTTGTTAAATAATCATATCTCATCTGGTCTACCACAATACCAATAACTAACTTTGGACGTTTTAAATCAATAGTAGTATTAACAAAGTTCGGCTTTTCTACTGTGGAAGTTTGTGAAAAACCTGTAAAGAATAAAACAAAAGCAACAAAAAATAAAATTAATTTTTTCATGGGTTAGATTTTTAAACTGATATTAATCCCAAAATTAAGGCTTTTTTTATATTTAATATTATATTTTTGGTAATTGATTTGTTAAGTTTATATTAATTATATATCTATAACCTGTACTATATTTTGATTAACTATTTTAAATATATTGGTAAGTATTTTATCATGTTAAAAGAGGTTTTTAAAAGACCTCAAAAATCTTCTATTTTTAGAGAGTCTATCTTTAAGGAGATTGAAGATCTTGGAATTAATTCTATTGGTATTGTAGCATTTATTTCCTTTTTTGTAGGAGGTGTTGTAGTAATACAAACTGCCTTAAATTTAGAAAATCCTTTAACCCCAAAATATTTAATTGGATATGCTTCTAGAGAATCATTAATTCTAGAATTTTCACCCACCTTAATTTCTATTATTTTAGCAGGAAAAGTAGGGTCTTATATCACTTCAAGTATAGGCACCATGCGTGTTACAGAACAAATTGACGCCTTAGAAGTTATGGGAATGAACTCTCTTAATTATTTGGTGTTACCCAAAATAATAGCTAATGTTTTCTTTTATCCATTTGTGATAATAATAAGTATTTCATTAGGCATTTTTGGAGGATGGGTTGCTGGAATTTTAACCGGTTTGGTAAGTTCAGCTGACTATATTATGGGAATTAGAAGTGATTTTGATTCTTTTCATTTGGTGTATTCAATGATTAAAACTTCTGTTTTTGCTTTTGTTATTGCTACAGTGCCAGCATTTCATGGTTATTATGTTAATGGTGGAGCCATTGAAGTAGGTAAAGCTAGTACACGTGCTGTAGTATGGACAAGTATTGTTATTATTGTATTAAATTACTTTCTAACCCAAATGCTCTTAGGAAAATGATTGAAGTAAAAGATTTATATAAAGAATTTGACGGGACACCTGTATTAAAAGGCATAAATGCAACTTTTGAAAATGGAAAAACCAGTTTAGTAATTGGAACAAGTGGATCTGGAAAAACAGTTTTTTTAAAATGTTTATTAGGCTTACTTCACCCAGAACGTGGCGACATTAGTTATGATGGTAACATATATAACCAAATGAGCCCAGACGAAAAAAGAGATTTAAAAAAAGACATTGGCATGGTATTTCAAGGAAGTGCTTTATTTGATAGCTCAACCGTTGAAGAAAATGTAATGTTCCCTTTAAAAATGTTTACCAATCAGCCTTACGAGGAAAGAATAGAACGTGTTAATTTTGTTTTAAATAGAGTAAATCTAGAAAATGCAAATAAAAAATATCCTGCTGAACTTTCTGGAGGAATGCAAAAACGTGTAGCCATAGCTAGAGCAATTGTTATGAATCCAAAATATTTATTTTGCGACGAACCAAATTCAGGATTAGATCCTAAGACTTCAACAGTAATAGACACATTAATTCAAGAAATAACCAAAGAATATAATATTACAACTATTATTAATAGCCATGATATGAACTCCGTTATGGAAATTGGTGAAAAAATAATTTTACTTAAAAATGGAGTAAAAGCTTGGGAAGGAACCAGTGATGAAGTTTTTAGAACTGACAATAAAGACCTAACCAATTTTGTTTATTCCTCAAACTTATTTAAAAAAGTGAGAGAAGCTCAGTTAAAAGAAGATAGTAAATAAACTTTCTTTTTACTTTCAAAGGAGGTATCTTAAAAAGTTATTACTCTCTAACTAACTTTAATGTATCTAAGGCTAATCTTGTTTTTAACCACAATTTTAATTTTTGTTCTTGTTGGTTTAATTCTTTTTTATCCAATCCTTGTTTCCATTTTATACTAAAAAAAGCTACAGAATCAATTTTAGAAAAATTAGTAACTACTTTTTTAGCATAACTCATTTGTTCTATACCAGAATAATTTATTTTAGCTTCCTCACTAACAGATTTAAACGGAATTTGATCTTTATAAAAACGATTAAGTTCTTTCTCTAACAATCGTATTTTCTCCTCTTTCTCTTTAATACTTTCATCACGTGACGTAATAATTTTCTGATTTTGAGCGTATAAATCTTGTAAGGTTTTTACTTGAGCAATCATTTCAGTATCATCTTGTTGTTGTACATGTAACTCTACATCATTCAATCCTAATTCTATTAATCGTTCTTCCCACAGCCCTACTTGATTTTCAGAAACCGAATTAAATAAAGGCAATGTAATTTTTCTATTAATATAATCAATGTTTTTGTCGTCCTCTCCTATTATTGACACTCCATCTTTTTTCAATTCAGCAATAAAAGATTGAGCTGTTTTTTTAAACTCATTTTCTTTGAATAAATTATAAAATGAATAAATACTACCAGCCAAAATTATAAAGGCAACTATTGAGGCGAACTGACCTATTCGTTTACGTTTGGCAGAATTAATATATTTTACCATCGGAAAACGCAAAAACTTAACAATTACAAAAGTTGATAATGCAATAAAAATGGTATTAATAGTAAACAAAAACATGGCTCCAAAAAAATAATTTAGCTGCCAAGTTGCCAAGCCATATCCTGCAGTACATAAAGGAGGCATCAATGCTGTTGCAATTGCAACACCAGCTACTGTATTGGTTTGCGGTTTAGGTCTACTCATGGCAACAATTAATGCCAAACCACCAGCCAAAGCTATAAATACATCTCTTACATCTGGTCTTGTTCTAGCTAAAATTTCTGTTGTTGGATCATGAAATAAAGGAAGTAGAAAAAATAGAAATGAAGTTAACAAACTAAGTCCAACCATCACTCCAAGATTAATCATTGATCGCCTTAAAGTATCAATATCATTAATTCCAATTGATAGTCCCACACCTAAAATTGGTCCCATTAAGGGTGATATTAACATGGCTCCGATTACCACCGCAGTTGAATTTGCATTTAAACCAATGGAAGCAATAACTATCGAAAAAACCAAAATCCATGCAGTATGACCTTTCATGGAAATATTATCTTTTATAGTTTGGACAGTACCTTCTTTATTCGTATCATTTTTAATATCTAACAAGTCTATTAAAAACTCTTTTACACCTCCTAATAGCCCAGAAACTTCCTGTTTAGCTTCTTGTTTTTTTACCTCAAGATCCACCTCTACTTTATTATTTTCTTCCATGAGTTAACTTTTAAATTATACCAAATCGCTACCAAATTTTTGCTTAACACTAGCTACTATTTGTTTAATATCTTGTTCGTTTTTTTTAGGGCATATTAACAATATATCATCCTTTTCTACTATAATAAAATCATCTAGTCCTTGAACAACAACATGCTTATTTTTAGTAGTTCTAATCATATTTCCTGACGATTCTTTACAAATCACTTTAGCATTTACAATGGCATTCTGTTGATTGTCTTTTTCTAATTTTTCATACAACGAACTCCATGTCCCCAAATCGTTCCATCCAAATTCAACTGGCAATGTATAAATATTTTTAGCCTTTTGCATAATGCCATAATCAATAGAAATATTTTCTGATTTTTGATAATTAGCAATTATAAAATCATTTTCCAAATTTGTATTATACATTTGATTTCCTTGACAAAACAATTGGTTCATTTCAGGTAAATAATTTTCAAACGCTTTTAGTATACTTGTTACACTCCATATAAAAATACCTGCATTCCAAAGATAATCTCCACTATTTAAAAAGGCTGTTGCTGTTTTTAAATCAGGTTTTTCAGTAAAATTAATTACTTTTTTTATTTCTTTTTTTGCATTTTCAAATTTTATATACCCATATCCAGTATTAGGATGATTAGGTTGGATACCCAAAGTCATTAAAATATCGTTTTCTTCACAAGCTTTAAAAGAAGTATTTATATTGTTTATAAATTCCTGTTCGTTATCAATCCAATGATCTGATGGTGCAACAATCATTACTCCATTAGAATCTTTTTGCTTAATTTTTAGTGCTGCATATAAAATACAAGGTGCAGTATTTCTCATTGCAGGTTCAAGCAGTAATTGTTCTTCTTTACAAGATGGCAATTGTTCTAAAACAAGTTCTTTATAATCAACATTGGTAGCTATTAAAATATTTTCTGTAGGAATTAATTTTGAAAGTCTTTTAAATGTTTGTTGCAATAAAGAATCACCAGTTCCTAACATATCATGAAATTGCTTTGGAAATTGTTTAGTGCTTATGGGCCAAAATCTAGACCCTACACCACCTGCCATAATTACTGCGTAATAGTTTTTTTTCAAAATATAAATTATTTTCTATTAATTATTTAAGATTTCTACCTCTGCGTTATGATGAAACAAATATCTCTTTTTTGTTTTTACCTCAACGCATTCGTATCTCGTTCGTCGCTTTTCTATCATTTCAAAAATACGATTATTATGTATAAACTTACTGTTGGGTTTTAATTCAAAAATATAATTTAATCCACTATCATCATCATATTGTTTCAATGCTAACGACAACTGTACATCAGTATCCGTACTTGCTTTTGGGTTCTGTAAATAACGTGCCAAATGAACTAATATTTCTTTAGGATAAATCTCTAGGCTTAAAAAAGGCAACATTAAATGCTGAAAATGCATTTTCCACTCAATACCATGTGGTTTAACTCTTATATTTTTTTTATACGTAACTAAATGAGCTATTTCGTGTATTAAGGTAAGTAAAAAACGATAATGATTCAAATCGTTATTAACAGTTATTTGATATTGCCCCGATTTTAACCTCCTAAAATCACCATGTTTTGTTTTTCTTTGATTAACAATTTTTAAATGACAAGGGTGTTTTTTGAGCAAATCCAACACTAAATCTATGGATTTTAACGGTATGTATTTTTCTAAGATTTGCCTATCTTTCATTATCAAGGTGTTGATGCTGAAACTTGCAATACTTTACCATTATAAAATTGATTTCCCGTTAAGGCAAAATCAGCTATATATGTAGCCATATCTTTTGCGGAATTTGGTGCTATATACCCAGGAAAAGCGGCGGCCAACATCTCTGTTTGTACAGCTCCTAAAGCGAGTGTATTGAATGCTATTTTTTGGTCTTTATACTCTTCTGCCAATAACTCCATCAAAGTAATTACCGCTCCTTTTGACGAGCTATAAGCTGACAAACCAGGAAATTTCATACTTCCTTGAACACCTCCCATACTACTAATTGCAACCACATGACTCCCTTGTCTTAAATAGGGAATCACTATTTTAGTCAAAGCTGCCACAGCAAAAACATTAACTTTATATACTTCTAAAAATTCTGATGTACTAGTTTCTACAAATGGTTTATTTACAATTGCTCCTGCATTATGTATTAAAACATCAAAAGATTTATAATTATTGGTAATAAAATTATTTAATTCCTCTAGTTGCTTAGTTTCAGAAATATCAACACTTAATGCTGTAATATTTTTATGTGTTTCTTGTAATTCATTTAATGTTGAGATATTTCGAGACAATGCTAATACTTGATGATTTTGATTCGATAATATTTTCACCATTTCAAATCCAATTCCTCTACTGGCTCCTGTAACTATAATATTTTTACTTTTCATTTTCTATATTATCGTTAATTACGATGGCAAATCTAATCAATTTTTGTAATTTTATATCAGAACCTTTGTATATTGTACAAAATCAACACTTAAGACTTTTATAAAAGCTTTACACCATGAAAAAACTACTCTCCTTTTTTATCCTGCTATCTACACTTTTTTTATCGGCTCAAAACACCTATCTGCATTGTGGAAAATTAATTGACACTAAAAACGGAAAGGTTTTAACTGAAATGACAATTATTGTTTCTGGAAACAAAATTATAGATGTAAAAAATGGTTATATCAACCCGAAATCAAAAAAAGACCATAACATTGATTTAAAGTCAAAAACCGCTATGCCTGGTTTAATTGACATGCATGTTCACTTAGAAAGTCAATTAAATCCAAGAACCTATATAGAGCGTTTTGTACTTAATGATGCTGATATTGCTTTTAACGCTCAAGGTTTTGCCAAATCAACTTTAATGGCAGGTTTTACAACAGTTAGAGACCTTGGCGGAAGCGGTGTAAATGTATCTTTACGAAATGCAATTAATCAAGGAAAAATTGACGGCCCAAGAATATTTACAGCAGAAAAGTCATTGGCTACTACAGGAGGACATGCTGATCCAACAAATGGATTTAACAAAAATCTTATGGAAAACCCAGGTCCTAAAGAAGGTGTAGTAAATAGTGTTGAAGATGCTAGAAAAGCTGTAAGACAACGTTACAAAAACGGTGCAGACTTAATTAAAATTACGGCTACAGGAGGCGTATTAAGTGTTGCTAAAAGTGGTCAAAACCCACAATTCACAGTTGAAGAAATTAAGGCCATAACTGAAACAGCAAAAGATTATGGAATGCATGTTGCGGCACATGCACATGGAGATAAAGGAATGCAACGAGCCATTCTAGGTGGTGTAAAAACTATAGAGCATGGTACTTTAATGAGTGAAGAAACCATGGAACTTATGAAAAAATATAATGCGTACTATGTACCCACTATAACAGCTGGAAAATCGGTTGCAGAAAAGGCTAAAATAAAAGGATATTTTCCAGATGTTATAGTTCCTAAGGCTTTAGCTATAGGTCCTAAAATTCAAAGTACTTTTGGTAAAGCCTACAAAAAAGGAGTAGGCATTGTTTTTGGTACAGACGCAGGTGTATTTGACCATGGCAAAAATGGTAAAGAATTTGGCTACATGGTAGCTGCTGGTATGCCAGCTATTGAAACAATACAGTCTGCCACTATTACCGCTGCTAAATTATTAGAAATGTCAAGTAAAATAGGGCAAATTAAAGCGGGTTTTATTGCTGATATTGTGGCTACCGACGAGGACCCTACCCAAAACATAAACACCATGGAAAATGTGAGTTTTGTGATGAAAGAAGGAAAGGTTTATAAAAATTAATTTAATAGTTTAGCTACTGTTTTTTTTAGGAATTCTCTTCTTCCTCAAAAACAATATGCTGATATGCCCCAATATCTGGAGAGACGGTTCTATTTACATTTAGAATATCAACAGGCACCTGTAATGCACCATCAATATCTGCGTTGCCATTTGCATCTGACTCTTCTCCAATTATATATTCATTTGTACTTACATCCATAAAATTAGGTTCTCCATTTAGAATTATATTTTGATAAAGTGAAGTATTATCAAAATCATATATAGGACTTTCCAATACATTTACATTTGTAGTATTGAATTTTATCATACTGTTTTTAATGTTAAAATTGAAGTCAGCCCCTTCCACTTTGTCTAGTAAGAATTCTAGATCTTGATTTCCAGAAATAATACAATTGGTAAAATTCGCTGTTTGCAAATTATGAGTTTCAACTATTTCAGTATTAGTATCATCATAATACGTATAATGATTATTTATCAAAACACTAGGAAATTGTCTAAAACCAGCATTCCAATAATTAGCAAAAGTACTGTGTGTAAAATTATAGATTCCCCCCATAGTACATGCCAAGGTTGATTGTCCACTATTGGCAATAACCAAATTTTCACCAAGAATATTAGTTTTTCTTCCTAAAAGTCCATAATTTGAAGTATTATAAATTTGCGTATTTTTTATAGATAAAGTAGGGTTGGCATTCACATTATCGTCAACTAAAAGACCAATAACATTATTTTTTATAATGGCGTAATTAATAGTGTTGTTTTTACTACCTTCTCTTAACCAGATTGTTCCCCATTGCCCTGGAGAATTTTCATATTCAGGTTCTAGCCTATCATCTTCAAAGAGAACATGATTATCAAATGTACCATTTACTTTTAAAGACGCATTTTTATCAACTATAATTCCTGAGTTATTATGAAAATATAGGGTTGCTCCCTCTTCAATAGTCAATGTGGTATTTTCAGGAACTCCAACATATCCATAAATTAGATACGGTTTTTCATTGGTAAAAGTAGTGTTACCAACTAAATTTGTTCCTTTAAACCCTAATAAATTTCCTTCAGTATTTTCTCCTATAATAATAGTTTCATAAGTAAAACTTCCATCGGCTTGTTGAACTCTATCAGGTCTAATTAAATTAACATCTAATACTAAAGCTTCTAATTTAACATTCTGCTCCTTTATTCCTGAATAAAAAACAACAGAATCTCTATAAAAGAAATCATTATCTGTTACTTTATCAAAATCAACAGTAGCCTCAACAAAAACATAGATACTATCATTAGGTAATATATCTATATTTTCGAATGATTTCCCTGGAACACCATCAACATTTAAGCGATAAAAAGAGTCATCTCCTCTTCCTAATTTAATATTAGGTATGGTAATGGCTTCATTACTTCTGTTATACACTTTAAAACTTTTTGTACTAGAACCAATCTGGTCAAAAACCCGATTTAGCAATAGTGTATCGACTGAAAACTCTAGGTTTCCAGAACTTATCACAGTGCCAAAATCTTTGCGACAAGACCCCATGGCTAAAATGATAAGAACGATAAAAACAGAATACAAGAATCGCATTTTTGAGGCTTTATAAGCTTATAACTTTTTGCTATACTATTTATTGCTTCTTATTGAGTTTTATCTCAAATAAAGTATTCCAATCTTTCCCAGTTACAAAAAATCGATCATTTTCTTTGTCGTATGCAATACCATTTAATACATTATCATCTCCTTGTTGTCCAACTTTTTCTTGTAAGCCACTTAAATCGGCAATACCTTCTAACGCACCTGTTTTAGGATTAATAATTACAATACTATTACGTTGCCACACATTAGCATAAATTTTACCATCAATAAATTCAAGTTCATTTAATTTAGGAACAGCCCTATCAATAGTGTAAGCCTCAATGAACGATTCTTCTACGCCAGTTTCTGGATCTAAAAACCAAATTTTATCTGTACCGTCAGATTTTATTAATTTTTCATTGTTGTGTGTTAACCCCCAACCTTCTTTACTTTGAGAATAATGAAACTCATTTTCTTGTTCAAAAGTTTCTAAGTTAAAAACAAAACCTTTTCCTCCTTGCCAAGTTAACATATATACTTTATCATTAAAAATAGTCATTCCTTCACCGAAATAGGCATCATCCAGATCAATTTTTTGTAAAACTTCACCTGTTTCAAGTTTAACCTTTCTAAGTGTAGACTCTCCACGTTGTCCGGTACTCTCGTATAAAAATCCATTATAGTATTCTAATCCTTGAGTAAAGGCATTTTCATCATGAGGATACTGATTTACAATTTCATAGGTATAGATTTCAGGAGATTTATCAGCAAAAAATATAATTGTATTGGTCAGTTTTTTTTGACCTCCAGGATAAAAAACAGTAGCAGAAATTGCATTTGCACCTAATTTATTATTAGAAATATCAACATTTTTATTACCAATTAAGCGTTTTCCATTGATATAATATCTAACAGAATCAATCTGCTTATTGTTTTTTTCAGAAACTGAAACAGTTAATTTTTCATTTATTTTCAAGCTCTTTGGAGAAGATAATTTTAATTGGTAAGAATTGCCACATGAAGCTAAACTCAATGCAATTAAAACTAGTGATAAAATTATTTTATGCTTTTTCATATAAAATACTGTATAATATGTTTGAATTTTCAAAAATAGTATTAAATTTGCACTCTCAAAATAGCCAAGTAGATTATTTTACAAATAAATGGCTAATATATATAACAATTAAAAAAATATAAAGATGAAAAAAGGAATTCATCCTGAAAATTATAGAATGGTAGCGTTTAAAGACATGTCTAATGACGATGTTTTTCTTACAAAATCTACAGCTGAATCAAAAGAGACGTTAGAAGTTGATGGCGTTGAGTATCCTTTAATCAAATTAGAGATTTCAAGAACTTCTCATCCATACTATACAGGTAAAGTTAAATTGGTTGATAGTGCTGGTAGAATTGACAAGTTCAAAAGCAAATACGAAAAATTCAAAAAGAAGAAATAATCTTTTTTTAATAGTATACTTTATAGAACCTCGATTTTTTTTATCGAGGTTTTTTTGTGATTAATAGTTTTTTATTAGACCAAAAACAAAATCTCTCTCCACGTAAGCAATTCAATCTTCTCGTTTTACCAAAACTTCAATTAGAAAAATTATCAACTAGAAACAACTTTGTTTATAAGTTCCAACAAAGACTCTTCTTCTATAAATTAAAACTATTATTTAGACTTAATTCTTAAAACTATATAACCTATAATAGCAGAAAGTAAAGAACCTAATAAAACACCAATCTTAGCAGAATCAATATATTGTGGTGTGTCTGCAAAAGCCAAACTTGCAATAAAAATAGCCATAGTAAATCCAATACCAGCCAAGAAAGAAACTCCAATAATATGGCGGTTTGTAATATCGCTAGGTACTTGAATTAACTTAATTTTTTTAAAGAATAATACCGCACTTGAAACTCCAATACTCTTCCCTAAAACTAAAGCTACAACAATATTAACAACTAGCACAGTTTCTAAATTCATATCTCCACTAATAGCTACGCCAGCATTAAACAATGCAAACACTGGAATAATTAAATAACCAACCCAATCGTGTAACTTATGTTCTAAATTTTGTAAAGGTGACTTATATTTTTTTGTCCAGCCCTCTAAATTATGAATTACACTTTTCTGTTCTTTAGAAAGAATTGGTTCTTCCAAAACGGGAGATTGCCTAATATTTGAAACTATATTTTCAAGATTTTCTATAAAGGTAATTGTTTTTATCTTTTGCATTACTGGGACAGAAAATGCTAATAATACGCCGGCTAATGTTGGATGTAACCCTGATTTCAAAAACAATACCCAAATTACTATTCCTAAACTCACTAACATAAACTTAGAATAATATCCTTTGTAACTCAAAAAATATAAAAATGCGAGTAATCCTAAGGCAATACCTAATAAACCTAAACTAATATTTGCACTATAAAAAATAGCAATAACCAAGACAGCTGCCAAGTCATCTACAATAGCAAAGGCAGTTAAAAATAATTTTAAACTTAAAGGAACTCGTTTACCTAAAGCATTAAGAACAGCTAATGAAAAAGCAATATCAGTAGCCATAGGCACCCCCCAACCTCTAACAGTATCAGGATTATTATTCAATATTAAATAAAAGGCAACTGGAATTATTACTCCTCCCAAAGCACCAATAAGAGGAAATGCAATTTTTTTAGCTGAATTTAACCCTCCAATTAGAAATTCTCTTTTAATTTCTAATCCAATTAAAAAGAAAAAAATAGCCATTAAGCCATCATTTACCCATAATATTAATGGTTTGCTTAAAGTGAAGCTATCAGAAGTAAATCCCATTTTAAATTCCTGAAGCTGTGTATAATAAATTGACAATGGTGAATTGGCCCAAATCAAGGCTACAATTGTTGCTATCAACAACAAAATACCACTAAAGCTTTCTATTTGAACAAATTTTTGAAATGGTGTTACTAGTACTTTTTTTATCATTCTTTCCTTTTTATATTATATTTTTTTCATTTGCTGCTTCATCATTTTAATTTGATCGTTAAGTACACCATGTTTGTCTAATTTTTTAGCTTCAGCTATTAAAATTGTAGCTTCACGTTTTCTTCTTTTAGTCATTGCAACACCAGCCAACTGCAATTTTGCCATCGCTTCATCATGACTCATAGATAACCCTAAACTTAAAGCCTTCTTAAAATATTTCTCTGCCTGAGTTAAATTGGTTTGAGAAACTAAAATACCATGCAAAAAGTTAAAATAACCTTCTTGTTTACGAACCAATGCTGCAGATGGATTTTTAATATACCCTAACCATTTTTTTGCACCAGCAAAATCTTGTTTGCGAAGTCTCAAAAATGCTAATAATAAAAATTCATTTTTAAAATAAAAAAAGATAAATATACCTGATAAAAATATTAATGCTATCCCATTACCAATATGTTTATCTGCAAATTCGAAAACTGACCATACTATAATAGAGGCTGCAATAAGTAATTTTATATATTTATGAAACATTTTATACTATTTTTGATTAAATTGTAAATATAGTTTACAAAATTACACAATCTAATGTATGATTGAAAGATTTAAATGCTAAAATATAAAAGTTTGTTATTTCTACAAACTGTTCATAAGTTGTGCATAACAAGCATTTTTATCAAAAATAATAACAATTACTTATCGTTTTAACCGTGCAAAAGACACCTACAAAACATGTTAAAAAAAACACTAAAATACTCAATCTTAGTACTATTAACTTTTATCATTATAGTTGTTTTATTTTTAACTTCTGTATACTATGGAGTTTTTGGACCTATCCATTCTGTTAAAGAATTAAAAGCTTTTAAAAATCAGACTGCCACCTTAGTATTATCAGAAGAAGGAGAACTTTTAGGAAAATTTTTCGCAGAAAACAGAACAAACGTTAAGTTTGAGCAATTACCAGAACATTTAATTAATGCCTTAATAGCCACTGAAGACGCTAGGTATTTTGAGCATGATGGTGTAGATTCTAGAAGTTTGTTTCGGGTACTTTTTAAAACAATTCTTTTTCAAGATAAAAGCTCTGGAGGTGGTAGTACTATTAATCAGCAATTGGTTAAAAATATGTATGGCCGTAAAAATCACGGCCCATTAAGTATGTTGATAAATAAAAGTAAGGAGGCCTTTTTAGCTTATCGATTAGAACAAATTTATTCAAAAGAAGATATTTTAACTCTCTATTTAAATACTGTTCCTTTTGGAGAAAATGTATTAGGTGTAGAAGCCGCTTCTAGAAGATTTTTCAACAAACCTGTTAACGAAACAAAAATTGAAGAAGCTGCAATACTTGTAGGCATGCTAAAAGCTAATACTTATTACAACCCAAGATTACATCCTGACAATGCTATTAAAAGAAGAAATGTAGTTCTAAGCCAATTAGAGAAATACAATTACATCTCATCAAAAGTTAAAGATTCACTTCAACAAATTCCTTTAAAATTAGATTACGCCAATTTAGAATCTCAAGGACCTGCTAATTATTTTTTAGTAGAAGTAAAAGACGAATTAAATAAAATTTTAAAAGAATACAATACAGCAAATGGAACTGAATTAACCGTTGACAATGATGGCTTAATTATAAAAACCACACTTGATTTAAAATTACAACAGGAAGCTTTAAAATCTTTTAAAGACCATTTAAGTGTAATGCAAAAGCGATTACGGAAACAATATAAATCTGGCACAAGCCTTAAAACGTTAAATAACCTACTTTCAAAAGAATTAAAACAATTAAAAACAACCTCAAACCTTGAAGAAAGGAAACAAATAGAATTATTTGACTGGGAAGGAATGTACACAGATTCTATTTCTATAAAAGATAGTATTAGACATTCTCTTACCTTACTTCATGCAGGTTTGCTTGCCATTGACCCACAAACTGGAGCAGTAAAATCATGGGTAGGTGGTATAGATTTTAGCACACAACAATACGATCAAATATTTGCTCAAAGACAAATCGCCTCAACATTTAAACCAATTTTATATACTGCCGCTTTAGAACAAGGTATAACTCCATGCTCTTATCTAGATAATAAACCTCTAATTATTTCTGATTTTGACAACTGGCAACCAAACAATTATGATAATTCTACCGGAGGTAATTACTCTATGGCGGCAGCATTGGCAAAATCAATGAATATCCCCACTGTAAATTTATTTTTGAATATTCCTTTCAATAATTTAGAAACATTATGGAAAAAATTAGGGTTTTCACAACCTCTACAAAAAAAACCTTCTATTGCTTTAGGTACAGCCAATGCAAGTATTTACGAACTTTCTGTGGCCTATAGTGCTTTTGCAAATGGTGGTTACAAGATAAAACCAAAAACTATAAAAAGTATTGAAACTGCAGACGGTAAAATTATTTATAAAAATGAATTTTCACATCCTTCTGAAAAAAATCGAATTATTAGTAAAAACTCAACTATTCTATTAACAAAAATGCTTGAAAAAGCGATACTAGAAGGTACAGGAAGATCTTTAAAAAACATCTACGGTATAACAATTCCTATTGCTGGAAAAACAGGCACATCACAAGATTATGCAGATGCTTGGTTTGCTGCATACACACCAAAATTAGTCATTGTTACAAGAGTAGGAGCGGCTTCTCCAAGAATAAGTTTTAATTCGGGTAAAAATGGTTCCGGTGGTAGTTTAGCATTACCCTTAGTAGGAAAGACATTACAAAAAATGCAACAAAAATATAGTGAATCTTTAACGCCACTTCCTCCAGAGTTATCTGAAGCCCTAAACTGTGAAGATTACTTAGAAGATTCTAAATTGAACTTATTTTTTGAAAATCTATTTAACAACAACAATACTACCTTAGAAAAAGAACAACGAAGAGCTCAAAGAAAAGCAGAAAGACAGCAACGTAGAAACGAACGAAATGCTAAGAGAAACAACTAATAGCTTCTAATTTATCCTGTTAATATTAAAAATTTAAGAATATAATTAGAATAATGGCAAAAAAAATAAAAAATAATAGTTTTATATGCCTAGAGTTAAATTCAATTATTATTTTTAGCCAAATTATAATACTATGATAAAAAAACTCCCCTTATTAATAATAGCCTTACTATCTATAAATTCTTTTATATTTTCCCAGAATAATTCTGGAAAAACCTATTGGTACACATCACCTGACTCTAATGGATATATTAGCTTTCAGAGAATAGTAAGTGATGATAAGTCAGATTCATCCACCATATTAAACACCAAAGTAAGAGCCTCATTTGATGGTGAAATTTTAAATTTTGATTTAAGCACTGTCACTGAAACAGAAAAGATGATTTTTGCCAAATCTTTCTCTTTTCACGGCACTATTGGTGCTAAAATTGAACCAGTAAACTTTTCAGGTACAAAAATTAAATCTGATAAAAAAGACATTTCTTTTTGGCATTTTAAAGGTGATTTCGTAGAAGACATGGAAACTGACCCTGACATACAACGTTTTAACTTTGCCAAATATAACGCCACACTAAAATTGCCAGCAAGAACAATACCTTCATTTAACATATGGGCAATTATTCCTAGACTCCCTTTTGATAGAAAAGGAACATTTAAGTTTAATGCATTAGATGAAACTAAATTATATGTAAAGAAAAATCAGACCATCAATTATTTGGGCACTACTAATACCGATATTAATGGCAAAAAAATAAAACTTCACAAATTTGTACACCAAGGTAAAGGTATGTTACCTGCATACTACTGGGTTAGTGAAGATAGAGAATTGATGCAAGTATTATTGGATAATAAGTACACTTTTACAATAAGCTCAAAAGAGGCTGCTTTACAAACAGAAAAATCAGGTAAAAGTGAATAATAAAATTATACATTAATAACACACTATTTGAACCGAAGTAATAAAATTATTCTTCGGTTTTTATTTTAATATAAAAGCAGTTGAACACCAAATTAAAATATATTGTTATACTCTTTTTCTTTTTATTATTAAGTTTAATAATAACAACAGAAACTATTTGGAGGGTATGTTCCGTCTGCGGAGTTCAAGATTTTGAACGTTACTTATTCGGAAAAAAAGTAGAATGGTTAAGTACTAGAGAAGTTGATGAATTTGGAAGCTATGCTCAATGGAAAGAAAAACATAAAACCATATGCACTCACCAATGGATTTTGATTGATGAGTTTTCTTCTGAAGTACAAGAACATCTTAACAAGTTAAAATAAAAAATACAATCACTTTTTAACTATATCTAGTATTTTTTGAAAAGGTCTATAAAAAAGCAACATGTATTTATCGAAAACATCAAAGCAAAATTATCAAATGGATTAAAATTAATTACCTTTATCCTCTCAATTGATTAATAATAAAATGAAATCAAATTATTTCCCCCTTTTTCTTTTAACTTTTACTTTATTTATTGGATGTAAAACTAGTCAAACTAGCACTCAAACCTACAAAAAAAACACTACTAATCAAGAGGTCAAAACACCAATTAGAGAATACTCTGTTTTAGCAACCTTATGGCAACAACATGCTGCTGAATATAGAGCTTTAACCTATCAAGCTTATAATATTGCCAAAATTCAATTAGAATCAATTCTTGCTAACTCTTCTAACACTACAAAACCCCTAGCTATTGTTACAGACATTGACGAAACGCTACTTAACAATAGTGCATTCAATGGCAAACTTATTGAACTAAATGAAGACTATACAGATTCTAGGTGGATTGAATGGGGTAAAGAAGAAAAAGCTGGAATAGTACCCGGTGCACTTGAGTTTTTTAACTATGCTAAAAGTAAAAATATAGAAATTTTTTACATTACCAATAGATTAGAAATACAAAAAAACGAGACGCTTTCAAATTTAAAAAAATTAAACTTTCCTTATGCAGATGAGCAGCACTTATTACTAAAACAAGATACCAGTGGTAAAGAAACTAGGAGAATTCAAGTTCAAAAAACTCATAATATTATAATGCTAATAGGTGATAACCTTTCTGATTTTTCACCGTTATTTGATAAAAAACCTACAAAAAAAAGGAATGAATTGGTTGATATTTTAAAAAATGCTTTTGGTACTAAATATATTGTATTACCAAACCCAATGTATGGCGATTGGGAAACTAAAGGTATCTTAGAAGGGAAATATAATTGGACTGATTTTCAGAAAGATTCAATCAGAAAAAGCAAAATTAAATCTTATTGATAGAATGATAACTTTAGGTAAATATAACAAACTAACTATTTTAGAAAAGACAGAGAATGGACTTATTCTAAAGGACAATACTAACGAAAAAGTTCTTTTACCAACTAAATATTGTCCTAAAAAGTATGAACTAAAAAGTGTTATTGAGGTATTTATTTATCATGATAATAAAGGTAAAAAAATAGCTACCACACAAAAACCAAAACTAGAACGGTATCAATTTGCATTGCTTCAAGTTGTTACATTAACAAAAGTTGGTGCTTTTTTAAATTGGGGGTTAGATAAAGATTTGTTAGTACCCTTTGGTGAGCAAAAAGAAGATATGATAGAAGGACGCTGGTATGTAGTCTACTTAGACGTTGATGAATCAACAAATAGACTTTTTGCCAGTAGTTATATAGAAAAACAACTACAAAATATAAATATTACCGTAAAAGAAGGACAAGAAGTTGAATTACTTGTTTATCAGAAAACCGATTTAGGTTATGTGGTAATTATAAATAATGAACATAAAGGACTTGTTTATAAAAATGAAGTTTTTACAGATATTAATATAGGAGATGCCCTAAAAGGTTATGTAAAGAAAATTCGTGAAGACAAAAATATTGACATTTCTTTACAACCTATTGGATACAGAAAATTTAATGATGTCAATTGCAATTTGATATTGACTAAACTTAGTGAAAACAATCGTTTTTTACCCATTTCTGACAAAAGCTCTCCCGATAAAATTTACGATAGCCTCGGAATTAGTAAAAAAGCATTTAAAAAAGCTATAGGATTCCTTTATAAACAAAAGGTAATATCTATTGAAGAAAATGGAATAAAATTGTTAAGTACAAAAAATAATAATCAATAGCAATATATTATTCCTTATTTAAGCGTTTCTTCTCTAATTTTTCTGCTAACCTTTTCGCTATTATGGGTTTTATTTTCGTTTTTCTTGGTTTAATTTTCATAAAAGGATAGAGTTCTATTTCAGATTTCATTTTATCAGTTTGGTTAATCTGCTTATTAATACCAAGTAAAGTATTTACTCCTTTATCAAACTGCAACTGCTCTTGGGTAGCACTTTCTTCAATTTTACGCTGAATTTTACCTAATCTCAATTGCTTTAAAAATCCACCATTTTTTTCAATATCTTTAAATAAATTTAACGCTTTTTCTGCTATTTGTTTAGTTAATGTTTCAATATAATAAGAACCTTCTGTACTATTATTTACAGCATTAAAATGACTTTCTTCTTGTAAAATTAAGAGTTGATTTCTAGCAATACGCTCTCCAAATTCATTTTTTTTACGAAAAACACTATCATAAGCAACATTAGAAACAAAGTCTGCTCCTCCCAACACAGCACTCATACATTCTGTAGTTGTTCGCAATAAATTTACATTGCAATCGTAAATGGTTTTATTACGTAAAGTAGGTTTTACAAATAATTTGGCTTCTACTTTTATATTATACTTCTCAGAAATTAATGGCCATAAATATCTAAAAGCCCTAAGTTTAGCAATTTCAAAAAAATAATTGGTACCAACAGTGAATAAAAACTGAATACTGTTGTATATAAATGGTATATTTTTAGCTGTGATAATATTTAAATACTCGCTACCTTGAGCCAACCCATATGCAACTTGTTGAACTATGTTTGCACCTGCATTCTGATAAAGACTAGTGTTAACAGAAAGTACTGTTGTACTACCTGTTGCTTTTTTTAGTACAGTTTCTAGTACTTCAACATCTTTTTTACTATTATTAAACCAATTTCCTGTTTTGGCTAGATTTCCAATAATATCAACATTTAAAAATATTTTAAACGCTAAGCTTTTATCAATTAATTCTATTAGAAAATCATCCGATAAAAAATTGAGTTTATAATGGATCTGAAGAGGCTCTTTATTCGTATTAAATTTTACTAATCCTTGAAGTAATTTATCGACATCAAATTTTTTATTAGCCTCAAATTCAATGGAATTTGCTCCTCTCTTTAAAGCATCTTTAGCCAAAAAGTTGGCTGTTTTTTCATTAGAAACAAAAATAGACTGACAAATTAAAAACGATCCATTTTTGGGATTAATATTCAAAAATTGAACATCATCATAATGATAAAAAGGTTTAACTTTTATCCCCTCATTTGATTCCCAAACCAATAAGTCATTGTAATCTTCTCCCTTTAAATCAAATTGAATTTTCTGTTTCCATTGTTTAGAAGAGACTTGTTCAAATTCATTAAATAAAAAATTACTCATCATCTACTCTTTTATAGAATCGAAATCAATAATATAAATATCTTCATCTTTCCTTTTCATATTATATTCTTCTCTAGCAAACTTTTCTAAAGAATCTGGATCTTGTAAATTTTTAATTAATTTTTTATCTTTTTCTGCCTCAGACTTATAAAACTCTATTGTCTTTTCCAATTTATTTATTTCTTGATTTAATTCTCTATGATTTAAATAAGAATTTTCGTCAAAAAATAGCATCCAGATTAAAAATAATAATAAAATAATAACATATCTATTACTAAAAAAGCGAACTATTTTATTTTTTCTAAACTCGTTAAAAGTCATGTATTATAATCTTTCATTAATAATAGTTCGAACAATATCAATAGCAACAGTATTGTATTTATTATTTGGTATTATAATATCTGCATACTCTTTCATTGGCTCTATAAACTGCTCGTGCATTGGTTTTAATGTATTTTGATAACGCTGTAATACCTCATCCATATCTCGTCCTCTTTCAGCAATATCTCTTTTTAATCTACGGATAAGTCGTTCATCAGAATCAGCGTGAACAAAAACTTTTATATCCATCATATCACGTAATTCTTTATTAGTCAGAATTAAAATACCTTCTACAATTAAAACCTTACTTGGATGTGTTTTAATAGTATCTTTTGTTCTATTATGCATTGCAAAAGAATACACTGGCTGCAAAACTGTCTTTCCTTTTCTAAGTTGAGAAAGATGTTTTACCAATAAATCAAAATCAATTGCTCTAGGATGATCAAAATTTATTTTGGTACGTTCTTCTATAGCAAGACTATCGGTTTCTCTATAGTATGAATCTTGAGAAATTACAGTTACATCTTGATTAGGAATTTCGTTAATTATCTGATTAACAACTGTTGTTTTACCGCTTCCCGTACCTCCGGCAATTCCAATTACGAGCATGAGTTTTATTTTTGATTAATAAGACACCTTTAAAGCAAGCAAATTTAACTAAATACATGTGATTTTACTTCTCAATTTTTAAAACTTCTTCTTTTGTAAACATTTTATCATTTGTATTGCCAAAATTATTGGTAATATAATTCATTACATCAGCAATTTCATTATCAGACAACCCCATAGGTGCCATTGTTCCATTATAAGTTATTCCGTTTACTATGATTGCTCCAGATTGTCCAAATTTGACTGCTTTTATACTTGCTTCTCTATTATTTATTAAATAATCTGATAGAGCCAATGGAGGTGTTACATTTTCAACTCCCTTACCATCAGGCATATGACAATTCATGCAAAAATCTTCATAAACGAGAGCTCCACGCTCTATACTTTTTTTAAAATTTTTACCTTTCTCTTTGCTTTGCCCAAAAACGAGCACTGAAGATAAAAACAACAAGCAAAAAGATATAAACCTAATCATAATTTGGAAACAATTTTTACGATTCCTAAATTCTCAATACCTACGTAAATATAACCATCTGGACCTTGTCTTACACTTCTAACACGACCTAAGCCTTCAAACAATTTTTCTCTTTTAATTACTTTATCCTTATCTAAAACTAATCTTTCTAGGTATTGAAATTTAAGAGATCCTACTAACAAACTACCTTTCCAATCAGGATATTTATCAGAAGATACTATTGCAAAACCACTTGGAGCAATAGATGGCACCCAATAAAACAATGGCTGTTCCATTCCCGGTAACGAAGTATGCTCTGTAAAAGAAGTACCACTGTAATTTATACCATAACTTATTTTAGGCCAACCATAATTTAATCCTTTTTTAATAATATTAATTTCATCACCTCCTTGTGGACCATGCTCATGTGTCCAAATTTCTCCTGTTGTTGGATGTTTAAACATTCCTTGAGGATTACGATGTCCAAAAGAATAAATAGCTTTTTTAGCATTAGGTTCATTTACAAAAGGATTATCTGTTGGTATTGTACCATCATCATTAAGACGGTAAATTTTACCACCATCTCTAGTAATATCTTGTGGATTTTCATCACGATTACCACGATCTCCTACTGAAAAATAAAGAAAATCATCATTATCAAATGCTAATCTAGAACCAAAATGTTGCCCTTTAGTAGTGTTTGGTTCTGCTTTATACAACAATTGATTATTAACTAGTTTATTGCCGTCTATTTTGGCTCTCATTATTGCCGTATTACCTCCATTTCCTTCGCCTTGTTCTGAAGCATAAGAAAAATAAATCCATCCATTCTCTTTATATTTTGGATGTATAATTACATCTAACAATCCGCCTTGTCCTCTATTATAAATTTCAGGAAGACCTGTTATCTTTATTTTTTTATTATTTTTAAATAGAATAAGTTCTCCAGATTTTTCTGTAATAAGAATACTGCTGTCTGGTAAAAATGTAATTCCCCATGGAATATTTAAGTCCTTTACTACTAATTCTGTAGTATAATTTAAGTTTTTAGGATTTTCAACTTTTACTTCAGACTCAACCTGTTGGGCACAAGAAACAAAGCTTATTGTTATAAAAATAAGAAGAAAAGATATGTGATTTTTCATAATGAGATTTTAATTTTTTTTACTAGGAACTAAAAATACAAATAAATCTGTATTGTAACTATTAATAAAAACTATATATTTGCAACCTCAAATTTTTAATGAATGTATTTCTTATAAAAATTTGTAAAATCTGAATTTCAATTTTAACAATTGTATTTTTAGATTTTAAATTTTTCGGGGTGTAGCGTAGCCCGGTTATCGCGCCGCGTTTGGGACGCGGAGGTCGCAGGTTCGAATCCTGCCACCCCGACAAAAAAGCCTAAAAAATCAATGATTTTTTAGGCTTTTTTTATACTAAATCTCTAGTAAGTAAATTCTTTTATGCTCTAAAACTAAAGAGTTTAATATTTATTTCTATTCATTTTAATCAATACTTTATTAACTGAGCATTTACAAAAGACAACTCTTCTTCTATAGCATGATTATTTTTTACTTTATAGAAGAAGAGAAATAAATACTGATTTATTCTACTATTATAAATTCACTACGTCTATTGGCTTGATGTTCAGATTTTGAACAAGGTACTCCGTTTGAACATTTATTAACCAATTGTGTTTCTCCATATCCTTGAGCTGTTAACCTATTTTTTGAAATACCTTCTTTTATTAAGTAATTCATTGTTGATTTTGCACGTCTTTGAGATAAAGCCATATTATAAGCGTCACTAGCCCTACTATCTGTATGAGAACGAATATCAATTTTTAATTCAGGATACATTTTCATGGCTTCAACAATTTTTTGAAGCTCCACCTCTGCATCTGGACGAATATTAGATTTATCTAAATCAAAATAAATAATTGGAATATTTAACACTTCTGCCAAGTTTGTTCCAGTAGTAATTGTTTTATCATCTGGATCTAACTCAAAATTATGCTCTCTATCTTCTTGAAATTCTTTTGAAAAATCATCAGCACTACTATACCCTTCTCTTGTAACTTTTAAAATATAAGCAGGAGTATATGCTACGATAGTATCAAATGCTCCTTGATTATTAGTTTCTAAACTAGACACTAAGTTATTGTCTGAATCTAATACTTGAATAATTGCTTTTTCTAATGGCAACCCTGTAGATTTATCTTTAACAATTCCATGTAATTTGCTTTTAATATACACTTCTTTTATTGGGGTATTTTCAACAAAACGATAGATATCATCATAACCTGACATATCTTCTGAACGATTAGAGCTGACATATCCCTTGCCATCTTTTACCACATATGAAATGTCATCAAAAGAGGAGTTTATTGGTTTTCCTACATTTAGCAAATTCCCTAAAAACTCTCCTTCATCATTTATTTTTAAATAAAACACATCATATCCACCTAATCCGAAATGACCATCAGAAGAAAAATATAGGGCACCATCTTCAGCTATAAACGGGAACGATTCACGCCCTGAGGTATTTACTTTATCACCTAAATTAGTAACACTTCCAAAACTACCATCTGGATTTATTGTTACATAATATAAATCAGTTGCTCCTTTTCCTCCTGGCCTATCAGATGCAAAATAAAGTTTATCTTCTTTTAAATTAAGTGCAGGATGAGCCGTATTAAAACCGTCTCCATTAATTGACAACTCTTCTTCATTTGCCCATTTTCCATCTTCTAAAACAGCTTTATAAATTTTTAAATGCAACAGAGCTTCACCATTTTTATCTTTTTTAGGATTGGTACGTGTAAAGTACATTGTTTTACCGTCTTTTGTAAAACATGCTGTAGACTCATGATACTTCTGATTAATACTACCTCTTAAGGCTTTAGGCTTACTAAAAACAGAATCATTAGTAACATTTACTTCATATAAATCTAAATATGGCAAACCGTCCCAAGCACTAATTCTATTTCGTAATACTCCAGAATTTCGAGTAGAAGCAAATACCAATTTAGAAGGATTTAAAAAATTAACTCCAAAATCAACCCCAGAGGTATTAAAAGATACTTTATTTAAAGTATAACGTCCTGAATTTTCTTCTATTAAATCTAAATATTTTTTTGCTGAAATATTTGACAATGCCTTAAAATTACCTTGTGAAAGGTATTTATTATAATAGTCTTCACCCAACTTAGAATTTCCTATTGCCTTTAAAGACTGGGCATATCTTAACATATATGTTGATGATTGCGATTCATTGAACTGAAACAACTCCTTATACCATTTTGCAGCTTCTTTATACTTTGCATTAAAGTAGTAACTATCTGCTAAATTTTGTAATAAAGATTCTGATCGATATCCTTTTTCAGCTACTTTTTCATAAATCTTAACAGCCTCCATATAAAACTTACTTTTAAAAGCTTCATTTGCCTTTTCTATATTTTTCTCTTGACTAAAAGACTGTAAACTCAAAAACACCAAAAAAAACACGAATATCTTAGGGCTATTTGCTTTTATTTTATACAACATTCTCATTGTTTATTTTATTGATTTATTTGTTAATTTTAAAAGAATCTAGGATTTACTACACCCTGATTATTTCCATCTCCTATTTCAAAGCGAAGAAAAAACTCGTGTGACCCATTACTATAATTTCCTATATCTGTTACATCATAATCGTAAGCATAGCCAAGCATAATACCATTAGTTATTTGAAAGCCAAACAAACCACTAACTGCACTATCCCAGCGGTAAGCTGCACCTAACGTAAAGCGTTCATTAAATAAAAAATTTGCAGAAAAGTCCGCAGCCAATGGAGCTCCTTTTACTCCTTTTAATAAGATGGCAGGTTTAAATTTCCAACTTGAATTTAAGTCAAAAACATACCCCCCTATTGCATAATAATGTAGACGTTCTTTGGTAGTGCTAATAGTAACATCATCATAATGATCTGTATTTAATAAATTAGGAGCTGAAATACCTAAATACCACTTATCTTTATTTCGTAAATAAAGCCCTATTCCTATTATTGGAGATACTTGCCCGTCTATATTATTTGAAGGACTAAAAGAAGGGTCATTTACATCATTTGGGTTTAACTGGCTAAAATCAACATCTAAAATGTTTACTCCTCCTTTCATACCAAACGACATAAACAAATCATCATCATTAAGCGGCAATGTATATGAAACATCTGCTGCAATATTATTCTCTAAAGAAATACCTATTTTATCTTTATAAAATGAAAGTCCTAACCCTACACGATTACCTACGGGTGTGTTTAATGAAAAATTTGAAGTTTCTGGGGCTCCATTAATCCCTACCCATTGGGTTCTATACAATCCTGTTAAATTTAAAACACCACGACTTCCTGCATAAGCTGGGTTTACCGTTTGTGTATTATACATATATTGAGTGTATTGAGAGTCTTGTTGTCCCATAACTATCTGTGCAAAAGCTAAAAAAGCAATAAGCAAAGACGTTCTCATGATTTTACTATTTATATAATTTATCATTACTAGATATTATTACTTATTATTATTTATATATAAGAATCCTGATTGCTCTAAAATTTCAGAAGAAACTCCATCTGCACTATATCTATATTGTATAATATAGTAGTAGTCACCTGTTGGTAATGCTTCATTTTTATTTAATGTTGCTCTTCCATTAGAATATCCTCTGAATGCTTTATCTGCATTGTTATATCCTGTTTCTGAATAGACTTCAACTCCCCAACGATTAAATATTTTTACAGTATTATCTGGAAAACAATCAATTCCATCTATCTTAAAATAATTATCATAAACACTACCATCAACATTTACTGCATTATGAATATCGGATTCGTTTATTTTACATGTTAAGTGAATAACCTGAACATGTGTTGAAGTATTTCCACAATCGTCTGTAGCTACCCATTCTCTTACTAAATCATATTGATTAGAACAAGCACCAGACTCTTCATATTCTGAGAATGTAACTAATGCTTCACCACAATTATCAGTTGCTGTTAAGGTTTCTGCTTCAGGTATAGCACCACACAATCCGTAGATATCTTTTGGCAATTCACCTACAAATGTTGGTGCAGTGGTATCGTCTACAGTAATAGTTTGAGTATGGCTAGTTTCATTACCGCACACATCAGTAGCTGTCCAAGTTCTTATAATTTCATAGTTATTTGAACAATCTCCTTCTATCATTTCCTCCTCAAACAAAACAGAATTATCACTTTCTTGAGGCATAAACACAGATACAAATAACTGAGCTATACTAGCAGTTGGTTCTTCTTGTTGTGCTATTAATAAAGTGCCCGTACCGCCAAACAACTGACCTGATGTTTTAACTTTATCATCTCCAGAATTGTAAACTATATAAGGCCCAGTTAGCGTAGAAATAATATTATCATTTTCAAACATATTATTTCCGTAATAACCAGGAAATTGATATAGTTGATTTCCATCTCCAGAAAATGTTAATTTTTCTCTTGGTGTAAGATCTGGATTTCCTGATATTTGAAATATAACTGGCTCTGAGAATGTTAATGTTATTTTTCCGTTATATAGGGCAAAGCCTAAATTATTATGTTTCACTCTTGGATTAACTGCTCCTGGAACAGCTTCTGTAGTTAGGGTTACTGTTATACCTTGGTAATAATCGATTACATCTTGTGGTGTACCACTTTCCAATAAGTCAGTAACTAATATATCTGAAAAAATAATTCCAAAACCATCCTCATTAGAATCATAATCACTAATTATTTTATTCATATCTAAATAGTAATCATTAGCTAAATTTCTTATATCATTATCTAATACTAAAGAACACTCTGAAGGTCCAGCTGTTAAGACAGCGGCATCTGGAATATCATCAACACATTCAAGAGTTAAATCTGCTGGTAAATCTTCATTAAAGGATGGCCCCGTTTGATTATTTACTATAACCAATTGAATATCTGATACTGTTTTATTACCACATTCATCTATTGCAACCCATCTACGTTCTATTGTATATTGCCCTATACATGTTTCATTTGTGCGTTCTTCATCCACATAAACCATAGCATTACCACAATTATCTGTTGCGGTTACTGTTGCAGCTTCTGGTATATCTTCTGTACATTCAACTATTATAGTTTCTGTTGGTGGAGTAGTATCAAAAGTTGGAGGTGTTGTATCTTGTATGGTTATGGTTTGAATACAATCTTGGGTATTTAACACCGTATTTTCTCCAGCATCTCTAACACCATTATCATTAGTATCTTCATATTCTGTTATAGTATAAGTTCGAGTTACCACTTGGTTACAAGTTTCTGTATCTGCACTATTAGTTGCTGTAATTTCAATAACTCCACAAGAATGATTTCCTATAATACCATCTCCATTGCCTAAAGCCTCAAACTCTAGCTCTGTATATGTAGTTTGTGTTGGCAAATCACTATAACACGAAATGGTTTCAGAAGGAAATGTAGGACAAGTCAATTCAAAAGCACAGCATTGCGGAGCAACATCTTCAACAGATACCTGATTACAACCATTAGCATCTTTAATAGTAATATTATAATCTACTCCTGCTAATATTGCTTCTGAAGTCCATGTATTTCCTACCCAAGTTCCTGGTGCACCTGTTCCTGATACAGTGTAAGGTGCCGTACCGGTTACTTCTATACTTAATGTATAAGAATTATTATCTGCGGCACAAGAACTTGAAATCGTTGAAACTGATAATTCTGGTAATATATCTACTTCCACTTCTAATCTTGATGCACTTACGCAAGATTCTGGAGATGCGGTTTGAGCTTCTGCATAATAACGTTCTCCATCTTGTAAAATAGTATTAGAAGAAAGAGCATTACCTCCGATCGCAGCATCATACCAAATTATAGATTCTCCTGTACTGCTGGTAGCTGTCAAATCAGCAACCGTAGCTCCTTGAGACTCACAAAATTCTTGAATAGCATCACCAGAAGGCACTTTAGCCGCAGGATTTACAGTAATAGTTACTTCATCTGAAGAAGTACATCCTCCGCTTGAAGGTCTTATAACATTTACTGTATAAGTAAACGTTGTTGGAACTGTTAGTGCAGGGCCAGTGTAGTTAAATTTAGGTTGAGCACTATTCGTGTCATCTAAATAAGTTACAATACTTAAATCAGATGCTGTCCAACTATAACTATAATTGGTACTTGGAGCTATCCTACCTAACTCTAAGGTTTCAGTTTCACAAATTTCTTTATTATTACCTGCTGCACCTTCAATTAAATTTATTGAATTTACTAGTAATTCAGAAACATTACACATACAAGGATTGTCTTCTGAAGTTATTGCCAATAACAGATTACACACTTGATTTTCTGATACTGTATATACCAATGATTGGTTTAAGGTTTCACCTACTGTAATAGCATCAGTAATGGTATTTGATGTAATTAAAACATCTCCATCCGCAGTGTTGTAAATATTATCTCCATTAGCATCATACACTAAGCTTACAATAATATCTTGAGCTGTATCTAAAGCTCCTGTATTGTTAATAGTGTAGTCAATGGTTACTTCTTCACCTGAGGTTGTTAACCTACTATTTGCAGATACAATAGCTAAAGAAACATCTTGCTTTATAATCTCCTTAGATTCTATGCTTGATGCTGTTACGGCTTCAATAGCACAGGTTTGCCCTTCACATGTTTGAGTTTCTCCATGAACAATTGAATTGGCAACAATATCAATAGAATCTCCACAAGAATACTCTGATGGATTTTCCATACCTATGTTAAAACTGAATTGAGCTGTTTCTCCTGCACTTATTGGATTAGAAGTATTAAACTGAAAACGAATAGTTCTATAAGCTCCATCAACTACATCATAAAGATAAGTTGGACTGCCGTTGTTGGACAAATCAGTATAACCACCTTCATAGGTTATATTTGCAGGAACCACAACATCCACAAACTCAATCTCCTGTGTATCTGAGTTTCCTGTCATACTCTGAAATGTTACATTTACGGTAGTATTATTTTCACACGCCACCAAATCATCAGTGGTTGTACTTAACTTATAAATATTTGTAATATTTGGAGCTCCTGCTAAACTGATAGGGAGTGAATAAACTGAGGTAGTATTTCCAGTGCCTCCACAACCGCTAGTAGCTTCAGCACTCATACCAAATTTAGTGTTAGATATAAATCCACAGGTTGATTTTACTTGAAAATTAAGTGTGTATTCGTTATCTAATGTATCACCATAAAAACCAATTTCTGAAAACACAACATCTAAATCCCAAACATATTTACCTGAAATTAATGTTGGATCTGGTATAGAAGTAATTGTACCATTATAGTTAATAGTACTACTACCATTAGCATAGTCAAGACCAGATTGAGGAGTTAAAACCACTTGATGGTTATAAGCTCTAGACTCTCCAATGTTTCTAACATTGTAGGAAATATCAATACTATTACAAAAATCTTGATCAGATGAAGGTTGCGAAGTAATTTCGCTTTCCAAAGCGATTGGTTTGTTAACCAATTCAAGGCTTGTTTGTATGATATCGCACATAAAATTACCACCATCAGACTCATAAAACAACTCATCTCCTATAATGCTAGGATAACGTGAACAATTATTACCAACTGTTACTAACAATTCATCTGTACCACAAGTATTAAAAGTACTGACAATTCGATAATCTTTATAGCTAAATCCAGTAATTGTACCTAATTCAACAAACCATTTACTTGAAGCCCCTACTTGAGTTAACGGATATGTTGTTCCTGTTGGGTTACCACTAGCGTCTAATAATTCTATAGATATAGGTGTTATACCTCCTGAAGGACTTTCTATTAACAACCATGCATTTTCAATATCTTTATTAGCTCCTGAATAATTCGTAGTATTTTCGTAACGTACATCCCACTCCGCTGTTAAACCTGTAGCTTGATAAGTACCTGTTAAAGCGGTAAATTGTTTTGATAAATTAAAGTAATTAACTGCATGTCCTGAAGTTTCGGTATAACCAAGGTCAACAACATCATGATCTTCAGGGGCTGCATAATAATAGCGTATAAAATCTGCAGATTGACTTATATTTTGCAGTGTATTCAGTTTACCATCGGGGACACCACAATCTGGAATAACTCTCATCTGAATACCATAATCCGACCATCTTGCATAATCATCTACCAATGGCATTGTTCCATCGTTAACATAGGTAAACACTGTATGTGTTCCATCAAAAGAAACATCAATGGCCGAATCATCTAATGCTTGGACAACATTACCGTTTTCTTTAACAACGTTTACAGTTCCTGGTTCTAACGACCAGCGTCCAATCCATTTTTGTGAAATGCTATTGATATAAGCCGCGTGGACTTCATTAGGAAAGTTATCTTTAGCATCAAATTCTCCTCCATCAGAATAGGCAATAATCATTCTGGTATATAAAGAACTACAACCATATTGAGTTTGACCGAACCAAGTAGAATTTTTAACATCTGTTTTTTCTAAAGAGAAAACATCTAAAAGAAAACATGGCCCAAAGCCTTCTGTTCTCCATTGTCCTTTTACATTTGCTACAGGTTCGTAATAAGAAGGAAGGTTTTCTCCTGTTTTCGTAACCAATACTACCTCTATGCTATCTCCTGTGGTAAAGGTTCCTAAAGCTGTTTGCAGAGCATCCAAATCGATTTGCATTGTATGAATTGCTGAAGCAGAATCAAACAATTGCGTTACAGTAACATTCGTTACTGTTGTTGGAGCTCCACCTCCAAAAGGAGTTCTGGTTACTGTAGCCGTTTGCGGATAAAAATACGGAACAGACGTATTGGTAGCTCCAGTACTCCCTGAATGCGTATAAAGGAATTCAACATAATCTTCTGTTAATGCATTTTGAACCGTACCCTCTAAGGTGAAGGTTACTTCTTCAAAACTACGAGCTGCTTTTATATTTACATTAGGTGTCGATGCATCTGCTCTTGTACTATTATCATCAGCAACGTGATCGTCATCGGCATCCAACCATCCAAAGCTAGTTCGTTCTACGGTAAAATTGCCACGAGCCATATTTCCATCACAAGGATTACATAAGAAATTAATAGAAGGAGTAGCTTCAAGACACCCTATTTCCATAGAAGTACACCCTGGTGTGCCCGGATTTAGAATTAACTTAACTTTCAACGGCTCATTTGTAGCTGCGGCAGCACAATCTGCAGTAACTGGTAATTTCCATATTTTTCTTGGGTCGGTTATACCTGAAATAGCAACTATATTACCTGAAACAGTTGTATTTGTAGAAAAATCTACATCTCCAGAATTTTCTTTTCCTATTACTGGCCAATTGGTTTCATCATTAACAAAAACCAATCCAGGAGGTAATTCAAACTCCACATCAAAAGTACCGCCATTATCAAAAAAGGCACTATTGTAAAAATCAATTGAACCTTCATAAGAAGCATTTAAATAGGTAATATCGCCTTCAGCAATGTTAGGGTTATCCATATAACTATTAAAAGCCAAAGAACGGAATCTGAAAATACCAGACATAACTCCAGCCTTTGCAACATAGTTAGTGTTACCACACATATTATCAAAAGAATAACCGCTAATCCATGTTGCGTTTCCTCCGGTATAGGCTTCACTGGTCCCAAAAGGATTGCCACAGGCTCCTGAGCCTAAATATTGGTCTTCATTATAATCCACTTCTACGGTAATGGTAAAAGATTCGCCCTCGGGTAACTCAAAAGTTCCATCACCATTAACATCTTCTAAACCTGTACCAACACCATCAGGGTCATTGGTCACCTCGGACACCATTAAATTCCAAGAATTTAAATAAGGGCTATCAACAACATTAGTAACATCTTCTGTGCCTATTGTAGCTGAAACAAATTGATATCTATCCGGAAATAATCCGTCATTAACTCTCGGTGTTGCATTGGTACCATCATTGGCCATACCAACAGGTAATACAATATTATAAGCAGGAGCACTACCTGTATTTTCTACAGTAATCTCCACAATCATATTTTGGCAAATATCTAGTTTTTGCACCACGTTGTAGCTAAAATCTACAGCAGGTGTACCTGCTGGTGGACTTACTATGGCTGAGCTTGTAGCTTCTTGGCAAACCTCAAAGCTACCTCCTGGTGGAGTACAACCATAAAAAGCTTTAAGATTAGAATTTCCGTCAACGCAATCCTCAAAAATTATAGTTTCTCTAATATATATGGTTTCTCCACTGTTAAAGTACCCATCACTTCCTCCTGTAGCAGACTGAATATCTGCAGCGTCAAAAGTTAATGTGCTATTTGCACTATCAAAAGTTCCTGCTGATATCACGTTCCCCCCAGGACCATCCAATACTTCAATGGCAATAACATTTACACTGGTATTATGCTCATCTTGAAAAGTAAAAGAACTCAACTGATTGCTAACAGCTGAATTTTGTTCGATAGTTATTTCACGAGTAAAAGTAGCTCCAACATATTGCTCGGTACTACTAGGTGTAACATTTGATATTAATAAATTTGGAGTATTTAACTGACTGACAGTAACAGGTGTTGATAAACTTTCTCCGTTAAACACATAATCAAAAACACCAGTGATATCAAAATCACAGGTTACATGAGCATTGAACCCAATAATAACAACCTCATCGTTAGCTAAGTCAATGTCAAATATAGGCTTGTTTAGATTGGAAATATCATTAACAGTTGGTATTAAAATATCTCCTGTAATTGAACCTGGTGTATAATAGGCTCCAAGAGGAAGATCTAATAATAATGTTGAACTAATATCAGCACCCGTATTATTCCCTATCTTAAATTGAAACAGTCTAGATTCACCGCATTTGTCTATTTGAGTAGGAGTAATAACTTCTTGTATAACTTGAGCATGAATAGCAGTTGTCAAAAAACTAAACAGCAGAAACAACCTTAATAAAAACATCTTTTTCATCTATAAATTAATTTAATTAACATATGTTTAATCCGTTGTACCTTATTAAATAAAACTAACGACAGTATTAATGTCTTTACCAAAAATAAATTTGTTTACATAAATTTTTAAAACAGTTATTTCAGATAAAATTCTTGTTTTGAATTCTACAAAAGTTTTGGCATAGTTAAATTTCATCGTAAATTGATAGTAAAGCAAAGAAAACAATGTTTCTATTCTTTTAATTTTATTTCTAAATACATTTGGTTGTGTCTTGTAATTATTACGATTGCTTTTCATAGGGGATGTTAGTTTCTTATTATTTATTCTTATTAAATTCAGTTAAATTTTAGTAGCAGTTAACAACTAAAAACTAAAGTGCAACTACTTGTACATATCATTTTATTTTTATGTATATAACCTCTGCTAACTTTAGATGTAGCATAAGCTGTACACATACCTAGTAACTTATTGAATTTTTACATAGCCAAAATTCTCAGTATAAAAAACAAAGGCACTATTTTTTCGAAAAATTGGATGTGAACTTATAGACAGTTTAGAAACCTAAAAAGGCATACTATCTGTGACGACTTAACTTTATAACTTATTAAAATCTGGAGTTAATATTAATGGATTACCATCAACATTATTAGCTAATTTTCGTCGTTATTTAGTATACATTGGATTGAATTTTTACTGACTTTTTTTGGGAACACTATAGAATAAATCCACTATTTATTCCTTTCTCTATTCTATTCAGTTGTTAAACTCAAACTAATGAATTCTAAATTGATAAGTTTATTTGTTGTTTTTGGTTGATTATCGGCTCTGTTTCTTTTTCAATTTTTACTATTTTTCTTGCAATTTTTTAATAATCATAATTTAGGGAGTTTGTAGTTAATCATGTTTTTCAATTTTTGATAAAAAACATCTTTTTTTTCTTTTCTACTAAAAAAAACGAGCAATTTTAACATTTATTGTAAACTTAATTGATTATAAAAAAATCAACAAAATATCAATATTTACAGTACTTTCTAGACATATTAGCAGTCAACATTAAAACTATTTATTATTTCACTATAGTTTTAAACACGTAAAAAAATAGAATAATCAGTCTCTTCAATTAGAGCATTATTCTAGCTATTAGACACTTAAAAGAAGTGCCTATTTCCCTATTAAATAAGTTATATTTTTAATGAAATTAAACCCTTTTGCTATAGCTAAGAATTCTATCTATTTAAACCTCTTAATATTAACTATTCATTCAATTTCATAACATTTAAATTTTCTTTAGATTAAAACTTATTTTCAACCTCAGCTGCTTCCAACATCAAATAATGAAGGTCTGTATTTTTAATAAAAGGTTTTAACAAATGGCTTCCAGGACCATACATAGCTAGTTCTACATAATCTGCAGAATGTTGCATACTAATCCAACCTACAGAATTATGCTGTTTCTGAATTTCAGCCAAAACTTTAAAAGGAAGATGCCTTGGATTGTAAAGTCCATCTTCTGTTTGCAGATTTGAATAATAACTTAACAATAATTTAGATTCTTCGTCAGTGAGAGCAAAATTATTAGCGTAGTGTACTCTTTCTTTTAATTGTGATACAGATGTTTCTTTTCCTATGCCTTTTAAAATCCACTCATTGGTATGTTTATATTTTTGAATAGAATCAAAATTGTCATTCGCCTTTTTTCCGTAAATAACTCCAGGATTTGCATTACCATGGTCTGTTGTAATAATAACTAATGTCTCCCCATCCTTTTCTGCAAAATCCATAGCCACTTCTATTGCCTCATCATGAGCTACTTGATCATAAATAAGGCCAGCGATATCATTACCATGTGCAGCCCAATCTACTTTTCCTGCTTCTACCTGTAATACAAAACCTTTAGGGTGATTTTTCATTACATCGATGGCTTTTTTAGTCATTTCAGCAAGGGTAGGTACATTTTTTAATAATGCATTATTATTTTCTCTATCAATAGAATAAGGAAGTCCGTCTTCTGCAAACACACCTAAAATAGGTTTATTGCTAGAAGAGGATAGCATTTCGTCTCTAGTTTTGACCACCTGATATCCTTTTTGGCTAAAAGCTTGGTACATATTTTTTTTATCCTTTCTTTTTTGTGAAGAAAAATATTTATGTCCACCCCCCATCATTACATCAAAGTTTTGTTCTAAATACATTTCAGCAATTTGTTCTTGTGCATTTCTGGTTTTAGAATTTACACAAAAACCTGCTGGTGTAGCGTGTGTAATAGGAACTGTTGTTACACAGCCGGCTTTTTTACCAACACTTTTAAATTTTTGCCAAATAGGAAGATGTTTTTCTCCATTTTTACCACTATTTAATGCTCCATTATTTATACGCACACCACCACCCCAAGAAGAGCTTGCTGCAGCAGAATCAGTAACTATTGAACTCGCAGAAGCCATATCCATTAAAGCCCTACTTACTTTGTTGTCTTTATACAACTGTAACCAATTAGTACCTACTCCTGTTTTTCTAGACAAGCATAAATCAGTCATATTCAAAGTACCAATACTCATTCCATCACTGACAATTACAATAATATTTTTAGCTTTTTTATTCTTGTTTACTATTTCTGTATCGGAAGTATTAGCAAAAACATCAAAAGGACTTAGCAAAGTTGCTCCTAATGTAGCTAGAGATCCATTTCTAAAAAATTTTCTTCTATTCATTGTTATGTTTTTTTATTACTCAACAATCTTAATATCTACAGATGTTCTAGATTGCCAACCTGTTTCATCCGTTACAGAATAAGAGCAATGGTAATCTCCTGTATCTACATCTTCTGGAATTGTTAAATTAATAACTATTTCATAACTTGATAAACCATTTTTAATAGTATAATTCTCAATAAATATTAACGGATTTACCGCATCTTTTTTCTCTTCTAAATCGCATTCTCCAGCCTGATCATCATGGGTATGATGGTCAAAATTATGATGAATATCTAAACTGTATGACGCCAATGCCTCATTGTCCGTTACCATTGCTTTAAAGGTGTAGGTTTCCCCACGTTTTAATTGTTGACAAGCTTTTGGAAAGCCTCCATTATAGTCAATGGTAATGGTAGGTTTTTCTAAATCTTTTTCTGAGTCATCATCACTTGAACATGAAATTATTGTTAGAATGAAAAATGCAACAAAAATATTTTTTAGTATAAGATTCATTTTATATGATTTAAAACCGCATGGCACGATAAACTTACCATGCGGTTTAATTAGTATTAATTATGCAGTAACATCAATATGAGTTTCAAACTCTTTAGTATTACCGTCTTCATCTTGAACCGTAAAAATTACATGATATTCTCCTATAGGTGCAGTAGCTGGAACATCAATATGCTCATGAAACTCTACAGATGTTTGTTCATGATAATCACCTAAAAACTCTTCTTCATAATCCCATTCTACTTCTCCAGCACCTACTGTAAGTCCATGTGCATGTACATCTACAGTAATACTGTGAATTCCTTCAACAGCATCTATCATAAATTCTACATGAAAATCATTTCCTCTAGCTACACTTTCATCTATAGAAAAATCACTGATAGCGATAAGGTCTACTATTTGAATGTGACCTTCTACCTCTGTACTATTTCCTAATTCATCGGTAACTGTTAGTTCAATATGATATTCACCAGCAGGAATATCAGTTGGAACATCTACATGTTCATGGAATGTAGGATTTATAGCTAAATATTTTGCATCTGTATATACCTTTTCAAAATCCCAATCCACTTCACCTTCTCCAGGTTCCAAATCATGAGCATGAATAGAAAGCGTGATGCTACTTACAGTTGCTTCTGCATTAATTTCAGCTTCTAAATGAATATCTGAACCTTTATAAGCAAATTGCTCAGTCGAATGTTCACTTCCTTCACCATACTCAAAATTAGAAATTACGGGAGCATTTAATGCAGGATTATCGTCACTATCACAAGAGTATAAAAAGGTTCCTAGAAAAGCAATGATTGCTAAAAATTTAAAATTTGTTTTCATAATGTTTGTTTTCATGTTTCTGATTTTAATTATTAATTGTTATTTATTATTTATTAAATGGTACTATTAATGATATTGATATGTTTCTACCAGCTTCTGGCACATCTATTAATCTGTAAAAACTGGTATGGTCGTAATATTTGGTATTAAACACATTATTAAGTTTTACTCGCAGATTTACAGGCTCTACATTTTTAAAGATGTTTATCTCTGCCAAAAAAGACATATTAAACAATTGGTAACCTTCTGTCTTTTCTTCTGGAGGTACAATTTCATTTTGGGCTGCTGTAATTCTATAATCAGCAATAAGCTGAGGTTTATTAAAAAAGAGTATATCTTTAAATTGATAATTTGCCGATAACAACCCAGATAATGGTGGCGAAAAAGGAAGTGTAAAATCTTTTTTGGCTCCACTAGTTTGTCTTGAGTATACATATTCTGCCGAGGCATCTAATTCTAACTTTTTAAACACTTGAGCTCTAGCCCTTATTTCACCTCCAACTCTAAAAACCTTCGCCTGTGTATACTCATACATTTGTAAAGTTTCAAAATAATTTGAAGTCGGATTTAAATAAATATAGTTTTCAAAAAAGTTCACAAAAGGACTAATACCAATGCTAAATTTCTTTGTTGTATGGTCTATATCAATATCCAATTGATACGACTCTTCTGGGGCTAAATCCAAATTTCCTTTTTCGTAACGATACATATGATAATTAACCCCATCAGAAGCCAATTCGTTAGCCAAAGGCATTCTAAAACTTTTTCCCACATTTACTTTATACGTGGTATTTTTGTTGATATAGCTAAGCCCCATTGAAGCACTAATATTTCCAAAATCCAATGTTTTATCTTTGGCTCTTTGCAAATAGACTTGAGATGTTGAACCATCTTCATTATCAACGGTAGACTGAAACCAATCGTAATATGATTTACTTTGTAGTAGTCCAAAATCATATCTAATGCCTGCCAAAAAATGTAAATTGTGAGATACCTCAACTTGGTCATAAGCAAATGCTCCTATAGTAAAACGATTATATTCTGGAATTAAAAAACCCCATCCACCAATATTATTATCCTGATATTCTATATTAATACCGGTAATAACATCATGTTTCTTGTTTGGATTAAAAGCATCTCTAATGTTTAGAGCATAAGTATTTTTAGTAAACTCTCGCTCTTTACTACCAAAAGGTTTAGGCATATATCCATGAGGAACAGGTTCCGAATGCTCCTCTCTATGATTATTCTGATAACCTAACTCTAAATGAAGGGTGTGGTTGCCCAAGGTCATAGATGTATTGTTCATTATTTTAAAATGATTCACCTTATGATAAGGAAGGTCAATATCTCTATTAGAACTGTCATAGTCTATACTAGAAGTACGTACTTCTAGCCCATGGGCATTTGCAAAAAATCCATTTTTAGCATTTACATTACTAATAAAAGTTTCTGATGTTACATTCTCTGAAACGTAACCAATACTAAAACTTGCATTAGCTTCTTTTCCTGCGGTATTTCTTAAGTTATTCTCATGCAATGTAAAAATGTAATTTTCATAATTTATTTGATCTGTAGGCACTTTATAATCAGCATAGTCTCTATAAGTCAAACGCCCACGATAAAACCACTTCTCTTTACGTGCCTGAACGCCAGCTGAAATTCCTAATAAATCATTATTACTTTCTCCTACCACGTTTACCTCTCCTTTAAAAGAGTTTTGTATTGGTATTTTATTAGGTTGAATATCTACCACACCTGCAATAGCATCTGAACCATAAACTAACGAAGCTGGTCCTTTAATAATCTGAATGTTTTCTATTCCGTATTGATCTATTTCCAATCCGTGATCATTACCCCATTGTTGAGCTTCATGTTTTATTCCATTCTGAACCACTACAACTCTATTAAACCCTAGCCCTCTAATAACAGGTTTAGATTGCCCTGAACCAATACTAATCGTACTTACCCCAGGAATCTTTTTAAGGGTTTGCATCAAACTATTTTCTCTGTTTAAATCCAAAAACTCTTTAGAAACAATTTGAGAAACTGTAGGTGATTCTTGAACTTCTCTTTTCTTAGATTTAGCCATAATACTAACTTCTTCAAGAGCTGTGCTAGACTCATCTAATGAAATTGTAAATTCTTTCATCTCTGGCCCAACCACTATCTGAATAGTTTTTGACTCATAGCTCATATGTGAAATGGTAAAAGAATAGGTACCCTTTTTTACATTGCTAAAAGTAAATACACCTTTTGATGATGTAACTGCAAATAAAGATTCGCCAATAACATTTGCACCTTCTATTGGTTGTCTAGTTTTGCCATTTTCCACATAACCTTTAATATCAAAGGTATCTTGGGCAAACACATTTGAATACAAGCTAAAGCAAAGCCATATGCTAAGCATTTTATAATACATACTGAAATACTATAAGATTTGAACAATTATTCTTGAATAAGAACCTTAATTTTAACAAAACCTATACATGTATTCACATGGCTACCTAGATATTAGATACTACAAAACGAGTAAAAAGTAACTGCATTTAATTGCTAAAGGATGAAATAGTTACCCTTATTAATCCTTTAATAGACTTAAACTACAGAGCAAATCAATTACTCAACTAATTAACTGGTAATATGACAAAGAATAAGGTGTATAGGAATACTTATATAAATTGAGGCGGAGGCCGTGAAAAAAGTTGATCAGACTCAATAGAACTTGAAGCGATAAAACAATAATTATTGTTTATCTCTTTCTGAACAACAAATTCAACATTTTCAATTTCATAATCATCTATATCTGTAGTGATTACAGGAGTTAAATTATGAGAAATGATATGATCACAGATAGTACAATCTAAGGAATGATCTTTATCATCTGAATGAGACAAGGTATGAAGTCCTATCAATTTCATTGAAAGAAAAAGGACTAGAAACAAGTAAGTAATACTATTTTTAAATGGACTTGTCTTCATATTACAGCAAAATTATCAAATGCAGTTAAAATGAACCTTATAAAACTGTTAAAGAAATGCTAAAAAATTTTAATCTCATTTCTATTAGACTATAACAGTATGCATTCCATTAGGTACTATTTTTCTCTTAATTTTGTAAATTAGGTAATAGTTAATTTTCACATCTACTGATTGATAGAAATTTAAGGATTTTTAAACTTACTTTTACTCTCAAAAAGTCACCGTTCTTTTCAACTGATATGGATAAAAGTATAAAACTCTCAAATAACAAAACTTTAGTAATGTTTATTTTTATTTTAAACGTCTGTATTGTTTATGGACAAAAAACCTATAAAATAAAAATTATTGATAGTAAAAGTGGGGTTGAGCTTGATAATGCACACCTTTTAAATAAAAACAACCATAATGTATTTGTTTCTGACCAAAATGGAATCTTTTCTATTAATAAAACTGGAATTTATATTGTATCAAGACTTGGATATGAAGAAAAACAAATTGAAATTACAAATGCTAACTATCAAATTATTGAGTTAGATATAAAACCTTCTGAGTTAAACGAAATAGTAGTTCGTTCAAATCAAATACCCAGTTCACTTAAGAAATCAGTATCCACAATTGATGTCATTTCTTCAAAAGATATTGAAAAGGAAAGTACGTTTAACATAGCTCCAATACTCAACAAAGTGCCTGGTGTTTTTATGTATAGTGGCTCTTTAAACACAAATAAAATTATTATTAGAGGTATTGGTTCTAGAGATTTGTATGGCACCTCAAAAATTAGAGCTTACTTTAAAGACATTCCACTAACCACAGGAAATGGAGAAACAACAATTGAAGATTTTGAACTGAATACAGTTTCTCGGATAGAAATACTTAAAGGGGCATCCTCTAGTATTTTTGGTGCTGGGTTAGGAGGCACAATTCATCTAACCCCCCAAAACGCTTCATTAAATGAAACCCATATAAAAAGTGAACTTTTATTAGGTTCATTTGGTTTAAACAAAGCAGCAGTTAATATAAATTATGGCAACACCAACAATAGCCTAAGAGGTGTTTATAGCAATACTCATAGTGATGGGTATCGTGACAACAACAACTACAATAGACAAACCCTAACCTTAATTACAAACCATTTTTTAAACGATAAAAACGAACTTTCAATTTTAGGTAGCTATGTAAAACTAAAATCTTATATACCCAGTTCTATAGACGAAAACACTTTTTTAAATTCACCTAGTTCTGCAGCATATACTTGGAAAAGAGCTGAAGGATTTGAAGATTACACTAGAGGTATTATTGGAACTTCTTGGTCTCATAATTACACTAACAATTTAAAACAAATAACAAGTTTTTTTACCTCATTTAGAAAAGCATTAGAACCAAGACCGTTTAACATTCTTAAAGAAAACACTATCGCTTTTGGAATAAGAAGTAGAATTTTAGGAAAATTAAATATTAGAAAACACCGAATTAATTGGACTCTTGGAGCTGAGCTATTTAATGACAACCACCACTTAAAAACATTTGAAAATTTATACTTAGACTTCCCTATTGGTAGTGGAAGTATAGAAGGAGAAAAGCTTTCAAGTTTCAATGAAAATAGAGCATATTTGAATTTATTTGTTCAGGCTGAAAGCAATCTAAGTAAAAAAATGTTGGTTTCGTTTGGTATTAATTTGAATAAAACTAGATATAATCTTGATGATAATTTTAATAAAAATACAAAACTAGATCAATCTGGGAATTATAAATTTGATGGTATTATTTCTCCTAAATTAGGAGTTTCTTATGTTTTTTCTGATAAAATAAGTGTTTTTTCCAATATAAGCCATGGTTTTTCTCCTCCAACAATTGAAGAAACCTTGTTGCCTGAAGGTACAATAAACACCGAGATAAAACCGGAGTCTGGATTAACCTTTGAAATAGGAACTAGGGGAAATATTTTAAAAAAACAGGTTACATTTAACCTTTCTCTTTATCAAATGCTGATAAAAAATCTATTAGTTGCTAGAAGAACTACCGAAGACCAATACATTGGTATTAATGCCGGAAAAACGATACATAACGGATTAGAATTTTCTTTAATTTATAATGGATATATTTCCCAAACTTTTTCTATTAATAGTAATTTATCTTATTCGCTAAACAATTTTACTTTTAAAGAATTTATTGATTCTCAGAATAATTATTCGGGCAATAAACTAACTGGAGTTCCTTCAGAAGTACTAAATTTAGGAGTAAGCTTAGACACTAAGTTAGGGTTGTACACTACAATTAACTATCAGCATGTTGGAAAAATTCCTATAAATGATAGTAATACACTTTTTACAGATATTTACAATTTAGTAAATTCAAAACTTGGATATAAATTTACACTTGCCAAAGGTAAACTCGAATTTAATTCATATTTAGGTATAAATAATATTTTTGACACAAAATACGCCTCTCAACTCTTAATCAATGCAACCGGTTTTGGTGGTCAATCGCCAAGATATTATTATCCTGGAAACCCTATCAACTTTTATACAGGCATTACTATTAATTATTACTTTTAATCACAACAGTAACTGCTAGTACTGTACATTTTTAGCAAAAGTTATAACATCTTATAATTTTATAGTTGACTCTGTATCATATATATCCAAAAGTTTGACCAATTAATTAATATCTAATACTTCAATGGAATAATTGCAGCTAAAAATTTTGCCAGGCTGTAATTTAATAATACCTTCCTTTTCCGTAAAATTCTTGTTATGATTAATTGAATCTGCTATTCCGTGCCAAGGCTCTATACATACAAATGGCGAATTTCTGTGAGAAGACCAAATACCCAAATAAGGATAATTCAAAAACTCAACACTTAAATACGATTTCTGAGTAGGTTTATGAACAAAAGTTACTTTAGAAAACTTATTTGGATTAAATATTACAGCGTCATAGTCAAAAACAGAGTCTGGCAACGATAATTTTCCTTTTTTGTCAAAAATTTTTGTTGTTGTATTATTACGTAAACCGTCTATGATGTTATCAGACTCAAGAGCTAATTCTTTATCAAAAACTAATTGATATTCATTACGTTTATGACCAACTTCTAAAGGACAATTAAAAGCAGGATGAGCTCCAATAGAAAAGTATAAATCTTTTGTTTTTGAAGGATTAATTACCTTGTATGAGGTAACTAACAACATGTCAGTTAAGGTATATTTTACTTGTAGTATAAAATCAAAAGGGAAAATTTCTTTGGTCTTTTCAGTAGCCTCAAGCTCAAAAACAATACTATCTTCTGTTTTTTCTATTAAATTAAAGTCTGTTTCTCTTGCAAAACCATGCTGGTTCAAGGTATATGACTTTCCTTCATACAAATATTCATGATCTACTAACCTACCTACTATTGGGAATAAAGTTGGAGCCTGCCTTGGCCAAAATTCAGGATTTGCTTGCCATATATATTCTCTTTTTAAAGATTTTAAACTAGATAATTCCGCTCCTTTTTTATTAACTTTTATAGTTAAATACTCATTCTTTAAAGTATATTGATCCTGATTATTACTGATAGATATCATAAGATGTTTTATTTTATAATTTACAACATGCAAATTGCTAAATTTGCATGTTAACAAAAACAAAACTAATGATTATTGCTTACAAATATGAAATTCTTTTAACAGCTATTTTAATTGTTTTATTGGTAATAGTTGGTCAATTGATAAAAGTGGCTATTAGAAAATTTACTATTTTAAAGTCTATTGATTTAAACAGAAGAAAAATTATACTAAAATTACACTATTTAATTTTATATCTGCTGTTTGTTATATTTATTGTAATTATATGGGGTGTTGACTTTAAAGACTTTACAGTTTTTATCTCTTCTATTTTAGCGGTGTTAGGTGTTGGTTTTTTTGCTCAATGGTCTATCCTATCTAACCTTACCGCAAGTGTTATTTTATTTTTTAACCATCCTGTTAGAATAGGACATAGAATTAGAGTAATAGACAAAGATTATGACTGGGTAGGTACTGTTGAAGACATTTCTGGTTTTTTTCTTTTTATGAAAACAGATAAAGGAGAGTATATTACGATACCGAATTCAATTGTTCTACAACATGGTATTGAAATTTTAGGTAATGCCGATGATGATATTGGATAATATTTATATTTTTGCTTTCCGTTTTTGGAAACGAATGCAAATAACTTCATTCCGGGGTGTAGCTTAGTCCGGTTAAAGTGCTGGTCTGGGGGACCAGAGATCGGAGGTTCGAATCCTCTCACCCCGACAATTAAAAGTCGAAAATCTAAAATAGATTTTCGACTTTTTTTTAATGAATTATGTTCCCAATAAAATTAATTCTCAGTACAAAAAAACAGATTTAATAGATATTAATATTTTACGACAAGTCTGCACTTAATTAACAAAAAGGTACATCTTGTAACTAATTTATATTTTCTGACATTAATTTATACATTTCACTACCTGCTAATAAAAAGGCTCCTGTCCCATATACATGCCAATTTTCAGGTTTAAATTTACGAGGATCAACCCCTTCAGGTTGTACATTACCTAACCTTCCATTTTCATTAACATTTTTACAAAGTGCTATCCACGCTTTTTCAATTTGAGGTTTATATTTATTATCTAACAAACCATTATTTAATCCCCAAGCTAAAGCATAGGTAAAAAATGCACTACCACTAACCTCCCCTTCATCTTGATATTCAGGATCCAAAAGACTCACCCTCCATAACCAGTCCTCTCCTTGTAAATTTAATAATTTAACTGCCATTTCTTTATAAAGAGTTTCATATTTAGATCTATTCTCAAAATCTTTAGGCATCATATCTAATATTCTAGCAACACTTCCCATTACCCAACCATTTCCTCTTCCCCAAAATATTTTTTTCCCATTTTCAGACTTTTTTTCAAAATAACGATCATCTCGAAACATTAATGAATCTTGTTTTGAATACAAATAATCAGCAGTTATCCAAAACATTTTATCCATATAGTTTAAATACTTTTTTTCACCTGTTGCTTTTGTCATCTGTGCAAATGATGGCGGAGCCATAAATAGAGCGTCACACCAAGTCCACCATTCCACAAAATAAGGGTTATTGGCAAAACGAACATCGGCTTTATATGCTCTTCGTGTAGCTAAATGTGCATCCATAGCCCATTTACTGTATTTTATCATTTCAGGGTTTTTATCTTGTTCATATAACCAAGCCCAATTTGAGGCGATGGCCAATTGATCGGCATAAAAAAAGTCATCTAGTAATCTATAGTTTACATGCTTTCCTACATTTATCATTTCTTGTTTGTATCGATCTTCTTTTGTAATATCATAAAAAGCCTGTAAGCCAATAAAATATGTTCCCCAATGCCATTCGAGAATTCTTTTTAGATTATATGGGTTGGCAAACTGCCAATCAGCTGTTTGACGCATAATATCTAAAATTTGATTAGGAGCTAAAGGATTTGTTATTTTTGAAGATTGAATTCCCATTTTTATAGAACTATGAAATCTTTCTTCCCAAGTTGTTTGTGTCCATGAAGCATGACTGTAAATTGGATATTGTGTATTTTGCATCCAAAGTACTTGTAACGGATTTCCCTTAATTGCACCACGCACAGCAAAAGGTCTAATATTATCTTTTTCTGATCCTTTTGTTATAAATTCTACCCTCCATGACTTTCCATCATTTTTAGTAGACCATTTTTCTATTTCAAATACAGAATCTCTATTTACAGAAAGATACAATTCATTTGTATTTTCATGATCAATACTTATTCCCCCTGAATAATTTGGCTCTCTTTCTATAGTATTTTTTTTTGTTCTTTGAAACCATTTCCCTGATTTAATTAATGTTCTGTTTACCCATTTTTTTCCAGTCCACTTTGCATAACAATAATAATGAGCTGTATCAGTAGGAAATTTAGCATATGCAATTACAGGGTTTCCCTTTTTATCCTCTGCAATATCCCAATTCCAGGCCTTTGCCCCTCCCTTTTTTGCATCATAAACAATGTCTAATTCCTCTGGTTTTAAAGGTAAATCGGCAATATTTTTAATTTTTTTACCATTTGCTTTATAAAAGGCTCCATTTTCATAATAGGTATAATAAATACTGTTGTTTTTTTCATTTCTAGGATGCCCATCAGTAAATGTAAAATGAATTTTACGATCTCCATTTGAATATACTTTTGTATATGGCCTCCTAAAACGGTAAATCGGATCAGGCATCAATAAAATTTTCCCTTTAGCCCAATTATCTCCATTATTGTCACTATATGAAAAACTCGGTTTACCATCAATTCCTCTCCAAAAGAGATAAATTCTACCTTTCTCTGATTTTAAACGAATTGGATTTGTATAATCATGAGACATAGATAATTTACCTGTGGGATTATTTTTCTTATCATTTAAATGAAGATACTTAATATCATTCCACTCTGAAATATCTTCTGAATATTTAGACTTTATTAAAAATAATGGTGGAGCTGTTGGTGAATCTCCATAACCATGTCTATTAAAAAAAACTAAAAGTTTTCCTTCATCATCAAATAAGATTGACGGATTATCATGATCGTCAATTTCTAGATTTTTTTTTACAATATGTGTGTTTACTTCTTTAGTTTCATGATCATACCATCCTACTGTAATATTACCATAATTATCAATCCATCCAGAATATGTTCTTTTATGCTTACCCTCGAAATACACTGCTCTAGGATCTGAAAACCAACACCAAGAGCCATTGAAAGTAAAAGATTTGAAAGACTCACTATGCTGACCATTACTTTTTTGAAATCTGGTTTTTACAACATCTAACTGAGCAAAAAGGTTGCAATTAAATACTTGACTAATTGCAAACATTATGATTATTTTTTTCAAATTCATTTCTTGTAATTTATATTTAAATAAAAATCATCAATTTTTTTACGAATAATAAAAAATTGATTGTTGTGTTTTTAACCTTTTTAATATTTTTTTGTAACACTTTTTCCTGCATTATCACCTTGTGGTAAATCAATCACTATAGCTTCTCTACCAGTAATACTTAAATGAAATTTACTCATATTTCGAGAAGGATCAGATGCTGAGATAGATTTTAAGGTTGAGCCTTCCATTTTTACTATAATTATACCTGGAGAATCTAAAGTTAAAGTGATGCCATCGTCTATTTTAACACTTCCTGCTTTATAAAACACAACTTGAGTCATGTTAAGACCAGTATGTTTTACCGCTTGAATTTTTGAATTATTAGATAAAATTTTAATGTTGTTTTGTTCATTCAATTTTTCTGGTGTGGTTTTTGGAACCACAATATATTGATAAGTAACCTCTTTTGTATCCATTTTTCCTGGATAAAACCATAAATTTTCACCCTGTGGTCGTTTACCGTGATCAATCCATAATTTAAAAACATCTTTTTCAACCAATCCTTTAGGAGAAGTTGATTGCAAATTTATATCAGACCAACGTCCACTCTCTGTTTTATTAGATAAATTTACCATAATAGGTTCTGGAAAAACATAACCTATTCCGTTATGATAAACCCAATTGACATCACTAAGTTTATGCTCTCCTTTTTCTAAAGATTGAGTTTTGTTTTTTAGAGAAACAAGTACATCTCCGTGCAATAAATTTTGATTTATTGTAGTAACCACTGTATTGTTAAAATGATTGGAAGCTATTCCTGCTCCAAGACAAACATACTCATCATCAAAAAAGAACCAAGACTTTTTAGCTCTTATAAAATCATGCGGACTAATAAAATCGAATCCTACTGTACCATAAACCCCATCTGTTGTAGCTCCAACAAAATTAGTTAAACCATCCTTTTGAACTTGATGTTGATTAGGTAATGCCTTTTTTTGAAGAATAGTTGCTCCTGGTATTTTTTGCCAATCATAAACTGGCCAAATATTAAAATACTCATCACCTGTTACTTCAAGATGATTGCTTCCATCAGATCTATGGTGATTAAAGATACCCTCGCTGTTATGTGCTAATTCAGTATTACGATTACGTATAGAATACATACGAACTGATGAAAAATAATTAGGACGTTGAATTACAAACAGCTCAGATTGCCAAAAAAATTTACTAAAAGAAAGTGATGGTTTTTGTAATTTTCCTTTTCTTAATTTAATAATCTCTTTTATTTCATCTTTTCTATATTTTGTTACTTCCAATAAATACTCTAAAGGTGTACTAGAATACAATTTATATTCTTGAATTCTGGTAATTTCTCTATTTTTAACACCAGTTTCTGGTGATTTACCAAAGGCTGTTTGTTTAACTATTCCATCTAAATAAAAATCAACTAATAGTTTTATTTTTTCATTTGAAAAAGCATATTTAGTTTTATTTACAAACAAAGCCCACTCTACTAATACATTTGCAAAACCTAAACCATAAGTAGCTGTATTGTTTTCTCTATGCACTCTATGATGAAAACTATAATCGTTTTGAATACCTCTTTTACCTGTATTCAATCTAATCTGATCTTCAATTTCCGCTAAGGTACTTTCAAAGTTCTCTTGATCTTTAGTAAGCAAATAGTTTTTAGCTTCTGCACTACAAATTTTCACTCTATCTCCACTTTGACGAGCCCAATGAGACGTTTTAGTTGCTCTTTTTATTATAGGTTGAGCTTTTTCAAACAAATCAGAATCAACATCATCATTCATTAAAATAAATATATTGGTAAATGAGGTAGGTACTAGAACAATATTATGCCACCAATTAGCACTTTTAAAATCTTTTTCTATCCAATATCTCAACCCTTTATTAATTGTACGTTTTAAAATAGGATTTTTATAAAATTTTGATTCTTTTTTATTGTAAAGCAAAGTAGAAACAACTAAGTTACGAATGTGATACTTATGTTCGTAACCAGTTAAACTAAGGTCTTTATAATTAATAGACGGCCAGCTTCCTTCATCATTAATGGTATTTATTGCTTCCTGAACTATAGCTTCTTCTCTATTAGAATCAATAAGATAAAGATACATATCAGAAGTATTTAAGGTAGAAACTAGTTCCTTTTCAATACGTTTTTCAATTATCTCTAAATTCTTTTGAGCTGATATATTTGTAATAATAAAAATGAAGAGTAGAAAACTAATTTTGCTATACATAAAATAAAATTTATTGTTTAAAAATATACCCTACCAAATGATGTTTAAACAATCATCATTATGATAGGGTATCAAAAACTAACTCAAATTAACGTTAAAATAAAACTAATTCTTTATAACTATTAAGTGGTTAAAATTATAACACATTTAACAATTTTTAATACCCTGGATTTTGTTCCAAGACTTCTAATGTATTTCTCTCTATTTCTCCATATGGAATAGGGAACAGATTGTTATGATCTTGAATAGTAGGACCACTATAAGGATTATATTTTCTTGTTCGTTCTACGAGTAATCCCAGTCTGCTCAATGTCATTCTTCTTGGTTCCTCATAATTCAACTCACGCAATCTCTCATCTAATATATAATCAATATCAACATCACCTGCTTCTACTGGTATTGCATTAGAACGTTCTCTCACCTGATTGATATCATTAGCTGCAAGTTGATTTTCACCTTTCATTAAATAAGCTTCTGCTCTAAGAAGATATGTTTCTGCTACTCTCATTAAATACCAATCGTGATAAGTTATTCCAGCCAAACTATTTACTTCACCTGTTTGTTCGTTCAAAAGAATAAAACTAGGATGGTCATTAACAGTAGTTACTTTTGTTATATATGGAGTTACATACATCATAGTATCCTGTTCACTCAACCCATCCCACCAAGATTGTGGAAAATCACTAATTTTTTTTCCATACCAAGACGAACTAGGATTATTTACAACCCAATCTCTTTTTATATTTCTTTCATTATTTCTTTGATCTACATCCCAATTGCCATTTCCCCATATGGTTTGAGTTAAATGGCCTGTTGGAGTAACAAATGCTACTGGTCTACCACCTTCTTGTGTTGAAGGACCAAATTGAATATTTACACTTTCAGGTTCAGGAGTTTTTATTTGCCAATAAATTGGACCATAATTACGTTCAAAACTTAAAGCATTAGAATTATTGTAATTATAATTATCTTCTGCTCCACCTCCTGCAGTTGAATTATCAACTTGAATTACAAAAATTCCTTCTTTATTTCCACTACTTCTATTTTGATTATTTACTTGATGCAAATCCCAATATGGATCTCCGTCTTCATTCATACGAGACCCAAACCGGGTTGTCATAAGTTCAATATTTGGATCGTCAATTACAGCGGTAGCCGCAGCAATTGCTTTATCAGGGTCTCCTAAAGCTAAATAAAGTTCTGCTAATAGATGATTTGCTGCAGCATTACTTGCCTTACCTTCAGCAGAAACTTCTTCAACTCCAGGTAATACAGCGGCAGCTGCTTCCAAATCATTAATGGCAAACTCTAGAGTAGCTTCTTTTGTTGCTCTAACAAAATCTCTACGTGGAGAGGTAGTTTCAGTATCAACAAGAGGTACTCCTCCATAAAGATGTACTAAACAACGATACGCATAGCCTCTAAAAAATTTAGCTTCACCAATATGAATATCTTTCTCTTCTTGAGAAGGATAATCAATATCTTCAATTCTACTTAAAATCACATTAGAATTATAAATCATTCTGTAATATTTGCTCCAAAAATTAGAAACGATACCAGAAGTAGGTAATAATGTCGAACTATAATCACCTAAATAAGAAGTTTTTGATCTTGAATATTGAGCTAAATCAGTTCCATAATGTAAATAAGAATAATCCCAGTATTTACCACCATTATAACTTCTAATTCTATTATATTGATGATTTAATGCAGATTCAATATCTTGAGGTTTCGTAAAAGAATTATTAGGACTTAAAAAGTCTTTTGGTGTCTCATCTAATAGATCTTCATCACAAGAACCTATTGCAAAAATCAAACAAATTATTGATATATATTTTAATATTTTCATCATTTTACTTTTAAAAGGTTAAATTTAATCCTATAGTATAACTCTTCATTACTGGATAAGATCCAGGTGAAAATCCTGCACCTGTTTCAGGATCAATACCTTTCCACTTAGTCCATGTATGTAAATTTTTACCTGAAACAAATATTTTCAAATTGTCAATAGACATTTTATCTAGTATATTTTCAGGAACATTATAAGACAGACTTACATCTTGTAATCGAACAAAACTTCTGTCTTTATAAATATTAGGATCAATAGGGTCTAGATAATTTAATCCTGAATATTCCCCATTTGGATTTGAAGGAGTCCAATAATCAAACTCTTTAACAGTATTAAAAGTAGCCATAGTATGAGCTTGCCATCCATATTCAGATTTTTTAGCATTATTGTTACCTAAATATCCATCTTTACCTCCCTGCACAGAATTAATAAAAGCACTTAAACTCCAATTTTTATATTTAAATTCATTAAAAACACTAAAACGGTAAGCAGGTTCTGTATGTCCAATAATTTTTCTATCATCTCCACTAATACCTTCTTCACCATCTAAATCTTTAAGTCTATAATTACCAGGATAATATCCACTAGGAATATCTGTATCTCCAATTTGATACTTACCATCTACAACATAATCATAAATAGTTCCTATTGACTCTCCAATAAAGATTCCATTTGAAATTAGATCATCTTCTATACCATCTCCATCATCATCTCTACCTAGAATAGTAACTACTTCATTTTTATTTCTTGAATAAACAAATGAAGTATTCCATTCAAAGTTGTCATTTTTAACATTTACTGTATTTAATGAAATCTCAAGTCCATGATTAGCAACTTCACCTATATTACTTCTTATAGAACCAAAACCTGTAATATTAGGTATATTAATATTAAATAATAAATCTTCAGTTTTACTTGAATAATACTCTATATATCCGTTTATTCGATTATTAAAGAATCCAAAGTCTATCCCTAAATTTAATCCAGTTGTTGTTTCCCAACCTAAATCATTATTTGCTAAAGAAGATATTGACTGACCATATTCTGCAGAACCTCCATCACCAAATACATATTGGTAACTTCCACTAACACTAGCTAGAGTGCCGTACCTTCCCAAAGTTCTGTTACCACTAGCACCATAAGATGCTCTTAATTTTAACAAATTAGCAGCTGGAATAATATCAGACACAAATTTTTCTTTACTTAAAACCCACCCTAAAGCAAGTGAAGGAAAGATTCCAAACTTTTTATTAGTACCAAATCCAGAAAAGCCATCTCTTCTTACAGTGAAAGTTGCTAAATACTTATCATCAAACTTATATGATAATCTTCCCATTTGGTAAAGACTGGTTTCATCCCATGCTCCTGAACTTACACGTTGGTTTTCTATATTACCTGCTTCTAAACTATTATAACCTAGTGCTTGATTTAAAAATTCTGATGATGAGGCATTTGTATCTTCACCTTCTCTTCCTTCATATCCATACAGTAACGTTACATTTATATCATGTTTATCATTTATAGTTTTCACATATGTTAAAACATTATCAAGAGTTTCATCTTGAGTCATAGAATTATATTTTGATGCTGATCCTGTAAAGTTTTGTCCATTTGGATTGAAGCTAGCATATCGTTGGGTTCTGTAATTTGTTGAATAACTTAACTTATAAGTTAACCCCTCAACATAAGGAATTGCAACAGTTGCTGAGAAATTTCCAAAAAGATTTAAACGTTTGTCAAAATTATCAACTTCTAAAGATGCTAATGGGTTAGGGTCATTACCTACTGGATAGTAATTTATGCTACCATCTTCATTATAAGGTTTTACCAATGGAGACAAAATTATAGCATTTCTAATATTGGCTGCGGCACCAGAATAGTCTCCGCTAGACATAAAAGTTTGCATGCCTATGCTTAACCAATCTGTAACTTGAGTGTCAAAGTTGGCACGTAAATTTATCCTATCATAAGTATCATTTTTAGCCCAACCATCTTCTTGAGTAAAACCTCCAGATAAAAAGTATGCCGTTTTTTCTGTACTGCCACTCATGCTAATGTTAGCATTATAAATAAAAGGATCTTGTGTAACTAAATCCATCCAATCGGTATCAGTTCCATCATTATAACCTTCTAAAATACCATCTACACCACCCCAAGTAGTTGTTGGGTCAAAAGCAGTATTTGGTGTTGTATAATCAGGTCCATTATAAGCCTGTTCCCAAAACATATCTTTTGCTTTTTGAATATACCCTTCTCTATCTAAAGGATGTAAACGTTTTGCAGGTGATGAAGAAGCGTAGTATGTAGAAAAATTAAAACTTGGTTTTTTTTCTCTTTTCCCATTTTTTGTAGTAATAATAACCACTCCATTTGCTGCTTGAGATCCGTAAATAGCTTTAGAACTAGCATCTCTTAAAACATCTACGGAGGCTACATCGGAAGGATTAATATCTATTAAACTACCACGGTAAATAATTCCGTCTAATACAATTAAAGGACTTGTACTGCCTGACAATGAATTACGACCACGAATAGAAATAGAAGGCTGCCCTCCTGCTCCCGTAACAGCCCCTACATTTAAACCTGTAACAGCTCCTTGCAAAGATTGTGTAATACTTGTATTTGGCTGATTAGCAAAATTTTCAATATTTGCTCTGGTTACAGACCCTGTTAAGTCAGATTTTTTTACTGTACCGTAGCCTACAACCACAACCTCGTCTAATAACGAGCTTTCTACTTGTAGAGTTACATCAATATTTGTTTGTCCATTTACTTGAACTTCATAAGTTGCATACCCAATAAAACTGAATACTAAAGTTGCATCACTTTTTGTCTGGATAGTAAAATTACCATCGAAATCGGACATTACGCCATTTTTAGTCCCTTTTTCAATAATGTTTGCACCTGGAATTGTTAAACCTGTTTCTGAGTCAATAACTTTTCCTTTTACAGTAATATTTTGCTGAGCAAAAGTACTTGCACTGTATAAAAAGAAACAAAGGATATATATTATTTGATTTTTCATAAAATTTGCATTTTGTTAATCACTTATTTTATTTATAATGCTCTTCGCATTGTTTTTACATTAGTTAAATTTTATTTTTTATTCTATCATATGATTGGGGATTAAGGTTTATAATTCTTTATTTCTATTACAATTGGATATTAAAAATTTGAAAGCTTTTAGTATTTAAATAACTTTCGAACAAATCTACCTTCAGAACAATCATTTTAATTACAATTAAGTGTCAAATACATGTAAAATTGTATCATCCCCTGGCTAAAGCCTTATTTTTATTGTTTTTCAGTTACTTTTTATAATAAGAATATAATATTCAGATATATTTACTTTACTCTGTTTACTTCAAAAGTTATACACGAAATATGTGTAGTAATTTTCATAATTTCATGATTATGATAACCAACGGTAACATTTACTTAGTTTCAACCCAATTTGAGTATGTTTATTTCAGATTCAGAACAAACAGCTTTAGAAGTGATTTTTTAACTCTACAAAACATTAAATCGCAACAACTTAATTAACTTACCACCCTAACTAGTTATTTAATTGACCTTAGCGATTTAATTCTATTTCGAGTGATTTTACATCCGAACTATCGTAATATAGAATATTTAGAACCCATATTTTATTTAGTGAGGTAACTTTAGCTTTTAAATTAGGAATTACTTGTTTTTCTGGAACAAGTATCCATATAATTGTATCATCTCGATTGATAAATGTTGAATAAATACTTGTTGTATCGGCTACTACTTTATTGTATTTTGAGCTATCAGTATTTTCTTGATCTTTCACATGATCTAACTGAAAATACTAATTTGTAAAGGATTTAATTAAGAAGTTTACCTGTTTATTATTTGTTTCCAATCTATTTGCTTAACTCCCATTCGCAAATAGATTGGAAACAAATAATACTAAAAAAAACCTTAATATTTAATTTCAATACACTAAAATTTAACTAATTGCGTTATTTTTTATTGACAGTTCCCCCCATTAATTGATAAACTTCATTTCCGGCTAAAATATAAGCACCACTTCCATACAATTCAGTATCATCAAAAGTTACATCCGTTGGTGAGTCTCCAATTTCTTGAACGTAACCCAATTTCCCATTAGCATGCACAGACTCGCTCAATGCTTTCCATCCTTTTTTTATAACAGGTAAGAACGTTTCTCTATCTAACAGTCCATTATTAACACCCCAAGCCATACTGTAAACGAAAAAACCCGTACCGCTTGATTCTTTTTGAGGATAATTTTCAGCATCCAATAAACTTTGACTCCAAAAACCATTATCCATTTGCAAAGAAATCAATCGTGTATTCATTTCAATAAACTGTTGTTCGAAGAATTTTCTTTCTGAATAATCCTTAGGCATATGAATTAACACTCGTGCTAATCCAGCTACTACCCAACCGTTACCTCTTGACCAAAATATTTTTTCTCCATTTTTTGATTTTTGAGTAAAGAAACGATCATCACGAAAAAAAAGGCTGTCTTGTTTGCTATATAGATATTCAGAACTCATTTTCCAATGCTTAGTCATATAATCTAAATATTTAGACTCCTTCGTTATTGATGCCAAATGAGCATATGCTGGCGGAGCCATAAACAAAGCATCACACCAAGACCACCACTCCAACCAATAATCATTATCAATAAAAGTGACATCTGGTTTCACATAATTTCTGTTTAGAGTGGCATCAATTGTAAATAAAGTGTTTTCAATGATATAATCTTGTTTTTTTATTTCATATAATTCTAAAAAAGATTGAGCTATGCACAAAACATTCGCATTGTAGGGTTGCGGTCTGGTTTTCCAATTTACCTTCTCACCCATAGCCATCACTGCCTTTAGGTATTTTTCATTTCCTCCGTTACGATAAAGTGACATGACACCTGCATAAAAAGGGCCATAGTTCCACCAATTCCAAGCTCTTTCAGTTGGGTTTAACAGTTGCCAATCTGCAACTTTTTCCATTGAATGTAAAATATGGTTCGGATTATAAATATCTGCTGTCACAATATTGTTTTGAGCTTTACATGATTGAAAAAGCATAATAAACATTATACTTGTTGTAAAGACTACTGCTGAACTATGGAGTTTACTTTTTATATATCTCATCTTACCTCGTTTTAAAATTGTATTTATTGTGTTAATATTTTTACTAAATTCTTTGCTGCTTGTAGGTTATTAAAGTCAATTGGAAGACTATAATGATTAATATATTCATTGTATAACCAAGGGTCTCCAACAGCAATAACTTTTCCCTTACCATATGTAACTTCAGCAATAATGGTATGATTTTTATCTGTTAAGATGGGTTTTGAGTTGTTTTTACAAGAAATAGAGCTCAATCCCTTTATAAAAATTTTATCTACTTGCTTAAACAAATCATGATTGGGAAGGTTAACAAAACTACAACTCTCAAAATTTCGGTATTCTCCTGGTTTTGGGCTTTCCGTATATAAAGTATTTTTATTAAACTTTAAATCAAATTTACCTGCCAAAAGGTTTAAACTATCTAAATCACAATTGTTTGCATCATTGGCTAATATTAAAAGTCTACCTCCTTTTTTAACCCAACTTGCAATAACAGATGCTGTTTTCTCATCCATAAAATTCGGCCGTTTAACCTCATTTTCAGTATCAGGATCTACAATGATATAAACTTTAGCATCTCTTAAATTTTGATTTGTTGGTTTCGATTTTAATAAAGAAAGTGTATATCCTTCCTTTCTAAATAATTTCCCAAATTCTGAAAATCCACTTGGATTTTCATCCTCCCAAAGATAATGGTATGGCTTTCCTGTCTGTAAATTCACTTCATTATTGTAATAATTATCAAGTAAAATATCTTTTTGTTGTGCATTACAATATTGATCTAAAAAACACAAGGCAATTAACAAGTATTTAAATTTCATAATTAAAAGGAATGATTTTTTTATTTTAAGCATGTACTAATAATAACGGGTAAGATTATTGTATTCACTTTTATTTATAAAAAAGTTTTAGTTACAACTAAATTAACCGTGATATTCAATCACATTATTCAATTTTAAAAACACAACTTATTGCCCATAATATTCATGTTGCTTGCCAATAACATCACCATCCCATACTTTTTGTTGAAACCACTTACCTGCTGGTTCTGTCCAAAATGGAGCATCAGCTGGTAATCCTAAATGGGTTAACCCTAAAGTACTCATATATAAAGCTCCTGTTAAAGTATAAACATCTCTTGCTTCAAGTTGTTTTCCTACAACTCCTGGATTTAAATATCCATTTTCGTCAAAAGTACCAGAAGGTTCCATTAATCTTTTTGTAATGGCCATTAGAGCTGCCCTTGTTGCTCCTGGTTCTATTGAATTTGGCAAACTATTTCTAAAAGCCATATATCCTAAATGCTGAAAAGTGGCAATTCTGTAGACTGATGATCTTCCAATTACAGGATAGGTGCCTTCCGGTGAAATAAGATGTTCTTGTATTTCTGCATACCGCTTGGCTCTACCAATAACTTTTGGTAATAATTCTTTTAAGTTATGGTCTTTCTCTTCGCAAACTTTAAGAACCTCAAGTAATAAAGGCTGAATTACAAAACTATTGTAGTAATCCCAGTGAAACTGAGGCCCATCACCATACATACCATCACCCAAATACCATTCCATATGCTTGTTAACTCCATTTTCTATTTTCTCAATTTCACAAGAATCCGTAAGTTTCCATATTGCAGCTTCAATAACAGAAGCAAATAACAACCAATTATTATTAAAAGGTTTATACTTTCTATGTGTTTTTAAAGCGGTAATAACATCTTCCTTTTGCTTTACGGTAAGTGGAGTCCATAATTGATCTGTAGCAATCAATAATGGATAAGCGATATATGCATTATGAACTATACGCTCGTAAGTATCAGTTTCTTTACTAAATTGATAATCCTTAGAATCAGGATTTGTAATATTAATTAACCCTTTCAATGCTAAATCTATATACTTGCCTCGTAGCTTACCCTCTTCAGAATCATCAGCCCCTAAAGATAACCATGGAGACAAACCTGAAAGTGTACGCCCTGCAGCTTGAATATAAGTTGTTCTATAATCACACCTCTCATTATTTATTTCCCAGTCTTTTAAAGGCAACTTTTCATGCAATTTTTGTTCACTTAACGGTTTTAAAATGGGATCTACAATTTTTTGCATAAGCTGAATACTATATGCTCTATCTTCTTCTCCACTTGCACCTCTAATCACCTCATTTTCTTGCGTTTGTTTTTGTCCACAGGATATATTAAAAATGAGAATTGTAATTGTAATTATAACTTTAAAATACTTCATTGAAAATTGATTTAATTATACTAATTTGCTTCTATTATTATATTGATAGTCTTTAAATTATTATCTATAAAAATGCACTTATTTTTTTACCTCAAGCATGTACATTTCTTTACCAGCCATTAAAAAAGCACCAGTACCGTAAACCTGCCAATCATCTTCTGTGAACTTTCTTGGATCAATACCTTCGGCCTGAACGCTACCTAACTTACCATTTTTATTCACCTTGGTAGTTAACGCTTTCCAACCATTTTCTACAGCAACTCTATGTTTAACATCTAAAAGGCCATTATTTAAACCCCACGCGAGAGCATACACATAAAATGCACTTCCACTAGTTTCTCCCTTATCCTGATACTCAGGATCCAAAAGACTAATACGCCACATATGATCTTTCCCTTGAAGCCCTAATAACTTAGCTGCCATTTCTTTATACATCTGTTCATATTTGGGTCTACTTGGATAATCTTGTGGTAAAATATCTAATATACGAGCCAGACCTGCAATGACCCAACCATTACCTCTACCCCAAAATATTTTTTTCCCGTTTTCTGAACGTTTATCAAAATAACGGTCATCTCTATACATCAATGAATCTTCTATTGAGTACAAGTAGTCTGTGGTAATCCAGAACATTTTATCCATATAATCTAAATACTTTTTTTCGCCAGTTACCTGCCACATTTTACCAAAAACGGGTGGGGCTACGAATAAAGCATCACACCAAGTCCACCATTCATCAAAATAAGGATTGTTTGCAAAACGCACATCTGCCTTGTATGGACGACGTGTAGCTAAATGAGCATCTAACACCCATTTACTATGATCAATCATTTCTGGTTTCCTATCCAATTCGTATAACCATACCCAGTTTGATATTACTGTGAGCATATCTGCATAAAAGAATTTATCATCTACTTTGTAGTTTACATGCTCACCAATATTAATCATTTCTTGTTTGTACCGGTCTTCTTTTGTCAGTTCATAAAAGTCTTCAAGTCCAACATAGAACGTTCCCCAATGCCAATCAATTAATCTATTAAGATCATAAGGATTTGCAAATTGCCAATCTGTTGTTTGACGCATAATGTCAAGTATTTGTTTTGGAGCTAACGGATTTGTTATTTTAGGGGACTGCACACCCATTTTGATAGAACTATGAAAACGTTCTGCCCATGAAGTATTTGATGAAAACGACCTAGTAGAAACAATTTTATTAGAACTCTGCATCCATAAAAGTTGTAAAGGATTATCTTTTTCTGCTTTCCTTACTGCAAACGGACGTATATTATCTTTTTCGGACCCCTTTGTTATTAGATTAACTTTCCAAGATTTACCGTTATTTTTGGTAGTCCATTTTTCAATTTCAAAAACAGAATCACGATTTACAGAGAGATACAACTCATTGGTATTTTCATGATCAATACTCATGCCTCCATAGTAATTTGGAACACCTACTTTGGTATCTACTTGTTGTAATGAAAACCTATTTCCGGTAGATACTAATACTTTATTGATCCAATTGTTATTAGACCATTTCGCATAGTTGTAATAAAATTTATCGTCTTTAGCATGTTTTGAATATGCAATTACCGGATTTCCATTGTTATCTTCAGCTACATCCCAAATGGTCGGCTTTAAATCACTAAGAGTTGACTGATATATTATTCCTAATTCATTTGTTTTTATAGGCAAGTCAGCAATGTCTTTTATTTTTATATCATTTGCTTTAAAAAAAGCCCCATTTTCATAATAAGTATAATAAATACTTTTATTTCCTATTTTAGTTGAGGAGGCATCAGAAATTACAAAATGAATTTTACTACCACCATTTGAATAGATTTGAATTTGTGTTTGGCTAAATTTATTATTAGCATTCAGCTCATACACAAAAACTTCTTCAGACCATGTTAAGCCATTATCAACACTTGTAGAAAAATTTAATTTCCCGTTCAGTCCATTCCAAAATAGATAAAGTTTATCATTTTCAGCCTTCAATTTAATAGGATATACATAATTAAAAGAACTTTTAGTAACTTTTAAATCATTTTTGGTTTTATCATTTAAATTAAGATATTGTACTTTTCCCCATTGACTTATATTTTCAGGGTTTATCGAACGAATTAAACATGTTGTTGGATTAACAGAAGACGTCTTAGGTTCTCGTTTATTGTAAAAAAACAGTAATCTTCCATCGTTATCAATTAATATAGAAGGATTAATAAGATTTTTATCTTCTAAATTTTTATCTAGAATATGTGTGTCTATTTTTTTTGTCTCATGATCAAAAGAACCAACGGTTATGTTTCCATAGTTATCAACCCAACATGAGTATGTTCTTTTAAATTTACCTTCAAAATAAACAGCTTTAGAATTGACATTTGATGTCCACATACCATTAAATGCAAAGGATTTAAACGATTCACTGTTTTGTCCTGTTGTTTTATTAACCCTCATTTGTCCAATTCCATTTTGAGCCATTAGAGTTATATTAAGACATAAAAATGTAATAGTTAATATGATTATGTTAATTTTTAGCATACTGAATTTCCTTTTTATTATTATCTTAGTATTAATTTTAACTCTCTTATTTTACTATTACTTTTACACCTGAACTATCGTAAAATGGAATATTTAAAATCCATGTTTTATTTGATGATGTAACTTTAATCTTTATATTTTCTTTATTTTTTGATAAAACTTTAGCTTTTAGATTAGGAATTGTTTGTTTCCCTGGAACAAGTATCCATGCAATTGTATCGTCCTGATTAATATATGTTGAATAAATACTTGTAGTACTGGCTTCCACTTTATTGTATTCTGAGCTATACCAACCTTGTACTGGATTTTCTTGACCTTTTACAAGATTCAACTGAAAAGATTGATTTGTAATGGGCTTAATTAACAAGTTTCCTTGTTTATTATTCGTTTTTGTTATTACTGCGTCAGCAGAAATAATACAACTGGGATGCCAATGCCATAAAGCACTAATTTTCCTTGGCTTGCTAGTATTAATTCGATCAACTACAATCCAGAATTCTCCTCTTACATAAAGCAACGTTCGGTTATGATCAACAGTTCCTTCTACATTAAAACTATTGAAGTTACTTGTAGCATAATCAAATTTTTCTTCTATTCTAACTTTGTTATTATCTATTGGAAATTTAACTGAAGCAGGTCCGGGCTTTTGCCCCTTATCATCAATTAATAGTAAGTTATGTCCAGCACTACCAATAGCGTAGTTTCTAAATTTTTTATACAATTTACCTGAATAAGCAAACCTGCCTGCATCCACCAATAAATCACGGCCATAAGCCGATATTGATAAATGTAATTTATCGCTATGTTCGTGTCCAATTCCCCATGGCCCCATATCAAAAAAAGACCAATGAGCACTTGATTCAAAACCACTTCTTGACACAAAATGACCTGCCCAAGGATAAAAATAGGAAGGCTGTTCTTTTGGCTTCATACCTGAAAAACCATTTGTTGCAATAAACTTCCAATCATCTCGATTAAATGTTTTTGCACCTTTTAAGATTAAGCCTCTTATATTATTTCTATCTGAATCGTTATTTAACGGACCTGAGCCATCAGGTCTCATAGTATGAGCTGAATACCCATACATTTGTTCTAAGGTTTTATTATAATATTCAGGCAAAGGCATTTCTGACCTTTCACATATATTTTTTAATTCTTCAAAACTTTCAAGCGTCACGTTATGATAATGAGAAGTGAGTTCTTTTTGTACACCATCTGGATATACCTGTGCTTTCATACTATTTACCATTGTAGTAATGGAATATGCTAACCACTCCTTAGATTTCTTAAATTCTGGGAAAGTCGCTGCAACTGTTGCTAAGCCAGAAATCTCCATACTTAGCCAGTTTCCTGTTTTCTTATGAAAATTTTTATTGTAATGAGCATGATCTGGCAAACTTGAGAGGATTAACAATTGAGTTGCTGGTGATAAATAGTTACTATTTATTAATCCATAAAAAATCTTAGGCCAAACTTTAGCTCTAAAAGAAACCTCTAAGCCTCGCCAAATTTCAGTTGAACTCGCTTTTGCTGGATAAGGCATACTTGCAATGATAAAATCGCGAAGAAACAAATCAATATATTGAGCATAATCAGGGTTTCCTGTTCTTTTATAAGCTAAAAATAAGCTATCAATTTGAGGATGCCTATTGGAAAGCCATGCCCATTCTACGTCGTTATTAGAACCTCTATAGTTCCAATTTCTATGTCCATTTTCTTTAACTGGTACTTGCCCCTTTACTCCTTGAATTATAAAAATATTCTGTAAAATACTATCCGCCAGTGATTCTCTTTGGTTCGTTGTTATAGGCTGCTTAATTCTTAAGTAACTTGCCGTATTTCCATTTTTATAATACTCTAATAAATTTTGACAAGCGGCAACCACATTATTCTTTTCATACTCAACTTTTACCTTTTCGAGGCCTGGATAATCTAAATTAAAATTAAAGAACATTTTCTCAATAACTTCTGGGTAATGCTCATATAAATCATTAATAGATAATACATGCTTCCACTCTTGCTGAGCAAAAATGGAGGTTGTCGAAACTATAAAAATCGTAATTACTATAAATTTTAATCTCATAAGTAGATTTTATTTTAGAATATCGCTTTCAGACTTCCAAAACTTAAATTTAAAGACTATATCTTTTATTTTTACAAATAACAAGGCCTATAAAAAAAACACCTTTTTAATAAAGAGAGAAAATAAAAAACTATCTAATTCTTATTTTTCACCTATACAATTTTTAGTTTAGTCTAGATGAATTTTAGTAATTTTTCATCTATAAAAACCTTATTAATATTACTATCAAAATTACATATTCACAAAAGGCAACGCCTATAAAATAGTATCAAAAACATATAAATTAACCACAAAACAAAAACTGACATTTAGATGATATAAATTTGATATTTAATTTAACATATTACTTATATCTTTTCTAATCTAAAGAAGTGTGTAAAACACCAAAACCCTTTCCTTATTGAGTCAAAAGCTACATAATGATACTATTTTCCCATAACTTGATACACAATTATCATTTATTAATCTACCTACAAGTTATGTTTGCAACTAATTATTTGAATTAGGCTTTAGACTTTCCATTCATAATTTAATTGAATGAAAAATTTTTGTAGAAAAATCAAATTTAGTATGGAAAGTTTTTAATCTAAATTTATCTCTTAGTTCAATATCAAAAAATATAATTCATATTTAAAATAAAAACAGAAAATGTCAAAACATAAATTTCTTTACATAGTTTTTATAATAATATTCTCACTTACCAATTGCGAAAAAAATGTTTCTAAATCAGAACCAATTAAAGCAGCACTTGCTTTAACTGAACGTCTTTTACCTAACAACTACACTTCTTTCGAATTTACTATTGATAGCTCTTCTTCAAATAAAGATTATTTCGAGATAGAAAGCTTAGGAAATAAAATTAAAATAACTGGAAATAATGGTATAGCCTTAAGTTCAGGACTAGATTGGTATTTAAAAAACTATTGCCAATCAGATATTTCACTTAATTCCAATCAAATTAACTTACCCAATCCACTACCACCTGTTGAAAAAACAAGAATAGAAACACCTTTTGATTATCGCTATTTTTTTAACTACTGTACTTACGGTTATACAATGCCTTGGTGGGATTGGTCACGATGGGAACAAATGATTGATTATATGGCTCTTAAAGGTGTTAACATGCCACTAGCAATTATTGGACAAGAAGCGGTATGGGTAGAAGTGTTTAAAGAGTTAGGAATGACCGATGAACAAATTAGTTCATTCTTTGTGGGGCCTGCTCATTTACCTTGGGGCTGGATGGGAAATATTGATGGTATGGGAGGTCCATTACCAGATAGTTGGATCAAAAAAAGAAAAGAATTACAAGTTAAAATACTTAATCGAATGAGAGCTTTAGGTATGAAACCTGTATTGCAATCGTTTACTGGGCACGTACCTAAAGCCTTGAAAGAATTATACCCAAACGCTAATATTTTTCAAATTGATGAATGGGCTGGTGTTGAAGGTACCTATTTTTTAGACCCTACAGATCCTCTATTTCAAACTATAGGAACAGCTTTTATCAAAAAACAAACAGAACTTTATGGCACAGACCATCTTTATGATGCCGATTGTTTTATAGAAGTAAATCCGCCATCAACAGACCCTGAATTTTTAGCTCAAGTAAGCCACAACGTTTATGAATCTATGGCTAAAGCAGATCCAGAAGCTGTATGGGTTTTACAAGGTTGGTTTTTCTACTTTAAAAAAGATTTTTGGACGAAAGAACGAGGTAGAGCGTTTTTAAATGGCATACCCAAAGACAAAGTAATTGTACTTGATTTGTATGGTGAAAAGAATCCGACATGGGACAAAACAGATGCTTTTTATGGACAACCTTGGATATGGAACGTAATTTGTAATGAAGACCAAAAGGTGAACATGAGTGGCGATTTATCAGCCATGCAAAAACAGTTTCAACTTGCCTATAATTCAGAAATCAAGAATAACTTAAAAGGAATTGGAGTTATACCAGAAGGCTTAGGCTACAATTCAATTATACAAGATTTTATTTTTGAAAAAACATGGAATCAAGACAAAGTGAATATTGATGAGTGGCTTAGTAACTATGCTATTCGAAGATATGGAGTAGAAAATAAAGATGCTCAACAAGCATGGCAAGTATTAGGTAAAACAGTATACAATAGAACAAGAACCATGTGGTCTCCTTTAATTACCACTCCTAGATTAATGATATTTGAAGAAGGTAGTAAAGAAGATGAACGCCACGTTCGTAAGGATTTTAAAATTACCAAAAAAACTCCTTTTGCTTGGGATTTTGATGTGATTGAATTTTCAAAAGCTGCTGATTTAATTCTTAACGCTAGTGAAACATTAAAAGACAATGAATCTTACAACTTTGATGTGACAAATATCTATCGAGAACTTATTGCAGGGTTAACTCACAAAATGATTAATAACCTAAGTGTTGCCTATCAAGCGAAAGATAAAGAAAAGTTTGAAGTAGCTGCTGCTAATCTATTAAAAATGCTTGACGATTTAGATGCAATTACTGGAACAAACGAAAATTTTCTATTAGGCAAATGGCTGGAAGATGCAAGAAGTTGGGGTGATAACAAAGAAGAGCAAGACTTTTTTGAATGGAATGCAAGAACAATAATTACAATATGGCAGCCTTATCCAGAAGGAGGATTACGTGATTATGCAGGTAAACAATGGAATGGGTTATTCTCAGGGTATTATAAACCTAGATGGGAATTATTTATAAATCACTTAAGACAATCATTACTTAAAAACATTGAATTTAACCCAAAACAATATGATAAAGAAGTACGTGAAATGGATTACAACTGGACCAAAAGTAATGATAGTTATCCGTCAAAAGTTACTGAAAACCCTATTGTAGTTGCCAAAAGACTACAAAAAGAATATAAATCTTTTTTTAAACAATAAGTAATGAGATTACAAAAATTTTATATTTTACTCATATTAGGAGTTATAATTTCTTGTGACTCCATCTCTAAATCTGCTGAAAATTATCATTTTGACTTGAAAGATTTAGCTCTAATTCCATCGCCAAAAGAAATAAACCTAAATAAAGGTTTTATTCCTATCTCTTCCATTAAAGGGATAAAAGTACAATCTACAGATTTAGTTCCTATTGGAGAATTAATTGCTAATTCACTTAAAACTATTTCTAATAAAAGTATAGCTGTAAGTCAAGGCAAGCACGACAAAAATCTAATTTATATAGCCTTAGACACCAATCTAGAAGAAAATAGTTATTCAATCTCAATTGATAAGAGTATCAAAATAACTGCAAAAGATTACGCTACAGCTGCAACAGCAGTAGCTACTTTAATTCAAAGCAGTCAAGAAAAAGAAGATAATTTCTTTGTATTTCCTAAAATGGAACTTAAAGATTATGCAGATTATAACTATAGATCTGTCATGTTAGATTTAGCAAGATTTTGGCAACCTGTAGAAACCATAAAAGAAACCATTGACCTTTTGTGGTTCTATAAAATTAATTACCTAAGTCTTCATTTAAGTGATAATAGAAGGTTTACTTTCCCTTTAGAAAAATATCCTAAATTAAAAAGCGTAGACAAAAATGGAAATAGAAATTACTATACATTAGATGAACTAAATGACCTTGTTGAATATGCAAAAAATCGTGGTGTTACTATTATACCAGAAGTAGATTTACCTGGTCATTCCAGTATATTATGGAACACTTATCCTGAAATATTCGGAAATATTAATAAAAAAACTCAACAACCTGACCAACTATATGTAGTCAACATAGCTAATGAAAAAACGTACACTGCAATTAATGAAATTATAAAATCGTTAGCTGAAGTTTTTTATACAAGTCCTTATATTCATATTGGTGGCGATGAAGTTTATTTAGAGCAGGTAAAGAAAGTTCCAACTTATCAAGAATACACTAAAAAGCATAACCTAACCGAAGCAAACAAAGGAAATGTTAACGAACTTTTTTGTCATTTTATTAATAGGTTAAACGCCATGGTAAAAGAAACAGGGAAGAAAACCATAGTTTGGGAAGGGTTTCATAATACAGGTGCTGGCAACGTTGTAGTTGACAAAGACATATCTATAATTGTATGGAACACCACTTATAACAACCCTAAAAACTTACTTAAAAATGGGTATAAAATTGTAAATTCTACCTGGATTCCTTGGTATATGGTAGGTGCTATGAATTTTGCACCTTCACAAGAAACAGCTTATAAATGGGATGTTAACCAATGGAGTCATTGGCAAGACAAAATTAAAAACATTACAACCGAGAAAAGTGAGGCAATATTAGGTGCCCAAATTTCATTTTGGGAACAAAACTATCAAGATGTTCTTCCTGTGTTACAAGAGCGAGTACCTGTATTATCTGAGCGACTATGGTACAATACAAATATCAAAAATTATGAGATATTCAAAACAAAATACTCTAAAACAAACTCTTTATACTCCTTACTATTTAAGCCAGCATCAATTGAACCAAAAGGATTACTAAACGATAAGGATTTTACTTTTACAACCACTGCTACAGTTAAGCTAAACACTTCTCAAGAGGGAACTTTACACTGGGCATACAATGACGATTGGGGAATACCTGATATGAGTAAGGCAAATGTGTATAGTTCTCCTATAGAGATCAAAAAAAGCGGAGTACTTACAGTTCAATTATATGATAATTCTGGTGAAAAAATTGGATATCCTGAACAGCAATATTTTCAAAAAATCACTCCTTTTTATAATTATAAAGTATTTAGACCTAATGATTATAATGGATGGGATAAAATACCTGACTTTTCAAAATTAACAGAGATTAGAAAAGGTGTAACAGGTAAAATGACACCAAAACGTTTAGAAAAGATTAATGGTCGTCTTTTTGCAAAAGTAAAAGAATTTGGTCATATCGAAACACGATTTGAAGGTTTGTACAACCCTTACGCTGTTCAATTAACAGGAACTTTAACTATACCAAAAGAAGATGAATATACTTTCTATGTATTAACAGATGACGGTTTAGCAAATTTATATATAGACGGTAAATTAATAGCTAAAGGTAACGAATTTGGAAAAAAAACAGAATCATTTACAGTTAATCTAACAGGAGGATCCCATAAATTCAAAATCGATTACTTCTATAAGAAAATACAAAATCAATTGAACATTACCTATAAAACGAAATTATCAGAAGAAATATTACCATTTGAGCAGCTAGTAAATCCATTAAGAAATTAAAATTATGCGTATAAACACAATTAATAAAATCTTTTATTTAAGCGTAATACTTCTCTTTTTTTTCTCTTCTTGTGTAGAAAAACAAACTTTATACGAAGAGGTAAAAGGTAGCAAGCCTAACATAATTTACATAATGGCAGACGACTTAGGTTATGGAGATTTAGGATGTTATGGTCAAGACTCTATTGAAACACCAAATATTGATAAGTTGGCCTCTGAAGGATTACTTTTTACTCAACATTACGCTGGCTCCACGGTTTGTGCTCCATCAAGAAACAGTCTTATGACTGGTCAGCACATTGGTAATACTACTATAAAATCAATGGAGAAACCAATAAAGAAAAATGATATTACCGTAGCAGAAGTACTTAAATCTGCAGGATATAGCACGGCCATAATTGGAAAATGGGGATTGGGAAATGTTGGAACTACAGGTTATGCTAATGATAAAGGATTTGACTATTCTTTTGGATACTACGACCAAATCAGAGCTCATAATTATTATCCTGATTATCTAATGGAAAACGGAAAAAAAATCTCATTAAAAAATGAAGTTATTTACATAAAAGATTCCACTCACTATGCTGTTGGAATTGGTAATGCAGCCACAAAAAAAATTGAATACTCTAATGACATTTTTACAGATAAAGCTCTTACTTATTTAGATGAACAAGGTAGTAAACCATTTTTTCTCTATTTACCATATACCATACCTCACGGAGATAACGAGAGTTGGTTAATTAAACAACACGGAATGGAAGTACCTGATTTGGGAGATTATGCAGACAAGAATTGGCCAGAAGCTAAAAAAGCAGGTGCTGCAATGATTAGTCGCCTAGACTCTTATGTAGGTCAAATAATGACTAAACTAAAAGACAAAGGCCTAGACGAAAATACGTTAGTAATCTTCACATCTGACAACGGACCTCATCAAGAAGGTGGTTGGAAATTATCTTTTTTTAATAGCAACGGCGTTTTAAAAGGAATGAAACGAGATTTATACGAAGGTGGTATTCGAATTCCATTTATTGCAAGATGGCCAAATAAAATTAAACAAAATACTACTACAAATACAGTTGCTACATTTTGGGATTTTATGGCTACTGCCAGTGAACTTGCTGGTGTACCATTACCTTCTTCTAGTGATGGCATTTCATATTTACCCACGTTAATAGCAGACAATAAAGCACAAAAAAAACACGACTACTTATATTGGGAATTTGATACAAATCTTAAACGTAGAGCTGCTAGAAAAGGTTCTTATAAATTAATTACAATAACTGATAAAAAGACTGATTCTACTACAATAGAACTATTTAACATTGACAAAGATATCACTGAAAGTAAAAATATTGCAGCAGATCATCCTGATATTGTAAAGGACTTGCAATCGGTCATTAATCAATTTAAAAAAAATTAATCATACTCTAATATGACGCAAAATAAATACCATCAAAAAATAATATATTCCCTATCCCTACTATTAATGTTCATTGAGATATCAAATGCTCAATTAAATATTGATGCTACCTGCAATCAAAAAGACGGATGGATGCCAAATGGTTGGGGAAGCTATACTATAGCTTTGCAAAACACTTCAAAAAAAGACACCCTGTATCTTTCAAAGTGGGAAATGCACTGGGCAAATCAAAAAGAAGGTAAATTTAGAGATGTAACCAAAGTGCTTGCACCTGGAGAAAAATGGAAATTTAATGAAGTAAGTCATTTATCTCAAAAAGTAGTAGATGAATTTGGAAAAAAGTCTCCCTTTAAAAAAGGAAAATTTATTGCTAACATTAAGGGCAAGCAAAAAGAATTTAAATTTAAATTAACCATACCTGCAGCCTATCTTCCTGAAGAATCAAAACTTATAAAAAGCGGAGATGTAGCTCTTTCATTGATGAAATCAAGATATACTAATTTTAAAACTATTGACCGTGCCATGGTATGGTTAAATCAATCTTATGTAGCCATGGAAGAGTTAGTAGGAGGAAAACCTTACAATGGAAAAACAATAGTGTTTAAGGAAAGTCCAGAAAATCCTTATTTCGCTTATGCTGGTCAAGAAATTATATTAAACACAAAATTTGTTAAAAAAGCTATAGAAGAATTTGACGATGGTATTTTCCCCTTTGGTTGGATTCACGAAATGGGCCATGATTTTGATGATGGCATAGGCCAATGGTATAATATTAACGGTCCATTCACGGAATTTCAGGCAAACTTCAAGTTATCTTACATTATTGAAACAATGCCAGAACAATCATTCAGAATTCCACAAACAATTAATGTCACCGACTTCCCTATACAACAACGAGGTAAAAAATTAAGAGGAAAAGAGTTTACTGAAAAATCATTTTTATTCTTTGGAGATGCTTACCTATCTGACCCTTCTAGATCTTGGGAGTCTATGGCTTCAGACGAAATTCATTCGCTATTTCAACGTATTCAAATAATGTATGGTTGGGATGTTTTTAAAGAATTTTATCGCAGTTATCGAGATTTAACTGCTAAGGGATTTAAACCTCCAAAAAACACAGAAGACAAAATCAATCTAATGGTAGCTATATTAAACAAACATACTAAGGTAGATTTAACACCATTATTTAAGCGTTGGAAATTTCCAGTAGACAAAAAAAGAATTGAAAATATTGAAGAAAAATATAAACTAAACCGTTCTAAAAACAGCAAAAATGAATAAATCCTTATCTGTATTTTTTATAATTATACTTTACGCAAGTTGCGTTAAAAAAGAAGTAGACAATAGAAATAAAATTAATATGAACACAACTACATCTACAGTAGAAATAGAAGAAGAAGATTTAAAAAACATATACACTGAATTAAAAACAAAATTCAGTACTTTAAGTCCACGTGTAATACAACCTGCCGAAGGGTATTTAGAATATCCCTATTTAATACCAGCTGGATTTTATAAACAAATGTGGGATTGGGACGGATTTTTTATGGGAAATTATTTTGTAAGCAAAGGCAAACCTGAATATTTAAAGTATTGGGCCAAAAATCTTATTTTAGGTATTGACGCTGAGGGGTATGTTTCAGGATGTGCAACAACAAAAGGACCTCGACCTATATTTGGTAAATTTGCAATGAAGCCTTTTCTTTCCCAAGGAGTTTACTTAGCCTCAGAAAAATTAGACAATTTTGAATGGATTAGACCAGAATATGATAAAATAAAACATGTATTAAGTTATAGAGAAAAAACACAACAAGATAGTATCACTGGATTATTCTTTTGGGATATTGCTATGCAAAGTGGAGCTGATAATAATGTTGCATTAAACTATTTCCAAGAAGACAAACGCTCTTATTTAGCACCTGATGCAAGTACTTGGCAGTATAAAGAATATCTAGCACAGGCTGCTATTGCAAAAAAATTAGGAAAAAACGACGATGTTAAGCTTTACACTGAAAAAGCTAATAAATTAAAAGAAGCTATTAATACCTATTTATGGTCTGATGAAGATAATATATACTATACTGTAGATAGAGAAACTAGAGAATTTTATAAACGAATAAGTTATTCTTCTTTTATACCTTTATCGGCTGGCTTAGCCTCTGAAGAAGATGGTAAAAAAATGATAGAAAAATACTTAATCAACCCAGGTCATATGAAAGCAAAGTTTGGATACAGAACTTTGTCTGCTAAAGATCCAGATTATAATAATAAAAATATTATAGTGCCTTTTTCTAACTGGCAAGGTCCTGTTTGGCCAATAGCAAATTACATTTACTCTATTGGTTTAAAAAAATATGGTTTCGATAATGAATTGGCATGGTTAGGTAAAACTATGGGTAATTTACTTATTGATGATATCAACAAATTTGACACCATGCATGAAAATTATCATGCAGATACAGGAGCTCCTTTAGCACCAAGTGATGATTATGTTGATGAAAAAGGTAAAATTGTTGGATTTATAAGTTGGAACCTATGTGTTGAAAACATCTTAAACGGAGTTGTTAATGACGATTGGATGTTATTAGATATAAATTAAACATTAAAAAATATGCGTTATACCATTTTATTTTTTTTAGTCTGTTTGTTTTCAGTTTCTTTAACTGCACAAAACCATTGGAGTGTTACTGAGCCCAATAAAATTACTCTCGATTTGTCTAAGCCTTACAATGATGAATACGCAGATAATATAGAAATGGCAGGTAAAAGAGTAGCAGGAATTATAACTTATGAAATAGATAAAAACAAACAACTTAAGATTGAAAGAGAAGTATTTTTTCCACAACTTAGAACGTATTTAAAAACCAATGACCCAGATTGGAAACAATACCGTGCATATTTAACAGAAAACTACTCTGATGCTATACTTCCTAATTTAACAATCAATAAAAAAGTTTATACTCCTGGTAAAGTTTTAACAGTTAATATCAACGGAATTCTAACGTTTAAACATGAAGCTGTTGAAGGCATTACGTTAGAACGAAGTTTTTTTCCGTCCATGTCTGAACGACTATTTGTTGAGCAATGGACGTTTAAAAATATTACAAATACACCAGTAATCCTTTATGGAAATTCAACTTCAATTTTAAAAAAAGTAAAAGGAGTTAAAGGGAATTACGAAACACGTGTAAGCACAAACTTAAAGAATAAAATAACTATTACTCCTGGTGAAACATATTCTTTTTCTATTGGAATTTCTGCTACATTAAACAATGAAAAACATCCAAATATACAAGAAAATGAATTTTACCAAGAAAGATTAGACTTTTTAAACAAGATGAAAAGCAGTCTAATTTTGGAAACACCAAACAAGACAATAAACACCTTGTTTGAGTTCTCAAAAATAAGAGGTTCCGAGAGTATTTTTGAATCCAAACTTGGTTTAATCCATTCACCAGGCGGAGGACGTTATTACGTTGGTTTTTGGGCAAACGACCAAGCAGAATACATTAATCCGTTTTTTCCCTATTTAGGATATAAAACAGGTAATGACGCTGCCATGAATATGTTTGAAGTGTATACAAAAGCCATACCTGAAAATTTCAAAAACATCCGATACTCCTTTGAAATGGAAGGAGATGCTCCTATAAACCCTTTAGATAGAGGTGACGCTGCAATGATCGCTTATGGCGCCGCCCAATTCGCATTAGCCTCTGGTGATAAAAACAAGGCTGAATCACTTTGGAAACTTATTACTTGGTGTTTAGAATATAATCGTAGACAACTAAATTCAGAAGGTGTAGTAGCATCAGAATCTGATGAAATGGAAGGAAGAATAAGTACAGGTAATGCCAATCTATCCACTTCTAGTTTGTATTATGGAGCTTTAAATTTGGCATACGACCTTGGTAAATCATTAGGAAAATCAAATCGAGAATTGAACAAATACAAAAGGCAAGCTCAAAAACTTTATGCTAATATTGAAAACTATTTTGGGTTTAAAATAGATGGGTTAAACACATATAAATATTACAAAGAACATCGCTATCTTCGTCATTGGATTTGTTTACCTTTGGTAGTTGGTATTAACACTAGAAAAGATGACACAATTAAAGCCCTTTTTGAAAAACTTTGGTCTGAAAATGGCTTGCATGTAGAAAATAACGATGAAAATTTAGACATTTCAAAAATATTTTGGGATAGAGCAACATTATATGCTCTGCGAGGAACATTTTTGGCTGGAGCCACAGAACCGTCTTTAGAAAAGCTCAAAAACTTTTCTGAAAAACGACTCTTAGGAGATAGAGTGCCTTACGTTGTTGAAGCCTTTCCTGAAGGAAACATGGCTCATTTATCAGCAGAAAGTGGATTGTACTGTCGTGTTATTACAGAAGGAATGTTTGGGATTATTCCTACGGGCTTAAAATCATTTAAATTTACACCTAGATTACCAAAAGAATGGAACGAAATGAGTTTAAATCGCATCAAAGCCTTTGGAGAAGATTTTAGTATTGAAGTAAAACGTGTTAACCAAAACTTAGTTATTAAAATTTTAAAAAGTGATAAATCAATTTTTTTAAAGAAAAAGATTAAAGAAGGAAAAACAATCAATGTTAATTTTAACAACTAAATTTAAATTCTAATATTTATAAATGATAAACCTTTTATTAATTTCTTAATTACATTAATCATAATAAATAAGCAAGAACACCCCAATAACATCAATTGTTTTATCTATTTTTCATCATAAAAAACTATTCGATACAAATGATTACTTAAGTTTTGATTATTGATTAGACGACATTTGATTTTGAAATCAATATTTTTAAACCGCACAATTAGAAAACTAATGGACTTAAACGAATTTAAAATATTTTTCAAATCAATATTTCCAAAATATAAATTGGAGATATTTAGGTCTATTTTCATATTAACATCTTTATGGTATTCGCCTCTTTCAATAGCCCAAAATGCAGATTATAAAATTGGCACACTCCCAAACGAAACAGCCATAACACAAAATGTAGTTTCTGCAATTACTACAGACAAGAACGGCTTTTTATGGTTTGGAAAAATGGATGGCTTATACAAATACAATGGATATGACTATGAAATCTTCAACACTTCTTTTCATGATCAAACAGGCCTCAGCAACCCTTGGGTAACAGATATAAAAACCATAAATGACACTCTTTTAATTGGAACTAAAAATGGTTTAAATTTTTTCAATCATGTAAAGCAAGAGTTTAGTTATCTTTTCCCTTCTGATTTTAACCCAAATTACAGTAATAATATAACTTGTATACTTCCTCTTTCAGATAAGAAACTAATTATTGGCACCGACATAAATTCATTGGTATTATCAAAACAAAAAAAAAACACATTTAAAGTTTCCAAGCTTATTTTTGAAGGTTACTCCTTAAGTCATAAAATTAAAATTAATCAAATAGTAAAGATATCACAAGGATCAATAATACTATCATCTGAAGGCGTTTTCTTCCTTGAAAATGAACATACACGTGCAAAAAAAATTGCATTTATAGAAAAAGAGCAACAAAAAACAATTAATCCAAAAACTATATACTTAACTAAATCAAACAATCTTTTTTTCGCTTCAGAGAAAGAGACTTATTTTATTGATCTTAATCTACAATCTCCTAAAGATAACTCAAAACTTTACGCTTCCCCTATTTCAACTCTTTATAAAAACTGGCCAATATTACAAAAAGCGACCGTTTTTTTAGAAGACATTAACGAGAATATATTCATAGGAACAGATGGTAATGGACTATACTTATATGAAAAATCATCAGAAAAATGGTACAATTTCAAACATGAAATGAACAACAAAAATGTACTTAAAAATGATTTTATAAGGTCTTTAAATACCGATAAATCAGGTATGATTGTAATAGGTACTGATGCTGGAATAAATATTATTGATACTCAAAAAAACAAATTTAATCTTATAAATAATATTCAAACAACTAAAGGTCGAACAGAAATTTTAAATGTACATTCTATTTTAGAAGATGATCAACAAAATTTATGGATTGGAACCAGAGGAAAAGGTTTATTTCTACTTGGTAAAAATGGTAAAGAACAATACAATATAACAACAGCTCTTAATCATCCTTTAGATCATATAAAAGCAATATTTCAAGATCGAAAAAAAAATATTTGGATAGGAACAAAAAAAGGAATTTATATTATAAATAATGGCTACTCAAATTTAAATAAAATTGCTACCGAATTTAAAAACCGTAAGGCAGATTTATTACCAGAAGAATACATTTATGGTATAATTGAAGACTCTGAAGAAAATAAATGGATTAGTACTGAAGATGGTCTATATTTTTACTCAGTAAAAGGCCAACTTCACAAAATTAATCTAACATTCACACGTGATAACCTGAATAATTTGTCAATTTATACTATGCATATTGACAAAAAAAATAGAATTTGGTTTGGTACACTAAATGGATTAATAGTCTACATAAATCCAAATCAATATAAAAATAAAGTTTTCTCTAATACCGAAGATATAAATTCTATTAAATTTAATACAATAGAAATTGCTCCTTCATATAAAAAATTCTATGAAAATTATGAAACCTATTCTATAGTTGAAACAAACCACGGATTAATGGTTGGTACTAATTTTGGTTTATGTAAAATTAATTCTGAAGAACAACTACTTTATCCTTTCTTTAATAAATCACAATCTACTAACAATTACACTTTACAATCTAATTATGTGTATGGGCTGCTCTATGATAATTTAAATGATTTGCTTTGGGCAAGTACAAATAAAGGATTGATTTCATATAGTTTTAAAAATAATATTGAAAAAAATTACAAATTAAAAGATGGTTTACAATCATTGGAATTCAATGGAAATAGTGTTTTTAAAAATGCAAAAAATGATTTTTACTTTGGAGGAGCCAATGGTGTTAATATTTTAACTAAAGGAAACACATTGAAAAAAAGTGAATTTGAGCCTAATCTGGTTTTAACTAAACTAACCATCAATGGAGAAGTTATAAATACTAAAAAACATCCAGAATTATTAACTACTGATATCTCTTATGCAAAAAAAATAAAGCTAGAAGCAACCAATAATAACATAGAATTAGAATTTGCATCCTTGCATTTACCCTATGCTTCAAATAATAATTATAAATGTAAATTAATTGGTTTAGATGAAGATTGGATTCAATTAGGACATAGAAGGTCAATTAACTACGCTAATTTACCAAAAGGAAATTATACGTTTCAACTAATGGGAACCAACAATGATGGCGTTTGGAATTCAAATGTATTAACATTTGATATTGAAGTTCTTCCTCAATGGTATAAAACATGGTGGATGCTGTTATTGTGGTATCTTATTTCATTTGGAATAATTGCCTCATTTATTTATATAATTTTAAAAAATAGAGACAACTTAAACAACCTGAAAATTAAAGAGTTTGAAAGTAAAAAGTTGCAAGAAGTTTACGAATCTAAATTAGTATTTTTTACCAATTTGTCTCATGAATTTCGCACTCCTTTATCACTTATTATAGATCCTTTTAATAGTTTAATGAATCAAAAAGATTTCTATAAAAAGAATAAAGTTTTATTTGATATTATTAAAAGTAATGTTGATCGATTAAGCAGACTTATAGATCAGATTATGGATTTTAGAAAATTTGAATACGGAAAACTTAGTTTACGAATTGCCAAAGGTAATATAAACGGCACCATTTCAACAATATGCTCATCTTTTATCCATCACTCTAAATTAAAAAACGTTAACTATCAGATTGACATTTCTACAAAACCAGTTACCATGTTTTACGATTCTGACAGTATTGAAAAAATAGTATATAATCTACTATCCAATGCGTTCAAAGCTGTAAAAGATAATGGTAAAGTAAAGGTTTCTGTAAAGGAGGTAGATATGTATTGTAAATCATTCACATTAAAAAACTACAAATATATAACTGGAGAAAAATCAGTAAAGAACTTTAACAATCATATTTGTATAAAAGTTAAAGATAATGGCGTTGGTATTTCGGACAAAAACTTAGAAAACATCTTTACTAGATTTTACCAAGATGATGGCGTAGATTCAGGTACAGGAATTGGACTATATATGGTAAAGCAATTTACAGAAATGCATTTTGGTTCAATTTTTATTAAAAGTAAAAAAAATAAGGGGACTAGCTTTGTAATAATACTTCCAAAAAATGACGATTTATTTAAAGAAAGTAAATTAACAAATAAGGTAGATGTAAAAGTACCTCCAATACAATACAACAATGAAATTGTCTTACAACTACCAGAACAAAATCAAGAAATTTTAAAAAAGAAACAATATTCTATTGCCATTGTTGAAGATAATGATGAACTTAGAATGTATCTTAAAAATATATTAGAAACACACTACAATGTTTATTTAGCCAATAATGGATTAGAAGGATTAGATTTAATTAAAGATGAAATTCCAGATATCGTTATTAGTGATGTAGTTATGCCAGAAATTGATGGAGTAACTATGTGTAAAAAAATTAAAGAAAACTTTGAAACCAGTCATATTCCCGTTATATTACTAACCGCAAAAACGCTTGACAATCAAATCATTGAAGGAATTAATTCTGGTGCAGATGATTACATTACTAAACCATTTAATCGCGACATTTTACTTGCTAAATTAAAAAGCATAATAAAAAATCGCGAAAAATTGCGGTTAACTTTTCAAAATGAAAAGATTTTAGAACCTTCTAAAATAACTGTAACTTCAATAGACGAAAAACTTATTTTAAAATTAAAGAAATTAATCGAAAAAAACATCCAAAACCAGCAACTAACACTAGAAATGTTAGCCACTGAAATAGGAGTAAGTAGAGCACAACTCTTTAGAAAAGTAAAAGCTTTAACCGGTCTCACACCTAACAATTTTATTAAAGCAATTCGGTTAAAGTATGCTGCACAGCTTTTAGACAATGATAAGTTTCAAATAACAGAAGTTGCATTTCTCTCCGGGTTTAATGAAGCAAGCTACTTTTCTAGGTGTTTTAAAGAAAATTTTGGTTGTTCTCCAAAAGAATACAAAAAGTCAGACGAAACAAAATAATCTATTTGTACACTCTAAACTCTACTATATGTACACCTATATTTGCGTTATTTTTTAACATATTTACACGAAAATATTTCGCTTTGGTAGGTTTAATATCGTGCTCATAACCTTTTTCTGTTGCTTTTACAATATTCTTTGAAGCATCAACTACAGTTACCCAATCTAAGCCATTTTCAGAAGCTTCAATGGTATATTTATATCCTCTATAACCATCCCAATAAGTAAACAAGTGTACTTTTCTTATTTCAGTAACTTCAGCCAATTCAACTTGCCATTGTTGAGGGTATGGTGATGCATCCCAAAATTTATCTCGATCTACAAAACCATCAACCGCATTTGAAGGCTCAAAACCCTTATTAGAAATAGAAGCTTTAGTTGGTTGTTTAAAAGTTAGATTTTCTTCATAATTTATTTTTTCAAATTTGGCTTTTCTGAGTTTACTTACAACTTCGCCTTTATGGTTAAAAACAAAAGCGTTAACAGTAACGGTCTTGTTAAATTGAAGTGGTTTTTTATATATTTTTGAACTTGATGTTGGCTTAGTTCCATTAGTAGTATAACGAATAATCCCATCTTTAATACTTGTTTTTATTTGAACCTCGATAGTATCCATAAAGTTCTTTTTTTCGTAATCATATAACCCATTAGCACTAATAACAAAACCTTGGTCATTTTCATTATACCACTCCCCTTCTTTTGACATTGATGGAGGCAATTCTTCTGTACCCCATTTTTTGTTTGGCTTTGCTCCCATTATATATTCTAAAGTACCTCCTTTATTTATATCTGAAACATAAATCCAGGATTTGTTCAATGGCTTTCCATTTAATTTAGCTGATTGGATATAAATATTCTCATCACTATTATTTTTTGCTACAATCTTTAATTTTTTTCCATTTTCTAAGGTCACTATAGCTTTTTTAAAGAGTGGTGCTGTAAGATCAAAAATTGGATTTTCTCCACAACCACCTTGCATCTGAAATAAACCTAAAGAACTCATTACAAACCAAGCCCCCATTTGTCCTTGATCTTCATCACCTGGCCATCCATCTTCCGGCGTATCACCATAATAAATATTTAAAATTTCACGTACCCAATGTTGGGTCTGCCATGGTTCACCAGCATAATTAAATAAAAATGCCGCCTGCATATTTGGTTGGTTTCCATGATTAATAGGAAAATGTGCATAACGATCTCCTGTAGCATTAAATTTTGACTTTTTTGAATTGGTAAATCCCCAGTTTAAACGCTCTAAAAAATTATCTCGCCCTAAAAAATTTATTATGGCTTGAACATCATGTGGGGCGTAGAAAGTATATTGCCACCCATTACCCTCTATAAAACCTTTAGAAGAAAATGGATTGTTAGGTTCTATCCAATTTCCCGCAGAGCTTTTTATCCTTGCATAGGTTTCCTTTTGATCTAAGTGATTTTTATAACTAGATGATCTTTTTAAGAAATAAGCATAATCTTCCATTTTTCCTAAATCTTTCGCCATTTGTGCTACGCACCAATCTTGAAAAGCAAGTTCCATTGTATTAGAAGCAGGGCCGTTCTCACTAGCTACATAACCAAAATCCATATATGATTTTAACCAACGATTACCTACAAAACCTCCGCTTTTATGAACTCTACCAGGGGTTTTCATAATTTTAACAATAGCTTCATACGCCAAATCGATATCATAATCACGTATGCCTTGCATATAAGCAGCTACAATAAATGACACTGCAGGTGAAGAAGTCATAATAGCAGAATATTCTCCAGCATTTGGACCTTTTGGTAGCCAACCTCCTCTTTTATATATTTCTAATAAAGAATTTACCCATGAATTTGTTATAGAAGGTGTTACTAGTGACCAAAGTCCATTTAAATTCCATTTCATACCCCAGAAGGCATCAGCTCCATAAACATTAAGTCCTGGTCTACCTTGGACTATTTCTTCGTTCATATCTACCCATAGTCCATTTACATCACTCCAAATTGTTTTAGCACAATAGGTACGGTATAAATTGGTATAGAATTTCGTTTTATTTTTCTCATTATCATCTTTTATTTCTATAGCCCCTAATAAATTATTCCAAACTTTTCGGGCATCTTTTTTGTACTTATCGAAATTAAAACCATTTACTTTAGTTTCGGTATCTAAGTTTAAACGAGCTTGATCAACACTAACCATTGACAAAGCTGTATGCACGTTTATTTGTTGACCTTCAGTTGTCTTATATCGCAAATAACAACCTACATTTCCTGAGCCACTAATTTGGTTTACATCTTCAATTTTAGTTTCATCTTGCCATCCTCCAAGACTATTAAAAGGAGTGTCTGTTCTTGTTACAAAATAAAGGTAATAGTCATTTTGAAGCATAATGGTTACCCCATTATTCTGTTTATCCATAACCTTAATATACCCTTCAATTTCGGTATCACTAACCTTATTTACCTTTACCTCTAACACTTCGCCTGGATCTTCGTAAGGAATCTGAAAATCAAACATTACTGCAGATTCAGAAGCAGGAAATGTATAGCGTTGCACGCCAACCCTTGTAGTAGCTGACAACTCAGCAGTAACATCATAATCTTGTAAGTAAACAGAATAATATCCAGGACTTGCTGACTCTCTATCATTAGAAATTTTAGAACGATACCCTAGCTCAGGATGATCTTCTGTACCCGGTTCTGTTTGAATTTCACCTGTTACTGGTAATACATAAAATGACGTTAGATGATAGTCATGAACAAAATTAAACCCTGCAATATTTTTTATAGCATAATCATGACCAGCTTTCCAATTTGATTTTTGGTTATCGGGACTAATCTTGACCATTCCAAAGGGTAAAGTTGCCCCAGGGAATAATAATGGGCGTGAGTCATGCGTACCAATAAAAGGATCTACATAATCAACAGGAGTTTGCCCATAACTGATGGATGTATATATATAAAAATATAACAATGTCAGGTATATAATATTCTTCATCATTTACAATTTTTAATAAGCCCTTAATTCAACTATATGCATTGAGGGATTGGCACTGTTAAACAACATGTTTACTCTAATATATCTTGCTTTTTGTTCAGTGAATTCATTAATATATCCACGTTCAGTAGCCTTTTCTGTATTTGCAGATTGGTCTACAACTTTTGTCCAATTTTTACCGTCAAGTGACAATTCAATATTATATTGATAATATCGATGACCATCCCAATAAGTAAACAACTCTATTTTTTGTAGAGGAGTTGGTTTTTCTAAATCAACAATTATTCCTGCAGGACCTCCTTGAGAATCCCAAAAAGCATCTTTATCCACAAAACCATCTACAGCTTTGTTCATTCCATAAATAGGACTATTTTTATTCTCTGGAGAAGTGACTTTTTTACCTGTAGTTATATTTTTCTCAAAATCTTTTTTTATAAATCGAGCTTCATACATTAACCCTACTGGCTCATTCTTATAAAAACAAATAGCTTTTACAACTTGAGGTTTATCAATAATAATTGTTTTATTATACAATTTTGATGACAAAGTAGGTTTAGTACCGTCAAGAGTATATCTAATCTCTGCACCATTTTTAAGTAACTCAAAAGTAAGTGTTGCATCGCCAATAAACTCTATATTTGGTCTAGTAATAACCGTATCTCTTAATGCTAACGTATTTCCATTAACTTTAGGAACAATAGGACTTAATTGATAATTCACTAACTTATATCCTATTCTATTTCCATATTTATCAAACACCCCTAGTTTAGCTTTAAAATCTTTGTCAATTTGTAATGTTGAAGGTAACAGTTCTGAATCTTCTGTTGGCATTGTACCATCAGTAGTATATGTAATTTTTGTGTTAGGTAAACTCGGAGTAAATGTAAGCGAAGCCACATCTCCAAACTTATTCTCTCTATTGTAATAGATACCCTCATAATCTGGTTCCGTAAACCCTTCTTTTTTTATAGATACAGGAAAAATTAATTGATTAAACTTATTATCGGTTTGTAAATATCGTTTACGATATGCTGCATATTCTTGTTTATTATTTCCATTCCATAACACCTCACTTATTGCCGGAACACGTTGATGTATACTTGGAATTTGTTGTTCTTCACTCATTTCCCAGGAGCACATTTGTCCTCCTAATATAGGCTCATTATTCTCGAGTTGAATAGGATTGTGATATGCTGGAGTTGCATTCCAATGGTTTTCCCATCGATGTAGATTCCATTTATAAATATAATCAGGATTCCATCTAAATCCTGGTGTTACATATGTTGGTTTCCAAGAAGCATTAATTATTGTATAACCGTTTTTTAGTAAACTTTCTGGACGTTGATAAGCCGTTTCCCATGCAAAAACAATAATATCTTTTGGAATTTTGACTTTTCGACTACCATCTCCAGCAAAACTTTCCCAAATTAAGGTTTTCTTATTATTCTTCTTCACAATAGAGTGCATTCTCACCATAAAATCTAAATAGATATCATGAGCATTATCAAACCCTCTTTTTTGAATGTAAGCTTTGGTTTGTTCTCTCTTTTGAAATTCACCTAACCATGCCTCATCAGCACCAATGTGAAAATAAGGAGAAGTATGAAATACCTCCATCATCTCTTCCATTATGGTTTCCATAGCCTTGTAAACACGCTCATCAGCCATATTAATTACACCTAATCTAGAATCTCCAAATAACTCAGGCATGGCTCTTCGCATAGCTTGAGTATGACCTGGAGCATCAAACTCAGGGATAATTGTTACACCTCTCGTTTCAGCATAATCTACTAAATCCTTCAATTCGTCTAATGTATAATGTCGGTTAGGACTTGCCAGATTTGGATAAGCTGTAGAAGGAAAAGTAAAGGACTGATCATCAGTTAAATGAAACTGCATAAATTTAATTTTATACCATCTACAAAGATCAACAACTTGTTTTACCGTTTCTATATTATGCCATTGCCTAGCAACATCTAACATAAAACCTCGATAAGAAGAATTGGGAAAATCTTTAATTTTAAGAAGAGGAAAATGAACTTCTGCACCTTGTTGTTTACCTAATTGAAGTAAAGAAGTCGCTCCCATAGCAACAGCCCTATAACTGCCACCTTTTATTAAAATACTTTTTTTATCAATAATTAAGGTATACTCCTCTTCTTTAAGACTTGTATCATAGTCTAATTGAATTTTACGCTTACCTTTTTTTACTTTTGAAGTAGTTTTATATAAAGTATAAAAATCAGAACTTATCAATTCTGCTATTGGGGCTAACTCTTGGTTACCATAGCCTATTTTAAATCCATTACTTAATTTTAAATATCCATTATCAATTTTAACTTCTTTAGGATATGGTACTATGGAAATTTTCTCTTGTGCGAAGAGGTTCATAAATACAAAACCTACCGCAATTACTAAAACTAAAAGGCGTTTATTAACTTTCATGTAAATATTAAATTATAAAAACAGCACAAGAAAATTTTCTTGTGCTATTTTTAATTATTGTTATCATTATCAAAATTTTACACTAAAAATCTGAGATAATAGTTAACTAATTTTTTCTTGCAATTAGAACTTTTTCAGTTATTGTAGTTCCATCCCAATCCAACCCATCACCTTCAAATAGTTCAATATACTCTAAGGCCAACGATCCTGTATCTGCATTATACCTTCCTCTTCCACGAATATAGACCGAATCGTGATATCCGTAACCATCGATTACATACATATACTGTAAAGGAATGTCAATTACACCATTTTCTTTGAATACAATTTTGGCATAATCATCAGTACCATCAAAGGTATTATATCCCCAACTTTCATATAAGGTTCTATTAGATTTTAACAGATTTCCGAACATAACGGCATTCTCTCCATTCACTAAGGTTGTTGTAGTTGTAAATTCAGTTTTTGCACTTCCATCAGAGCCTACTACAGTTCCAGTATACTCACCTACAAAATTACTCGCTTCTCCTGTTGTACCTTCAATAAATAAACTTAAAGAATCAATTGAAGCTTTAAAATAACCATCTGAAAAGGCCGAAAAATGTACAGTCCATTCTCCAGGTATCTCATAAGTATAATCTGGATTTTTTTCAGTACTTGTAGCACCATCTCCAAAGTCCCACAAATAACTTTTAGCATCTTTAGAATCATTGGAAAATTTAACATTATAGCCATCCTGACTAGCTATATCAACAATTGCTGTTGGATTATTTACATCTACATTATAATCTTCATATTGATCACATGCAACTACTAGTATTAGCAAGCCTACTAATAAAAATTTAATTATTATTGTTTTCATATTTTTAATATTTAATTATCACTAAATTTATACACAATAGGATCTTGATATACTTGCTCTAGATTTACTGTAGTTTCTTTAGCAAACCACATTTTACCCCAAAGATTTTTTACAACTTGTGATTCAACATCCCTATAATTTGGGTTACCTCTCATATTAAATGCATATGGCACTCTATCAGGGTAACCATTTTCATTAGCAAAACCTATACTTACAAATTTAAGTTTCGGATAACCTGATCTTCTAATCATAGCAAAGGTGTTTAGTGCTTGATGAAATTGATCTATGTAACGTTGATTAATAATTTGTTCAACACCAGTATTAGCATCAAAGATTACAAATGGTTCTGAAAGATATTGATCTATTAAACTCTGATCACTAACACCCCATTTTTTCATAGAAGCTTCTATACCTTGATAGTAAAAATCACTTGCATTACCTTCTACGTTAAATCCTTTAGCAGCTGCCTCTGCTCTAATAAAAAGCACTTCGGCGTAAGTAATAACATCTACAGGTCTATGATAATCTAATGCAATATCATCTCCTACAGTAGACACTTTCTTAATTTCAAACGAGTTAAATGGACTTTTAACAGCAGGAGGAGCTCCTACATACTCATATTCTGACCATTTACCTGCATTAACAGAATCTATAGATTGTTGTGTTGCATTTAGTAAAATGGTTCTTCTAGGATCATTATTTTCACATAACATTTCAACTATTGTTGAACTTACTGAACGGAGAGTACCACTATTTGTTTGTTGTACAAAAACATTTGTATTTGAACTTGATGATTCTCCAATAAATTTCACACCTACATTATCAGCATTCTCCATTAAGACAGGATACATATCTGGATTTTGAAAAATTTCCTCTAATCCTTCCTTTGCAGTAGTTTCATCTACCTCAGACATTCTAAGATATAAACGAGCCCGAAGAGAGTTTGCAAATTTTTTCCATTTTAGCATATCTCCTTGACAATATAAATCTGAGCCACTATCAACCTTAGGTCCATTCTGATCTACATTAATTTTCTCATTAGCCTCCTTTAGTTTTAAGATAATATCTCTGTAGATTGATTCCTGACTGTCAAATTTTGGATACAAAATTCCCTCTGTACCTTTTAAAGCTTCAGAGTAAGGAATATCGCCATTCATCTCTGTAAAATTTGCAAAAACCCAAGCTTTCATAATCATTGCAATAGCTTCATAATTTTCATGATTATCTTCAATAGCTTGCTTTCTTAATAATTCAAAATTGTTTAAAGTAAGTGCAACATTGTTATAGGTTTGATCTGTATTCCAATCAAAATCATAAGTCTGATCTCTATAACCTAATGAGCCATTATATTGAACCCAATTTAACATGGTAAAAATGTTATTATCATCTAATAAAGTACGTGTTATACTTCTTTGGGCTGCTAACATCATTGATGAAGATGATGCTGTAACAGGCCTATTCGGATCAATGTTCATTTCTTCGAATCCATCAGTACACGCTGTGAAAACAAGAATACTTATAAATAAATATATATATTTTTTCATTTTATCTAATTAAAATTTAATGTTTATTTTAAACCCTAGTCTACGTGCTGCAGGTAAAGCTCCACTTTCTAAACCAGTACCCGCATTATTACGACCCAATGACACCTCTGGATCTAAGTTTGGAATATGACTATTTAATACGGCTAAATTATACCCAACTAAAGAAATTGTTGCTCCTTGAACATACTTTAATGGTTTTAAAGTTTTTAAAGGCAATCTATAACTTAAAGACATGCTTTGTAATTTAACATAACTAGCATCAAATAAATGTGCTTCATGTATTCCTGCCGTCCATTTGTAATAACTTTCTGCCTCTATGTATTTTTCATTTTCTGCGTAACCTGTAACATTACCATTTGCATCTTTAACCTCAACTACACCTTCTGCTCTTACACCTCCACCTTGTGCAACTGGCAAACGTTTATCAACACCTCTATCATTTAAGCCAACAGATTCTTTTAACAAACCTCTACTCATATTATCAGCATTTGATTTCGAATAAATCTTACCTCCAAATCTTGCACTCAAGGTTGCACTTAACCTTAAGTTTTTATATCTAAAAGCATTGGTTACACCTCCAAGCCAATCTGGTTGAGCATTACCTAAATACTGATCCCAATCCATATCCGGATAATCTTGAGAGCGATAAGGTCTACCATCATCCATAATTATTTTTTTACCCTCTGGATTTAGCACATAACTATACCCATAAATTTCTCCATAATTCTCACCTTCAGTAACTCTAACCTCTAGGCTTGCCCATCCTGTTCTAATAAATTTAATTTGATCATCTAACTCAACAAGTTTATTTTCATTTTTAGATGCATTTACAATAAAATTCCATTCAAAATTATCTGTTCTGATAGGAACCGAATTCATCATAATTTCAAAACCTTTATTTTGAACATCTCCAGCATTAATGGTTGCTCTTGCGTAACCAGAAGTTCTTGGAATACTAACAGTAACTATTTGATTTTTAGTATTAGTTTTATAGTATGCTAAATCAAAATTAAGTCTGTTATGAAAAAAGTTTAATTCTGTTCCAAATTCTATAGAATTTGAACGTTGAGGCTTTAAACTAGTAGGAGATAAAACCGAAGTATATGTATTTGTTTGTTTACCATCCCAATCTACCCCTGAACTATAAGTTCCCTGTAATTGATAAGGTGCCGTGTCACCTCCAACTTGTGCCCAACTAGCTCTTACCTTACCAAAACTTAGAAAATCTTTGTCTGTATTTAACAATTCTGTAAATAAAAATGATGCTGAAGCTGAAGGGTAGAAATAAGACCAATTTTCTTTAGGTAAAACTGAAGACCAGTCATTACGAGCAGTCAAATCCAAATACAAGTAATCTTTATACCCAAAAGATAAAAGTCCAAAAACACTCTGTGTTTCTTTTTCTGAAAAAGATTGATTAACGACTTTGTCACCCAATCCATTATTTAAGTTAGACAAACCTGGAGTGGCCAATTCTTGAACATTAGCATTCCAATTATTACTATATGTTTCTCTTTTATTAGCTCCTATAGTATAAGAAAGATCTAAATCTTCAGACAAATCACCCTTACCATAAACAAGAAAATCATAATTATTTTCAGTATATGTATTTGTACTTACACTATATGCACCATCATCATAAAAGCTACCTGAGTTGGTTAATGCCATATCAATTTGACTAAACGACCTATACTCTGAATTATTCACAGTTTTAGAGACAGATACTTTAGCTTCTAACCAATCTGAATACGTATAACGCAATCCTACTCTACCTAAAACATTACGACGTTTATAACTATTAAAATCTTCTTTTAACACCCAATAAGGATTATCAAAAGCTGTAAAAATAACTTGTGATCCATCAGGTCTTTTATGAGGTATTGAATTTATATATTTCATATCATAATTCATAGGCAACCTCATAAGATTCTGAGTAATTCCAGACCCCCAGCCTGGTACTCTGTTATCACTATTAGATTCTGAATAATTGACATTCATTTCGGCTTTCCATTTATCAGATAAATTAGCAAGAAGATTAGAGCTTACATTAGTTCTACCTTCATCTGTGTAAGGTGTCATTCCTGTTTCGTTTGACTTGTTAAAAGAAATTCTACCGTAGCCTAAATCACCTCCAAAATTAACAGCCAAATTATGATTTTCGATAATTCCTGTTCTTAAGAAATTATCAACGTTATCTTTATGAGCAATCCATGGAATTGGCACAAGATTACCATCTATGTTAGGAGATCTAAATTGAGGTAAATATAAATTTTCATCAAACTTTGGCCCCCAAGAATCTTGTGAAAATTCGTTTGTTCCTGGGTTATTTCTATCCCCTTTGTATTCATAAATATTATTATTACCAGCACCATATTCTGTTTGAAAATCTGAACGTATCACAGGATTGGAAAATGTCTGATTAAAACTATAGTCAATTCCTACTCCATGTTTTATACCGTCACCTTTTTTAGTGGTAATTAAAATAACACCGTTTGCTGCTCGTGAGCCGTACAGTGCGGTTGCACCTGCTCCTTTTAAAATAGAAATTTCGGCAATATCTTCTGGATTTACTTTAGAAATTGGATCTCCAAAATCTATCTTCCCTTGACTATTCCAACCATCCCAAAAAGATTGTTTATCAACCTCCTCGTTATAGAAGGGAATTCCATCAATAACAAATAGAGGAAGATTATTTCCGCTTAAATTTGTATTCCCTCTAATTACAATATTAGAAGATCCTCCCATACCAGAAGTACCTCCTGTAATAAAAAGACCTGCCGTTTTACCCGCTAATGACTGCACCAAATTAGGTTCTGCAGACATAGAGACTTCTGAACCCTTAATTGTTTGAACAGCATAACCTACTGCCTTTTTTTCACGTTTAATCCCTAAAGCCGTAATAACAACCTCATTTAATTTACCTACCTCTTCGGTCATTACCAAGGACCAATCTCCCCCCTTAGTAATTTCTTTCTCTATGGTTTGAAACCCCATATAAGAAAAAACTACAGTAGTACCTTTTTTTACTGTAAGACTAAAATTTCCATCAAAGTCTGTTAAGGTTCCGTGTTGAGTCCCTTTTTCAAAGACATTTACCGAAATCAGTGGAGTATTGTCTACATCTGTGACTTTTCCACTAATGGTCACATTTTCAACCGTTTTTTGAGCATTTAATGTACTTGTAAAAAACAGTTGACAAACTATTGTAATTATAATATAACTACAATTTAGTAACTTATTCTTCATATTGTATAAAATTTAAGTGTGTTAGTTAAGAATTCTGTTGATCTTATATCAACCGAAATACTGATTCCAAACCTATCTCATAAAATGGATTAATAAGGATAAAATAATATCAAACAAGTATAAAATAGTATCAAAAACTATTTAGTGGTAGTAAAATTCACTTCATTTATAATATAGGTACAATTCTTATTGTATTTATGCTTCTAAATTAAAGTACTATTACAAAACTCAAATACAAGAAAAAAAAAGTGAGATAATAGCTTTGAAGGGATACAAATAATAAATATTAGTACAAAACTTAGGTTAATGGGTATCACTATTTAGCGTTAAGCAAGTAACTTTTACTATAAAAAACGTAAAATTTAAAAGTGTAAAATATATACATATCTTATTATAAACACAATAATATTAACTTTTATGCAAAAAAAAACCTTCTTTAATATTTAATTGATATTTCTACATGATTTTTATCATAGTTTAGAAGATGCCCATATTTTACTTTTGTGGTATAAATATTAACAGAATTAAAATGACGAACATGAAATTATTACACGCAAAGGTTTTTAGCTTTATTATTATTTTTTTAATGACATCTAGTTTTATTCAAGCTCAAGATTTTAATTTATCAAATTCTGAATCTTCAATAAAAGTTCTGGGTACTTCTAACGTTCATGACTGGGAGTTAAAATCAGAAAAACAAACTGGTTCTCTAGTTGTAGAAAATTTAGACAATTTTCAACTCAAAGGGCTTAATGTTACAATTACCACAGAAAGTTTAAAAAGTGGAAAGAGTGGTATGGATAAAAACACCTACAAAGCTTTAAAAACTAAAAGTTACAAAACAATTAATTTTCAACTTGCCGAAGTAAAAAAAGTTGAAAACAATGGATCTAAAAAATTTAAAGTAACTACAACTGGAGATTTAACCATTGCCGGAGTAAAAAAACGAGTTTCTTTAGATTTTTCTGCCACAGTAAGTGGAAATACAATAACCCTTACTGGAGAGAAAACCCTAAAAATGACAGATTACAAAGTCGACCCGCCTACAGCATTGTTAGGAGCTATTAGCACGGGCGATGAAGTAACTATTAAATTTTCAACAATTTTCAAATAAACTATTATAATTTTAAAATCAATAAATATGAAAACAATTTTTAAAAATACATTAATACTAGTAGCTATATTAATTGGATTTAATTTATCAGCTCAAAAAAGAAATTTAGATAATTATAGACAGCCAGATAAAAATGGAGTAAATGTTTTTGAAAGCCCAAAAGATACCACAACTAATTTTGATGGTTTAAAAGTGAAAGTAGGTGGTGCTTTTGCTTTACAATTCCAAGCATTAGATAATGAAAATTCAGGATTATCTCCTTTAAAAGAAGTTGGTTATAACTTTAACTTAGCTACTGCTAATTTTGATTTAGATGTAGCATTATATGATGGTCTTAATTTACATTTGCGTACTTATTTATCTTCTAGACACCATCACGAACCATATGTAAAAGGAGGATATTTTCAAATAGACAAGTTAGATTTTATCAGCGAAGGCTTCTTAGAAGACCTCATGAAAAATGTTACTATTAAAATTGGACATATGGAGAATAACTATGGTGATGCTCATTTTAGAAGAAGTGACAATGCTCAAGCCATTTACAATCCTTTTGTTGGTAATTTAATCATGGATGCTTTTACTACTGAAGTTGGTGGTGAAATATATTATCGTACTAAAAGCGGATTTTTAGCAATGGTAGGTTTAACAAATGGTAAATTAAACCAAAGTGTTGAAAAATCTGATGGAACAACAGGAGGTGCAACCTTTTTAGCTAAATTAGGCTATGACAAACAAATCAATGACGATTTTAGATTAAGACTAACAGGTTCATTACTTAATACAGGGTATGCTCCAAATGTATATTTATATGCAGCTGACAGAGCTGGTTCAAGATATTATAACATTATGCAATCTGAATCTGCAACTAGTGACGATTTTAGATCTGGACGTTTTAATCCTGCTTTTAAAAATCAAATTACTGCAGTTATGATTAATCCATTTATCAAATATGGTGGATTGGAAGTTTTTGGTACTATTGAATTAACTTCTGGTAGAAGTTTAAGTGAAGCTGATGACAGAAAAGCTGATCAATATGCAGGAGAAGTTATTTATAGATTTGGTAAAAACGAAAACTTTTATGTAGGTACAAGATATAACACTGTAAGTGCTGAACTAGCAAGTGGTGACGATATTAATATTGATAGATTTCAATTGGGTGCTGGATGGTTTATGACTAATAATATTCTTGTAAAAGCTGAATATGTAAATCAAAATTATAAAGATTATCCAACAGGAAATTTACTTGAAGATGGTAAGTTTAATGGATTTGTTTTAGAAGCGGCAATAAGTTTTTAAACTATAAGAACTTTAACTAACAACTTTACAAGTCTCAAAATAGGATTATTTTGAGACTTGTTATAAATTTTAAGAATTAGTATTTTTGGATAATGATTTTAAGTAGGTTCATCTTATTAAGTTTATATGTATTAACCTTTTCTTTTACTAATACAGATTCGGTTATAGGGAAAACCTCTGTTGTAATTACACCTGACAGTTCTTTTTCACTAAAAGGTTCTAGCAATGTAAACTCATTTTCATGTACATTTAATGTTGAAAAAATTAACAACCCAATAGATGTTACCTATCATGTTTATGGTGACAAAATTAGTTTTAGCAACACAAAATTAGTTTTAGACAATAGTTATTTCGATTGTGGACATAACAAAATAAATGATGATTTAAATGAACTATTAAAATCAGAAAAATATCCTAAAATATTTATATACTTAAAAGAATTTAGCTCTGACAAAAATGAATCAAAAGTTAATACGATAATAGACATAGAAATTGCTGGTATTAGAAAAACCTATAACATTCCAATACAAGTTGACAATAGCAATAATAATATGCAAATTTCAGGTAATTTAAATGTAAACTTATCTGATTACAAGCTCCAAGCTCCAAAAAAATTATTTGGACTTATCAGGGTTGAAGATACCATTGAAATAAACTTTAATTTATCAGTAAGAGAAGATTAGAATTTCTCTCTTCTTATACTATTTTATTCAACAAACCCTCTTTTTTTTTACTGTAAAATCAGTCTAATACCACGCTCCTATTTAACTCTTTTAGAAATTATCCAAAATATAATCAACTGCAGCATTAGCATGTATTTTTGTTGTATTAAAAATAGGAATCTCTAAATCTTCTTGAAAAATCATAAGTGGAAATTCTGTACACCCAAGAATTATTCCTTGTGCTCCTTTATTATTTAAACTATCAATTACATTAAGTACATATTGTTTAGATTGTTTATTAATAATTCCATAAGTAAGTTCTTGAATAATAATTCTATGCAAATTTTCTATATATGAATCCATTTCAGGTACCAAAACTTCAATTCCATTTTCCTCAATTCTATCAATAATAAAAGTATCTGTCATAGTGTATTTAGTACCAATAAATCCCACTTTTTTAAGTTCTTGTTTATGAATAGATTTTGAAGTAGCATCTGCAATATGTATTATATTAAAATCTATATTTTTTTGTACTTTGTTATAAATTTTATGCGGTGTATTGGCACAAAACATAACAGCCTCTGCACCTGCTTTTTTAAGACTAAATGCAGCTTCTGTAAACATATCTGCAATAGCATTCCAATTATTTTCAACTTGAAATTTATGCACCTTAGCTTGATCAATTGTATACACTAAAAGAGGCGGATTAGTATTATTACCAAAATGCATATTTATTGCTTGGTTAATGGCACTGTAATACTCTATTGTTGAATGCCAAGACGTACCACCAATAAGACCCAATGTTTTCATTTATTATTGATTCAATTGAAATTTTTCAAATCTAAATTTGTCATTTGCTATTAATATTTTCACAACAAATAAGAACTATTAAAAACTTAATTTTGCTTTAATAGTTCTTACAATTTGATTTATAAAGAAAATCCTTTTCGTAATTCTTCTGACATTTGAGCTAGTATATTTTTATTACTAGTTTCGTTAGCTATATTAATAAGTTCTTCAGGGTCAGATTCGTGGTCAAAAAGCTCTTTAGCTATAAAATCTCCTTTTATATTTTCCTCCTTATTCCAATAATACCATTCTACATATCGGTAACGATCTGTTCTAACAGCATAGCCCATACGTTCCTCTTTTCTCTCTTTTAATGGTCCGAACCGACCTAATAAAAACTGGCTATAAGCTGCATCTTTTACCGAGGTATTCGTATTTTCAAGAATTGGTTTTAAACTTTTTCCATGTAAGTGTTTTGGTATGTTTAAACCAGACATATCTAACAACGTAGGATAAACATCTACAAATTCAGCTAATGATTTTGTAATTTTCCCTTTTTCTTTTACATTTTTACCACTAATAATAAGAGGGACCCTTGTATCTATCTCATAATTTGTCTGTTTTCCCCAACTGTTATATTCACCAAGTTTCCATCCATGATCTCCCCACAAAACAACAATTGTATTTTCTTTTAATCCCAATCGATCTAACTCATCCATTAATCTCCCAATCTGTGCATCAATATAAGATACACAAGCATAGTAAGCATGTAACAATTCTCTTTGTTTAGTTTCTTCGTAAGGTTGTTCATGTGGTCTAGGTAAATCTTTCCTATCCGCATAAGATCTCATTTCAGCATCACCATGAACGGTAAAACTAGGACTATTTTTGGGAGGAAATTGATTCTCTGCTAAAGGAATATCTTCAGGATTATACAGATCCCAATATTTTTTAGGAGCATTAAAAGGCAAATGAGGTTTATAAAAACCAACTGACAAAAAGAATGGTTGATTTAGATTTTTTAATTCTCGCATCTTTTTAATGGCCATTGTAGTTTGTGCCCCATCATAGTAGGCATCGTCATCAACATCTGCCATTTCAATTGCTTTTGCTTTAGTATAGATAAAACCGTATTTATCAAACTTAGCAGTACCTTTTTTTACACGATTAAGTTCACGTTCTTTTTGTATAATTAAATTATCTTGATTTAAATAAACGGCATCGGGATCAAAAGGAAATCCATCTACATGTAAATACTCATTCCATGCTAATGAATCTTGTAACGTATTATGAAAAGTTTTTCCTGTTCCAACCGTATAATAGCCATTATTTTTAAAATACTGAGGCAAAGTAACTACATCTGGCACATTATCTCTAAAATGAGTTTTTAAATCCCATACTTGAGTTGAATCTGGCCTCAACCCTGTTAACAAACTAGTTCGTGAAGTAGTACAAACGGCCTGTTGACAATAAGCACGATCAAAAGTAACTCCATTATTTGCTAAAGCATCTATATTTGGAGATTTTATAATTTCATTACCATAAGCACCTAATTCAGGTCTTAAATCGTCTACAGGAATAAATAAAATATTAGGTCTATTACTATTTTTTAATTCTTCTGTTTTTTCTTTAGGCTGTTGACATGAGCTTAAAACAAGCATGCTTAAAAAAACAATTTTATAACTAAATTTGGCATTGATTATCATTATTGAATAAGGTTTAAAGGTTAATAATAACTATTTTAAAAATTACAAGCTATGTTTGGGTAAAGCACCTCTCCATCCTTTTGCCAATTGCTCTGATAATGTTTTAACAAGGTCACTATTTTTAGGGTCATTAGCTACATTTATTGTTTCATGAGGATCTATGCTGTGATTATACAATTCTGAAGCTGCAAAATCTCCTTTTTCCTTTTTTACATTATCCCAATGATACCATTCTATGTAATGATATTGTTTCGTTTGCATCGAATATCCCATATATTCTTTTCCATCTTTAGAAATACGAGGACGTCTTCTAAATTGTGAAAAAACAGCTTCTTTCCACTCTAAATTCGGATTTTCAAAAAGAGGAATTAAACTACTTCCCTGAAAATAATCTGCTTTAGCTACACCTGTTAAATCGCATAAAGTCGGAAAAATATCTACAAGTTCTGACAGGGCTTCAATTCGCATTCCTTTAGTTTGGTTAGCTGATTTTATAATTAAAGGAACTTGTGTATCAACAACAAAATTAGTTTGTTTTCCCCATCCATTATGATCACCAAGTTTCCATCCATGATCTCCCCAAAGTACAATAATTGTATCATCATAAAGTCCTCGTTCTTTTAATCCCTTCACCAATTCGCCTACACAAGCATCAATTAAACTAACACTTGCATAATACCCACGTTTTAAAGAATCTGCATACGATTCAGGAAGTGGTTTATCTTCAGGCCTTCCAATTTTATAAGGATTGTGATAAGATCGCAGTTCATAATTAGAATTCGCTGCCATTACAGGCACATTTTCAGGAAGTTTGGGGTTTGCAGCAGGTGACACAGAACCTTCCGGATACATATCCCAATATTTTTTAGGTACCACAAAAGGCAGATGTGGTCTAAAATATCCTAATCCGATAAAGAATGGCTCTTTTTTATCTTTTATTCTATCAATAGTTTCAAGGGCCAATTCAGTTTGCATCACATCATAATATATAGAATCAGGAAGGTCTGCAATTTCTATGGCCGGACCGTGATTCCATCCATCACCATATAATTTTTTCCCTTTACGCACACGTTTTAAGCTATCTCTAGTTTTTTCTTGTATCACTTGAGCTTCTTTTGTATACCAATATGTTTCTGCATCTCTTTTATGATGAGCTTCAGTATTATAAGGGTAAGGTCTTAAATCTGGTTCATCCCAAGAAATTGAATCTGGCATATAATTATGAAAAATTTTACCAATATTTACAGTGTAATATCCTGCTTTACTAAAATATTGTGGCATTGTTACTGCATCTGGATTTATTTCTCTAAACTTGTCACCTAAATGCCATACTCTGGTAGAATCTGGTCTATAGCCAAGTAAAGTACTTGCCCTAGAAGTAGCACAAACAGCTGCTTGAGAATGAGTATTAAGCATAACCGAAGATGATGATGCTAATAAATCAATATTTGGAGTTTTAATTTCTTTATTTCCATAAGCACCAAGATCTGGTCTTAAATCGTCAATTGACAAGAAAATAATGTTGGGCTTTTTTGTCTGGCTTTCTATATTTTTCTGATTGCATGCAGTAAAAAATAAAAACATGCATATTAATAAAATTCTCATTCGTTTATTTTTAGTATTGGATAGTTAGTAGTTTTCGTTTAAAATTTGATCTTTGGTAGGTAAATAAACAAAAAGCCAGCCTTCCTCCCCCTTAAACTATGTAAAACATAATTATATTCAACTGGCTTTTTATTAGGTTTATTTATTTTTCATACCACATTGGTGTTTCAATTGTTAACCCTTGTGGTGTATTTATATTAGACCCTGCTTCATTTGTTGAATATGTATAACGTCTAATAACATCAGTAGCACCCGCATTTAACGGAACATCTAACTCAACACTTTTAGTTCTTTTCCATTGGTTCCAAGCTTCTATACCATTTCCAAATAAAGAAATGTAATGCTGATCGTTAATATAATCTAAAGCTTCTTCTGGGGTTAAAGTTGATAAGTCTGGAAAACTATCAATATAATTATCTTTATCTGTTTGTGAAATTTCACCCCACGTTCCATCATAATAATCTAATGCGGCTTGTATCCCTTGAACAAACCATGTATTGGCCTGTTCCAATCCTCCAGAAACATAACCATTAGCTGCAGCATCAGCTAATAAAAAGTAGGTTTCAGAAGCTGTAGAATATCGGTCTGGCGTATCTGGAAGTACATTGTTCGCATTAATTTTAGAAATTACGGCAAAACCAGTAGCTCCTTGCCATTTACCTACATAAAAACCGTTTGAGTTTGTTTCAAAATAATTTGGCAATCTTGGGTCATTTAACTCATTCATAAGATTGACAAGTGGTCTTCCTGCATACCATAAATTAATATTTCCTCCCCAATAGTTTTGAATAAAACGCCACTTTGGATTTTCGTTTCCAATCGCTGTTGTGTATGAAAATTTAGCTTCTTGTTCATTAGTTAAAATTAAAGGCTCATCTACTAATGCTTGTATTTTAGATGCAACCTCTTCTGGTTTTTTGTTGGCAATAAACATTAACATTTTTAATTTTATTGAATTTGCCCAACGTATCCAAGCTTCTCTATCTCCATTAAACACCAAATCAGAATCTGTAACAATCTCAGAATCTAGGTCTTGCTCTAAAATTGATAAAGCTTCATCCATTAGGGTTACAATACCTTCAAGCACTATTTCTTGAGAATCAAATTGTGGATAAGGATACTCAACGGGATTACCAGCTTCTGTAAAAGGAACATCTCCCCAAACTTGAGTAATGTTACTATATATAAAGCCCTCTAATATTTTTGCTTGAGCGATAACATATTTATTATTTGGATTTTCTGATTCAACTAACAACTCAACCAATGATAGGTTTTTTAAACAAGTTGTATACCAAGTTGTCCAGCCATTATTTACAGAAGGTACACCAAGTACATATCTACTTCTACTTAACCACGTACCTCCACTACCACACCACTGTTGTGCATGCATATTAGCCCCAGCAAATTCTATAGTTCTCACTGAAGATAAATTTGCCAATACTTCAGGAAATAAAAGTTCTGGAGGGACAGAAGTTGCTGCTAATGGATCTTTATTTATATCTACCAACTGCTCATCACAAGAAACCTCCATTATCATTATAGATATTAGTAATATATATTTTATTTTTGATATTATATTTTTCATGTCTATTTTTTTAAAATTTAACTTGAATATTAAATCCAATACTTCTTGTTGAAGGCACACCATTGTACTCTATACCAGCACCATTACTTCCTGATCCAAAAAGATTTGTTTCAGGGTCTATATGTGGAACGCTCGTATTGAAAATTGCTAAATTTCTTCCTTGAACACCAATGCGTAGCGAACTAAAAGGCAACTTTTGAAGTTGCTTTTTATTAAAATTATAGGATAAACCTAATTCACGCCATTTAATATATGTAGCATCAAACACACTACTTTCATGAATACGGTTAGCTGAATAATTAGTCCAATATTCTTGTACACTCGGAATAGGTGTTGTATTTTCTGAATATGTACCATCTCCATTAGAAACAAAAGTGTTCGGGTCAACAAAAAGTGTTTCTCTATCTATTGCAGTTTCAGCAGCCAAGCCTGAAGTTCTAAGTGTTGACACCGTATTTGAATAAAGAACGCCTCCTTCTTTCCAATTAAAAGTGGTTGACAATGTCCAACCTTTATATCTGAAACTAGAAGTAAGCCCCATGGTAAAGTCTGGAAACACATTTCCCAATCTCGCATTATCACCTTCATATCGTAATCCATTTGAATTTACTAAAATCATATCCTCTATTGGGTTTCCTTGTTCATCTAAAGCTCTAGCAAATCGATTACCATATAAACCAATAGATTCTCCTTCTGAAGCACCTACTAACAGTCCGTTAAAAGCAGAAGCTAATGTATAAGTATCAATACCTTCACCTAATTCGTCAATTATTGTTTCATTGGTTGAAAAATTATAGTCCAAATTCCATCTAAATCCTTTATGTCTAATAATTAAAGCACCAAGTTCTAGTTCTAAACCAGTATTAGAAATTTGCCCTAAATTAGTCATAGCTCTACTATAGCCTGTTGATGCTGGTACCAATAGTGATATAATTTGATCTGTAGTAACATTTTTGTAAAAAGTACCATCTAAAGTCAATCTATTTTTAAAGAAACCTAATTCTAAACCAATTTCATAATTTGCTTGGTTTTCAGGTTTTAAATTTACATTGGGTAAGGTGTTTGGTCCTGAAAACGCCAATTGTCCATCAAAAGGAAAAGTTCCTGTAGTATTAAATTGGCCATAAAAACTAGATTGCGGTGAGTATAAAAAATCTAGCTGATAAGCTCCTGTATCACTACCAACATTAGCCCAGTTTCCTCTAATTTTACCATAGCTTAAAATATTACTGTCAATTTCAAAAGCATCTGTAAATATAAAACTCAATGCTATTGAAGGATAAAAATAACTATTTCCTCCTTTAGGAAGTGTAGAAGACCAATCATTTCTGGCTGTTGCATTAAGGGTTAACCATTTTTTATAGGTTAGTGTAAAATCACCAAAAACTCCTAAAATACGACGTTTAGAGTAGTTTTTCCATGGAACATTAGATTCTACATTACCTGGGTCAAAAAGTTCTGGAATAGTTAATCCAATACCTTTATTTCCAATAGTACTCCAGTCTCTTTCATTCCATTGTACACCACTTCTTAATGTAAGATCGAAATCACCAAAGGTATTATCATACGTGGTTAAAAAATCTAAGGTTAATTCTTTTCTACTAATGTGGTTCTCTGTGTAACTACCATCTAAAAGTCCAATAGTACCTTTATGTTTATTTGAAAAATGTGTAGTGTTGTAGGTGTCATATCCTACACGACCAAGCATGGAAATATTTTTTACAGGTTCATAATTTAGGCTTACATTTCCGAAAAATCGTTCAGTATCACTTGTTCTTTGGTTTTCATTTATAATCCAATATGGGTTATTAGTACCGTCAAAATCTACTGCTGCTAATTGTGCATCTCCACTTTCATTTATCCAAGGAGTAAACACACTAATATCTGTAGTTCTAGGCAATCTATTAATAATACCTGTTAACACGTTAGGATCATTAGTTCCTTGAGCCACAGCTCCTTCTATACCAGTATTTACATAGTTCATACTAAAATTAGAGCTAAGATTGTTGAATAATTGAGCTCCTGATTTAAAACTAAGGTTTAATTTTTCTAAAGAAGATCCTGGTATTATACCTTCTTGTGAGCTATAAGAGGTACTTATTCTGTAATCATTAAGACCTTTGTTTGAAACTCCTGAAATAGAAAGACTATGGACTTTTGTTGCACCTAAAGCATAAAAGTCTTTTTGAAGATCTGGGTTTGATGTAAATGTTTGTAAATTTCCAGCATAATCAGTGTAAGTACCACCTTCAGAAATTACAGGCCCCCAACCAGATGACGCATCTTGCAGATTATCACCTACACCTTCATCATAAGAACCCTGATTACCAGGACCATAAATATTTTGAAAATCTGGAAGTTTCAATGGACTATCAAAACGCATGGTAGTACTATAAGAAATAGTTGATTTTCCTTTTCCTTTTTTAGTAGTGACCATGATAACACCATTAGAAGCTCTTGAACCATATAATGCTGCTGCAGAAGCTCCTTTTAAAACCGTAAGAGTTTCAATATCATCAGGGTTTATATCTTGTGCTCTATTTCCATAATCTATAGCCCCTGTAATTCTAGAAGTGGTATAGTCATTAGCGTCTGATATAGGAACACCATCAATAACCCAAAGTGGATTATTTGACCCACCAATACGTGTCATTCCACGAATAGTAATTTTAGAAGAAGCTCCCAAACCCCCACCTTGACCTGTAATTTCTACTCCAGATATTTTACCTTGCAAGGCTTGTATAACATCTGTTTCTCTAGCAACAGTAAAGTCATCAGATTTAACAGTACTAACACCATAGCCTAATGTTTTTTCTGCCCTTTCAATTCCCATAGCAGTAACTACAACTTCCTCTAGTGTCTGAGCACTTTCAATCATTGTAATGTTTATAACATTAGAAGTACCTACAGTTTTCTCAATGGTTTCCATTCCTAAAAAAGAAAAAACCAATGTTTCTCCAGTATTAACGGTAACAGAATAATTACCATCAAAGTCCGTAAGTACTCCTTTTGTTGAGCCTTTTACTGTAATTGTTACTCCCGGTATTGCCATACCCTGTTCATCAGATACTTTTCCTGAAATAACACGCCCTTGAGAAAAGACAACATGTATTACAAAAAAAGCAACTAAAATTAGAAATCCTGTCTTTTTTGTTTTCATATATATTTATTTGAGGTTAGTCCAATTCATCTACATTAGAAATCACACAGAAAACCATTAATAAATTTTAATGTAAGTTCTCTATAATGACAAATCTCATCATCATCTTTACTACTACTAAAAGATTATAAAATGCTCAAAAAAAGAAGAATACAGGGTCTACATTTGTACTACACCTCAAGTATTTTGTGATTTTTATACAATTAGAACATAAAAAAAGAATATCATTAAATTTTCACTAAAAAAAATGCCAAATTCTTATCATAAACAAAACTAAAAAAAACACCTTATACAGTAAATCAACAATAAAAATGCTTAAATAATTAGATTAATTAAATACCAATAAAAAAAGATTGCACTGCTATAGGTTTTTAATCCATGTATATAAATCTACCTCAGCGGGAATTTGAAGTTTTTTACGCAAACGGTATTTTTTCATTTGCACTGTTTTGGGTTGCACAAATGTGTAAGAAGCAATATTTTTTGAAGAAAAATTAAGCCAAATCATAGCACATAAGGTCAATTCAGTATTGACTAATTTTGGATTAATATTTAGTATTTTTTCGCAAACATCTGGATAAACCTCTTGAAATCTAGCTAAAAAAGCTGGGTCATTATTCTTTGCTAAATTTACAACTTCCTCAAAAGCTGAATTAAGTTTTTGCTTTAGCTCTATATTTTCTTTGTTTCTTTTTTTTATAATCTCTTCTTTCTCAATTACAAGTTTACGCTGCTTTTTTTTATGATAGTAAGCAATTAAAAATAAGGCCAAAACGGATGTACTAACACTCCCGTATAAAAACGTTTTCAATCTCTTTTCGCCCAATTGGTAACTATTTTCTTGCTCTTTTAAGAAAGTAGTCACCACAGAATCAACATTTTTCTTATACTGATTATTTATACTATCATTAAATCTTGTATATTTTAAAAGATAATCATGTGCTTTATCTTCTTCTTTTAAAAATCTATAAGATTCTGCTATAAATTTATACGATATGCTAATTTCTTTATACCTTTTCATTTGGTAAGAAATTTCTAAAGACTTTCTATATAAATCTATGGCATTTTTATAATCTCCTTGTGCTTTATATAAATTAGCCTGTGCTTGTAAAATAATGGATTTTTGATATGCTGAGATAGTAGTATTTTCACCAATAAGAGACTTACACTTTGATAAATAATGCGAAGCCGAATCTATATTTTTATTATATTTTAAATAGTAATTTGACAATATTGCATAGCGAAAAGGAGACTTTTCAATATCAATAGATTTATGAAGATATACCAAACTTGAATCTAATCTATTTTTTGTATGTAAATAAGCGTCTGCTTTATTCACATAAAAAGATCCTAAGAAATTATCACTTTCAGGTCTCATTTTTTTACTAAGAACAATTCCTTTGTCAAAATAAGACACTGCTTTTTTAGTTAATTTCAGTGAAGAATAGTTTTTACCATAAATAGAATAAATTTTTAGTTTTAATTTAATATTATTTTTTTCGGAAACATTTTTGTCTGCCAAGTTTAAATACCTTAAACTTTCTAGGTGTTGCCCAAAAACACAAAGCAAACTAGCAATTTCAACATACCCAAAAACAATAGCATCTTCATAATTGATTTTCTTAGCATAATCAATCAAATCTACACTTAAAAGTAAAGCCTCTTCTAATTTACCCTCTTTTATAAAGGATTTCACCTTTACCTTTTGAAAACTATCTATCCGCTGCTCATTAAATTCTTGTGCATTTAATTTTTTTGACAAGAAAAAAAATAAAATAAGCAAAACAGGAAAACTCTTATAACACACATTAAAATATTTACTTCTGATAATCAAAATTTCAACATAAAGAATTTAAAACATGCATAAAAGTAATTATTTTTTTAAACTCTACTTACAATTTTATCTTATCCCTACTAAAAGAACGTATGTTATAAAACACACAGCATTTCTAATTGCCTTTTCCTAATAATTCAATCCACTGCTTTTTATATCCTAAATTTCGAATACCATTACTATGCCCTTTTTTTCCAGCTGGCACTTCTAAATTAAAAGGATAAATATGATCTTTCGGAATGTTCATTGCTTCATAAGATTTATGAATAGTTTTTGCTTTGGGTTCAGTTACATGGTAAGTTCCATACCACAAGTTTGATGGCGTAACACTTTTATTAAAATACCAACTCGCTATTTTATTTTTAGCAGAATAATCCCATCCACCAGAAAAATCTATAACTCTTGCTACCAATTCTCTTTTAGCGATAAAAGCTGCCATTCCTCCGCCTTGAGATTGTCCTGAAACTGCAATTTTTTCCCAATTAATTTTACCATCTTTTAAATAGGCATTCCAATTTGTATTTTTATCGTTTTTTGAAAGATAAATCAAAAGTTTAGTAAGTCTATTTACTATTGCATCTTGAGAAGTATCATTAATCAAATCAAATTTATTACTACCATAAATTCTTCTGGTTCTAAAATCTGCTGCACAGTTAGAGTTTTTGACCAATGTTTCTCCTCTACATATTTGAGCAACAGCCGGCCTTGTAATATATTGTAAATTTATTACATGGTACCCTTGTTCAATTGCAGTTAAAAAAAGGTCTTTAGGCCCTTTTACTGCCATCCCATTTGTACCTGCTAAAAACAAAAGCAACTTACCTTGCTTAATTGTTGGATCATACACAACAAGGTGTGGTGAATTATATTCCTTTATTGTTACATCTGTATCTGATGGCTTAATGGTTAACTCTACAATTGGCTCTGGAAATTTATAGTTAAGTTGAGCATTTAAATCATTTATAAGAAAAAGAAGTATAACTAATTGTAAAGTAAAAAGGTGTCGCATAATTAATAATATAATTTTTTTTCAAATTTATTACATAAAACATAACAATATACCTACGTTACATTGTTAAGTATTAATACTCGATAAAAATAATTCTCTTTTTATTAAAATTTCGATGTAAAATTAATCACTTATTATACTATATTATCCAATTTAAGACAATATATAAACTATATGGCTAGTATTTGATTATATTTAGAGCATTATTATAAGATATTATGAAAGTTTTACCTTTTAAAATACCTAAACCAGAACATGCTACTTTTATCTTTCAAAAAGATACTGATTCCATTTTTTACGATAAATTGCACCAACATGAAGAAATTCAGTTAAGCTTAATAGTTGAAGGACAAGGCACTCTTATCATCGGAGATACTATAAATTATTACAACGCTGGTGATATTTTAATAATTGGAAGTAATTTACCTCATGTTTTTAAAAGTGACATCAAAGCTTCTGAGACTTCTGAAATGCTCACACTATTTTTCACAGAAACCAGCTTTGGTGAACATTTTTTTCATCTAGAACCTTTAAAAGAAGCAGCATCTTTTTTTAAACGTTCTAAATATGGATTCAAAATAAAATCTAATAAAAAACAACTTCGCAAGCTATTTAAACGACTTGAAAATAACACCAAATTCAACCAATTTCTCTTATTTCTAAAAATATTAAAATTATGTTCCACTGCAAATTACACCAGTTTATCTTCTTTCCTTTACAATAAAAAATATTCAGAAAATGAAGGGAAAAGATTACGTGACGTTTTTGAATACACCATGACCCATTTTGAACAAAATATTTCTTTAGATTCTGTTTCAAGTATCGCAAACATGACTAAAAATGCATTTTGTAAATACTTTAAAAAGCGAACAAATAAAACCTACTTCCAATTCTTAACAGAATTAAGAGTAGAACATGCCTGTAAACTTTTAATTCATAATAAAGAATTGCACATTACAGAAATAGCATATCAGTCTGGATTTAAAAATATATCTAATTTTAATAGACAATTTAAGCTGTTAAAACAAGCAACACCTTCTGATTTTAGAAATAATAAAGGAATATAACTAATAGAAAAACAAGAGAATATTAACATTATTTTTTTGTTTTTTTCACCCTCAATTAGTATTCTAAAAAACACTTTTATAGTAAACTTTTAGTAGGAAATGTTAAAATAAAAACCGATTTTTGCAACGTGAAAATAGCAGCTCTAATATTATCTTTATACTTGCTTTTTAAGCCTATGATTCCTTTATTGGAATATGCTGCCTTTTACGATTATATAAAAAATGAACTTTGTGTTAATAAAGATATCCCTGAATCTACTTGCGACGGTAAATGTTATTTAGCAAAACAGCTAGCAAAAGCGTCCGATTCTGAAAAAGACAATGAAAAAGATCATAGTTTTATTGTAGAGTATTCTATCGTTTTCTTTCAAAAAATTATCATAAACTGTTTATTTCCATTTTCAACAGAACTGACTAACAAATTAATAGCTACATATAATAAAATTTATAAATTTCATTATATAAACACCATTTTTCACCCTCCTATTATTTAATTTCTACATACAATAGAAATTCAAAAATTCCGAGCGTTGTTTTACTAATTAATTTAGTAACAAACAGCAATACCTATACCTATTATCTATTTAATTAAAATTGAAAATATGCTAGGGTTGTATGAAAATTTTATATCAAAAGTTTTTATAGCTCTCTTGGGTTTGTTGAGTTCCATTTTTTTGAAGCAATATTAGTAGCTGTTATAACAAATATAATTAACTAATATAATACAATACTTTTCTTGTAAAAAGTATTGTATTTATTGGGGTAAGGCTACTACATCTAACTAGTTTTAAATTAAACACCAATACATAATGAAAACATTACATTTTATTGTAATTGTATTATTTGTTGTGGCAACTTCTTGCACAATAGACAAAACAGATTTTGAAGCTGAAATCAGTGTTGAAACAACAGAATATGTTGATTTTAAAGAAGCTGCCTCAGTAACTACTGGAAATTATACAATTAGTATTGAAGCTTTAAACGGTACTTTTTATAAAGGTTATAACGAAATTCATCTAAAAATTTTCAACAAACAAACTGGTGAAAATTTAGAGGATTTAGAAGTAAATTTTTTACCAATATTAACTGATACTAATGGTAATAAAGTTTCTTGTCCGCATAAATACAATTTAGATTATGATACCTCAGAAGGTTATTATTTAGGATACTCTGTATTTACTAGCGAAAGTGATGCAAGTGCAAACTGGAAATTGTACATCAATTTTATTGACAATAATCAAACGCATTCGGTTAATCAAATTATTTCTGTTGAAAAACAGACTAATATGAATTTAAACATGACATCGTTTACAGGAAACAATAATGAACAGTATTTTATTGCATTAATTTCTCCACAAAAACCAAGAGTTGCTGAAAACGAATTGGTTGCTGGAATTTACAAATACAATCAGCCAACAAATGTTGGTGGTGTTTTTCCTGACCCTTCACAGTTTTCTTATTCAATAGTTCAAGGTCATACTTTATTGTTAGATCCTAGAATGCCAGAACCATCTATGGGTAATCATTCATCGCCTAACAATAAAAATTTAACACAACAAAGTGATAGTTTATACTATGGTGTTGTTAATTATACAATGACGGGAAACTGGACCTTGAATTTTATTTTTCAAAACCAAGACGGACAAGTTATAAAAGGAACAGAAGTTCCTACTGATTTTACCCCAGGAATTGAAGGTGCTAAAAGTGAACTTTACATTGACATTTTATTCTAAGCCAATGAAACTAATAACTTTTATAATACTAGTAGCATTGGTAACAGTTGTAAATGCTCAAGAAACACCAATAAAAAAGGATAGTTCCGTTACTGTATTGGATGAGGTAATACTTATTGCGGTAAGAAAAAAGAAAATAGAAACTGAGATGAAAATGGCAGTTTCTGTTGATGAATTTTTAGCTTCTTCTGACAACATAAGCTTTATTAAACGTGGAGCTTATGCGTGGGAACCTCTGCTTAATAATATGAGTACAGAACGTTCAACAATAACTATTGACGGTATGCATATTTTTGGGGCTTGTACTGACAAAATGGATCCGGTAACATCATATGTAGAAAGCAATAATCTTTCTGAAATTGATATTACATCTGGACAAGAAGGTAGCATGCATGGAGCAACAGTAGCAGGAAGTATAGACTTAAAACGGAAAAGTACAGCTTTCGGACTTAGCAAAAAATGGAGTGGAGCCTATCAAACTGGTTTTGAATTTAATAACAATCAGTATTTTAACCTTGGCAACATTTCTTATTCTAGTGACAAGCTGGTAGCTGAGGGTAGTATTTCGTATAGAAAAGCAGAGAATTATTACGATGGAGAAAACAACGAAGTAAATCACTCACAGTATGATAAGTTTAACACATCTGTAGGTATAGCTTATAAAACTAGCCCTTTATCATCAATAAAAGTTGATGCTATTTTTGATAAGGCAAAAGATGTTGGTTTTCCAGCTCTTCCTATGGATTTATCTCTTTCTAGAGCTCTAATTACTTCTGCTGCATATAAACAATTTTTTGAAAACAAACTTATAAAGGTTTGGGATACAAAAATTTATTTTAATGCTGTTGAACATTATATGGATGACACCACGCGTCCAGAAAATTTGGTTCATATGGATATGCCTGGATGGAGCACAACTTATGGATTGGTTTCTAAAATTAATTTAAAAAAGGAAAATTATGCTTCAGAAATACAGCTAAATGCATACGATAATTTATCTATTGCAGAAATGCGAATGTATCCTCAAGACCGTAGTGAAAGAACCATGTTTGCTTATAGCTGGCCTTGGGTTACTACACGTTATGCAGGACTTTCTGTAAATAATTCTTGGGATATTTCTAAAAAAAGCTTATTAAATTTTGGAGGAACTTTTGGGGTAAACTACAACTACTCTAAATATGTTGATTTCAATTGGATTTTCAATCCTGGAGCTTCACAGAAAAAAACAAGATTTCTTCCAAATCTATATACTAGCTATCAGCTAAATATAGCTGATTTTAATTTTTCTGTTGGAGGTGGATATGGACATAGAGCTCCATCTGTTTCAGAAGGCTATGGCTATTACATTTATAATAGTTTTGACAGATATGACTATATAGGAAATCCTGATTTAAAAAATGAAATTTCTTATGAGGCTAATGCAAGTGCTGGTTTTAAAAATAACAAAGGAAGCATTCAGGCCAAAATAAACTATTTCTATATTCAAAATTACATCATCGGAAGAATTTTAAGTTTAGGAAGCCCAATGAACTATCAATCTGTGGGAGTTAAAGGGTATACATCTTTAGATTATGCCTCATTATTTAATTTCTCATTAAATACAAAATACACTATTTTTAAGAAGTTGCACTGGAAAGGAATGTTAACTTATGCAAGAGGTTTAGATGATAATAAAAATAATTTACCATTTATTCGTCCGCTTAGTTACCAGACCTCACTTCATTATTCTTTTAAAAATTTAGGACTGTTCACTTCACTAAATGGTGATTTAAAACAGATTAATTATAGTCCTGAATATGGAGAAGATGAAACACCTTCTTATACCAATTGGAATATTTCTGCAGACTACACCTTTTATATCAATAATTACAGAACGGTTTTACAGGTAGGTGCCGAGAATTTGTTTAATGAATTCTATAGCACTTATGCAGACTGGGGTAATATTCCAAGAATGGGACGTAATGTTTTTACGTCAATAAAAATTAATTTTTAAAATAACAATTAAACAAATAATAATCAAAATCAAAAAACATGAAAAATTTAAAAAAGTATCTTTTCTTAGCTGTATTATCATTAGCGTTTATATCTTGTGATGATGACGATACACCTGTTGCTAACAATGTAACATTATCGTTTAACAACACTTTTGACAACACTACTATAGTTCTTGGAGAAGCAAGTTCTACTAGTGCTACAGTTAACACTTCTGAAGCAGGACAAGTTCATCGTTTTTCTGAATTAAAATATATTATAAGTAATATTCGTCTGGTTAATGCAGATGGAATAGAAATTCCTTATAACATTAACGATTTAGATAATGGAGCAACTGTTGTTGACCATTCAAAACCTGAAACATTACAATATGTTTTAAACGAAATTCCAACAGCAGAATATACACAAATTAAATTTGGCCTAGGTATAAAAACTGAATTAAATACTTTAGATCAAGTCAGATTTCCTAATTTTTATGCAGCAGCTGAAGAAAACGATACTGAAATGATGTGGGAATGGGGAACTGGTTACCGTTTTACAAAAATTGAAGGTTTTTATGATACAGACCATAAAGAATTGTCTATTCATACAGGTAGCACCCTTGATGAAGACCCTGAAGATCCAACAGGAGAAGCTTTAGTACAAGGTGTTGATGCTTATAGAGATATTGTATTAGATCTTCCTATAAGTGCAATTGTAGGCAGTAATGCTCCAACAATTATTATCAAAGCAGATTTTAACCACTTATTAAGTGGAGATAGTGAAATAATTACACTTAGCTCAGGATCTAGTATGTCTGATAATGCAACACCAAACATCCATACCGCAGTACAAATGACAAAATTTGTTAATAACCTTGGTGGTGATGGTTCTACAAATACTAAAGGTATGTTTTCTATAACAAGCGTAGAAAACTAAATTTAAATTATAAAGCCGGTTATGATATTGTATCATACCGGCTTTCAATTCATTTTACATGAAAAAAATAATAAGAAATATTACACTAATACTGCTATTAGCATCTTGTAATACAGACGATTACAACCCAGTTTCTTATAACAATCCTGAAATAAAATTAAACATTCCTACTGGTTTTCCTCAATTAAATGATGCAGTAACTAATAATAAGCCAACAAAATATGGAATTGAATTAGGTAAAAAACTATTCTTTGACAATAAATTAAGTGCTAACAACACCATTTCATGTTCAAGTTGCCATATACCGTCAAATGCATTTACAGATAAGAAGCCATTAGCCATAGGAATAGAAGGAAGAATAGGACTAAGAAATACACCCCCTATTCAAAATTTAGCTTTTATGAAATTCTATAATTGGGATGGTAATAAACGTCAATTAGAAAACCAACCTCTCGTACCTATTATAACACACGAAGAAATGGACTCTTCCATTCTTGAAGTTATAGGTAAAATTGAAACAGAAAAAGATTATATTGATTTATTCAATAAAACCTATGGAGACAAAGAGATTACTCCTGAACGGATTTATAAAAGCATAGCTCAATATGAATATACCTTAATTTCTGCTAACAGTAAATATGACAAAATAAAACGTAATGAAGGAGAATCATTTACTGAAAATGAAGCACAAGGTTATCAAATTTTTAATCAAAAATGTGCAAATTGCCACAGTACTGAACTGTTTACAGATCAAAGCTTTAGAAACATTGGCTTTCCTATAAACCCAAATACCGACGAAGCAGGCCGTGCTAGAGTAACAGGAAATTTAGATGATTATATGAGTTTTCGCGTACCCTCGTTACGAAATATTGAATTTACAGCTCCATATGGTAGTTTTGGACAATTTGCTACATTAAAAGATGTTTTAGATTATTTTGATAATGGCGTTTTAAATGCAGAAAATCTAGATCCTATTTTTAAAGAAAATAACAATAGAATTCCGTTAACAGAAGAAGAAAAACAAGCCCTTATTTCCTTCTTAAAAACATTAAGTGATTATGAGTTTATAAACCAATAAACTAAATTTTCTACCTTAGAAATTACCCATGATATAATGCTAAGTATTACCCATTACAATAATAAAGTTTATTTATTTTTATTACTATTTTGGTAGTTTAATAATGCTAAATAACTTAACAGCATTACTAAAATTCCTATAACAATAACAATACCTGAATGCATTGCATTCATTAGAATAATGGTTGTACTTTTTCCTGAAATTAAAGTATACCAAAAAAATGGACAAAACACGCCTACTAGCGTAATATTCCTGCCCATTTTTATTCCATTTTTGTACCCTATTATTTTACTATCTTTTGGTTTATCTATTTTGTTATTGCCATTTATTAGGGTTATACATTTTTGTACTGCCAAGGTATATGGGCACCATTTAAAAATTGATTTCATATAGTTTACTATAGACATTGGTTAAAATTTTTAATACAAAAAGTAAAATATAAAACCACCGACCATTGCCATTAACAGTACAGAAACTATAAATGCCGCAATAGCTTTAGGTTTTAACATCGATGAAATAATTGCTATTTCAGGTAAACTAGCACCTGTACCACCAATTATTAAGGACATGGCTGCCCCCATACTCATACCTTTAGCAATTAATGCACTTAAAATTGGTATTGCCATTTCAATTCTCAAATACAAAGGAATTCCAATAGCTGCAGCAATTGGTATTGCAGACGGACTATTATTCCCTAAGTATTTTTCTACCCAAGCATCGGGTACAAAAATGGCTGAAACAGCACTAATAAGAGCTCCAATAATTACATAAGGAAAAATACGCTTAAACAATGCCCACCCAAAAGTTAATGCTTCATTAAATTTTGTTTTTGATGGTGCAATTTGACCACACGCCGTGTCGGATAATTTTGAAGATGTATTGGCTTCACATGCCACTGAATTCATACTCAATTGTTTTGCTTTATCAGAAGTAAGCCCACAACTAACCTCGGGCTGTGATGTACAAGATACTGCAGTTTGCTTTGAACCTAATTGAATACGTTTTACCTCATATCTTAATGAAGTTTTACCTACAATAGTTCCAAATACTATTGCTCCTAAAAAAACAACTAAAAAGTAAATTAACGCGACTTTCCAACCAAAAACACCAAAAATAAATCCAACCACAACAAAATTTGCTAATGGAGCAGCCAGTAAAAATGAAAACACCATAGCAAATGGAGCTCCCATTTCAATCATTCCCATAGATACAGGTACCATAGAAGCACTACAAAATGGTGTTGGTATACCTAATAAGGCTCCCATTACCCCACTATATTTACCGGTTTTAGCTAATCTTTTCTGGAGCTTTTCTTGAGGTATAAATGCTCGAACTAGCCCTGTAAGTATAGATACTAAGGCAATAATTAATACTAAAACTGCACCAACATGAATAAATTCATCTAACGCTAAATTTAATTTTTCATTCATAATAATTGTTTATTAAAGATTAATGTTTAACATATGCGTTTTAACACATATGTTATTGCAAAAAAATACTATTTATTATTTTTAATTCATTTATTTTTAGTCTCTTAATGCCAACAACTCTTTACATTTTACCATTTCCTTTCTCATTTCAGATTCAGGAATGCTATGAATTGATTTTTGTATCAAGTCTTGAAATTTAGTATTGATTGGAGTCAAATGATAGAAAACCCATTTCCCTTCTTTTACCTCTTCAATTAAATTAGCATCCTTTAATATTCTCAAATGGCGTGATACATTATACTGATAAACTTCTAATACCTCAACAATTTCTGAAACGCAAATTTTCTCATCAATATTCATCAATAACCACATTATTTTTAATCTTGTAGTATCAGATAATGCTTTAAACACTTTTATATAATTGTCCATTTTTTCATTTTTAATCATATGCGTAAAATTGCATATGACAAAACAGTGGCAAATGTAAAAAGATTATTTTAAATAGCAATAATTTTTTATTAAGGTATAAAATAGCGTTAGATACTCTTGCGATGACATCAAAATAAAGCTCCTCTAATTAAACAAAAAAACTAAGCTGTGGTACTAAAGAAAAAGAAACTCTTATATTATAAAAACATTAAGTGACACTGAATTTATTACACAATAATAGCATAGTATGCAATTACTATCTTTTTTTAAATATTATAATAAAATCAACTGTATCTTTTCCAACAAACAAACACATTGCAAATTACTTTGGGTAACAAACACTATTTATTTTAGTTAAATAAATTTTTAAACTATAAAAAAAAGCGACACCTGAATTAACAAATGCCACTTTAAATGTTTTCACAACGGAATAATCCTTATTGTGAATTGATTTCAAATTGTTTTCAAATATAGGAATTTTTTATTTTTTTTAAAAATTCTTATTTTTAAACAGTAAATACTTATTATAACCCAAACACCATGAAAAGAATATTAGGTTTAGACCTAGGTACCAACTCTATTGGTTGGGCCTTAACTCAACAAAATTTTGATAAAAAGGAAGGTAAAATTGATGGAATTGGAAGTAGAATTATTCCAATATCACAAGATATATTGGGTAAATTTGATTCAGGTCAGTCTCATTCACAAACTTCAGAAAGAACTGGATATAGAGGAGTTCGCAGATTAATTCAACGAAATTTATTACGAAGAGAAAGACTTCATAGGATATTAAATATTTTAGGTTTTTTACCTCAGCATTATGCCGAAAGTATCGATTTTGAAAAACATTTTGGGCAGTTTAAAAAGAATACAGAGGTAAAATTAAATTATAAAAAAAATGAATCTGGCAAATATGAATTTATATTCATGGATAGCTTTAACGAAATGGTTGAAGTATTTCTTAAAAAGAAACAAAACACAAAAATACCACTAGACTGGACAATTTATTATTTAAGAAAAAAAGCTCTTTCGAAAAAAATATCAAAAGAAGAGTTAGCATGGATAATACTCAACTTTAATCAAAAAAGAGGATATTATCAATTAAGAGGTGAGGAAGAAGAAACTGATAATAACAAACAAGAAGAATTCTATACTTTAAAAGTTAAAGATGTAATACCTACTGAAGATAAAAATAATAAAGGTATATGGTATAATGTAATTTTAGAAAATGATTGGATTTACAGAAGACAAAGCAAAGAACCGTTAGACAATTGGATAGGCACATCAAAAGAATTTATCATTACTACCACAATATCTAAAGATGGAAAAGAAAAGAGAAGTTTTAGAGCTCCAAAAGAAGATGATTGGAATTTATTAAAAAAGAAAACCGAACAAAGTATAAAAAATTCAAAGAAAACAGTTGGCGAATATATTTTTGATACACTACTTGCCAACCCTTCACAAAAGATTAAAGGTAAATTAATAAAAACTATAGAAAGGAAACTTTACAAAAAAGAGCTTTCTGCAATATTAAAAGAACAAAAAAAACATCATCCGGAACTTCAAAATAGAGACTTATACAAAAAAAGCATAGAAGAGTTATACCCTAGAAATGAAGCTCATCAAAATAATATAAAAGAAAAAGACTTCACTTATTTATTTTTAAATGACATCATCTTTTATCAAAGACCTTTAAAGAGTAAAAAATCTACCATTTCCAATTGCAGTTATGAAACTCGAACTTATAAAAAGAAGATTGAACTAATTGAAGATGAAAAGAAAATAGTAAAAGAAATAATTGTAAAAGAACCTTTAAAAGCAATCTCAAAATCCAATCCTCTATACCAAGAATTTAGACTATGGCAGTTTTTAGCAAATCTTAAGATTTATGACAAAACCAAATTAGATAGAGACGTAACTAGTGATTTTATAAAAACAGATGAAGATTATGTGAATTTATTTGACTTTTTAAATGTCAGAAAAGAAGTTGATCAAAAAAACATTATTCAATATTTTATTACTAATAAAGTTATAACTAAAAGTGATAAAGAAAATATTAGATGGAATTATGTTGAAGATAAAAAATATCCATGTAACGAAACTAAAGCTAATTTTCTGTCAAGATTAAGTAAAGTAAAAAACATTGATCCCATTACCTTTTTAACGCCAAAAATTGAACAAAGCTTGTGGCATATTATCTATTCTATTAAGGATAAAACAGAATTTGAACAAGCCCTAAAAACTTTTGCTAAAAAACATAATTTAGATATTGATTCTTTTATAGATAATTTTATAAAATTCCCACCTTTTAAAAATGAGTATGGTCAATATTCTGAAAAGGCAATTAAAAAGTTATTGCCTTTAATGCGTAAAGGTAAATACTGGAATGAAAATGAAGTTGATTTAGAAGTTAAAGAGCGTATCAAAAATATATTAGAAAGATTAAATTTTATTGATTTTGATAAAACTAAAATAGACGAAAACATTACAGATGATGATATTCCAAAACCTTTATTAAAAAGTTTTATTGAATTTAAAAACAAAAATGCATTACAAGGATTAAACACATATCAAGCCTGTTATGCTGTTTATAACAGACACTCAGAAAACAACACTTCTAGCTATTGGAAAACACCAATGGATATAGAAAAGTATTTGAAAAATTTTAAACAACATAGTTTAAGAAACCCTATTGTTGAACAGGTAGTTACCGAAACCTTAAGAGTTGTTAAAAGTATTTGGGAATATTATGGTAATAGTGCTGAAAATTTCTTTGATGAAATACATGTAGAGTTAGGTAGGGAGATGAAAAATTCTGCCGACAAAAGGAAACGAATATCTGATAGAAACAAAGAGAATGAAAATACAAATCAAAGAATAAAATCTATATTACAAGAATTAAAAGATGAAGGTATAAAAAATATTAAACCTTATTCTACTAGTCAACAAGAAATATTAAAAATTTATGAAGAAGGTGTTTATCAAAGTTCAAATGAAACATCAGATGAAATTGAGAAAATAAGAAAAAATAATGCACCCACTAAGGCTGAAATAACCAAGTATAGACTTTGGCTAGAACAAGGATATATTTCTCCTTATACAGGTCAGATAATACCACTTAGTAGACTTTTTACAACAGACTATCAAATAGAACACATTATACCTCAATCTCGTTTTTTTGACAATTCTTTAAGCAATAAAATAATTTGCGAAAGTGAAGTGAATCAATTAAAAGATAACAAAACTGCATATGAATTTATAAAAAATAATTCAGGAAGAATTGTTGATTTAGGAGGTGGAAAAACAGTTAAACTATTTAAACTAGAAGATTACGAAAACCACTGTAGTAATTATTTTAAAAGAAACAGAAGCAAATTAAAAAAATTATTAAGTGAAGAAATTCCTGAGGACTTTATAAATAGACAACTTAATGATAGCCGATATATTAGTAAACTAATTAAAGGATTATTGTCTAATATTGTTAGACAAGAAAATGAACAAGAAGCAACTTCCAAAAATTTAATTCCTGTTACCGGTGCAATAACTTCAAAATTAAAAAATGACTGGGGATTAAATGATAAGTGGAACGAATTGATTGCTCCTCGTTTTATAAGACTAAATAAAATGACCTCTACAAGTAATTTTGGATATTGGGACGAGAAAATTAATGCTTTTAGAACTCAAGTACCAGACGAAATAGCTTATGGATTTAACAAAAAACGAATAGATCACCGACACCATGCCTTGGATGCTTTAGTAGTAGCTTGTACTCACAGGAAACATATACAGTACTTAAACACTTTAAATAGTGAAAAGAAAAATTATAGTTTAAGAGATTCTTTACTTATAAAAAATAAAGAAGGTCATTATACTAAAAACTTCTTGCTTCCTTGGTATAACTTTACTTCGGAAGCAAAAAATAATTTAGAAAAAATTGTTGTTAGTTTTAAACAAAATTTACGAGTAATAAATAAGTCTAACAACAAAACTTGGCAATGGGTAGAAAAAGATGGAAAATTAAAAAAACAATTAATACAACAAACTAAAGGCAATAATTGGGCTATTAGAAAGCCTATGCACACAGAAACAGTATATGGTAAAGTTCTTATAAAAAAGAAGCGAAAAAATCCAATTTCTTTAAATAAAGCTATAGAAAATTGGGAATTAATTATAGACAAAAAAATAAAAGCTATAGTTAAAGAAAAGGCTAAATTTTACAAATCTAACTTAAAACTTTTAAAAAAATACTTTAGAGATAATCCTATTCACATCCATGGTAAAAAAATAGATAAAGTTGATATTTATGAAATTGTTGAAGCAACGGCTAGTAGAGTCGCTTTATCAGAAAAATTTACTCGTAAACAATTAGAAAGTATTACAGATTCTGGAATTCAACTTATTTTAGAAAATCATCTAAAAAATTATATTGACGATAAAGGAAAAGAAAGGTTTGATTTGGCTTTTAATTCAGAAGGCCTTGATAGTCTTAATAAAAATATTATCACTCTTAACAATGGAAAACAACATCAACCTATTTATAAGGTAAGAACATACGAAATAGGCAATAAATTTAATATTGGAGAAACTGGCAATAAAAAAGATAAATATGTTGAAGCTGCAAAAGGCACAAACTTATTTTTTGCCATTTACTGGGATGCTTCTAAGCAAAAAAGAGTTTATGAAACTATTCCATTAATTGAAGTGATTGAACATCAAAAATGGCGTGCAACATTACCTAAAGAAGAATTCAAAAAAACACCATTAACTCCTATCAAAGAAGAAAAAGGACAGTTTTTATTCTCTTTATCTCCTAATGATCTTGTTTATGTACCTACTGATGAAGAAATTGATAACCCTAGCCTAGTAAATTTTGAAAAGTTAACTAACAATCAAGTAAATAATATTTATAAAGTAGTAAGCTTTACAGGAAATAGACTTTATGCTATACCGAACAACATTGCGAGTCCAATACAAAAAAAATATGAGTTTACACAATTGAATAAACTAGAGTTTGATTTAAAAGGTAAATCAATTAAAGATAGGTGTTGGAAACTAAAAACCAATAGACTAGGAAAAATAATCCAAGTTTTAAAATAATTGCAATGATTAAACAATCTATATATATTGGCACCCCTTCTTATTTAAAAATAAAACAAAACCAACTGGTTGTACAATGCCCCAAAACAAACGAAATAAAGGGAACCGTACCAATTGAAGATATGGCGTTGTTAATGCTAGACCATTTCCAAATCACAATTAGCAATCAACTTATTACACGCTTGCAAGGCAACAATGTAGTTATTATTAATTGCGATGCACACCACTTACCATTCGGAGTAATGTTACCTCTTTATGGACATACAGAACATTCTGAAAGAGTAAAATATCAATTAGAAGCTAGTGAGCCTTTAAAAAAACAATTATGGAAACAAACTGTAGAACAAAAAATTAAAAACCAACAATCTTTATTGGCATATTATAAAAAGCCTTATAAACACATGGATGTTTATTGGCAATCAGTAAAAAGTGGAGACACCACAAATTGTGAAGGTAAAGCTGCACAATATTACTGGAAACACTTGTTCGAAAATTTTACAAGAGAAAGATTTGGTTCTGAACCTAATAATCTTCTAAACTTTGGTTACGCTGTATTGCGTAGTATAATAGCTAGAGCATTGGTAAGTAGTGGTTTGCTACCTGTTTTGGGTATCTTTCATCGTAATAAATACAACCCTTATTGTTTGGCAGACGATATAATGGAACCTTACAGACCTTTTGTGGATAAAATGGTTTATAATTATATAGCAGCAAACGGAAAAACAGAAGAATTAACAAAAGAAGTTAAAGCTTATCTATTAAATATAGCTACACAAGATGTTGTTATCAATGGAGTAACAAGACCATTACTTGTAGCCGTAACTACTACAACCGCAAGCCTATACAAATGCTACTTTGGTGAGTTACGCCAACTAAAATACCCAGTGCTTAACTAATATAAATCATTTATTTCAACTTATGCTACAAGAATCTAATCGTTTTAATGCTTATAAAATTATGTGGGTACTTGTATTTTTTGATTTACCAACCGAAACTAGAAAAGAAAGAAAAGCAGCAAGTCTATTCAGAAAAAAACTTATTGATGACGGATTTACAATGTTTCAATTTTCTATATATCTACGTCATTGCCCAAGTAGAGAAAACTCTAAAGTACATACCAAACGTGTTAAAATGAATTTGCCTAAACATGGAAAAGTTTGCATTTTAGAAATTACAGATAAACAATTTGGAAGTATGGAATTGTTTCATGGTGAAAAAGAAGTTGATATGCCACAACCTGTACAACAATTACAATTATTTTAAAAATAATCTTTAAAAACAATATTTAAATAGAATCAAAAAAAACAAGGTTTAAAAATTAAATTATTGGTTAAACTTAATTTTTTTTAATTCTAAAAAAAATCCTGAAGTATTGATTTTATTCAATACTTCAGGATTGACCTTGTGATTGCTCACGTAAAAATACAATTTGAAATCAATTCACAACTATTAATCCCGATTGTTGGGGGTTTGTTGTCTTGTGATTGCTCACGTAAAAATACAATTTGAAATCAATTCACAACCCTGTAATTCTTGCACCAACATCAAAATTACTTGTGATTGCTCACGTAAAAATACAATTTGAAATCAATTCACAACAATCCGAAAGTAATTGTGTGCTTGTCGGCACTTGTGATTGCTCACGTAAAAATACAATTTGAAATCAATTCACAACCCAACAGCATGTTCTTTGAAATTAAAATTACTTGTGATTGCTCACGTAAAAATACAATTTGAAATCAATTCACAACAAAAAAACACTCAATTGACCGCGTATTAGACTTGTGATTGCTCACGTAAAAATACAATTTGAAATCAATTCACAACAGACAAGGGCGGGTATTATAAATTTAAGGACTTGTGATTGCTCACGTAAAAATACAATTTGAAATCAATTCACAACTCTTTAGGTCTAAATGTTTTTTCTCTCTTGCTTGTGATTGCTCACGTAAAAATACAATTTGAAATCAATTCACAACATAATAATCATTACGGCCTAATAGCATTTCCTTGTGATTGCTCACGTAAAAATACAATTTGAAATCAATTCACAACTTACGTGCTCAATAGCACGTTCAATAATTTCTTGTGATTGCTCACGTAAAAATACAATTTGAAATCAATTCACAACCATTTTATTATATGTTTAAATCGATTAAAGCTTGTGATTGCTCACGTAAAAATACAATTTGAAATCAATTCACAACACATAAGGTTTCAAAAACTAATAACTTAGGCTTGTGATTGCTCACGTAAAAATACAATTTGAAATCAATTCACAACTCGAAAACGCCTTTAGATAATTTAGCAATACTTGTGATTGCTCACGTAAAAATACAATTTGAAATCAATTCACAACTTTATGATGACCCACAACAATAGCAATTTCCTTGTGATTGCTCACGTAAAAATACAATTTGAAATCAATTCACAACATGCTGTAACTCCAGCTAATAAACACGTATCTTGTGATTGCTCACGTAAAAATACAATTTGAAATCAATTCACAACCAAAATGGCAAGCGAAGCAGGAGGAAAAGGCTTGTGATTGCTCACGTAAAAATACAATTTGAAATCAATTCACAACCTGTCTAGTTCTCTTAATCTTTCATTTGCTCTTGTGATTGCTCACGTAAAAATACAATTTGAAATCAATTCACAACAAGATGAACAGCTACATTACGAGAATGATTCTTGTGATTGCTCACGTAAAAATACAATTTGAAATCAATTCACAACTGTTGACCCCGTGCTAATGGCAGGGAAAGACTTGTGATTGCTCACGTAAAAATACAATTTGAAATCAATTCACAACCCGCTTGTCAATTCTTCAGAATCGTACTTACTTGTGATTGCTCACGTAAAAATACAATTTGAAATCAATTCACAACGAAAGATGACCAAATAGTTTATCTGAATTACTTGTGATTGCTCACGTAAAAATACAATTTGAAATCAATTCACAACTCGTAAAGATATTGGATATGACAAAGACGGCTTGTGATTGCTCACGTAAAAATACAATTTGAAATCAATTCACAACTTACGAGTAATAAAAGAAATTTTTAAAACCTTGTGATTGCTCACGTAAAAATACAATTTGAAATCAATTCACAACGAAAAAGCACTAGAACTAATTAACGGTTACCTTGTGATTGCTCACGTAAAAATACAATTTGAAATCAATTCACAACGGTTTTATTAATTTAAGCATATCGTAAATACTTGTGATTGCTCACGTAAAAATACAATTTGAAATCAATTCACAACTGCATCTCTTCATAAACATCTAATCCAATTCTTGTGATTGCTCACGTAAAAATACAATTTGAAATCAATTCACAACATGCAAATAATCTTGATTTTGAGAATGTTACTTGTGATTGCTCACGTAAAAATACAATTTGAAATCAATTCACAACACCGCCTGAATTAATTGGTGCTACATACGTCTTGTGATTGCTCACGTAAAAATACAATTTGAAATCAATTCACAACGACATTCAGCAATTGGCAAAATGTTTGTCGCTTGTGATTGCTCACGTAAAAATACAATTTGAAATCAATTCACAACTTCAATCGCTTGTGAACGTATCAATAAAACCTTGTGATTGCTCACGTAAAAATACAATTTGAAATCAATTCACAACCATCAATTGGTGAAATTGTTAAAGCTGCATCTTGTGATTGCTCACGTAAAAATACAATTTGAAATCAATTCACAACTACTATAAAAGATTTTTAGATTCTATATTACTTGTGATTGCTCACGTAAAAATACAATTTGAAATCAATTCACAACCAGATACTGCTGTAACTGGTAAAACATTCTCTTGTGATTGCTCACGTAAAAATACAATTTGAAATCAATTCACAACCAATTTACAATTACTTAAAGAAATTACCGCCTTGTGATTGCTCACGTAAAAATACAATTTGAAATCAATTCACAACAACCATTACACCATCTTCTTCTTTTTCTTCCTTGTGATTGCTCACGTAAAAATACAATTTGAAATCAATTTATAGTAGGTTTATTAACACAATTTAGTACTAAAACATGTATTAAACAGTACAAATAATTATAAAACACAATGCAATAATTGTTGCAAAATTGTACAATTAAAACATAATAAAAGTACTTTATTTAGCATAGAAACACGTTTTGCAACCTGTTGCAACAAATGTATTAGTCTTCGCTGATTTTGTTCTATTCTTTTTCCCTTTTGTAAAGTAGATTTACAGTGTAAAATGCAACATTTTATACCCATTACATAATACAATCTAATCCAAAATAATTAAAATTTACATTTATGAAAATTAATTTTTACCGAACACATATAGTTGGTGTTCTATTTTTATTGCTTTTTGCAGTCCAATTAAGCTTTTCTCAAGTAAAAAAAACTTTAAATATTCTACCAACTAGCAATTCTGAAAACATTGAAGATAAAATTGAAACTATCCTTCAACAATTAACCTTAGAAGAAAAAGTTAACTTATGTCATGCACAATCTAAGTTTAGTGTTAAAGGTGTTGAACGCTTAGGAATTCCTGAAATTTGGATGGCAGATGGCCCACACGGTGTAAGAGCCGAAATAAGTTGGGATGAATGGTCGTATGCTGGATGGACGAACGATTCTATAACAGCATTTCCTGCCCTTACTTGTTTAGCCGCAACATTTAATCCTTCACTAGCTGGCGACTATGGATTTAGCCTTGGCGAAGAAGCAAGATACCGAAAAAAAGATGTGCTTTTAGGCCCGGGTATTAATATTTATAGAACACCACTTAACGGTAGAAACTTTGAATATATGGGAGAAGATCCCTTTTTAGCTTCAAAAATGGTTGTGCCTTACGTAAAAGGTGTTCAAAAAAATGGAGTGGCCGCTTGCGTTAAACATTTTGCCTTAAATAACCAAGAACATTTACGAGATAAAATTAATGTTGAAGTGAGTGATCGTGCTTTACACGAAATATACTTACCAGCATTTAAAGCCGCTGTACAAGAAGCTAATGTTTGGGCTATTATGGGTGCTTATAATAAGTTTAGGGGTCAATATACGACCCATCACAAACTACTTACAACTAAAATATTAAAACAAAATTGGCAATATGACGGAGTAGTTATTAGTGACTGGAGCTCTACACATTCTACTGAAGAAGCTGCTTTATACGGCTTAGATATTGAAATGGGAACAGGTACCGATGGATTGGGAACAACTACAAAAAACCATTACAATAATTATTATTTAGCTTCTCCTTTTCTTAAAAAATTAAAAAGTGGAGAAATTCCAGAAGCTGTACTTAATGATAAAGTACGTAGAATTTTACGTCTAATGTTCAGAACCAATCTCAATAGAAATAGACCTTTAGGCAGTTTAAACACAAAAGAACACCACGATGTAGCTAGAAAAGTAGCTACTGAGGGTATTGTACTTTTAAAAAATGATGATAATTTTTTCCCTATAAAAGATGATAAAGAATTGACTATTGCTGTTATTGGTGAGAACAGTGTACGATCAATGACAGCAGGCGGCGGTTCCTCTGAATTAAAGCCCAAATTTGAAATATCTCCTTTAGAAGGTCTTAAAACAAGATATAAAAATGCAACCATTTTACATACTATGGGCTATGAATCTGGTCGTTCTGAGTACGATACAGTACATCCACCAACATTAGATGCAGATTCTTTAAAAACTGAAGCTATAAAACTAGCAGAAAAAGCTGATATCGTTTTATTTGTAGGTGGACTTAACAAAAGTCATTTACAAGATAGTGAAGGTGATGATAGAAAACAATTTGGATTGCCTTTTGGTCAAGAAGAACTAATCAGTGAAATTACAAATGTGAATAAAAATGTTGGCTTTTTATTACTATCAGGAAATGCGGTTGAAATGCCTTGGTTAAAAAAAGTAAAAGGTGTTATACAAACTTGGTATTTGGGTAGTATGGCGGGGCATGCCATTGCAGATGTAGTTAGTGGTGATGTGAATCCTTCTGGTAAACTTCCATTCTCATTTCCAAAAAAACTTGAAGACAACGGAGCTCATTCATTTGGAGAATTGTCTTATCCTGGAATTGGAGAAAATCAACAATATAAAGAAGACATTTTGGTGGGTTATCGATGGCATGATACAAAAAAAATAAAACCATTATTTGCATTTGGTTATGGCCTATCTTATACAGACTTTAGTCTTTCAAACATCAGTACCAATAAAAAAGCCTATTTACGAAATGAAACTATTGTAATTAACTGTGATGTAAGTAATACAGGTAATGTAAAAGGCTCTGAAGTTGTACAAGTTTATATTGGTAAACCTAAATCTAAAATAGAGAGACCTTTAAAAGAACTCAAAGGTTTTTCAAAAGTTGAACTTGATTCAGGAAAAACAAAAACAGTTCGTATTGAAGTAGATATTGATAAACTAAAATATTATGATAGTTCAATTTCTGATTGGAATTTTGAGAGTGGAGAATATCTAATTTATGTTGGTAATGCCTCTGATAATATTGCTAAAAAAATTAAGATAACAATTAAATAGAATTTAAATTAACAACTGAAGTAAACAGTACAAATAAAATTATTTGTACTGTTTTTTTTTATAAAAATTAAACAACTATTATAAACCAATTTTAAATTTTTTAATAAACAAATTGATAAAATCATCAAACATGTTTATCAAGCATTGTTTAATACAATTACTCTTTATTCTACAACATATATACTATAAATAATTACACGCTAAACACATCATTTTTAAATCAATTGTAAGGTAGTTGTTCTAATAAAATTATAAGAAAAGTAAACGGTGAAGTAACACTACTTTCTTAAAGTATAGCTTAAAAATAATTCCAAATATAGTATTAGTACTATTCTCTTAGTTTTTTTACAAAAAAAGAGGATTTTTATCCCCCAATAAAAATCCTCTTAACAAAATAACTCAACTCAAATACAGTACTTTATTCTTCGGCTACAAACCTCCAAACCCATCCAGAATCTCCAGCGGGTGTTAATGCGTTATGTAAAATTAATTCGGTATCAGTCAACCTTATAATGTCATAAACCCCATCAGGATTAGCTCTGTTAGCATCATCACCCAAAATTTTTACTCCACTTAAGGTTAACTTCTGATTTGCTACATCTAAGACAAAACTTCCTGTTTCAGGAGCTGCACCAGTGGTAGCTACTCTAATATAATTAGCAGCTCCATCAAGGTTAAAAGTCATACTTCCATTTTCTTGCCCATCATTTATACAGCATTCTCCAGCATTCCACCAAAGACCTTCCCATCCATCAATATTATTAGGAGCGATCATATACCAAAAAGGAACCGATTGATTAAAAATCCATGTTTTACCTTGGGTAGTATTTTCACCAACAAGATCATACCAATCTTGATCTAAAGGCTGGTCTAATACATCAATTTGAACATCTATAGTTTTAGTAAAAAATTCAGCTCCTAAAGAACCCGTAAATGTAAATGTATTATTACCTGGAATAGGATAAACAAAAGAAGCTTCATCACTAAAAGCTCGTCCTATATTATAATCCCAATATCCAGTTACCCCTGGTGTTGCCATTTTAAGGGTAATTCCATTTCCACCAGGAGTACTTTGAGTAGCGACAAGTTCAACACCGTCAATATCGGTGATATTTTGTAAAATATCTTCGTCAACAATAGGATCACAAGCAACAGCAGTGAACACTAAAAAAACGATTAGTATTTTTAATATTGTTTTAATTTTCATATCTCTATATTTAAAATTTTTATAATTTTTACCAACCAGGATTTTGGTTATAAACACCATTAGATAAACGAATTTCAGTTTCAGGAATAGGAACTAATCCTTTAGTCTCTGATCTATAGTTTGGACTATAAGTTGCGTCTACACCAGAGTTTCTTACGTTAAGCGTATAATTAAATGCAGTATCAACATCTCCCCAACGTACAAGGTCAAACCAACGCAATCCTTCAAAAGCAAATTCACGCAAACGCTCTTCTTTTATTGCTTCTATAGAGTATCCTATTGCTGGCAAACCAGCTCTTGCTCTTACTCTATTCATTCCATCGTCAGTTTCTGTAATTTCAGAATGCATAAGTAAAACATCTGCAAAACGCATAAAAATAAAATCTTGAGCATGCATCAATTGCATATCAGTATTACTCCAATCATATAACTGAACAAACATACCTACATTACTACCAGAGCCATCATCATGTTGAATAGAAATATATTTTTTGTTAAAGAAACCTGTTTCATGATCACCTTTATCAGGTGAATAACTATCAGTACCTTGTGCACTATCTCCCATAGGAAGAATAGAGCCTTCTTTTCTTGGGTCTGCATCATCCCATGAATTCCATAAATTTGGGTTTACTGTACCCCAGCCCCAACCTTGACCGAAAGGAACCATAGAATTATCACGAATACCCATATATAAAGCAAGTCTATTGGTATAAATATTTCCATTAGTCCAGCCCCAATCTCCAAATGAAAAGCGTTGTACAAACATACTTTCATAGTTTCCGGTACCAAATGTTGGCGAGTGCCCATCTTGACCTACCCATGACAACCCTTCAGCATCTGCCCAAGGTAAAACTACAGTACCTGCACTTTGATTTACATAAGAATATGGCCATAAATTTCTAAAATCAGGTGTTAAAGCATAGCCACTATTAGAAATGCAATCTTCTAGATAAGCTGCAACATCTGCTGCTGTTAAAGATCCACCATCAGCTAAAGGCAAATCACTTGTAGCTTGACCTTCCATATTGGTCATATATCCGGTATAATGTAAAAATACGCGACCCAAATATGCTTGTGCTACCCATTTATTAGCATGTCCATATTGATCTGTTGGAATACTTGTAAAAGGGATATTAGGCATAGTTTCAATAGCTAGTTTTAAATCAGAAGCTATTTGTGCAAATGTTTCTGTATACGTATTTCTTGGACCATCTTTAGGTTGATCTACAGCAATAATTACTGGTACGCCTCCAAAGAATTTAGCCAATCTGAAGTAATAAAAAGCTCTCATAAACAAAGCTTCACCAATAGCTTGATTTTTAAAATCTTGAGCTTCTTGCTCACTACTAAAATAAGTAGAAAAATCAGCTGTTTCGGTTTTCTCAATAATGGCATTACATCTAGCAATACCGTTATAGGATTGTATCCATAAATCTCGATAAGTATCTTCTGAAGGATCTTCAAAATTATCTACCCATTTTGCTGATTTATCATCTGGACCTCCACCAGCTAACATCATGTCTGACATTAAGTTTGCTGCAATAGCTTCATTACTATGAACATTTGCTGTATAAAGAGCATTATAAACACCGGCCATGGCCTCTTCTATATCAGTAGGAGTTTGATAATAAGTATCTAAACTTTTTCCATAAAGATTATCTTGATCTAAAAAGTCTTCATTACAACCAACTAAAATAATGAGTGCTATAAAGGCTATTGAATATTTTAAATTTTTCATGTTTTTCAAATTTTTAAATTAAAAGTCTACACTTAACCCAAACATCACAGTTCTTGGTTGTGGATACAACCCTAAATCTATACCAGACGCCCAATCTTGATCATGTCCAAATCTCACTTCTGGATCCATTCCATCATACCCAGTAAAAGTGTATAAATTAGATACAGATGCATATACTTTAAGATTATTAACAAAAGCTAAATTCTCAAGAACTTTTCCAAAATTGTAACCAAAAGTTAAATTATTTATTCTTACATAATCAGCATCATGTACATAAATATCAGAAATAAAGTTTGTATTTCTATTAGAAGATGAAGATAATCTTGGATAACGATCAGAAGTACCTTCACCATGCCAACGTTGAAATATTTGAGTGGTGTAATTTTGATCGAATCTATCTGCAAATGAACGATACGATTGCATTACCTGCATACCAAACTTTCCTGTAAGGGTAGCATTTGCATAAACACCTTTATATTCAAAATTTAATTGAAGTCCCATTTCAAAATCTGGATTAGGATCTCCTATCATCAATTTATCATCTTCATCAATAACACCATCTTGATTTTGATCTACAAAGCGAACATCTCCTGGACGTTGATCTGCAAAATACGGTGTACCATCTGTTGGTTTTACATAAGCATCAACTTCAGCCTGATTCTGTAGAATTCCATCGGTTTCATAGCCATAGAAAAAACCAATTGGTTTACCTACTTCTACTCTAGAAACAGCTGCTGTTCCTTGAGAAAGTACACTACTAGACCCTTGAATTATTCCGTCTGCATTATCAATTTTTGTTACTTCATTTTTATTATGAGCACCACTTAAAGAAATTCCATATTTAAAATCATCTTTACTATCATTCCAACTCAATACAAATTCAACACCAGTATTTTCAATATTACCACCATTAATATAAGGAGGTGCAGCACCTGCAGTACCACCAATACCTGCTAATACTAACCAATCTTTTGTAGTTTTTTTATACCAGTCAAAAGCAAAATTTAATTTAGAGTTAAAAAATCTAGCATCAAAACCAAGATCTAACTGCTCAGATGTTTCCCATTTAACATCAGGGTTAGTTACCCTTTCTGGATAAGATGTAACTCCTGAAACAGGCTTAGTATCTCCAAAGAAATAACCAGGAAAAACATAAGCAATTTGGGCAGAATAAATAAATGCTGGGATGGATTGATTACCATTTTGCCCCCAACTTGCTCTAAGTTTGGCAAAATTAAGGATTCCTGAAGTATCAATAAAATCTTCTTCAGACAGAACCCAACCTGCTGATAGAGAAGGAAAATAACCCCATCTATTTTCTTTTGAAAAATTAGAAGAAGCATCTGCTCTCATAATAGCAGTAAACAAATATTTTTCTTTATAATTATATTGTAATCGAGAAAGGTAAGATAAAACACCACCACCGCCAGCAGCATAATCAGCTCCCCAAACATTAATATCATTAATTGATTCGGGGCTTTCGGTATTTTGAATGTAAGCATAATCAGGATTTCCAGGAAATAGTAAATTATTTCTAGAACCTCCTACATTTGTATTAATTTGATTTTTTACAATTTCACTACCAACAAGGGCTTTTAACTCATGGTCTCCAAAAGTGTAATCATAAGAAAGTGTTGTAGACCATGTTTGATTATTACCAAAGTATTGACTTTGCGAAGCTCCTTGTATATTATCTACATAAAGCAACCCTAGTTGTTTTGTTGGATCCATTGATCTACTATGTCCAAACCAAGCATCAACGCCATAAGAAGTTCTAAATTTCAAATTCTTAATGGGCTGAAGTTCTGCAAATACATTTCCTATAATTCTATTTCCTTTACCATAATTATAGTTATGGCGGTAATACATCTCTGCCAATGGATTGGTTTGATCATTTGCCAATCCGTCAAGTGTTGGAGTAAATCCAAACTCATTAATATTATTATCAATAGCAGGTTGCCAATAAGCAGGCTGTAAAGGATTTTGAACAAGAGCATTATGCAAATCATTATAATAAATATTACCTGTTGCTACACTTCTGTTTTCTGTATTATTATAAGTAAAATTTTCTCCAACAGTAATAATATCATGCTCTTCATTTTTTTTCAATACCATTTGCGTATTTAATCTGGCAGTTAATCTTTTAAAGCCTGCTCCAGTAATATCGTGACCAATGATACCTTCTTGTTCAAAATAAGAAATACCACCTGAATAGGTAATATCTTCACTACCCCCTGTTATATTTACGGAGTGGTTTTGAATACTTGCATTTTTGGTTGTCATTTCATCTATCCAATTTGTACCTTCCCAACCATTTTGAAGTTTTTGCCAAATTTCTTCACCCAATTGAGTTCCTAAGCCTGGATAATTAGATTCTAACCAATTATTATTTTTTAGAATAGCCTCCCAATCATTCGGAGCTAATCCATCATTAACTCTACCTTCATCCATAATAAACATGTACTCTTGGGCATTTAAAGGGTCTAGGTTTTTATATATATTTTGAAAACCATAGTAAGAGTCGTAACTAATTTTTGCAGGAGAGTTTCTACGACCTTTTACAGTTGTTACTAACACTACACCATTAGCGGCTCTAGATCCATAAATGGCTGAAGATGCAGCGTCTTTTAAAACATCAATAGACTCGATATCTGAAGCACTTAAGTAATCAATATTATCTATTGGTACCCCATCAACAACATAAAGAGGATCAGAATCACCAACAGTACCTAAACCTCGAATAGTTACTCGGGTACCAGCACCAGGCTGTCCGTCATTTCTAGTAACACTAACCCCAGCAGCAACACCTTGAAGGGCTTCCATTGCAGTTCCTGTATTTAATGCTGCAATATCTTCTCCTTTCACGTTAACACCAGCACCTGTTACTAAAGATTTTTTTTGGGTACCATACCCTACAACAACAACTTCATCTAAGGCTTCAGAAGTTTCTAATAGTACTACATTAATAGTGGTTTGGTCTCCTACTAAAATAGTTTGTGTAGTCATACCTATAAAGGTAAAAACTAGCTGATCAGTAGCATTTACATTTGAAATGCTATACTTACCATCAAAATCTGTACTTGCTCCGTTAGTTGTACCTTGTACAAAAACTGAAACTCCAGGAAGTGGTAGTCCTGAAGCATCCGTAACAAGTCCGGTTACTGTCTTTTCTTGCGAAAAGACATTTTGCACACATAAAATAACACATGCAATAATTGCGAGTTTAAATTTTATCATCATTCTTAAAATATTAGTTAGTTAATCTATTTTTAATTACACGAATTACTAAATATTAAAAAACAATAAAACCAAAAGGAGTATCATTACTCCGACTAAAATAAGCTCTATAATTAATCGATATTTAGCTTTTTTGTAACTCAATTTTCTTAACTGTTGAGACTCAAATTTAACATATGTTTAAGACAACTTTTAACACATAATATGCAGATACTAAAACAAATGTTGCATTAGCCTTAAATACAAGCATATTTGCAACATTTGTTCTACATTACGAAACATTTATACTACCACAATAAAAAAGGTATATGTAGGCTATAGTATATAGATATACTTATAAAAACAAATACTTTGCTTTACTAGCCAAAGAAGAATTACAAATTAACTATTGTGTTTTTCTACTTCGGTAGGTAGCATACCGAAGTGAGCTTTAAAGCATTTTGAAAAATATGAGGGAGAAGAAAAACCAACACTAAAGCATGCTTCACTAACAGATGCACTTCCTTTTTCTAAAATCTGTTTGGCTCTTTCTAAACGAGTTTTTCGTATAAATTCATTTACTGTTTGTCCAGTTAGTGCTTTTATTTTTCGATACAGTTGACTTCTACTTAAATTTAATTCTGAAGCTAGTTCTTCTACACTCAAATTTGAATCTCCAATATTATCGTTAATATAATTCAATAATTTTTGTATGAATTTTTTATCAATAGAGGTTGTATCCACACTATTATTGGCACCACTAATAGCTCCAAAATATTTATCAAAAATTAACTGTCTACTTTTTATTAATTGTGCCAATTTTTGTTTTAAAAGGTTTAAATCAAATGGTTTTGCCATATACGAATCAGCACCGGTTTCTATGCCTTCTATCTCATTCTCTACAGTAGATTTAGCTGTTAACATTAATAAAGGGATGTGACTAGTCATAGAATCATTTTTAATAATTTTACAAAAATCTAACCCATTCATTTCGGGCATAATTACATCAGTAATGATAACATCAGGAAATGATTTTCGAGCAATTTCTACTCCTTCTTTTCCATTACTTGCCAACAATACTTTATATTGATTATTCAACTCATTTTTTAAATAATCTCTTAACTCTGCATTGTCTTCAACTACTAACAGTGTATATTGTTTAGGTAATTGAACATCACTATCTTGTTGTTTATTCAATTTTATAGATGTAGAACTTAATAGAAAAGCTTCTTTATTTTTAGAGGTCTCTGTTTCTTTAATTACAATTTCACTTTCATTAAAATGTTTATTTCCAAGTGGCAATAATATTTTAAAACTTGTACCAACGCCAACTTCACTTTTTACTTCAATTTTGCCTTTTTGTAATTTGACAAAACTTTGTACTACTTCCAACCCTATTCCTGTACCTCCTATATAACTTTTATTCTGATCTTCAACTTGATAAAAACGTTCAAATATTTTATCCACTTGGTCTTTTTCCATCCCCATTCCGGTATCAGTTATTATAATTTCTATCGCTTTTATAGGGTTAACCTCATCTACCAATGGTAATAAATAGAGCGTATCTGTGGATAAAAGTTCTACTTGAATTGATCCTCCTTCAGGAGTTGCTTTAATAGCATTTGATAATAAATTGAAAATTATTTTTTCTAACATATTAAAATCTGCCCAAACTACAGCGTCTGGCAAATCAGTATCAACACTTAATAAAATGTTTTTATTAAATGCTTCTTCTTCAAAATAACTAACAATGTTATTTGTAAACTTTATTAAATTTATTTTTTCTGCTCTAACTTTCAGTTTATTTAATTCTAATTTACGAAAATCCATAAGTTCATTTATCAACCTATAAAGCCTATACGTATTTCTATAAATCACAGTATGTTTATTTTTTACACTTTGAGGTAAATTAAGTTGGGTATTACTAATAATGTCTTTTAAAGGATTCATTATTAACGTAAGCGGAGTACGAAATTCATGTGAGATATTTGTAAAAAACTGAATTTTTCTTTGATTTAATTCATCTTTTTGTTGTTGCTGCAAACGTTCATTTTGGAGTAATTGCTTTTCTTTAATTCTATTTTGCGTTAAATAATTTAGTAAAAATAAACTTAGTAAAAATAAAACGATGTACGAAAATATTGCCCAATTAGTTCTCCACCAAGGAGGAAGAATGGTTATTTTTAATTCTAAAGGGGTTTTGTTCCATACGCCATCATTATTAGAGGCTATAAGTTTAAAAGTATAATCTCCATGGTCTAAATTAGTATAGGTAGCACTTCTTTGTTGCCCTACGTAATTCCATGAAGACTCATAACCTTCTAAATAATAAGCATAATTGTTTTTTTCTGGACGAGTATAGCTAATTCCTGAATATTCAATGGTAAAAACAGATTGTTTATGAGTTAATGAAATACTATCTGTTTTTAAAATTACATTGGTTAATGGAGAACCTTTTTCTCTAGCAATAACTTTTTTATTAAATAGTTTAAATTCTCTTAAATAAAGAGAAGGTACTCTTTTATTGGTTTCAATTTGTTCTGGGTTAAAATAATCTACCCCTTTATAATTTCCAAAATACAACATCCCTTCTTTATCCTTTAAGACTGATCCAAAATTAAAATCATTGGATAACAGTCCGTCATTTGAGGTATAATTGGTAAATTTTACATCCTTCAAATTTATTTTTGTAATGCCTGAATTTCCACTAATCCATAAGTAATTATTACTATCTTCAATTATAGCGGCTACATTTTCTTCATGTAAACCTGTTGTATTATTAAACCACTCAAACGTATCATTTATTTTATCGTATTTACAAAGTCCTGCTCCTCTTGTACCTATCCAAATACTATTATTTGTTCCTTCATAAATGGTAAGAATATGATTTGCATCTGAAGGGTTATTGTACTTCTCTGACATTCTATCTGAAAAGTTAGTAATATTAAATTCTCCGTTATTTAGTTGTTCTATTTTAAATAAACCGTTTGTGGTACCAAGCCAGATATTATCTTCAGAATCAATCAAAACTTTTCTAACATCTATAGTTAAAAGTCCATTTTTTTCAAAAACTTCTGAATCATATTTTATAATTTTATTTGTTACGGGGTTATATGAATGAAGTCCTTGATAATAAGTTCCTAACCAAATATTGCCTTTCGAATCCTCATCAATACTAGTAATTGTATTTGACTTTAGGTTTTCTGATGTATTTTTAATAGAATAATTTTTAAATTTTCGTTCACCTCTTTTTAAAACAAAAAATCCACTATCCCAACTACCCGCGTAAATATTCTTTTTAGAATCTAGAAATAAACAAACAATAAAATCAGAAGTTAAACCTGAATATGCTATAGCATCTTTACTATTTATATGGGTGATTTTAGAATTTTTAGGATTATAAACATCTATTCCACCACCATCTGTAGCTATCCATAGTTTATCATCATTATCTTTAACAATACCCATAACAGCACCAATATTTAATGAGTTAGTGTTATTTGGAATGCTTTTAATATGCATAAACTTATCATAAAGTTTATCACTAACAGCAACACCACTATTGTAATACCCCATCCATATTCTTTCATCTCTATCTACAAATAGACTCCAAATAGAATTGTGAAGAATGGTATTTTCTTGATTATAACTTACAGCATAATTTTTAATAAGCTCTCCATTATTTTTAATATGAAAAAGACCATCATTTTCGGTACCAATCAACAAACTACTGTCTGACAATTGAGTAAAAGTCATTATTTTTTTTGTTGAATATTTTAATTGTTTTAGTTCAATAATATTATTATTACCATCTTCTGTTAAGGTACATTTAAAAATACCTTGATCAGTTTGAGATCCTATCCATAGATTATTCTCATTATCTATAAATAGCGATTCTATAGCTCCATCAAATGTGCCTTTATCTTTTAAAAATAATTTAGTTTGAATAAGTTTATTATTAGCTACATCAAGTTCTTTAAGTCCAAAATTTGTACCTACATAAGTTTTTCCATGTTTTGTATGTCGAACAGAAGTTATATTTATAGGAGAGTAATTCTGATTAACAGTGGAGTTTGCCACTTTAGTAATGGCGAAAGTATCTAAATTTAATTTATAAAGACCTGTACTATTTGTGGCTATTAATAAATTATTATTTGAGTCTTCTTCCAATGCAGAAATATATTCATTATCAACATTAGTGGTATCTAAAATAAATCTTTCAAACTGGTCTAAATTTCTATTATAAAGATTTAATCCGTTTTCAGTTCCTATCCAAAATCTATTTTTACTATCTAGAAAAGCACTCTGTACTCTACTGCTACTTAAAGAAGTTGAATCTTGAAGATTGTGAGTGTATTGCACATAATCAAGACCATCAAATTTATACAATCCTGCTCCACTTGTACCAATCCAAATAAAGCCATAATTGTCTTGAATTACTTTAGAAACACCAACTTTTGAAATTCCTTCTTTAATATTAATAAATTGAAATTCCTGATTAAAATTTTGTGCCCAAGCATTTATAGTTAATAAGATAAGATAAAAAGTAAATAATTTCTTCATATTATAAATGCTTTTGTAACGATACTAATTCAAAATTACAATTTTTAAATTTATAATATTTGTTGAAATTAAGCTTTACGCCATTCTTTTTCTCAACTTTAATTTGTTTTACAATGTTATAATTCCTATAAATATCTTTTACTATTTTGTGGTTATATTGTAAAAATAATAATAAGTGAATATAAATTTTAAAGCTGAAAAATATTTTTGATTGTTATCCACTTCTCATCTTTTTCTGCCAAAGGCAAAGCATATTGATTACCAATCAATAGTATTTGAATTATAACTATTCACTTTTTCTAGAAAGGTTTATTAATAATTAAATAAACAAAACTAATTATAGCATAAAATATAAAACAAAAAAATCAGTTTAAACATATGAAAGTTATAGAGCTAAAATACAACACATTATGAAAACCTCCTTTATTATTTCAATTTTTACTATTCTACTAATATCCTGCTCATCAGACAGTGACAACACTATAGAGCCACCGGTAAAAAATGTTACTTATGCTAATGATATTAAAAGTATAATAGATAGTAATTGTATTAATTGTCATTCAAATCCTCCCAAAAGCGGAGCTCCTATGGCTTTAGTTACACTAGAAAATGTAAAAGAAGCTGTAGAAAGTAGAGATTTAATTGGAAGAGTTGAAGATGGTTCTATGCCCCCTAGTGATGAAAATTTAACAGCAGACCAAATACAATTAATTAAAGATTGGGAAAATAATAGCTTTAAATAACAAAAACCAATTTATTGAATTGGTTTTTGTTATTTAATATATTTATAATTAGTGCAATTTATACTTTACATTAACACTAAAAATATGATTTTTTAGATTTATAGCACTATAAAAAGCTCTTTTACTTTCTTCTTTATAATTGCTAAGATAAACTAGCTCTCCAACTTTTTTTCCTGCACTATTTGCAATACTGTTAGCTCTTTTTTTAGATTCTGAAATGGCTTTTTTTGATAAGTCTTCAACAGTTTTTGCAGACAATGGTTTATAATGTACATATTTTTCGTTTATACTAACTCCATTTCCATTAATAGATAATAACTTTATTAGTTTATCTTCTGAAGTAGTTTCAAACTGATAAATCATTCCTTTTTTTCTATATCCAAGTGCTGCATACGCAAAAGCATCTTCTTTCAATTCTGATGTATTAAAATTGTTACTTTCTAACTTCTTAAAATAATCACTTTTTATTTTTTCGAAAGTTGAATTTTCTTCATAACTATTATAGACTAAGCTTTCAGCAATAATAATTGTAGCTGAATATTTTTCAATTTCTCTTGAGTATTCCACCTGTTCTGTAATTTCAATATAAGCTTTGTCAACTTGTGCATTAGAAAAAGAAGTTACCATCACTAAAAGTAATGTTAATAGTTTTATATTACCTAAATAATTAATTACAAATTGATTTATTTTTACAGTTTTCATGTTTTGTTTTTAAATTATTAATATTTCAATGTTTTGTTATATAGGCAAAAGTCTATTAATTCTTAATCCTATAAAACACATTTTATAGGCTATTACTAACCCCTAAATACTGGGGATAAAAAATAAGTTTTAGAAAATTAATAACAACTAGGTAAGTTATTTTTTTAATTGAATGCAAGTAATTTCAGGTCTCATACCAATTCTACCGGGAAACCCTAGCCAACCAAGCCCTCTATTTACATATAAATATTGATTTTTATGCTGATATAGACCTGCCCAATGTTTATATTTATATTGAATCGGGCTCCATTTTTTACTCTTTAAATTAACACCTGCCTGCATACCATGAGTATGTCCTGAAAGGGTTAATGCAATATCTGTTTTATCAATAACTTCTTCTGTCCAATGTGAAGGATCATGAGATAATAAAAGTTTAATTGGCATATTCTTTACATCTTTTAAAGCTTCATTTAAATTACCATATTGTTTAAAAGGAGGTTTACCCCAATTTTCAATACCGACCACAGCAATTTTGTCTGAATTTTTGGAAACAATAGAAGCCTCATTTAGCAATAGCGTAAAATCAATTTTTTTAAAAAAATATTTTATTGATTCAAAATTAGATTGTTTACTTTTAGGGGTTTTCCATTCACTATAATCCCCATAATCATGATTACCCAAAATAGCAAACTTACCATGTTTTGCGTTTAATTTTTGAAAAACTTTTGCCCACCCTTTAAGCTCCCATGCATAATTATTAACTAAATCTCCAGTAAAAACAATAAGATCTGGTTTTAACTCATTTATTAATTTAACAGCTCTGTCTAAAATATGGTAACGAGAATTAAAACTACCAATATGAATATCAGAAATTTGAACAATTTTAAAATCTAAAAAACTCTTAGGTAAATTGCTTAATTCTACTTCTACTCGATGAATTTTAAATCTGTAAGCTGCCTTAAAAATTGCATATACTATTACTAAAAAAGGAAAAAAACCAGAAAGTAACGCCAATACTATTACAAAAATTAACCAATTAGAATTTGGAGATAAAAATTTGGTGAAATAAAACAATGTTATTACCGAAACAAAAATAATTTTTGGAATAAAAGAAGATACAGTAAGACCATATAGACCAGAAATTAATAATTGTCTTCTACTAGGATGAACATTATCCATTCTAATCTTTAAAATTAAAATTGAAGTAATTAAACCAATAGAAAACAACCAAAAAACTATATAAATAATTAATTTAATTGATGCTGAATTAATATAATTTACTATTGATTGTAACCCTACAAATGCAAGAATATCAATTATAAGTATGGCAAGGCACAATAAAGCAATAGTAAAAAAAGAGAATGACTTCATTTTAAGAACATTACATAAATTACATAAACTATTCTGTTTTATAAAAAGATTGACAAATTCTGGCTAAATGCTAGCAAATCAAAATCTGTTTAATATAATTTTTTTATGTAAGAATAGAATGTTAAATTTAACTATTATTAATGAAGTATAAATTAAAATAATAGAAAGATGGAAGTAATTGTTCAATTTGTAAAAATGCCAACGAGCGAAACAATGGAAACCTTTGTTGTTGAACGCTTAGAAAAACTAGCTAAAAAATATGATTGGATTATAAATGCTAATGTATCTTATAAGTTAGAAAATGACCCTACAGGAAAAGGCAAAATCTGTGATATAAAATTAAGTATTCCTGGACCAACACTATTTGCAACATCTAATGAAAAAACATGGGAAGGTGCAACTGACGAAACCATTAGAGATTTAGAAAGACAATTGAAAAAACGAAAAGCTACTATGAAAACACACTCTTAAATTTATATCATGGGTCTATTATTAGTTAATAGACCCATTTTTTTAGAACTGATACCTTAAACTTAAAGCTAAATCAAAATCTAAATTATCTCCATAGTTATTAATAATGCCAAGTTCAGGTCTAAAATCTATTGAAATTAATAAAGGTATTTCAAAATTATACTCAATTCCAACATTTCCATCTCCATTAATAAATAATCCATCTTCATCATCATATTCATATTTATCTTTATGATTCCAAGTTCCGATACCAGCTCCAAAACCAGCATACCAATTAAACCCTCCCTCTATATTCCATACCCATTGATAAATACCTGATAATTTCCAAGCATTTCTATAAGTGGTATTTCTTAAGCCTAAGTCAAATTCCAATCTATTTACATCATTTAACTTTTTTTGATAAGAAATTTCAGCACCAAAACCGTCATTATCACCAATACGGAAACCGATAGCATGTTCAGAAATTTCTTGAGCTGAAATTTGATTTACAATCCCTACAATTACAACTATTATAAAAATTAATTTTTTCATACAGTTAAAGAGTTTAGCATTCTAATTTTAAAATACAAAAGTCGCATTTATAACTAAAAAAACCTTAGCATAATTACAATAATTATAAACATGCATCAATTAAGTTTCTACTATATGTTGCGTTTTATTGAGGTTATAAAATTCGCCTATGGTAAGATTGTAAAAAATGATATAAATCATCTTGGAGAGCAATAAAATTACACTAAATTTGTACCTCTAAAAGAGAATCTTATGTCAGAAAATATTGAAAAAATAAAATGCCTTATAATTGGTTCTGGTCCTGCAGGCTATGCGGCAGCCATTTATGCGGCAAGAGCAGATTTAAAACCTGTTATTTATACAGGCTTAGAACCAGGAGGCCAATTAACAACAACTACTGAAGTAGACAATTACCCTGGCTACCCCGAAGGTGTTGATGGCACTATGATGATGGAAGACTTTAAAAAGCAAGCAGAGCGTTTTGATACCGATGTAAGGTATGGAATGGTTACTAAAGTAGATTTTAGTGATAAGGTAGGTGGTATCCATAAAGTAATTGTTGATGGAGCTAAAGAAATTGAAGCCCAAACAGTAATTATCTCAACTGGTGCTACGGCTAAATATTTAGGATTACCTAGTGAAGAAAGATTAAAAGGTGGTGGTGTTTCAGCTTGTGCAACTTGTGATGGCTTCTTTTATAAAGGTCAAGATGTAATTGTTGTAGGTGGAGGTGATACTGCTGCAGAAGAAGCTACCTATTTAGCCAAATTATGTAAAAAAGTTACACTTCTAGTTCGACGAGGCGAAATGAGAGCTTCAAAAGCTATGCAACACAGAGTAAATACTACAGAAAACTTAGAAGTGATGTATTTTACTGAATTAGATGAAGTATTAGGTGATCAAGTTGTTGAAGGTGTAAGAGTTGTAAATAATCAAACTGGTGAAAAACAAGAAATTGAAGTCACTGGAGTATTTATTGCTATAGGACACAAACCAAATACAGATCTTTTTAAGGGTATTTTAGATATGGATGAATCTGGTTATTTGATAACTAAAGGTAAATCTACGAAAACTAAATTACCAGGTATTTTTGCTGCTGGTGATGTACAAGATAAAGAGTACAGGCAAGCAATAACTGCAGCAGGAAGTGGATGTATGGCTGCTTTAGATGCAGAAAGATACTTAGCTGCTTTGGAATAGAATAAGTTTTTTAATAAATAAAAATAGGCTACTTCCAATTTGAAGTAGCCTATTTTTTTACTAAAATGAATGAAGCTAGTTTTATAAAATTCACTTCAACATTGTATTTATTTATTTCTAATTTTTCCACCAGAAGAACTATTTTTTTCAACGTGCTCTGGATCTCCAAAGTATTTAATATCTCCACCACTACTGGCATTAGCATCTAATTTTTCTGTTACAAAAACAGAGATATTTGCACCACTTGAAACATTAGCAATACATGTTTTTGCGGTTAATTCATCAGCTTTAATATCACTTCCACTTGAAGAGCTTGCATTAAAACTACCTGTAGCTCCTTTTAACTTAGCAACTGATCCACTACTAGTATTACAAGTTAAATTAGATACATCTACCGTTAAATTCACATCGGCTCCACTTGAGGTATTAACTTCTAACTCGTCAGTTGATATGGTATTTTCTGAAATTACATTTGAACCACTCGAAGCTTTAATTTTAACAATATTAGAAGTAGACAAGTAGATTTTTCTTGACTTGGCACTCCAAATATTTTTTTCAGAATAAATACGCAACACTCCATCTTCAACTTCGGTAATAATTAAATCGTGTAAATTTTCATCCGCCTCAAGAGACAAAGACGGCACATCACTTATCGTTAAGCGAACTTCGATGCCATGACTTACAGAAATTTCATCAAAATCTGAAGAAACTGTTCTACTTTGTGTAATTACATTTCTATTTCCTTTAACACCATCAAACATACAAGAGGTGCTTATCAAAAGAAGAATTACTACTGAAACATTAAATAAATTTTTCATTGTTATTACTATTAGTTAGTTATGTTTATAAAGGTATTCAAAATTAATATACCTCTTTTAATTACAACATTTTTAATTACTGAACTGTACTTATTTATAGATGAATTGTAATTATTATTTTTCTTTTTTATGATTATAACTCAATACTCTTTTTAGTAACCAATTGTTTTTTTCATAAACCCAAAGATGTGTAAAATAGGCTATGCTTGTTCTTTTATCATCTTGATAAAAACGATGTGTTCCCTTTTGGATAGCTCCATATAAATTATCCTGACGATCTTTTAAAGGAAAAACTTCTAAAGTTTCTTCGAGAAGTTCTCGTCTAAATTTATATGATGATTTACACAAACCATTTTTGGTGTTTTGGATAAAATTTTCTTTTCCATATATAACTCCAGATTCATCATGATAAAATTCTAAATTTTCATGGATTAATGTCCTTAACAAATCTAGATTGCACGTATTAAAACTAGAATCAAAAATTAAACTATCATTCCTTTTTAGATCGAGATATAATTCTGTTGATTTTGATATCTGAGCAAATGTTGAAAGTGACATTAAAACTAAAACATAAACTACATTAACTTTTTTCATTATAATTCATTTGTTTCATATAGAAAGCTTCTCTTATTATCGTCGTTTTCTGAAGTTTTATTTTTAAAATTGTTTAGAGATATCAAAATGTATTCATATCGTTTTGTTCTATCTGAAACATAAAATACTTGACGTGCAAAAACCTTACTTATAGAATCTTTATCCCAATTACCCAAATCACCTTTATCAAGGTCTAATTTTATTGTGTTTCCTGCAAATTTATAATTTACACTTTCAAAATTTCCAGTTTTTTTAATAGAATCCATTACCTTGAACATGCTAATTTTTTCTTCATTATTACGTTTAGCTTTTGGAGGAGGACAATCCAAACATTCTAAACCATCATCTGTCATTCTAAAATAATGTTTAGCCATATCTCTGCTATACATATTATTAGTAGTTTTAATTCTATTTAAAAACACCCGAGAAGATTCGTCAAAATAAATAATTTGATTTTCTGGCAGAAATACATTTATTCTCAAATCTTGATTTCTAAATGTGTTTTTACTATCTGTTAAAAAATAACTATTAAGTAATAAACTAGAGCCTATTTGTTGATATTCATAATCGATTCGTTCGGCATTTTCTCTTGCAATTAATCGGGTTCTTCCGTTTGCTCTTCTATAAATTTTAGTGTAGGCTTCAGTACTATCTGATTTTCTAATAGAAATATTAACATCATTTGAATAATATTGTATCTGATTATTAGCATCTAGTACTTTTTTAAAATAGATTTTATGATTAAAATTGTTATTATTTGATAGATCTTCATTATCAATCATTTTTATTATTAATGTATCTAAAGGTGTAATAGCAATCTCGCTTTTCTCTACGGACGTGCCCTCATTAATAAATTCAGCACCTTGTCTAATGCCCAAATAAATGGCTGCAAACAATGCAATAATCCAAACCGCAAATAACACTAACTTTGTAGTTCTCCCTACTATTTTAGTTCTGTTAGACAGAATAAACAGCCCCAATACAAATAACATTAAAAGAGGAATTCCTATTAAAATAAGAATAAGCAAAGATATTATCCAAAAAGGAACACCAGTAACATTAAAAGTGTCAAAATTAGTATTAATACCTCCATCAACTCCCATAAAATCAAAGGTTCCAGCAGTAAACAAGCTAATTACAAGGGCGATTAAGGCAATAATTGAAACTACAATTACTACAACTCCAATAAATTTTCCAATAACCATAAAAAGAGCAGAAATTATATTTCCTATGGTTTGGATTAAAGTTTGTAATCCTGATTTTACTCTTTTACCTCCGGTTTTTAGATCTTTTTTTTTTACAGCATTAGAAACATTATCGTATGCCCCTTTTACGGCATCAGAAACTTCACTAGCCGCCCCTTTTACACTCTCAGAAACATCTTCAAATTCAGCTCTTATTTTCTTTTCTATATTAGAAATATTAACAGCTTCTCCTTCCATTTGCAACTTTTCTGCTGTAGTTTTTGCTTCTGGCAATAAAATCCATAAAATAATATAAACAATAGGTCCAACTCCAAAACCAAAAATAGCAACTAACCAAGCAATTCGTATCCATATAGCATCTACATCAAAATAATGAGCCATTCCCGATGCCACACCTCCTATAAATTTATCTTCGCCATCTCTAAACAACTTCTTATTTGAAGATTTACTGCTATAATTTTTACCTGAATCATCTGTAAACAACTCTTCATCAATCATATAATCTTCGGGTTGTCCCATTACCGCAATTATCTCATCAATATCACTTTCACTAATAACCTGACGAGGATCTTTTACTCTCTCAGATAGCAACTCGCTTATTCGAGATTCTATATCATTTATAATTTCGTCTCTACCTTGAGGGTCATCACTTAAAGAGCGACGTATAGCATCTAAATATCTTTTTAATTTTTGATAAGCTACCTCATCAATATGGAAAAAGATTCCTCCTAAATTTATATTTATAGTCTTATTCATTATTTGTTGGTTTTTTGCTAGTTACAGTATCTACAGCCGAGACCAAATCGGCCCAAGTAGTATTTAATTCTCTTAAAAATAAAGTGCCCGTTTCGGTTAACCCATAATATTTTCGTGGTGGACCAGATGTAGATTCTTCCCAACGATAACTTAACAGACCTGCATTTTTAAGCCGAGTAAGTAAAGGATAAATAGTACCCTCAACAACCAGCAATTTTGCATCTTTAAGGCTTGAGAGTATCTCGTTAGTATATGCATCACCATGTTGTAGTATGGATAAAATGCAAAATTCTAACACACCCTTACGCATTTGTGCTTTTGTATTTTCTATCTTCATTTTTGTCTGTTTAATTACTGATTACGATTAATATAAAATTAATCAGATAAATAAGTAATGATGTTAAAATTTGTATCATTTGTGATAAGTTTTTAAGATATTTTAATTATTTAATTTTTATCCTTCATAAAATTTATTGCTAGCGGATAATTATATACTTCTCCTCTATTTGCCTTAATGGCAGCTACAATTATTAGTAAAAACCTAACAAATGCAATTATACCTATTAAACTTCCAACACTGAAAAGACCAAAAAAATTATCAACATTAAAATGTAAATTAAAATGATAATCATCAAAGCTTTCCATATTTCGTATATTATTAAAAAATGCTCCAAATGCAAATGGAAACATAAGTAATCCCAAAATAAATATATAAAGTGTATAGCTGAGATTGAAATTGATAGCTTCTACTCCATTTCTATTCAAATAATCACTTTTATCTTTACTTATAACCCACATAATAAGAGGACCTATAACACTTCCAAAAGGAAAAATAAAGCTAAAAAAAGCAGACAGATGAATTAAAGTTCCGATATTCTTGTCGTTTTTAGTTAACATAAAACAATACATATAATACTTTCTTATGCAAATATATGTACAAAAGATGATACTATGCAATACAAAGTACTGTATTTTAACTTTTATTTAACATTTTAATTGATTTTAATGAGCAAAAAACCCACAACAAAAACACACCTAAAATATTAATATACAACCACATACCAAAACAACACGATAGATATTTCTAAAACAATAATAAAAACACATTAATTCCTTATCTTGCAATAAAATTTATTTTATGTCAAAATTTACAGTTAAAAACCTTAATAAATTCTTACTTTTTAAACTTCCTTCGGCTTATATCTCAGGAGTCAGAGTAAAGTCTATAAATGAAAATGAAGCCATTGCAACTGTAAAACACAAATGGATTAATCAAAATCCTTTTAAATCCTTGTATTGGGCAACCCAAGGAATGGCTTCTGAATTGGCAACTGGAATTTTAGTAATGAAACAAATTGATGAAAGTGGAAAAAAAATATCTATGTTAGTTACCAAACAAACTGGTACATTTACCAAAAAAGCCACTGGAAGAATAAATTTTATATGCAAAGATGGACATTTAGTAAAACAAACTATTGATAAAACCATAGCTTCTGGTAAAGGTGAAACATTAACCATGACCGCTGAAGGTTTTGATGAAGAGGGAGATTTGGTTTCTAAATTTGAATATGAATGGGGTATTAAGATAAAATCACAATAAACAAATTATAAACTCTAAAAGTAGGTTAGATTTGACTTTTTAGCTCTTTTAATTTAGATATTATTTGTATTTTGCTGCTTTAAAATTGACAACATAATTTTATGAAACGAGCACTATTTCCTGGATCTTTTGACCCATTAACTCTAGGACATTACGATATTATTAAGCGTGGAGTTGATGTGTTTGATGAAGTTGTAATTGCAATTGGCATAAATGCTGATAAAAAGTATATGTTTTCCTTAGAAAAACGTAAAAAGTTTATAAACGATGCTTTTAAAGACTTCCCAAAAGTAAAAGTAGTTACTTATGAAGGATTAACAGTAGATTTCTGTAAAGAAATAGATGCTCAATTTATACTTCGTGGTTTACGAAATCCTGCTGATTTTGAGTTTGAAAAAGCAATTGCACACACCAACAGAACACTCTCTAAAATAGAAACTGTATTTTTATTAACAGCAGCAGAAACATCATTTATTTCTTCATCTATTGTAAGAGATGTTATTAGAAACAAAGGAGATTATACTTTACTAGTCCCTGATAGTGTAAGAGTTTAAATTAAATTCACCCACAATAGAGTGTTTTTTTTGTTTTTAGATGTATTTAATTATTTTTATTTGGTAAAAATACTTCTGCCATCATGCACCTAGCACTACCTCCTCCACATGTTTCAATAGTGTCTATTGGACTTGATAAGATTTCACAATGTTTATTAATTTTATTAAGCTGAGACTCAGTTAAAGAATTATGGGCTGCTTCACTCATTACCAAATATCGTTTCTCATCTTTGCCTTTTACTTGCAACATATTACCAGCAAAATTAGCAACTTGCTCTTCTGTTATGGCAATTACTTCCAAACCATCTTCTTTTAAATGTTTTAATACATTTTTTCTTTCTTTTTTATCATCAATACAATCCAAACAAATAATAACAAAGGTTTCTGCCAAACACATCATCACATTTGTATGGTAAATTGGCAAACGTTTATCTTTAACAGTTTGATAGGCAGTAAAAATTACTGGTGTATATTCAAAATCTTCACAAAATTCTATAATTAATTCCTCGTCTGCACGCGGCGAAAGGGCACAATAAGCTTTTCTATGTATTCTATCTAACGCTAAGCTTCCTGTTCCTTCAAAAAAAATATTCTCTTCTTCGGCTGAGGTATAATCAATTATATTATTAATTAAAAAACCTTGTTCTTCAATGATTTCAAAAATATCTTCTCTACGTTCAGCCCTTCTATTTTCAGCAAACATTGGGTAAATAGCAACGTCTCCATTCTCATGAAAAGAGACCCAATTATTAGGAAAAATTGAATCAGGAGTATCTTGACTCTCAATATCTTCTACAACCACAATATACAAACCTGCAGCTCGTAATTTAGCAACAAATGAATCAAACTCTTGTTGAGCCTTTTTATTAATTTCTATATTTTTTAAACTTAAATCTTCTTGAAAATAATTATTAACCGCAGTTTGCTCATTCATCCTAAATTTTATTGGACGAACCATTAAAATAGTATCTGTTACCTGTTGCATTATTATATTCATATTTTAAGACCCAAATCTAACTTAAAATTTAATAATATTATAATTTTTATATAATTCTATTAAAAATATTTAAATTAAAAACAAATATAAGGTACTTCTAATAGACTCTAATACTATAAATTAATTGATTATTTTAGTGTATATTAATTAGTAAATTGCATCCTTATAAAAAGAACTAACATACTTAAACAATACTAACTTCGTTATGTATATTGAAGACTTCAATACATATAAAAAATGAAATTTGAATGAGAAAAACATTATTATGTGTTATTTTAACGTACTGCTTTTTTGTAGGATACGCACAAAATACATCTGTTAAAAAACCAAATTACGATCTGATAAAAAAAGAAATTTCTCGAAAAAACTCAACCTTTTATTATCCAAAATTAATAGACAAATACAATAAAGCAGACACTACAATGACTTTAGAAGAGAAAAGGCATTTGTATTATGGCTATATTTACCACAAATCGTATTCTCCTTATTCCAGATCAGATTATTCTGATAGCTTAAGAATTACATTAAAAAAGAAAAATTATAATACCAGCGATTTAAAAAACATAGTTAAATATTCTGATTCTCTTTTAAAAGACAATCCTTTTAGTTTAAGAGTAATAAATTATAAAATATACGCTCAAAAACAAATGAAAGATTCTATTGGAGTTCTTAAAGATTATACTAAAATGAGAATTGTTACCGATGCGATGTTTAGCTCTGGTGACGGCCGTTCTAAAGAAACTGCTTTTTATGTTATAAGTCCAACTCACGAACATACTTTATTAAATCTATTAGGTTATCAGTTTGGTGGAAGTCAAAGTTTAATAGACCATTATGAATACCTAACTTTAGTAGAAAATGAAGATGAACTTGAAGGACTCTATTTTAATGTAAGTGCAAGTTTAAATCATATGAACAATATATTTAGCAAAAAAGAATAATTTTGCAAACTCAATAAAAATACCATGACTAAAATTTATATTAAACCCTTTCTCTTTATTCTTTTTATAACACTTAGTTCTTGTGCAGAACTTCAACAAGTTGTAAACTCTTTACCTAGTGGCACTTTAACCAATGCAGACATTGCAAGTGGATTAAAAGAAGCTCTAAATAAAGGTATAAACGAACAAGTAAAAAAATTAACACTCGAAGATGGTTTCTATAAAAACAATTTAGTTAAAATTGGATTGCCAGAAGAACTTAAAAAAGTTGATAAAGCACTTAGAGACATCGGATTAAGCAATTTAGCGGAAGAAGGGATAAAAATATTGAATAGAGCAGCGGAAGATGCTGTTAGTGAAGCTACACCAATATTTGTTGATGCAGTTAAAGGAATTACATTTACAGATGCTAAAAATATTTTATTAGGTGACGATAATGCAGCTACAGAATTTTTAAAAACAGGAACATCTGATGCGTTATACGCTAAATTCGAACCCGTAATTAGCTCTTCATTTAGCAAAGTAGGAGCAGATAAAATCTGGGCAAACTTAATTAATAAATACAACACAATTCCTTTTGTAAAACAAGTAAATCCTGATTTAACAAATTATGTTACTCAAGAAGCATTAGAAGGTGTTTACACAATGATTGCTGTAGAAGAGAAAGAAATAAGAACAAAAGCTTCTTCAAGAACTACTGATGTTTTAAAAAGAGTATTTGCATTACAAGACGGTCAATAATAAGCATTTAAAAACAACTAAACCAGTACAACATTTTGATTAAAAGCACTCAAATTTGTGCTTAAGATTCATTTTACTTTTTCTGAGTAAAAATTATCTTTATTTGACTAAATAAACCATCCTTTTTATTCGCTTTTTAAGCTTATAAGTAATATTTTTGACAAACAATATTTTTGGTTAAAATACTTAATCCATGAAGAAATATAAGTCAAAAAACAGATTAAATCCATCGGAATATATTGATGGAATATTAAAAGGAGATCGGGTTCTTTTATCAAGAGCTATTACCATTATAGAAAGTAATTTGGAAAGTGATAAAATATTAGCCAAAGAAATTGTTCAAGCTATTTTGCCAAGTTCAGGAAATTCAATTAGAATTGGTATTACTGGAGTTCCTGGTGTTGGAAAAAGTACTTTTATTGAAGTTTTTGGAAAACATTTAATACAACAAGGTCATCGAGTTGCCATATTATCTATTGACCCTAGCAGCCAACGCTCTAAAGGAAGTATTTTAGGTGACAAAACCAGAATGGAAGAATTAGCAAATTTAGAAGAAGCCTATATTAGACCGTCAGCCTCTGGTGATACTCTAGGAGGAGTTTCAAATAAAACTGGAGAGACTGTATTACTTTGTGAAGCTGCTGGATACGATGTTATACTTATTGAAACTGTTGGGGTTGGTCAATCTGAAACTGCCGTGCATGGCATGACAGATTTCTTTTTACTATTAATGCTTGCTGGAGCCGGAGACGAATTACAAGGAATCAAAAAAGGAATTATGGAAATGGCAGATATGGTAGTTATTAATAAAGCTGATGGCGAAAATGTGAGAATGAGTCAAATGGCAAAAAGACAATACCAAAACGCATTACATATATTTCCTCAATCAGAATCAGGTTGGAGCCCTGTTGTAAGTACTGCTTCTGCTATAAAAAACATAGGTATTGATAAGGTTTGGAATGAAATAAAAAAATATAAAAAGTTAGTATTAGAAAATGGCTATTTTATCAAAAATAGAAATCACCAACAAATACAATGGATGTACAATAATATAAATGAAGAATTAAAACAATTATTTTACGGTTCAACAAATATAAAAAGCCATTTACAAACTTTAGAAAAAGATATTATTGAAGCTAAAATTTCTCCTGTAAAAGCCGCAGAAAAAATTATTGGTGAGTTTAAAAATTCTTTTGAGAAAAACAGTAAATAAATAGAAGTTTATAGTCAAGTTTATTTCATAATTCTCTACAGATTTATTATTTATTTTCAGAAAAAAATTCAATTTATTTTTGCTATAAATAATAAAAAAAACTTAGTTTTTTTTCTAAAATTAAGCACCTATCATAAACAGTTTATTTACCTTTGTACTCGCAATGGTTTAACTATGCCTTTCGGTATAGTTAACGAAGAGGGAATCAGGTGAAAATCCTGAACAAACCCGTTACTGTAAGTTCCATTCAACATTTTGACAGGTCTAAAACTTTAAAGTGATAAGACCACTCTTTTGCCACTGTTCCAATATTTAGGGATGGGAAGGCTGTTCAAAATGGGAATAAGTCAGGATACCTGCCACTGCATGTTTTTTTAGAGCTTTCGTGGAATAAAGCTTTGAAACCAGATGCAATAATCAAAATTAACATTTGATTTCATTTTTTTCCATTGAAGCTATTTGGTCATCATCAAATAGTTTTTATGTATTTATGTAAAAAAGGGGGGTCACACCCTATCAGTACCCTATTGGTAACATGGGTTATGTTATCAAATATGCTATATGCACAAAGTAACCCTTCAAAAGTTAAGATTGATAAAAGTCTTGACTCTATTGGTAGAACCGTTTTGGGAGAAATCACCCTTATTTCAACACGGCATAAGTTTAAGATAAAATCGCCTATGCCCGCTCAAGTATTATCTGAGCAACAATTAAAAAAGTTAAATAGTTTTTCTGTTGCGGATGCAATACGCTACTTTTCAGGAGTTCAATTAAAAGATTATGGTGGTGTTGGAGGTCTAAAAACTGTAAATGTAAGAAGCCTAGGAAGTGCTCATACTGCTGTTTTTTATGATGGAATGTCTATTAGTAATGCTCAAAACGGACAAGTAGATTTGGGTAAATATTCACTTGATAATATTGAAGCTATAGAACTTTACAATGGCCAAAAATCTTCTATACTTCAACCTGCTCGTGGATTATTCTCTTCCAATACCTTATTTTTAAAAACCAAAACCCCACATTTTTCTAAGACTAAAAAATCACAAGTAAAAGCAACCTTTAAAATAGGTTCTTTTGGTCTTATAAGCCCATCATTTCTTTATCAGCAGAAATTATCTAAAAAATTAGCCTTATCTGCAAGTGCAGAATGGGTCAAAGCACATGGACGCTATAAATATCGCTATCAAAAAGATGGAGGATACGACACTACCGCTACACGCCAAAATGGTGATATAACTGCTCTACGAAGTGAATTGTCTTTACACGCAAAACTAAAGGGAGGTGGTAATGCGATACTAAAGGCTTATCTATACAATTCTGAAAGAGGGCTTCCAGGAGCTATTGTAGCCAATAGATACAAACATGTACAGAGACAATGGGATACAAATATTTTTGTACACGGCATGTTACAAAATACTTATTTCAAAAAACATAAACTATTAGTCAATTTAAAATTTAGTAGAGATTACAGCAGATATATAGACCCTGATTACAAAACCCTTGAAGGGGCCTTAGATAATAAATATTATCAAAATGAATTTTATGCCTCCATAGTTAATCAATATACACTAAAAAACTGGTGGAGTATATCGTTAGCTACTGACTATTCAGTAAACACGTTAGATGCTAACCTGTATCGTTTTCCATATCCCACTCGATATTCATACTTAGGTGCATTTTCAAGCCACATGAGTTGGAATCGCTTCAATATTCAGGCAAACTTACTTGGTGGTTATATTGACGAACACGTAAAATACTATCAACAAGGTGATAATCAATATGTTTTTTGTCCTGTATTATCTGCATCATATCAGCCATTTAACACAAAAAAATTTCGTGTAAGAGCATACTATAAAGAATCTTTTCGTATGCCTACCTTTAATGATTTATATTACACTTTTGTAGGCAATAGTTCGTTACGACCAGAATTTACAACACAATATAATTTTGGAGCTACATACATTAGTCAATCAATAGGTTTTTTACAATCACTCTCTTTACAAGCTGATGTCTATTACAACCACATAAAGGATAAAATTATAGCTATGCCTTCATCAAATCTTTTTCGTTGGACCATGATGAATCTTGGCGAAGTAGATATTAAAGGGCTTGAAGCAAATGCAAATTTTAGCTTTCAGCTACCTTCAAAAACGACGTTAAATTTAGGACTGAATTACACCTATCAACAGGCTATTGACGTCACTAAAAGTACTACTACTTATGGAGACCAAATACCATATACCCCAAAACATAGCGGTACATTAACCTCATCTTTAAATTGGGAAAATTGGCAAATAAACTACAGTTTTATTTATACAGGAGAACGATACAGTCAAAAAGCCAATATCCCTGTAAATTATGTAAAACCTTGGTACACTAGTGATTTAGCATTTACATGGAATAGTAAATTTTTAAAAATGCCTTTAAAAATAGGTATAGAAGTAAATAACGTGTTTAACCAATATTATGATGTAGTTCTAAATTTTCCGATGCCTGGAAGAAACTATCGCTTAAACCTATCACTGATTTTTTAACATAAATAATTATTAACAAACAATGAAAACAAATTACAATTTTTGGCTGTTATTCACCTTATCGGTAATAACACTATCAGGATGCCGTTCAGACGACACCATTATTCCTGGTGAAGAAGAGACATTACCCACAGAAACAGTAACAACTGTAGAAGGGTTTTATTTACTGAACGAAGGCAATATGAATATGAACAAAGCCTCACTAGATTACTACGACTACCAAACAGGAACATATAGTCGCAATATCTATGGTGAAGCTAATCCAGAAGCTACCTTAGGTTTAGGAGATGTTGGAAATGATATTGGCATTTACGGATCAAAATTATATGCTGTTATTAACAATTCCAACAAGCTAGAGGTTATGGATGTTAAAACTTCCAAACGCATTAAAGTTATTGATATTAAAAACTGTAGATATGTTACATTTTCTAATGGTAAAGCTTATGTAAGTGCTTATGATGGTGAAGTACAATTAGGTGAAACTTCTGCTAATGGATTTGTCGCAGAAATTGATACCGTTTCTTTAGAAATTACAAATGCTGTAAAAGTTGGTCGTCAACCTGAAGAAATAGCAATAGTTGGAGAAAAACTATACGTAGCCAACTCAGGAGGTTATAGTCCTCCGAATTATGAAAGAACAATCTCTGTCATAGACTTAAACACCTTTACAAAAATTAAAGATATTGATGTTGCTATAAACTTACACCGTCTAAAAGCAGATGACTATGGTGATTTATATGTAAGCTCTCGTGGAGATTATTATGAAACCCCTTCAAAACTCTTTGTTATTGATACAAAATCAGATTCCGTAAAAAAATCATTTGATATTGCTTGTTCTAACTTAACTATTGCTAAAGATACAGCTTATATAATAGGTTCTGAATTCAATTATAGTACGTTTGATTGGGTAATTAATTATTCTATGATAGATGTAAAAAGTGAAACTTTATTAGACAATAGTTTTTTACCTCAAACCGTATCTGAAGCCATAAAAACTCCATACGGAATTGCGGTAGACCCTGTTTCTTCAACTATTTATATAACAGATGCTGGAGATTATGTTTCTCCCGGAACACTCTATTGTATTGATAAAGATGGCAATACAAAATTTACCGTAACTACAGGTGACATTCCTGGACATATTACTTTTCAGTTAAAAACAACAACACTTAATCCATAATTTTTAAAATTTAAAAACCATGAAAAAACTTTTATTTTTAGTAATAACAACCTTGCTTTTATCTGGCTGTTACAAAGACGATATTGACGATTTAAAAGATGATGTCAATGAATTAAAAGAGCAGATGGCTCAATACGAAAATTTGCTTGATGCACTAGACAAAAGACTTTATGTTGTAAGCTATGAATCTAATGATGGTAGCTATGTCATTAAAATGAGTGATGGCTCTGAACTCTCTGTTCGTAACACTTCTTCTTTTATAGAAATTGGAGAAAATGGCAATTGGTGGATTGATGGTGTAGACTCTGGAAAACCAGCTAAAGGAGATACTGGAGCTGACGGAAAAGCTCCAAAAATAACTATCGAGTCTAATGGAAATTGGTGGATTAATGGTGTTGATACAGGTGTCTCAGCATCAGGCCAAGACGGAAAAGATGCTTCAGAAATTATATCTATATCTTTAGCTGATGGTATTATGACATTTACCTTTGCTGATGGCCGAACAATTAGTATGCAAGCAAGTGTTCCTGAAATAAGTCTAACAGAACCTACTGAAGGTTTCTCTGTAAATCAAATGCAATGGTTTCGACTTAATCCTGAAATAAATAATACAGAAAATGCTACTTACAAATGGTTATTAAACGGAGAAGAAATTGCTGCTACTAGTAATTTACTCCATGTTTTTGCTGAACCAGGAAATTATAATCTAGAATTTATTGCAAAAAATATGGTTGGAGAAAATTCTAAAACAATTACAATTACTGTTGCTAATAAAACTTATGAAAATAAAATAACAAAAGTTTTTGATTTCCTTCCCGCTCCAGGACAATATACAAATGCCATGCCTGAAGCTACCCCAGAAGATACCGATGAAACAATGCGAGAATTGGTAGAAGAAAAATTAACAGCAGGAAGCATGATAAGCCTTGGAGGATTTGGAGGTTATGTAGAAATGGGGTTTGACCATACTATTATTAACAAAGAAGGTAATGATTTTATAGTATTAGGAAATGCATACAGCAGCTGGGCTGAACCTGGAATTGTAATGGTATCTTATGATGCTAACGGAAATGGATTACCTGATGATGAATGGTATGAAATTGCTGGGTCTGAACACAACAAACCTTCTACTATTAAAAATTATGAAATTACATATTACAAACCAGATGAAGAGCCTGCTAATGCAAATGAGCCAAAATATATTCGTTGGAAAGATAATCAAGGTGAAACAGGTTACATCTCAAAAAATTCGTTTCATAGACAGTCATTTTATCCTTTATGGAAAGGAGACAGCATTACCTTTAAAGGTACTTACTTAAAATCAAACATTTATGACAAATCAGGCACCGGAAGTTTTTGGGTAAACCCTGCATACGAATGGGGTTATGTAGATAATTGGAGTAATAATGATGAAAAAGGAGAAATAGATATCAGTTGGGCCATAAATAGTGACGGAGAATCTGTAGATTTAAAAGGGGTAGATTTTATAAAAGTATATAGTGCCAATAGAGCTTCAGGAGGATGGTTAGGTGAAGTTTCAACCGAAGTAAAAGGGTTTATAGATTTAAATTTAGAATAGAAAATGACTTTTACAATTTAGTCAGAAAAGCAAAAAACCCAGCACAATTTATGCTGGGTTTTTTAATAGTATATCTAAAAAACTTATTCTTGTTCTAAATATTTCTCCATTATTTTTATGGCAGATTCAGAAATTACGGTACCAGGACCAAATATGGCAACTACCTTTCTTTCTAACAAGTAATTATAATCTTGTTCAGGAATCACACCACCTGCAAAAACCATAATATCAGGTCTACCTAATTTTTCTAATTCTTCAATTAATTGAGGAATTAAAGTTTTATGACCCGCAGCCAAACTTGAAGCACCTACAAAATGAACATCATTTTCTACAGCTTGTTTAGCTACTTCTTCAGGAGTTTGGAACAATGATCCCATATCTACATCAAAGCCAAGGTCTGCAAAACTAGAGGCCACAACTTTAGCACCTCTATCATGTCCGTCTTGCCCCATTTTAGCAATCATTACTCTTGGTCTTCTACCTTCAATTTCTGCAAATTTATCAGCTAATTTTTGAGCCTTTGCGAAAGTACTATCACTATCTACTTCTTTACTATACACGCCTGTAATTAATTTAGTATCTGCTTTATGACGACCAAAGTGAGCCTCTAAAGCATCTGAAATTTCTCCTAAAGTAGCAAAATTTTCAGCAGCTTCAACAGCAAACTCTAATAAATTTCCTTTTCCTGTTTCTGCACATGCAGATAAAGCAGCTAATTTGGCATCAACAACAGATTGATCTCTATTTGCTTTTAATTTTTTCAATCTCTCAATTTGAGAATTACGTACAACTGTATTGTCAACTTCTAAGATTTCAATATCAGCTTTTTCTTTAGTTTTAAATTTATTTACACCAACTAAAATATCTTGACCCGAATCTAATCGTGCTTGTTTACGGGCTGAAGCCTCTTCAATACGCATTTTAGGCACACCCGTTTCAATGGCTTTAGCCATACCGCCTAACTCTTCAACCTCTTCAATAAGTTTCCATGCTTTTTTGGCAATTTCTTGAGTTAAATACTCCACATAATAAGAACCAGCCCAAGGATCTACAGACTTAGTAATTTGAGTTTCATCTTGGATAAAAATTTGTGTATTACGTGCAATTCGTGCTGAAAAATCAGTAGGCAACGCAATAGCTTCGTCTAATGCATTAGTGTGTAATGATTGTGTACCTCCTAATGCTGCAGCCATTGCTTCTACACATGTTCGTGCCACGTTATTAAATGGATCTTGCTCACTCAAACTCCATCCTGAAGTTTGACTGTGTGTACGCAAAGCCATTGATTTTGGATTTTTTGGATTGAAAGATTTAATAATTTTAGCCCATAACATACGTGCTGCACGCATTTTAGCAATTTCCATAAAATGATTCATCCCTACAGCCCAGAAAAAGGACAAACGCGGTGCGAACTCATCTATTTTAAGTCCTGATTTTAATCCAGTTCTGATATATTCTAAACCATCAGCCAAGGTATAAGCCAATTCAATATCTGCCGTTGCACCTGCCTCTTGCATGTGGTAACCACTAATAGAAATTGAATTAAACTTTGGCATATTTTGCGTGGTATATTCAAAAATATCACCGATAATTCTCATTGAAGGTAATGGTGGATAAATATATGTATTACGCACCATAAATTCTTTTAATATATCATTTTGAATAGTACCTGAAAGCTTATCTAAAGCAACACCTTGTTTTTTGGCGGCAGCTATATAAAAAGCCATAATTGGCAAAACAGCACCATTCATAGTCATAGAAACTGACATTTTATCTAATGGAATTTGATCAAACAAAATTTCCATATCTAGAATAGAGTCAATAGCAACACCCGCCTTACCAACATCTCCTGTTACACGAGGGTGATCAGAGTCGTAACCACGATGTGTGGCTAAATCAAAGGCTACCGAAAGCCCCTTTTGTCCTGCTGCTAAATTTCTTCTATAAAAGGCATTAGATTCTTCTGCGGTTGAAAAACCAGCATATTGTCTAATTGTCCATGGACGCATTACATACATAGTACTATATGGTCCTCTTAAAAATGGTGGAATACCAGCCGCAAAGCCTAAATGTTCGGCATTTTTAATGTCTTCTTTTGTAAAATGTTTTTTAACAGGAATACCTTCTGGTGTATTCCAAATATCTTGATTGGTTGCTACAGTAATTTTTTCTTTAGCAACTGTATTTATCTTTAAATCTGAAAAATCTGGTTTCATGTGTATCTTTTTATTGTTTAACAATGGCCTCATATCATCGCAACAGCGACATCATACTTCCAAAGATTTTATCGTTTTTTTCACTTTATCTTGAATGCTTGATATAGTATCAATTACATCTGATTTAATATGCAAACATCCATCTAAGCCAGCTGCTGATAATTCATCAATGTTTTTTGGATTTCCTGCTAACAATAAAACTTTATCACTATTAATTGTTCTAAATGTTTTAATAAAATCAACAGCATATTCATCATAATCATTATCTGAACTACATATCACAACCACATTAGACTCTGATTTAGCACTTGTTTCCGCAGCCTCTTGAGCCGATTCGTAACTTTTTTCTGGCAAAACATCAAATCCACTTACACCAATAAAGTCATAAGCAAAAGCAGCTCTTGCTTTACGCATTGTTAAGTTACCAAAACTAGCCAATTCAACTACTGGACGTACCCCTGTTTTTTCAACAAATTCTTCAGTAGCTTTTCTAACAGCTTCAATTTCTAAGGTAGCTCTTCTTGGTTTTAAAGTTTTTGAAGATTCGTGATCTTGTTTACCTGCTAAAACAGAAGATGCTACTTTTTCCATCAGGTTAGGATATTTATTTACACCTACCATTATCAATCTACGTTGACTTAATAATTTTATTTTTTCTTGACGAATTTCAGCAATTTGATTTTGAATTAATTTATCTTCAAAAGCTCTATAAAATCCTTGATGTTGCTCTATATATTTAAATAACTCCAATGCTTTTTCTGCAATTTTCGTTGAAACCTCTTCAATATAATAAGATCCATCAACTGGATTTTCTACTTTGCCAAAATAAGATTCTTCTTTTAAAATAGTAGTAATATTTCCAGCTATTCTGCTAGAAAAATCAGAAGGTTCTTTAAATTCTTTATCATAAGGATCTATCAAAACACCATCAACATTTCCTAAAATAGCAGCCATAGCTTCAGTAGTAGCACGCAATAAATTAGTATGTGCATCTGTAACTGATTTATTCCAAACAGAAGTTTTAGCAATTAATGTGTTTGAAAAATCTGAAATATCATATTTACTAGCAATTTCTGTCAACAAATGGTTAAATGCTCTAAACTTTCCTATTTCAATAAAATATTCTGCTCCAATACCTAATCTAAAGTTTAAATTATCAAAAATAGCTTGAATTTCTAACCCGTTTTCAGCCAATTTTTGAACAATAAAAACCAATGAGTTTAAAGTATAAGCAATCTCTTGAGCCTGATTTGCACCAGAGTCTAAATATTCGTTACCCGAAATAGTAATCGCTTTAAAGTTTGGATAATCTTCAGTTAACTTTACCAATTCTGTAATAATACTAAACTGCTCTCCTTCTAAATGCCCTGTAGTTACATAGTTTGAAATTAACCCTGTATCAATATACCCCTTTAAATTTAGGTTGGCTACTTTGTTTTCTTTTACAAAAGCGATAAATTCTTTTACAAAATTTATAGCATTGGATTTTAAATGGAATGAAACTGAAACTTCATTTAATTTAATGTTTTTTAATAGTTGAGAAACCGAAGTATTGGTATCAACATCAAAAAGCAATCCTGTAACTCCTTCGTCAATAGCTTTTAAAGCCAATTCATTAGCTTTTTCACTATTTTCTGCAACAATAGCTCTATAATTCACTAAAGATTGTGAATTTTCTCCAGTATTTTTTAAAAATATTTGGTTTTCATCATTTAAGTAAAAAGGTTGGATACTAATTTTATTTAAGTTTTTCCAAACTAACTTTTTATCAAAATCGGCTCCTTTTAAATCTATGTTCACTTTTTCAATCCATTCCGATTTACTCACGGGCTTGAATTCTGAAAAAAGTGATTTACTTGTATTACTCATAGTATTTTATTTTTATGAATTTATTTTTTACAAATGCTGATATTTTTTTAAAAATATCAGCATTTAAAAATTATTTTATCATTAAACTACTTCCAAACCTTTCAAAAATAGCTTTGTCTAAATCTTCTCTATGATCTGGATGTGCAATATCTCTTAATGCTTGAGCTCGTTGTTTTAATGTTTTTCCAAATAAAAATGCAACACCATATTCCGTAACTACATATCTGGCGTGAGCTCTTGTAGTTACAACCCCTGCACCAGTTTTTAGCATAGGTACAATTTTAGAAACCCCTTTGGCTGTAGCTGATGTAATTGCAATAATAGGTTTACCACCTTTAGACAAAGCAGAACCTCTCATAAAATCCATTTGACCGCCAACACCAGAAAACATCCTTGTTCCAATAGAGTCAGCACAAACTTGACCTGTAAAATCTATTTCTATAGCTGAATTAATGGCAGTTGCTTTCGGGTTTTGACGAATAATTGCTGTGTCATTAACATAACCAATATCTTTCATTTCTATTTCAGGATTGTCATCCATAAAATCATATAATCTACGTGTTCCCATAGCAAATCCTGATACTATCTTAAATGGATTTACTTTTTTCTCTGAACCATTTACTACACCTTTTTCTACCAAATCTATAATTCCTTCAGCAAACATTTCAGTATGAACACCTAAATTTTTATGATTTGTTAAAAAACTTAAAACTGCATTTGGAATACCTCCAATACCCATTTGAAGTGTAGCACCATCTTCAATAATACCCGCAACATTTTTACCAATTAAAGTTTCTTCCTTAGTAGGTGCAACTAATTTCATTTCATGCAAATCTTCTACAACTTCTACACAGGCGTCAAAATTTTTAATATGCACCAAACCGTCACCAAAAGTACGAGGCATTCGAGGATTGATTTGTGCTATTATTTTTTTACTATGCTCAATAGCAGAAACAACGATATCAACAGAAACACCTAAAGAGCAAAACCCATGTTTATCAGGAGGAGAAACGTTTACCATTACCACATCTAAATCCATATAACCTTGATGGAACAAACTAGGAATATCACTTAAAAAAATGGGAACATAATCTACAGTCTTACCTACCATTTTTCTAACATTTGCTCCAATAAAAAATGCACTGGTATGAAAACTTTTACTTAATTCTGGAGCAACATAACCACATTCACCCTCTGTATGTAAATGTACCAATTCTACATCTCTTAATTCTGGTGCTCTTGCTACCATTGCTTTAATTAAAGCTTGTGGAGTAGCCGACCCTCCTTGAATTAACACTCTATTTCCTGACTCTATAATCTTTACAGCCTCTTCAGCTGACATTTTATTAGGTATATTCATTTTTTTGTCTTTAAAATTATTCAATTATGTTAAAAAACTTAATAAGATACCGGCTGCAATGGCCGAACCAATAACACCTGCAACATTTGGTGCCATAGCATGCATCAACAAATAGTTATGTGGATCTGATTTTAAAGCTTCAGCATGCACAACTCTTGCACTATCAGGTACTGCAGACACTCCTGCCGCACCGATTAAAGGATTTATTTTGTTATCACCTTTAAGGAATAAATTCATCAGTTTTGCAAAAAGTAAACCTCCCATTGTGGCAATAACAAATGATATAGCACCCAATCCGAAAATAAGTAAAGAATCTTTTGTTATAAAAATATCGGCTTGTGTAGATGCTCCTACAGTAACCCCTAAAAGAATAGTAACAATATCAATCATTTTGGTTCTTGCAGTTTCCGCTAACCTTTCTGTTCTTCCTGATTCTTTTAATAAATTACCAAAGAATAACATACCTAATAAAGGTAAGGCACTTGGAGAAATGAAAGTGGTTAAAATTAGAGCTGCAATAGGAAAAATCATTTTTTCTTTTTGAGATACTGCTCTTGGCGGTTTCATTCTAATTTTTCTTTCTTTTTTAGAAATTAACAATCGCATTAATGGTGGCTGAATAACAGGAACCAATGCCATATACGAATAAGCTGCTATGGCAATAGGACCAATAAGGTTTTTAACAGTTGTACCGTCTGGTAATAGGTTAACTCCATTAGCTAATTTAGACGAAAGAAAAATAGCCGTAGGCCCATCTGCCCCCCCAATGATACCAATGGCACCTGCTTCTGGCAAATGAAAACCTAAATAAAGAGCTCCTAAAAAGGTACCAAATACACCAATTTGAGCTGCAGCTCCTAATAACATTAATTTAGGATTTGCAATTAAAGATGAGAAGTCTGTCATTGCTCCTATTCCTAAAAATATCAATGGAGGATAAATTCCTTTAACAACTCCAAAGTACAGAAAATTTAATACTGACCCCTCCTCATAAATACCAGTCATATTTCCTGCAACAAAGGGTATATTACCTATAATAACACCAGCACCAATTGGAATTAAAAGCAAAGGCTCATAATCATATTTTATTCCTAAATAAATAAAAATAAGACCAATAACAATCATAATTAAATGACCACTGGTAGCGTTTGCAAAACCTGTATAATTATAAAATTGATTTATTCCTCCAAATGCTTTATCAAAAAAACTTTCATTTTCTGCAGTATCTATTTGTTCAACTGATTGCGTAGTTGAAGTATTTTTAGCTGTATTCAAGCCTAGTACAGGTCTGATAAAGATGAGAAGTGATAACACTCCGAATATTATTAATACTTTCTTCATTTTTCTATTTTTAAATTTATAAATCGTTACGATTTATATTTTATGATAATTCAATTAACACATCACTTTGCAAAACCTGTTGCCCAGCAGTAACGTGAATTGCACTAACTGTACCTGCTTTTTCGGCTGTAATGTGATTTTCCATTTTCATAGCATCTAATACTAACAATCTATCATCAACTTTAACTTCATCACCAATTTTTACATCTACAGAAACCACAACACCAGGTATTGGAGCTACCACTTTAGTATTTGCAGAGCCAGGATTTACCTTAGGTGCTGCTGGTGTTTTAGCTGCAGAACGCACTAGGGTTGGCGTCTTAGGTTTTTTAACTTCAGACTTCATCTCTACAGTATAAGCTGTACCATTTACTTCTAAGTTAATTTGATTATCTTCATGGGAAACAATCTTAACATTGTAATTGTTATCGTATATTTTAAATTTGAAATTTTTCATCATTCTTAATTTTATAGTGGAATTCTTATTAAAACTTGAGTATCAAAATCATCTAAAATTTTGATGTGTAGCATATATTTTTGAACTCCATGGCGAATACATTTTTTTCGCCTGCTTTATGGTTAATATTGCGTTTTCATTATCATGTTGCTCATGTAAATACATATGTAATGCTGTTGCTATAGCGGCAGCAGTTTCACCTGTAAATTCTTTTTCACTAACAGCAGGAACAACAGCAGGGGCATCTTTTTTAATCATTTGACTACCCTTTTCTTTACCTTTTTTAATTGCTTTATAAGAATTAAGCAAGGCTGGTACTCCAAATTTGAAAAACACGCTCAACAATACTAAAGAACTAAAAACTATAAACAAGCCTGTTCCTAGGATAATGTATCCTTCACTTATTTGATCTATTTGTAATGGAATATTTATCATTATAATGGGATATTTGAATGTTTTTTAGGTGGATTTACTTCTTTTTTATTGGCAAGTAATTCTAACCCTCTAATAATTCTAAAACGAGTATTTCTTGGTTCTATAACATCATCAATAAAACCATATTTTGCAGCCACATAAGGGTTAGCAAACTTAGCATTGTACTCATCTTCTTTTTTAACTATATAATCTTGCTTTTCTTCAGCATCATCAATTTTTCTAATAGCAGAACCTTCTAAAACTTCTACGGCTCCTTTAGCTCCCATAACTGCAATTTCTGCTGTTGGCCAAGCATAATTTAAATCTCCTCTTAATTGTTTACAGCTCATTACATCATGTGCACCACCATAAGATTTACGAAGTGTAATTGTAATTTTTGGCACAGTTGCCTCTCCATAAGCAAATAATAATTTAGCTCCATGAAGAATAATACCTCCATATTCTTGTCCTGTTCCTGGTAAGAAACCTGGCACATCAACTAAGGTTACAATTGGTATATTAAAAGAATCACAGAAACGCACAAATCGTGCTGCTTTTCTAGAAGCTTCTGTATCTAAAACCCCTGCGAAGAATTTAGGTTGATTTGCTACAATACCAACTGGACGACCGTTAAAACGAGCAAAACCAACACAAATATTACGTGCATAATTTCTATGTACTTCAGTAAATTCGCCATTGTCTGTAATTGTAGTAATTACATCAAGAATATCATAAGGCTCATTTGGATTATCAGGCATCATTTCATTTAACACATCATCCAATCTATCTATAGGATCTGAAGTGCTTATTACTGGTGGTTCTTCTAGATTATTAGAAGGAAGATAACTCATCAATTTTCTAATTAATAAAAGATTTTCTTCATCAGATTCTGCTAAGAAATGAGATACTCCAGATTTTGTAGAATGGATGTTTGCTCCTCCTAACTGCTCAGTAGTAACATCTTCACCAGTAACCGTTTTTACTACTTTAGGACCTGTAACAAACATGTAACTTGTTTGATCTGTCATTATTGTAAAATCTGTTAAAGCTGGAGAGTAAACAGCACCACCAGCACAAGGACCTAAAATTGAAGAAATCTGAGGTATAACTCCAGAAGCCATAATATTTCTTTGGAAAATTTCAGCATAACCTGCTAAAGACCTAACTCCTTCTTGAATACGAGCTCCACCACTATCATTTAATCCAATAACTGGAACTCCAATTTTCATTGCCATATCCATAACCTTACAAATTTTTAGGGCGTAAGTTTCAGAGAGAGAACCGCCAAAAACTGTAAAATCTTGAGCAAAAACATAAACAATTCTACCATCAATAGTACCATGTCCTGTTACAACTCCATCGGATAGATAAACTTTTTTATCTAAACCAAACGATTTGGTTCGGTGTGTAACAAACATATCAAACTCTTCAAAACTATCATCATCTAATAGAATATCAATACGTTCACGTGCAGTTAATTTTCCTTTTGCATGTTGAGACTCGATACGCTTTTCACCACCGCCTAATCTAGCTTTGGCTCTTTTTTCGATTAACTCATTAATTTTATCTTGATTTGCCATTTTATAAAACTATTTTAGTTATTCTAATTATTCTTTTGAACAAAGTTCAGTTAATACTCCATGCGTTGATTTTGGATGTAAAAACCCAATATTTAATCCCTCTGCACCCTTACGAGAAACTTTATCAATTAACCTTACACCTCTCTCTTCGGCAGTTTGTAATGCTTTTGTTGCATTCTCCACTGCAAAAGCGATATGATGAATCCCTTGACCTTTTTTTTCAATAAACTTACCAATAGGACCATCAGGAGATGTGCTCTCTAGCAATTCTATTTTGGTATTTCCTACCAGAAAAAATGCTGTTTTCACTTTTTGGTCCTCAACTTCTTCAATACTATAGCATTTCATACCAAGTACATCTTCATAATATTTAATTGATTCTTCTAAGTTATTGACAGCTATGCCAATATGTTCAATGTGTGAGATATTCATAATCTATTTTGATTTAAAATTATTTAGGTCTTACTTTTAATTATGCATCAAAGTTAAACCATACCCTATTTTTATTATATGACAGATGTCATGTTATCGATAAATTTACTATAACCTTTTCGTAAATAGCATACCAATTGAAATTATCTATGTAAAGAAGTTTAAAAATTTGATTATAACCAGATTAAATATCCATCATCTAGAAAATAAAAGTGTTGGTATCTTAAAGTTGAGATAGTAAAAAAATAAAAACAAATAATCAATAATACTCCCTATGGTAACAAATTCTAACATTCCCAAAATTTTCATTTGTCATTACATTTAGAGTTTGTACTTTTGACCAAACCAAAAATAAATGAAAAATACCAAATATATTTTCGTAACCGGAGGTGTAACTTCATCACTTGGGAAAGGTATTATTGCTGCTTCTTTAGCAAAATTATTACAAGTTAGAGGCTACTCGGTTACCATCCAAAAATTAGATCCCTATATAAACATAGATCCTGGAACTTTAAATCCTTATGAACATGGAGAATGTTTTGTTACCAATGATGGAGCTGAAACCGATTTGGATTTAGGTCATTATGAAAGATTTTTAAATATTCCTACTTCACAATCTAATAATGTTACTACAGGGAGAATTTACCAATCTGTTATTGATAAAGAGCGTAGAGGAGATTTTTTAGGAAAAACAGTACAGGTTATTCCTCACATTACTGACGAAATTAAAAGAAGAATTCGTCTTTTAGGAAATACTGGTGATTATGATATTGTTATAACTGAAATCGGTGGCACAGTTGGTGATATTGAATCTTTACCTTATGTAGAAGCTGTTAGACAATTAGAATGGGAACTTGGTAGAGAAAATGCTGTGGTAATTCACCTTACTCTAGTGCCTTATCTAGCTGCTGCAGGAGAATTAAAAACCAAACCCACTCAACATTCGGTAAAAATGTTAATGCAAAGTGGTGTAAATCCTGATATTTTAGTTTGCAGAACAGAACACCCAATTGGTGATGATATTAAAAGAAAATTAGCACTATTTTGTAATGTTCAACAAAACGATGTTATTGAATCTATAGATGTAAACACAATTTATGACGTTCCAAATTTAATGTATGATGAAGGGTTGGATGAAGTAGTACTTAATAAGTTAAAATTACCTACAGACCCTAAACCAAATTTAGAACAATGGAATGAGTTTTTACGCAAACATAAAAATCCAAAACACACTGTTGAAATTGGATTAGTTGGTAAATATGTAGAGTTGCAAGATGCATACAAATCTATTTCAGAAGCTTTTATACATGCTGGTTCTTCTCAAGAAATTAATGTAAATTTACATTGGATTCATTCCGAAAGCCTTACCACTGAAAATGCGGCTTCAAAATTAAAAGATTTAAATGGCGTTTTAGTAGCCCCAGGGTTTGGAGTACGCGGTGTGGAAGGCAAAATAAAAGCAATACAATATATAAGAGAAAATAACATTCCTTTTTTAGGAATTTGCCTAGGTATGCAAATGGCTGTTATTGAATTTGCTCGTAATGTATTGAACTTAGAAAACGCTAATTCTACCGAAATGGATAAAAAAACACCTTATCCTGTAATAAATTTAATGGAAGAACAGAAAAATATTTCTAATATGGGTGGAACCATGCGTTTAGGGGCTTGGGATTGCAAATTGGAAAAAGGTACAAAAGTATACGAAGCATATCAAACTGAAATGATTAGTGAACGCCACCGTCATCGTTATGAATTTAACAATGATTATGCTGAAAAATTTAGTAACGCAGGTATGAAAATTTCAGGTGTTAACCCTAAAACTAATTTGGTTGAAACTATAGAAATTCCTGAGCATCCTTATTTTGTAGGTGTTCAATATCATCCGGAATACAAAAGTACAGTACTTAATCCACATCCGTTGTTTGTAGCATTTGTAAAAGCGTGTTTAGAAAGCAAATAACAGTTCAATACCCATAAATGAAAAAAGAAATTACATCGCTATTCTTATTTTTGACAACACTTGTTTTGTTGCCGAGTTGTGAACGCGATGAAATATGTATTGATCCGATAACACCTAAATTATACATCGCATTTTATGATTTGGATGATCCAGAAAGTAAAAAATCTGTAAATAATTTGGCTGTTGAAATTTTAGATGTTGACATTGAAAATAACACGTTAGACACACTTGGAAGAGATTCTATAGGAATTCCTTTAAATATTTACGAAAACAAAACAACAGTAGTATTAACAGCTAATAGTAGAGATAATACTCTTATTAATCAAGATACGATAAGTATAACTTATGATACCGAAGAAGTATTCGTAGGTAGATCTTGTGGTTACAAAATGATTTTTAACAACGTAAACATAACCAAAGGATTTGAAAGCTTAGAAAATCAATGGATTAAAAGTATTTCTATTGAACAAAGAGAAATTGAAAACGAAAACAAAGCACATGTTACGGTACTGCATTAACCTATTGTTTTTACTCGCTTTTACTGTTTCTTATACACAAGGTATTGGTTCAGAGCAAAAGGATACAATTTATTTAAATAAATATGGATTACGAGTTGGAATAGATTTATACAATCCAATACATACTGCTGTAGATAACAATAGAAAAGGATTAGAAATTGTAGGTGATTACCGCATTTCAAAAAAACTTTTTGCCGCCACCGAATTAGGATATCTAGAAAACACCACAGATGAAGATTTTATGAATTTTACCACCAATGGCTCTTATATAAAACTAGGTGTTGATTATAATGCTTATGAGAATTGGTTAGATATGGAGAATATGATTTATGTTGGTTTTAGATATGGATTTAGTGTTTTTAACCATACCTTAAACTCCTATATTATTAATAACGATGCTTTTTATGATGACCTAACCTCTCCTAAAAATGGGCAAAATTTTAACAACTTAAATGCTCATTGGGGAGAAATTATACTAGGTGTAAAAGCAGAAGTATTAACTAACTTATATATGGGCTTCAGTTTTAGTGGAAAAAAGATGATTAGCTCAAAACAACCAAATAATTTTAAAAACTTATTTGTACCTGGGTTTAACCGTGTATTTTTGAATAATTCAGGATTCGGATTTAATTATACAATTTCTTACTTAATTCCGTTTTACAAAAAGGAAAAATAATTATTTTTCCCTATTTTTACTACTCTAAATAAATACATTATGCAAAATATACCAAGCGTAGATTTATCAGATTTTTTATCTAATGATTCTAAAAGAAAAGAAAAATTTGTTAGTGAAATTGGTAAGGCTTATGAAGATATTGGCTTTGTTGCCCTAAAAGGACATTTTTTAAGTGATACTTTAGTTGATAATCTATATAGTGAAATAAAAAAATTCTTCGATTTACCATTAGAAACCAAGCGTAAATATGAAATAGAAGGTATTGGAGGTCAACGTGGTTATGTTTCTTTTGGAAAAGAAAGTGCCAAAGGAAAAAAAGAAGGCGATTTAAAAGAGTTTTGGCATTTTGGACAATATGTAGAAAATGATGAAAAACTTAAAGCTGAATATCCAGATAATGTTATTGTAAAAGAACTTCCTGAATTTAACAACGTAGGTAAAGAAACCTATAAAATGTTAGAAAAAACAGGAGTTTATGTACTAAGAGCTCTTGCCTTATTTTTAGATTTAGATGAATACTACTTTGATAAGTATGTAAAAAATGGAAACAGTATTTTAAGACCAATACATTACCCTCCAATTACTAGAGAACCCAAAAACGCCGTAAGAGCAGCAGCTCATGGCGATATAAATTTAATTACACTATTAATGGGAGCTCAAGGAAAAGGTCTACAAGTACAAAACCATAAAGGCGAATGGATAGATGCCATAGCTGCACCTGATGAATTAGTAATTAATGTCGGCGATATGCTTTCTCGACATTCTAACAACAGATTAAAATCTACCATACACAGGGTAGTAAACCCTCCTAGAGAAAAATGGGGAACTTCACGTTATTCGGTTCCGTTTTTTATGCATCCAATTAGTGAAATGCCACTTAATTGTTTAGAAAATTGCATAGATAATGAACACCCTAAATTATACGAAGATATTACTGCTGGTGATTTTTTAAACGAACGTTTGATAGAGTTAGGTTTAATAAAAAAATAAGTTATTGTACAACCAGAGTTGAAACGTCCGTAATCTTATAGCTAATAAAAAAATGGATTTACAAGATCAATTAAAAAATTTATTTCCTGATCATCAACCTGAAGAAGAGGAAAAACCGATAAAAAAAAGTGATATCTGGTTGCAAGATGATCCTATTATTTGCAAATATGAAAAACGCAAAGGGAAACCTATTACCATATTAGAAGGATATACTGGAGCTACTTCTGATTTTAAAAAATTAGCAAAAGAAATAAAAACCAGCCTAAGTGTTGGAGGCAGTTTTAAAGATGATAAAATAATTATTCAAGGTGATTTTAGAGATAAAATCATGGAAATATTAAAAGAAAAAGGATTTAATGTTAAACGTGTTGGTGGATGATAAAAATTTATACCGAACGCTAACAAACAGTAAAATCTATTTTAAATTTAACACTCTAACAACAGACATACATGATAAAACCTATTCTCCCATCAGAACTTATCCTTAATAAAGACGGTAGCGTTTATCATCTTAATTTAAAACCAGAACAATTAGCTAATACCATTATTTTTGTAGGTGATCAAGATCGAGTAGCTAAGGTTGCCAAGCATTTTGATGAGATTCTTTTTGAAACTCAAAAAAGAGAATTCAAAACCATAACTGGTGTATTTAAAGGTAAAAAAATATCTATAATTTCAACAGGAATTGGCCCTGACAATATAGATATTGTAATGAATGAATTGGATGCTTTAGTAAATATCAATCTAAAAACTAGAACAATAAAACCAGAACATACAAAACTATCTATTGTACGTATAGGTACTTCTGGTTCTTTACAAGATTATATTCCTGTAGATAGCTTTGTTTTAGCCTCTTATGGTTTAGGTATGGATAGTACATTACATGCTTATGACTGTGAACATATTTTAGAAACAGAAATTGAAGACGCTTTTATAAAACATACAAATTGGAGTAATAGAAAAGGAAGACCTTATATAGTAAAAGGCAGTAAAACATTAGAAAACAAATTATTTAGTGACAATACATTTAAAGGGTTTACTGCTACTGCCAATGGTTTTTACGGACCTCAAGGAAGAATATTAAGATTGGCCTTACAAGACGCTACATTAAACTCAAAAATTGACAGTTTTAATTTTAACGATTTAAAAATTACTAATCTTGAAATGGAAACCGCAGCTATATATGGTTTATCTAAATTATTAGGTCATGAAGCCCTATCAATGAATGCTATTATTGCCAATAGAGCAAATGGTACTTTTAGCGACAATCCCAATAAAACTATAGAAAACTTAATTACATATACCTTAAACAAGTTAGTCTAATTATGCAAAAAATAACAATTGGAGGAGTCCCAGAACATTTTAATTTACCTTGGCATTTGGCTATTGAAGACCACAAGTTTGAAGATAAAAATATTGACTTACAATGGAAAGAATTTCCTGGTGGTACGGGAGCTATGTGTACAGCTTTACGAGATAACAGCATAGACATGGCAGTAATACTAACTGAAGGTATTATAAAAGACATTAGCAATGGCAACCCAAGCAAAATTGTAAAAATATATGTTGAGTCTCCTTTGCTTTGGGGAATTCATGTAGCTAAAAACTCTTCCTTTGATTCTGTAGCATCTCTAAAAAATGCCAAAATTGCCATTAGTAGATATGGATCTGGATCTCATTTAATGGCAAAAGTAAATGCAATTAAACAAGGTTTTAATGTTGAAGAACTAGAATATGTTTTAGTTAAAAATTTAGACGGTGGTGTAGCTGCATTATCTGAAGGAACAGCCCATTATTTTATGTGGGAACACTTTATGACTAAACCTTATGTAGATAATGGCACTTTTAGGAGAATTGATAATATAGAAACACCTTGGCCCTGTTTTGTAATAGCAGTTAGAAATAACATTCTTGAAAACAATTCAGAGGCTATCAAAACAATTATAGAAGTAATTAATAAACAACTAGAAAGTTTTAAAACTCCTTTAGAAAACGAGCAGTTAATCAAACTTTTTTCGAAACGCTATCAACTTCAAATAGAAGATGTAAAAACATGGCTATCGTTAACTAAATGGAATAGAGACAAATACGTTTCCATCAAATTAATTAATTCTATTCAAAATAAATTGAAAGCTTTTGACGTTATTAATAAAACAATATCTACAGAGATATTAACCCAAAAACTATTTTAAACCAACTAAAAATCTAGGTTATTAAATAACCTAAAATTGCAATCAACCAACCAATCTGGAGCCATTATAACAGCAATGTTGTAATGGCTTTTTTAATTGAATTATTTAAACATTTTATATCTCTAAACTATAAAAATTTTGGCAAAGTTATTGCGAACCACAAACTAAATAAAAAAATATAGTTTTCTTATGAGTCCATTTAAAATAGCAATATTAAATGTAAACCAATTTAAATTATGCATATATTTGCTGTAACCCATATTCTAATCTAAACAATTTACTAAAATTATTGATCTTGTGTTTTCTGTTTAAATACAAATGGATATATAACACAATAGATAAAAATAAGCTATGAAAATAAAAATACTTTGTTTATTACTGATAATTTCTACATTTAGTTTTAGCCAAACTGATACAGACATATATTTATTTGATTTTATTCAAGGTGATAGTATAATTGTACTTGACAACCCCATTAACATTTCCAACAACAAAGGATATGACAATCAGCCTTCCTTTTTAAATGATGGTTCAGGGGTTTTATATGCCTCTACACGGAACAATCAAACAGATATTGCTCTTTATGACATAGATAATAATGTAAATGTTTGGTTAACCGACACAGAAGCCAGCGAATACTCTCCTATTCAAACTCCTAATAAAAAATACTTTACCACTGTTAGAATGGAAGAAGATGGTAGTCAATTATTATGGATGTATAAATTCAATGGAAAAAAGCAAGAAGTATTAATTGAAGATTTACGTGTTGGCTACCATGCGTGGATTTCTAAAAAAATGCTAGCTTCTTTTGTTATAGATGACCCCTCTATATTAGAAATTTCAAATTTAAAGTACAAAATTAAATATCCAATAGATAAAAATATTGGTAGATCTATATTAAAAATACCAAATACTGAACTATTAAGTATTATTAGTTTAGAACATGAAGAACCTGAAATTTATTCTATTAACCCTGTAAATAGTGAAAAAAAATACCTAGCAGACCCTTTAGAAGATTCTCAAGATTTAGCTTGGACACCAGATGGCACTATGATTATGGGCAAAGATGATAAACTCTATAAATTAAAACCTGGAGTTGACAAAACTTGGGTCCAATTTGCTTCGTTATCTTCTCTTGGTTTAAGTGGTATTACTAGACTTACTATTAGTCCTAATGGTAATAAAATAGCCATTGTTGTAAACGATAACTTAGAATAAAATACAACATTTAAAATAAGTACACACTATTCTCTTTTACTCTCTTATTAAGATTTTTTGAAAGAAAATTTTTAAGTTTGTGCCCTAATAATATATTTAGCCTTAAATTTATAACATAAAATTATTACCTAATGAAGCCCTCTTTTTATTCTTTTTTAGTTGTTATAATTTTTGTTTTAAGTTCTTGTGGTTCTAAAATTATTAAAGAGAAATGGTTAAATAAAGAAGCTCCTGCTATTTTTAAAGCTCGCTTTGAAACTACTAAAGGTAATTTTGATATTGAAGCACACCGTGAATGGTCACCTAAGGCTGTTGACAGGCTATATCAATTAATCTCCACTGATTTTTATACTGACATTGCTTTATTTAGAGTTGTACCAAATTTTGTTGTACAATTTGGTATACATAACAATGCTGAATTGAATAATGCATGGAGCAATTATAAAATTGAAGATGAACCCGTAAAAAAAAGTAATGCAGAAGGTACAATTGCTTTTGCTCGAGGTGGAAAAGAATCTAGAACCACACAATTATTTATTAATTTAAAAAATAATGCCAGATTAGATTCCTTATTTTATAATGACGTTTCTGGATTTCCAGTAATTGCAAAAGTCACTGAAGGAATGGATGTTGTAAAATCTTTCTATGATGGTTATGGTGAAAAGCCTGGGTATAGACAGGATTCAATTCAAAACAAAGGAAATCAATACTTAAAATCTAATTTCCCTAAACTAGATTATATAAAAAAAGCGTATATTGTGAAATAGATTTGTTCTATTTAAATCAATTAGCTGCTCTTTAAAATAATACAAAGGCTTTTATAATTTAGGCACGTTATAAAAAAACATTCCGCAGCTCAGAAAATTTTTAAATTTTCCAAAAACTACGGAATGGGAATTAAATGCAATAAAATAACGTGCCTTCTTTAATAAAAGTATAATTTAGGTTAAAAGGTTTTATTATTTATTTGTTAAATTGAAAATAAAGTGCTTTTTCCTAGTCTTTTTAACATACACTTTTTTTTAAAAAAATTGTTTTTTAACAAAACACATAACAACCATAAAAACCTAAAAATCAATTACATAATTCACACTCATTTTCAACTATTATTTCTATCACTTTAAAAGAATTTTGTAAAAAAAGACAAAAAAAAGTTTAGATAAAATATCTAAACTTGAAATTGTGTTGAAACAAAGAAGTAGACTATAAAAACCCTATTATCTTCTTGAGTAATTAGGTGATTCCTTTGTTATCATAACATCGTGAGGGTGACTTTCATTAATACCTGAAGACGTAATTTTCACAAATTTACCTGTATTTTTTAAAGTTTCAATATCTTTAGCACCACAATAGCCCATTCCTGCACGTAAGCCTCCAATAAACTGATGAATACTTTCAAACAAATCACCTTTATAAGGCACACGGCCAACAATACCTTCAGGTACTAATTTTTTAATATCATCTTCAACATCTTGAAAATAACGATCTTTACTTCCTTGTCTCATCGCCTCAACAGACCCCATACCTCTATAAGACTTAAACTTTCTACCTTCGTAAATAATGGTTTCTCCCGGAGACTCTTTAGTTCCTGCTAATAAAGAACCTAGCATTACTGTATCTGCCCCTGCAGCAATAGCTTTAGGAATATCTCCAGTATACCGTATACCTCCATCGGCAATTACAGGTACACCACTTCCTTTTATGGCTGCTGCCACCTCTAACACTGCAGAAAATTGTGGAAAACCAACTCCAGCTACTACTCTGGTTGTACAAATTGATCCAGGTCCAATACCTACTTTAACGGCATCTGCTCCTGCTTCAACTAAATATTTTGCAGCTTCTGGCGTAGCAATATTACCAACAACCACATCAATATCTTTAAATTTTTTCTTAATTTCTTTAAGTACGGCAACCACCCCTTTCGTGTGTCCATGAGCCGTATCAATAATTAACGCGTCAACCCCAGCATTAATTAAAGCTTCTGCTCTATCCATAACATCTGAAGTTACCCCAATTGCTGCTGCAACACGCAATCTACCATAAGTATCTTTATTTGCAATTGGTTTCTGAGTAACTTTAGTAATATCTCTAAACGTTATTAAACCTTCTAACTTATCCCCTTTAACAATTAATAATTTTTCAATTTTATGCTGTTGAAGTATTTTTTCAGCATCCTTTAGTGAGGTTCCTACAGGAGCTGTTATTAAATTTTCACTAGTCATTACCTCAACTATTGGTTTTTTATTTCCATGCTCAAAACGCAAATCTCTATTGGTCACAATCCCTTTCAGCATCCCATTATCATCAACAATAGGAATACCTCCAATACTATGTTCTCGCATACAATTCTTAGCATCTCCAACAGTAGCAGTAACTGATAAAGTTACAGGATCTATAATCATACCCGACTCAGCCCGTTTTACTCTTCTAACCTCAATAGCCTGCTGTTCTGCTGACATATTTTTATGAAGTACACCAATACCGCCTTCACGAGCCATTGCAATTGCCATAGCTGATTCTGTTACCGTGTCCATAGCTGCAGACACAATAGGCACATTAATAGTTATGTTTTTAGTAAATTTAGTTTCTATATTAACTTCACGAGGTAAAACTTCTGAAAAAGCGGGAACTAGAAGTACATCATCGTAGGTTAAACCTTCTCCAACAATTTTTGGATTTTGAGTATTCATGGGCAATTAAATTTATGCAGTGATCTAATTTATACCAAATTCCCCAAAGTCTCAGGGCTATAAACAAATAAAAATTAGCTCAATATTAATTGCACGCGAATTTACAATTTTTATTTCGACTAGCTTTATTATCATAAGATTAATTCTAATTTTATTTCCAATTTTTAGTTTTTGACTTGGCTATAAAATTTATTATTATGACAGTGCTACCAGTCAATAGTTGGTAAATTTCTACTTTTCAAAAAAGCATTAGCTTTACTAAAGTGCTTATTTCCAAACCAATAACCTCTATTGGCACTTAATGGAGAAGGATGCCCACTTGTTAAAACATAGTGATTCTGACTATTAATTAATTTCGCTTTCTTTTTTGCATAACCACCCCAAAGTAAAAAAACAACATCCTTTTTATATTGTGAAATTTGCGAAATTACTGTATCAGTAAATTTTTCCCACCCTTTATTTTGATGAGAAGCCGCTTGATGTGCCCTAACGGTTAATGTTGCATTTAACAATAACACCCCTTGCTTTGCCCAACGCTCTAAATCTCCATTTTCTGGAATAGGTTTTCCAATATCAGATTCTATTTCTTTAAAAATATTTTGTAACGATGGTGGAAAAGGAATATTTGGCTTTACAGAAAAACACAATCCGTTAGCCTGCCCTACGCCATGATAAGGATCTTGACCTATAATGACAACTTTTAAATTATCAAATGAACAATAATCAAAAGCTGCAAAAATATCTTTACCTTTTGGATAACAGGTATATAAAGAGTATTCTTTCTTTACAAAGGAAACAAGATTCTTAAAATAATCAGCTTTAAACTCTTGTTCTAAAATAGGTTTCCAACTTTTTGCAATTTTCACATCCATACACTCAACTTTTGACAACGTCTTAAATAGAAAAGACTATTTTTTTAGTTACTTTTGTTCGACCAAAAATACAATTTTGAGTAGGAAAATTACTAACAAAACACTTAAAGATTTAGAGTTTAATGTCGTATTGAGCAAGATTGCTGATTATTGCCATTCTGACTTAGGAAAAAATGCCGTACTGGATATTAAGCCTATTCAAGACAAATCAAAACTAATTGCTCAATTACATCAAACTAATGAATATTTAGCCTCGTTCGAAAATGAGAACCGAATACCTAATCATAATTTTGATGACATAACAAAAGAAATTCACCTTCTAGGTATTGAAAATAGTTTTTTAGAGGCTACGTCTTTTAAAAAAGTTGCACAATTATCAGAAACCGTTATTGATTTACTTACATTTTTTAAAAAATTTGCTGAATACTTTCCTACTTTATTTGAAAGTTCTGAAAAAATTGAGTTCACAACAAGCATTCATGAAAGTATCCATAAAATTATAAATCGTTTTGGTGAAGTTTCTGATAACGCTAGTGTCGAATTAAAAGCTATCCGAAAAGAAATAAATACGGTACGAGGTGAAATTAGCATAAGTTTTACCAAAGCACTTAATTACTATGCTAGTAATGGATATTTAGACGATATTAGAGAGTCTGTAATTGACAACCAACGTGTTTTGGCAGTACAAGCAATGCACAGAAAAAAGGTTAAAGGCTCTTTATTAGGCAATTCTAAAACAGGTAGTATTGTTTATATAGCCCCTGAAGCCACGTTAAAAATTAGTAGAAAATTACAAGATTTAATTTACGAAGAGTCTCAAGAAGTAGTCAAAATATTAAAAGAACTAAGCAATCAAATAAGGCCCTATAAAAATACATTAGAACAATACCAACAATACCTAACACAGTTAGATGTAATTGCAGCCAAAACCAAATATGCACTAAATATTAAAGGGTTATTACCTAAAATTTCTAATGAAAAAAAAGTATTGTTACGTGATGCATATCACCCAATTTTATTAGAAACAAATAGTAAAAAAAATATTAAAACTATACCACAAACATTAGAACTTAATCAACAGCAACAAATCATTGTTATTTCTGGACCTAATGCTGGTGGAAAAAGTATCACACTCAAAACCATTGGGTTGTTGCAAGTAATGATTCAGTCTGCAATATTAATTCCTGTACATGAACGAAGTGAAGTTTACTTTTTTGACACAATATTAACTGATATTGGAGATAATCAATCTATTGAAAATCAATTAAGTACATACAGTTACCGATTAAAAAACATGCGTGATTTTTTACGCAAATGCAATAACAACACCTTGTTTTTAATAGATGAATTTGGCACAGGTAGTGATCCTGAATTAGGTGGAGCATTAGCTGAAATATTCTTAGAAGAATTTTATGACAAAAATGCTTTTGGAGTTATAACAACACACTACTCTAATTTAAAAGTATTAGCTAATGAACTTGACAATGTAACTAATGCCAATATGCAGTTTGATGAAAAAACATTAGAACCTCTTTTTAAACTTTTTATAGGACAAGCTGGTAGTTCATTTACTTTTGAAGTAGCTCAAAAAAACGGCATTCCGTTCCGGTTAATTAATAGAGCAAAAAAGAAGGTTGAACGTGGTAAAATACGATTAGATAAAACAATATCTAAATTACAAAAAGAGCGTAATAAACTACAACGAACATCAGAAAGTTTAGAAAAAGAACAGCATAAAGCTAAACTACATACAGACACACTTTCTGAGAAAGAACTTAAACTTCAAGAAAAATTAGAAAGCTTCCAAGAGCTTTATGACAATAATCAAAAAATGCTATCCATTGGTCGAAAGATTAATGAAATAGCAAATACCTATTTTCAATCTAATAATAAAAAGAAATTGTTAGCAGACTTTATGAAATGGATTTTGATTGAAAAAAACAAATACGTTAAATTGCACAAACCTCACAAAAAAAATAAGATCCAAAAGAAAAAAGAAATTGAAATAAAAAGAAAGACTGAGAAAAAATTAGACGAGGTAAAAAAAGAGGTTTTAGTAGAAGTAAAAAAAATTAGGCATAAAAAGAATACTCTTAAAAAGAAAATAGAAAAGGCTAAAGCCGATTACGTATTTAAAGTTAATGACCGGGTTCGATTACCTGATGGTAAATCTGTTGGTACTATTGACAACATCGAAAAAAATATAGCCACAATTAACTACGGACTTTTTACTACCAAAGTAAATACCAAACAGCTAGAATTGGTTGAAGCTGCTAAAAATTAAAGCTACATCACTCAAAATTACACATTTACATTTTTTTGCTTATTTTTAACACAACAAAATATTAACTAAACCTACAAAAATGAAGAAACTATTAGCATTGGTGCTAATTCTTTTATTTGTTCTATGGGCTTGGTTCGGATGGCAATGGTATAAAAATAATATGCTCTGTTGTGATGAATCTACTCCTTTAGAAACAAAAGAAACTGCATCACCAGCAAAAGAAGTGGTCAAATATGGACCACTAGTTTTTAACTGGAATTCAGAGAAACCTCTGACTAACGACCTTTGGATAAACAAAAGAAGGGAAATCCTATCTGCAAATACGGATGGTAAAATTCTAAGTATTATTGGTCCTTACTACAAAGACGAAATAAACAAAACCTCTTTTGAAAATTTAGGATTAGCCAGAGCAGATGCGATAAGAAAAATGCTATCTGATTCTATTGATATGAAAAGAATGGAAATTAATAGTAAATTAATTAGAGATTCTGAAGAAGCCAAAATTGAACCTTTTGGAGGTACCGTTTTAGAGTGGAAAATTAGAAATGAAAATATTCAAGAAGTTGAAAACAAAACGCTATTTTATTTCCCTTACAACTCCACACAAAAAATTGAAAATAAAAACATTAACAATTACTTAAAAAACGTTGCTGAAGCTTTAAAAGACACTGATAAAAAAGTAATTCTCATCGGACATACAGACAATAAAGGAAACCCCGGTTATAATATGAGGTTAGGATTAGAAAGAGCTAAAGCCATAAAAAACATCTTGGTAGACTTAGGAGTACCTCAAAATAGAATTTCTGTTGGAACAGAGGGAGAAAATAATCCTATAGCATCAAATGACACAGAAGAAGGTATGACGAAAAACCGAAGAGTAGAATTAGAAATAGAATAAACAACTAAAAAAATAAAATTATGTTAGCATTACAAATAAATACAACAAGTTGCGATGGTTCAGACATGTTCTGGTGGTGGTTTTTATGGCTACTAGGAGCCTTTATATTAGGTATTATTTTAGGCTGGTTATTGTCAAAACTTTTTAGTAATACCACTACTGATAAAACAGACTATTCTTCCAAAATAAGAAGTTTAGAAGCAGAATTAGCTGGTTGCAAAAAAGAAAAAAATGTTTTAGCTGCAAGTGCAGCGGCTACGACAGCTTCATTAGCTGCAACAGTAGTTCCTAAAAAAGCTGATGACTCTGTAAAAGATGACTTGACTAAAATAGAAGGTATTGGTCCTAAAATTAAAGGCTTGTTAAATGATGATGGTATATGGAGTTTTAAACAACTTTCTGAATCAACTGTAGAAAAATTGCAGAAAATATTAGACGATGCAGGACCTCGTTATAGAGTTCATAATCCAAAAACCTGGGCTGATCAAGCTAAACTAGCTGCTCAAGACAAATGGGATGAGCTAAAAAAATGGCAAAATGAATTAAAAGGCGGTCTATAATTTTAATAGAACAAACATTTAACAACTTACTGTTAGATAAAATCCCGTAGAACTTAATGGTTCTACGGGATTTTTTTTAAGCAAATTATTCAGCATATCGTTCCATCTCTCTATCATAAAAAGAAGAAGCTTGCTCTATTAAATCATTAATTTCATTTGTTAATTCTTCTTGATTTTCTCCAGTAACATCTTCTAGCCATTCAATTTCATCATTAACTAAGTTAATAATAAACTGAGGATAATCTGTATGTATAATAAAAATATCATCCGGAAAATCAGTATTATCTCCAAGTAAAAATTTAGGTAATTTCATAAGTATTCACTGTTTTACATTTATTTAATAAGTTTCTTTGCCTACATCTGCATCTATATATAACTTTACTTTAATAAAAATTATAACACCTGCTTAAGTATTTCGGCATACATTTTTTCTCCAACATTTTCTCCATATAAATTTTTCGAAAAGTCAGAGGTCTTTGATTTAAAATAATCAAAAGCCTCAACTAACTTTAAGGAATTACTTCCAACAGTTTTTGCAAATCCATTTTCAACCAACTCAATCCATTCAGTTTCTTCTCTTACAATAATACAGTGTTTTTTATTATAATAAGATTCTTTTTGTAGCCCTCCACTATCCGTTATTACCAACTTACAGTTATTTAACAAGGATAGCATATCAAAATATCCTACTGGTGCTATAGTAGTAACAGCTGTTTTAATACTATTTGCTTCTAAAGCAATTTTTGTTCTTGGATGTAGTGGCATTATTACGCTACAAGTTTTAGAAATCTGATCCAAGCCTGAAAAAATTGATTTTAAATTACTAATACTATTGGTGTTATCTTGTCTATGAATAGTAGCTAAAACAAAATTATCTTTCTCTAACCGTAAATCTTTACATAATGTTGATTTTTCATTTGCCATTTGAGAGTAATAAGCCACAGCATCTTTCATTATATCTCCTGATTTAACTACCTTATTTGAAGAATTAATTCCTTCTTTTTTTAAGTTAGCAACACCAACATCGGTAGGACATAATAGTAAATCGGATATAGCATCAGTAGCAATTCTATTAATTTCTTCTGGCATATTCATATTAAAAGAGCGTAGTCCTGCTTCTATATGTATAACCTTAATACCTAATTTTTTTGCAGCAATAACCCCTGCTAATGTAGAATTAGTATCTCCATAGACAATCACGGCAGAGGGCTGTTCTTTTAATAATATTTTTTCAATACCAATTAACATTTGCCCAGTCATACCAGCATGGCCAAGCCTATTAATATGTAAATTATATTTTGGTTTTGGTATTTCCATTTCATAAAAAAACACATCGCTCATGTTCTGATCAAAATGTTGACCTGTATGTACAATTACTTCTTCAATTTGTTGATATTCCTTAATTATTCTACTTAAAACCGCAGCCTTTACAAATTGCGGTCTTGCCCCTAAAATGGTTACTATTTTTTTCATATCACCACATCGTTTAATACGTTTATCAATTTTTTTGTCAAAACCTTACGATGATATTGTTCTATATTAATTGAATTACAGATTAAATTGTCTTTTTTGTAATTACTATACATTTCTAAAATTTTTTCTTTTAGATTTACACTATCATTAAAATCTATTATAGAACCCGAGTTTGTTATAGAAATTATATCAGCCAAATCTCCATCAGTTGGACCTACAGCTAATATTGGACGTTGTGCTTGTAAATATTCAAATATTTTTCCCGTAATAATTCCTTTTGCACTAGGTACATTATTTACTAGTAATAATAATACTTGTGCTCTTTTTTGAAATTCAACGACTTTATAATGCGGAACATAATCTATAATTTTTGTGTACGATTTTAAATTTTTGTTTGACATCTCTTCTATAACTTCATCTGCTAATTTACCAACAAAAACCAATTCAAAATCTTTAGCAAAATTTTCATTTTCATCTATTAATTCTTCAAGTACCTTAAATAATATTTTAGGATTTCTATCTGCATTTACTAAACCAATATGAACTATAGTAAATTTTTTATCAAGTACAATACTTGAGTTATTTATTTCACCATCAAAACCATTTGTAATAACCTCTACCTTACTATTGTACTTCAAAAAATTTTCTTTCATCGCATTACCAACTACTAAAACACTGTCAGCCGAACTTACCACTTGTTTTTCTAATTGATTATGCTTTTTAATTGACTTTTTAGTTAACGGCAATTGATGAAAATAATCAATATCTGTCCATGGATCACGAAAATCAGCTATCCATTTAATGTTTCGTTTTTTTTGTAATTGCAAACCTATTAAATGCAAACTATGTGGAGGTCCGGTAGTAATAACTGCATCAATATTATTATTTTTAAGATACTCAGTTAAATAATTAATAGATGGTTTTATCCAAAATTTTCTAGCATCTGGTATAAAATAATTAGCTCTAATGTATTGCAATATTTTTCCAAAAAAAGTAGGATTTTGGTTTAAAAAACCCGCACTAGTCTTTTTATTTTTATTTCCAAAAAAATTTAAAATATCATTAGGTTCTTTTATAGGTTGACACAATACTTTAACAGATTTAGGAACCTCTTTTTGCAAGGTATCATCTTCAATAGCATAGTTTGGCTTGTCTACTGTATATACAATAGGTTCAACATCAAATTGCGTAAGGTACTTTACAAATTTTAACCAACGTTGAACGCCAGATCCGCCTGCAGGAGGCCAATAATATGTAATAATTAAAACTTTCAAACTTTTAATTTATCATATAAATTAACTAATTTTAAGCTTTCCTCATCCCAATTTTCACCTTTATCCATAACAGCCATATAAGCATGTTCAGTTTTATATTTTAACCCTTCGTAATTTCTATAGGCCTCTACCACTTTTAAAGCAAAATCGTCAGAATTATCAGCTTCAAAAACCAAACCTGCATCGTACTTTTCAACAATTCGTTTTAATGGTTTACAAGAACTTACTAATAATAAACTTCTACTCATCATAATTTGAAATAATTTATGCGGAATAGTATTATCTGTATGTTCATTAGCCTTATGAGGAATAATATTTAAATTAGATTTTTTCATTATGGTAGCCACCTCATTGAAAGGTCTATACCCAACAAATTTTACACTACTTTCTAATTTAAGCTCACTAACTAATGCTCGTAATTTTTGTTCAACATCAAAACTACCTTTACCTATTAAGAATAATTTAGCTTTAGGCACATCTCTGAGTATTTTTTGCATTGCTTTAATGGCTGTATCTAATCCTCTATGTGGACCAAACCCACCAACATAAGTTATTGAAAAACAATTGTTATCTAATATACTTTGGGCTACCTCTAAATTAAAATTTTTAGAAAAATCTTTCTTTTCATAATTGGAAATCACTACAAGTTTTTCAGACGCAATTTTAAAATTATGAATCAGTTTTTCTTTCATTTCTTCAACAACACATACAATTTTATCGTATCTATTACAGTATTTTTCTTCTTTTTTTGACCAATTTTTAGGGTTAAAAAAAATGGTATTTTTTAATCTAATAAGTTTACTTTTTTTCCAAGAGAACCAAGTTTTTAAAGCTTCAGGATAATTTTCGTGTAAGTCTAAAATTATATTTTTTTTAATTCTATTCTTAAATGCATACCCTGTCCCAGCTAATGGTAAATCATGAACATGCAAAAATTCAACAGAATAATTCTTTAAAACTTTCTTTAAATTAAAATAGAAAAACGGATTAATATCAGTAACACTTTCTATGATATCATTTATTCCTTTTTTATAAAGAGAATAATTTTTACCAATTCTATAAATATGAACTCCGTTAATTATTTCTTGTTTAATTTGATTTTGTTTTCGAGGACAAACAACCAACACATTCTTACCAAATTCAGCTAAAGACTCTGCTTCTTTTCGTACTCTAATATCTTGTGGGTAAGCCCCATCTAAAAGCATGCAGATAAAATTCATCAAAAAAATTAATTTAATTTTAGCATTTACAAATTTTAGAAATATATTATCTATTTCTCTTTTTTAATAATACGTTCCTTACATTATTTCTCAGCATAAACTGCATAATAGCGTGGTGTATATTTTCTTAAAATTGGCCTAAAACCTATTTTATTAATTGGACTTGTCCATTTTTCTGTTTCCTTTATTTTCCATCCAGATTTTTCTAGCAACCAATCGAATTGCCAATCTTCAAATTCGTGATAATGTCTATCCCACTTATCTGATTTAGACCTATACGCCTTTGCAAACCATAAATTTAGTGGCACAGTTGCTATTAATTTAGTTGATTCTATTTCTCTTAATACATTAAAAGGAGCGATAAGATGTTCAAAAATCTCAAAGGCAGTTACTGCATCAACTTTATGTTTTTTTACTATTTCGGGTACCAAGTCTAAATCTTCACCTTCTGTATTAATTACATTATACCCGTGTTCTTCCATAATTTCACTAAACGGATTTCTAATTCCCAAATCTAAAATTGTTGCTGATTTTGGCAACACCTTCTGCAAAAATTTTATGGTATGTTGGTATCTTTTACTTGGTAGTTGATTGTACATTTTTCTTCTTTTTATCAATAAAAAACCAACCTATAGGAATAAGCAATAACAATGCATAAGAAATCAAAGTAACGGTATTTCCTTTTTTAACAACAGTTGGTTCAAACTTAAAAATAATTTCATGTTTTCCAGAAGGGACTACCATAGCTCTCAAGACATAATTGACTCTAAAATAGGGCGATAATTTTCCATCAATGTAAGCATTCCAGCCCTCTTTATAGTACATATCAGAAAAGACTACCAGTTGCTCTATATTAGTTTCACTTTCGTATTTTAATTCATTAGGTTTATAAGAAGTTAAGGTTATCGTTGCTAAACTATCCTTTTTAAAAGAGGTTTCAGTTAACATTTCCTTAAATTCAGAATTTATAATGGCTTTTTCTTTTGTATTTATACTATCTAAAGCCTTAATCTCTTCATTAGCAGAGTTTACAAATTCAACTTCATTAACAAACCAAGCATTTCCATTTGCCTCATCATTTTTCTGCAATCTCTTAATACGATTACTATCTTCAAAAATAATATATTTAGTATTTAACATATTTAATACTTGTACATTATTTTTTGCAATTTGATATTCAAATAATTCTTGATAGCGTCTCGGTTTTGCTGCATGGTACCCACCAATAGAATTATGAAAATACGATGTACTCCCATCATTCATCGGATTAACAGTATAATTGGCTACTCGATAATACGATTTATCTTTCAATATTTCTTTATCAACATCAGTAGCTATAAATGGTATTTCTTGTTCCTTTTTTGAAACAAAATCATCCGCATTCACATACCTCATATCTACACCTATTAAATCAAATAAAATTAAAATGCTAAATGAAATAATTACTACATTTTTGCTTATCTTTTCCTTTACAAACCCCCATAAAAGACCTGCAGAGATTAAAATCAAAACTAAAGAACGTAAACTATCATTAAAGAAAAGAGATTTTCTTTCAGATACAATAGTATCCAGAAAACCAGGAAATTGTTTATCAATACCATCCATACTTGGATCTCTAAAACTTTCAAAAGTAAATAGACTTGTACCAAATAAGGTAAAGATTAAAGTTATGCCTCCCACTCCATAGAGAGCATATTTTAAATATTTTTCTTTGAGTGTTGTATTATTTTCATCATTTAAAAATTTATTTAGAGTAATAATAGCTAATAAAGGAACTGCCAATTCAGCAATAACCTGTATTGATGATACTGCTCTAAATTTATTATATAATGGCACGTAATCAATAAAAAAATTGGTTAACACTGGAAAGTGTTTACCCCAACTTAACAATATCGAAAAAACAGTAGCTGCCAAAAGCCATTTTTTTAGTTTCCCTTTGACCAAAAATAAACCTAAAACAAATAAGAAAATTAATACTGCCCCAATATATGCAGGAGCTTCTACAATGGTTTGATCTCCCCAATATCCTGGAAAATTCTCTACAAATTCTCTAGCCCCTTTTCTTCCAAATTTATCTTTTAAAAACTCATACGTTTGGGTGTCTTTATCTAAATTTTCTCTATTTCCACCACCATAAAATCTAGGTATTAACAAGTTAAAGGTTTCTCCTAACCCGTAACTATACTCAGTTATATAGTCACGATCTAACCCAGAAGTTAAATTCTCTTTTTTAGTGCCATCAGGATTTATAGTTAACTCACTCTGACTTCTAGTGCTATAAGCTGCATACTCTTTCGTTGCCATTAAACTTGTAGAATTAACCCCTAGAGCTAAAATACCTGCAGCTACCAATATGAAAACACTTTTTACAAAATGAGGAATTGTTTTTTGCTTAAATGAATCAATTAAATACACAATACCTAGAATTAATATCATAAAAAGTAAATAGTATGTCATTTGTGGATGACTAGCGTTTACTTCAAAGGCCAATGCAATGGTTGACAATAAAAACCCTGCCAAGTATTTCTTTTTAAAAACCAACAAAAATCCAGCTAAAACCAAAGGCATGTATGCAATAGCATGAGCTTTTGCATTATGTCCAGCTCCAAAAATAATTATTAAATATGTTGAAAATCCAAAAGCAAGTGCTCCTAAAATTGCTAATTTCCATTCTACTTTTAACACGTACAGCAGCACAAAAAAACTTAAAAAGTATAAAAATAAATAATCTGCTGGTCTAGGTAAAAAACGTAATAATTGATCTGCTTTCTTTATGTAATTATAAGGATAGTAAGCACTTACATTATAGGCTGGCATACCTCCAAACACTCTATTTGTCCAGTATGGTTCTTCATTATTTTGTTTCCTATAATCTACTATTTCTTTAGAGACTCCTTTAAATTGGGCTATATCACTTTGAAATATTCTTTTTCCTTCTAAAACAGGAGAAAAATAAGCCAATGATGCAATAACAAATACTAAAATAGCAATGATAAAAGGAAGGTATTTATTATTATTCATTATTTGGATAGTTTTATTAGTTATGCTTTTACTATTAATTTAGAATACTTTTATAGAAAGTTACCATTAAGAAAACGACTCGTCTCTTTACGTTAAAATCACTTAACAGCTAAAATTATTTGATACAAACAAGTATAAGAGTACAAATTTTACTCAACCTCTTCATAATCAACATATTCACCTACATCATTATTACTTTTTGAATGCGTATTAGGGGCTTTATCTATAATTGTTTCACCTTCTTTAACATTTTGATTTTGGGAGGTTGTTCTTCCTTGTTGTTCATTAAATTTTTTCTCAACATTTTGCATCATTTTCTTCATAAAAATAGGAAAAATGTATCTTCCTATAATTTTTAAAGCATAATATATAGCCAAAATAATAAGTAATGTTCTTATAAAATTCATAATACCAGCTTCTTGCATAAAATAAAATCTAAAAATAAAGATTTTTAAAATTAGTTTTCAAAAATAACAATTTGAATGCAACAAATACGTTAAGTAATACATAAATTGATTATTATTTGCCTTAATACTTTCGCATGAGAAAATTCACTTTGCTTTTATTTTTAAGTTTTTGCTTTCAAATAGGTTTTGCCCAATATACCGAAGTTATTAACTCAAAGCGTCCAGGTTTTTCTGATAGCCCGTATAGTGTTGGCACAGGAGTCTACCAAGTTGAAGCTGGGTTATTTTATAAAGATATAGGAAACTATTTATACTATAACAAAGCTACTGAAGAAAACATCAATTACAATAGTGAAACTTATGGCACAAATTTCTTCTTTAGAACAGGTCAATTTTTTGAAAGGTTAGAAATTAATCTAGATTTATCTCTTGTAAATGAAAATAGAAATTATACACGACCAACAGTATATAGTGAATCTGCTTTAGGATTAAGTAAACTAACAATCGGAGCCAAGTATTTATTATACTCTCCAACATATACCGACAAATCTAAAGAAATACGTAGTTGGAAAAAAAGAAATAGCTACGATTGGAAAAGGTTGATACCTGCTGTTGGTATTTACGCCGGACTTAACACCAATTTTTTAACTGATTTACATAAAAATCCTGATGGAATAAGTCCACGGTTTGCTCTTTTTACACAAAATGATTTATCAAATAAATTTGTTTTGCTAACAAATTTTATAATGGATAAATCATTTACAGATCAAGCAGAAAATTCATATATAATTACAGCAACATATGCTTTGACAGAAAAAGTATCAGTATTTGCAGAAAATCAAGGTTTTTTAAGAAAAAACGTTCCTAATGATTTTCAGTATGGGATTGGAAGTGCTTATTTGCTTAATAAGAACACTCAAGTAGATGTTGCTTTTCGTTATATAAAGGACGAACGTGGAGATGATACCTATTTTTTTGGAGCTGGCCTAGCTTGGAGATTAGACAAACATGTAGATAAATATAATTCTGTAGATTCTGAAGGTAATGTAACAGAATCAAATAATGAAGGGGGATTCTTTTCCAAAATATTCTCTAAAAAAGAGAAAAAACAACGAAAAGTTAAAACTGTTAAAGCAAAAAAGAAAAAAGTAAAAAAATTAAAACCTAAGAAAACAAAAGCTCAAAAAAGGCTAGAAAAAGAGGCTAAGAAAAAAGCAAAAGAAGAGAAGAAACAAAAGAAAAAAGAATCAAAGGATTATAATAAAAACTATGACCCAAATAATAGCAATTAATCTATTTCTTTTTTTGTAGTTTTGGTATCATTAAAATTTACTACTAATAGATGATAACCATTAAAGAAATTACTTCAAAAAGTGATTTAAAAAAATTTGTTAAGTTTCCTTTTTCACTTTTTAAAGGCAACCCATATTGGATTCCTCCTATTATAAAAGAAGAACTAGAAGGTTTTGACAAAGATAAAAACCCTGCTTTTGACAACGCTGAGGTCCATTTCTTTTTAGCTTATAAAAACAATAAAATAGTAGGTAGAGTTGCTGCGATTATTAATTTTATTGAAATTAATAAACAAGGGATAAAAAAAATGAGATTTGGCTGGTTTGATATTATTGATGATATCGAAGTAACAAAAGCATTATTAGATAAGGTTAACGAGATTGGTAAACAACATAACTTAGAATATATTGAAGGCCCTGTTGGTTTTTCAAATTTAGATAAAGTTGGTGTTTTAAGTGAAGGGTTTGATCAAATAGGTAATATGATAACTTGGTATAGTCACCCTTATTACATCAAACATTTAGAGCAGTTAGGATACGTAAAAGAAAAAGAATTTATTGAAAGTATTTTCTCTTTTAACAATGTAAAAAATCCAGATGTATTTCAAAAAGCACAAGCATTAATTAAACGTAGATACAACTTAAAATCCTTAACATTTAAAAAAACAAAAGAGTTAATGCCGTATGTAGATGAAATGTTTGATTTATTTAACATTACCTACGAAAAATTACCAACTTTTGTACCAATAACTGAAAAACAAAAGGCATATTTCAAAAAAAAATATATCAGTTTTATAAACCCAGAATACATCAAATTTGTTACTGACAAAGATGATAAGGTAATTGCTTTCTCTATTGTAATGCCTAGTTTTGCAAAGGCACTTCAAAAAGCAAAAGGCAAGTTATTTCCTTTTGGATTATTTCACCTTTTAAATGCACGAAAAAATGGTAAAGAAGTACTTTTTTACCTAATTGGAATTCGTCCTGATTATCAAAACAAAGGAGTGACTGCCATTATTTTTGACGAATACTACAAAACTTTTAAAGAAAAAGGTATAGAAAATTGTATCAGATCATCTGAGTTAGAAGAAAACCATGCCATCCATCAGTTATGGAAAAACTTTGATCCCATAATTCATAAAAAGAGAAGAACATATAGAAAAGATATAAGCTATTAAGAATACTTGATATATTAAAAATTTAAACTCAATTAAAAAATTGTAACTTCTTGTATCTCTTACTTTGAACCGATAAAAAATGCAACTTTTTTACACTCCAGACATAACAACAACTTCTGATTCATTTTCTTTTGATAAAGCAGAAAGTAGACATATTGTAAAAGTACTTCGTAAGAAATTAGGTGATCCACTTTATATTACTAATGGAAAAGGCCATTTGTTTACTTCTGAAATTACAGTAAGCAGTGATAAAAATTGTTCAGTAAAAATAATAGAAGTTAAAACAAAAGAAAAACCTTGGAAATACAATTTACATATTGCCTTGGCTCCAACAAAAAATATAGATAGATTTGAGTGGTTTTTAGAAAAAGCTACAGAAATAGGTATTGATGAAATTACCCCAATACTTTGTGACCATTCTGAAAGAAAAATAATTAAAACAGATCGTTTAAAAAGAATTTTAGAGTCTGCTATGAAACAGTCTCTAAAATATCAACTGCCTAAATTAAATGCATTAACTCCATTTTCTGAATTTATTGATACTACAACAAATAGTAATTTATTTATTGCACATTGTGAAAACACTCAGAAAAAAAATCTAAAAGAAGCTTTGGAACCCAATAAAAATGCAACAATTTTAATTGGTCCGGAAGGTGATTTTTCAACTGAAGAAATTAAAAAGGCATTAAATAAAGGCTATCAGCCAATCTCATTAGGAGAATCTAGGTTACGAACCGAAACCGCCGGTGTTGTTGCCGTAAACGCAGTATCTTTTATTAATCAATAAAAAAAGCATCATAATAATTATGATGCTTTTTTTATTTTAAACAATTAGTTGTACTCGTAATCAAAAGTTTTTAAAGCTCAATTACAACTATTGTTTTATGCTTTTGTTGCTTTTACTTCAACTTGCAATTCAATATTGTCGTCAATTAATTTATCTTTTGCTAAATCTGCAAATTTTCCAGATTTATATTTGATATCCCATTCTGTTCTATCAATTGTAAAAGGTTCACTTTTTAAAGTAACACTATCTCCGTCAATAGATACAGTAGCTGGAAATTGAATGTTTTTCTTAATACCTTTTACCGTTAAGTTACCACTAATCATATTTTTTCCATCTTTTTCTACAACTTCTGTAATGGTAAATGCACTACTTCCATAGTTTTCAACATCAAAGAAGTCTCCACTTTTTAAATGTGACAATAATTTTGCATTATTATCAGCATCTTCAATATCTAACACAACAATACTATTCATATCAATAATAAAATTACCTCCTACTAATTTTCCGTCTTCTACAGAAAAATTACCTTCTGAAATTTTTATAGTACCATCATGTGTACCTGTTAACTTACTTCCTTTCCATATTAATTTCGAATCATCAACATTAGCAGAATAATTAACGGCCTCTTTTGTAGTTTCAGTTACTTCTTGAGCTTCAGAAGCTTCAGTTTTATTTTTTGCATCTTTACATGACACCATCGCTAATCCTATAAAAAGAATGGCAGCGACCTTAAAAATTTGATTTTTCATATTATTTTAGTTTAAATTTAGAGATGCAAAATTAATAAAGAATACTTTACAATCTAAAATCTTATGTTAACGTATTGTTAACGTCTAGTATTTTATAAAGGATAGTATCAAGAATTATGCGAATTTAAACAGCATTATAATTTAATTTTATAGATTTGTAAGTAACCTATTATGCTTTATATGCTAAGATTATTGATAGTACTTTTCTTTTTTGGCTCAATACAAGCCCAAGAAGTTGCCATTTTAAAATATAAAGGTGGAGGCGATTGGTATGCTAATCCAACTGCTTTACCTAATTTGATTCAGTTTTGTAATGTTAATATTAAAACAACCATAGCAGAAAAACCTAAAACTGTAGAAACTAACAGTTCAGATATTTTCAACTATCCTATCCTTTTTATGACAGGGCATGGTAATGTTTTTTTTGATAATAGTGATATTGAAAACTTAAGAAAATACCTTTTTGCCGGTGGATTCATACACATTTCAGATAATTATGGATTAGATAAATACATAAGAGCTGCATTAAAAAAGTTACTTCCTGAATCTGAACTAGAAGAAATTCCATATACCCATCCTATTTATCATCAAACTTTTGATTTTGAAAAAATACCAAAAATTCACGAACATGATGGTAAACCTCCACAGGGATTTGGAATATTTTTAGAAGGACGTTTAGTAATTTTTTATGACTACGAAAGTGATTTGAGTGATGGCTGGGAAGATGAAGCTGTTCACAACAACCCTGCACCAGTAAGAGAAAAAGCTTTAAAAATGGGTGCAAATATTATAGAATATGTTTTTAAGAATTAGTAGTGACATAGTTAACAAAGTGAAAATAAACTTTGATAGTGATGGTCTATGGTTACTAAATATTACCCTAGCCATTATTATGTACGGTGTGGCTTTAGGTATTACTAGCGACGATTTTAAACGTTTATTTAAAAATCCGAAAATTGTGTTAGTAGGTATCTTTAGCCAATTTATTCTTTTTCCATTAATTACATATATTTTAGTTTCTATTATAAATCCTACCCCAAGTATAGCGTTGGGCATGATTATGGTTGCAGCCTGCCCTGGTGGAAATATTTCTAATTTTATGACCCAATTGGCAGGTGGAAATGCCGCACTATCTGTTAGTTTAACAGCATTTGCAACATTAGTTGCTGTTATGATGACTCCAATAAACTTAGCTTTTTGGGGTAATTTATATGAACCCACTTCACAAATTTTAAGAACAGTTGAATTAGATCCGTTTACTTTAGCAAAGCTTGTTACTTTAATTTTAGGCGTACCTTTAATTTTAGGGATGTTAACCAGAAAATATTACAAAAATTTAGCCTATAAGGTTTCAAAAGTATTAAAACCCATTTCTGTAGTTATATTTTTAATCTTTATTGTTATTGCTTTTTCACAAAATCTTGATGTTTTTTCTGAATATATTCATTTTGTATTGTTTATTGTAATTTTTCATAACATTACAGGCTACCTAGGTGGATTCTATTTTGCAAAGGCTATGCGTTTGAGTTATTTTGACCAAAAAACTTTAGCTATTGAAACAGGTATTCAAAATTCTGGATTAGGATTATTATTATACTTTAATTTCTTTGGGGATTTAGGCTTAGGTGGCATGGCTCTTTGCATTGCTTTTTGGGGCATCTGGGATATAGCTTCAGGTTTAGGATTAGCTTATTATTGGTCTTTAAAAACAACTAAAATCACAACTTAATTTTGAAAAGTATTTGGTATCAATTAGTTAAAATTTATATTAGTACTGGTCTTTTCTTTTTTTATAAAAAGATTGTAGTAAAAGGAAAAAATAATATCCCTAAAAAAGGAGCTATTTTATTAGTGGCTAATCATAAAAACGCATTAATAGATCCTTTACTAATTGCAACAACTATACCTCGAAATATTCATTTTTTAACTAGAGCAAGTGCTTTTAAAATAAAAATTGTAAAATGGATATTATCTACTGTTAATATGTTACCAATTTACAGATTAAGAGATGGCAAAGAAACTTTAGCTAAAAACGAAGAAATTTTTAATAAATGTTTTTCCATTTTAAACAAACAACGTTCTCTTTTAATATTTCCTGAAGGAACGCATGATATTAGACGTTGGGTAAGACCATTAAGCAAAGGATTTACTAGAATTGCTTTTGGCGTTTTTGAAAAATACCCGAATGTACAATTACATATTGTTCCTGTTGGAATTAATTATTCTCAAGCTGACAAATTTGCTGAAAGCGTTTCTATTTATTATGGAAAACCTGTTTTAGCTAATGATTTTTATGACAAGAATAACTTTAACAGTTCTGCTTTAAAATTAAAAGAAGTAATACGAGAAAAAATGAAAGAGTTAACTACACATATTGAAATTGAAAATTATGATGAAACCCTTAAAAAACTCGGAAATGTTGACTTTTTAGAACCAGAAGCTATCAATTACAGTATAAAAACCTCCCAATTTGGAACCAATAATAAAATACAAATTAAAAAAAGATCTTCTTTTTTATGGAAAACACTAAAAAGTCTGGTTATATTAAATAGTATTATTCCGTTACTAATTTACAAAGCTATTGAACCTAAAATTCAAGAAATTGAATTTGTAAGCACTACAAAGTTTGCTGTTGGTGCTACTGCTTTTCCGCTATTCTATATTTTACAAAGTTTACTAATTAATTATTTTTTCGGAATAGGTTTTGCTTGTGTTTATCTTGTAATTAGTATTTTATTAGTCTTACTTTTGGTAAAAACTAAATAGAATTTCAATCCTCTACTTTCTTGTTTTTTTGAATTTTAGTATTCTTTACCTCTTCTAAATCAATACAAAACACTTTTGATGAGGGTATTTTCTTAAAATTACTAGGTGTATATCCTCCTATAACATATAACTTGTTTTTATAGTAATACATTTCTGGAGACTTCAATCTTAAATTGATATGATATTGATTCATTTCATTTGTTTTTGTATTGATAGTAATAAAAACACCATCATCAAAAATATAAATTGTAGCACCATCAGTTGCCAATCCAGGTCTTTCCATTCTATTAAACAATTTGCCTATGCGTTTCCACTTGCCTGAGATCAAATCTAAAGTTTCAATAGAATTCAATACATTATCCTTATAACCACCAATTAAATAATATTTATTTTCAACCAATATTCCTTTAGCTTCTTTTGCTATTGGCATATGATTTAGTTCGTACCAATACCCTGATTCAGAATTATAAACATGTGTTTTATTTGTATATACTTTAGTACCACTAGCTTTCAACTTCACCGAGCCTCCTAATACAATAAGTTTATTATTATAAACAAAAGAAGCTGCATTTATTGCCTGATGTGGATTAGAATTATCTATAAAAATAGTATTAGATTCTATATCGAAGCGTTCAATTTTATCGTCTAAATACTCCAATTTTCTATTTCTTGACAACCGCTTACCTCCAAGTATATATATTTTACCCTCAAAATAATTGAGATTGTGATAAGCACGCTCTCTAAATTTTAAATCAGAATATTCCCATTTATCTTTTTCTATATGATAAACTTTAAGACTACCATCAAACTTTTCCCACGAGGGATTAATTTTTTTAAAAAGACCATTTAAATTTTCTTCATCTAATGCTCTCATGGAATGGTTTTCAATATAAGATTTATCACCTCCTATAATATAAATTTTACCATCAACCAAAATAGAACCAAAAGAATGTACTGCTTTTTTTGTTGAAGCTAATTCTGTGTAAGCTAAACTGTGATTTAATTTTCTATTGATGGTAACACTAACCTCTTTTAATAATTCCATATTTGGACGAAGACGAACAGTAACTTCTCCCGTTTTAAAATTAGCTAATGGATAATATTTGGTAACATATCCAATATATGAAAACGAAATAGAGTCTTTCTTATTAAAAGTTTTATTTACACGAATAGAAAACTCTCCAAGTGTATCAGTTGTTGTTCCTTCTGCTATGGTTTTTACATAAACATTAACATTGGCAATAGGTTTGTTACTGACCTCATCAACAACAACACCTTTTATTTGCTGTCCATAGATAGTTATACTGGTTAGTAAAAACACAAACAGTAGTTTTTTCATAAATTTCTAACCTTTCGTTATCAGAACAAGCAGAAAAAAGATGGTAAATCTAGTCTTCTGCTATAATTGCATCCTGAATAATTTGTTGAGCTACAGTTCTAATATTAGATTTTACCAAACCAGAATTATTTGCTGTAGGATATACCCTATTTGACAAAAACACATAAACCAATTCGGTTTCTGGATCCGCCCAAGTATACGTACCTGTATACCCACTATGTCCAAAACTTTTTGGAGACACACAGCCACAAGTAGCCTTTTCTCTAGGGTTTATTTGAGGTTTATCAAAACCTAAACCTCTACGAACATCATTTTTCGAATAATATCTTTTATTAAATTTTCTTACTGTTTCTGCTTTAAAATAGCGTTTACCTCCATAATAACCTTCTTGTAAATACATTTGCATCATTTTAGCAACATCATTAGAATTAGAAAACAAACCTGCATTCCCATTTACCCCTCCAAACATAGCAGCTCCTTGGTCGTGAACATATCCTCGTAACAATTGCTCTCTGAAATACATATCTCGTTCTGTAGGTACAATTATTTTCTCAGAAAATTTCTCTCGTGGCTTGTAGGTTAATGTAGTTGCACCTAAAGGTTTATAAAAAAATGTTTCATCAGAAATATCCATAGGCTGATTATATGTTTTCTCAAAATAATCATTAAATAGATAAAATATTAATCCACTATATTTATATCGCTTTCTTGTTAACAAAGGAGAATCTGCAATGGCTTGATACATGCTATCTTTATAATCTGTTCTAAGATATAATTTATTGGCTACCTTAATAGAAAATTTTTCAGAAGGTCGATTCCTATAATACTTGTCTGATGCTTTTTTTGTTACACTATCTAATGTTTTTAAATAGTAAGGAATCCACGCTTGCAAACGACCATAATGAGACAATGCTTCTTTTAAAGTAATATCTTTTTTATCGGTATTACTTAAAACTGGAAATAATTCTCCTAGTGTTGTTTCTAAAGTAAATTTACCCTCTTCTTCTGCCTTCATAATTAAAGGCAATCCTCCTAAAATTTTTGTGACTGATGCTAAATCATATAAATGTGAGTTTTGAACTCTAGTTTCCTTTTTAGCAGTATGATATCCAAAACTTTTTCTGTACACCACTTTCCCTTTTCTTGCAACTAAAACTTGCAAACCAGGAGCCATTTTAGAGTTAATTACTTGTTTAGCTAAAGAATCTATTCTTTCTAATTTTTTACTGCTCATTCCTACACTCTCAGGTACACCATAAGATAATCTATATAGCTTAGATGAATTTATACCATCTCCTACTTTAAAGTCATCATTTATAGAAACTGGTAATCTACCTTTTGTACTTAAAGCTCCAAAAATTTGTTGTGCAGAAATATCTTGAGATATTTTACTGTTTTGATATGAAACCAAAACACTTTCAATATTTGTAAATGTTTTAATATCTAATAAACTATAAGCACTAGCAAAAACGTCTAAAATAACACGTTTACTTCTGGCTATTTCTTGTAACCAAACTAATTCTTTATTACTAAATTTAAAATCTTTCCAAGCACTCTCATTTGATTTATGATATCCAATAATAACTAAATTATAAGGTTTTAATTTTTTAATAACTTCATTCAAATTCTTACCTGAAATTACATCAACCTTTGTATAATCATTAAGTCTATTTACAAAAGTTGTATTGTCATCATCTCCTAATTTAACATAAGCTATTTTTGCTTCTGATAAATCTTTTACAGGAAAAACCTGAAGTTCATTTTTTAACAATGTAGTTGCGTTTTCAATTAATTTATAATGCAACATTTCGGCATCTTCTCCATTGATATCTTCATGTAAATTTTCTAATGTAATAGGTTTAAAGTTTTTTAATCCTGCCCAATATTTAGCTTTTAGTATTTTTCTTACTGATTCATCCAAACGAGTTTTAGTAATGGTACCATTGGCAATAGCTTCTTTTAGTTTAGCAAAAGATGCAGGAATATCTCCTGGCATTAATAAAATATCATTTCCAGCTTTTATTACTTCTAAATTAATTTCTGCTGCACTAGAAAAATTAGCTGCTCCTTTCATATTTAAAGCATCTGTAAAGATTAGGCCTTTAAAGCCCATTTTTTCCTTTAGCAAATCATTTACTATATTTTTAGATAACGACGAAGGTAATGCTTCATTTGGTTCTAATTCTGGAACACTTAAATGTCCTACCATAACACTAGCTAAACCGTTTTTAAACAATTCTCTGTAAGGATATAATTCAACGGAATCTAATCGTTGTTTTGAGAAAGGAATAGTTGGCAGAGTTAAATGAGAGTCAGCATCTGTATCTCCATGTCCTGGAAAATGTTTGGCGTTAGCCAGTACATGTTTACTTTGCATTCCTTTTGTAAAAGCAATAGCTTTAGCTGCTACATTTTTAGGATCTTCACCAAAAGATCGATTTCCAATAATTGGATTAGCTGGATTAATATTTACATCTACTACTGGAGCAAAATTTACATGAATTCCAATTCTACTATGATGTTTTCCTAACATTTCTCCAAACTCTTCAATTAAGCTTTCGTCTTGAATAGCTCCTAAAGTCATATTCCAAGGAAAACGATACGTATTATCTAAACGCATATCCAATCCCCATTCACCATCAAAACCAATTAATAAAGGAACTTTTGACGTTTTTTGAAAAACGTTAGTCATTTTTATCTGTTTTTCAGGCGTGCCTTGGAAAAATACGAGACCTCCAATATGATATGTTTTTATTAGATCTATTATATCTTGCTCATGTTGAGCATCTCTATTTGAATACGTTTGAACCATAAAAAGTTGACCTATTTTTTCGTCAATGGTCATCGATTTCATTATGCTATCTACCCAAACAGTCTGGCCATAAGTATCTAATTTTTCTAATGGATCTATTTCTTGTGTATGAACTGAAAAACATAATAAAAGTGTAAGAATGGAGAGAATTCTAGTATTCATAAATTTTGTGCGTAGTAATTATTAATTATTAAATTGAGTTAAAAATTTTGCATGCCAACTTTTACCTGCTTCAATTTCCCAATTAGACATTAGGTCTGCTTTAGAATTTACCATATTATTAAAAACAGTGGTATTGGCATTAATTTTATTCATTGAAGCATATTTTTTAAAATCATTAAGACTGACCGTATTTATGTTTGTTCCGTCTTTAAAAGACACTTTCATTTTATCTAACAAATCAACATCAAAAGTCTTTTCAATTTCTTTAATTGTATGTACAGAACTATCTATAGAACATCCTGAAACTTCATTCTCATTCTCGTCAACAGCCAGTATAATAAATTGATTGTATTCAATTTTAAAAGAAGCCGTTAAATCATCTCCATGACGTTTCCAATTATTGACAAAGTTTTTTAAATAATCGGAAATTTGTTCAACTTCTTGCTTGGACATTGTTCTATCGGCTTGATAAACCCAAACCCGAGACGTATCTGCTAAAGTATCAAAAGGAACGTACATAATTAACTTAATTTATTATTAAAACTACGTAATTTAATAGCGGTTAATACTTTTTTAGTGTATAAAGGGAAATCAGCATTCTGTATCCAAGAATAATACCCTTTGTCTTTTTCTAATACATCTTCCACTTTTTTACCTTTATATTTTCCAAATGTAAAAATTTCTTCATCTTTATCATTATACATGATAAAACCAGCAAAATCAACACGTTTTTTATGTGAAGAAAACTCATGTAAAAATTTCACATCATTTTCTAAATCGTCGTATTTATCTAACTGAGCTTTTAAAATTTCGTAAGTAGCATGAGTGTCAGCTTCAGCTGAATGAGCATCTTCTAAAACTTTGTTACAGTAAAAATTATAAGCGGCACTTAAGGTACGTTGTTCTTTTTTATGATAAATAACTTGCACATCAATGCCTACCCTATTTTTCATGTCAAAATCTATACCGACTCTTAAAAATTCTTCAGCTAAAAGTGGAATATCAAATCGATTAGAATTAAAACCTGCCAAATCACATCCTGCAATTAGTTGACTAATTTCACTAGCCAATTCAGCAAATGTAGGTTCATTCACCACCTTTTCATTGGTAATACCATGAATGGCAACAACTTCTGGCGGAATTTCAATTTCAGGATTTACCAACCACGTTTTACTTTCTTTGTTTCCGTTCGGATAAACCTTTAATATAGAAATTTCTACGATACGATCTTTAGCAATATTAACACCAGTTGTTTCAAGATCAAAAAATACAATAGGTTTTTTTAATTTTAATTCCATCATTTAATTTAAAACCCAAAGATACAATTTGTATCAAAAAAACATATTATTTAACATCTTGATTTTGGTTTGTTTTAATATTTAATTTTAAGTGAATTTATTGCGACTGTAAACCGTTCAAAATAAGGTAAAATTGATTTGAGCCATTCTGTTAATTCAAAAAAGTGTTACTCTTTATTATTTCAATAATATGCTTTGACGTGCTTCGTATGTAACATCCACTTATTATTAAAATAATTAAGGTTATGATTACAGAAAACCGACACGCAACAAATTAAACTTTGGTAAGAAATTAAAAGTAATAGAAAAAATAAAAGTTAAACCAATTAAACGGTTTTGATTTCTCTTTAAAAATCAACAACTTCTATTTATTACTAATTAAAATTCTCTTTCTGTATCAAATCCTTCGAGATAATCGGCAACTCGTTTTATAAACATCCCCCCTAATGCTCCATTAATTACCCTATGATCATATGAATGTGATAAAAACATTTTGTGACGTATACCAATAAAGTCACCCTCTGAAGTTTCAATAACTGCTGGTACTTTTCGAATGGCTCCCAAAGCTAAAATAGCTACCTGAGGCTGGTTAATAATAGGTGTACCCATAATACTTCCAAAACCACCTACATTGGTAACCGTATATGTCCCTTCTTGAGTATCATCTGGCTTTAATTTTCCAGCTCTAGCTCTGTAGGCCAAATCATTTACTGCTTTGGTCATTCCCATTAAATTTAATTGATCTGCATTTTTAATTACAGGAACAATTAAATTGCCATCAGGTAAAGAAGTTGCCATTCCTAAATTAATATTTTTCTTTTTGATTATTTTATCTCCATTCACAGAAATATTAATCATAGGAAAATCTTTAATAGCCTTAGCAACGGCTTCCATAAAAATAGGAGTAAATGTTATTTTTTCACCTTCTCTTTTTTGGAAACTATCTTTTATCTTGTTACGCCAGTTAACAATCTTAGTAACATCTACTTCTATAAATGACTGTACGTGAGCTGAAGTTTGTACTGAATTGGTCATGTGCTGAGCAATCAATTTACCCATCCTGGTCATTTCAATAATTTCATCTTGTCCATTTACTGAAACAGGAGCTACAGGAGCATTAGTAGATGATGTTTTTGGAGAATTAACACTTGATGTGTTCTCAACTGATTTGGTTGCAAGATTCTGTTCTCCTGCTTTTCCTCTATTTTCCACATACGCCAGTATGTCGTTTTTAGTAACTCTATTGTCTTTACCAGTTCCTCGGATGGCCTCTAACTCAGCCATTGAAATATTTTCTTTTTGAGCAATAGTTTTTACTAATGGTGAATAAAACTTACCTGATGGAGAATTACCAATCGCACCACCTACAGGTTCTTTTATTGCAATTGCTTCTTGTATTGAGTTTTCAATAGTTTCAACCTCTTTAGATTGTTCAATTAATTTTTCTGGTTGTATTGTTTCTTCTATGGTTTCTTCTGCTACGCCATTTCCAGAAATTTCAATTATAGCAAGTGTTTCACCTACTTTTACAACATCGTCAACATCGTATAACTTTTCAACCAAAACACCTTCTACTTCACTTGGCACTTCTGAATCGACTTTATCAGTTGCAATCTCAACAACTGCTTCATCTAATTCAATAGTATCTCCTACTTCTTTTAACCACGAAGTGACCGTTGCTTCGGCAACGCTTTCGCCCATTTTAGGCAATTTTAATTCAAACTTAGCCATCTGATTAACCAATTTAGAGTATTGCAAAGGTATAAAATAATAAAGTTTAAATTACGAATTTGATAATTTTATGCTATTATTTAAAAATCTCTTGCATATAAAATAGTAAAATAACACATCGAATAGTTTTTCGATTACAAGTTTTATAATAGATTTGAAAATTCATAATTTTATTACCCTTGAAAAACAATCTTTTTAAAGATTTACAATTTATATTTCCTTGGCGGAGCTATCAGAAAGATTTATTAACTAATTTTTCTACCCATATTTCTGATGATCATTTTCATGTTATAGCTCCTCCAGGGTCTGGAAAAACAGTATTAGGATTAGAAATAGTAAAAAGAATAGGTAAAAAAACCTTAGTACTAGCTCCTACATTAACCATAAGAAATCAGTGGGAAGAAAGACTACAAAACTTTTTTACAAAAGAACATTTTGAATCTGTATCTTTTGATATTAAATCATTATCAAACATTAATTTTTCTACCTATCAATCATTACACAGTTTTTATAAAACATTTAATAATAAAGATGCATATTATACTTATTTTAAAGATAATGGTATTGAAACTATAGTATTAGATGAAGCACATCATTTAAAAAGCGAATGGTGGAAATGTCTATATGAATTAAAACAAAGTTCACTATATACAGTAGTTGCACTCACAGCTACTCCTCCTTATGATAGTGAACGAACAGAACTTACTAAATACTTTCAATTGTGTGGCGAAATTGATGATGAAATTGCTACACCAGATTTGGTTAAAGAAGGCAACTTATGCCCTCATCAAGATTACGTTTATTTATCTAAACCTAGCGATATAGAAATAAACTATATTGTAAACTTTAGACGTAAAATAGCAGAATTTATTGATGAGTTAAAACATGACCAAGAGTTTAAACAGTTTATATACAATCATCGTTTTTATAAAGATCCAACTGAAAATATTGATGAGTTGTATGCTAATCCTGAGTTTTTTTCTGCTATAATAATCTTCTTAAAATCATGTAATGAAATCATTCCTTTCGAAAAAATTTCCATTCTTGGTTTTGAAAAAGAAGACGAAGTTGAAATTCCAAGATTAACCAACACTTGGACAGAATTATTATTACAACATATAATAAATGACAAGCTCAATTTACCTGAATATGAACACTACATTATAACTTTAGAAAAAAAACTAAAGAAATTAAATATATTAGACCATAATAAAGTAAATTTTATAGGCAATAATAGAATTTACAAATCACTATTTAGTAGTCCCAGTAAACTAAAAAGTATTGTAAAAATTATTAATTACGAATACAGTCACCTCGGCAACAAATTACAAAGCGTAATATTAACTGATTATATTCGTAATGAGTTTATAAATACCTCAGAAAAAGACATCAAAAATATTAATAAACTTGGAGTTGTACCAATTTTTCAAAACTTGCGTATTTCAATTGATAACAAAAATATCCTTGCTGTTCTATCAGGGAGTTTAGTAATTATCCATGCTTCTTTACTTGGGGAATTTTATTTAAATGAAAATACTGACTATTATACAACAAAAGCCCTTGAATGTGATAGTGAATATGTAATTATTTCAGGCAAATCAAACACAAAAAGTCGTATGGTTGCCGCTATAACACATTTATTTGAAATAGGTAAAATTAAAATTCTTGTAGGCACAAAATCGTTGCTAGGTGAAGGCTGGGATGCTCCTAGCATTAACACATTAGTATTAGCTTCTTTTGTTGGATCTTTTGTTACATCAAATCAAATGCGTGGAAGAGCAATTCGCTCTCAAATTAACAACCCTTCAAAAACAGGAAATATTTGGCATTTAGCATGTATAGACCCAACTATTGAAGACGGTGGGCGAGATTTAGAAATATTAAAACGTCGTTTTGATGCTTTTTTAGGTATTTCAAATACAGAAGACGTTTTTATTTCTAATGGCTTTGATCGACTAGGACTTCCTAAAACCATTACACTTGAAGAGGTAGATTCCATAAATAAACAAACTTTAAAAAGTTCGAGTAATAGACATAATACCACTAAAAACTGGGAAAAAGCCATATTTAAAGGAAACAAATTAGGCAGAGAACTAAAACATTTTTTTGAGGGCAAAAAACAGTATCCAGTACAAAAGAAAATTTATTATAACGATGCTGTAAAATATGCTTTGGTTGAACTAACTATTACTCTTTCAATTTTCTTACCTGAGTTTTTATTAAAAAATTTACATGTACTACTAAATAAAGGTATTGTATATTTTATCTATTCTATTCTAGCTTTTTTAGGACTTAATTTTGGTGTAAAAACCTATAATGCCATAAAGTTATATTTACAATTTGGCATGATTCATAAAGACATTGAAAAAATAGCCCATGCCATTTTTGAAACTCTTTATGAATTACAGCATATAACTACTGAAAAATCGAATATTGAAATCATTGTAACACTCTTACCTCAAGGTGATGTAACTTGCTCAATTAAAGGTGCAAATCAAATAGAAAGTAATCTATTTATTAACGCATTAAACGAAATATTACAACCCATAGAGAATCCACGCTATCTAATTGCTAAAAACATCTGGTATCGAAAAAAATTAAGTATTCAAAATTATTTTCCCGTTCCCAAGATATTTGGAGATAAAAAAGAAAGATGCCTAATTTTTTTAAAACATTGGAGTCACCAAATGGGAAAATCTAAAATCTATTATACTCGCAATTTAGAAGGAAGAAAAATACTAGTGAAAGCAAGGTTGTTTCACATTAGTGGAGCCAAAAAACAGGTTACAAAAAAATCTATAATTTGGAAATAAGACGACTTAGAGTAGTAACTCTTCAATTATTTTTTCAAATCTAAAGCAAAAATTACAATTTGATATAAAATCTTAGTCTATCAAACCCAATTTTTAGGATTTTTCAATACTTTAATCAACCTTTCTTCTTCGCTATCTTTTTCTGGATGATGGTCATAAACCCATTGTACATGTGGCGGTAAACTCATTAATATACTTTCAATACGCCCATTAGTTTTTAATCCAAATAAAGTTCCTTTATCATGTACTAAATTAAATTCTACATACCTACCTCTTCGTATTTCTTGCCAATTACGTTGAGCTTCATCGTAGGGCAATTCTTTCCGTTTGTCTACAATAGGCACATATGCTTGTAAAAAACTATCGCCTACTTCGGTAACAAAACTGTACCAATTTTCCATAGAAAATTGATTTGTTTTTTTACAATAATCAAAAAACAAACCACCAACTCCTCTTGCCTCATTACGATGGGTATTGTAAAAATATTGATCACAACGCTCTTTATACTTTTTATAAAATTCTGAATTATGTTTATCGCAAGCCTGTTTACAAACTTGATGAAAATGTATTACATCTTCATCAAACAAATAATACGGTGTTAAGTCTTGCCCACCACCAAACCATGAATCTACAATATTGCCTTGTTTGTCATACATTTCAAAATACCGCCAATTGGCGTGTACCGTTGGCACAAAAGGATTTTTTGGATGCAACACCAAACTAAGTCCACATGCAAAAAAATCAGCCTCTTTCACTCTAAAATGCTCTTGCATAGTTATAGGTAATTCTCCATAAACGGCTGATATATTAACACCTCCTTTTTCAAAAACCTCACCATTTTCTATAACTCTTGTTCTACCTCCACCTCCTTCTGGTCGTTTCCAAAAATCTTCTTTGAATTTGGCTTTACCATCAACTTCTTCAAGCTTCAAAGTAATATTATCTTGTAATTTTTGAATATAATTATAAAATTTATCTCTCATTTTAAACTCGTTAGATTTTTACTCTTTAAGCATTATACAAATAGTTAATAAATACCTATTAAAACACTATTATTTTAGACATTACTAACCAACTCATACAATTCCATATCAATCGGTTGTTCACCAACAGGAGTAAACTCATTCTTAAGTGTTTTAATCCATTTATACACACACTTTTCTGCTACTCGAACACTTGGTATATTGCTTTTATGCGTAACGATTCGCAGTGTTTTTAGTCCCAATGATTTGAAAGCATAATTAGACAAATATTACAAGCATCTTCATTCTTAATTGGATTAATTTCATAAGTATCAAACTGAGCAATCACTAAACTGTTTTTTTATTATTTATTAATGAAACTGTTCCAATTGAAGCAGCTGTAACCGAAAAAGGGAGAACTAAGATTACCCCAACAACTGGAATCATCAAAAATAACATAAAAATAACACCATTACCAATAGCAAAACCTTTATTTTTCCTTACAAAATCAATACTATCTTTATAATTAAAATGTCTCTCTAAAGTGTAGTCTATATTTCCAAACCCGGCATAGTATGCTTGAATTAAAAATAATAATACTGTAGTAAAAATATTAATTATAGGAATAAAGCTCAATAACAAAATAGGAATAGTAAAAAGCAATTCTTTACCTAAATTTCGTAGATTAATTCTAATTCCTCTCCAGAGTTGATTGCTAAAACTTGTAGTTCTATGATGGTGAAGTTCTGAAGGTTGCACACCAGAAAAATGAGCTTCAATTCTTTCAGAAACAGGACTCATAAATGGAGCTGACAATGCCATAATAATGTGTTTATATAAAATTAACCCTAACACAACAATCGTTAAACCACCTATAACATTACTTATAGTAGTAAATACTTCTTTACCCCAATTCCATCGCCAAATTTTAGTAATATAATATCCAATATCATCTGACAAACCATACGCTAAAAAACCAATAATTATAGCTGTTACAATACTTATTAAAATAGGAATAAAAAAAAACTTCCAAAGTTTTAATTCAGAAATAAGTCCAAATGACTGCGTGTAGTTTTGTATGCTTTTAAAAATATTTTTAATCATTTACTGGATAAATAAATTATAAAAATTAATCTTCGAGTTTTTCAATGAATACTAGATCATTATTATACTTTTTTATATCATCCACAGAATACACCATTTTAGCCTCTTCTACTTTTTCAAGTAAAACATCTACAAACTGCTGTGTAGTTCTCTCATCATTTTGAATAAAAATTTTTCTACCTACATGATTGTTATGGCTATCCATTTCTCTTTCTAGAGGTTCATTAGGAGAAAATTTTTCGTGCCAATCTGTTACTTTTTGGGCAAACCGAATAGCTTTTCTAGTATTGCCACGCCATTTAGAACATTTTTTAGCAATTAAGATATTCCACAAAGCATGTCTAAAAGCATTAGTTACATTATTTTTATGATGCTTTTTGTCATAATATTCATCAGAAATTTTTACAGTTTCATAAGTTGCTAAAAAAGTAGGAACCAAATTTAACGGGTGCCTTATAAATAAAAGGATAAATGACCAAGCATTACCCTTATTTATTAATTTTATAAAACCTGACTTATCCATTACTATTTATACTCTTTTACGGCATCAATAAATGCTTTGACATTATCTAGAGGTATATTAGGTAGAATACCATGCCCTAAATTCACTATATATTTGTCTTTGCCAAATTCATTTATCATTTGATGTACCATTTTTTTTATTGTAACAGGTGGAGACAATAACCTAGATGGATCAAAATTTCCTTGAAGTGTAATATTTCCGCCAGATAAATAACGTGCATTTTTCGGTGTAATTGTCCAATCAACTCCAATTGCACTAACGTTAGATTTTGCCATTTCTTCTAAAGCAAACCAACAGCCTTTACCAAAAGCAATAACAGGTGCTTCATCTTTCAAGGCCTCAACAATCTGATTAATATATCGCCAAGAGAACTCTTGATAATCCGTTGGAGATAGCATACCTCCCCAAGAATCAAAAATCTGTACAACATCAACCCCTGCTTTTACTTTAGCTTTTAAATAAGCAATAGTTGTATCTGTAATTTTTTGTAACAATTGATGTGCAGCCTGAGGTTGCGTAAAACAAAACTCTTTCGCTTTATCAAAATTCTTACTACCTTGACCTTGAACCACATAACAAAGTATGGTCCAAGGCGAACCTGCAAAACCTATTAGAGGAACTTCGTTACTCAATAGCTCTTTAGTAGCTTTAATTGCTTGCATTACATAGTCCAATTCTACGTTAACATCAGGTACAATTACCTCATCTACGCCTTTTTGACTTCTAACAGGATTGGGTAAATATGGCCCAAAATTAGGTTTCATTTCTACCTCAATATTCATGGCCTGCGGTATTACCAGAATATCAGAAAATAAAATAGCAGCATCCATTCCAAACCTCCTTATCGGTTGCACTGTTATTTCACTTGCCAATTCTGGAGTACGACATCTAGTAAAGAAATCATATTTTTCACGAATAGCAATAAATTCAGGTAAATACCTTCCAGCTTGACGCATCATCCAAACAGGTGGACGTTCAACAGTTTCGCCTTTTAAGGCTCTTAAAAATAGGTCGTTTTTAATCATTTTACAAATGGAGACTAAACCATACAGTTAAAAAAACATATGGTATATTTAAATAATTAGGGTTTATTTTAAATTCTTTGCCACAGCTTTCATGGCTTTATCAATTGCTTTTTCAGTTTTTTCAAGGTCTTTTTCACTTAAAGAAGATGATAAAAACCAGGCCTCAAATTGTGATGGCGGTAAAAATATACCACTATTTATCATTTCCCAGAAAAAAACAGCAAACTTTTCAGTATCAGATTGTTGTGCTTCTTCAAAATTAGTAACCTTACCTTTTGTAAAAAAAGGATTAATCATAGAGCCAAATCTATTTACAACAATATCTATATTATGTTTATTAGCTTTTTCTAATAACGTATTTTCCAACCACAATGCTACTTCCTCAAATTTTTGATATGGATTTTGTTTTTTTAATTCTGTTAATGTAGCTATTCCTGCTGCCATAGCAATTGGATTTCCACTAAGAGTTCCTGCTTGATACATACCACCTAAAGGTGCAACCATTTCCATAATTTCATTTCTTGCTCCATAAGCTCCTACAGGAAAACCTCCACCAATTACTTTACCTAAACATGTAATATCTGCTTCAACCCCTAATACTTCTTGTGCTCCACCAAATTTTGAACGGAAGCCAGTCATTACCTCATCAATTATTAACAAGGCATTCTTTGAATGCAAATAATCTTTTAACTCCTTTAAAAAATTCTCTTGCGGCAATACCACTCCCATATTTCCGGCAATAGGTTCTATAATAACACCAGCAATATCATCATGCTTATCAAAATGAGCTTTTACACTATCGATATCATTGTAATTAGCAATTAAGGTATTTTTAACAGCACCTTCTGGAACACCTTTACTTCCTGGTAAACTTAAGGTTGCTAATCCTGAACCTGCAGCAACCAATAAGGCATCGGAATGACCGTGATAACAACCTGAAAACTTAATAATTTTATCTTTTCCTGTATATGCTCTTGCTAAACGTAAAGCACTTAATACCGCTTCTGTACCTGAATTTACAAAGCGTACCTTGTCAATTCCCGTAAAAGCATCACATACAATTTTAGCTAATTTTATCTCATTTTTTGTAGAAGCTCCAAAAGTATATCCATTTTTTAAAGCTTTTTTTATTGCTTTTTCTACTTTTTTATGTCTGTGTCCCAAAATCATTGGCCCATAAGACAATACATAATCTATATATTTATTAGCGTCAACATCTACAATTTTAGAACCTTTGGCCTTTTTAATAAATAACGGATTACCTCCCACAGAAGCAAAAGCCCTAACTGGTGAATTTACAGCACCAACTAGATGTTTTAACCCTTTTTGATATAGTTTTTCTGAATTTTTATGATTCATTTTTTAATAATTATTTCTACAAAATTAGGAATCTAATTAGTTTCTATTCTAATTTCTTCCCGAATGTTCCCAAATTGGGGATTTACTCAACGTTATGCCTCTCAATGGTTATAAAAGACATAAAAATTTTTATTTTGACAATAATTTTGCAACTTCTTTAGCAAAGTAAGTTATAATTATATTTGCACCTGCTCTTTTCATTGAGAGCAAGCTTTCCATCATAACTTTTTCCTCATCAATCCATCCTTGCTGACCTGCAGCTTTTATCATAGCATATTCACCACTAACGTTATAACACGCTATTGGTCTATCAAAATTATTTTTTAAATCGCGAATTATATCTAAATAAGATAATGCTGGTTTTACCATAAGTATATCAGCCCCTTCAGCATCATCAAAAGTTGCTTTTCTAAGAGCTTCATCTCTATTTGCAGCATCCATTTGATAGGTTTTACGATCTCCAAAACTTGGAGCTGAATCTGCCGCATCCCTAAAAGGTCCATAAAAAGCTGAAGCATATTTTACAGAATATGCCATTATAGGCAAGTTAGAAAAACCAGTATTGTCTAACGCCTCACGTATCATTGCAATAGTGCCATCCATCATACCGGATGGTGCAATCATATCTGCTCCTGCTTTCGCATGTGAAATAGATTGTTTTGCTATATTTACTAGAGTGGCATCATTATCTACATCATTATGATGTAAAATTCCACAATGACCATGCGATGTATATTCGCAAAAGCACACATCTGTGATTACATATAAACTGGGATAATGTTTTTTAATAAAACGAATAGCCTTTTGAATAATACCTTGATCGTTCCATGTTTCTGTTCCTTCATCATCTTTCTTTGAAGGAATGCCAAATAATAAAACAGCGGGAATATTTAACGCAGTAACCTCATCCAACTCTTTAGATATTCTATCTAAAGAGAACCGTTTTATACCAGGCATAGAAACAATGTCATTTTCAATATTTTCACCCTCTTCAATAAATAATGGGTAAATTAAATCATCAACAGAAAGTTTAGTTTCCCTAACTAATCTGCGAATATTTTCTGACTTTCTAAGTCTTCGTGTTCTGTACATAATACTTTATTTTCTTTGCTTTTTAAAAACAGCAATTTATTTAAACGTAGTACACAAAGTTATAAGATAAATGCCTTGTCAGTAATAATTCTTTTATGACTTTACAAAATGTAAATTAGCCAATTCTATTACACTTTCAACGGTAGGAACATTGGCAAACTTTACTTCTTTAAAATATTTATTAGCTTCCAATGCAGTAGTTTCACCAATACAAAAAGCTATTCCCTTAGGTTTATTATTTTGCATATAACTTTGCACCGTTGATGGACTATAAAATAAGATTCCATCCGTATCTTCATCTACTTTTTGAGAACTTAACATGGTTTTATAAGCCTCAACCTCATTTACTATTATTTCATTTTCTTCTAAAAAATTAGGCAAATAATCTTGACGTAAATTACTAGTAAAATATGTTACCTCTTTTCCTTTTAACTCTTCTAGCAACATTGATGCTAATTTCTTAGCGTTTTTAGCTACTAATTTTACAGGTCCAATTTTTTTCTCAACCAATGCTTTAGTTCTACGCCCTACGCAATAAATATTTTTAAACTTTAATTGCTTTAAGTCAAAATTGGTTTCTAAGGAAGCAACTGTATTTTTACTGGTAATTATAACATTTTCAAGTTCCTTTTTTAACAATGTCTGTGGTATTCTGCTAAATCTTATTTTAACAAAATCACTATCGTCGACTCGAATGTCTTCATGAACTAATTTAGACTGAACTACCGTTAATTTTTTAGTTGAACAAATTTTATATTTCTTTTCAAATTTTCCGTAATTAGACATTAGTTTTTTACCGCCTCTATTGATAATAATTTCGGCTGCATCTTGTGCTAAATACTTATGTTTTCTAAGTTTTACAGTTTTATTTACTTCTTTTTTACTTGTACCATCTTCACTTAAAACAATACCTTTAAGTGTAATTTCTTCTCCATTAATGTAGCATAACGCCCCAATTGGAGCTGAGCAACCACCTTCTAATAAATTTAAAAACTTACGCTCTACTGAAGTACAAATCTCAGTTTCCTCATGATTTAGTTTTGCACAAGCTTCTCTACAAAACTCATCATCCTGCAGAGTAGTAATCATTATAGCACCTTGTGCAGGGGCTGGAATCATCCAACTTAATGTTACTATATTTTCAGGTTTTATACCTATACGTTTTAAACCTGCGGCAGCAAAAATTGCTCCATTCCAATCTTCATTATCTTTTATTTTTTGAAGTCGTGTATTTACATTTCCTCGTAAACCAACAACTTTATGAGAAGGATAGCGATGCAACCACTGAGCCTTGCGTCGTAAACTACCTGTTGCAATAATAGCATCTTTCTGAGCCAAAAACTCTTCATTATCTTTAAAAACTAGCACATCTTCAGAGGGGCCTCTTCGTAAAACAGCCGCTTGTACAATACCTTCTGGTAAAACTGTTGGAACATCTTTAAGAGAATGTACTGCTATATCAATATCATGATTTAGCATTGCAATATCCAAATTACGAGTAAATACTCCAGTAATCCCAAGTTTGTAAATAGGTTTATTTAAAACTAAATCACCTGTAGCTTTTACCGCAATTAACTCTGTTTTATACCCTAAATATTCTAATTGCTCTTGAACGGTTTTAGCTTGCCACATTGCTAGTTCACTGTCGCGTGTACCTATTCTAATTGTCTTTTCCATTATTAATTATTCAGCTGAAAAACCTTTGAAATCAGTTCAATACTCTCATCAGAAGATGTCTCATTATCTTTTAAATGATTCGCAAATTGTTTTGTAATTTTCTGAACAATTCTATCTGACAACAACACTGCTTGCTCCTCATTAAAATCAGGTATTTTTTTACGCTGATAATCAATCTCTTCAGATTTAATTTCTTCCAACTTAGACTTTAAGGCTTTTATTGTTGGAGCAAATTTACGTGTTTCTAACCAAGCTTTAAATTCATCCTCTATTTTACTAATAATTTTTTCGGCTAATGGAATTTGTGCTTTTCTTCGTTGAAGTGTATCATCTGTAATTTGTGAAAGATCATCTAAATGTACTAAACTTACATTTTTTAACTCTAGCACATCTTCTGATACATTTTTAGGAATCGATAAATCTAAAATCAATAAAGGTTTATCGTTATAAATAATATCTTTTGATACTGTAGGTAGTTGTGCACTAGTGGCTACAATTAAAACGTCTGCTTTTTTTATCTCCGTTTGTAAATCAGCATAATTTGCTACAGTAACATCAAATTTACCTGCAACTTCTACCGCTTTATCTTTGGTTCTATTAACTAAAGTTATGTGTTTATTTTGAGTGTGTTTTACTAAATTATCACAAGTATTTCTACCTATTTTTCCTGTGCCAAATAATAAGATATTTTTATTAGAAATGTCCTTTACATTATTTAAAATATACTGAACTGAAGCAAAAGAAACCGAAGTAGCACCCGAGCAAATTTCTGTTTCGGTTTTAACTCGTTTACTAGCTGTAATTACATTATTAGTTAATCGTTCTAGAAAAGTTTTTAATAGATTCAATTCTTTGGAAGCCAATGCACTTTTCTTTAATTGGCCAATAATTTCAAAATCGCCTAAAATTTGACTTTCTAATCCTGTTCCTACACGAAAAATATGATTTACAGCTTCGTTATTTTTATAAACATAAGCTACTTTCTCAAATTCTTCTATTGTACCTTTTGAGTATTTGCATAGTAATTTAATGAGTTGAAAAGGATGTTCAGCAAAACCATAAATTTCCGTTCTGTTACAAGTAGAAATTACAATAATTTCCTCTATACCTTCAGCAGAAGCTTCTTTGAGTAAATTGGTTCTAGCAGTATCGTTTAAACTGAAGCGACCTCTAATTACCGCATTGGCTTTTTGATAACTTAATCCAATACAGTAAAATGAATGATGTTTTGAAATGTGATATCGTTGCATAATCTTTCAATCAAACGCAAAAATATAATTAGTAAATGAATAAAAACAACGCTAAAAGGATTATTTTTATCGCTCTAAGTTTTTTGCAGATTTTAATCTCTTAAATTTGATTATAAGCCTTATATTTGCTAACATTAAGACATTATCAAAAGTCTTAATTTAGAATAATTCTAAATAATAACAGTAAAAATACATCGTATAAAAATGTTAAAAAGTAACGCAGAAAGTCCTACACTTAAAAACGAAATTGAACCTGGTGTTGTAATTCTAAAATCGCTAAACGAAGAACATGAAACTCAAACTATTACCTATGACATTGACAGCAGCTATATTCAATTTCATTTCTGTATAAAAGGTTTTTCTAAATTTTTATTTAATAATGGAAATTATAGTTTTGACATTACTGAAGAATATTCATTATTACTTTACAACCCGCAAACAGACTTACCTTTACACCTAGAACTTTCTGCCAAATCATGGGTAGTTTCATTATTTATATCCATAAAAAAATTTCATTCATTATTTTCAGAAGAAGCAAACTATATTCATTTTTTAACAGATGATAACAAGGATAAAAAATACTACAACACCAAAGAAATAACACCCTCAATCTCTGTAGTTTTAAATCAGATGATAAACTACAACATTCATCGCTCTATAGAAAATTTATATCTAAAAGGAAAAGTTTATGAATTATTAAGTTTATGCTTTAACCATGGTGGTGAAGCAGATATTGAACAATGTCCTTTTTTAGTTGATGAGCAAAATGTTCTCAAAATTAGAAGAGCAAAAGATATTATAATTGCAAACATGACAGAACCACCAAGTTTACAAGATTTAGCTAACGAAGTTGAGCTCAACTTAAAAAAGTTAAAATCTGGATTTAAACAGCTTTACGGAGATACGGTTTATAGTTTTTTATTTGATTATAAAATGGAAGTAGCTAGACAACTATTAGAAACCAACCAATATAATGTTAATGAGGTAGGCTTAAAAGTTGGATACAGCACTTCAAGTCATTTTATAGCTGCATTTAAGAAGAAATATGGCACAACACCAAAAAAATACATAAGCCAATCTTAATACGATTAAAAACAAAACCTCTTCGCTATAAAACAATATGAAACAACTTAGTCATAACGAAATAAAGAACAATTACAGAAAATTTCCAATTACTATTGTTTGCGATGCTATTAGAACTCCAGAAAATATTGGAATGTGCTTTAGAATTTCTGAATCTTTCGGTGTTGAAAAAATATACCTACATGAAAATTCAATAGACATAACAAACAGAAAAGTTCAAAAAACTGCTAGAAATACAATTCATCAAATTGAGCACGACAGGTATACTAACTTTAACGAAGTTATTTTAAAACTTAAAAAGGAAGGCTTTTTTATTATAGGATTAGAAATCACAAACCATAGCACCAAAATTCAAGATTTTGATTTTAAAAAACATCATAAAATAGCGTTAGTTGTCGGCAGCGAGAGAAACGGAATTTCAGACGTTAATTTATTAGATAAAAGCATCAAAATACCAATGTATGGCAACAATTCTTCTATGAATGTAATTCATAGTTTAGCCATAGCTTTATATGAAATTACAAATCAAATTAATTAATAATGACCTCCCAAATATGAATTACTATACCCATTAGGATTTAAACGTTTTCTATTTTTATACTTAACTAAACTTAATACTTCTTCAACCAATTCTTGATCGGTTTTAGCATCGTTAAGCATAAGACCTCTACTCTCAGTCATAAGATAAGGTTTTGTATTAATTTGATCTCCCTCTTTTTCAAAAGCAACAAAATACAACCAATCCATATTAGCGTAATCATTAACATTTTTTAATTTAAAAAAATATACTTCGATTTGTTTCGTATTAACAATAAGCTCTACTTTTTTAAAGAACGTTATTTCATCTTTATCTTGACTGTAATAAGTTTCAGAAAACAATTTAGATTGGGCGTACTTCTGCTGAAACGTTTCTGTTTTAACTATTTCTGGCAACAGTTTATTTTGCTCTAATTTATCTATTAAAACACTAATGTTTTTAATATTACCCATGGTTTTCTCTTCCAATTGTGTTGGAATTAATTCCTTATTTTTCTTCAACAATACATAATAGTTACTCAATGCATTTACATCATCACTTTCTAAGAGTTTTGTATAAAATTTTGAAATTTTATCATCTTCTCTATAAGGAAATAATAAATTTACATAATACGTTAACAAGGATTTAGCATATTTAGATTTACTATAAGAATTACCTTTAGCAAGACTTCTTTTTAACTCTATTTTGGCATCATTAAGCAATTGTTCCTTGTATTTTTTGTAAGTTTTAGGTTTTACTAAGCTACTGTCTTTAAGCTTTGACAACAAACTATAGATAGGTTTTTTATACTCTTGAACTGTAGAATATTTTAACAATTCAGGAAACAACTTACTTTTTACTTGTAAAGAATCTTTCTCTCCTGAACTATCAAAAATAGAGTTCATAGAATAATTACCTATAGGAAAATCATTTTCTAATAACTCTAATATCAATTGATAAGACTCATTATTCTTTTTAGCAACTAAAGCTTTTATTATATTTATTTGTGTTTCGGGTTCGCTATATGATTTTAGATACAACTGTTTTAAAAACGACGATGTTTTATCACTTTTTAAGTCTGACAATTGACGAATAAGATTTCCTTTCGCGTATTTTTCATCTTTATCAAACTTATATGAGTTTAATACACTAATAATTTTATCAATATCATTTTCAGTAAAGCGTATCAAATTATGAGCACGATCAACTAGACTATCTTTATTTTTTAAAGCAATAAAATAATCGTCCACTTTATTTTCTAAAACATCTCTACCCAAAAGTGTATCTAAAGGCGTAAAAGTTTTATAAAATTCTTCTACAAATTTTGAAGAAGTGCTTAAGCTATCTTCCATCGTTTTTAATTCAAATAACACTCCTTTTTTTAGAATATTTTTTACTCTAATTCGCTTTGCACTTAAACTATCTTTTACATAAAAAGAATAGGTATTAAGTCCATTTTCTTTTAATTTTTGCTTGTTAGTTAAATGGAATTTACCAATATAGGCTCTATCTAATTGACTCCATAAACTATCAACATTACTAAACATTTGTAAATCGTGATATTTAGTTCGCTTTATAAAAATATTCTCATTGGTATTAGAACCGTATTGCTTCTTTTTAATATTTGCATTATAGGGTTTTACCTTTTTTCTTCCTCCTCCATAATAACTACTATAAGGAGGTTTAACAGTTGTATTTACAGTAAAATACAGTGAAGTGTCTGTAACTTGCTCAAATTCTTCTTTATAATGTATATCCTTAAATTTAAAAGAATTAAAATATTCAGAAGCTTTATCTTTATTTTCACCTACATAACCCAACAAATAATAAGTTTCATCTTTAACAACACTTTTTAAAATCAATTGTTTTCGTTGTACAGAATCTAAAAATGCACTTGACATATAAGATGCATAACCACCTTCTTTAATAAATTCTCCATTTTTTTGTGTCACCTTTAAACTTTTATAAAATGCTTTATGAATATATTTAGCCTCAAAGTCATCCTCTTCAATATAATCCACATCATGTACTGGCACTTCTTGCAAAAAATAATAGCCGTTATTATCAAAAGCCTGAATTAAGTTTTTGCCCGCAACTTCAAAACTACCTGAAATATAATTTTGAGGAATGTTAATTGAATATTTACCAAAATCAGGTGTAAACTCCGTCCTTTCATTTAAACTAGATTTGAAAGTTATAGAATTAAAAATTTTATCAGCATAGTTTAATACATAATTACTTTTACCACCCAATTTTATTATAATAATTTCTAGTGGTGTTTTATAAATATGATATTTTTGATAATCACCTTTCTTGGTTTTATTTAAAATACTCAGGCCGGGATATGGAAATGTTAAGGTCTCTTTTTTTATTATTTTGCCCGGAATATCTTCATATAACAAATGATCAATATCATTTAAATCTATTTTAGAATTCTCTTTCACATTCAAACAATCAAAAGTATTAATTCTGGTAATAGCCAAATATCCACCATTAGCCATATCAGTAGCGACATAATATTTTTGATTAAAAAAATTGAGCTCTAATAATTTTTCAAAACTTAAAATACTTAAAAACTTATCTGGGGTTGATTCTCGAGACACTTTTGGTTCAACAAAGGTTGATTCCAACTTAGTTTTCATAGAAGAAGCAAAAGAAGTTCTCTTTGATGTTAAAGCCGTTACCGTATACCCTCTTCTTCTTAACATTTCAATTATACCATTTTCTCCTGGTAAATGAGCTGCACCAACTCCTGAAAATACTGATTTAACACGCATTAAAGAATCTAATTTATTAACCATATTTTCGTTTCGCTTATACAACATAAACTTCCTAAAATATTCTGTATTTGTTGCGGCTCCGATCGAATCTAATAAATCTAAATTTCTATCCCTATAAGCATCTTCCGTCAACATATACATCGGCTTTTCTTTATATAGTTTTTTTAACCATGTGTCTTGTTGTTTTTTTATTCTATTATAACTTGCCTTTGTTACCAAATATCTTGACTCTTTAAAATTTTCAAGTCCTACCACAAGCTTACCATTTTTTTTACCTGCCTGATAAATAAACATATCCAAATATGTTTCTTCTTCAAAATTATCTGATCCTAGTTGTTTTCTATACAAATAACTATTTACCAAAGAATTATCTAACCGTATTGCTCTTCTAATAGCTTGTTTTTCAGGAAAAGGCATCTCAAACAAAACACTATAAAAATCTCTATCATAGTAACTACTAGACCTATAATAAGACATTCTATTATTAAAATCATCATAGCTATTTTCTAACCATTCTGTTGGATCGGACTCTAATGCAACAACTTCACTTTTTTGTAAAGATTTATAAAAGATATCATCTAACCGAAATGCAACTTTACTACTCACATGCATAGTACCGTATAAATAAGAATCCTTTTCAAGGTTATTACCAGATATTTTCCAAAGTAGACTCTGATATTTTTGTTGAGCAGAAAGCAAAGAAGATACTGCAAATAAAATAATAGTAATAATTTTTTTCATGAAATATATTTATTTTAAACCTTATTCATCTACCTAAACAACAACATAAGAAGGTTTAACTTACTCGATTATAGTATTTAGAAGTCAAAAAAGATAATTAACAAAAGATAATGAGATTTCTTTGTTCAATAATAAAACAATTTTAAGTTGGATTGTCCTAAAATAAACTTAAATGTTTTACTTTTAAATGATTCTATAAACAATAAATATATTTATTATTTTAAAATAATGGTTTAAAAATAAGCAAAACTCATATTTATGGTAGTTTAACTCTTATTTTAATAAATCTTTTTGATTTGTTTTTTTTAAGATGAGAATTTGACTAATAATTGTACTTTTGCAAGCCAATTTGTTATTCATGAAGAAAGGAATTTTATTAGTTAATCTTGGCTCTCCAGATAGTACCAAAGTGAAAGATGTTAGAAAATATTTGGATGAGTTTTTGATGGATAAGCGTGTTATTGATATTCCAAGATGGAAAAGAGTATTGTTAATTAAAGGAATTATTTTAAATACCCGACCTAAAAAATCTGCCAAAGCGTATAAAAAAATATGGTGGAAAGAAGGATCTCCTTTAGTTGTAATTTCTCAACGATTTACAAAAAAAGTTGCTGACAAATTAGATATTCCTGTTGCTTTAGGGATGCGTTACGGATCTATGAGTATAAAAAAAGGAATTGAAGAACTAGAAAAAAAAGGAGTTGAAGAAATTCTTTTAGTGCCTTTGTATCCTCACTACGCTATGTCTTCTTTTGAAACAGTAGTTGAAAAAGCTAAAGAAGTTAACAGAAAATACTTTCCTACAATTAAAATGGATGTAATGCCTGTTTTTTATAATAAACCTGAGTATATCCAAGTAATGAGTAAAGTTATAAAACAGCATCTAGACAATTTTACTTACGACCATATACTATTTTCATATCACGGCATTCCTGAAAGACATATTTATAAATCTGACCCTACAAATTCCCATTGTAAAATAGATGGATCTTGCTGCGAAAATCATTCTAGAGCACATAGAACCTGTTATAGACACCAATGCTTTGAAACCACTAAAGGTATTGTAAAAGCATTACAATTAAAAGAAGGCACATATAGCAATTCTTTCCAATCGAGATTATTAAAAGACCCATGGCTAAAACCCTATACAGATTTTGAATTAGAACGTTTTGGAAAAGAAGGTGTTAAAAATTTAGCTGTAGTTACTCCTGCTTTTGTATCTGATTGCCTAGAAACCTTAGAAGAAATTGCTATAGAAGGAGAAATACAATTTAAAAATGCTGGAGGAGAAAATTACAAACATATACCTTGCTTAAATGACAATGACAATTGGGTTGATGTTATGGTAAAATGGATTAACGAATGGATTGGTGAGCCAATAACCTTATAATTATAAAAAAATAAAATTTTATTTAGAATATCAGTTTTAGAATTTATAATTTAAATAATTGTAATTTACACGCTAACAACTTTTAACAAACAACTATTCAAGTGAATTATTTATACCTTAAATCACTTCATATCATTTTTGTGACCACATGGTTTGCCGGTCTTTTTTACATGATTAGATTATTTATTTATTATAAAGAAGCAGAAAATAAGCCTGAATTAGAAAAAGATATATTACAAAAACAATATCATTTAATGCTAAAAAGACTTTGGTATATCATCACATGGCCATCTGCAATACTTACCTTTATTTTTGCCGCTTTACTTCTTCACACTCAACCAATATGGCTATCTACCAATTGGATGTGGATAAAATTAGGTTTTGTTCTATTATTATATTTATATCATTTTTCGTGTCAACACATGGTGAATCAAATAGAAAAAGGAACCTTAAAATATTCTGCTCTTAGTTTACGAATTTGGAATGAAGTTGCCACTATCCTACTCTTTGCCATTGTTTTTTTAGTAGTTCTAAAAAACTCTTTAGGCTGGATTTTTGGCACCTTAGGAATTGTTGGAATTTCTATTCTATTAATGCTTGGCATTAAATTATACAAACGTATCCGTGATAAGAGAAGCTGGGATAAATAATTTAAGTTAGTTACAAAAACTAATCCTGCTTTAAACTGCCTTCAAAAGGAATTCTATTTAAAATACTTCGCCCTAAGGTAACTTCATCTGCATATTCTAATTCATTTCCAACAGAAATTCCTCGGGCTATTGTAGAAACATTAATATCTAGATTTTCAAGCTGCTTGTAAATATAAAAATTAGTAGTGTCACCTTCCATAGTAGGACTTAATGCAAAAATAATTTCCTTTACGTTACCTTCTCTTACCTTTTTTACCAAACTATCAATAGTTAAATTTTGAGGACCTACACCTTCTATAGGTGATATTTTTCCACCCAAAACGTGATACATTCCTCTAAATTGACCAGTACTTTCAATAGCCATCACATCTCTAATGTCTTCTACCACACAAATTACTTCTTCATTTCTATTTTTATTGGCACAAATTTCACAAAGATCAACATCAGAAATATTATGGCAGTTTTTACACAATTTAACATTCTCTTTTAAACGTTGTAAAGCTTCAGTCAAATAAGTAGTACGCTCTTTAGGTTGTTTTAACAAATACAAAACCAAACGCAAAGCTGTCCGCTTGCCTATACCAGGCAATTGAGACACTTCATTTACCGCATTTTCTAATAATTTCGAAGAAAAATTCATTGTGTAAAATTAAGGAAATTTTGAACATTTAAAATTTAAAATTGAAGATTTTAATTGAAATCAAATTATGATTTTCTTTAACCTGAATTTTGAAATATTCACAAATTTCAATTTCACAAATTTTGACAACATAAAAACATAAAATTCTTATATTCGTAGCTTATATTTAAAATCAATTTATGCAACCTTTTCATATTCTTTTATTAATAGCTGCCTACTTTCTTGTACTAATATTAATTTCTTATTTAACAGGAAAATCAGCTACTAACGAAACTTTTTTTAAAGCAAATAACAAATCCCCATGGTACGTAGTAGCTTTTGGAATGATTGGAGCTTCCTTATCAGGAGTAACCTTTATTTCGGTTCCTGGTATGATTGGTGGTGAACAATTTGCCTATATGCAAGGTGTATTTGGTTTTTTAGTTGGCTACCTGCTCATTGCTTTTATTTTATTACCTATTTATTACAAAATGAATGTAACTTCTATTTATCAATATTTAGAGCAACGTTTTGGTAAAGTTAGTTATAAAACAGGAGCTTTTTTCTTTTTACTTTCAAGAATTACAGGAGCTTCTTTTAGATTGTTTTTGGTAGCTCTTGCCATGCAATACATTGTGTTTGAACAAATGGGAATTCCGTTTTGGCTTACCGTAGTAATCTCGATTGTTTTGATATGGATTTATACATTTAGAGGTGGTATTAAAACAATAGTTTGGACAGACACCTTACAAACATTAACAATGTTATCTGCCGTAGGTCTAGCAATTTATTTAATTAATGATAGATTAGATTGGACCTATTTAGAATTTTTAAAAACTGATGCCTTCGCAGAAAAAGGACAAATATTTTTCTTTGACGACCCTAATAGCAGTACATACTTTTGGAAATATTTTATAGGAGGTATTTTTATTACTATTGCAATGACTGGTTTAGATCAAGATATGATGCAGAAAAACCTCACTTGTAAAAACAATAGGGATGCTCAAAAAAATATGATTTCGATGTCTATCCTATTAGTAATTGTTAACTTTTTCTTTCTGTCATTAGGGGCCTTACTGTTTATTTATGCAGAAAATTTAGGAATTGATATTCCTATCGTTGATGGAAGAACAAGAACCGATTTATTATTCCCTGAAATTGCCATGAATCAAGATTTAGGTACACCATTAGCAGTAGTATTTATTATTGGGTTAATAGCAGCGGCATATTCTAGTGCGGATAGTGCATTAACTTCTTTAACCACCTCTATCTCAGTTGATGTTCTAGGTATAGAAAAAAAGGCTATTGAAAAGCAAATGCCACTGCGTAAAAAAGTACATATCGGAGTATCTCTTTTGTTAATGATTGTGGTTATAATATTTAATTATCTTGACGGAAACGTGGTTAGTAACCTATTCAAATTTGCAACCTTTACTTATGGTCCTTTATTAGGATTATTTGTTTTTGGTATCTTTACTAAATATCAGATTAAGGATAAATATGCATGGATAGTTGCCTTACTTGCAATTTCTATAAGTTTTGCAATTACTTATTTACCAGAAAGTATTATAGGAAAATATCAATTCCATTGGGAAATTTTACCCCTAAATGGATTAATCACAATGATAGGTTTGTGGTTTATTAGAAAAAAAGACAAAGAAGAAATAGTAACTTCGTAATATGGAAAAAGACTTAAGTAATTACAGAAAAACCTATCAAAAAGATGCTTTACTGGAAGAAAATACTCCAGAAAACCCTATCGAATTATTTAGAGATTGGTTTCTTATTGCAGATAATGATAACAACGTACTTGAAGCTAATGCTATGAATGTTGCTACCTTAGGTTTAGATGGATATCCTAAAAACAGAGTTGTTCTACTCAAAAAATTTACTTGGGAAGGATTTATTTTTTATACCAATTATAATTCTGAAAAAGGAAAAGCTATTTTAGCAAATCCTAAAATATGTTTGTCCTTTTTTTGGCCTTCTTTAGAACGACAAATTATTATTAAAGGAGATGCAGAAAAATTAGCAAAAAATTTATCAGATGGCTATTTTGAATCAAGACCAGATGGAAGTAAATTAGGAGCTTGGGCGTCTAATCAAAGTGAAGTAGTACCTTCAAGAGAATTACTAGACAAACAATTACAAGAGTATGAAAATAAATTTAAAGGTAAAGAAATTCCTCGTCCCAACTATTGGGGTGGTTTTATAACAAAACCTAAAAGCATCGAATTTTGGCAAGGTAGGCCCAACCGCATGCACGATAGAATTAGATATACATTAGACAATGATTACAATTGGATAAAAGAGCGTTTAGCACCTTAATTTACTTTTATAGGTTATGTTTAAATTGTATTTTAGCTTCATGATAAAAATAGTAATATAATATTAAAACCGTATAAAGCGGAGCATTGAATGAAAACACTATATATAGTTCGCCACGCAAAATCATCATGGACATATCCTTCTATCAAAGATATTGACCGCCCTTTAAAAGAAAGAGGTATTAACGATGCTTATTTAATATCTGAAGTATTGCTAAAAAAAATAAAATGTCCTGACGTGTTTTTATCTAGTTGTGCCAATAGAGCCTTACATACCGGTATGATTTTTAGTTACACTTTTAATTACCCTCTATCAAATCTAAAAATAAGTAAATCGTTATATAGTTTTAGCGATGGTTACCTTATAAAGACAGTTAAAGCATTAGATGATGGATTTAAATCAGCTATAGTTTTTAGTCATGATCATGGCATTAATACCTTCGTTAATAAATTTGGAAGCGAACCTATAAGTCATGTACCTACTTGTGGAGTAATTGGTATTAAATTTGACACAAAACATTGGAAAAATATAAAAAAAGGAAAAACCTTTTTACAAGAATTCCCTAAACATTACAAATAAAATGGGCTTAGAAATAAAAAAATATGCTGCAATAGATATTGGTTCAAATGCCGTTCGTCTATTAGTAGCAAATGTTATTACTAAAAACAATAATACTACTCAATATCGAAAATCTGCTTTAGTACGTGTGCCTGTTAGATTAGGTGCAGATTCATTTACTACGGGTATTATTTCAGAAAATAGTATAAACCGGATGATTAATACCATGAAAGCCTTTAAATTACTAATGGATGTTCATGGTGTAGAAAAATATAAAGCATGTGCTACTTCCGCAATTAGAGAAGCTACAAATGGGAAAGAAGTTGTAAAAAAAATATTAGAAGAAACAGGCGTTAAAATTGATATTATTGATGGTGAAAGTGAAGCTGCCATTATATCCTCTACAGATTTAAATGAATTAATTTTAGGAAAAAAATCCTATCTATATGTTGATGTTGGTGGTGGAAGCACCGAATTTACATTATTTAGTAAAGGTAAAATTATAGCTTCAAAATCTACAAAAATGGGTACCGTTCGTAAAATTGATAAAGAAACTCATAAGCAGATAAATAAAGAAGTTAAAAAATGGATTAAAGAAAAAAGTAAAGGCATCTCAAAAATATCTATTATTGGATCTGGAGGTAACATCAACAAAATTTTTAAAATGTCAATGAGACGTGAAGGGAAACCTCTTTCTTATATTTATATGAAAGCTCAATTCAAGTTTTTGAAAGAAATGTCTTATGAAGACAGAATAACTGAATTAGGCTTAAATCCTGATCGTGCCGATGTAATTATTCCTGCAAGTAAAATATACTTAAATGCCATGAAATGGAGTGGAGCCAAAAATATTTTTGTTCCAAAAATTGGCTTAGCTGATGGTATTATTAAGGCATTACATTTAGGAAAATTAGAGGAATAACACACATTATAAAAAACAAAAACGGTAATTAATTAAAATCATACTTTTTAAAAAAAACTTTTCCATAAAATTCTAAGTCCAACTAGAGCAATTAATACAGCCGTCATTCTTTTAACTGTGTATGGCGAAAGTTTTGTCGTACTTAACCGTGATCCTATTTGACCTCCTATAAGTACCGTTATCATTAAAAGTAAAGTCAGTGTAATATTAAAAGAATAACTTAAACTATTATAATTGGTTTGGTATTGCCCAAACAATCCAGCCATTGAATTTACTAATATAAAAAAGCCAGAAGTAGCTGCTATTTTTTTAGAGCTATCCCAACGGGTTAGATGAAGTAATGGAGCTAAAAAAATGCCCCCACCAATACCAACTATTCCTGAAATAAAACCAATGCCTCCACCAAAAAAACTATTTTTTAGAATAGAATGTTGTTTTATATTTTTAGTTTCGTTCACTATATACTTAGCATTCCACATTAAAAATGCAGCCACTATTAACGTAATTCCTAATAGAATAAAAAATAAAGCTTGACTAATCTTCAAATATCCGCCCCAAAAGGCCATTGGTACACTAACTAATGCAAGTGGAATACTTTTTTTCCAATCAAAATATCCCTTTTTAAAATAGATAAAAGTACCCCCACTTACCACAACTATATTACATAATAAAGCAATGCCCCTTATTTGAACAAAACTTAAGCTTGTTAAAGCTAAAATTGCCAAATAGCTAGATCCACCTCCAAACCCTACAGAAGCATAAAGTACAGAAACTATAAAAAAAAGTATAATAATTTCCCAATATTGCAATAAAACTTGTAAAAAATCTATCATAAATACAATTAATTACACAAATTAAAGATTATATTTTTATATTGCTACATATTTTACAAATTATGGCTTTAGAAAAACACAAAAAATATTGGCGAGAAAATTTAAAATACCTTGCCATCCTACTATCAATTTGGTTTTTAGTTTCCTACGTTTTTGGAATTTTATTAGTTACTGAATTAAACACTATCAGGCTTGGAGGATTTAAACTTGGGTTTTGGTTTGCTCAACAAGGTTCTATTTTCGTGTTTGTTATACTGATTTTCGTTTATGTACGCCTAATGAATAAACTAGACAAAAAGTATGGTTACGATACTTAAAGTATACTTACAAAATTAATCCTACCTATAAACCAATTATCAACTAAACTCAAACTAATGACAGTACAAAATTGGACCTTACTTATAGTTATTTCCACTTTTGGATTATATATAGCAATAGCAATTTGGGCTAGAGCAGGTTCTACTAAAGAATTTTATGTCGCTGGTGGAGGCGTTTCTCCTCTAGCAAATGGACTAGCAACCGCAGCTGATTGGATGTCTGCAGCATCTTTTTTAGGTATGGCCGGTCTTATTTCTTTCAACGGATACGATGGCTCTGTTTACTTAATGGGATGGACTGGTGGTTACGTTTTACTAGCTTTACTTTTAGCTCCCTACCTAAGAAAATTTGGAAAATTCACCGTTCCTGATTTTATTGGAGATCGATATTATTCTAATATAGCTCGTACAGTAGCCGTTTTTTGTGCATTGCTTGTCTCATTTACTTATGTTGCAGGACAAATGCGTGGTGTTGGATTAGTATTTTCAAGGTTTTTAGAAGTTCCTATTAATACAGGTGTTATTATTGGAATGATTATCGTACTGTTCTATGCTGTACTTGGAGGTATGAAAGGTATAACATATACTCAAGTAGCTCAATATTGTGTATTGATTTTTGCTTTTATGGTACCCGCCATTTTCATCTCTTTTTTAATGACCGGGAACCCTATTCCTCAAATAGGTATGGGAGGAAAAGTAATTGGAGAAGGTGTATATTTGTTAGATAAATTAGATGGACTCTCAAGTGAATTAGGCTTCTCTATATACACAAACGGATCCAAATCAACGATAGATATATTTTTTATTACTGCAGCTTTAATGGTAGGTACTGCAGGATTACCACATGTTATTGTTCGTTTCTTTACCGTGCCTAAAGTAAAAGATGCAAGAAAATCTGCAGGATTTGCTTTGTTATTTATTGCTATTTTATATACTACAGCCCCAGCCATAGCCGTATTTGCAAGAACTAATTTAATTGAAACAGTAAGTGAAAAAGAATATTCTTCAATGCCTGAATGGTTTTCAAAATGGGAAGCTACAGAACTGATTACTTTCGAAGACAAAAACAATGATGGTAAAATTCAATATGTAGCTGATAAAGAAATTAACGAATTAATTGTAGATCCTGACATCACAGTTCTAGCAAATCCTGAAATTGCTAAATTACCAAATTGGGTAATTGCTCTAGTGGCTGCTGGTGGTTTGGCCGCTGCTTTATCAACTGCTGCAGGATTACTTTTGGTAATTTCAACCTCTATATCACACGATCTTATTAAAAAACAAATTAAACCAGATATTTCAGACAAAGGAGAACTTATTGTTGCACGACTTTCTGCCGTAGTAGCTGTTATTATTGCGGGCTATTTTGGAATTCATCCTCCTGATTTTGTTGCCGCTACTGTTGCTTTAGCTTTTGGTTTGGCTGCTGCTTCTTTTTTTCCTGCAATAATTCTCGGTATTTTTAATAAACGTATGAATAAAGAAGGAGCTATCGCAGGAATGGTTGTAGGTATTTTATCGATGCTATTTTACATGATGAAATTTAAATTTAATTGGTTTGGTGGTGGAACAGAAGCAGATTGGTGGTTTGGTATTTCTCCTGAAGGATTTGGAACTGTAGCAATGTTAATAAATTTTATTATTTCATTAATAATTTCTAATTTTACTCCTGCACCTCCAAAAGAAGTTCAAGAAATCGTTGAAAATATTAGAATTCCATCTGGAGCTGGTGAGGCAACACATTAAAATCTTCGACAGATAACAGATGTTTCCCTATTGCCTTAACTAAAACAATATAAAATCAACTAATAAAGCTAATTAATATCAAAAAACAACTATTGTATTAACATATGAAAACGAGAATTAAAACGGCACTAACAGCCATTTTTATAGCCGCTTTTACTAGTGTTTCAGCTCAAGAAAATGAACCAATTACAGACTCTATTGTAATTGAAAAAGGCAAATTAGCAGATGGAATAACATTAAAAGAAATTCGCTTACAAAAATCAAAATCTGAAAAAAGCATAAAATTAGACAGTACCATTTTAACGAAATCACCACTCTTTGAAGAGTGTAAATCAATATCGGATGTTTCAGAGCAAAAAGACTGTTTTTCTATAAGTATTACTAAATTGGTTAATCGAAAATTTAACACCTCAGCGTTAAAAGGATTGCCTAGCGGTAGACATAAAATCTATTGTTTTTTCAACATTTCAAAAAATGGCAACATTGAAAATTTAGAAGCTTATTCTAAATACAAAAAACTAGAAATAGCAGCCGTAAATGTTTTTGAGAATATACCGAAAATAGAACCGGGAGAAATAGACAATGAACCTGTCATAGTTAGATATTTCTTACCCATAACCCTTTTAAAAAATTAATAAACTTTAAACAATGAGTAACTACAGCATCAAACATTTAGAAGAGTACTATCAAGTCTACAGAAAATCTATCAGAGACCCTGAAAATTTCTGGTCAGAAATCGCTGAAGAACATTTTATGTGGCATAAAAAATGGGACAATGTGTTACGTTGGGATTTTTCAAAACCAGAAATAAAATGGTTTGAAGGAGCTAAACTAAATATTACTGAAAATTGTATTGATAGACATTTAGCTACAAAAGGTGATAAAACTGCTATCCTTTTTGAGCCAAATAACCCTAACGAAGACGCACAACACATAACATATAAGAGATTACATGAACGTGTAAATCAACTTGCCAATGTATTAAAAGATCATGGTATTAAAAAGGGAGACAGAGTTTGTATTTATTTACCAATGATTCCTGAATTAGCCATCTCACTATTGGCTTGTGCCAGAATAGGAGCCATACATTCCGTAGTCTTTGCAGGATTTTCTTCCAATGCTTTATCTACAAGAATTAATGATAGCGACTGTAAAATGGTAATTACAGCAGACGGTTCATATAGAGGATCCAAAACAATAGATTTAAAAGGTATTGTTGATGTAGCTCTAGAAGATTGTCCTTCTATTAAAAATGTGTTGGTAGTTAACAGAATCAACTCAAAAATAGAAATGAAAGAAGGTCGAGACCAATGGTTACAACCTCTTCTAGACAAAGCTTCAAAAGAGTGTAAAGCCGAAATTATGGATGCGGAAGATCCTTTATTTATACTCTACACTTCTGGATCAACGGGTAAACCTAAAGGTATGGTTCATACCACAGCCGGATATATGGTTTACACCGCTTACACTTTTAAAAACGTGTTTCAATATAGAGAAAATGATGTATATTGGTGTACTGCAGATATCGGTTGGATTACAGGTCATAGTTATATTGTTTATGGTCCTTTAGCAAATGGAGCCACAACTGTTATGTTTGAAGGGATACCTAGTTATCCTGACTTTGGGAGATTTTGGGAGATAATTGCCAAACATAAAATTAATCAATTTTATACTGCTCCAACAGCAATTAGAGCTTTGGCAAAACAAAACATTGATTTCGCAGAAAAACATGATTTGTCTTCAATAAAAGTTTTAGGTTCTGTTGGAGAACCTATAAACGAAGAAGCATGGCACTGGTATAATGATATTATAGGAAAAAAGAAAAGCCCTATTGTTGATACTTGGTGGCAAACAGAAACTGGTGGCATAATGATTACTCCACTGCCATATGTTACTCCAACAAAACCCACATACGCAACGCTGCCTTTCCCTGGAATACAACCTACTTTAATGGATGAAAATGGTCAAGAAATTAAAGGAAATCAAGTAGACGGGAGATTGTGTATTAAGTTTCCTTGGCCTTCTATGGCTAGAACCATTTGGGGAAATCATCAACGCTATAAAGACACTTACTTTACAGCATTTAAAGATAAATATTTTACAGGTGATGGTGCCTTACGTGACGAAGTAGGATATTACAGAATTACTGGTAGAGTAGATGATGTTATTATTGTTTCTGGACATAATTTAGGTACAGCACCTATTGAAGATGCTATTAATGAGCACCCAGCAGTTGCCGAATCTGCCATTGTCGGTTTCCCTCATGACATAAAAGGAAATGCACTTTATGGTTATGTTATTTTGAAAGAAACAGGAGAAAGTAGAGATCATAATAACCTAAGAAACGAAATTAACCAAAATATTACAGAACACGTTGGTCCAATAGCCAAATTAGATAAAATTCAATTTACCAAAGGATTACCTAAAACACGATCAGGTAAAATTATGCGTAGAATTTTACGTAAAATTGCCAGTAGAGAGATGGACAGTTTAGGCGATACATCTACGTTAGTAAACCCAGAAGTGGTTGAAGACATTAAGAACAATGTCATTTAACAGATTTTTGATTTTAATTAAAACCTTTCTAATAACTAACAACAGATGTACATCTGCTGTTAGTTATTTTTTTAATATACTATTTTTCAACAACCGTCATTTACAACACCAAATTAAACAACTGTATTTCAATGCATTATTAAATTGTTTTTATCTAAAAATTAGGATTTACCATCAATTTTTTGTATATTGCCAGATATGATAGCAATTGATAAAACAGAGAATCAGGAATTATTAAAAGAATCCGTTACCTATGTGGAAAATTTAGGTTTTAAAAATATTAAAGCGGATTTAGAAGGATATGAAACACCTAAATCATATCATCAAAAAGGTACAGACTTTACTGTAACCCCAGATATTGTTGGTGAAAAAGCAGGTAGAAAACACTATTTTGAAGTGAGTTTAAAATCTGCCGAACCAAAAAAGTTAAAATCTAAATGGCGTTTTCTAGAAGTATTAACAAGGATGAAAGATAATCGCTTTAAAATTATCACTTACAGAGGACATTATAAATTTACTGAAGATATGATGCAAGACATCAACTTAGACAAAAATTTAATTAAACTATAAATTAGTACCAACTTTAATTATCTAACTTAAATACCCCTAAGTATCGGGGTATTTTTTTTAATTTACTTTTCTTTTAAGCAGCTCATTTTGTTCTTTCATTAAATCTGTTAAGTCAGATAACAACTCAATATCTTTAGGTGTTACCACTGTTTTATCAGTTGTATCTTGAGCTTTATACCTTAATCTATTCATAAATTTAACAACGATAAAAACAGTAAATCCAATAATAAAAAAATCTAAAAAAGCTTCAAAAAGAGCACCATATCCTAAAGCAATTTGTTCGTTAATAATTTCACCTGCTTTATTTTTCTCTGCTTCTCTTAAAATTAAGATTTTATCACTAAAATTTATACCATTGGTTAAATAAGTTAAGGGAGGCATCAACACTTTTTTTACAAGCACATCAATCACTTTATTAAAAGATGCACCAATAATAACACCGATAGCCATATCCATCATATTACCTTTAACTGCAAATTCTTTAAACTCTTTAAGTAAATCCATAGTTCTGTTGTAATTTATTAGTACAAAAATGCTGTATTTATAAATAGCTAAGTATCATATAGTTCATAGTTGTTATATACTATATAACTCCACCAAAATCCAACATAGACTTTCTAATTCTATAATTTTGTAAATATACCTTAATAAAATTATGCTATAAAAATGCTTTAAGAATTGTTTTTGTTTAAATAAAAGTTTTTTTGAGAATTAATCTTCTTTTATAGAATACCCAAATTAATGTTATAACCTCTGAGAATAGAATTTTTTAATAGCTGTAACTAAATCATTATGAAACATTAATTTATTTTTTTTCAAACATTTATAATGATTTTGGTTAAAGTGACATACATGTAATACTATAACTATATACTTAAAGAAAAAACCCTTAATAAGAAGGCTTATTAAGGGTTTTTCCAATTAAAAACAGAAAATTACTATTCTATCACTGGCGGATATTCAGCCATAATTTCTGTTACAAATTCTTTTATACGTGTCTCTTTTTTAGAAATATCTCTAGAAGAAACTAATGCACCTGTCCCCATACCTTGCCAGGCTAATTCTTTTTTCTTTGCATCTATTAAGTCTATAAATAATGTGCCTTCAGTAGAGCTAGTTACATTAGAATAAGCTCCCATACCAAATCCATAAGGACCAAATCCACCATAATACCAAGGATACCATCCGTAATATCTATTATTATATACATTAATTTTTTCTCTAGACTTAGTAAAAATGTTTACTAGCAAATCAGGATTTTCAGATTTTGTAAAACCCTTTGCTAATAAATCAGCCTCAACAGCTCGTAATATTCTACGTTTGTCTAAATCAGAGATATCAACTTTATCAATTCCTTTTTTATAAAAAGCAAAGGTTTTATATTGGTTAAAATCTTTCTGTTTATCATAATCAGAAGATACTTTAACCGATGCACAAGAGGATACTAAAAAAAGCACCACACCTACCGAAAGTAATTTTAAATATTTCATAAACTTTAATTTTTCACAAATTATTCCAATAATTTATCATCAACTAGATTTGGAAGTGTAACCTTTAAATTTGGTTCTAATTCCATAGCTCTTTTAATAGCAAATATAGCTTCCTTATTTCGAGCCCAACTTCGTCTTGCAATACCGTTATTTACATCCCAAAAAAGCATTGATTTTAAACGGTATTCAGATTCTTTACTACCATCAAGAACCATGCCGAAACCACCATTTATAACTTCTCCCCATCCAACTCCACCACCATTATGAATAGAAACCCAAGTAGCACCTCTAAAACTATCTCCTATAACGTTTTGGATAGACATATCTGCTGTAAATTTAGATCCATCATAAATATTAGATGTTTCTCTAAAAGGTGAATCTGTACCAGAAACATCATGATGATCTCTACCTAAAACAACTGGTCCAATTTCTCCTTTAGCAATAGCATCATTAAAGGCTTTGGCTATTTTTATACGTCCTTCAGCATCTGCATATAAAATACGAGCTTGAGAACCTACTACCAATTTATTTTCTTGTGCTCCTTTAATCCACTTTATATTATCTGCCATTTGCTGCTGTATTTCTTTTGGAGAATGTTGAATCATTTCTTCTAATACTTTACATGCAATAGCATCTGTTTTTTCTAAATCTTCACATTTTGCCGACACACAAACCCAACGAAAAGGCCCAAAACCATAATCAAAACACATTGGCCCCATAATATCTTGAACATAACTATTGTATTTAAAATCAATACCATTTTCAGCCATAATATCAGCACCAGCTCTAGAAGCTTCTAACAAAAATGCATTTCCATAATCAAAAAAATAAGTACCATTTTTGGTATGTTTATTAATAGCATCAGTTTGACGTCGAAGACTTTCTTGAACTTTCTTTTTAAATAACTCAGGCTGGTCAACCATCATTTTATTAGCTTGTTCAAAAGACACATCGACAGGGTAATAACCTCCCGCCCAAGGATTATGTAATGAGGTTTGATCTGAGCCTAAATCAATATAAATATTTTCATCATAAAATTTTTCCCAAACATTAACCACATTACCATTATAGGCGATAGAAACAATTTCTTTTTTTTGCTTAGCTTTTTTAACGCGTTTTACAAGTTCTTCTAAATCGTCTATTACCTCATCTACCCAACCTTGCGAATGTCTAGTTTCTACAGCTTTATTATTAACTTCTGCACACACTGTAATACACCCTGCTATATTACCAGCTTTGGGTTGTGCACCACTCATTCCGCCAAGACCTGAAGTAACAAAAAGTTTTCCTGACAAATCTTCTGATTGTTTTGCTATTTTTCTTCCAACATTTAGTACTGTAATTGTAGTACCATGCACAATGCCTTGCGAACCGATATACATAAAACTACCGGCCGTCATTTGTCCATACTGGGTTACCCCTAACGCATTAAACTTCTCCCAATCATCTTGTTTTGAATAGTTTGAAATCATCATACCATTTGTAACAACAACTCTAGGAGCATTTTTATGCGATGGAAATAACCCCATCGGATGGCCAGAATACATTACTAAAGTTTGTTCATCGTTCATTTGAGCTAAATACTGCATCGTTAATAAATATTGTGCCCAATTTTGAAAAACAGCTCCATTACCACCATAAGTAATTAATTCGTCAGGATGTTGTGCTACTGCATTATCCAAATTATTCTGAATCATATGCATAATGGCTTTTGCCTGAAGAGATTTTCCTGGATAATCTTCAATTGGTCTAGCGTACATTTTATAATCAGGTCTAAAACGATACATATAAATTCGACCATAAGATTCTAATTCATCTTTAAATTCCGTAACTAATTCTTTATGAAACTTAACATCAAAATATCGTAACGCATTTTTTACTGCCAACTTTTTCTCTTCTTCAGATAAAATACACTTACGTTTTGGTGCATGGTTTATTTCTGAATCATAAGTTTTGTGATTAGGAAGATGGTCCGGAATTCCTTGAAGTATTTGTTGCTGAAAATTATTCATATTTATTAGCAATTCATTAAATAACTATTATGCCAATCAATTACCCGATTTATAAAGAATCTGTTTTTTTATCATATCCATACGGACAATGTCTACATCCACTTTTACAACAATACCCTCTTTTTAAATGGTATTTTTCAGTAAAAACTTTATACCCTTTTTCTGTAAGGTAATAATCATCAGGTTCTAATTCCAAAGGCTTATTAAACATATTAAATTAATTATGATGTAAATTTACCATAAAAATCATTAAATAAATTCACTATTTTCGCCATACCATGAATTTTAAAATTAATAGTAGAAATCAGACGGTACAATTTCATTTACTTAATGATATTGAAGTTGTTATAAAACGTGAAGACGAAATTCACCCTCATATTTCTGGTAATAAATATAGAAAATTAAAGTATAATATTATTGCTGCTAAAAATCAAGGGATTAATACGTTATTGACTTTTGGAGGTGCTTATTCTAATCATATTGCTGCAACAGCTGCCGCAGGAGCTGAATTCGGATTTAAAACTATTGGTATTATTAGAGGTGAGGAGATAGTAACAAAAATTGACGAAAATCCCACATTGAGTTTTGCTCAAAATTGCGGGATGAAATTTAAGTTTATTACACGAAGTTTATACCGTGAAAAAGAAAACTCAGCGTTTATTGAAAGTTTAAAAAAGGAATTTGGTACTTTTTATAGATTGCCAGAAGGAGGAACAAATGAGTTAGCTATAAGAGGATGTGAAGAAATTTTAACAATTGAAGATAAAAGCTTTGATTATATTTGCACAGCTGTAGGAACTGGAGGAACTATTGCTGGTATTATAAACAGTGCCTATCCTCATCAAAAAGTAATAGGATTTCCTTCTTTAAAGGGTGATTTTTTACATGATGAAATTGCCAAATGGACAACTAAAACGAATTGGGAGTTAGAAACCAACTATCATTTTGGAGGTTATGGCAAAATAAATAATAATCTTATTACGTTTATAAATAAATTTAAAGAGAAAACTAGTATTCCCCTAGATCCTATTTATACTGGTAAAATGCTCTATGGAATTGTTGATATGATTCAAAATTTAACCTTCGACAAAGGAAGTAAAATACTTGCTATTCACACAGGAGGTTTACAGGGAATTGAAGGCATGAACAAACTCTTAAAACAAAAGAAAACACTACAAATAATTTAAAATGAGATATTTAAAGATATTTCTTAGCATTGGTATTATAGGTTTATTAGCAAGTTGTGGTTCACATAAAAAAACAAGTAGCTATAACACACAAACCAAAGTTATTAAAAGAACTCCTACTCCAGTAAAAATTCAAAAAATTGACGAAGCAGATATTATTCATGAAGATTTAGTTCGTCGTAAACCACATTTGAATAAAACCACACTAGATTATATTGATGAATATAATGACATTGCCATATTAGAAATGATTTCCTACAAAATACCGGCTAGTATTACATTAGCTCAAGGAATTTTAGAATCTAATAGTGGCCGAAGTAGGTTATCTGTTAGAGCTAACAATCACTTTGGAATAAAATGCCATTCGAGTTGGGATGGAGGTCGCATTTACCACGATGATGATGCAAGACAAGAATGTTTTAGAAAATACGAACATCCTTTAACTTCTTATAGAGATCACTCGCTATTTTTATTTGACAGAAAACGATATGCCAACTTATTTAATCTTAGAAAAACTGATTATAAAGGGTGGGCAAAAGGTTTAAGAAAAGCAGGTTACGCTACTGACCCAAAATATCCATCAAAATTAATTACCCTTATTGAAACCTATGAATTAGATAAATATGACAAGTTTGATGAAAGCTTTTTATATAATGGAAAAGTAATTGCGAAAACAAAAAACAAAGCTAAATATATTATTGTGGCTAAAGGTGATACTTTATATTCCTTAGCTAAAGACTATGACTTAACTGTTGATAGATTAAAGTGGCTAAATGGCCTAAAGAATAACGATTTGTCTATTGGTCAAAAAATTTATATTGAATAATATAAAACATTTGCTACAAAAAAAAATCGTCATAGACGCTTAAATACCTATGACGATTTTTCAAAACTAAATTTAAATTATTAATTTTTATTTGGTCTTTTTGGACCTTTTCTACCCTTATTATTTTTTTGCATTCTTCGCTCTCCTTGTCTTTTCATTTTTTCTCCTCTGCGTTTCATTGATGTTTTCCAAGTTTCATATTGTTCTTCACTCAAAATCTTTTTCATAGATTCTTGGCGAGCCAATAGCTCATCTAATCTAGATTTTTGTTTTTCATAAGAATTTCTATCTGTTGGTTTTTCTCCTTTTTCACGTAAAGCCATCATTTCTTTTCTTCTTGCTTCACGTTTTACTGCTTGCTCTTTGTTTAAATCATATACTTTTTTTTGCTGAGCCTCAGTAAGGTCTAAATGTAAGGCCATTTTTTTTGTTTGTAATTCGGCCATTTGATCGGGGGTCATATCTGATTTATTAAACCCTTTTCTTTGATGTTGTGCAAAAGCTCCTATGGTTATCAAAACCATAAAACCTCCAATTAAAATACTTTTTCTCATTGATATGTTATTTACATTAACTAATTTGATTTTTGTCTCTAAATTTTTCATCTCTTTAATTTTTAATAGTACACCCTTTTGACTAAGCCGGCTAAAAATAGTTTAATTAAAGCATTGATTTTAACATGAGATTAACATTATAGAAAAAACAGCCCTTTAAATAACTTCTACATACAACTAGCCTCCACAAACCACAACCAACTAAAAAAACAGCATTTTAATTATATTTTTCATAAGTAAGTATGGCTTTTAAAATTAAATATTGAGCAGTTAAATAAGTAAACATCACAACAATTGGAAATATACTAATTGATGTATAAAATTTATTTATAGCTAAAACAGAATCAGATATTACAAATAAACATGCCCCAGTAATCATATATTTAGCTGCTGTATTTTTTGAGTTTAAGTAATACAACAACGATACTAAGCCCATGGTAGAAATAGTTAAACCATAGATTACCACAGGCATAAATAACTGGTTTAAACTACTTCTTAAAAAATTTATTAAGAATAAAAAATAGATTAAAAATGGCAAAGAAGCAACTACAATTTTTTTTATAGAAGTGGTAGTAATCCAACTCAATACTATTACTATATAAATAATATGTGCAATTAAAAAGGAAAGCAGCCCTAATATAAAATAAATTTCTCCATCAAATAACAACAATACATCTCCTAAAAATGAAAATAGTAGTGCTCCAATATACCAGTTGTTTCTATAAGTTGTAGTTACTAAATACAATGCTACTAGCGATAGCATTAACATAGGTTTAAAAATGTATCGGAGTTCATCCATATTCAGAATAACACCGACCATATCTAAAAGAGACACTACTGCAAAAAAAACTGTAACGACAGTTATCTTTTTACTTATATCACTAACAGGCAACATCATAACATAGTCAAATAGTCATCTTCTGAGATGATTGGAATACCCAAGTTTTCTGCTTTTGTACGTTTACTAGGCCCCATATTATCTCCTGCAATAATATAATTGGTTTTCTTAGAGATAGAACTTGACACTTTACCTCCATTATCTTCAATAGATTTTTTAAGTTCGTTTCTACTCATTTTTGAAAAAACACCAGATACAACAAATATTTGTCCTTGTAATTTATCTGTTTGATTTTCTAGTGCATCTGCAGACAATTCAAATTGTATTTTATAACTTTTCAATCTATTTACCAATTCAATATTTAAAGGGTTATTGGCAAATTCAATTACACTTTGAGCAATTCTATCCCCTATTTCGTCAACAGCAATTAATTCTTCAAAAGAAGCATTTAGTAAGTTGTCGATATTTTTAAAATGCTTTGCCAATTTTTTTGCTACTGTTTCACCAACAAAACGTATTCCTAATGCAAACAAAACACGTTCAAAAGGAATTTCTTTAGATTTTTTTATTCCATTAATCATATTTTCTGCAGATTTTTCTGCCATTCGTTCTAATGGAATTACTTGTTCTGTAGTTAACTCATATAAATCAGCATAATTGGTAATTAAATGTTCTTTGAATAGCAACTCTACAGTTTCAGCTCCTAACCCTTCAATATCCATAGCTTTTCTACTAATAAAATGTTGAATTTTACCTGTTATTTGTGGAGGACATCCATATTCATTTGGGCAATAATGTTTGGCATCACCTTCAGTTCTAATCAACTCAGTATTGCACTCAGGACAATGGGTAGCATAAACTGTTGGTTCAGAATTTGTAGGCCGCTTTGCTAAATCTACCCCAACAACTTTAGGGATTATTTCACCACCTTTTTCTACAAAAACAGTATCATTTACTCGAATATCTAACTTTTCAATCTGATCTGCATTATGTAAAGAAGCTCTTTTAACAATGGTACCTGCCAACTCTACGGGTTCTAAATTAGCCACTGGCGTAATTGCTCCTGTTCTACCAACTTGATAAGAAATACTATTTAAAATAGTACTTTTTTGTTCCGCTTTAAATTTATATGCTATTGCCCATCGCGGAGCTTTTGCTGTATACCCTAATTCGTCTTGTTGATCTAAAGAGTTTACCTTAATTACCACTCCATCAGTTTCATAAGGCAAATTAAATCTTTCCGTATCCCAATAATTTATATACTCTAAAATTTCATCAACAGATTTAGCAACTTTAATAGTTTCTGGTATTTTAAAGCCTGCTTTTTTCGCATTTTCTAATGCTTTAGCATGAGTATTAAATGGTAATTTATCTGCAACTACATGATACAATAAGCAATCTAACGGACGTTTTGCAACTTCGGCACTATCTTGTAATTTTAAACTTCCACTCGCTGTATTTCTAGGATTCATATAAGGATCATCACCAGCCTCTATCCTAGCTTCATTCATTTTTAAAAACCCATCTAATGGCAAAATAATTTCTCCTCTAATTTCAAAATTTTGTATAAATTCACTTTTTAATTGAAGTGGAATTGACCTAATTGTTTTAATATTAGCTGTAACATTATCACCTTGAAACCCATCGCCTCGTGTTACTGCTTTAATTAATTGTCCATTTTCATAAGTAAGGTTAATTGAAGCACCATCATACTTTAATTCGCAAGTATACTCAACAGCGTCTGTACCAAGAATTTTTTGAATTCTTTTCTCCCAATCTAATATATCCTCCTTAGAATAACTATTACTTAAAGAATACATTCGATTTTTATGTGCTATAGTTTCAAAATTCTTTGTAATCTCACCACCAACGCGTTGTGTTGGAGAATTGGGATCAAAAAATTCAGGATGTTTATCTTCTAATTCTTGAAGCTCTTTGAGCTTCATATCAAAATCATAATCGGAAATTGTAGCATTATCTAATACGTAATAGTTATAATTATGTTGACGTAATTCTTCACGTAGTTGTGTGATTTTTTCTTGAACTGAGGACATAAATTCTTCTTAAGTTTAAAGGCTAAAATTAAGGAAATATTTTGGTATATATATGGTACGATAGAAGGTAGAGTTGATGAACTAAAAAACAATTTAATAGTCAAATCAATTCATACACGAACAGCTCAATTTTTTAAAAATAATTGAGCATTCTTATCTTGCAAAATGAGTAATAAAAAATAATTAATCTCTAATCAAAGGCATTGTAGAACACCTTAACAAGCCTTCTTGTTTTGCTATTTCTGTATAAGGGACCTCTTCAACCACAAAACCTTGTTGGCGTAACCAAGTATTTAATCTAGTAAAATTACGTTCAGAAATAACAACAGTTTCTGAAATGGAAAATATATTACTATACATATTATACATCTCTTCTTTAGAAATTTCGAAAATATTTTCTTTTCCAAAAAAGTTAACCAACCAATTGTATTCGTCTTCAATCAAAAATCCATTCTTATGTAAAATAGCTTTATTTGTACCTATTGGTTGAAAACAACAATCTAAATGTAAAGCATTTTCTCTAGCATTTGTATTTGATTTTCTTAATTCAAAAGACTTTACTTTTTTGTTGGGAAATAAGTCTTTTAAGGCCTCAACGGCATAACCATTTGTTCGTGCAGTAATTAAATCTGGATAATTATCTCCTGTATAAACACCTACAAAAATATAATCATTCCAAGGCATTACATCTCCACCTTCAATATGCACTTTTTCAGGAAATTTTATCACGTTTTCAGGAGCAATTTGTTGAATAACATGTTCAATAGCTTCAATTTCTCTCTCTCTATCAGGCAGTATATTAGATTTAATAAACTTATCTTCTATAACAAAAGCAATATCTCTGGCAAAAATCTGATTGTAATTTTCAATTGTTTTAGGTCTAAAAACTTGAACATTATATTTTTTAAAAACGTTAGCCACAGCTTCCATTTCAATAATCATATCTTCCGTTTTAGGATAAGTTCCTGCAATAATATGTTCTCTAGATTTAGGGTCATACACTTGATCAAGTGCAGGCTCGTCTCCATTACTTTTAGCAGTACCCAAAACTACTGCTCTCAGCCTTGAAGTTTCGTTCTGTATGTTTAGTTTTAACATTTTTGTTATTGTCAAATATTTAAACTTTAAAAAAGATGATATTGTTTTAGAAGTACAATTTACAACTATTACAAATCCAAGATTAAGTATTTTAATATAAAAAATCCCGCTGATTCAGCGGGACTAATTTAACAATCAATTTTCAGATCGTGTAGAAAGTATATATTATCTTTCTTCAACTGGAATAAATGGTCTTAATGTTTTTCCAATATAAATTTGACGAGGTCTTCCAATAGGCTCTTTATTTAAACGCATTTCTCTCCATTGTGCAATCCACCCTGGTAAACGACCTAATGCAAACATAACGGTAAACATATCTGTTGGAATACCTAATGCACGATAAATTACTCCTGAATAAAAATCAACATTAGGATATAATTTTCTATCTACAAAGTAAGAGTCTTCCAATGCTTCTTTTTCTAATCCTTTTGCTATATCTAATATAGGATCTTCAATACCTAAATCATTTAAAATAGCATCTGCAGCTTTCTTAATAATTTTAGCTCTAGGGTCAAAATTCTTATATACTCTATGCCCAAAGCCCATTAAACGGAATGGATCTTCTTTATCTTTTGCTTTAGCCATATATTTTTTTGTATCACCACCATCCTTTTGAATTGCCTCTAACATTTCAATTACAGCTTGATTGGCTCCACCGTGTAAAGGTCCCCAAAGTGCTGAAATACCAGATGCCAATGAAACAAATAGACCTGCATGAGAAGAACCCGCAATTCTTACTGTACTTGTAGAACAATTCTGTTCGTGGTCAGCATGTAAAATCAATAATTTGTCAAGTGCCTCAACAACGATAGGATTTAAAACATACTCTTCATTAGGCTGACTGAACATCATCTGTAATACATTTTCTACATATCCCAATGATGTACTTCCATAGTTTAGAGGTTGACCCATTTTTTTTCGTAATGTCCAAGACACCAAAACAGGAAATTTACCTAATATTTTAACGATAGACTTATACATTGCTTCTTCTGACCTTACATCTACAGAAGAAGGGTTAAACGCCGTAAGTGCACTTGTCAAAGAAGATAATACTCCCATTGGATGTGCAGATTTTGGAAACGCGTCTAAAATTTTCTTTACATCTTCATCTACAACAGATTGATGTTTAATATCATCGTGAAACTTATCCAATTGTTCTTTATTTGGCAATTCTCCAAATATTAATAAATAAGCTACCTCAAGAAATTCTGCTTTTTCGGCTAACTCTTCAATAGAGTAACCTCTGTAATGTAAAATACCTTTTTCTCCATCTAAAAATGTAATAGCACTTTCACAAGATCCTGTATTTTTAAATCCAGGATCTAACGTAATAATACCACCAGTACTATTTCTTAGAGAGCTAATATCTATTCCTAATTCATCTTCTGTACCTTTTACTATTGGAAATTCATATGTTTTACCATTAATTCCTAAAGTTGCTTTTTCTGACATATTCTGTTTCTGTTATTATTAATTCTTTAAATTTTTTATAAATTCTTTTGCTAGCCTAATCAAAAAGATTAACCTAACACAAGTCTTATTTATAATTTTATTTGCAAGAAGCTTAGAAAGAAAAATTTTATTCTTTTTAATGCAGCAATGAAAATAAAACTAAAAAAAACGCCAAATCACGATTTTTTTGCTCTAATTTGACACTTTTACCAAGTTAAGCTAAATTACAAAAATTACTATAATTTTTAAGAGAAAAATAGAATGATTTTTATTTAAGTAACATAAAAAAAGCGACTACTATGTATGTAATCGCTTTTTATTAAAATTGCAGTAAATTATTTTACTTTAAATGCTTTTTCTTGAGGATAATAAGCAATATCACCTAACTCTTCCTCAATACGTAATAATTGATTGTACTTAGCCATTCGGTCTGAACGCGATGCTGAACCTGTTTTTATTTGTCCACAATTTAATGCAACTGCTAAATCTGCAATAGTATTATCTTCTGTTTCACCAGAACGATGACTCATAACAGTAGTATACCCAGCATCTTTAGCCATATTTACAGCGGCAATAGTTTCTGTAAGTGAACCAATTTGATTTACCTTAATTAAAATTGAATTTGCAATTCCATTCTCAATTCCTCTACTTAATCTTTCAACATTAGTTACAAATAGATCATCTCCAACCAATTGAACTTTATCTCCAATTTTATTAGTTAAGGCTTTCCAACCATCCCAGTCATTTTCATCCATTCCATCTTCGATAGAAATAATTGGGTATTTTGAAGATAATTCAGCTAAGTATTCAGCTTGTTCTTCAGAAGTTCTAACTACTCCTTTGTCACCTTCAAATTTTGTATAGTCATATTTACCATCAACATAAAATTCAGCTGAAGCACAATCTAAAGCAAGTTTAACTTCTTCACCTGGTTTATACCCTGCCTTTTCAATTGCTTTAATAACAGTATCCAATGCATCTTCAGTACCATCAAACGTTGGGGCAAATCCACCTTCATCACCTACTGCAGTACTTAAATTTCTATCATGAAGTAACTTTTTTAAATTATGAAAAATTTCAGAGCCCATTTGTAAAGCATGTGTTATACTTTTTGCTTTAACAGGCATAATCATAAACTCTTGAAAAGCAATTGGAGCATCAGAATGTGAGCCTCCGTTGATAATATTCATCATTGGTACAGGCAACGTTTTAGCCGAAACACCACCAACATAGCGGTAAAGAGGCATACCTAATTCATTAGCTGCAGCTTTAGCAACCGCTAAAGAAACTCCTAAAATTGCATTTGCTCCAAGTTTAGATTTATTTGGTGTACCATCTAAATCAATCATTGTTTTATCAATCAATGCTTGTTCAAATACGGAAGTTCCAATTAATTCTTCAGCAATAATATCATTAACGTTGGCTACTGCTTTTAAAACACCTTTACCCATATAGTCTTTTCCTCCGTCTCGTAATTCAACAGCTTCATGCTCACCAGTAGAAGCTCCAGAAGGAACTGCTGCTCTTCCTAAAATACCATTTTCTGTAATTACATCTACTTCTACAGTTGGATTCCCTCTTGAATCAAAAATTTGACGTGCGTGAATGTTAATAATGATGCTCATGTTTTTATTATTTATTGTTATTAATACTTTGTTTATAATCTATTTAAGAATACTATATTTACAGCCATAATTCGCTTTAATATTGTAGTGTAAAGATACGAAATTACTAGCATTTTTTAAGTAAGATTTGGGCATTTATACGAGAACGTTTGCGAAATATTTATGGTAAATATGAATATGTTTGTTTATAAATTTTTATGAAATAATCAATATAAAAAAAACAGACAAACACAAGTCTATTATTCTATAATAAAAATAAAATTACCATAGAGCATACCATGCATTTTGAATTTAAAAACTCAAAGCAATATGATTTATTTCTTAAATTTCTTAAAAATTTCTAGCTCTGAATCATTTCAAAAAACTGATCGAATAAATATTCTGAATCATTTGGCCCAGGACTTGCCTCAGGATGATATTGTACAGAAAAACATTTTTTATCTTTAATGCGAATACCTGCAACCGTATAATCATTTAAATGAACATGGGTAATTTCAACATTTTCATTTTTCTCAGTCTGCTCCTTGTTTATAGCAAACCCATGATTTTGTGAAGTAATTTCTCCTTTTCCAGAAACTAGATTTTTAACAGGATGATTTATCCCTCTATGGCCATTATGCATTTTATAAGTACCTATTCCATTTGCTAATGCAATCACTTGATGACCAAGACAAATACCAAATAACGGCAAGTTTCTATCAATTATTTCTTTAGCTACTTGTTGGGCTTCAACCAGTGGTTTAGGATCTCCAGGTCCATTGGATAAGAAAAAACCATCAGGATTAAAGCTATTCATTTCTTCAAAAGTTGAATTATAAGGAAACACTTTTACATATGCATCTCGCTTTGCTAAGTTTCTTAAAATGTTCTTTTTAATACCAATATCTAAAGCTGAAATTTTATACTTAGCATTCTCATTACCAAAATAATATGGTTTTTTCGTAGAAACTTTAGATGCCAATTCTAATCCATCCATATTAGGTACATCTGCCAATTGCTTTTTTAATTTTTCCATATCATCAACCTCAGTTGAAATAATGGCATTCATAGCTCCATGTTCTCTAATATACGTAACTAAAGCTCTGGTATCAACATCTGAAATGGCAATTAGATTATGTTTTTCAAACCAATCTTTTAAAGATCCATTTGAATTAGGACGAGAATAATCAAAACTAAAATTTCGGCATATTAATCCAGAAATTTTAATTCCTTCAGATTCAATTTCATTATCATTAACACCATAATTTCCAATATGTGCATTTGTGGCTACCATTAATTGACCAAAATATGATGGGTCTGTAAATATTTCTTGATAACCTGTCATTCCTGTATTGAAACAAATTTCTCCAGTAGAAGAACCTTCAATTCCAATAGATTTACCTTCGAAAATCGTTCCGTCAGCTAATAAAACAATTGCTTTTTTTCTAGTTTGATACTTCATTTAATGTATATTTTTACAAAAATAATATAAAAAAAAGGATAAACTAAATTAGCTTATCCTTTTTATATTTAATGTTTATTAACATCTATTCTTCCTCTTCTGATTTAGAAGCTTTTTTTTCTGCTGCAGGAACCGGAGGAACAACGTTTGTAGATTTGCTTCCGCCTCTTCTACTTCTTCTTGTTGTTTTCTTCTTACTACCATTAGGATTGTATGTAGTATTGTAATCAACCAACTCTACCATAGCCATATCAGCATTATCACCTAATCGATTACCTAATTTTATAATTCTAACATATCCTCCTGGTCTATCAGCTACTTTAGTAGCAACTTCTCTAAACAATTCACTTACAGCCTCTTTTTGTCTTAAGTAACTAAAAACTACCCTTCTATTATGTGTAGTATCTGTTTTAGACTTCGTAATTAATGGCTCAACAAATTGTCTTAAAGCTTTAGCTTTAGCAACAGTAGTATTTATACGCTTGTGTTCTATTAATGAACAAGCCATATTTGCTAACATAGCTTTTCTATGAGCAGTTTTTCTACTTAAATGGTTAAATTTCTTTCCGTGTCTCATTTTATTCGATGTTAGATGCTAGACAATAGATTTGCAATTATAACTTCACACTTCTATTTCTAAATCTATACTTATTTACTTGTTAATTAAAATATTGAAAAACAAAAGACATTACATGATATGCAAAATCCTTAAAAACAATATTTCTTTTTATTCTTTGTCCAATTTATATTTACTCAAATCCATGCCAAAGGTTAACCCTTTTACACTCACCAACTCATCAAGCTCTGTTAACGATTTTTTACCAAAGTTTCTGAACTTCATTAAGTCATTTTTATTGAATGATACAAGATCTCCTAAGGTATCAACTTCAGCAGCTTTTAAACAATTCAATGCTCTTACTGAAAGATCCATATCAATTAATCTTGTTTTTAATAATTGTCTCATGTGAAGAGATTCTTCATCATAAGTTTCAGTCTGTGCTATTTCATCTGCTTCTAAAGTAATACGCTCATCAGAGAATAACATAAAGTGATGAATTAATATTTTTGCAGCCTCAGTCAATGCATCTTTTGGATTAATTGAACCATCAGTAACAATATCAAAGATTAATTTTTCATAATCTGTTTTTTGCTCTACACGAAAGTTCTCAACAGCATATTTTACATTTTTTATTGGAGTAAAAATAGCATCAGTAAATATAGTTCCTAAAGGAGCATTAGGTTTTTTATTTTCTTCAGATAATACAAACCCTCTACCCTTTTCTATGGTAAATTCTAAATCAAGTTTAACTGATTTTTCCATATTACAAATAACTAAATCAGGATTCAATACTTGAAAGCCTGAAATAAAGTTTTGAAAATCTCCTGCAGTTAATTGTTCTTTACCTGTTACAGTAACAGTAACTGTTTCATTGTCAGTATCTTCTATTTGTTGTTTAAAACGTACTTGTTTTAAATTCAACACAATCTCTGTAACATCCTCTACTACACCTTTTACTGTAGAAAATTCATGCTCTACACCTTCAATTCTTAAAGATGTAATAGCATATCCTTCTAAAGAAGATAATAAAACTCTACGTAATGCATTACCAACAGTTAAACCATAACCTGGCTCTAAAGGTCTGAATTCAAATCTACCTTCAAAATCAGTAGATTCGATCATTATTACTTTATCGGGTTTTTGAAAATTTAAAATTGCCATAAGTTCAATTATTTTCTTTAATTATTTAGAGTATAATTCTACAATAAATTGTTCGTTAATATTTTCTGGAATTTGAATTCTTTCTGGTACAGTAACAAAAGTACCTTGCATTGTATCACTATTCCAGTTTAGCCATTCATACACTGCACTATTATTTGCCAATGAACTTTCAATAGCTAATAAAGATTTAGATTTTTCTCTAACCCCAACAACGTCACCTTCTTTTAACGAATACGAAGGAATATTAACCAATTCACCATTAACAGTAATATGTCTATGAGATACTAACTGACGTGCACTTCTACGAGAAGGAGCAATACCTAATCTATAAACTACATTATCTAAACGAGATTCACATAATTGTAATAAAATTTCACCAGTAATACCTCTACTTCTAGATGCCTTTTCAAACAAATTTCTGAACTGACGTTCTAAGATACCATAAGTATATTTTGCTTTTTGCTTTTCCATTAATTGGATAGCATATTCTGATTTTTTACCACGTCGACGATTGTTACCATGTTGTCCTGGTGGATAATTTCTTTTTTCGAATGATTTATCATCTCCGAAGATTGCCTCGCCAAATTTACGAGCGATTTTAGTTTTTGGTCCTGTATATCTTGCCATTTTTAAGTTTTTATAAAAGGGATTATGAATTAAGGCTTATCCTTCGATAATCTACATTTCCTTTTAAGTGATTAAAATTTATATTAACAGTTACTAAAGTATATTTAGTTTTTAAAAAAGCTGAAATAAATTCAACTTATACTCTACGTCTTTTAGGAGGACGACATCCGTTATGTGGTAGTGGAGTAACATCAATAATTTCAGTTACTTCAATACCTGCATTATGTATGGTTCTAATAGCAGATTCTCTACCATTTCCTGGACCTTTTACATAAACCTTTACTTTTCTTAATCCTGCCTCATGTGCAACTTTCGCACAATCTTCAGCTGCTGTTTGTGCAGCATAAGGAGTATTCTTTTTAGAACCTCTAAATCCTTGTTTACCAGCAGAAGACCAAGAAATAACATCTCCTTTTTTATTCGTTAAAGAAATTATAATATTATTGAATGTAGCTTGAATATGAGCTTCTCCAATAGCATCAACTATAACTTTACGTTTTTTTGAACTTGATTTTGAACTTGTTTTTGCCATAATTAATAGTCATTAGCAGATTGTTTAAAGATATTCATATACAATTGAATACTATACAAACAATCCCTTATAAATTATTTAGTTGCTTTCTTTTTATTAGCAACAGTTTTTCTTTTACCCTTTCTAGTTCTAGAATTATTCTTAGTTCTTTGACCTCGTAATGGTAAACCAGATCTATGACGGATACCTCTGTAACAACCTATGTCCATTAATCGCTTAATGTTCATTTGAGTTTCAGAACGTAATTCACCTTCTATAGTGTATGTACCAACTTGTTCTCTAATTTTACTAATTTCTTCATCAGTCCAATCTTGAACTTTAGTGTTTTCATCTACTCCTGCATTTGCTAAAATTTCTTTAGCTCTATTTCTACCAACACCATAAATGTAAGTTAATGATATAACTCCTCTCTTGTTTTTTGGTATATCTATACCCGCTATTCTTGCCATAATTATCCTTGTCTTTGTTTAAATCTAGGATTCTTTTTATTGATTACATATAATCTACCTTTTCTGCGTACAATTTTGCAGTCGGCACTTCTCTTTTTTACTGATGCTCTTACCTTCATCGCTATTATTTTAGTATCTATACGTTATACGAGCCTTAGTTAAATCATAAGGACTCATTTCTAATTTTACTTTATCTCCAGGTAATAATTTAATATAGTGCATACGCATTTTACCCGAAATATGTGCAGTCACAATATGACCATTTTCGAGTTCAACTCGAAACATTGCATTAGATAATGCTTCAATAATTGTTCCGTCTTGTTCTATTGCTTGTTGTTTTGCCATCTTATATTATGCTACCGATTTTCTATTAGTTCCAGTTTTCATTAATCCATCATAATGACGATTTAATAGATGTGAATTTATTTGTTGAATGGTATCTATAGCTACACCAACCATAATTAACAATGATGTTCCTCCATAGAATATAGCCCATCCTGGCTGCACACCAGCTTTTACAATAAATGCTGGCAACACAGCTAATAAAGCTAAAAATATAGATCCTGGTAATGTAATTCTAGATAAAACTGTATCTAAATAATCAGCTGTCTCCTTACCTGGTCTAATTCCTGGAAGAAAACCACCACTACGTTTTAAATCATCAGCCATTTTATTGGTTGGTATTGTAATAGCCGTATAGAAATAACTAAAAACAATTATTAATATAGCAAAAACAATATTATACCATAAACCAAACATATCTTGAAAAGCAATACCTATTGATTTTAACGTATTATTTTCAGCACTAGATAATAACTGAGGTACAAACATAAGAGCTTGAGCAAATATAATAGGCATAACCCCAGATGAATTCAATTTTAAAGGAATATATTGTCTAGCTCCTGCAGCATCTTGTACATTACCTGCAACTGTTCGTCTTGCATATTGCACGGCAATTCTACGAACTGCAGTAACTAAAAATACACAAGCCAATATTGCAACTAACCACAGTATAATCTCTATTAAAATCATCAATATACCACCGTTAGACTGAGATACTCTAGATCCAAATTCTTGTATAAATGTAGATGGTAATCTAGCAATAATACCTATCATAATCAATAAAGAAATCCCATTACCAATACCTTTATCTGTAATTCGTTCTCCTAACCACATTGCAAATACCGTACCTGTAGTTAACAATAAAATAGATGAAAACCAAAATAAAGGTCCTCTCCCCAACAAGAATGCAGATTCAGGTATACCGAGACTAGGTAAACTTGCAATATAAGCTGGAGCTTGAATTAACAATATACCAATAGTTAACCAACGAGTAATTTGATTAATTTTTTTACGTCCACTTTCACCTTCTTTCTGTAATTTTTGTAAATAAGGAACAGCTATACCCATCAACTGAACAACAATAGATGCTGAAATATAAGGCATAATACCCAATGCCATCACAGAAGCTTGAGCAAAAGCACCTCCAGTAAAGGCATTTAATAATCCTAATAAATTATTATCACTAGTTTTATTTGCAAGATTAGTCAATTGCCCACCATCTATTCCAGGTAAAGTTACTTGTGCTGCTAAACGATACACAACCATTAAACCAAGAGTTAAGATAATTTTATTTCTTAGTTCTTCAATTTTCCAAATATCTTGTATGGTATTTATAAACTTTTTCATTTATTTCTTATAATGTTACTGCTTTTCCACCTGCTTTTTCTATTGCTTCTTTAGCTGTAGCAGTAAACTTGTGGACAGTAATATCTAATTTAGCCTTTAATTCTCCCCTACCTAAAATTTTTACCAAGTCATTTTTACCAACAAAACCATTATCAACTAATGTTTCAAATGTAACAGTATCTTTTATACTTCCATTATCAACCATTTTTTGCAAAGTATCTAAATTAATACCTTTATATTCTTTACGGTTTATGTTTGTAAATCCAAATTTAGGTACACGACGTTGAATAGGCATTTGTCCACCTTCAAATCCAATCTTTTTAGAATATCCTGAACGTGATTTGGCACCTTTATGACCTCTAGTAGCAGTACCTCCTTTTCCTGATCCTTGGCCCCTACCAATTCGTTTTCCTTTACTTTTAACTGCTCCTTTAGCAGGTCTTAAGTTGTTTAATTCCATATCGTTATCTTATTTAACTTCTTCAACAGAAACTAAGTGTTTAACTTTATTTACCATTCCAAGGATAGTTGGTGAAGCATCATGCTCAACCACTTGATCCACTTTACGTAGCCCTAACGCTTCTAAAGTTCTCTTCTGATCTTTAACTCGATTAATTTTACTACGTACTTGTTTTACTCTAATTTTTTTCATCTCCTCTACGATTATCCGTTAAAAACTTTATTTAAAGAAATACCTCTTTCTTTAGCAATAGTATTGGCATCACGCATTTGCAACAAAGCATCAAATGTAGCTTTTACCACATTATGAGGATTAGAAGAACCTTGTGATTTAGATAATACATCATGTACACCAACAGATTCTAATACCATACGTACAGCACCACCAGCAATAACTCCAGTACCATGAGTTGCAGGTTTTAAAAACACTTTAGCTCCTGCATATTTACCTTTTTGTTCGTGAGGTATAGTATGTTTTATAATTGGTATTCTTATTAAGTTCTTCTTAGCGTCTTCAATAGCTTTTGCAATTGCAGAAGCAACATCTTTAGATTTTCCAAGACCATGACCTACAACACCGTTTTCGTTACCAACAACAACAATTGCTGAAAAACCAAATGTTCTACCACCTTTTGTTACTTTAGTAACCCTTTGTACTCCTACCAAGTGATCTTTTAAATCTAACCCGCTTGGTTTTACGCGTTCAACGTTTCCGTATTTTTGATACATAAATCTTAATTAAAATTTTAATCCTCCTTCTCTTGCTCCATCAGCAAGAGCTTTTACTCTACCATGGTATAAATATCCGTTTCTATCAAAACAAACATTTGTAATACCAGATTTGGTTGCTTTTTCTGCTAATGCTTTACCTACAGCCAAAGCCACCTCAGTTTTTGTGCCTTTAGCTTCAATTTTTTTATCTCTTGATGATACAGCTACTAATGTATTCCCAGTAATATCATCAATCAATTGAGCATCGATTTCCTTATTGCTTCTATAAACAGAAAGTCTTGGTTTTTCAGCAGTACCTGAAACAACTTTTCTAATTCTCTGTTTAATTCTATTTCTTCTTTGTAGCTTTGATAATGCCATAATATATATTTATTATGCAGATTTACCTGCTTTTCTTCTTAATTGTTCTCCTACAAATTTAATTCCTTTTCCTTTGTATGGTTCAGGTTTACGATAAGAACGAATCTTAGCTGCAACTTGTCCAACCAATTGTTTATCAAAAGAGGTTAACTTAACAATCGGATTTTTTCCCTTTTCAGAAACAGTTTCAACTTTAATTTCTGGAGCTAAGTCTATAATGATATTGTGAGAAAAACCTAAAGCTAAATCTAATTTTTGACCTTGATGGCTTGCTCTATATCCAACACCTACTAATTCTAGTTCTTTAGTCCATCCTTTAGAAACACCTTCTATCATGTTAAACACAAGCATTCTATAAAGACCATGTTTCGCTTTATTCTCTTTAGAATCTGAAGGGCGTTCAACAATTACGTTTCCTTCTTCTACTTTGATAGTTACATTAGAAAATTCTTGTGTTAATTCACCTAATTTTCCCTTTACTGTAACTACATTGTCTTTAATATCAACGGTAACTCCTTCTGGAATTGCTACTGGATTATTTCCTATTCTTGACATCTCTTATTCTTTATTAGTAAACGTAACATAAAACTTCTCCACCAACATTTTCTTGTTGGGCTTTCTTATTAGTCATTACCCCTTTAGAGGTAGAAACTATAGCAATACCAAGACCATTTAAAACTCTTGGTAATTCCGAAGCACTTACATATTTACGTAAACCTGGTTTACTAATTCTTTCAATTTTTCTAATTACCGACTGTTTTGAAATTTTATCATATTTCAAAGCAATCTTAATAGAATCTTGAACTTTATTTTCTTCAAACTTATAACTTAAAATATAACCTTGATCAAATAAAATCTTAGTCATTTCTTTTTTTAAGTTAGAAGCTGGTATCTCAACAACTCTAAGACCTGCATTGGCTGCATTTCTAATTCTTGTTAAATAATCTGCAATAGGATCTGTGTACATATATATTTAATTACGGTTTTGGTTTTTAATTTTACAATTAAACCTGAAACCAATTTATAATTTTACCAACTTGCTTTTTTTACGCCTGGTATTAAACCTTGATTTGCCATTTCACGAAAAGTAACACGTGAAATACCAAAAGTTCTCATATACCCTTTAGGTCTACCAGTTAATTTACAACGGTTGTGTAAACGTACAGGCGAAGCATCTTTAGGCAACTTTTGTAATGCTTCATAATCACCAGCTTCTTTCAAAGCTTTACGTTTTTCAGCATATTTAGCAACCATTTTTCTTCTTTTAACCTCACGGGCTTTCATTGATTCTTTAGCCATCTTTTAATTTTTTTTAAAGGGTAATCCTAATTGTGTTAATAATGATTTTGCCTCTTTATCAGTTTTCGAAGATGTTACAAAAGTAATATCCATACCACTGATTTTATTTACCTTATCAATATCAATTTCAGGAAAAATAATTTGTTCTGTAATTCCTAAATTGTAATTACCTCTCCCATCAAAACCAGTAGATTTTACACCTCTAAAATCTCTTACACGAGGTAATGATGCAGTAACTAATCTATCCAAGAATTCGTACATCTTTTGATCACGTAGAGTAACTTTTACACCAATTGGCATTCCTTTACGTAATTTAAATGAGGCAACATCTTTTTTAGACATTGTAGCAACAGCTTTCTGTCCAGAAATTCTTGATACCTCATCAATAGCATAATCAATTAATTTCTTATCAGCTACTGCTGCACCTACACCTTTACTAATTACAATTTTTTGTAATTTAGGAACTTGCATTACATTTTTATAGCCGAATTCTTCGGTTAAAGCAGCTTTAATTCTGCTGTTATATTCTTCTTTAAGTCTAGGTACGTATGCCATAACTAAATAATTTCTTTTGATTTTTTAGAGAATCTAACTTTTTTGTCGCCCTCCATTCTATATCCTACTCTAGTTGTTTCACCATTTTCAACTAACATAATGTTAGATATATGGATTGGAGCTTCAAATTTTGAAATTCCACCTTGTGGATTTTGAGCACTAGGTTTAGTGTGTTTAGACACCATATTAACCCCCTCTACAATTGCTTTATTCTTGTTTTTAAGAATTTTAACAATTTTTCCTTCTTTACCTTTATCCTCACCAGTTGTAACTCTAACTGTATCTCCTGTTTTAAGTTTGATCTTTATCATCATCTATAATTTTAAAGCACTTCTGGTGCTAATGATACAATTTTCATGAATTGTTTTTCTCGAAGTTCTCTAGCAACTGGTCCAAAAACACGAGTTCCACGCATTTCTTCAGTAGGATTTAACAACACACATGCATTGTCATCAAATCGAATATACGAACCATCTTTACGACGAACTTCTTTTTTTGTACGTACAACAACTGCTCTAGAAACTTGTCCTTTTTTAACTGTACCATTAGGTGTAGCATGTTTTACAGATACTACAATTTTATCGCCAACAGAAGCGTAACGTCTATTTGTTCCACCTAATACTCTAATAACAAGCACTTCCTTTGCACCCGTGTTGTCAGCTACTTTTAATCTTGATTCTTGTTGTAACATAATTATTTAGCTCTTTCTAAGATTTCTACTAATCTCCAACGTTTAGTTTTACTTAAAGGTCTAGTTTCCATGATCTTTACAGTATCACCTTCATTGCAGTCGTTTTTTTCGTCATGAGCAACATATTTCTTTGTTTTCATTACGAACTTACCGTACATAGGATGTTTTGCTTTTGTCACTTCACTAACTACAATAGATTTCTCCATTTTGTTACTTGAAACAACTCCTATTCTTTCTTTTCTAAGATTTCTTTTTTCCATCTTGTAAATACGAATACAATTATTGTACTTCTCTTTTAGTTAATTCTGTGGCTAATCTAGCAACTGTCCTTCTTAAATCTCTCAGTTGAATTGGATTTTCTAGAGGTGATATAGCATGTGCCATTTTAAGATCTGTATAGTTCTTTTTTATGTCTACTAATTTCTCTTGTATATCTGCTACAGATAATTCTTTTATTTCTGATTGTTTCATACTAAAATATTATTAAGCTTCGCTTTCGTCGTAATCCCTAGCGATAACAAACTTTGTTTTAACTGGTAACTTTTGTGCTGCTAATCTTAATGCTTCTTTAGCTGTTTCAATCGGCACACCTCCAACTTCGAATAATATTCTTCCTGGTTTTACCACAGCAACAAAATATTCAGGAGCTCCTTTACCTTTACCCATACGTACTTCCAAAGGTTTTTTGGTAATTGGTTTATCAGGAAATATTTTTATCCAAATACTACCTTGTCTCTTCATGTAACGTGTAGCTGCGATACGAGCAGCTTCAATTTGACGAGAAGTAAGCAAGTCTTGCTCTAATGCTTTTATACCGAACATACCGTTAGAAAGTCTATGCCCTCTCTGAGCATTCCCTTTCATGTTCCCTTTCCCTTTCTGTACTTTACGATATTTCGTTCTTTTTGGTTGTAACATTTCTTAAACTTTAAAAAATTATTTTCTTCTTTGAGGTTTTCTTCCTCCACCTTTACCACCTTTACCTTGTTTCTTTGACAAACCAACTAAAGGAGACAATTCACGTTTACCATACACTTCACCTTTCATAATCCATACTTTAACTCCTAATCTACCATAAGTTGTGTGTGCTTCTACTAAGGCGTAGTCAATATCTGCTCTAAAAGTAGAAAGTGGAATTCTACCCTCTTTATAAGATTCTGAACGAGCCATTTCAGCTCCATTCAAACGACCTGAGATTTGAATTTTTATACCTTCTGCGTTCATACGCATTGTAGCAGCAATTGCCATTTTAATAGCTCTTCTATAAGAAATTCTATTTTCAATTTGACGAGCAATACTAGAAGCTACTAAAAAAGCATCTAATTCTGGACGTTTAATTTCAAAGATATTAATCTGTACTTCCTTACCAGTAATTTTTTTAAGCTCTTCTTTAAGCTTATCAACTTCCTGACCACCTTTTCCTATAATAATTCCAGGTCTAGCAGTAGTAATAGTTACTGTGATTAACTTAAGAGTACGTTCTATAATTACTCTAGAAACACTAGCTTTAGATAATCTCGTATGAATATACTTTCTTATTTTATCATCTTCTGCAAGCTTATCGCCATAATCATTTCCACCATACCAGTTAGATTCCCATCCTCTGATAATTCCTAAACGATTTCCTATTGGATTAGTTTTTTGTCCCATACTATTTACGAATTGCTTGTATTATTTTTTTCTCCTAATATCATAGTAACATGATTAGAACGTTTTCTTATTCTATGTGCACGACCTTGTGGAGCTGGTCTTAATCTCTTTAACATTGCTGCACTATCTACATAAATTTCTTTAATAAATAAACCTGCATCTTCAATGTTTGCATCTTCATTCTTTGATTGCCAGTTGGCAATTGCAGATAAAGTTAATTTTTCTAAATTACGTGCAGCTTCTTTTGGACTGAATTTTAAAATAGCCAATGCTTTTTCAACTTCAACTCCTCTTATTTGATCTGCCACCAATCGCATTTTTCTTGGCGATGTAGGACAACCATTTAATTTCGCAAAAAATTTCGTTTTACGATCTTCTTTAAGCTGCTGTGCTCTTAATCTTTTTCGAACTCCCATTGCTTATCTTTTACCTTTATTTTTTGCACCTGCATGTCCTCTAAATGAACGTGTTGGTGAAAATTCTCCTAATTTATGACCTACCATATTTTCAGTAATATATACTGGAACAAACTGACGACCGTTGTGCACCCCAATGGTTTGCCCAACAAAATCCGGAGTTATCATTGAGGCTCTTGACCATGTTTTGATAACAGATTTTTTTCCAGATTCAATATTACTTTGTACTTTCTTTTCCAATTTATGGAAAACATAAGGTCCTTTTTTTAATGAACGTGCCATATCTATCTCTTATTTTTTTCTACGTTCTATGATATACTTATTACTCGCTTTAGTCTTAGAACGTGTTTTATATCCTTTAGCTGGAATTCCATTTCTAGATCTAGGATGTCCTCCGGCAGACTTACCTTCACCACCACCCATTGGATGATCAACAGGATTCATCACAACAGGTCTAGTTCTTGGTCTTCTACCTAACCATCTAGTTCTACCAGCCTTACCAGACACCAACAATTGATGATCAGAGTTAGATACTGATCCAATAGTGGCTTTACACGTAAGTAAAACATATCTAATTTCACCTGATGGCAACTTCACTGTTGCATATTTACCTTCTCTAGCAACCAATTGTCCAAATGAACCTGCACTTCTAGCCATTACAGCCCCTTGTCCAGGATGCAATTCAATACAAGAAATTACTGTACCTAAAGGTATATCTTTTAAAAGCATTGTATTACCAACCTCAGGTGTAGCTTTATCTCCAGAGATAACTGTTTGTCCAACTTGCAATCCAGCTAGTGCGATTATATATCTTTTATCACCATCAGCATAATTCAATAATGCGATAAAAGCAGTACGATTAGGATCATATTCAATTGTTTTTACAGTAGCAGGAACGTTATCCTTGTCTCTTTTAAAATCAATAATACGATATCTCTTTTTATGACCCCCACCCATATAACGCATGGTCATCTTTCCTCGGTTATTTCTACCTCCAGATCTTCTTTGTGGTGCTAATAAACTCTTTTCAGGTTTATCAGTTGTTACCATATCAAAGGTATTTACAACCTTAAATCGCTGACCTGGTGTTACTGGTTTTAATTTTCTTAATGACATCTTTTTTCGTCTTAAATATTGCTATAAAAATCAATGTTATCACCTTCTACTAATTCAATAATCGCTTTTTTATAAGCTCCTATCTTCCCTGTAACAACACCTTTTTTAGTAAACTTAGTATTCCTTTTTACAGGATAGTTCATGGTTCTTACTTTACTAACAGAAACGCCATAAGCACTCTCAATAGCATTCTTAATTTCTATCTTATTTGCACGACTATCAACTTGAAAAGTATATTTATTATTCAATTCAGTTAAGTCGTTCGCTTTTTCCGTAATAATTGGTTTTATTAAAATACTCATGCTATTACTTGCTAAGATTTGATTCAATTTCTTCTATACAACTTTCTGAAAGTACAACTTTATTAGCATTCAAAACACTATAAGTACTTAGTCTTGAAGCACTTACAACGTCAGTGCTCTTTAAATTGCGAGAGGACAAATATACATTTTTATTTGAAGCATCCAACACAAACAAAGATTTTTTATTATCTAGCTCTAAGGCTTTTAAAACATTTGTGAAGTTTTTAGTTTTAGGCTCATCAAATTCAAAGTTTTCCAACACAACAATGTTGTTATCTTTTGCTTTGATTGCTAACGCAGATTGACGAGCTAAACGCTTCAAGTTTTTATTTAATTTAAACCCATAATTTTTAGGTCTTGGGCCAAATATTCTACCACCTCCTCTAAACACAGGAGATTTAATAGATCCTGCACGTGCAGTTCCTGTTCCTTTTTGTTTTTTAATCTTTCTAGTACTTCCTTTTATTTCAGCTCTTTCTTTAGCTTTGTGAGTACCTTGTCTTTGATTCGCTAAAAATTGCTTTACATCTAAATAAACTGCATGTTTATTAGGCTCTATTGCAAAAATAGCATCTGAAAGCTCAACCTTTCTTCCAGTTTTTTTCCCGTTGATATCTATTACCTCTACTTTCATTATTTCTCAATAGTTATGTAAGCGTTTCTATGCCCAGGTACAGCACCTTTTACTACTAAAAGATTCTTTTCTGGAATAACTTTTAAAACTCTTAAGTTTTCAACTTTCACCTTTTCGCCTCCCATTCTTCCTGCCATTTTCATTCCTTTAAAAACTCTTGCAGGATATGATGCAGCTCCTATAGAACCAGGAGCCCTTAATCTATTATGTTGACCGTGAGTTGCTTGACCAACACCACCAAAACCGTGACGTTTTACAACACCTTGAAAACCTTTACCTTTTGACGTACCAGATACATCAACAAATTCACCTTCAACAAAGTGCTCTACTGTTATTGTGTCACCTAATTTGTACTCCTCATCAAAACCTTTAAACTCAGCAACTCGATTTTTAGCAGTAGTGCCAGCTTTCTTAAAGTGTCCTTTCAACGCTTTATTTGTCTGCTTTTCTGCTTTGTCATCGAAACCTAATTGAATGGCTTCATAGCCATCAACTTCTTTGGTTCTGACTTGGGTAACTACACAAGGACCAGCTTCAATAACTGTACAAGGAATATTTTTCCCGTTGTCATCAAAAATACTGGTCATTCCAATTTTTCTTCCTATTAACCCAGACATTTTATATATTTATTAATTATTATTTATTATTTTTCAAAAAAATAGGGTCAAAAAATACTTCAACCCTGAATATATTTTTTTTCCGTTTTTCCCTTGTCAACCGCTCGGGACATTTTACCTCAAATTATTTTCGAGGTTTGTTTTCAGCTTTACTAATTTCTATTAAACAGTTAGAAATTACTAAAACTAATCTTCATTAGAATTAAAACTAAAGTATATCACACTTTAATTTCAACCTCAACACCACTAGGTAATTCTAACTTCATTAAGGCATCAATTGTTTTCGATGAAGAACTATAAATATCTAATAATCTTTTATACGAACTCAATTGAAATTGTTCTCTAGCTTTTTTATTTACGTGAGGCGAACGCAACACTGTAAATATTTTTTTATGCGTTGGTAATGGTATTGGACCATTTATAACAGCACCAGTATTTTTTACTGTTTTCACGATTTTCTCAGCAGATTTATCTACTAAATTATGATCGTAAGATTTTAACTTTATTCTAATTTTTTGACTCATCTCTATATCTATTTAGTAAATTAACCCTTTACTTTTTTAATTACTTCTTCAGCTATATTTGAAGGTGTTTCTGCATAATGAGAAAATTCCATTGTAGATGTTGCTCTACCTGATGATAATGTTCTTAATGAAGTTACATAACCAAACATTTCAGATAATGGCACCTCTCCTTTAATAACTTTAGCACCTGCTCTATCAGACATACTACCAACTTGACCTCTTCTTCTATTCAAATCTCCAACAATATCACCCATATTTTCTTCAGGTGTTAACACCTCAAGTTTCATAATAGGTTCCATTAACACTGCTTTAGCAGCTTTGGCAGCTTCTTTAAATCCTATTTTTGCAGCTAATTCAAAAGATAATGCATCAGAATCTACAGGATGGAAAGAACCATCTTTTAACGTAACTTTCATTGCATCCATTTCAAAACCAGCTAGAGGACCATTTTTCATAGCTTCTTTAAATCCTTTCTCAACAGATGGAATAAATTCTTTTGGAATATTACCACCTTTAATAAGGTTTACAAATTCTAAACCAGTTTTATCTTCATCAGCTGGCTCCATAGTAAATACAATATCAGCAAATTTACCACGTCCACCAGATTGCTTTTTATATACCTCTCTATGATCAGCTGATCTAGTTAAAGCTTCTTTATATTCTACTTGTGGTTGACCTTGATTAACTTCAACTTTAAATTCACGACGTAATCTATCTACAATAATATCTAAGTGCAACTCACCCATACCAGAAATAATAGTTTGACCAGAAGCTTCATCAGTTTTTACGGTAAATGTTGGATCTTCCTCTGCCAATTTACCTAACGCCATACCTAACTTATCAACATCAGCTTTAGTTTTAGGCTCAACAGCAATACCAATTACTGGATCTGGAAAATCCATACTTTCTAAAACAATCGGATGTTTTTCGTCAGTTAAGGTATCTCCTGTTTTAATATCTTTAAACCCAACAGCTGCACCAATATCACCAGCTTCAATATAATCTAAAGCTTTTTGTTTATTGGCATGCATTTGATAGATACGTGATATACGTTCTTTTTTACCAGAACGATTATTTAAAATGTAAGAACCTGCATCTAAATGACCAGAATAAGCTCTAAAAAAAGCCAAACGTCCAACAAAAGGATCTGTTGCAATTTTAAAAGCTAAAGCCGAAAACGGTTCTTTTACACTAGGTTTTCTAGAAATTTCATCACCTGTATTAGGATCTGTACCTATAATAGCCTCTTTATCTAAAGGAGAAGGTAAATAACGACATACAGCATCTAATAAAAACTGCACACCTTTATTTTTAAATGAAGAACCACAAATCATAGGAATGATTGACATATCCATAACAGCAGCTCTTAATGCAGCATGCACTTCATCTTCAGTAATAGAATTTTCATCCTCAAAGAATTTTTCTAGTAATTCTTCATCATACTCAGCTACAGCCTCTATCAATTGAGCTCTATATTTAGCCGCTTCTTCTTTAAGATCTTCAGGAATTTCAACTTCATCAAAAGTAGCACCTAAAGTTTCTTCATGCCATATAATTGCTCTATTTTTTACTAAGTCAACAATACCTTTAAAGTCAGCTTCATCACCAACAGGCAAAACAATAGGAACTGCATTAGAACCTAACATTTCTTTTACCTGATTGTTCACCATTAAAAAGTTAGCACCTTGACGATCCATCTTATTAACAAATCCAATTCTTGGCACTTTATAATTGTCAGCAAGCCTCCAGTTTGTTTCAGATTGTGGTTCTACACCATCAACTGCAGAAAACAAAAAGACTAAACCATCAAGAACTCTTAAAGAACGGTTTACCTCCACTGTAAAATCCACGTGACCCGGAGTATCAATTATATTAAAATGATAATCCTTTGTATTTTCTAACGCTTTTGCATTCTCCATTGGAAATTTCCACTCACAAGTAGTAGCCGCCGAAGTAATAGTAATACCTCTTTCTGCCTCTTGCTCCATCCAATCCATTGTAGAAGACCCCTCATGTGTTTCACCAATTTTATGATTAACACCTGTATAAAATAAAATACGCTCTGTTGTTGTTGTTTTACCAGCATCAATATGAGCTGCAATTCCTATATTTCTTGTATATTTTAAATCTCTTGCCATTTACTAAAATCTAAAGTGTGAAAATGCTTTATTCGCTTCAGCCATTTTATGTACATCTGTTCTTTTCTTAACAGCTGCACCTTCTTCTTTGTAAGCTGCCAAAACTTCATTTGCTAAACGCTGAGCCATAGACTTCTCATTACGCTTTCTTGCATACAAAATCATCCATTTCATCGCCATAGAAACCTTTCTATCTGGTCTAATTTGCATAGGTATTTGAAATGTAGCTCCACCCACTCTTCTACTTCTAACTTCTACATGTGGCATAACGTTAGACAACGCATCTTTCCACACCTCTAAAGCTGTTTTTTCTTCATCTTGTTTTTTCTCCTCTACAATATCCATCGCATCATAAAACACTTTAAATGCTACAGATTTTTTACCATCCTTCATTAAATTATTAACAAAACGTGTTACCAATTGATCCTGAAACCTTGGATCTGGCAACAAATGTCTTTTCTTTGCACTCTTTTTTCTCATTACTTCTTAGTTTTTGATTTAAATTCCGAAACCTTGACTTTATTCAAGAATAGTTCAGAATATGTTATTTTTTAGGACGTTTAGTTCCGTATTTAGAACGTCTTTGTGTTCGTCCCTCAACACCTGCAGTATCCAAAGCACCACGAACAACGTGATATTTAACTCCAGGTAAATCTTTTACTCTTCCACCTCTAACTAATACTATCGAGTGCTCTTGTAAATTATGTCCTTCTCCAGGTATGTAAGCATTCACCTCATTACCATTAGTTAACCTTACCCTTGCTACTTTACGCATAGCTGAATTTGGTTTCTTTGGTGTTGTAGTATAAACACGTGTACATACGCCTCTTCTTTGCGGACAAGAATTTAATGCAGCCGATTTATTCTTCTTAGTTATTTGGGTTCTTCCCTTGCGTACTAATTGCTGTATAGTTGGCATATAAATTAATTATTATTTCTTATTTAAAATACTCCTCTTTTTTAAGAGTGTGCAAATGTATAAATAAAATCTGTTTCTACAAACAGGTCTTAGCTAAAATTTATCATCATTTTAAAAACATTTTTAATTATATCTATTTTTATAAGTTTTAAACTAATTTTGAATCGTTTTGAAATCACATTTTACATCATATATATATATACTACTTTCAATACTATTTTTTAACCATTCTTTTGGTCAAAAATTAGAATTAAAAATTTCTTCTAATGATAGCACTTCAAATTCATTTTTACAGAATATTAGCTATCAAAAGTATCATTTATCAGAAAAATCTATCCTCAATACGTTAGATTCAGTAACTCTCCAAATTGAGAAAATTGGCTTTTTTAATCATCAGCTAGACACCTTAATAAAAAAAGACAGCATTTACACTGCCCATTTTAAATTAAACAATAAAATAAAAATAATCAGAATACATTATAACATTAACCAAATTTCATTTGAACCTATTAATCCAAATTATTTTGAAGTAGCTCCAAAAAATTTAACAAAAAAATTACAACAAATAGTAACAACTCAAGAAGAGAAAGGGAATTCATTTTCAGAAGCTTCGCTACAAAACATTACTGTGATAAATGACACAATAATAGAAGCTCAATTAGCATTAAAAAAATCTTCTAAACGAAAGATAGATAAAATAATTATAACTGGTTATTCTAATTTCCCTAAGGCATTTCTTAAACACCATTTACAACTCAAAGAACATACGCTGTTTAACAAAAACAAATTAAACAAAGCTTCAATGGCCACCAACAACCTATCTTTCAGTTCAGAAATAAAAGCCCCTGAAGTTCTATTCACAAAAGACTCTACTATTGTTTATCTATTTATTAAAAAAGAAAAAGCTAACAGATTTGACGGATTAATAGGATTCACTACTAACAAAACGGGAAAGGGACTTTCTTTCAATGGCTATCTAGACCTATTACTTAACAACATATTTGATTCAGGTGAAAACATCGATCTTTCATGGAAAAACAATGGCAACAACCAACATAGTTTTAATTTAGACGTTTCTTTACCATTCATTTTCAACACAAGGATATCACCTAATGTAGCATTATCAATTTACAAACAAGATTCTACCTTTGTAAATACCTCGTTTAAACTAACTCTTCCCTATCACATTAACAACCGCAATGCAATTGGACTAACCATGCATTCAGAAAACTCATCAAACTTATTAACTAATACAATTACCACAATTGAAGATTATAAAAGCACCTTCTTCGGAATTAACTACAACTACACTATAGCAAACAACCACCCTTTATTCAAAACGAAATTCAATTTTTATATTGAAGGTTTAAAAGGAAAAAGAACGAACACCAACTCAAATAACCAATCGAAATTTAATTTACAAACTAATTTTTTATGGAGCTTAAATCATAAAAATCATATTTTTTTACAAAACAGAAGTGGAATTATAAATTCTAAAAACCTACTAACCAACGAATTGTTTCGTGTAGGTGGTAACAATTCAATTCGTGGATTTGACGAAGAAAGCATCCCAGCATCAACATATACCACCTTTAACATTGAATATAGATACGCAACAAACAATAGCTCATACCTCTATTCAATCACAGATTTTGGCTCAATAAAAAACCAAAATGAATCTTCTCAACTATACTCCTTAGGCCTAGGCTACGCATTCTTATCAAAACTTGGATATATAAACTTAGGATACGCAATAGGAAAATACCCAAACAACTCTTTTAACATCAACAATTCTCGTATCCATCTAAAAATTGTTAATCTTTTCTAAAAAACAAACTTTTTTTAACCACTACCCCTAAAAAAACACCCTTGTATTAACTTTTCTTTAACATAATATTATGATTTTAAGAAAAAAAATTTGTTTTATTAACTTATTATTAAGACTTTTGAGCAAATTAATTCAAATAAATATACACATGAAAACAAAGTTTAATGGTTTTCTAACACTATTATTAGTGTTAGCAGTGCAACTAACGTTTGCACAAGCAAAAACTATCACCGGTACCGTTTCTGATGAAACAGGGCCACTACCAGGTGTTAGTGTAGTTATTAAGGGTACAACTACAGGTACTGAAACAGATTTCGATGGTAAATACACTATTGAAGCTTCAGTTGGCGATGTTCTAGTTTACAGTTTTATTGGTATGGCTAGAAAAGAAGTAACTGTAGGCAACTCCAACACTATCAACGTAGCTATGGAAGCTGACAACGTACTAGAAGAAGTTGTAGTAACTGCGTTAGGTATTAAAAGAGAAACAAAAACCCTAACCTACGCCGCACAAGAAATTAAAGCAGAAGACTTAAACATTTCACAAGATGTGAATCTTAAAAATGCAATAGCTGGTAAAGTGGCAGGTGTACAAATACAAGGTCAAGCAGGTTCCAAATTAGGTGAAGCTGGTAAGATTAGAATTAGAGGTGCAATGTCTTTAACTTCTGACAACGACCCTCTATATGTGGTAGATGGTATTCCTATCAATAATCCAAGTGATGTTGACATGAACAACGTTGCTAGTCTTAACGTATTAAAAGGACCAAACGCAACCGCATTATATGGTCAAAGAGCTGACGCTGGTGTAGTTGTAATAACAACAAAAAAAGGAAGTCGAAAAGGTATAGGTGTTGAAATTATAAGTTCTGCTACTTTTGAAAACGTATCATATTTACCAAAATTCCAAAATGAATATGGTCAAGGATATGAAGGAGAAGCTAGTTGGGGTACTTTTGATGGCTCTTCTGCAGCAATTCCAGAATGGTCTGTTTTGGACGGACAAAGATATTTAGTTTGGGATAATAACTATGCTGATGAGAGCTGGGGACCTAAATTTGATGATCAAGACTACTTACCTTGGTATTCATTTTGGCCAGACAGCCCATATTTTGGACAAACTGCAAAATATAGTGCTCAGCCAGATAACATTAAAGAGTTTTATGACACTGGTTTATCTTTAAAAAACTCTGTTGCTATTAGTGGTGGTGGCGATAGATATAATGCGAGAGTTTCGTTTACAGATTTAGACCAATCTGGTATTGTACCTTACTCTAAGTTTGATAAACAATTTATTGGTGCTAATTTTGATTTTGATGTAACTGATAAATTTAATGTTGCTACCACGCTTAACTACTCTATTTCAAAAACTCAAGGAGATTTTGACGATGGATATAGCAATCAATCTTCTGGTAACTTTAACCAATGGTTTGGTAGAAATATAGAAATTGACAAGTTGCGAGAACTAATTGATTTAAAAACTCCAGATGGATATAACGCTACTTGGAACTGGTGGGGTCCTGATTACTATGCTATTGGTGGCAGCTATAAAAAACCGGCATTTTGGTTCAACCCATATTATTACGCACGAGAATTTAAAAACATAGACAGAAATAATAATTTCGCTGGCAGTATTAATTTAACCTATCAGTTTAACGACAATTGGAAACTAACTGCAGGAGCAACTAGAACAAAAGATGAATATAAAAACAATTATTACGTGCCTTATTCTATAGCATATTCTGCAGCTCCTGACTTATACAATGCTTGGTCAAATTCTTTTGGTGTTACTAGACGTACACGTTCAGAAAACAACTACAATACAGCATTAAATTACACAAACAAATTTGGAGATTTTGACGTTGATGCATTTATAGGTGGAAACATAAGAGTGAATAACTATGATACGTTTTACGCAAATATGGATACAGGTGCTACAATAGGTGGCCTAATTATACCAGATGTATACACCTTCTCAAACGCAGGTATTGCTCCTTCACCAACAACATATGTTAGTAAAAAACAAGTACGTAGTATGTATGGCAAAGTATCTTTTGGATATAAAGACATGATTTATTTAGATGGTACTTATAGAAAAGATTGGAGTTCTGCTTTACCAGAAAATAGCAATGGATATGGCTATCCTTCTTTCGGTACAAGTTTCATTTTCTCTGAATTAATTGAAAATAATAGCATTTTATCTTTTGGTAAATTAAGAGCCGGTTGGGCACAAGTAGGTAATGATTTAGGAGCATATGAGTTAGACCCAGCATATCCTTTATCAGGGAAACCCTATGATGGCATTTCTTTACAATATACCAATACCGATATTTTAGACCCAAATATAAAACCTGCAATTAACACTTCACTAGAAGTAGGTTTTGACACTCGTTTTCTACAAAACAGACTTGGGTTGAGCTTTACCTATTACAAAGAAAATAGAAAAGATGAAATTATACCTATTAGTGTATCAAGAGGTACTGGATACGACAGCTACTTGACTAATGCCGGAGAAGCAGAAAGAGAAGGAGTTGAGATTACCTTTACTGCAACACCAGTTAAATCAGATAACTTTAGTTGGGATATCACAGCTAACTTTGCAAAAAACACAACTAAAATTGTTAGTTTACCTGGAGATTTACAATCTCTAGATGCACCAGGAGGTAATGATGCTTTTGGTTTCGTATATGTTACACATGAATTAGGAAATGACTGGGGACAATTAAGAGGTACTGCAATTGAAAGAGATGCTGATGGCAATCCCGTTGTACAATCTAATGGATTGTATTCAGTTGAAACAGGTCAATACTTAGGAAGTGTATTACCAGATTTTACAGGAGGTATATTAAATGGATTTACTTATAAAAACTTAAGTTTAACCGCATCAATTGATTTCCAAAAAGGAGGTAAATTTTTCTCTTTAAGTGAAATGTGGGGATCTTCTTCTGGATTATTAGAAAGCACTGCTGGTTTAAATGATAAAGGCAACCCTAAACGTGATGCTGTTGATGACGGAGGTGGTACTCGCGTTATTGGTGTTACTGCTTCTGGCCAACCATATGATGAATACATTGAAACCTATGATTTTAACACACAAAATTATTCAAACAGACTTGCAGAACCATTTATACATGATGCAAGTTATATTAAACTAAGAGATGTAAGTTTAACTTATAATTTTTCAAAAAAATTATTAAAAAACTCACTTTCGGGTGCTAGCATAAGTTTAGTTGGTAGAAACTTATGGCTAATTTCAGTAGCTAAAGACAATACTCAAGAATGGGATCCTTCAGAGATTTCAGGAACATATGGAGAAAGTGGTCAAATGCCTGGAACACGAAGTTATGGTGTAAATGTTAAATTAACTTTTTAATAAAAAAAACGATGAAAAAAATAAAATATTTAATCCTAACATCTCTCTTAATTGCCATTGGAGCATGTGAGAATGTCGATTTTGGAGATACAAATGTAAATCCTAATGGAGCAGCAGACCCAAACACTTCGTCTTTAATGGCGGGTGCCATGTCTCGATACTCTACGATAACAGGTAGAGATGGTTTACTTAAACCAACTTTATACGTTCAATACCAATCTCAAGTTACCTATGTAGACGAAATGCTTTATAATGAAGCCGCAGTAAGTTGGTATTCTTATTATGTACAAACATTATCTAATTTACAATTAGTTATTGATATAAATTCAGATGTAGAAAATCATAATACTATTTTGCTGAGTCAAGGTGCTCCTGAAAATCAAATTGCGGTATCTGAAATTTTTAAAACAATTATTTTTAAAAGAATTACAGATAGTTGGGGTGACATACCATACTCAGAAGCATTAAAAGACAAAGAAAATTTAAGTCCTTTGTATGATAGCCAAAGTAGTATTTACGAATCAATGTTAGCTCAATTAAAAACTTCTAGAGACAACTTAGATGATTCAAAATTAGGACCGACAGGGGATATCATTTTTGGAGGAAATGTAACACAATGGAAAAAAATGGCAAATTCGCTAATTTTACAACTTTCGTTACAACTATCTAAAAAATATCCATCAGCTTCAGGTATAGCAGCAGCAGCATTTAATGAAGCTTTAAACGATCCAAGTGGAGTAATTGAAGACATTTCTGATGAAGCTTGGTTTATTTACAATGAAGATTTTCAAAATCCTTATTCTGCAAATAGAAAACCTGATTATTTTCTTTCTCAAGAATTTACAGATGCTTTAAAAGGTATAGGAACCACTTCAAACACATTATTAGATTCAAGAATTAATGTATATTCAGATGACCCATCTAAAGATGGTGTTCCTTACGGATATGCTAATGGTAGTGGTGCAGGAAAAGCTTCAATGTCTGATTATATATGGACAGAATTAGCTCCTTTACCTTTAATGACTGCAGCATATACCTATTTAAATAGAGCTGATGCCGCAAATTTAGGTTGGACTACTGAAGATGCTGCTGACATGTTAAAAATGGGAGTTGAAAAATCATACGAAACTCTTGACGCACACTATGGAACTTCTATCAGTGCAAGTGCAACAGCTTATGCCACTTCAAGAGTTGCTGATATGACAACATATGGAGCTACAAGGGTTATCGCAGAAGAAAAGTGGGTAACTCTTTTCCCTAACGGCTTTGATGCATGGTCAGAATGGAGACGTACAGATTTCCCCGCATTAGTACCCGCAACCGATTTCTTTAATGATGGACAAATACCTAGAAGATATAATTACCCAACTGAAGAAAATAGTTTAAATAAAGCAAACTATGATTCAGGTGTTGCTGCATTATTACCGGCTACAGATAAAAACACATCAAGAGTATGGTGGGATCAATAAAATAAAATTCACTAAAAAAAGAAAACGTCTAATTCAAATGAATTAGGCGTTTTTTATTATTTAACAACCAACTCACGCAACCATTTGAAATCAACACCATCTTACATGAATAATTACTTTTAAAAACTATCAACTTTAACCTAATTTATGTTAAATAGTTGTTTTATTAACATAATTTTATCATTTTTGCCGCAATTAATTCAAATAATATAAACATGAAAACAAAGTTTAGTGGATTTCTAACGCTATTACTAGCGTTAGCTGTGCAACTTACGTTTGCACAACAAAAGACTATTTCAGGTACAGTAACTGACGAAACAGGGCCTCTACCAGGAGTAACAATATTGATTAAAGGTACTGCAATTGGTACCGAAACAGATTTTGACGGTAACTATTCCATTTCTGCAAATACAGGCGATGTACTTGTTTTTAGTTTTGTAGGAATGAAAACAGTTGAAAAAAAAGTAGGCAATGCCACTACAATAAATTTAATAATGGAATCTGACAATTTGCTAGAAGAAGTAGTGGTTGTTGGTTATGGTGCTGGTAAAAAATTAGGCTCAATTGTTGGATCTGTAGTACAAGTTTCCTCAGAATCCATTAAGGAAAAACCTTCAGCAAACGTTTTGGATGCACTTCAAGGTAAAGTTCCTGGTCTACAAATTTTCTCTTCTTCAGGTGAACCTTCAGCTACACAATCTATTAGATTACATGGTGTAGGATCTCTTGGATCTAGTTCAACTCCATTATTTGTAATAGATGGAATTCCAGTATCAGACGGCTCATTAGTATCTTTAAATTCTAATGATTTCGAGAGTGTTACTGTTCTTAAAGATGCTTCTGCTACCTCTATTTATGGATCTAGAGCAGCTAATGGTGTAGTATACATTACAACTAAAAAGGGGAAACGAAATCAAGAAGCTACCATTACAATAAGCTCTCAGTATGGAGTTTCTAATATGGCTAACACTGACTTTTTCGAAAGTGTAATGAATAGAGATGAGTTTTTAGATTTTATGGAAGGTGCTGGTTATTATGATGCTGGTACTATTGATTATATCAATACAACTTTCCCTGATACTGATACAAAATGGTGGGAAACTTACTATAAAAAGAATCAGCCAACACTTCAAATGGATGTTTCTGTTAATGGTGGTGGTGAGAAAACATCTTATTATGTATCTGGAGGTTTCTATGACCAACAAGGTTTAGCTTATCAATCTGATTTTAAAAGATATACCTTACGTTCAAATATTGACACTAAAGTTAGTGATTGGTTTCAAATGGGCTTAAACGTAGGGTTAGGTTATGATGATAGACAAAGTAACCCAAGTGGGTCTAACAGTACCAATAGAGGTTTAGCCTTATTAGCTCAACCATTCTATTCTCCAGTTGATGAAGACGGAAATCCATATATGGACGGCACTATACCAGGTTGGGGTCGTTATCATCCTGCATATCGTGAGAAAGTTTACCCTGCTAATTACAGTAGACTAAACATTACTCCTTCAGGATACATCCAAATTAATCCTATTAAGAATGTAACCTTTAAATCTCAAATGGGTATTGAATTTTATGACGTGAGAGAATCAAGTCAAAGATTACCTTCTTTCGTAGGATCATTAGGTAATGGTAGTGCTTATGAAGATTTTGAAAGAAACATTACACAAACTATCACTAATACTTTAGAATATAGTTTTAACATTAATGATATACATGACTTTACTGTATTAGCTGGTCAAGAGTATGTAAAAAATGAATATGAAAACTTTTCTGCTTCATCTAACGGACATAATGACGACAGATTGTTGTTATTAAGTGCAGGACCTGACAACAGAGACGTTAGTCAATATAAAAGTGAATATGTTTTTAATTCATACTTTGGTCGTTTCGACTATAGCTTTGATAACAAATATTTCTTAGATGTTACTGTAAGAAGAGATGGTTCTTCTAGATTTGGTGAAAATAATAAATATGCAAACTTCTGGTCTGCAGGACTTATGTGGAGATTAAAATCAGAGAATTTCTTAAAAGATGTTAGCTGGTTAGATAACTTAAACTTAAAAGTAAGTACTGGTACTAGTGGTAATGCTGCTATTGGTAATTACAACAGTTTAGCTACTGTTGGTACAAACCAATACAATACATCAACAGGTTGGAACATTTCAGCTCCAGGAAATACAGACTTAAGTTGGGAAAACCAACGTAAAACTACATTTGCAGTTAACACATCTTTCTTTGACAGAGTTCGTTTAGATGTAGAATATTATATTAGAACAACAGAAGATATGTTAGTAAGTGTACCTTACCCATATACCTCTGGATTTGCTAATATAACTTCTAACGTAGGGTCTCTTGAAAATAAAGGTATTGATGTTGCACTTGATTTTGATATCGTAAAAGGTTCTGATTATTATGTAACTCCATATGTGAGTTTAAATTACAACGAAAATAAAGTTACAGAATTATTCCAAGGTCGTGATTATTGGATCATCCCTAATACAGGTGTAGCTTGGGCTGTTGGTAAACCAGTATCATTATTCTATCCTGTATTTTCTCACATAGATTCTCAAACGGGTGTACCATATTGGTATGTACCTAATGCAGATCCAGATAAAGTTGTTGAACCAAACTTTGATCCAAACAATGTAACTTCAGACTTTAACACTGCAGCTTTACAACAAAGTACTGGTAAAGATCGATACCCACCATTAAATGGAGGTTTTGGTTTATCTGCTGGATATAAAGGATTTTTCTTAACTGCTGACTTTGCATTTTCTCAAGGTAAATATTTAATTAACAACGATAGATATTTCTTTGAAAATCCAACTGTATTTACAGGATTTAATACAAGTAAGAGATCTGCTGACTATTGGCAAAATCCAGGTGATGAAACTTTGTTCCCATCATTAGATTATCAATTTACACAATTTGATTCTCGTTTAATTGAAGATGCTTCATTTGTACGTTTAAAAACGCTTCAATTTGGTTACAATGTACCTGAAAAATTCTTAAAGAACCAGTCGTTCCTTAAAAGTTTAAGACTATATGTAATTGGTAGAAACTTATTAACTTGGACAGAATACTTAGGACCTGATCCTGAAGTTGACTCCAATTTAGCTTTAGGAACGAATCCAAACACAAAACAAGTTAGTTTTGGAGTTGAAATTAAATTATAAAAAAAATCACAAATATAGAGTATTATGAAAAAATTAATAAAAAACTTCATTTTGATACTAGCTGTGGGCTTATTGTCTGTAGCCTGTAGTGATGATTTAAATAGAGTGCCTTTTGATTCAATTGAACAATCGCAGTCATTTAAAAGTATTAACGATGCCGAAAATTGGGATAATGGTTTTTATGCTTATTTTAGAGGAAGAGTATCTGGTAATATCCAATTTCTTCCAGATGTTCAGTCAGACCAATTAAATGCTTCTAAAGATTTTGGTAATAGAAATGGTTTTCCTCATAGATGGGAAGGCTTTTTAGCTGCAGATTATGACATTAGTGATATTTGGTCAAAATTATATTCTGGTATAACCAATGCTAATATTGCTATTGCAGGATTTGAAACTTTAGAATTGGAAGATCCTACTGAAATTGCAACACTTGAGATTTATAAAGCAGATGCTCATTTTGTTAGAGCTTACTACTATTTTGAATTAGTAAAACGTTTTAGTAAAGATTATGACCCTGCTACAGCATCTAGTGATTTAGGAGTTCCTCTAGTACTAGAATATGATGTAAATGCTTTACCTGCTAGAAGCACAGTACAACAAGTCTATGATCAAATTCTAGCTGATATTCAAGTAGCTTCGACTGGTCTTGCTGGAGTTTCTGGATCTCAAGGTTCAAATTATTTTAATGCAGATGTTGTAAAAGCATTAGAAGCTAGAGTTAAACTTACAATGGAAGACTGGTCAGGTGCTAAGACTGCTGCTGATGAACTTATTAACTCTGAGACATATCCATTAATAACATCAGAAACTGTATTAGCTGACATGTGGACAAATGATTATGCACAAGAAGTTATTTATCAACCTTTCTTAAGTGCTCCAAATGAATTGACTAATACAAATTCTATTTATTTAGGATACAATCCTGATACTGATGACTTCACTCCTGATTTTATCCCTTCAAAATGGGTTGTAGATATGTATGAGGATAATGACATTAGAAAAAATGTATATTTTGACGTAAAAGATGTAAGAATCCAAGGTAGTGTTACTCCTAATATTTATTTAGTTAATAAATTTCCTGGAAACCCTGCATTATGGACTTCTGCAACTACTAACTATCAAAATGCACCAAAAGTATTTAGAATAGCTGAAATGTATTTAATTTCTGCTGAAGCTGCGTTAATGTCAACTGGTGATGCTGCTACTCCGTTAAATGCTTTAAGAGAAGCTCGTGGTCTTTCTGCTATAGGCTCTCCTACAATGCAAGATTTAAAAGATGAGAGATTCAGAGAATTAGCTTTTGAAGGCTTTAGATTAGATGATTTAAAAAGATGGGGTGATGGCGTTACAAGACATGATCCACAAGATCTTTCTTTGATAAACACAGGTTCTGATTATGATTCATTAAGTAAAGACCCTAGTGATCCTAAATTTGTTTGGGGTATTCCTGCTAGAGATCAAACTGTGAATCCAAATCTAGTACAAAATCCAGGATGGTAATATTATTTCATCCATTTAAAAACCACCTCCAAAAGAGGTGGTTTTTTTATTTATAAAATCTTTACCTTTGTAACATGCAAGACACCTCAAACATATTTGGCATCAGAGCGATTATTGAAGCTATAAATGCTGGTCAATCTTTAGAAAAGATTTATATTCAAAAAGGCTTAAGTGGACCGTTATTTTCTGAATTAAACACTCTAATTAAAAAGAATAACATTTCTACTAGCCATGTACCTATAGAGAAACTCAATCATCTTTCTAAACATCAAAACCATCAAGGAGTTGTCGCTAAAATTTCTCCTATTGATTTTTACAATTTAGAAACTATTTTTACAACAATAAATAAAGAAACACCACTATTTTTATTATTAGATCAAATTACAGATGTAAGAAATTTTGGAGCCATTTTAAGAACTGCAGAATGTACTGGTGTAGATGCAATAATTATTCCTAATCAAGGGAGTGCTCCGTTAAATGCAGATGCCATAAAAACATCAGCGGGTGCCGCCTTTAAAATTCCAATTTGTAAAGTAAATCATTTATTAGATGCTATTTATTTTTTACAAGCAGAGGGCATTCAAATAGTAGCCATTACAGAAAAAACAGACGCTACGATTTATACTGTTGACTTAAATAAACCCACTGCATTAATTATGGGCTCAGAGCATAAAGGTATTACCTCTTCAATATTAAAAATTGCAGACGCAAAAGCCAAATTACCATTATTAGGAGATATTGCTTCTTTAAATGTTTCAGTAGCTTGTGGTGTGGCCTTATATGAAGCGGTTAGACAAAAATTTAGTTAACTGTATTCGATTTAATAATCATAAAAATATTGAATTATAAGCATTTCCATGCCATCTAAAAAACAATAACTAACAATCTACTCCTCTTCAAAATTATTATCGTAAATTAAAAGGTTTTCATCATCTTCGATACTTTCATCTTCCCAATCATATTTATAAGATTTTGGACCGTGCTTTCTATAAATAATTGCTAAAAGTAACCCTACTAAAAAGCCTGATAAATGCCCTTCCCACGAAATACCTTCTTTTATAGGAAGTATATACCAAATCATACTTCCATATAAAAAAATTACAATTAAAGAGACTGCAATTAAGCGATAATATTTCCGAATCATTCCGCTAAATAGTACAAAACTAAAAAGTAAGTAAACCACTCCACTAGCACCAATATGATAAGAAGGCCTACCAATAACCCAAGTTAACAATCCACTCAAAAGCACACCATAAATTAAAACCTTAAAAGCAATTTTTCTATAAAAATAGAATAGAGCAGTCATTAAAATAAATAGCGGAATTGAATTGTTAAACAAATGCTTAATCCCACTATGCAAAAAAGGTGAAAAAACAATTCCTCTTAAACCTTTAATAGTATGCGGATATAAACCATATTTTGTAAGGTATAAATTATAAGTCCCTTCTATCCAAAAAACAATCCATAAAGACAATACAAAATACAATGGGAATGTAATTACAATAGACGAAAATTTAAATTGTTTATGTTCTTCTTCGTGAATCATTAGCTAACCATGATTAAATATTTATTTAAACTCATACCACTATTAATATACAAATTACTAATAAAAAAACTACTATTCTCAAAAACATGTCCAACTTCTGCAAGTTGTACAAATTGTCAGTAAAAAATCCAAAACCTTAGATGGATTTCTATAATAAATTAAAAAATGACAATTTGCTGGCTTTAATTTAAAACACGCCGAATAGTCATAATAATTAGCATTCAAAATGACAAAATAAAACATTAAATGAGTAAACAATTCTACAAATGAACAAAAACACTAAATTTGCAATATGAGTGCACCTTTAGCAGAACGTATAAGACCTAAAACACTTGAAGACTATATTAGTCAACAACACTTAATTGGTAAAAACGGAGCATTAACTGCTCATATAAAAAGAGGAGTAATTCCATCACTTATTCTTTGGGGTCCTCCAGGTATTGGAAAAACAACTTTAGCTAATATAATTGCAGAAGAATCTAAACGTCCGTTTTACACTTTAAGTGCAATCAACTCTGGTGTAAAGGATGTAAGAGAAGTAATAGAGAAAGCTAAAAAAAGTGGAGGGCTCTTTACCGCTAAGAATCCTATTTTATTTATAGATGAAATTCATAGATTTAGTAAATCACAACAAGATTCGTTATTAGGAGCAGTTGAAAAAGGTTGGGTTACTTTAATTGGTGCCACTACTGAAAACCCAAGTTTTGAGGTTATCCCTGCCCTACTTTCTCGTTGTCAAGTTTATGTTTTAAATTCATTTCAAAAAGAGGATTTAATAACTTTATTGCATAGAGCTATTTCTGAAGATGAAATTCTTTCAAATAAGGAAATAAAACTAAAAGAAACTGATGCTCTTTTACAACTCTCTGGTGGTGATGCACGTAAACTTTTAAACATTTTTGAATTAATTGTTAATGCTGAAGATACCCCCGTTGTTATTACTAATGATAAGGTATTAGAAAAAGTACAGAATAATATAGCTCGTTATGACAAAACTGGAGAACAACATTACGATATAATTTCAGCCTTTATTAAGTCTATTAGAGGAAGTGATCCCAATGGTGCGGTATATTGGTTGGCACGAATGATTGAAGGCGGTGAAGATGTGAAGTTTATAGCAAGACGATTGATTATTTCTGCGTCTGAAGATATTGGTAATGCAAATCCGAATGCTTTAATATTAGCAACCTCAACGTTTCAAGCAGTTTCAGTAATTGGAAATCCCGAATCCCGAATTATTTTAAGTCAATGTGCTGTTTATTTGGCAAATTCACCAAAAAGTAACGCTTCTTATATGGCTATTGGAAAAGCTCAACAATTGGTACAACAAACAGGTGATTTATCAGTTCCTTTACATTTAAGAAATGCTCCAACAAAGTTAATGAAGGATTTAAATTATGGTAAAAATTATCAATATGCTCATAATTACGATAATAATTTTATTGACCAAGAATTTTTACCTGACGAAATTAAAAATACAACGTTTTATGAACCTGGAAATAACAGTAGAGAAAATAATTTTAGAGAATTTTTAAAAAAACGTTGGAAAGGGAAATACAACTATTAAATAAATAAAAGCAACTTAAACAACACTTTTATAAAAAAACTCTAAGTAAACTTACCATTTTACTTCAAATTCTTGCTTCATTAAATGACCATCGAAATAATACTCAGCAAACCATTTGCCTTCTTCTTTATAAAAAGTTCCAGTTCTATTTTTTAGAAAGTATACATCTTTTTTGCCTGTTTTTAATAGTATAAAAACGATTTTAGGCGTACTATCTACCAATTGGTATCCCAGCCTATTTTCTTGAGCATACAACATTTTTTCTGTAGGTACACCTAAAATATTACCTTTACTATCTCTATCTCTGTTATCTACTTTTAAATTTGAAGATTCAGTAGATTCCATTACAACATCTTCAATTTCTGCTTCATCTAGCTGAGAAATATTTTCATTAACTTCAATTATATCTTCTTCTACAACTTCAGTAATTGCAGGTACTGAATAGCTATAGTTTTGTTCTTTAACTGACTCAAATGCTTTTCGTAATGCTTCTTGATAGCCTGCTTTATATTCCTTTTCTTTACTTCTACCTTCTTTTGATACAAATACTTTTTGATTTTTACAATTCTTTAATTCTATTACTAATTTGGTAGTAAACATATTAGATTCATTAATAATTTCTGCCGTTAAAGCTAAACATGGATTGTTTACAACTTCAGTAGGCAGTTCTAAACTATTATAAATTACATTAAACCCTTCTTTTTCAAATAAAAACTTGGTTAATGAATTTAATTGATATTGATCTTCTGACTTTTGAAAGCCATATTTAGAAGAAACTATCACGTATTTATATTCGTTTAAAGATTGTCCAAAAAGAGTATTGGCCATAAAAAATACAAGCACAAAGGGTATATATTTTAATCTCATTGTATAAAATTTAGATGATAAATATAAGGTTTTTTTTAGTCAAAAATTAAATTAGCCCCTAAACTAAACGAGGTTTTTTTAGAGTTAAATAGATCTTCATAGCCTAAAATATTATCTACTGCAGCATAAAAATTAAGCTTATTAATCTGAGTAGAAAACCCAAAACCAACATTTGAAAATAAATAATTATCAATTGTATAACTGATTTTAGTCTTTAAAAAAGTACCTAGTCTTCTATTATAAAAGACCGTAGCTGCCATTTGAGGAAATTGAGGTCTTAAAATACTATAAAATTGAGCACCTATTTCATTCTGATACTTTGATACTGAAAAGCCCTTATTTGTATTACAACTGATGGAATTGGACAACATTCTAATTTGCTTTCCAAAACCATAAAGCAAGCCCGCATTTATTTTGGCTGAAGGAAATGAAATATAAGTTTTATGTTTTTCTTCTCTAACTAGTTGCTCATCAAAATCTAAAATTAAATCTTCCCAATAAGAAATAGGTTGATCTTGCTCTGGAAAAAGCAAACCAATTCCTTCAAATGCATAATTCCCTTTTATACTATAAGAACTTACATCTTTAGAATAACTGATAAAACCAATATCCAAAGCACTTGCAGATAGTGATGTTCTTTCATTTAAACGATAACTAAATCCTACATCTACTCCCAACCCAAAATTACCCCCAACAAATAAGTTTGACATTAAACTTTTAGCAGAAAAACTAACCTCATCATCTTTTAAAATCCCTGATGATTGAGCTAAAAAGCTGACATTATTCAATTGATGTTGATACATATTATTTTCTCCTAAAACCGTTGAAAAGCTCCCTTTATTATTTACAGATTGCACATTAAAACTACCTGAATATAACTTTACTCTTGCTCCTACATTTAAACGTTTATTTATTTTACGAGATATCCCTGCATGAAAAACTCCAAAAGCCTGACCTTTAAAACTTATTTGATTAAAATTTGTATTAGAATTTAATTCAATATTTCCATTAATATCTGTATTTCCTTGATAAAATAAAACAGCTAAATCTTTAGGATAATAAGCCACAAAATCAAATTCTTGATAAAATCCAAAATTTAAGTAGTCTTTATCATTTTTTAGTTTATAACCAATATTTATAACATCAACTTGTTCATTTACGGTAATATAGTCAGTTGATTTTAGTTTAAAAATCAGATTTCTTATTTTATCATTTATATCAACACCATCATCAGAAACAATATCTTTTACCGTTAAATTATTGGATCCAATATTAAAATATAATCCTGATACAAATGGAATGCCTATATGTTTTTTATAACTAACTTCTTCTCCTGGATTTAATAATAATGATTGTGGAACATCATTATTTCCGAATATAAATTTTTTATTTTGAGAATGATTTTTAAAAACTACTAAGCAAAATATCACATATATATATTTCTGTATTTGCATTAGTTCACTTTTAAAACAAAATTAGTAAATGACTTTAACTCAAAATTCATTTCATTACCTTCGGTTAAAATACTAGCATCATCACTTGGTTGCAAATACAATGTAATTCTAACCTTTTGCGAGAGTTTTAGAGAAAGTAAATCTAACCCTTCATAACTTTGAAAATGACTTATACTAGAGTTTCTAGGAACATTAATAGTAAAGCTTTTGGTAGTATTATTATCTGCATTTAAAAAGGCAATATCAAGTATAAAATCTCTATTAAAAGAATTTTCAATTTCAAAACTAAAATTTGAAGTTATAATATTCTCTTGAACATAATCTGAATCAAAAATGTCAATAACACTAACATCTGACAAGCTAGTTAGTTCTGTGTTTGAAGTGTTGTTTAAAAAATTATTTTGATTTACTTTTAAATAAACAAAAGTACTTGTTAAACTCTGATTTAATTCTACCGTATCTAATTGATTAAGGTCAATAGTACTTGTACATGATAATACAGTACCTAATATTAAAATTTTCAACAAATATTTTACATGCCGTTTCACCTCAATTTGATATTAAAAAACTAAAGATACTGTTTAATTTCCATTAGGTTAGTTATACTTATAATTCCGTCGTTATCACCTGTAATCTTATCTTTAAAATGAATTGTTTGCATACCTACTTCCTTTGCACCTAAAATATCAGCTTCAAAATTATCTCCTACCATAATACTTTCTATTGCTTTTGCTTCTGCCAACCCCAACGCATAATTAAAAATTTTGGGATTTGGTTTTTTAACTCCAACACTCTCTGAAGTCACTATTTTATCAAAGAAATGCAAAATACCCGAAGATTTCAATTTTTTTGTTTGCACCTCCTCAAAACCATTTGTAATAATATGTAATTTATACTTTGGCATTAAATAATTTAATATTTCTGATGTGCCATCAAAAAGCTTATTATAATTTGGCAAATAATCAATATAAATTGAGCTTAAATGATTTATATGATCATCTGAAATTGTATACGACATTAAATCAAACGTTTCTTTTAAACGCTTATACCTAAGTTCCTTTTTACTTACACGTTCTTCTCTGTATAGTTTCCAATATTTTTGATTGATTGGCCTATAATTTTTTAAAAAATCGCTAATATTTATATTAACGTTAGTCTCTTTAAAAATAAATTGAAATGTTTGAGCTGAATTTGCTTCAAAATCCCACAAGGTATGATCTAAATCGAAAAAAATATGTTTTATTGACATTAAAGAAGATAAATGATTATGTTTTGAGGTAAATTTACAACTTTAGAATTTATCATTAATATCAATTTTAATTTTATAGCAAAGTTTAATTTTAAATCATTTTAACTTCTTTTCTAAGAGCTATAGTACGACAATTTAATGTTATTGTATATAGTAGTGCTTTTTTAATTTTTTATCTTTGAAGAAACTTATTTAATTGGAAAAAAAATTACATGTTTTATTTTTAAATGGATGGTATCCTTCTAGGGTAATGCCCTATAATGGTGATTTTATACAAAGACATGCAGAAGCCGTAGCTCTAAAAAATAAAGTAACTTCTATACATGTTATTACAGATAACAATATCAATAAAAACTTAGAAATTGAAAAAAAACAAATCAATGGTGTTACTACCATAATTGGTTATGTAAAACCAACTCGAAATAAAATTTTAAAAGCATACTTATTTTACAATGCATATAAACAAATTTTTAGAATAATTAAACCATATCAACTTGTACATGTTAATCGAGTTTACCCGATTGGTTTAATTGCAATGTATTTAAAATTAGTTAAAAAAAAACCTTACATCATATCTGAACATTGGACAGGTTATTTAACTAATAAAATAGGGTTAATTGAAAAATTTATTTCTACTTTAATAACTCAAAACTCATCCTTTATATGTCCTGTCAGTAATCACTTAGGGATTATGATGCAAAAAAAAGGACTAAAAGGTACTTACAGAACGGTACCTAATGTGGTAAATACAGAAATTTTTAAACCATTAGGAACAAAAAACAAAACATTTACTTTATTGCATATCTCGCATATGGGAGACAAGCACAAAAACATTTCTGGTCAGCTAAGAGTAATGGCTAAGCTAAAAAAGGAAATTTCAAACTTTAAATTTTATTTAATAGGAGAAAACTCTTTTAAGTACAAATCAATTATAAAAAAACTGAATATAGTATCTAATGTAATTCTCATAAATCAAATAAACCACTCTGAAATTCCGAAATATATGCAAAAAGCTCATTTACTAATTCAATTTAGTAATTATGAAAATCTTCCTTGTGTAATTTTAGAAGCTTTTGCCTGTGGTTTACCTGTTATATCAACAAATGTTGGTGGCATTTCTGAACATTTCCCTGACAACTTCGGGACACTCATTTCAAAAAAGGAAGAAAAAGAACTGTTAAATAGTATCTTAAAATTTTATAATACTAGTACAACTGCAAATGCATTAAGCATGCATAAATATATAGAATCTAAATTTTCTCCTTCAGTTCTTTGTAATAAATTTACAAATCTATATAAACATGCATTATTAACAATTAATAAATGATAGAAGGCATAAAAGAGTTACTATTAGGTTTTAAAAACAGAAATGGCATCAGTATTTTTTACGCTACCATTATAGCTAGAATATTATCTTTTTTTACTTCTTGGATTGCTTTACAACTTATAAACCATAAAGATTTAGGAGTAGTTATTTATGCCTTTACCATAATTTCATTTATTCTACCCATTAGTGGATTAGGACTACATCAAAGTTTAATAAGATATGGATCATTATCTAAATCTGATACTATTAAAAACCAAATTTTTAAATATGTACTAAATAAAGGGATAATATCGTCAATTGTATTAGTATTACTAATTATTTTAATCAGTTTACTCCTTAAAAGCTATTTTCTATATAGTGTTCATTATTTAATTATTTTAGCATTAGCAATCCCTACATTTTTTCTTTTAGAAATTGTAAAAGTTCAGTACAGACTTAAACATCAAAACAAAACATTTGCATTAATTGAAATTAGTTATAATATTTTACTCATAGCTTTAGTAACTATTTTAAGTTATACTTACAAAGAGCTCGGTTATGCAATTGCTTTAGTTTTAGCTCCACTATTCACCTCTGCACTATTTATTAGAAAATTAAACATCGACTTTAAAATAAATATAAAACCTGATTTTATTAATATTGATTTTTGGAAATATGGTTTTTTTGCCAGTCTTTCAAATGTTGCTACAAAGTTTTTAACCGCTGTAGATATTATCTTAATTGGGTATTTATTAAAAAATTCAGAAATGGTTACTGTTTATAAATACATTTCTCTTATTCCATTAAGCTTACTATTTATATCACAAGCTTTTATTACTACTGATTTTGTTAATTTAACTGAAAACATTTACAATAAAAAATACATCAAAAAATACATTCAGAATTACATATTTTTATTTGTAATTATAAGTACTTGCATTGCTTTTTTCTCTTGGTTATTTTCCGAAAACGTATTACTTTTTTTCGGTACTGAATTTGTAAATTATAAGACCTCTTTTTTAATATTAATACTAGGAGCTATTGGTATTTTGATTTTAAGGGGACTATATGGCAATCTTCTTTCAACCATTGGAAAAGCCAATGTTAACTATTATATAGCTCTATCTGCTATTATTTTAAATGTAACTCTTAATTATTATTTAATACCCCAATATGGTATTTTAGGTGCTGCTTTAACCTCAACGTTGCTAATGTGGTTAACGGGAATTATTTCTTGCCTTACGTTTTATAAAATGTATAAAAAATTTCTAGCTCATCAAGAATTAAATTAATTGCCATTTTTTATAGTGAAAATAGGTTTCTTTTATTGCTCCAAAACTTTTATAAAAAGATGCAATTTTTGTAATCATAGAACCTTCAAAATCTAAAACAAATGGCTGACCTGCATATTTTTTAATTATAAAATCAATTAACAAAGACATGGCTTGTTTTTCTCTACCTAACTTGTTTAATGCTGAAAATAAATTTGTAATTCTAAATTCATCTTTTAAAAAAATAGCCCCTCCAAGCAATTCATTATTTGTCGTATAAATTTCGTAAACGAGTACTTTATCTAAGAGTTGACCTTTGCAAACTATTTCTTGCAGTCTTAAATAATCTTGTGCTCTATTTTTTAAATGCTCTCCCTTATTTTCTCTAAACAGCTTAATAATTGCATCTACAGATGTTGTTTTTTTTATTTTTAACTCAAACTTTTGAGCTTGTTTTACACTACTCTTACGACCTTTCGTATATTTTTTATGTATTATCTCGTAACTATTATTTTCTAGAGGCAGCACAAAATTATCTCTAGGTTTTATATGCTTTATAGAAAAATTATTAGAAGTATTGAGCATCATATCTATCAATTTGAATTTTTTCGGCACATTTTTCAAAAAATCTTCGAATAATTTCGACTCTATTTTTCTTTCTGAAAAAACCCCTAATTGTTGTATCCATGGAGCTTGATAAATATAACAAATACCGTATTTTTTACGCTTTGGAAGTGGCATAACGGCTTCATACTCATTTAACACTAACACATCCCAATCATCACAAACAGCATCTAAATACCAACTATATCCATAAATTCGGCTATTATTCGATTTAAAAATACAACGATTATATTTTTCTTCATCAATCTGATTTCTAGTCAAATACTTAATCATAAAATATGTATTTTAAGCTACCGTTGTTAACTTTTTAAACATATCTATATATATCTTTTTCCAACGTCTCCATCTGTTTCTATTACTTAAAGTTTCGTTGTGAAAAAGTGTTATAAAAGTACCATTTACCTTTTTAACCTGATTTGCTAATTCTATAATTACTTCAAATGATTGTTTGTTGGGTAATTTTAAATAATCTTTTAATGTACCATCCATAACTGCAAAAGGAAAAATTTTTAACGGTGTTTGAATTTCATATTCTAAGTCGTAAAAATAAAATGGTGTACAAGTACTCGCTCTAAATCCATAGTGAGCGGCATACCCCATGGTATAATCTTCTTTTACTTCTAAATTTATTAAGTGCTGATAGGTTTCAGGCAAATCGAGACGTAAATAATGTTGTCTTGATTTTTCAATAGGCCTATTAACAATACTTTCTAGTCGTAACTTCTCTTTTTGTAACATCGCCTCGTCTTTAGAAGAAAAATAAGAAGGGTGTAATCCCACCTCAGAATAATCTGCAACTGATTTTATTAAAGATTGATAATATGAGTTTCTAGATGATGTATTTTTATCATAAGTTGTATAATCACCTACAGAAAAGAAAAATATAGTTTTTATACCATATTTTTTTTGATAAGTAATTAATTCTTCAAAAGTATCAAAAGGGTCTTCTGAAAACCCAAAAATAACCATGGTTCTGTACCAGACATCTATTAATTTAAATTTAGACAAATCTTTTAGATATCCTGCTATTGTTCTTACTACACCTTTATGCTTAAAGCTATAAGCAATATCAACATCTATGGTAGAAATAAATTTAAATTTACGATCAGATAAGGTATATGTTGGATATTTATCTTCAATAATCGACTTAAATTTATAAGCCCAAATATCAATTAAAGGTTTATGTAAAAATTGATATTTAAAAGCCAAACTCTCTTCTGCTGGATAGCGTTCAAATTGATCTTTTCTATGTGGCAAATACTCTTCGTACCTACTGAGCAAATAAAAAGATGCTGCAAATATATCAAAAGGAACAGATGCGTCTTGCCTAGTTTTAAAAAAGCATTCAACACCATCCCACTCTCCCATTTTAATATCTAAATCATTTATACCTTGCTCAAATAAAAGATCAGTACTTTTTATAAAAATTTCACTTCCTAATGGTTGTTTCCCATAAGTTAATTTTAGACCTTCATGAGCTATAAAATCTTCAACTTTAGTTGTAAAACTAACTTGAATATTTAAAATTCGTGTAAAAAAGTGCTTAAAGGTATAGGTTAATCGCGGTGTTATTTTTTTAGAATATACTAGTAGCATTATTTAAATTGTTCAGTATTTAAATGGCAATACAAAATTTTAGAGTATCTTTAATACTAAAGATTTACATCAGATTATTATCTGCAAAGCTAAAGTAATCTTTTTCTGTAATTATTAAATGATCTAAAACTTTTATGTCTAAAGTTTTTCCAGCCTCTTGTATTTTCTTTGTTAAACTGACATCTGCATTACTTGGTTTTAACGTCCCCGAAGGATGGTTATGACTTAAAATAATAGCAACTGCAGAAATTTCTAAGGCTTTTTTAAACAACATTCTTATATCTACAAGCGTACCTGTTATGCCTCCACTACTTAATTTATTTTTATAAATTATTTTATTAGAATTATTTAAATAAAGTAACCAAAACTCTTCATGCATTAAGTCTCCAATAAGAGGTTGCATAATTTCATAAACGGACTTACTACTAGATATTTTTGGTTTTACCAAAGCTTCTTCCAATCGCCTACGTCTCCCTAACTCTAAAGCTGTAATTATAGCAATAGCCTTTGCTTCCCCAATTCCTTTAAACTTTATTAAATCGTTAACTGTTAATTTACCTAACTCACTTAAATTATTATTTACAAAAGTTAATATTCGCTTTGATAAATCTACAGCACTCTCTTGCCGATTTCCAGAACTAATCAGAATAGCAACTAACTCTGCATCCGATAAAGAATCTTTTCCCTTTAATAATAATTTTTCTCTCGGTCTGTCGTCTTCTTTCCAACTTTTTATTGAAGATGATGTATTTTGATTTTTCATATTAATTTTCTTCTAAAAGTTAGTAAAAAGCACTATTTTTAATGGTTAAATTTCTTTAAAGATATAAAACAACTTGTTTAAATCTTTTTATTCTGATTAAAAGTTTTAAATTTAATGTTATGAATTTATAGAAACTAATATTAATATAAATACAGGAAGTTCTAAAATGTTCAAATAAAAACTATACTTTTGTTTGATTTTTAATAAAAAAATAATGAGAATTATTATTGCAGGTGCTGGGGAAGTAGGATTCCATTTGGCCAAATTGCTATCTTTTGAATCTCACGACATCATACTTCTAGATCAAAAAACTGAACGTCTTCATTATGCAGATTTACGATTAGACATAAAGGTAATAAAGGGAAATGCTACTTCTATTAGAATTTTAAAGCAAGCAGAAGTAAAAAGTACCGATTTAGTAATTGCCGTAACTTCTAATGAAACAGTTAACATAACTATTTGTGTTTTAGCCAAAAGACTTGGAGCAAAAAAAACCATTGCTAGGGTAAGCAACTCTGAATTTATTGACAATAAAAATGAAATTAATTTTTCTGAATTTGGAATAGATGAACTAATTTCTACTGAAGAATTAGCAACAAAAGAAATAAAAATGTTGCTTAACCAAGCTGCTTTCAATCATATGCACGAATTTGACAATGGTCAATTAAGTTTGTCTGGTGTAATTTTATCAAAAACAGCTCCGTTCATTGGCATGACCGTAAAAGAAGCTGCAGCAACTTTTCCTGAAGTTCATTTTATGCCTATTGCCATTCAAACCAATAACTCTAATTATAGTATAATTCCTAGAGGTGATACCATTTTTAAAAGTGGCGATTTAGTTTATTTTATAACTGTTAAAGAAGGAGTTAACGAATTATATAAACTAACCGGAAAAATAAAAGAACCTGTTAAAAATATAATGATTTTAGGTGGTAGTTCAGTAGGCCGAAGAACTGCCAAACTCTTATGCAAAAAACATCTAAACGTAAAACTAATAGAAAAAAATAAGGCAAGAGCTTTAGAACTTGCTGATAGACTACCCAATACCTTAGTAATACATGGAGACGGACGTGATATTGAGTTATTGAGAGAAGAAAGTATAAAAGAAATGGATGTTTTTATTGGAGCCACTTCAAGTTCTGAAACCAATATTATGGCCTGTTTAATTGCAAAATCAAAAGGAGTAAAAAAGACAATTGCTCTAGCTGAAATTGTAGATTACTCAAAACTTTCTCACTCTATTGGAATACATAGTATTATCAATAAAAAATTATTAGCAGCCAATAGTATATTTAGATATATACGAAAAGGAGATGTGTTAGAAATTGCAACTTTAAACAACTTAGATGTTGAAATATTGGAATTTAAAGTCAGGGAAAATTCTAAAATTACCATGAAAGATATCCGGCATTTAAACTTTCCTAGAAATGCTATAATTGGTGGTGTAATAAGAAATGGTAAAGGAATAATTGCTTTAGGCGACTTTAGAATAAAAGCCAATGATAAAGTCGTTGTAATCTGTTTATCTGATAATTTAAAACAAGTTGAAAAATTTTTCGCATAAAACAAATCTGTAGTAAAAATTATGAAAAACTTAAACATAAAAATCATTTTTCAAATGATGGGATTTCTTCTCATTTTTAATGGTCTTTTTATGTTAATTTCAGCTTTAATAAGTTATATCTATAAAGATGGAGCTACTCAAGGTATATTTTTTGCAGGAATAATTACCATATTAGCAGGGGTAATTTCTAGATTTACTACAAAAAATTTTAAGAAAAAAATAAATAAACAAGAAGGCTATATAATAGTTACTCTTGGCTGGGTATTAATGTCTTTATCTGGCAGTTTACCTTATCTCTTTTCAGAATCTATTCCTTCATTTACTGATGCTTTTTTTGAAACTATTTCTGGTTATACTACTACTGGGGCATCTATTTTAGATGACATTGAAAGTATGCCTGCAGGTATTTTATTTTGGAGAAGTACTACACATTGGATTGGTGGTATGGGCATTATTGTATTAACAATAGCCGTATTACCTTTGCTTGGTATTGGAGGTATGCAACTTTTTGCTGCCGAAGCTCCTGGACCTTCTGCAGACAAATTACATCCGAGAATTACAGATACTGCTAAACGATTATATTTAATCTATTTAGGTCTTACAATTGCAGAAGCCATTCTATTAAAACTAGCAGGCATGAGTGTTTTTGACGCTGTAAATCATGCTATGAGCACCCTTTCTACGGGCGGTTTTTCTACAAAAAATGCTAGCGTTGCTTATTGGAATGATCAACCTGCTATACAATATATTATAACCATTTTTATGATTTTAGCAGGTACTAATTTTGTACTAAGCTATTTTGCTTTTAAAGGACAATTTAGTAAAATATATAAGGATGAGGAATTTAAAACCTATTTTTTAAATATTTTAGGCATTAGCATTATAGTTGGGCTAATAGTTTATTTTAGAGCAGATGTATCTCAGGTTGCCACTGACACACAATTAATAGCACACCCTATGGTAAATGGACAATTTGAAAGTGCTCTAAGGCATTCTTTCTTTCAAGTAGCTTCAGTTATTACTACTACAGGGTTTGTGTCTGCAGATTTTACAATATGGACCCCATTTTTAACTACCCTATTTTTTATACTAATGTTTTTTGGTGCTTCGGCCGGTTCAACCTCTGGAGGTGTAAAATTTGTCCGTCATATAATAATGATAAAAAATGGTTTTATTGAGTTTAAGCGTTCTATGCATCCTAGTGCGATTATACCAGTTAGATACAACGAAAAAGCTGTTTCTCAAGATATTGTTTTTAATATTATGGCCTTTTTTATCCTTTATCTTATTTTATTTGTATTAGGAGCCTTAGTTTTTGGCATAATGGGCTTAGACTTTGTTACTTCCGTTGGAGGGTCAGCTTCTTCATTAGGAAACGTTGGACCAGCATTTGGTCAATTAAGTCCGGTTAATAATTTTAATAGCTTACCTGCAATTGGCAAATGGTGGGCTGCATTTTTAATGTTATTAGGTAGGCTTGAACTTTTTACAGTATTAATTCTTTTTACACCATATTTTTGGAGATCTGGGAAGTTTTAAAAATCTTAATTTGGCTTAATTGTTGTTTTTTAATTCTCTGTTAGGTTGTTTACTAAATGTTAGCAACTTACAAAGTTATAATATACTGGATTGTAATTATTTAGTATTTTTAACGTTAAATAAAAAGTAATCCCCTAAAGAAATATTTTGCTATGATATTATTTTCTAGGTATTTAATTCCAAAAAATTATACAGGCTTAGCCATTTATCCTTTTATTTTTTTGAAGAATAAATCATTGTCTGATAATTGGGTTCTTATAAATCATGAACGCATTCACCTAAAACAACAACTGGAATTATTATGGATTTTCTTTTTTATTTGGTATACGTTAGAATTTTTATTCCACTTAGTAGTTTTTAGAAACTGGCATAAAGCCTACAAAAATATCAGTTTTGAAAAAGAAGCTTACCAAAATGAAGGAAATCCTAATTATCTTAACGAACGTAAACCCTGGTCTTTTTTAGAATATTTATAAGATTTAATGTTTGTTTACCAGCTACATTTCTTGCTCTTTCTTTTACTAGCAACTCTTTTTATAAATGTATAATCAATTATTATATATGTATATTCTCATTCAATTCTGAACTATTAAGGCCCAAATTCTTTCACTCTTTTTATTAAAATAATTGTAAATTGCCCTATTAAATTGATCTGTTAATTATGGTAAAAACGCAAGCCTATAAACCTAAAAATAAAATTAGAATTGTTACTGCAGCATCTTTATTTGATGGACATGATGCTTCCATTAACATAATGCGTAGAATTATTCAAGCAACTGGTGTTGAAGTAATTCACTTAGGCCACGATAGGAGTGTAGAAGAAGTTGTAAATACAGCAATTCAAGAAGATGCCAATGCCATTGCCATGACTTCATATCAAGGTGGGCATAACGAGTATTTTAAATATATGTATGATTTATTACAAGAAAAGAATGCTCCACAGATAAAAATTTTTGGAGGAGGTGGCGGTGTTATTTTACCTGAAGAAATAAAGGAATTGATGGATTATGGTATTGCTAGAATTTACTCACCTGATGATGGTAGAGAAATGGGACTTCAAGGTATGATTAATGATATGGTAAAAAGCTGTGACATTAAAAGTGCTCCCCTAACTTTACCACAACAAGAAATTAAAGAATTATTAACAAAACAGAACATAAATACCATAGCAAAGTTAATTTCATTAGCTGAAAATAATTATGACAAATACAAAGAAATTTTTTCTCCTTTAAAACAATTAAAAGGAGCTTCTCCCGTATTAGGAATTACAGGAACTGGTGGTGCCGGAAAATCTTCTTTGGTAGATGAATTAGTTCGCCGTTTTTTAACAGATTTTAAAGATAAAACATTAGGCATTATTTCTGTTGACCCATCAAAAAGAAAAACTGGAGGAGCATTATTAGGTGATAGAATTAGAATGAATGCTATAAAAAATGAACGTGTTTATATGCGTTCATTGGCTACAAGACAATCAAATATTTCTTTGTCAAAAAATGTTTCTGATGCTATTGACATTCTTAAAGCCGCTCAGTTTGACCTTATAATTTTAGAAACTTCAGGAATAGGACAATCAGGAACGGAAATTATTGAGCATTCGGACATGTCATTGTACGTAATGACACCTGAATATGGTGCAGCCACACAACTTGAAAAAATTGACATGATTGATTATGCTGATGTTATTGCCCTAAATAAATTTGACAAACGAGGAGCCTTGGATGCTCTACGGGATGTAAAAAAACAATACCAACGCAATCATAATCTTTGGGAAAATAACCCAGATGATATGCCTGTTTTTGGAACCATTGCTTCTCAATTTAATGATCCTGGTACTAATGCTTTATACAAAGAGGTAATTCAAAAACTGAATAAAAAAACAACAGCTCATTTTAAAAGTTCTTTTAAAATTAGCAATGAGATGTCAGAAAAGCAGTTTATAATACCTCCAAATAGAACCAGATATCTTTCTGAAATTACAGATTGCAATCGCAATTACAATAAATGGTGTTATCAACAAAAAGAAATTGCACAAAAACTATATGGAATTTACAAAACAATTTGTTCGGTATTAAATGTAAATTCATCTGAAAATAAGCATAATTTTTTAAATGAAAACGGAACTAATGACAGTAAAATTCTTGATGTTGCAAAAAAAGACAATTTTTCAAATATAGATTCAACTATTGAAATAATAGCATTATTACTCAAAGAATTTGCTAGAATTAAAAAAGAATTGAGTCCAGAAAATTGGGAAATACTTTTAAATTGGGAATCAAAAAAACAATCTTACCAAAATGATGTTTACAATTTTAAAGTTCGAGATAAAGAAATTAAAATTGAAACTCATTCTGAGTCATTATCACATTTACAAATTCCAAAAATTGCATTACCAAAATACGAAGCTTGGGGAGATATTTTACTTTGGAGTTTAACAGAAAATGTTCCTGGTGAATTCCCTTACACCTCAGGAATTTACCCTTTTAAACGAACTGGTGAAGATCCTACAAGAATGTTTGCTGGTGAAGGTGGCCCAGAGCGAACAAACAGACGTTTTCATTATGTTAGTCTAGATATGAAAGCCAAACGCTTATCTACCGCTTTTGATTCGGTAACTTTATATGGAAATGACCCTGATATACGCCCAGATATTTATGGCAAAATAGGAAATGCAGGTGTGTCTATTTGTTGTTTAGATGACGCAAAAAAACTATATTCAGGGTTTGAATTGACCAATCCGATGACTTCCGTTTCCATGACAATTAATGGTCCGGCACCTATATTACTAGGCTTTTTTATGAATGCTGCAATTGATCAAGAATGTGAAAAATATATAAAAGCAAACGGTTTAGAAAATGATGTAGAAAATAAAATAAAAACCATTTACCAAAAGAAAGGATTAAAAAAACCTAAGTATCAAGGCGAACTTCCCAAAGGGAACAATGGGTTAGGTTTAATGTTACTAGGTGTTACTGGAGACCAAGTTCTACCAAATGACATTTATCAAAAAATTAAATCTGATACCATAGCAAAAGTACGTGGCACTGTACAAGCAGATATTTTAAAAGAAGATCAAGCACAAAATACTTGTATTTTTTCTACAGAGTTTGCTTTAAAATTAATGGGTGATGTACAACAGTATTTTATTGAAAATAAAATACGTAATTTTTATTCTGTTTCAATTTCAGGATATCATATTGCAGAAGCTGGAGCAAATCCTATTTCGCAATTAGCATTCACATTATCCAACGGCTTTACTTATGTAGAATATTACTTATCTAGAGGTATGGATATTAATAAGTTTGGCCCTAACCTATCGTTCTTTTTCTCTAACGGAATTGACCCTGAATATGCTGTAATTGGCCGTGTAGCCCGTAAAATATGGGCAAAAGCTATGAAATTAAAATACGGAGCAAATGCTAGGGCACAAATGTTAAAATATCATATTCAAACCTCTGGACGCTCTTTACATGCTCAAGAAATAGATTTTAATGACATAAGAACAACTTTACAAGCATTATATGCTATTTATGATAATTGTAATAGTTTGCATACCAATGCATATGATGAGGCCATTACTACACCAACTGAAGATTCTGTTAGAAGAGCAATGGCAATTCAACTTATTATTAATAAAGAATTAGGATTGGCAAAGAATGAAAATCCAATTCAAGGTGCTTTTATTATTGAAGAATTAACTGACTTAGTTGAAGAAGCTGTTTATGCTGAATTTGATAGAATTACAGACAGAGGTGGTGTTTTAGGTGCAATGGAGACGATGTACCAACGTTCTAAAATTCAAGAAGAAAGCTTACACTACGAAACCTTAAAACACAATGGAGACTATCCTATAATTGGAGTAAATACTTTTTTAAGTAGTAAAGGGTCACCAACAATTTTGCCTCAAGAGGTAATTAGAGCAACAGAAAGTGAAAAGAATTATCAGATTGAAGTGGTAAAAAATTTAAAAGAAGGAAATCTAGAAGAAGCCTCCAAACAACTAAAATTATTGCAAGAAAAAGCTATAAAAAATGAAAACATTTTTGAACAGTTAATGGAAGCTACAAAAGTTTGCTCTTTAGGACAAATAACCAATGCTCTTTTTGAAGTTGGTGGAGAATATCGTAGAAATATGTAAATAAAATACAACTATGCAAAACTCAAAATTTTTCTTATATAAAAAATTAAATGAGTTACTTATATTTACATTAAATTATCATTTATGAAAAAGCTTTCCATTTTATTAATTCTACTATTTTCAATCTCATCATGTTCGCAAAAAAAAGTAATATTTGATGATTATATTGCGTCAATTAAAGATTTTCAAAATAATTTAAATTTAGAATTTAAAAACAAAAATGAATCTCCATTAACTGAAGAGGATAGGATAAAATTTAAAAGTTTAGATTTTTTTCCTATTGATTCTACTTACCAAATCCATGCAAAATTAGAACTTGAAAAGGATGCTAAAATTTTTTCAATGCCAACTACTACAGATAGACTTCCTTTATATAAAAAATATGGCAAAGCTACTTTTATCATTGACGGAAAAGAATTAACTCTGTCTATCTATCAAAATCAAGATTTAATTCAACAACCTAACTATAAAAACTATTTATTTATTCCTTTTACCGACTTAACCAATGGAAAAGAAACTTACGGAGGGGGAAGATATATCGATTTAGAAATTCCTTTAGGAGATACAATAGTTATTGATTTTAACAAAGCTTATAATCCATATTGTGCTTACAATTCAAAATATTCTTGTCCTATTCCTCCTAAAGAAAACAATTTAAATGTGTCAATAAAAGCTGGCGTAAAAAAATATAAAAATTAACCTATATGGATATTAAAAAAGATATAATAGAAAGTTATAACCGAATTTCTCCTTACATCCATAAAACACCTGTTATTACTTCAACTACAATTAATAAAATTACTGGTGGTTCGTTATACTTTAAATGCGAAAATTTTCAAAAAATGGGAGCCTTTAAAATGAGAGGTGCTACTAATGCCATTTTGCAATTGTCTTCTGAACAAAAACAAAAAGGTGTAGTAACACACTCTTCAGGCAACTTTGCACAAGCATTAGCCTTAGCTGCAAAAAATTTAGGAGTAAAATCTTATATAGTTATGCCTAGCAACGCTCCAGACGTAAAAAAAAGTGCCGTCAGAGGCTATGGTGGTGAAATTACTGAATGTGAACCTACACTAGAAGCAAGAGAGTCTACTGCTAAAAAAATACAACTAGAAAAAGGTGCAACATTTGTTCATCCTTTTAACGATTTTAATGTAATATTAGGTAACGCTTCGGCAGGTAAAGAACTATTAGAAAAACATTCAGACTTAGATTTTATAATTTCACCCGTCGGTGGTGGCGGATTAATTTCTGGAATTGCATTAAGTGCACTAGCTTTTAGTAATAATTGTAAAGTAATTGGTGCAGAACCTTTTGCTGTTGATGATGCCTACCGCTCTATAGAAAGTGGAAAGATAGAACATAATTTAACCATTGACACCATTGCTGATGGACTTAAAACTTCATTAGGAGATATTACATATAATATTATTAATAATCATGTTGAAAAAATAATAAGGACTACCGAAGAGGAAATTATAGCAGCAATGAAACTCATTTGGGAACGTATGAAAATAATTATTGAGCCTTCTAGTGCCGTAGCATTAGCAGCTATTTTAAATTCAAAAACTGAATTTAAAAATAAAAAAGTTGGTGTAATTCTTTCTGGTGGTAATGTTGATTTTAAAAATTTACCTTTCTCCTAAAAATAAAAAATTAATTCATTTTCAGCAATGCCTCGAAATAGTTAGAGGTATTCAAATATTCATTTTTAATTTCTTTTAAATGACTTAATATGGCTTCTTTAAAAGGATAATTAGCCGTTAAACAATCATTCATATCTGCATCAGAAACGTAAAGAGCGATATACCAATTCCCCTTTCTTTTTACATAAAAATCAGTAAATATTGGATCTATACCTTTATTTTTTAATGCTTCATTAGCAAAAAAAGGCCACAAGTTTAAAGATTTATCTGGGATTTCAACTTCATAGAATGATAGAAAATATTCTTCTCCGTTGACATGAATTGGAACATTGTCTTCAACCATTTGATGATTTAGTGAATACTTTGTATTTATAAAGTTATAGAACTCATTAGCATCTTTAGGGTCTTCAAAAACAAATGCATTCTCTCTAGGTAATTGACGCTTAAATTTTTTACCTGAAGTTAATTTATAATCTTCAATACTTGGAGCTATACGAATAGGAATACATGAGGTTATTAATAAAGTAATAAGAATAAAATAAACGTATTTCATTAGTTAATTTATTTCTATAAAAACATCAAATATTATACCATACTCCATATAAAAATATATACTAAAAAATGTCTTTATATTTATATCCCTAAAATTTTAGCATCAACAAAAAACTCAGAATGAATATTAATTTCATAATCTTCAGAAATTACTTCATCAGTTACAGCTTTTACACGTAAAGAAAACTTATCCATTTTTATATAATCTTTCAGGTCAACATCTACAGTTTGCAATTCAAGTATTTTAGATGTAGTCTCAGAAACCTCTTCGTTAAAAGCAATTTCTAATTCGTCAAGACCATCTGCAACTATATAAATTCTAATAGATTCTAAAAAACTAAAATCTTCATATTCTGGAGATTGTAAGGTTAAATCTAACACCCTTAAGCGAATGTCTTCAATTAAGTCTTTATGAGTATTATTAGATTCAAATTCTGACTCAGAATTACTTTCCATCTCAGGAGTGTTCAACACAAATGGCAATTTTATTCCTGTTGTTGATGGAATGGTTGTTGAGGAGTCATAATCCATCGTAAATTTTGTAAGATTATCAATTTCGTCACATGAAATTAACGTAATTATCATTAAAAAAGATACTAGTAAATATTTTTGCATAACCTTAATGTATTTGTATAAGTAAGGTTAAACGTTTAATACCTAAATATATTTCAAGTTATTAAACTTTAATGCAGCAACTTACGCTTTTACCAAGTACATACCAAGAAATACAGCAGCAAAACCAAGGGCAAAACTACCAATAGTATATAAGAAAAAACTTGTAAAGTCACCAGCTTTTAAAAAGACATGATTTTCATAAGCAAAGGTTGAAAATGTTGTAAATCCTCCACAAAAACCTGTAGCCAAAAATAGAGTTTGATTCTGAGTTAATGTATCATTTTTTACTGCAAGGCCAAGAATTAAACCAATTAAAAGACTTCCTAAAACATTTGCAAAAAAGGTACCATATGGTATTCCGGAAGTGGTACTATTAAAATATTTAGACAATAAGAAACGAGCTATGCTACCAAAACCACCACCCATAAATACTAACAGTAACTGTTTCATTAGTTTATTATAAAATTAATTTAATTTTTATAAATTGATATCATCAGCATCATTAGCATTCCATTTTCCTGTTATGGTTCCTTTATTTAAAATCATAATTCCAGGATTAGCTCTTATCATTGTTTTTAACGTGATATCATCACAAAACAATACATCAAAATCAAATTGATATTCTTCTTTAAGTTTTAAAAAATCAGCTTCATTGTTTGAAGACATGGCATAAACATCATAACCTTCTTGCAATGCTTTAGCAGAAAATGCCTTTATTTTTGGTAGTAAAGACGTATTGGTTTTATCTAAATTGTACATTATTATTAATACTAATTTTTCTTTTTGCATCAAAAAATTAGTAAAGTCTACTCCATCTCGTTCCATAGTAAAATCATGAATTGGAGCTTCATATCCTTTTTCTAAAAGAACAGTTTTTCTATCTACAAAAGTAGCACCTTCTATTTCCCAAGGTTTCTCAGCTGTTGTAAACTCCTTATTTTCTCCATCAACATTGTAAATCCAAGTATCCTCATAAACGTCTTGTTTAGCACCTTCTGGAATAATCATACCTTCTGGAATGTTTTTACCAATTGCATAAGGTCTAAAATCAATCAATGGTAAATGTTGTAATACATAATAAGAGATATACAAAAACACAATAAAAGACCCAAAAGAAATCCACTTAACAGCATTTACACTAAAAATAGGTTTAATGTTTTTAATGGTAAAAAGCAATATAATAATAAGTCCAAGAAGTACTATATTTTTGTAAAAAGTTTCCCAAGGTGATAGTTTAACAGCATCTCCAAAACAACCACAATCTGTTACTTTATTATAATAAGCAGAATACCATGTTAAAAAGAGAAATACAAGAGTTAAAATTAATAAACTCCATACTGTAATTTTTGGTTTAAATCCAATGAGTAAAGTAACACCTAACATAATTTCTGCAAGAATCAGAATAATGGAAAACGGTAATGCAAATGGACTTAAAAATTCTAAATTTAACACATCAGCGGCAAAATAATCTTGAAATTTATAAGCTGACCCCAATGGATCAACCAATTTTACAAATCCTGAAAAAATAAAAGTGGCAGCTACTAATAACCTTGCTATGTGAGTTAAAATTTTCATTTTTTAATATTTTATTCGCTCATTAAAATCAATGCAAAAACGGCGTAATTAATCATATCTTGATAATTAGCTTCTAAACCTTCTGAAACCAATAATTTACCTTTATTGTTTTCTATTGATTTAACTCGTAACAATTTTTGTAAAATTAAATCTGTTAAAGAGCTCACACGCATATCCCTCCAAGCTTCACCATAATCATGATTTTTCTTTTCCATAAGTGACTTGGTTATAGCTATATGTTTATCATACAGCTCTTCAGTCTCTTTATCAGACAAATCTGGCTGATCAACTACTCCTTTTTCTAACTGAATCAATGCCATAACACAGTAATTAATAATACCTATAAATTCAGGTTTCTCACCCTCATCAACTTTCTTTACCTCATTTTCTTGTAAATTACGTATCCGTTGAGCTTTTATAAAAATTTGATCAGTTAAAGAGGGTAAGCGTAAAATACGCCAAGACCTTCCATAATCTTTCATTTTTTTTACAAAAAGGTCGCGACAGATGGCAATTATAGCGTCATATTGTTCTGAAGTTTGGTGCATGTTTTGATTTTCTTCTTAATAAATAGCGAATTTATCAATTTCTAATGAAATTTTCAGCTATTGTTTTAATAAGTTATTAAAGTAAAATTTTATTCACTAGTTATCATTTTACTTTCATACAATTTTAAATTTTTACCTTTGAACAAAATAAAATATTATAGTTGACCTTTAAATAGAGTTACAAAAACACATTTTGACATTCTTACTAGGAGCTAAATTGGCAAGTCATTACTGAATAACATAGATTACAAATGAAAAGAATAGCAGTTTTTTGCGGATCAAGTACTGGATACAATTCCATCTATGCTAATGAAGCTAAAAAATTAGGATTGCATATGGCACAAAATAACATTGGATTGGTTTATGGTGGTGGAAAAATTGGATTGATGGGAGCCATTGCAGATACGGTTATGGAAAATAAAGGGGAAGTAATTGGTGTAATTCCACATTTATTGAGACACGAAGAAGTTGCCCATTCTGCAATTTCAAAAATGATTTTCACAAAAAAAATGTCGAAACGTAAAGTAAAAATCAGTCAATTAGTTGATGGATATATAGCCTTGCCTGGTGGATTTGGAACTCTAGATGAACTTTTTGAAGCTTTAACATTAGGACAATTAAGTATTGAAACTAAACCTATTGGAATTTTAAATACCAACGGCTATTTTAATCATACTTTAAAACAATTAGAAGTTATGATAGAAGAAGGTTTTTTAAAACAAAACAATCGTGATATGCTTCTGATTAGTGATAACGTGGAAGAATTAATTAAACTAATGAACACTTATAAAGCACCTAAAAAAACCGAAGTTATTAATAAAATAGTAAAAGCTCCTATTATAAAAAATGAAAATAAACTGTAAAGGCAAACTTATAGATTTATCTACCCCAAAAGTAATGGGTATTTTAAATTTAACACCAGATTCATTCTATGACGGTGGCACTTTAAAAAGTGATAAAGATATACTCACTAAGGTTGATGGCATGTTGGCTGATGGTGCTACTTTTATTGATGTAGGTGGTTATTCCTCTAAACCAAATGCCGAAGATGTTAGTGAAGAAGAAGAATTAAAAAGAGTACTTCCGGTTATTGAATTGTTGGTAAATAAGTACCCTAACATTTTAATATCTATTGATACATTTAGAAGCAGAATTGCAAAAATGACAGTAAGTACAGGTGCGTGTATCGTTAATGATATTTCAGCTGGAAATTTAGACGCAACAATGTTTACTTCAATAGCCGAATTGCAAGTTCCTTATATTATAATGCACATGCAAGGTACACCTAAAACCATGCAGGTAAACCCAACATATACAGACGTAACAAAAGACCTTATCTTTTATTTTTCTAAAAAACTAAATGCACTTAGAAAATTAGGAGTAAATGACATTATTATTGATGTAGGCTTTGGATTTGGAAAAACCATAGAACAAAACTACCAATTATTAAACAACTTAGACTTATTTCAAAACTTTGAAGTTCCTATTTTATCTGGGGTTTCTAGAAAATCTATGCTTTATAAAGCTTTAGAGACTACGCCTAACAAAGCCTTAAATGCCACTACCGTAGCCAATACTATTGCATTGCTTAAAGGCAGTTCCATTTTAAGAGTACATGATGTAAAAGAAGCTGTAGAAGCCATAAAAATAGTGTCTCTGCTTTAAATATATTATATCAATTACGTTTTTTCTTCAATTTTAGAAGACTAACTCTAGGTTATATTTGAAAATAATCTGGTTAAAATTTCTATATTCTACAATTCTCTTAGCCATATAAGTAACTCAACAACAGAATACTTATTATTGGTAAGAATGTTAATGCAAAAAGTAGAATATCAATTTTAAATCTTCAATCTTTTTACTACTTTTACCAAAACCTTTTTTTTGGACGCATTCAAATTTTTAGACTTTAGTTTTTTAGATATTTTAGACATTGTATTGGTAGCAATTTTACTCTATTATGTTTATAAATTAATTAGAGGTACTGCTGCCATAAACATTTTTTTGGGAATTGCCATTGTATATTTAATTTGGAAATTAACCGTTGCCTTAAAAATGGAACTGTTAAGTGATATTTTAGGCAAGTTTTTAGGTGGTGGATTTATTGCTTTAATTATAGTATTTCAGCAAGAGATTAGAAAGTTTTTATTGATGGTTGGTTCTACCAATTTTACTACAAAAAAAGGATTTCTTAAACGTTTTAAATTACTCTCAAACATGCGTGGTACGGATGACTTTATCTCTACTGATGTTGATAGTATTATTGATGCCTGCGATGATATGGCAAAAACAAAAACTGGAGCATTAATTATAATTCAAAGAAACAATAACTTAGAAATAGTTAAGCAAACTGGCGATAAAATGAATGCTGAAGTAAATAGAGCTTTGTTAAAAAGTATATTTTTTAAAAACAGTCCATTACATGACGGAGCTCTTATCATAGAAGATAATTTTATAACCGCAACTAGAGTTATTTTACCCGTTGAAAAAGACATTTCCATTCCTGCCCGTTTCGGATTACGACATAGAGCTGCTATAGGAATTACCATGCGTTCAGATGCCTTAGCTTTGGCTGTTTCAGAAGAAACAGGACAAATATCTTATATAAAAGATGGAGAATTTATTTTATATAAAGATATAAATAGCCTTAAAGAACTTATAAAAGAAGATTTAGAGTAAATAACAATTAACTCGCTTTCGCAGTTTCAAATTGAATATCATAAAGTTTACTGTAATATCCTTTTTGTTTAAGTAATTCTTGATGTGTACCTTGTTCTACAATTTTTCCTTTTTCCATTACAATAATTTTATCTGCTTTTTTTATTGTAGCCAAGCGATGTGCAATTATTATTGATGTTCTATTTTGAGTTATTGTATTGGTTGCTTTTTGGATTAGTTTTTCCGATTGTGCATCAATTGACGAAGTAGCTTCATCTAACACTAAAATAGCTGGCTTGCTCACATAAGCTCTTAAAAATGCTATGAGTTGACGTTGACCGACTGATAACATCCCTCCTCTTTCCTTTACATTATAATGATAGTTATTTGGTAGCGTCATAATAAAATCATGAATACCAATTACCTTAGCAGCTTCCGTAACCTCTTCTAAAGTAATATCTTTATTATTTAAGGTTATGTTATTTAAAATAGAATCTGAAAACAAAAAGACGTCTTGTAATACCACGCTAATTTGATTTCGTAAAGAATCTAGCTTAAATTTATTTAAATCAATATCGTCTATGGTAATACTCCCAGAATTTATTCTATAAAATCTACTCAATAAATTAATAATTGTTGACTTTCCTGCTCCAGTTGCACCAACAACAGCAACAGTTTCTCCTTGTTTTACATTAAAAGAAATTCCTCTTAATACAGGTTCATCTTCTAAATATCTGAAGTAAACATTATCAAATTTAATAGTACCTTTTATGTGTTCTACCTCAACCGTTCCTGTATCTACTTCTGTAGCATTTTCATCCAATACAGCAAATACTCGGTCTGCAGCCACCATTCCCATTTGTAAAGTATTGAATTTATCTGCAATTTGACGTAGTGGTCTAAATAGCATATTAACCATATAAATAAAACTAGTAATAACTCCAAAAGAAGTAACTCCTTCAACTGCAGCTGTTAACCCTCCATACCAAACAATTACGGCTAGTGTAATTGATGACAGAATTTCAACAACAGGAAAAAATATAGAATAATACCAAACCGTTCTAATATGAGCTTTTTTATGTTTATCATTAATACTTAAAAACTTATCGTACTCAATTTTCTCTCGAGTAAAAAGCTGTACAATTTTCATACCCGAAATTCTTTCTTGCACAAAACTATTTAAGTTGGAAACCTGATTACGAACATCTTGAAAAGTAGCCTTAATTTTTATTTGAAAAAGTTTAGTAGCATAAACCATTATTGGCAAAACTGCAAGTACAATTAAGCCTAATTGCCAATTCATTATCATCATTATGGTAATAATAACAAGCATTTGTAATAAATCACTGATAATAGAAAATAAGCCTTGTCCAAAAATACTTGCAATAACTTCTATATCAGAAACAACTCTTGTTACTAATTTTCCAACTGGGGTTTTATTAAAATATTGCATTTTAAAATTCAACACCTTATCAAACAATTTTGTACGAATATCTTTTATGATATGTTGTCCTAACCAGTTTGTAAAATAAATAAATAGAAACTGAAAAAGCACTTCTAATAAAACAACACCTAACATTATTAAACTAAATACCAATAATAATCGAGCATTTTTATTAAGAATGTAATCATCAACAATCCATTGTAATAAAACCGGTCTAGCAGCTGCAAACCCCGCTAATAATAGCACAGCTAAAGTTGACAAAATAAATTGAAAACGATATGCCTTAGTGTAAGACATTAGTCTTCTAAAGATTTTAATATCAAAAGCATTACCTGTTACTTTTTTACTCATCTAAATTAATTTATTTATTGTAATAGGTTCCGTTAACAATCCTTTAAAATTGTTTTTGGGTACTTAACTTCCGTTAGAAATAAACCTTTTGCTGGTGCAGAAAATCCAGCTTCACTTCTATCTTGACTATTAAGAATTTTTATAAAGCCTTCGATGGTATTTTTACCTGTACCTACTTCTATTAAGGTACCTACAATAGCTCTTACCATATTTCTTAAAAATCGATCTGCTGTTATGTAAAATATTAGTTGATTCTCTTTTTGCTCCCATTTCGCCTCTGATATTTTACAATTATAAGTTCTAACATCTGTTTTTGATTTAGAAAAGCATTTAAAGTTAGTATACGTTAAAAGTATAGAGGCCGCTTGGTTCATCTTATTCACATCAAGTTGTTTTTGATATAATTGCCAAGTAGTATCCAAAAGAAAAGGATTTCTGCCCAACCAAATTCTATATTGATAACTTCTACTAACAGCATCGAATCTAGCATGAGCATTATCATTAACTAAAAAAATACGATTCACAACAATATCATCAGGCAAAAATGCATTTACTTTCTTTGTAATATAGTTTTCATCTAAACTTATCGGAACATCAAAATGAGCAAACAGCTGTAATGCGTGTACTCCAGCATCTGTTCTACCTGCACCAACCAAATTAACTTCAATTCTTAATAGCGTTGAAAGGGCTTTTACCACAGTTTCTTGAACTGAAATTGCATTTGGTTGAGTTTGCCAACCATGATACTTTTTACCATTATAAGAAAGTTCTATAAAATACCTCAAAAATTCTTTTTTTTTGAAAAAGCAAAGATAGGTATTCCTTCTTTTAAGAAGGCAAATTTACAGAAAATGACATTAAAAAGTCTATAACAAGCAATTATAAGTTTCATATTAATTGGTATTACGTATTTTTGAAATCGGATTTTGGAGTATTTATAAAAAAACAACACTCTAATAAAACTTAAGATTTATAAAATTATAATGAAAAAAATACTTTTACTTTCTGATACTCACAGCTACATAGATGATCAAATTTTAAAATTTGTAAAACAGGCTGATGAAGTGTGGCATGCTGGAGACATTGGTAATGTAAAAGTAACTGATACCATTAAAAATTTAAAACCCCTTAGAGCTGTTTATGGAAATATTGACAATGCTGAAATTAGAAAAGAATTTCCTTTAGACAATAGGTTCAATGTAGAAAACATCGAAGTTTGGATTACCCATATTGGAGGATATCCTAACCGATACAATTCGAGAATTAAAGAAGAAATTAAAAAAAAACCACCAAAAATCTTTATTTCTGGACATTCTCATATTTTAAAGGTTATGAATGATAAAAAATTAAACCTTTTACATTTTAATCCAGGAGCTGCAGGTAAACATGGTTTTCATCAAATTAGAACCATGCTACGCTTTCAAATAGACGACTCAAAAATTGAAAATTTAGAAGTTATAGAATTAGGAAAAAGAACTTAAGTAAAGTTAACTGTTTCCATTCTCTTTAGGTTGAATTGGCACTAATATAAAAACACTGGTACCTTTTCCTTTGGAGGAAACCACATTAAACAACCCTTTCATCACTTTAACTCTTGCGTTTATGTGACTTAGGCCTAACCCATCTTTATTTTTTATTGTTCTGATATCAAATCCTACACCATCATCACTCAATCGTATACTTAACTTATTATCTTCCCTATGCACTAACATAATAGTAGCATTTGTGGCTTTACTATGTTTTAAAATATTATTGATTAACTCTTCAATAATGTTATAAATTTTAATCTCGAAATCCGGATCGTATCTTATTATATTTTTATCATCACTTTGTAAAGTAATTTTGGAATTGGAATATTTTTGACATATATCATGGACTGCAAAAGCCAATCCAAATTTTAAAAGAACTGAAGAAATTAATTCATGTGACAAATCTCTTATTTTGACAGAAGCCTCATTAACAATACTTTGTGCTTTTGAAATTTCTTGAGGAACATTGGTTTTTAGTTGTGATTTGGTTGCTTGTAAATGTAAATTCGCAGATGACAATAACGCACTCACACTATTATGCAAAATTTCAGAAATTGTTTTTCTTTCTTTTTCTTTGGCATCAATGGTTGCATTAATTATCCTTGTCTGGGTCTCATTTTCTAATTGCTCGATTTTACTTTTTTGTTTTAATCTATAATTTCTATAATAAATATAACCTAAAACAATAAAAGCAAGTAAGGCTAATGCTGAGCCATAAAATAAAATTTGAGCTCTTAAACGTAATGATTTTTCTTCTTCTATTTTTTGTCCTTGTTTTGCTGCATTGTATTTAGCTTCTATCTCAGAAATATTCTCAGCTACATTGGCTTCATTAATAGTATTAGTTAAATTTGTTGCTTGCTCTAAATATTTATATGCCTTTTCATAATCTCCTAATTCTTCATTAGTATATGCTAAATTATAAAGTGCATACTCCTTAACCTTTATTGCTCGTTCAGAATTTAATTCTTTTACTGCTTGATATGCTTCAAAGTAATTCTCTTTAGCTAATTGAAACTGCTCTTTTTCATAATAAACACCTCCTAAATTCATAATAGCAGTTGCTAGACCTACAGTATCTTTTTGTTTCTCTTTAATAGAAAATGACTTTTGATAATAATCTTCAGCTAATTGCAAATTAGACAAGCTTGCTATAATTCCTAAATTATTATAGCTAAATGAAATATAATTTTCAGTTTTATCATTAACAGGGTAACTTAACATTTTAGTAAAGTAATAGACTGCACTATCATTCTTTTTTTTATTGTAATAATTTTTACCTAAAGACAAATAAGCATCTAAAATTGTAGTAGTATCATTTAGAAGTAACGAGCTTTCTAAAACGTTTTTATAATAATAAATAGATTTATTATAATTATCTGCCTCTCTAAACATAAAAGCTAGATACTTAGCATATTGTAGATGCAAAAATCTATATTGAGGCATATCACTCAATTCAGTAAACCCTTTTAAAAGTAGACTTAAAGATTCTTTGTGCTGATCAGTTTCATAATAAAGTCTAGCTTTTAAAAAATTAACTTTCAATCTATTTAAATCTGATTTAAAATAGATTAAATTATTTTCTAAATTTATAATATTATTATAGGCAAGTTCATACTCTTTATTCTGCAGGTTAGTTTCTATAAGCTTTTCAAGAGTATCTTTTTGGGCGTTCACATAAAGACTGCTTAACATATAACAAATGAAAAGCACTACTTTAAGTCTAACTCTATTAGGTTGAAGATTTAACATTATTGCTTAAGCTTTATGAGCAAGCCAAAGTAGTTAAACTACTAAACGATTTCGTTTTTCATGGCAAAAATAGCTAAGCCCACAGTATTTTTTACATTAACTTTTTTAATCAAGTTTTTACGATGTGTTTCAACCGTACTTTCACTAATACCTAAAGCTTCTCCAATTTCTCTAGTAGTATATTGTTGGGCAATAAGTTTTAATATTTGATATTCTCTTCTAGTTAAAGAATTAATTAATACACCTTCAGGATTATCGGTACTATGCATAGGTTTACCCATAAGGGTTTTCATCATTTTTTCTTTAACTTCATCACTAAAATACTGTTCACCTTTATACACTTGTTTGATAGCTCTGACTATATGTTCACCTGCAGACTTTTTAGGTACAAAGCCCATCGCCCCCATTCCTAAGACCTCTTTAATAAGTTTTATATCATCATAACTAGACAGAATAATAATTTTAGGAACATCATCCATACTTTGGAATTTCTTTAAAACTTCCAAACCGTCTAAAATAGGCATATTAATGTCTAACACTAAAACATCAGCAGAATTTTCTTCAAACCAATCAATAACTTGTTGACCATTTAAAGAATAACCAACAACGTCAATATCTCGTTCTAAACCAAGCACTGCCATAACACCATCAATTAATATTTGGTGATCATCTGCAATATGAACAGTAATTTTATCGTTCAAAAATTCTTTTAAATCCTCATTAACCATACTTCAAAAGGGCATTTATAGTTATAATAGTAAACTAAATAACTTGCTTTATATTGTGTTGTAGGTCAGATAATATCAAAAAAAAATCCGAAGTGTTATCTTCGGATTTAGAATGCTGATTTTCAACAGATTACTCCATTAGTTTTTTCGGTTTCCCATTTCTAACCCGTCTAGAAAAAACCACTTCATCTACTGACGCTACATCAAAATTACTTTCAAAATAACTGTTGAAATCGACACCTTTTGTAGTAAAGATCACTGTATGGGTAGACATTTTATTAGAAAAACCATTTTCAATCAAATTGATATGGGTTAAATTTCCTTTGGCATTGGTAGTAACTATAGTATTTGCATTCACAGTAAATGTAATAGTATAACTACCATCTAATGCTTTAATTACAGGATATGATTGTAATAAGGTTCCATCAATGTCTTTTAAAATGGTTGTGTTTTTTGTGCTGCTGGTAAACGATGTTAATACCAAAACAGCACTCAATGCGAGTACTAATTTTCTCATAAAAAGGGGATTTAGAGTTATTAAATAATTAATGTCAAATTCTAATTTACACCCAATAAAAAAAACTTATATTGCATATAGTGAAATTAGGTATTTACAAAACTACCCAGAAACCACTATTTTTTTTATTAAATATAAAATTTGACGTTCTACTTTTGTAATATAGTAAAAAATTGTTAATAAACAAATCTATAACTGTTAACAACTCAGACCAAAACTATTTCAATACACTGAAATACAAATACTTAAAACACACACTAAAAAACTCAATCTAATAAAGCACACAAACTAAATAATCACTATATTAGCACCTGAGAAAAGATAACTCCTATTTTAAAATGGCGAGTGGTTTTAACGCCCTCTCCTTTCTCCCCCTTTCTTTTCTCCCTTATTACAAGGAGTATTATATATAAGTGTTTAGCGACAACAAAATACTCCACCCAATACAGTCATACCAAAAGTATGGCTGTTTTTTTTTATAAAAAAAGCTCATCGTTTCCGATGAGCTTTTCGCACAATATAACTAAGATGTTAGGTTTATCTCAATCTATCCACAGATTTTACAAGATCTTCATCCTTTTTAATAGCTTTATTTGCAATGGCTAGCAAAAAAACTACGACAATTGGTAAAAAGACCCCAATACCCTTCTCAGAAATTTGACTTTCTCCAGATAAAATTAGCAGATAATAAATCAATATACCTAATAAAATAAAATTTACAAGAATGTTTAAACGATTTAAAACAAACTGATTTTTTCTTTTCTTAAACATAAAAACACTTACAATACTCATTATTCCTGAAACAATAAATAAAATAGGTATTATTTTTAATATAAGATTATTTTCATTTAGCAAACTAAGTGCATAATAAGTATTACCAGCTTCATTTGCCCACAGGTCAAATACTTGTATGAGTCCGACAGAGCAAATAGATGCCAAAAGCAAATACAAAGATTGAATACGTTGAATCATGTGTTTAAATTAAAATAACTTTGCAAAAATAAGTTAAACTTTTTAAGAAATAAACTTATATATAAAATTTAATTTGTATAATTGCACCACAAATACCATAATATTGTAGATTTTCTTCTTTTTACAATATTTTACAAATTAAATTATATCATACAATTTATTTTACAACTTTCAGTTAATAGGATACCCTCCTTATATTAATTAAAATCACATTAATACTCAATGTTTGAAATAGAATCATTAAAAGAAAAGAAACTACCTGAATTACAGGAAATTGCTGAAAAACTAGGTGTCCCGAAGTATCGTCAACTAAAAAAACTAGATTTAGTTTATCAAATTTTAGATGTACAAGCTTCCAAACCATTACCAGAAGAACCAAAGAAGGAACGTAAACCAGCTAAAAAAACACCTCGAAAGAGAATTAGCAAACCTACTTCTAACACTCCCACACCAACTTCTGTACCAGAGCCTACTCCTAAACCTAAACAGAATACAGCAATTAAAGAAACAGCCAAAGAACAGCCTTCTAAACAGACAGACAACTCAACAAAGTCTGAACCTAAACAACCTCATAAAAAGGTTGAAAAAGAAGAAGCTCCAAAAGAAAACAAACAAAAAGAAAATAACAATTCTAAAAACCATAGAAATTCTCGCAAAGAGCATAATCAAAATGGTTCAAGAGACAGGAACACAAACAAACAAAACAAATCTCAACCTGGCTCCAACAGAAGACAAGGGAAATATAGAGATCCTGATTTTGAATTTGATGGTATAATTGAAAGTGAAGGTGTACTAGAAATTATGCAAGATGGTTACGGTTTTTTACGTTCATCTGATTATAATTATCTTTCTTCTCCAGACGATATTTATGTTTCACAATCTCAAATAAAATTATTTGGACTAAAAACAGGTGATACGGTAAGAGGTATTGTTAGACCTCCAAAAGAAGGAGAAAAATACTTCCCTTTAATTAGAGTATCTTTAATTAATGGTCTAAATCCTAGTATTGTTAGAGATAGAGTGGCATTTGAACATTTAACACCTTTATTTCCAAATGAAAAATTTAATCTTGCAGAAAAAGGCAGTTCAACTTCTACAAGAATAATCGATTTATTTTCTCCTATTGGTAAAGGTCAAAGAGGTATGATTGTCTCTCAGCCTAAAACGGGTAAAACAATGTTATTAAAGGATATAGCTAATGCTATTGCCGCAAATCATCCTGAAGTTTACCAAATTGTATTGTTAATTGATGAAAGACCTGAAGAAGTTACTGACATGCAACGTAACGTAAAAGGAGAGGTGGTTGCTTCTACTTTTGACGAACCAGCAGAAAAACATGTACGTGTTGCAAACATTGTATTAGACAAAGCAAAAAGATTAGTAGAATGTGGACATGATGTGGTTGTATTGTTAGATTCTATTACACGTTTGGCAAGAGCTTATAACACCGTTGCACCTGCTTCTGGCAAAATATTATCTGGTGGTATCGATGCCAATGCACTTCATAAACCAAAACGTTTTTTTGGTGCTGCTAGAAAAATAGAAAATGGTGGTTCTTTAACTATTATTGCTACCGCTTTAACAGATACCGGTTCTAAAATGGACGAGGTTATTTTTGAAGAGTTTAAGGGTACTGGTAATATGGAATTACAATTGGATAGAAATATTGCTAATCGTAGAATTTACCCAGCCGTTGACTTAGTTAAATCGAGTACACGTAGAGACGACTTACTATTAGATGAAAAAACAGTACAACGTATGTGGGTTATGCGTAAATATTTAGCAGATATGAATCCTATAGAAGCTATGGAATTTATAAGCGAAAAAATTAAATTTTCTAAAAATAATGAAGAGTTTTTAATTTCAATGAACGGATAAATTATAGCAAATAATAAGTTTATTTGGTAATTAACAATTCTTAATTACAGAATATAATTAACTCAAATAATTGAGAGTCAAGTGTTTTTAACTTGACTCTTTTTTTTATCAAAAATAGTTTTTTTTAAAATTAAATTATACGTATCTTTGCCGTCCATATCGCGGGATAGAGCAGTAGGTAGCTCGTTGGGCTCATAACCCAAAGGTCACAGGTTCGAGTCCTGTTCCCGCTACTACAAAAAAAGCTTTCAAGAATTTGAAAGCTTTTTTTATTTTCAATATTCTACAGTGTATTTCTATTTAATCACAAATTAAAACTTCGTTTTTATAGAAAACAATTCTTTTTAAAAAAACAACTTTTTTGTTTTTAGAATTTAACAAAACAATTTACTCAAAAACCCACATCAACAAAACATTATTAATCCTAAATTGAAGGCTAAAATACCCTTTATAATGACCAATATTTCTTAAATTGCATGCTATAATTTTTTTCTTAAAAATCAAAACCATGCTTACTTTTTCAAACAAATTAGCCCAATTAAAATATTTTTCAATTTTATTTTTAATACTATTATTTAATTCTTGTAGTTCAAAAAAAGTTACAAATAGTACCCAAATAAAAACTTCTGAAAACAATCAACCTTTAAATATAATTTTTATGGTTGGTGATGGTATGGGATTATCACAAGTTTCGAGTAGTTATTTTTCTAAAAAAACAGAACCAAATTTTAGTCGTTTTAAAAGTATAGGATTAATAAAAACATCATCTGGAAGTCATTTAATTACCGATTCTGCCGCTGGTGCGACAGCATTTTCTGCTGGCGAAAAAAGCTATAACGGTGCTATTGGTGTAAATATGGATACTGTTCCAATAAAAAATATTGTTGAAATTCTCTCTGATAAAGACTATGCAACTGGTTTAATTGCTACCTCATCTATAACTCATGCAACTCCAGGTAGTTTTTTTGCTCATGTAAAATCTAGAGGATTGGCAGAAGAAATAGCTACCGCCTTACCAACTTCAGAAGTGGATTTTTTTGCAGGAGGTGGTAAAAAATATTTCTTCAATCGTAAAGATAACAAATCCTTATATGAAGATTTTATACAAAACAACTTTACTATTGACACTTTAAATCTTAAAAAAAACAAAACGTTATTAAAAAATGAAAAATATGGTTTTCTGTTAGCTGATGATGCTATGCCTTGGGCAGGAGACAGAAATGATTTTTTAGCAAACGCTACAGAATTAGCTCTCTCCTATCTAAATAAAAATGAAGCTAAAGGTGACAATGGTTTTTTTCTTATGATTGAAGGTTCTCAAATAGACTGGGGAGGACATTCTAACAATTCGGATTATATTATATCAGAAGTATTAGATTTTGATAAGGTTATAGGTAATGTACTAGATTTTGCTGAAGCTGACGGTAACACGCTAGTAATTGTAACTGCTGATCACGAAACCGGTGGTTATACTTTAGCCGCTGACCCAGATAAAAAGAACACTATTAAAGGTTCTTTTTCTACAAAAGGACATTCTGCCACGTTAATTCCTGTATTTGCCTATGGCAAAGGAGAAGAACACTTTACTGGTATATATGAAAACACAGCTATTTTTGAGAAGATACTAGAGCTAGTAGAAAATAAAAAATAAGTACTTTTTAAAAATTAAAACCTACATCATTAGCACATAGGCCTAATGCTTTTACCTAAAATGAACCAAACTCATAAATACTGGTTGTATTAGGCCTAGTTATATACTAATTTTAATTACAAAAAAGTAAAATTCTAAACTAACAATTAACTTTTTTTCTACAACTTAAAGTATAATAGTTTCTATAGAGAGAATAAAACACCTCTTTTTACTAATAATTAAAGAATTTTACCACGTTTTTGAATGATATATCCATATGCTCTCTATGGAATTTTCATACCTTTATACATTATAATTAAACCAATAACATATATCATATGAGCAGTAACAAACTTATAATAAAAGTATTTTTACTTTTTATAGCCATTACATTAACCAATTGTAAAAATACAGAAGTAGATAATACTCCTTGGATTAACATATTTGACGGCAAAACTCTTAATGGATGGTCAACTATTGGAGGTGACGCAACTTACAGCGTTAAAGATAACGCCATTGTTGGTAAAACCGTACGAAATACACCAAACACCTTTCTTAAATCTGATAAAATGTATGATGACTTTATTCTTGAAATAGATTTTAAAGTTGACTCTACAATGAATTCAGGAATTCAAATTAGATCAAACAGTTTTCCTTATTATCAAAATGGAAGAGTACATGGTTATCAAATTGAAATTGATCCTTCTGATAGAGCCTGGAGTGCAGGAATATATGATGAAGCCAGACGAGGTTGGTTAAATCCCTTAACAGATAATTCCAAAGCTCAAAAAGCTTTTAAACAAAACGATTGGAATCATTACAGAATCGAAGCTATTGGAGACACTATAAAAACTTGGATAAACGATGTTCCTGCAGCTCATTTAATAGATGATAAAACTGCCTCTGGATTTATAGGTCTTCAAGTACACAGTATTAATAACAATCAAAAAGAAGGCACTGAAATTAGTTGGAAAAATATTAGAATACTTACAGACAGCTTAAGCTACTATTCAAAAGAGATATCAATTCCTCCTATAATTACAAAAAATCAATTAACTATTGATGAAAAGAAAAATGGCTGGAAATTACTTTGGGATGGAGAAACCACAAAAGGTTGGAGAGGTGCTAAACTAGAATCTTTTCCAGAAAAAGGTTGGGAAATAAAAGATGGAATATTAACCGTTTTATCTTCTGGTGGTGAAGAAGCAAGAAATGGTGGAGATATTGTTACTGAAGAGCTTTATGGAGATTTTGAATTAAAAGTAGACTTTAAACTTACACCTGGTGCAAATAGTGGAATAAAATATTATGTAGATACAGAAATCAATAAAGGTCCTGGTTCTTCAATTGGTCTAGAATACCAAATTCTTGATGACAACTTACATCCCGATGCTAAATTAGGCAATCATCAAGGAAGTAGAACTGTAAGCTCTTTATATGATTTAATTCAAGCAGACATTAACAAGCCTATTAACCCTATTGGTGAATGGAATACAGCTCATATAATTTCAAAAAACAACCATGTAGAACATTGGTTAAATGGTATGAAAGTTTTAGAATATGAACGCGGTAGTGATGAATTTTTAAAATTGGTTTCTGAAAGTAAATATGTAAAATGGCCAAATTTTGGAATGTTAGAAAAAGGTCAAATTTTATTACAAGACCATGGTGATCATGTATCATTTAAAAACATCAAAATCAAACCTTTATAATCAACAGAATATGTCAAGTAGAAGAAATTTTATAAAAAAAGCTGCCGTAGGTACTGCCGGAATAGCCTTAACTACAAATTTAAATGCCATGGATGCAAAAAGTTACTCAAAAATAATTGGAGCTAACGATCGTATTCATATAGCAATACAAGGCTTAGGAAGAAGGTATCAAGCTTATTTAGGTGCTATCGCAGCAAAAAATAGCAATGTTGAACTTCTATATTTATGTGATGTTATGAAAAGTCAGCGTGATAAAGCCGCTGATGTTGTATCAAAAGCAATAACTAACAAATTTAAACTAGAAAATGACATTAGAAAGATAATAGACGATAAAAAAGTAGATGCTATTTTTATGGCTACACCAGATCATTGGCATGCACCAGGAGCCTGTATGGCTATGGAAGCTGATAAACATGTTTATTTAGAAAAACCATGTAGTCATAATCCTAGAGAAGGAGAATTATTAGTAGCATATCAAAAGAGGTATAAAAAAATGGTTCAAATGGGGAATCAACAACGCTCCTCTGAACAATCTAAAGAGATTATTAAAGGTATACATGAAGGCATTATTGGAGATGTTTTTGAAGCAACTGCTTTTTATACAAATAATAGAGGGCGAGTGCCTAATCAAGAAAAAACCTCTCCTCCTGAAGGGTTAGACTGGGACCTTTTTCAAGGACCTGCCCCACGAAGTGCGTATACTCATAATACTTGGGATTATAATTGGCATTGGTATGGATGGGATTATGGTACTGCAGAAATGGGCAATAATGCAACGCACGAATTAGATATTGCACGCTGGGCTTTAAATGTTAAATATCCTGAAAGTGTTGATGTTATTGCTGGAAAATTTCACTATAAAGATGACGGATGGGAAATGTATGATACTATGGAAGCATTTTTTAAGTTTTCTGGTAATAGAACGATTAAATGGGATGGCCAAAGTAGAAATGGATATCTCAAATTTGGAGCAGGCAGAGGAACTATTATTTACGGATCTAAAGGATGTGTATTTATTGATAGAGATGGCTACAAACTTTACAATAACAAAGGAGAATTAATAAAAGAAAATGTTGTTCCTGGTATAGAGTCTGGTAATAGCCTTGGTGGCGGTGGAAAACTTTCAACAGCACATACGTTAAACTTTTTTGATGCAATTAGAGGAAAAGCAACACTCACCTCTCCCATTGAACAAGGTGTAATTAGTCAACAACTAACACACTATGCCAACATTGCTTCAAGAATTAATTCTTCTTTTGAAGTAGATGAAAACACTGGAAGAATTTTTAATCGTGAAGCTATGAAATTATGGTCAAGAACTTATGAACCAGGCTGGGAAATAAAACCTGTTTAAATACCTTATTTGAAAGTCTGATTATGGATAGAAGGAAGTTTATAAAAAAATATTTCTATCTAGACATCAATATTTATACTAGCAAATAGCACAGCTAAAAAAAGTAATAATATAATATCTTCTATTCATATTTAGTAAATAATCTTTCAAATAAAATGGTTTGGTCAATTTTTTACTATAATAAGATTTTTAATTAGCAAACCAACAATTTGACCTTATTAACATAAGAATTTGCTACAACACCAATAAATAATGAATTATTTTAGCAGTATCAACATTAACTAAAGACCATATTAACTTAAGTTAACCCTAACCAATCTATGAATATAAAGACTATTAAAAAGTTATTATTTATTAAAATTTAGAGTATGTATGTATTATAAATTTACAATAAAACTAATTCTCACTAGTATTAAAGAAATAATTTTTTACACTTAATTTTCTTCTAATAGCACAATTGGAAAATCGGAATTTATATTTACTTTTCCATTATCTACTGTAGCAATAGTATTTGAATAGGCATCTCTTAATATTGTGCCTTCTTCAAAAATAGAAGAAACTACAATCTCTTTTTCTCCTTTATCCAAATCTAACCCAACAATTACTTTATCATTAAAATCGCTATTAGAAAATGTTCTAGAAAACACGTAAGGTTTATCCGATATTTTTTGATGTTTACCAGCCCCTATCGCAGGATGCTGATTTCTAAATTTGCCCAACTTTTGCCAATGCGTTAATATTTTTTTAGTTTCTTTATTATTCTGAATGGCATCCCAATTCATAAACGAACGCAACGTAGCATCACCTTGCGTTCCTTCAATTATTAAACTTCGAGCAGACTCATCACCATAATATACTTGAGAGACTCCTGGTGTAAGCATTAGTACATTAGCCGCTTTATAGGACTTATTTCTTTTAGCATCAAAGGGTTGCCCATCATCATGTGAGGATAAATAATTTAAAACACTATATCCTTTCAGGTTTGTTTTTAATATTGAATCATATTTTTCAAAAATGCTATTATAGGTTTTTGAAGCATCATATTTTAATTCGAAGTTTATTAAAGCATTAAAACTATTGTCAAAATAATTGACTTTTTTATCTCCAAAATCAAATGCTTTTCCATGACTAATACCATAATTATAAACTTCACCAACCAAATAAAAATTAGTATTATCCATTACTTTATCTGGGTTATTTTTCTTCCATTCCGCAAAGGCAACATTGCATTCAGTTCTGAATTCTTGCCAAACACTTTCTTCGGTATGCTTAACAGTATCAACCCTATAACCATCTATTCCAAATTCTGTAATATAATCAGTCAGCCATTTAATAATGAAAAATCGAGGTGATTTAGGATACCCAGTTCTTTTAAAAAAAGCATCCAATTCAGCTACTTCTTGTTCATAACGCCCTTCTTTTTTCCATTTTTCTACCAATTGAGGAGGCAAGTCTACTTCCTCATTACTCTCTGTTTTAATATCAGGTAAATTTTCAACTAATGTACAAGATACGGTACTTTCATAATCTTGATAAGTACAAGGAGGCATAATTCTTACCCATTCTTCTGGCCAAACAGGATCTTTATCTGTTACAGGTCCAGTATGATTTACTACTGCATCTAATAAAATTCTGATTCCATTTTTATGAGCAGTTTCTACCAGTTCTTTTAAATCAGCTTTAGTTCCAAAATTAGGATCAATTGCAGTCCAATCTTTTGTCCAATACCCATGAAATCCATAAGTAACACCCGTTCCTTCATCTGTACCTCCATGAATTTGTTCTACAATAGGAGTCATCCAGATAGCATTAATACCTAAATCTGTAAAATAACCTTCTTTTATTTTTTGAGTAATTCCTTTAATATCTCCACCTTCAAAACCTCTTAATTTGGCAGTTTCTTTAGTTCTGTTGAAATTAACATCATTAGTTTTATCTCCATTACTAAATCTATCTGTTAGTAAAAAATAAAGGTTGGCCGCCTCCCAAACAAATGGTGTTTCTTGTTTAACTGATGCCTCTATATTTTTTTCTTTATTTTCAGTACAGCTTAAAAATAAGGAAGATATTGCGACTGCTATTAGATATTTATACATTTTACAAGTAAATTTTACTTTTTAAACATTCTATAGTTATTCAATATATACTATTGTTTTACTTTTAAAATAAAAGATTCTAACGGATTAAAATCAACTCTAATAAAACCTACTTTATTTTTGACTTCTAAAATGGGTTTATTTGTATGATAGATTTGATCTTCTGTTTGGTATTTACCATCTTTTAAATTCCATTTTTCAATAATATCTGATGGAACTTGTAAATCAAACCCATATCGATTTTGTTCGTTAAAATTAGCAACTATAATTAATTTTTCAGTAGCATCCCATCTCACAAATGAATACACCTTATCATTATACCATTCTGTATATTGACGATTATGATGATGAATATCTTGATATTTTCCCATCATTGCTGAACTATTAATAGTGAAGTTTAGCAACCGTTTATAAAAATCGCGTAAGGCCTTTTCTTCAGGGGTAGATTGTCCACCATCAAACTTTTTATCATTAACCCAACGTTGTAAATGTGGCACACCAATATAGTCAAAAATAGAGGTTCTTGATGGACTTCCAAACCCAGCATTTTCAGCACCTGGCTCACCTAATTCTTGACCAAAATAAATCAATGTTGGAGAAGAACTTAAAGTAGCTAAAACAACCATAGCTGGTTTTCCTTTTTCAGCATTTCCTGCAAATTCAGGACTGGCAATTCTTTGCTCGTCATGATTTTCTAAAAAATGTAGCATATGATGTTCAATATCTTGTTTCCAGTTTTGAATACCCGAAATATAGTCTGTAGAACCATGCCCTTGCATAATGTTTTTTATGGTATCGTACAACTGTACTTTATCATATAAATAATCCATTTTCCCTTTTTTGATATAATCTCGGTACAAATCAGGATTATACACTTCTGCCATTAAAAAAGCTTCTTCATTTTTCATTTTAATAGCAGAATTCATATAGCTCCAAAACTCAACAGGCACCATTTCTGCCATATCATATCTAAATCCATCTACCCCCATCTCTAACCAATACAAAGCAATATCTCTAAATTTCATCCAAGAATCAGGCACTGTTTTATCTTTCCAAAAGTTATAATGTTTTTTATAATTTTCGTTTTCAAAATTAATTGGTAGTTCCTCAAAATCTTTTCTTCCTTCAGGGCTTATTCCATAATTTATTTTTACAGTTTCATACCAATCATTCATATCTGGTTGAGATGCTCTTGATCCATTACCTGTCCATTTTGCTGGATACTCTTCAAATCGACCATCAATTATTGGGTTTTCTTCTCCTCCTAAAGGTAGATAACCATTTTTCCATTGAGGCACTTTAAAAGCTTCTCCTGGCACGTAATAAAAATTATTATTAACATCATAATCGACCGTTTTATCGTCTTTGGCCCCAAAATCAAAAACACCTTCAGGATTTGTTAATCCTTGATAATTTCTAGCCACGTGATTAGGAACAATATCTATAATTAATTTTAAACCAGCTTGATGAGTTCGTTCTATCAATTCTTTAAATTCTTGCAATCTATTGGCAGGATTGTCTGCTAAATCAGGATTGACATTATAATAATCTTTAACCGCATACGGAGATCCTGCTCGTCCTTTTACAACATCTGGATCATCATTAGAAATGCCAAATTGGGTATAATCTCTAATTACATCGTGGTGAGGGACGCCAGTATACCAAATATGGGTAACACCTAAATTTTTAATTTCTTTTAACGCTTTTTCTGTAAAGTCACTGAATTTACCAACTCCGTTTTCTTCAATAGTTCCCCAAGGTTTATTGGTAGTATTTGTATTGCCAAATAATCTTGTAAACACTTGATAAACTACTTTTTTATGAGGTTTACTTGTTGTAGTCATGGTTTCTTTTTGCTCAGTTTTATTGTTGTTATTGCAAGCTATTAGCATTGCTATTACTATTATAATTGATATTTTATTGCTCATATTATCTATTTATTTAAATAACCAATAGATTGCTTCTTCAAATTCACTTTTCCAAAAAACTTCATTATGCTTACCTCCAACTACCATTTTCTTCGTAAAAGATTGCTTTTTAAATCCACTTTTTTTCATAGTTTCAATTACTTTATCAAATGCTTCTATGGCACTTTTTCCTTCTTCAGTCCCCATTAAAAAATAGGCTTTAATTTTTGCTTTTTTACTATGTTTTTGAGTAAAATTAATCACTTTATCTGAGAACCAAAAGGAAGGGGAAAAAACCCCTACTTTTCCAAAAATATTAGGATACTTAAATGCTCCATAATACGAAATCAATCCTCCCATTGAACTACCCATAATTGCGGTATATTGCCTTTTCTTTTTGGTTCTAAAACTACTGTCAATTTTTGGTTTTAAGGTTTCAACTATAAATTTTACATAAGCTTCACCCTCGCCTCCACCATATTTATAATTTTTCCAAGGGGAGTATTCATCTAACCTATGATTTAATCCATTGTCAATACCTACTACAATCAATTTTATTTTATTTTCTAATGCAAGCCGATTTAAAATTTCATCAACTTCCCATTCTCCAGAAAAAGCAGTAGAATTATCAAATAAATTTTGTCCATCTTGCATATATAAAACAGGATATTTTTCTTTAGAAGTCTCATATCCAAGTGGTAAATACACCCAAATTCTACGTTTTCTTTTAAGCTGAGGAATGTACAAGTCTTTGTAAACTACTTTTACGTTTTTAGATGCTGTAGACTTTGGAGTTTCCTCTCTATACCAATTCCTAATTTCAACATACACTGTATCATTAGGTATATTAAATAAGTAATGACGATTCTCAATAGCTTTGTTATTTTGATCAGTTTCTACAGTTTTCCATGAACCTTTAGTAAATTTAAAATTAATTGTTCCTTTTTGAGGTGGTAATGTAATAAGATAAAAATTTTTCAAACGTTGTAAGCGATATTTATCTTGACCTCCTGACCAATTTTCAAAATCGCCAGAAATATAAATATCAGTATTAGCTGAATCTTTTGGAAACTTTTTTACCACAAAAGTCACTTGTGCATTTGAAATAAAGCACAACAAAAATGAAATTATCGATAAAAGTAATTGTCTTTTCATATTGTCGTTATATAGATACGACATAATATATAGGTTCTAAACACCTCTAATATTAAGGTTTAATATTACATTTTAGTTGTTAATAGTACTACACCTTTTTCGAGTATTTCTAAAGGACTATTCCAAATAATTGGCTCATCAGAAATTATATTTTTCATTGGTTTTTGGTCTAAACGCATTTCTTTAAAACGATTTAAATCTAATTGCACAGGTTCAGTATTTTTGTTTAAGATCATAACAACAGTTTCGTCATCTAAAACTCTAAACAATACATAAATTCCGTTATCTGGTGCAAAATGGATAGTTTTACCTCTATGGATAGCCTTACTTCCTTTTCTGTAATTTAGTGCTTTTTTTAGAAAGCTTTGCATTTCCTTTTGGTTATCACTTAATCCTTCTCCAGTAAAACCATTGACCTCATCACCTAACCACCCCCCTGGAAAATCAGTACGTATTAAGCCATGATCTCCTGGTTTAGCTATGTCACTTAGCAACAGTTCTGTACCATAATAAATTTGAGGAATTCTAGGCAATAATAACACTGTTGCCAATGCCATTTTAGTTTTTGTAATATCTTCACCTAATTGAGTAAAAATTCTGCTCATATCATGATTATCAGGAAATATCATAATATCATTAGGACTTGGATAATAAAAATCATTAGCTAATCCTTCATATATCTTTATTAAACCAGTATCCCATTCTTCATTTTCATTTAAAGCTGCAACAATATTATGTTGCATTGGAAAGTCCATTGTAGATGATAAATTAGACTTATATCCATCTTTATTATTTGCACCTTTTTGCCAATACCCTACTAACAAAGGATTAACACTCCACTCCTCTCCTACAATACTAAAATTAGGATATTCGTTCATAATAGCACCTGCCCAATCTGACATAAAATCTTTATCAGGATAAGGGTATGTATCTTGCCTAATACCTCCTAACCCTAATGTTTCTATCCACCAAATACTATTTTGAATTATATATGTAGCCATAAATGGATTGCGTTGATTCAAATCTGGCATAGCATCTACAAACCATCCATCTGCCATTAATTGTTTATCAATTTCAGAGGCATATAGGTCTTGGTTTACTGTTCTTCTATGATTTGATTTCAGAACAATTTGCTTTTTAAGAAAATTTTCTTGTTGATTTATCCAATCGTCAAATGGCAAATCTTTCATCCACCAATGTTCAATTCCACAATGATTAGCTACTTGATCCATTATTAATTTCATACCTCTTTCTTTCAATTTTTCAGCCAATTCAACATAAGCTTCTAAAGTACCAAAACGAGGATCTACTTGATAAAAATCTGTAATAGCATAACCGTGATATGAGGATTCAGACATATCATTAGTTAATAATGGAGTTGGCCAAATAGCCGTAAACCCCATTTCATCAATATAATCTAGATGATTTATAATTCCTCTTATATCTCCTCCATGTCTAAAATAATCTTGCTGCCTATTTAGGGTTTGATCTTTTAATCCTGAAACCTGATCATTTACTTCATTTCCATTAGCAAAACGATCTGGTGTGATCAAATAAATAGCATCAGAACTATTAAAACCGATAAAATCTTCAGCATTTTTTTTACGACCTTTTAATTCGTATTTATATTTAAGTTCGTTATTATCTTGATGAAATACAATGTCAAATTTACCAGGTTTGGTATCCTTCTCAATTTTTAAATTTAGAAATAAATAATTTGGACTAGAACCTTTTTCTATACTCATTATATGAATACCATCGTAAATAATACTTGGAATGGCATTACTTATATTTTTTCCTTTTACTAATAATTGTAAATTATTATTTTTAAATCCGACCCACCAATTTAACGGCTCTACTCGTTCAATTTGAGCAGTTATATTTAAACTCATAAACAGAAAAATTTGACCTAGAATAATTAATTTTTTAATTTGACAATTCATAAATCTAGTCTTTTAATTAGTAATAAATAAAATACTTAAAGAAAAATTTCAATCAACTATTATTTTATTTGCTTAATGCTAATCGCATAACCACCTCCTGGAACTGATAATTGAGACAATTTCGATTTGCTAGTTATTCTTTTTGTTTTTATAGTATATGCTTGCGAATTAGTTTTATAATGAGCGTCTTTGGCATCGGCATAAATGGTAGCAATATACTTTTTACCTTTTTCTAAAAAGTCAAATTTAATGGTAGATTTTCTCGCTTCGTATCCATTTACATTACCTATAAACCAATTACTGCTTCCTTTCTCCTTTCTTGCTACGGTAATATATTTACCAGGCTCAGCTTCTAAATAAATACTTTTATCCCAATCTAAAGCAACATCTTTAATAAATTGAAAAGCATCCATAAATTTCTCGTAATGTTCTGGTAAATCTGCAGCCATTTGTAACGGACTATACATAGTTACGTATAAAGCTAACTGATTAGCAATGGTGCTATTAACATAAGAATTGTTATTAGGACTAAATTTACTGATATCCATTTCAAAAATTCCGGGAGTATAATCCATTGGCCCGCCAATTAACCTTGTAAAAGGCAACACTGTAACATGGTTTGGTTTAGACCCTCCAAACGCTTGATATTCCGTTCCACGTGCAGATTCATTTCCTATTAAATTAGGATACGTTCTACAAATTCCTGTTGGTCTAACTGCTTCATGAGCATTTACCATTATTTTATAATCAGCAGCTTTTTCCAAGGCATATTGATAGTGGTTTATAATCCATTGGCTGTAATGTTTTTCACCTCTAGGAAGAATATCACCAACATAACCACTTTTTACAGAGTTATACCCATTATCTTTCATAAACTGATAAGCTTTATCCATATGACGCTCATAATTTCTAACAGAGCTAGAAGTTTCATGATGCATTATCATTTCAACACCTTTTGATTTTGCATAGGCATGTATTTCTTGCACATCAAAATCAGGATAAGGAGTTACAAAATCGAATACATAATCTTTAGATTTTCCAAACCAATCTTCCCAGCCTTGATTCCACCCTTCTACCAAAACAGCATCAAAACCATGTTCTGCAGCAAAGTCTATATATCTTTTAACTTTTTTATTATTTGCTGCATGGGTCTCATTTGGTTTTACTTTAGAATAGTCAGTTATACCAAGTTGTACAGATGGCAACTCATCTGTATATGCCCAAGAACTTTTACCTGTTATCATTTCCCACCAAACACCAATGTATTTAACAGGTTTTATCCAAGAAGTATCTTCAATTTTATTCGGTTCATTAAGATTTAAAGTCATTTTTGAAGCTAAAATATCACGTGCATCATCGCTTACCATTATTGTTCTCCATGGAGTTTTTGTAGGAGCTTGCATATATGCTTTATCTCCATTAGCATCAGGAGTTAACCAAGATTCAAAAATCATATTTTTATCATCTAAATTCAAATGCATGCAAGAGTAATTAATTAAAGCAGCTTCATGTAAATTAATATACAAACCATCGTCTGTTTTCATCATTAAAGCTGTTTGCACTCCTGTTTTAGAAAACTGTTCTTGAGAAGCGTTTCCTGTAACTGCGGCATCAAATTTTTCACGAATTTCTGACAACCTAGATTCTGTATAGTCATATTCTTGAGTGTCATAATCTCCTGGTATCCAAAATGCAGTATGGTCTCCAGTCATAGCAAACTGAGTTCTTTCTTCTTTTACAACAAAATATACTAAGTTTTTTTGAGCTGGAAATTCGTAACGAAACCCTAACCCCTCATTAAATAGACGAAAACGAATACGCATTATTCTTTCCGTTTCTTTTTGTGTTAAGGTAACCGCTAGCTCATTATAGTAATTTCTAATTTCTTTCTCTTCTCCCCAAACTGGTGTCCAAGTTTGATCAAAAGTAGAAGTTTCTGATGTAGTAATTTCAAAATCGTTTAATAACGACTTTTTATCATTCTTTAACTCTAATCCTAAACTACTTTTTTTTATAACTTCTTTATTCTTATAAAATAATTGATATGTTGGTGTACCATTATTTTTAAGAGAAAACTGCATACGCATTTCTCCGTTGGGAGATTTTAATTCTTGAGCTTTAACAGGCCTAAACACTAATAGTAATAACGTAAGAGTAAAAATAACTGCCTTCATTTTTTTTGTTTTTAAAAATTATTTTTTTTAACCTTAATTGGTTTGTTATTCATTAAAATAGTTAGCTCATCACCTTCAAGCAATTCAAAATTTGTTTCATTTTGATGTACATTTACTTTAATAATATTATTTCTAAAATTTACTTTAAAGGAGTATGATTTCCATTGCTTAGGAATTTTTGTTTCAAATGATAACATATCATTTTTAACACGCATACCTCCAAAGCCTTCAACAATACTCATCCAAGTACCTGCCATAGAAGTAATGTGTAGTCCTTCTTCAACTTCATGATTATAATCATCTAAATCTAATCTAGAAGTACGTAAATAAAATTCATAAGCTTGATCCATACGGCCTAATTTTGCCGCTTGAATACTATGTATACAAGGCGAAAGTGAACTTTCATGAACAGTAAATGGTTCGTAAAAATTAAAATGACGTTCTAATTCTTCTGTAGTAAAATGGTCTTCGAAAAAGTAAAAACCTTGTAAAACGTCGGCTTGTTTTATATATGGAGAACGCAAAATACGATCCCATGACCATTTTTGATTTATTGGACGCTGAGATTTATCTAAATCGGCTACCGTTATTAATTCTTTATCTAAAAACCCGTCTTGTTGTAAATATATATTAAGCTCTTCTGAATAAGGAAAATACATATTCTCGGCAACTTCTTTCCATTGAGCTAATTCTGATTCGGAAATATTTGTTTTATCTACAATTCTATCATAATCAGCTTTAAAATCTTTGGCTATAATTTCTATATTTTCAAGGGTATAATTTATACACCATTTGGCAATGTAATTTGTGTAAAAATTATTATTTATATTATTTTCATATTCATTTGGACCGGTAACCCCAAGAATTACATATTTATTTTTAGCTGTTGAAAAATTAGCTCGTTGATGCCAAAATCTTGCAATTGCAATAAGTACTTCTAATCCTTTTTCAGGGATATAACTATAATCTCCTGTATACCTGCAATAGTTAAAAATAGCAAAAGCTATGGCCCCATTTCTATGTATTTCTTCAAACGTAATTTCCCATTCATTATGGCACTCTTCACCATTCATAGTTACCATTGGATACAATGCAGCTCCGTTTTTAAAGCCTAATTTCTCTGCATTTTCAATAGCCTTATCAAGATGATTATATCTATATTTTAACAAGCTTTTTGCTACTTGTTGGTCTTTAGTTGACATATAAAATGGAATGCAGTATGCTTCGGTATCCCAATAGGTACTACCACCATATTTTTCTCCTGTAAACCCCTTAGGCCCAATGTTTAATTGAGAATCCTTACCTAAATAGGTTTGATTTAGCTGAAAAATATTAAATCGAATACCTTGTTGAGCTTTAACATCTCCTTCAATGGTAATATCTGCCATTTCCCAAATCGCTTTCCATGATTTTTTTTGCAACATTAAAAGTTCTTCAAAACCTAATTTTGCTGCTTGTTTTAAAACATTTTTTGCTGCAGTGATTAATTCATTTTTAGGGCGATTCCTATCCACAGTATACCCACCATACTTATGAATGGTAAATGTTTCATTTTCTTTTACATCTTGTTCATACATAAAAGAAAGAAATTGAGATTTTTTTCTAACTACGCTATTTAGTTGTAAAGATTTATTGTTAAGAAACAAATGAGATTCCATAAAAGTACAAGTATGAAAATTTGTTTTCATAGTATGTGCTTCAATAAAACCTTGCTCTTCGTCTTTTAAAACATTTGTTGTGTTCCAAAATTTATCATCCCAATTAGAATCTTCGTTAGTAATTCCACTATCTAAATAAGGTTCAAATAAAACATTTACTTTTTGATTAAGCGGTGTAACCGAATAAGAGATTGCTCCAACTTCATCTAACTCTAAGCTTAAAAAACGCTTAATATTTACTTGAATTTCTATGCCGTTGTTTAGTGTAGCTTTAAAATTTCGAGACAACCATCCTTCTTTCATGTTGAGTTCTCTCTTAAAATTTTCAACTTTTTTGCAGTTAAATAAGTCTAAAGGTTCCCCATTTATAGAGACATTAATACCAATCCAACTGGGAGCATTAAGTACTTTTGCAAAATATTCAGGATATCCATTTTTCCACCAACCTACTCTTGTTTTATCGGGATAGTAAACACCAGCAATATAACTTCCTTGAAAAGTAGGACCAGAATACGTTTCTTCAAAATTAGCACGTTGTCCCATAGCTCCGTTACCTATACTAAATAAGCTTTCAGAAGATTTTACATTTTCAGGATCAAATCCTTCTTCTATAATAGACCACGCATTTGGTTTTATATAATTTAGGTTCATAGTTTTAATCAATTTTCGATATTATTTTTTTACTTGAAATAATGATTTGGTAACTAATTTTAGTTAGTTATTAATCTTTCTAAAAAGTCAACATTCATTTCAGTAAAATCATTAAAATTATATGTAGCTTCAGACAGTACATTTTTATCTCCAATTCCAATACTTATCATCGCTGCACTATTAGCTGCTTTTATACCTGCAACAGCATCTTCAAAAACAACACAATTATTAGGTTTTACACCTAACTGTTCAGCCGCTAATAAAAACACTTCAGGATCAGGTTTTGCTTTTGTTACATTATTACCATCTACAATAGTATCGAAATAAGATAACAACCCTACTTTCTCTAATATAGGTTGTGCATTTTTACTTGCCGAACCCAATGCAATTGACATATTGTGTTTTTTTAGAAAATCTAACACTCGGTTTACATCTGGTAGAATTTCAGATTCATCCATTTTTTCAATGTATTTTAAATAATCTTCATTTTTTTCAACCATCCAATTATCAAATTGTTCTTGTGTAGCTTTAATTCCACCTATATCTAGTAAAATTTCCATGCATCTTTTTCGACTTACACCTTTAAACATTTCATTTTGCTCAATAGTGAATTCAAAACCTAATTCATTAGCCAAATCACGCCACGCCAAATAATGGTATTTTGCAGTATCAACAATTACACCGTCTAAGTCAAATATAAATCCCTTTTTATTCATTTATTTTTATTTTTTATTTACTATTGATTCACTTGTTTTATCATCTACATCTTTTACTACTGTTACTAATAATGCTGCAATTAAAAAGCTTATCCCACTAGTTACCAATGCAAAAATGGCATGATCGTTATATAAATTTTTCACTAATAAACCTCCTATTAAGGCATTTATAATTTGAGGTATTACTATAAAAAAATTGAAAATACCCATATAAACTCCCATCTTTTTAGGGTTAATAGAACCTGCTAAAATTGCATAGGGCATTGCCAAAATACTAGCCCAAGCAATACCAATACCAATCATAGAAAGTATTAGCCAATCCTCATTAGGCATAAAGTATATTGAGATTAGCCCTATTCCTCCAATAATAAGTGATATTGAATGCGTCTTTTTTCTTCCAATTTTTTTTGCAATGTAGGGTAGCGTAAAAGCAAAAATGGCAGAAACTAAATTATAAACTCCAAAAAGAATACCTACCCAATCTCCTGCATTCTGATAGGTTTCACTACTGCTATCTGATACTGGCAATCCGTAAATATGCTGTGCTATTGCTGGAACAGAAAAAACCCACATTCCAAACAAACCAAACCATGAAAAAAACTGCACTAAACTTAGTTGCTTCATGGTTAGAGGCATTTTTTTAAAATCTTCAAAAATATCTAAAAGACCAGATTTTTTTTCTTCTTCTATTTTCTCAACAATCTCATCTTTTGCTAATTCAGCTTCAATCTGCTCTAACTCTTCTGGAGAGTATTCTTTAGTTGTAAAAATGGTTACCAAAATTGAACCCACCAAAATTATTGCACCAATAATAAAAGATAGAATTAAATTTAACGGAACACTACCTTCTTCTGACAGGTTAGAAACCCCAAACCAATTGGTTAAAACATAAGGAAGCCAAGAACCTATTACTGCTCCAAAACCTATCAATGCAGTTTGAACACTAAATCCGGCTGTTCTTTGATCTGTTCTTAAGTTATCTCCAACCAAAGCCCTAAAAGGTTCCATTGCAACATTAAAAGAGGCATCCATAATCATTAAAAAACCTGCACCTACCCATAAAGCTGGTAAAAAGGCAATAAATAAATCTGCTTGAGGCATCAATACCAAACCAATAGAAGCCAACAAAGCTCCAACTAAAAAATAAGGTTTTCTTCTACCAAATTTACCCCAAGTTTTATCACTATAATGACCTACCAAAGGTTGTACAACCAATCCCATTAATGGTGCAATAATCCAAAACCACGAAAGTTCATGAACATCAGCACCAAAAATTTGTAAGATTCTACTTGCATTAGCATTCTGTAATGCAAAACCCATTTGAATTCCTAGAAATCCAAAACTCATGTTCCAGATTTGTAAGAAACTTAGTTTCTTTTTTTCCATAAAAATGTATAAACAAGATTATAAACCAACGAAAAGCGTTAGTTTATTTAATGAACCAGATTTAGACTTATTTGTTTAGACAAAAAGCCCAAATCAATCAATGTGTGTGAAGTATAAAATGTATTGTAAAACCTTTGTTTTACGCTTCAAAGATATAAATTTTTATTTAGAATTTAATTATTCTAATTTTTTTTCTGTCGATTCTCTAATCTTTAAATCTGTAGAAATTACCACAGTCTCAAAGTTTTCATTGTCTTTTTTATTCTGTATTCTATCTAATAAAAGACTTGCAGCCTGCTCTCCAATTAAATAACCGTGCTGTACCATTGCAGTTATAGCTGGTGTAGAAAATTGCGAAATCAATCCATCTGTAAACCCTAAAACAGCAACATCATCTGGAACTTTAAAACCTTTTTCTTTAGTAACTTTTAATGCAATAGCTGCATAAATTTCATTCACACCTACTATGGCGTCAGGCCATTCGTCCAAACTATTTAAATACGTCTGAATTTGTGAGTATATCTCAGTTTTATCATTTACTTTAAAAATTAGTCGGTTATCAATTTCTAGACCCGAATCTTGTATTGCCTTTTTATATCCAATTGTTCGTAATGCCCCAACTGTTACATGATCTGGTGTGGATAAAATACAAATTTTCTTTCGACCAATATCCATAAAATACTTAGTAGCTTTATAGCCAGATGCCTCATCATCAACAACTACTTTATCGCAATAAATTTCATCTGAAACTCTATCAAATAAAACCAATGGAATATTATAATCTTCCAATTCTTTAAAATGGTCAAACTCACCCAACTCAAGCGTTTCTTTAGCTATAGAAACCAATATCCCATCAACACTTCCATTTGACAGCATCTCTAAATTTAATTTCTCCTTTTCATATGATTCACTAGACACACAAACCATTACATTATAACTTCTACCATTAGCCATTTTTTCTATACCTGAAATAATTTCAGAAAAAAAATGATGCACAATTTCAGGAATAATAACACCAATAACCATAGTTTTTTTATTCCTCAACTTTAAGGCTGTCATATTAGGTCTGTACCTATAAAAATCAGCAAAAGCTTTTATTTTCTCACGTAACTCTTCACTAATTTCATTACTATCGTTTAAAGCCTTTGATACTGTTGAAGTTGACACCTCTAATTCTTTAGCTATATCCTTTAATGTAATTTTACGCCCCATTGTTAATTTATTAAAAAACCCTCTTTTTTTACCCTCTTTTTTTACAGATTAACATTTTTTATATCTAAAAATAACAATAAACACAAAAAGTTATCAACACGAAACCGTTTTCGTAACGTTTCACTTTTGTTAATTTAATGTTAAGGGGGTAACTTTACCATGTGAAGTGTAAAAGTATGAATTTAAATAGTATTAACTCAAATTAAATTAAATGAGAAATTTTAAGAATGCCCTATTTGGCATATTATTTCTTTTTCCACTAATTGCGATAGCTCAAATTAGTATAAAAGGAAAAGTAACCGAACAAAGCACAGGAACTGAATTGCCTGGTGTAAATGTTATTGTAAAAGGTACAACCAATGGTACAGTTACTGATTTTGATGGCTTGTACGCCATAGACAATGTTAATATTGGTGATATACTGGTGTTTTCATTTGTTGGATTTAAGAATTTTGAAGTAACTATAAATTCTAATGCCGACATAAATGTAGCATTAGAAGAAGCTGCACAAACTTTAGAAGAGGTTGTTATTATTGGTTATGGTACTACTACCAAAAAAGACGCTACAGGCTCTGTATCTTCTGTAAAAGCGGAAGAAATAAACAAAGGAGCAATTGCTTCTCCTGAACAACTATTAGTAGGTAAAATTGCTGGCGTTCAAGTAACCACTGGTGGCGGAGCTCCTGGTACCGGAAGTACAATTAGAATTAGAGGCGGTTCTTCTTTAACTGCAACAAATAACCCTTTAATTATTATTGATGGTGTTCCTATTGATAATGATGGCGTTTCAGGTACAAGAAACCCCTTAAATATTGTAAATCCAAATGACATTGAATCTTACAGTGTATTAAAAGATGCTTCTGCAACTGCTATTTATGGTTCTAGAGCTTCTAATGGTGTAATTATTATTACCACTAAAAAAGGGAAAAGCGGAGGTATTAAAACCAATTATTCTGCAAACGTATCTGTACAAGAAAACACAGAATTTATAGATGCCATGTCTGCAACAGACTTTAAAGCGTACGTAAATGCAAATGGATTACCTTCTGATATTGCCTTACTTGGAAATAGTGAAACAAATTGGCAAAAAGAAATTTTTAAAACTGGTTTAGGTACTGATCATAATATAAGCTTATCTGGAGGTAGTGATAAATTTAATGTTAGAGGTTCTATGGGATATACCAATTTAAATGGTACTCTAAAAACCTCAAAATTAGAAAGAGCAACCTACTCCTTAAATATGGGTACTAAATTGTTTGACAATAAGCTAAAAATTGACGTAAATACAAAAGCGTCTTTAATAGCCAATCGTTTTGCAGACAATGGAGCAATAGGAAATGCAATTTCATTTGACCCTACTCAATCTATTTACGATGACAGCTTACCTTTTGGCGGTTTCTTCGAATGGACAAATCCTGTTGACGGTAGAGCTATTCAAACTGGTGCTCCTAGAAACCCAGTAGCTCTATTAGCACAACGAAGAAATGAATCTAGTGTAAAACGTTTTATAGGAAACATTCAGTTCGATTATAAAATGCACTTTTTACCAGATTTAAGAGCAAATCTTAATTTAGGTATTGATAAATCGAGCTCTCATGGTCATAACAACATCTTCAATTCTGCTACTACTGAATTAGCAGACGGTACCAATCTTGGTAACATGTCTACTTACAATCAAGACAAAGAGAATAAATTATTAGATTTTTATCTTAACTATATAAAATATATAGAATCTATTGATAGTAAAATTGATGTAATGGCAGGGTATTCTTATCAAGACTTTTTAAATGAAGGTGAAAGTGTTAGTAATTTACAAAACAAAAGCATTAGTGAAACTACTGACTATTCTAATGTATTAAACTTGCAATCTTTCTTCGGTAGATTGAACTATACACTGGCAAACAAATATTTATTTACATTTACATATAGAACAGATGGTTCTTCAAGGTTTAGAGGAGATAACAAGTGGGGGAAATTTCCATCAGCTGCATTTGCTTGGAAAATGAATGAAGAATCATTCTTACAAGACTCCAATACAATCTCTGATTTAAAACTTAGATTAGGTTGGGGGGTTACAGGGCAACAAGATATTGGTGTTTCTAACCCATCATTAGCAACATATTTGCTAAGTACAAACACAGCTCAATATCAATTTGGCAACAGTTTTTTATCTACATACAGAGCTGAACGTTATAATACTACATTAAAATGGGAAGAAACAACAACTTACAATTTAGGTTTAGATTTTGGTTTTTTTAATGATAGAATTAACGGTAGTATTGATGGTTATTTTAGAGAAACCACTGATTTACTAAACTTTATATCTTTCCCAGCAGGCTCAGCACTATCAAACGCTGACTATGCAAATATTGGTAACTTAGAGAACAAGGGGGTTGAACTGACTTTAAATTTAATTCCTATTCAAACTGATGATTTAGATTTAACATTGAGTCTAAATGGTGCTTGGAATGATAGTGAAATTACAAAATTAACAACAAATGAAAGTGCAGATTATGAAGGAGAGCCTACCGGTGGAATATCTGGTGGTGTTGGTAACAATGTACAAATTCATTCTGTAGGCTACGCTCCTAACACATTCTATGTATATGAGCAGGTTTATGATGCTAACGGAAAACCACTAGAAGATGTCTATGTTGATAGAAATGGTGACGGTTCAATCACATTGGATGACAGATATAGATACAAAAACCCAAATGCTGATATAACACTAGGTTTTGCTACCGACTTAAATTATAAAAACTGGAATTTCACTATGTCTTGGAGAGGAAGTTTTGGAAACTATGTTTATAATAATGTAGATTCTAATTTAGGCTTTAAACTTAATTTATTAAACACAGCTTTCCCTGATGTTATTTCAAATGGTGTAGAAAACATTTTAGAAACTGGTTTTGTAAATGGTGGTACAGAAAGATATTTATCTGACTATTATGTACAAGATGCATCTTTTGTAAAATTAGACAATGTAGGCCTAGGTTATAACTTTAACAATGTATTTGGTGAAGGTACTAATCTTAAACTAAATGCAACAGTACAAAACGTATTAACAATTACCGATTACGAAGGTTTAGACCCTGAAGTTTTTGGAGGAATAGATTATAATATTTATCCTAGACCAAGAATCTACACATTAGGTCTTAATTTAAACTTTTAAATAGATAAAGATGAAAAAACATATTTTTAAAATAACCATTTTAAGTGTAGTGTTAGGTTTATTTACCTTAACATCATGTTTAAACGATTTAGACACGTTACCTAGTGATGATGATATCGCTTTAGCTGACGAAGTATTTGACGACCCTTCTGCATACAAACAGGTACTTGCCAAATTATATGCTGGTTTAGCAATTAGTGGTCAACAAGGGCCTGCGGGTTTACCAGACATATCAGGTATTGACGAAGGTTTTAGCCAATATTTAAGACAATATTGGTTGGCTCAAGAGGTAACCACAGACGAAGCAGTTATTGGCTGGGCTGATGGTAGTTTACCAGATTATCACGAACAAGATTGGAATTCTAGTAATGAGTTTATTACAGCGTTGTATAATAGAATTTATTATCAAATAAAAGCGTGTAATACATTTTTAAACCAAACTACACCAGACCTTTTAAGTGGTAGAGGTGTTGAAGGCTCTTTATTAACAGAAGTAAATACTTATCGTGCAGAAGCTCGTTTTTTAAGAGCGTTGAGCTACTATCATGCTCTTGACTTATTTGGAAACGTTCCTTTTACTGATGAGAATGACCCTGTTGGATATTGGACTCCAGAACAGATAAGTAGAGCTGACCTATTCAATTATGTAGAAAGTGAATTGTTAGCTATAGAAAACGAATTAATAGCTCCAAAGTCAAACGAATATGCTAGAGCAGATCAAGCGGCTGCATGGACTTTATTAGCTAAATTATATTTAAATGCTGAAGTGTATACAGGAGAAGCCAAATATACTGAAGCCATTACGTATGCTAACAAAGTGATAAATGCAGGTTTTAGCTTAGAATCTAATTATGAAAATTTATTTTTAGCAGACAATCACACAGCAAATGGGGTAATTTTCCCTATCGCTTTTGATGGATTACATACACAAACTTATGGTGGAACTACCTTTTTAATTCATGCCGCTGTTGGTGGTACTATGTCTGCAACCGATTTTGGAATTAATAGTGGTTGGGGAGGTACCCGTACTACTAGCTCATTAGTAAATTTATTTAATTACGATTTTAATGTTACAGCAGCGAACAATGCTATAGGAGCTCCTTCAAATTGGGGTATAGTAGGTGATCTTACCGATTGGGGAGGTCAACCTGACTTAACACTTTATCAAACTGGAACCGCAAATGTACTCCAAGCTTATTACCAATTACCTGATGCTGAATTAAAATTTAGACCTGACAATGCTTGGGGTAGCGATTTTGGAGATAATGGAAACAATATAAATGTAACAGCCGGATTATATAAAATAACTATTAATACTGCTGACCAAACCTATTCGATTGACCCATTAGCAGATTCTAGAGCAATGTTCCATACCGATGGACAAAATTTAGAAATTGCTAATATCCCAACTTTTACAGAAGGATATGCCATTACTAAATTTAAAAATGTAGATAGAGCTGGTAATGCAGGTTCTGATGACAGTGGTAATTTTACAGATACCGACTTTCCATTATTCCGTTTAGCTGACGTATACTTAATTTATGCTGAAGCTGTTTTAAGAGGTGGTTCTGGAGGAGATGAAGCCACAGCTATAGGCTATATAAACGAACTAAGAACACGAGCTAATAGTCCCGTTCAAGTAAGTTCAATTGACCTAGACCTTATCTTAGATGAAAGAGCCAGAGAATTATATTGGGAAGGTCATCGTAGAACAGATTTAATAAGATATGGAAAATTTACCTCTGGAGACTATGTATGGCCATGGAAAGGTGGCGTAATTAATGGCACAAGCACACCTTCATATCTAAATCTTTTCCCAATTCCATCTACTGATATAAACGCAAATCCAAATCTTACTCAAAATGATGGTTATTAATCATAAAAAAATGACAAAGATGAAAAACTTAATTAATAAATTAATAATACTGATAACAATTCCAATAGTTTTGAGTGGTTGTGAAGATCGTGACTTAACTATGTTAAACTCAAATGCAACTCTTTCAGCAAATTTATCTTCTACTACTGTAGTTTTAGAGAAAGAAAATGCATCTTCAGACGCTCTTACTATATCTTGGACAAAACCAGATTTCGGTTATGATGCAGCACCAAACTACCAAATATTAATAGACATGGTAGGTAATAATTTTGCCAACTCTATATCTCAGCCTATTGATGGAGGTAGTAATCTTCAAAAAGTATTTACTGCTGAAGAACTTAATAACTATCTTATCAGCCTCGGTTTTGAGCAAGGAGTTCCTATCGATGCAGAAGTAAAAGTAGTGTCTAAGTTAGGTGAATACCATGAATTAGAATCAACAGTTATTCCTTTAAACATTACGTTATATGTAACATCTGAAGCTAATTGTACTTTTGATCAATTATGGTTAGTAGGTGCAGGTATTACAGATGCTGGTTGGGGATGGACTACTCCTGTTGCACTTGCTTGTAATGGAAATGGCATTTACTCAGGCAATGTAAAACTTAACAATAATGGAGGTGCTGATAATAATTTCAGATTCTTTACTACAAAAGATGATTGGGGTTCTGGACAAAACTTCCCTTATTTTGAAGATGATAATTATACTATAGACAGCAATTTTGAAAATGCCAATGATGGTGATAGCAACTTTGCATTTACAGGAACTTCTGGATATTACTACCTTGAAGTTAACACTATCGATAAAAAGATTACTCTTAGTGACCCACAACCTATAGCCGGATGTGATTATGAGCAATTATGGTTAGTAGGTGCTGGTGTTCCTGATGCTGGCTGGGGATGGGCAACTCCTGTTCAACTATTTTGTAATGGAAATGGTGTTTATTCTGGATATGTTAATTTTCAAAATAATGGAGGTGCTGATAATAATTTTAGATTTTTCACTGTAAAAGATGATTGGGATTCTGGACAAAACTTCCCTTACTATGAAGATGCTGGCTACACTATCGACAGCAATTTTGAAAATGCGAATGATGGTGACAGTAACTTTGCATTCGTCGGTACATCTGGATCTTATTTTTTAACAGTTAATACTGTTGATAAAACAATAACATTATCCAATTAATTACTTAATTTATAAGCTTAAAGGCTGTTCGCACAAACACGAACAGCCTTTTATTACTTTTTAAAATTTTTAATTTCAGTGTATGAAAAAAATTTTACTCATTTTATTATTTATAACCAATATTGTTTTTTCACAGCAACAAAATGTAAGTTATACCATTACTCCTTCACCATTTGCAGAAACAGATGAGATCACTATAACTATTACCAATGTAGATCCTTCTGCATGGGGCGTAACAGATATTTACCTATGGGCATGGGCAACTGCAAGTGGTACTGAGATAAACTCCCCCACAAATGGTACTTGGTCAAATTCTAATGAATCTCAAAAAATGACTAAGAACGGTACTAGTTATTCTATTACTTTCACTCCAAGTACTTTTTATAATAAAACCGGATTAACAAGTATCGGTTTTTTAGTAAAAGCTAAAGATGGAACAGGTGATAAAAAATCTCAAGATATTGTTGTAAATGTAGGCACAATTTCGATACCAACTGTTACTGAAGCTCCAGTTCCTGAAGGAATGTTAGACGGAATTAACTATGATTCTACTGACAATACCAAAGCAACTTTAGTTCTGTATGCTCCTGGAAAACAATTTGTAAACCTAATAGGTACAATGAACAATTGGACTAGAGATGATACCAACTACCTATTAAAAAAAGACAGCTCAAAAGAGCGTTTTTGGATAGAATTAACTGGTTTAACACCACAAACAAATATACTCTATCAATATTTGGTTGATGGAGCAATTAGAATAGCAGATCCATATTCTACACTTATTTTAGATGAAAACAACGACCAATATATAAATAGTACTACATACCCAAACCTTCCAGCCTATCCTTCAGGACAAACAAGCCACGCTGTAACAGTGTTAAGAACTGGCGACACTCCATATTCATGGCAAACCACAAATTTTCAACCACCAGCAAAAACCGATTTGGTTATTTACGAATTATTAATAAGAGATTTTGATAGCTTACATAGTTTTGATGCTATAAAAGCAAGATTAGATTACCTTGAAGAATTAGGTATTAATGCCATAGAATTAATGCCCGTAAGCGAATTTGACGGGAACGAATCTTGGGGATACAACCCTTCTTTTCATATGGCATTAGACAAATATTATGGAACGTCAACAGCTTTTAAACAATTTATAGACGAATGCCACTCTAGAGGTATTGCTGTAATTTTAGATGTAGTTTACAACCATGCCACTGGACAAAACCCTTATTATAGAATGTGGAATACTAGTAATGGTGGTTATGGCGGACAAGCAAGTACCGACAATCCTTTTTTTAATCCAATTGCTACTCATACCTATAGTGTATTTAATGATTTTAACCACAGCACACAAGCCACTAGAGAATATGTAAAACGTACTACTCAATACTGGATTAATGAATATAAAATTGATGGTTTTAGATGGGATTTAACCAAAGGATTCACTCAAAATTGTACTGATAGTGACGAAGCTTGTACAGGTAGCTATCAAGCAGACAGAGTTGAAGTACTAAAAACATATGCAGACTATCAATGGGAAGCAGACAATGACTTTTATGTTATTTTTGAACACTTAGGAGATAATTCAGAAGAGACTGAATGGGTAAACTACCGTTTAAATGAAGGTAAAGGCATTATGTTATGGAGCAATTTAAATGGAACTTATAATGAAGCCACAATGGGCTATAACGAAAACAATAAATCAGATATTTCGTGGATAGATTATCGTGAGCGAGGATGGACAACACCTGCTAATGTTACCTATATGGAAAGTCATGATGAAGAACGTTTAATGTTTAAAAATTTACAATATGGTAATGCAGGCGGCAGCTATGACATTACTGATTTAAGCACTGCTTTAGATAGAATGGAATTAGCCGGTGCTTTTTATTTTACTATCCCTGGTCCAAAAATGATTTGGCAATTTGGTGAATTAGGTTACGACATTAGTATTGAAGAAGGAGGAAGAACTGGTAATAAACCCATATTATGGAACTATTTTGATAACCCCGACCGAAAAGATATTTACAATACTTGGTCTCGGTTAATTACACTAAAACAACAACTTCCAATTTTTAAAACCAGTAATTTTTCATTGGATGTTGACAATGCCAATGGACTTAAAAAAATACATTTAACGGATGATGGTACCAATCCTGAACTAAAATACATCACAATTATTGGTAACTTTGGTGTAACAACTCAAAATATAAGTCCTGAATTTCAACAAACAGGTACTTGGCATGATTTATTAAATGACAATGCAACTATTAATGTAGTTAGCGTAAGTGCTCCTATTAGTTTACAACCAGGTGAATTTAAAGTATACGGAAGTAGTACAGTTACTTTAGGAGTAGATGATGTCTATTCAAATGATTTAACAAGTATATATCCTAATCCTGTTAATGATTACTTTAAAATAAACGTTCAGACCAATAAAATAGCTCTTTATGACATTTCTGGACGATTGGTAAAATCATTTGAAGGAAATTTTGAACAAAATAAAACATTTGATATATCAGATTTAAAACCTGCTATTTATTTAGTAAAATTACAATCTGATGAAAAAATTACAACTAAAAAATTAATAAAAAACTAAACTAAAAAAATGGCTCACAGGTTTCATAAACCTGTGAGCCATTTTTTTTAATCTTTAGTTAAAATCTTATTAAAGCTTCCACCCTTCTCTATATTCTCTTTTTACATATTTATTGGCGGGTTCAAAATTAGTAACCTTCATATTTTTTGCATCCCACATTAATCGTTTTCTTCCATTATATTTTGTACCTCCCCAAAAACTAGTTTTGTCAGCATCAGGATCAACTTCAAAATATGCTTTTAGAGCTAAGTTTCCAATCAAAATACTTTCTGTAAAAGGTCCTGCATAATCAAAAGAAGAGCTTGTTTCTGCATTTCCATATCCAGCTCTGCAAGCATTAACCCATTGTAAATAATGACCCTCTGGCACTCTAGTAATTGTTTCTTCCACTTCAAACTGCTCATTTAAAGACAATGGAAGCAATCTAGGGTTTGCACCATAACAATCAGCTAATAATTTCCCTTTAGAACCAATAAAAAGCACACCACCATCCCAGTTTCCAAAAGGCTCATCATTTCCTAATTCGTCAGGTCTCTCTGGCATTATTCCTCCATCCATCCAAGAAACTTTAATAACTCCTTTACCATCGGTTCTAGGATAACTTAAATGAATTTTACTAGAATTAGGGAAACTTTTTGGATATTCAGCAGTTTCAAATTTCCCTTTATAAGATTCTGAAACACTACACTCTACTTGGTTAGGATAAAGAATTGGTAAAATTCTGTAAACAGGATCCATAATATGACAGGCCATATCACCAAGAGCACCAGTTCCAAAATCTGACCATCCTCTCCAATCAAAAGGAAGATAGGCGTCATTATAATCACGCATCTCAGCAGTATTCAACCACAAATCCCAATTCAATCCTTTAGGAATTTTATGTTTTTTTGTTGGCGTCTGTAAAGCTTGAGGCCAAATAGCCCTATTAGTCCAACATTTAACTGTATGTACATCTCCTATTATACCCGTATCATAAATCTCTTTCATTTTCCTAACTCCATCCCCTGAAGCTCCTTGATTACCCATTTGAGTAACTACTTTATATTTTTTTGCAGCTTCTGTAAGCATTCTAGCTTCCCATATATCATGAGTCAGTGGTTTTTGAACATAAACATGTTTACCCATTTGCATTGCTTTATAGGCAGCTACAGCATGATTATGGTCTGGCGTTGATACCGATACCGCATCAATATTTTTATCTTCCTTATCCAACATTTCTCTAAAATCATGAAAATAACTTGCTTTAGGAAAAGATTCTCGCGACTTTATAGACTGTCTATCATCTACATCACAAAGAGAAACAATATTTACATAAGGACTTTTAGCAAATTCTGTAATATCACTTGCTCCTTTACCTCCAACACCAATTGCTGCAATGTTTAGTTTATCACTTGGAGGCACAAATCCTCTCCCCATCACATGTCTAGGAATAATACTAATTCCGGTGGCAATTACTGCAGATTTTTTTATGAATGATCGTCTGGTTGAATTACTTTTTTTTCTCATTATTGGTATACTTATGACTTTGATATTTTTTAGCGTTCAATAGATATAATTTAGGATCAGCTAACAATAAAACACTATGTCAATAGTTGCTTTTTTTTGAAAGATTTTACGTTGTACTTTTATTAGGAATATGTTGCATATTATAACTTCAACAATTCAATATTTTTAAATTCTACCGGATGGCTTTCACTTTGTAATGAAAGATAACCACTTTTAATAGGTTCCCCTATTCTATTTTTATATTCATTATTGTAATCATCTAGATCAGCACCCCCAATTTGAGGTTTTGAATATCTAAGTACTTCTTTATTATTAATTTTATGAATAATTAAAGAGTCATTATAAACCTCAACCTCTAAATTTATCCATTGGTCTACATAATAAGTATCAGAACTTGAATTTGTACAATGAGCCGTTACTAAATCACCATCTAGAATTACATTAGTACCAGGTGTACATAAATTCCCTGTTGACCTGCTTATACCTTCCTCAACACCACCTAACAATTGAACTTCTATACTTAAAGGAAATTTCTGATTCTTTCCCATCATTTTTGGATCTTCACAATGAACCATAACTCCACTATTCTTTGCTGCCCAACTTGGACCATCTTTTATTTGACTCCCTACAAAACGGTATTGTAGTTTTAATCGATAATTAGAATAAGGAGTTTTATAAAAAAGGTGACCAAATTTATCTTTGAATTCACCCTCATATTCATCATAAGAGACTTTTATAACTCCATCTTCTACTCGAAAAGTATTATAGACATTATCACCGTACTCATACCCTCTAATTTTAGGTATCCATCCTTCCAGATTTTTACCATTAAATAATGAAATCCAATTTTCTACCTTTTTTTCATTACTATTTAGTACTGTTTTATTATCATCTAGTTTTGTTTTACAACTAAAAATTAACAATAGCACTAAATTAAATAGAATAAATTTTACTTTCATTTTTACAATTATCTATAATGACCATGCTTTTCCTCTTGTTTCTTCTAAAGAAATACACCCTTGTTGTTTTCCTGGAATTGGATCATACGCTAAAACATTCTTTCCTATTTCTTCACTGGTTTTATATGCCCAAACCGCTCTATCTCTTAACTCTTTTAATGTATTATAAACTAATTTTTCCTTTTTGGTAAATGCTTTTTGTTGTTCTGGAGTACTTCTTAAATATTTTGCTAATAATATATCACAAGATTCTTTGTTTACATCTGTGTTTATTTTGTTTAACACTCCCATCTCTTGCATAATAGCATCTAATCCTTTCTTAAAGCTAACCTTTTTTTTATCAGAAGCTGTTTTTGCAATATACAAATCAATAAATTCTGGTACATTTACATCTAAAGCTCCTGGAGTTGCATCTGTTTTAGGTAAAATTAAATCGACTAACGTTTTTAAAATCTTACCCTGTTCTACAGACAAAAAAATAGGATTCCACAACGCTTCTTCTGTTATACAACTCTGTAACATACTTAAAACGGTTGGAGTAGCAACTACATAACCTAAAGACAAACCTAATCCTTTTAATGCTTCTCTTCTATTCATTACTTTAAGCTCTTTTTGATTTAAACTGTTTTACAGCATGTTGTGCCGCTCTAGCTGTTAAGGCCATGTATGTTAATGATGGATTTTGACAACCAGCAGAGGTCATACATGCACCATCTGTAACATACACATTTGGTACGCTATGAATTTGATTATAAGCATTAAGTACTGATGTTTTTGGGTCTCTTCCCATTCTTGCAGTACCCATTTCATGAATTCCTATTCCAGGTGCTTTTACACTATCAAATGTTCTAACATCTTTAAACCCTGCTTTTTCAAGCATTTCTGCAGCCTGTTGTTTCATATCTTCTCGCATAATAAGCTCATTCTCTTTCCATTCTGCATCAAAAGTCACAGTAGGCAATCCCCATTCATCTAATTTATCATAATCTAATGTCATTTTATTTTCATGATAAGGCAAACATTCACCAAATCCGTTAATTCCCATACTCCACGGACCTGGTTCTAAAATTTTTTCTTTAAACTCTGCACCATAAGCCAGCTCAGCAACATGTTCTTTTATTCCATATCTTCCACCACCTCCTTGATACCCATATCCTCTAAGAAAATTTTTTTGTTCTGTTTTTTTATCTCCTAAATTTCTAAATCTCGGAATATAAATTCCGTTTGGTCTTCGTCCTTTATAATATTTATCTTCATAACCCTCTACCTTAGCACTAGCTCCGGCTCCTAAATGATGATCCATTATATTATGACCTAATTCTCCAGAATCATTACCTAATCCATTAGGAAACCTATCTGATTTTGATTGCATCAATATAGCTGCTGATGCAATGGCTGATGCACAACAAAAAATAATATCTGCATAAAAAACATAGGATTCTTTTGTTTCAGCATCAATAACTTTTACACCTGTTGCTTTTTTTAACTTAGCATCATATATAATTTCATGAACTATCGAGTTAGGTCGCAAGGTCATATTCCCGGTAATTTCCGCTGCAGGTAAAGTTGAGGCATTACTACTGAAATATCCACCATAAGGACACCCTCTTATACACCTATTTCTAAATTGACAATTAGTTCTTCCTTTATGTTTATGATTTCCTGTTATGTTAGCCACTCTACCAATGGTTAGTAACCTATCCTCATAATTACTCGCAATTTTAGCCTTAAATTCTTCTTCAACACAGGTTAATTCCATAGGTGGACTAAAAACGCCATCTGGCAACTGTGGTAATCCTAATTTTTCTCCACTCACACCAATATATCCTTCAACATAATCATACCACGGAGCAATATCTTTATAACGTATAGGCCAATCTACACCATATCCATCTTTGACATTGGCTGTAAAATCCAAATCACTTAAACGATAGCTTTGACGGCCCCAAGTTATAGAACGCCCCCCCACATGATATCCTCGCATCCAATCAAAACGTTTAATTTCATTATATGGGTGTTTAATATCATCAACAAACCAATGTTTACTTTCGGCATTTGTAGTGTACCCCGTTCTACTCTGTTTTTCTTGTCTCTTTTGATCCTCTACCGAATTACTTCCTCGTAATTCCATATCCCAAGGGTCATCATACATAGTAGGGTATTCTCCGTGTTTTACCATTCTACCTCTTTCGAGAACCAAAGTCTTTAATCCTCCTTCACATAATTCTTTGGCTGCCCAACCTCCACTTATTCCCGTTCCAATTACTATAGCATCGTAATTTTCTTTAAACATGTCATTGATTGATTTTAAATTAATTACACAGTACCTATCTAATAAAAATAGCAATATATTTTTAAGTAATGAATAATTTTAAAGGCTAAATTTAATCAAATTATTAATATTCTAATGAAACTTTTGTAATTTTATCGTTCTCAAGAAAAACCAAACAACTAACGATTATGATAAAAAAAATTTTATTTACATTATCCTTGATACTCATAGTATCTACTTCAATTACCTCTTGTAAAAAGAATACTAAAAAAACAGAAGAAAAAGACAAAACTACTTTGACTGAAAATAGAAATCCATTTTTCAAATTGTCATTAGCCCAATGGTCTTTACATAGAGCAATTAATGACAAGACTTTAAATCCATTAGACTTTGCACAAAAAGCAAAAGAATTAGGTTTTGAAGGGATAGAGTATGTATCAGGGCTTTACACTGAAGAGTTAAAAAATATGGGCATGAAAAATCTTCTAGATTCTTTAAAAGCTAAAAGTGATAGATATAATATTCAAAATGTACTAATTATGGTAGATGGCGAAGGGAATTTAGCTACTTCTGACGAAAACGAAAGAAATGAAGCTGTTAATAATCATAAAAAATGGGTAGATGCAGCAGCTTTTTTAGGCTGTCATTCTATTCGTGTAAATTTATTCGGTGCTACCACAGAAGAGGAATGGATTGTAAATGCTACAAAAGGATTAAAATTACTTTCAGAATATGGAATATCTAAAGGAATTAATATTATTGTTGAAAATCATGGAGGGCTTTCTTCTAATGCTGCTCTATTAGCACAAGTAATTAAAAACGTAGATCTGGATAATTGCGGAACATTGCCTGACTTTGGTAATTTTTGTTTAAAAAGAGAAGGCGGAGCCCAATGGAATGCAAAATGTATTGAAGAATATGATAAATATAATGGCACCAAAGAAATGATGCCTTTCGCAAAAGGAGTTAGTGCTAAATCTTATGATTTTGATGCCAATGGTAATGAAACCACACTCAATTACGCTCGTTTATTACAAATTGTGAAAGATGCTGGATATACAGGTTTTATTGGTGTTGAATATGAAGGTAGTCGTTTGAGTGAAGAAAAAGGAATACAGGCCACTAAAGAATTATTGATAAAGACGGTCAAAACATTAGACTAACCCAACCACATAAATTAAGCCAATGCCTATGAAGATTATCAAAATATATCTATAAACAATATGTTTTGTAACCTTTATAGCATTATTTTATAAAAATATATAGCTACTAATTAAATCACTAAAAATATACAAATGACAAGTAAAATACGATTCCAACTATCCTTTATGATGTTTCTAGAGTTTTTTATCTGGGGCGGATGGTTTGTAAGCTTAGGCTCTTTTTTGGCAAATAATTTAAGTGCTACTGGTGCCCAAACAGGCATGGCATTTTCTACACAATCTTGGGGTGCTATTGTTGCCCCATTTATTATAGGACTTATTGCTGATAGATATTTTAATGCAGAAAAAATTCTAGGTGTTTTACACCTAATTGGTGCTGTGTTAATGTATCAAATGTCAAAAACTACAGAATTTGACACCTTTTATCCTTATGTACTAGGATATATGATAGCCTATATGCCTACACTAGCACTCGTAAATTCAGTTTCATTTAATCAAATGAAAGACACCACTAAACAATTTCCTTTAATTAGGGTTTGGGGTACTTTAGGATGGATACTTGCAGGCTCTCTGATTAGTTTGGCTTTTAAATGGGATGCAATTGAAAATATAGAAAGAGGTTATTTGTCTTACACCTTTTTAATGACAGCAATAGCCTCTGCCGTTTTAGGATTATTTAGTTTTTCCTTACCCAAAACTCCTCCTAAAGTAAATAAAAATGAAAAGGCTCGAATTTCAGATATTTTAGGATTAGACGCTCTAACCCTATTAAAAGATAGAAACTTTTTAATTTTCTTTATTTCGTCAGTACTTATTTGTATTCCTTTAGCCTTTTACTACCAAAATATAAGTCCTTTTTTAACCGAACTAAAAGTAGAAAATTCAACTTCATGGGCTTCTTTAGGCCAACTTTCAGAAATATTATTTATGCTATTGCTTCCTATTTTCTTTAAAAAATATGGATTTAAAAAAACTATACTTGCAGGCATGCTTGCTTGGGTAATTAGATATTCATTGTTTACTTTTGGAAACGCAGGTGATTTATTTTTTGTTTTAATTATAGGTATAGCATTGCATGGTATTTGTTATGATTTCTTTTTCGTTTCTGGCCAAATTTATACAGATTCAAAGGCAGGTGAAAAATATAAAAGTGCTGCACAAGGACTTATTACTTTGGCTACTTATGGTGTTGGCATGCTGATAGGGTTTTATATTGCAGGCAAAATTTCTGACAATTACATAATTAATGAAGGCTTACATAGTTGGAAAGATATTTGGATATTCCCAGCAATTTTTGCAGCTATAGTATTTTTAATATTTGCCCTTTTATTTAAAAATGAAAAAATAGAATACTCAGAATAACTGTTAGAATATATTAAATTACGAATAAAATTATGCCAAAAAAAATAAGATTAGGAATTTTGGGAGGTGGCGGTGACTCATTAATCGGAATATTGCATCGTGTGGCCTCACAAATAAACGACAATTACGAAATTGTAGGTGCAGTTTTTAATCAAAATCATGATAAAAGCATCAAATTTGCTAAGGAAATTGACCTACCTACAAATAGAATATACAAAGATTACAACACTTTAATAGAAGAAGAATTAAAACTTCCTAAAGAAGAAAGAATTCAAGTTTGTTCAATTTTAACACCTAACTTTTTACACTTTCCTATGGCTAAAAAGCTATTAGAAAATGGGTTTCATGTTATTTGCGAAAAACCTTTAACCACTACATATGACGAAGCAAAAATTCTACAAAATATACTTGATAATTCTAATCTTGTTTTTGCCGTAACGCATACATATACCGGATATCCAATGACACGTCAAATGCGTGAAATGATTAAATCAGGTACCATTGGAAAAGTACAAAAAGTAGATGCCCAATATTACCAAGGATGGATAAATCCAATTATTCATGACAAATCCAAACGCAGTTCTACATGGCGTTTAGATCCTGAAAAAGCAGGGATTAGCTGTTGTATGGGCGATATTGGAGTCCATGCTTTTAATATGATTGAATTTACAACAGGCTTACAAATAAAATCTGTGTTGGCAGATCTAAATTATTTATATGAAGATAATGCTATGGATATTGACGGAACTGTTTTAATTCGTTTTAACAGCAATGCCAAAGGTGTTATTCGCTCAAGTCAAATAGCAACAGGTGAAGAAAACGGTTTGTCAATAGCCGTTTACGGTGATAAAGGAGCCTTAAAATGGGAACAAGAAAATCCCAATTTTTTATACTTATTAACCGATAATAAACCTTTACAGGTTTATAAACCTGGACACGCTTACAATTCTAAACTATCCTTAGATGGCACAAAATTACCGCCTGGACATCCAGAAGGAATTTTTGACGCCATGGCCAATATCTATTTAGGTGCTGCAAAAGCTATTAGAAATGAAAAATATAATTCAGGAGAATTTCCAACAATGAATGACGGTGTACGCGGACTTAACTTTATTGAAAGTACCGTACATTCACATAAACAGGGAAATACTTGGGTAAATTTAAAATAACAGACAAAATGAAAACAATAAAAGGACCAGCCGTATTTTTAGCTCAGTTTATGGGAGATAATGCCCCTTTTAACTCTTTAGATGGTCTATGTAAATGGGCAAGTGATTTAGGGTACAAAGGCATTCAAATTCCCACTTGGGAAACCCGATTAATCGACTTAGACAAAGCTGCAAAAAGCAAAACCTATTGCGATGAATTAAAAGGTAAAATAAATAACTACGGACTAGAAATTACAGAGCTTTCTACACATTTACAAGGCCAACTGGTTGCTGTACACCCTGCCTATGATATAATGTTTGACAATTTTGCACCTGATAAGGTAAAAAACAACCCTAAAGCAAGAACGGAATGGGCTGTACAAACCGTTAAAAATGCAGCGATAGCAAGTAAACATTTAGGCTTAAAATCTCACGCTACTTTTTCAGGATCTTTATTGTGGCACACCATGCATCCTTGGCCTCAAAGACCACCAGGATTAGTAGAAATGGGATTTGAAGAATTAGCAAAACGCTGGTTACCAATTTTAAACGTATTTGATGAAAATGATGTAGATGTTTGTTATGAAATTCATCCTGGTGAAGACCTTCATGATGGCGATACTTTTGAACGTTTTTTAGAAGCTACAGGCAATCATAAAAGAGTAAATATTCTATACGACCCATCACATTTTGTATTACAGCAATTAGATTATATTGCTTATATAGATCACTATCATGAATTTATAAAATCTTTTCATGTAAAAGATTCTGAGTTTAATCCCACAGGAAAAAAAGGTGCTTTTGGAGGCTATAACAATTGGATTGACAGAGCTGGACGTTATCGCTCATTAGGAGATGGTCAAATTGATTTTAAAACCATTTTTTCAAAATTAACTCAATATGAATGTGATGTTTGGGCTGTTATGGAATGGGAATGTTGTATAAAAAGTCCTGAACAAGGTGCTAGAGAAGGTGCTGTTTTTATCCAAAATCATATTATAGAAGCTACTGAAAAAGCATTTGATGATTTTGCTGGTGCTGCTATCGATAAAGAGAAGTTAAAAAGAATATTAGGACTTAAGTAAACTTCATAAAACAATAAATTTATTTAAATTATAAAAACATCTATTAATGAAAAACCTAACAATTATCTTAATTTTAGTATTTGCTTTTTCAGCATGTAAAAACAATAAAAAAGAAACTTCTCAAGCAGAAGATATTAACGCCAAAAGCACAACAAATAACGAAAAACAGAACGAATGGATTACACTCTTTGACGGCACTTCTATGGATGCTTGGCGTGGCTATTTAATGGATAAAATGCCTTCTGAATGGTCTATTCAAGACAATACCTTAGCTTTTACGCCTAGTGAAGAAGGAGGCAAAGACATTATTACTAAAGAAAAATTTGAAAATTTTGAGCTTTCGTTAGAATGGAAAATTTCAGAAGGTGGCAACAGTGGTATATTTTGGAGTGTTTTAGAAGTTGAAAATGCTAAAATATATGAATCTGCTCTTGAAGTTCAAGTGTTAGATGATGAAAAACATCCTGATGCTAAAAACGGCACCGATAGACAGGCCGGAGCCTTATACGACTTAGTTTCCCCTTCTGCAAAAGTTGTAAATCCTGCTGGTGAATGGAACACATCCATTATTAAAATTAATCACAAAACAAATGAAGGCTCTTCAACTTTAAATGGTATAGTAATAGCAACTTTTCCACTTCATGGTGAAAAATGGGACAACATGGTTGCCAATTCAAAATTTAAGGATTGGAAAAATTTTGGAAAAATAGCTAAAGGACATATTGGATTGCAAGACCATGGTAACAAAGTATGGTTTAGAAATATAAAAATTAGAAAACTATAATCTGTAAAATAAGTATTTGTTTATAAAAAAACATCAGCGAAACCTACAATCTTAATCTTTAAATTAAATTTGTATTAATAAAGTTTAGCATGAAGGCCGTAATACAAAGAGTTAGTTACGCATCTGTAACTGTTGACAACAAAACTATTTCGTCAATTGAAAATGGACTATTAGTTCTTTTAGGAATAGCAGAAAACGATACAAAAGAAGATATTGAATGGTTATCTAAAAAAATACTAAATCTTCGAATTTTTAATGATGAAAATGAAATAATGAACAAATCGCTTATTGAGGTAGACGGTGATTTAATAATTGTTAGTCAATTCACATTAATTGCTAGTACAAAAAAGGGGAACAGGCCTTCATATATAAAAGCTGCAAAACCAGAGATAGCTACCCCAATTTATGAGCAATTTATTTTGCACACAGAAAAAGCCTTAGGTAAAAAAGTAGGAACGGGAATTTTTGGAGCTGATATGAAAATAAAATTACTCAATGACGGACCAGTAACTATTATAATTGACACTAAAAACAAATCTTAAAACACTAATAATCAAAAAGTATATCATACTAAAAACTGCTTTTTAATTCACAATATATTAACACCAAACCTCAACATTCACCACAAACCATGACCTTTAAAAAGTGCTTACTTTTTGTATTTATTTGTATTTCTCAAATTTCTTTTTCTCAAGATTTTGACGCAAACATTCTGACCATTCCTAATAATTTAAAGCAGAATGCTAATTCTGTTGTGCTAAATTCAATGGTTGATGTTGAATTAGAATCTGCAAGAAAAATGACTATTACTCGTAAAAAAGCAGTAACAGTTTTAAATAAACTTGGTGATTCAAATTCTGAAATTCAAATTTATTATGATTCATCTAATGAGATAAAAGGGGTTAAAGTTTCTATTTATAATGCTTCTGGAACCAAAATAAAAGACATTAAAAAACGTGATTTTATAGATAGAAGTGCTGCAGATGGAATTTCACTTTTTAATGATGGCAGGCTAATATACTACAAATACACTCCCATCTCGTACCCTTATACTGTTTATTACGAATATGAAGTAGTTTCTTCAAACACGGCATTTATTCCTAGATGGTTTCCATTAAATTATTATCAAAGTGTGTTAAAAAGCAGTTATAAAATTACTTTTCCCAATGCTATTAAAATTAATAAATTAGAGAAAAATTTTGAAAATTTTAATATTTCTAAATCAGAAGAATTAAGTACTTTAAGTTATGAAATCAATAATACTCCCTCAATAAAATATGAAGAGTTAGCCCCAAACTATAGAAACATAATGCCTTGGTTAATGGTTTCATCAAATAAATATCATTTAGAAGGGGCAGATGGATCAGCCAATAATTGGAAAGACTTTGGAAAATGGAGATATGAGTATTTATTAAACGGAAAAGATAAAATAAACGCAGCTACTAGCCAAAAAGTAAACAATCTTGTAAAAGATGCTAAAAGTGATATAGAAAAGGCAAAAATTATCTATGATTATGTCCAAAAGAAAACAAGATATATAAGTGTACAAGAAGGTATTGGAGGCTGGAAACCGATGAAAGCTGATGATGTTGATAGATTAAGTTATGGCGATTGTAAAGGCTTAACCAACTATACAAAAACGTTATTAGACGCTGTTGGTGTAAAATCAAATTACTCAGTAATATGGGCAGGTGAAGAAAAAAGAAATGTAGAGAAAGATATTTTTTCTATGCAAGGAAATCACGTTATATTAAATATACCAACAGCCAATGGTGATGTATGGTTGGAATGTACAAGCCAAATTAAGCCCTTTGGTTATCAAGGTACATTTACAGATGATAGAAATGCACTGGTAATTACACCAGAAGGTGGCGAAATTAAAAATACAGGTGCTTATAAAGTTGAAGAAAGTCTTCAACATACAGTTGCAAATTATTCTATCAACACAGAGGGTCACTTAGAAGCAAACGTAAAAATAACGTCTAGTGGAATGCAATACAATAATCATTTTAGAATTGAAAACAATACCAAAAGAGATATAGACGATTATTACAACTCTAATTATTGGGCGTATATAAATAATTTAACAATTGATAATTATAATTTTATAAATAATAAAGATAGTATTATATTTAAAGAAAATTTAAAACTAAATGCCTTAAAATATGCCTCCTTTAGTGGGGACAGAATGTTGTTTGTTGTAAATGCCTTTAACCGAGCATTAGAAGTTCCAAAACGTTATAGAAATAGAAAACTACCATTTGAAATATCCCGAGGTTTTATTGACAAAGACGAATTTGACATTACATTACCTAATGGTTATAAGATTGAAGCCCTACCAAACAACCTTAAAATTGAAAACAAGTTTGGAAACTATGAATTAAGTTTTCTAAAAATTAATGAAAATAAAATAAAATACACTAGAATATTTAAACTTAACGAAGGCCTTTATAAAGCTGGAGAATACGAAAAGTATAGAAATTTTAGAAAAACAATTGCTAAACAAGATAAAGCAAAGGTTGTACTTTTAAAATAGACCTACAGCTATAAAACTTCCACTAACTAACAAACCTAATTTCAATAAACTACACTTATTGAACAATACTTATTGCAATGAAAAAATTAATCTCCTCAACATTATTATTTTTATTTCTCACCACAATTATCTTTGCCCAAGATGTAAAATTTGGGAAAGTCAGTAAACAAGAGTTACTAGAAAAATATTATCCTACTGACTCATCAGCTAATGCAGCAATTTTATATAAAAAAAGAATATCTTATTTCGATTATATTCAGAATAAAGGTTTTCAGTTAATCACAGAAGTTCATGAGCGTATTAAAATTTATAACAAGGAAGGTTACGATTGGGCTACCAAAAGAATTTCTTTATACCAAGGGGACGAAGATGAAAAAGTTTCTATAAAAGGAAATACTTATAATTTAAGTAACGGTAAAATCGAAAAAACGAAACTCAACAAAAAAGATATTTTTGAAGAAGATGTAAATGATTATTGGTATCGTAAAAAATTTACTATGCCTAATTTAGCTGAAGGCTGTATTGTTGAATGGGAATATTCTGTTACCTCACCTTATTATTCTCATATTGATGATATGGAATTACAGTCTTTTATACCTATTAAATATATAGAATCTAAGGTAGAAACACCAGAATATTTTGTATTTAAAAATGTAATGAAAGGCTACTATCCTATTAATTTAGAAAGAAGCACTAAATCGTCTTACATTACATTTAACTTTAAAGAAAGAACTGGAGGTAGCAGCTTTGCAAACGGAAATGTTAAAACCAATTATAATCAAGAAAAAGTAAATTTCAAAACGAATGTAATAGAATGCACACTAAAAGATGTACCTGCATTAAAAGAAGAACCCTATGTTAACAACATTAATAATTATATAACTGCATTAAAATTTGAACTGACAAGTACAAAATTCCCTAATTCCAGTTTAAAGTTTTACAGTACTACATGGGAAGATGTGACTAAGACAATTTACCAAAACAGTAATTTTGGTGGACAACTTGATAAAAAATCACATTTTAAAGATGACTTAGCATCATTAATAAATTTAACCGCTCCAGATAACGAAAAAATTGCCAAAATTTTCCAGTTTGTAAAAGAAAAAATCAAATGGAATAATTATAAAGGACTTTATACTATTGATGGTGTTAGAAAAGCTTATAAAGATGGAGTGGGCAATGTTGCAGAAATTAATTTGACGTTAGTAGCCATGTTACGTGAAGCAAATTTAAAGGCAAATCCTATTTTAATAAGCACAAGAGACCATGGCATTCCTATTTTTCCAACCAATGACGGGTTTAATTATGTAATTGCTGGCGTAGAAAGTGCTTCTGGGATAATATTACTAGATGCTACTGAAAAATACAGTACACCAAACATTCTCCCTCTGAGAGATTTAAACTGGAATGGTAGAATTGTAAGAGAAAATGGTAGTTCTAGTGAAATAAATCTTTTCCCAAAAAAAGCTGCTCAAAAGAATGTATTTCTAGTAGGAAAAATAGATAATGAAGGTAACTTTACTGGGCAAGAAAGATTAGGCCTTAGTAATTTATTAGGTTTAAATGCCAGAAGTAAGAATAACAACGTTAATGAAAATGATTTAATTGGTATTTTCGAAAAAGAAAATGACAATATAGAAATTGATAAATTCAAAACCAATAATCAAGACAATATTTACAAACCCATTTATTATCAATTTAATTTTGAAAGTGATAATCAGGTAGAAATTATTGGTGATAAAATGTATTTTTCACCATTATTTTATCACACAGAGAAGGAAAATCCTTTCAAGTTAGAAATCAGACAATTTCCTGTTGATTTCGGCACTCCTTTTCAAGAAAAATACAACGTAACAGTAACACTGCCTGAAGGTTACAAAATTGAATCACTTCCAGAAAACGTATCATTTTCAACTGAAGATAATTTTGGTAACTATATGTTTATATGCAAAGCAATAGAACACAAACTTCAAATAGTGTCTACACTTAAAATGAATGTTCCTATTATAGCTCCAAACTATTACAGGTCTATAAAAGAACTTTATAAACAAATGATAAACAAACAGTTAGAGAAAGTTGTACTTACAAAAATTTAACATCCACAATCAGTACCACAACCAGACTTTTTCTTAGGCTTAAATAGAAATTTTCTTATTAAAAAAAACAAGGCCAATGCTACTGCTATGTAAACTAAAATATTTTGAATCATAATATTAACTTAGAATTGTGAACGTGATAAAAGAGGCCACATAAGCCAAGGTAGTCATTCCAAAAAGCTGCAACAATGGCCATTTCCAGCCATTAGTTTCTTTTTTTACAATGGCCAATGTAGCGGCACATTGCATGGCAAAGGCATAAAAAACTAATAATGACATCCCTACAGGAAAGCTAAAACGTTTTTGACCCGTTTCTGGATTAATTTCAGCTTCCATACGTTGTCTAATAGTATTACTTTCATCATCCTCAACACTATAAATAGTTGCTAAAGTTCCAACAAAAACTTCTCTCGCCGCAAAAGAAGTTAATAGTGCAATACCTATTTTCCAATCATATCCTAAAGGTTTTATAATAGGCTCTATAGTTTTGCCAGCAATTCCTATATAAGAATTTTCTAGTTTATAACTCGCTATCATATGATCAATATCTTCTTGGCTTAACTGAGTATTTTCAACCTGTTTATTTATAGTTTCTTCAGCATTTTTAAAAGCTGTTGGTCCATTGGAAGCCAAGAACCAAAGTATAATAGAAATGGCTAATATAATTTTTCCTGCTCCAAATACAAAAGCCTTAGTTTTTTGTACAACATTAAAACCAACATTTTTTAACGATGGTATTTTATATGCAGGCATTTCAATAACAAAAAAGCTCTTTCCTTTTACTTTTAAAGTTTTGCTTAATAACCAGCCAGATGTAATAGCGGCTGTAAACCCTAATAGATATAAACACATTAATGCTAACCCTTGTAAACTAAACACCCCCAAGACACGTTGTTGAGGAATAATTAGAGCAATTAAAATTGCATAAACGGGTAAACGTGCAGAACAAGTTATAAAGGGAGTAACCAATATAGTAACCAACCTCTCTTTCCATCCTTCAATATTTCTTGCGGCCATAATAGCAGGAATTGCACAAGCCGTACCAGAAACTAGTGGAACCACACTTTTACCACTCATACCAAACTGACGCATAATTTTATCCATTAAAAAAACAACTCTACTCATATAGCCTGTTTCTTCAAGAATACCAATTAACAAAAATAAAATAGCAATTTGTGGAATAAAAATAACTACCCCACCAATACCTGGAATTATACCTTCAGCCAATAAATTAGTAAATACACCTGCTGGAAGTTGATTTTTGGTCCATTCGCTTAAATTAGCAAATGTGGCATCTATTAAGTCCATGGGCATGGTTGCCCAATCAAAAATAGATTGAAAAATTAATAATAATATGGTAGCAAAAATAACATAACCAAAAACCCTATGCGTCAATACTTTATCTATTTTATGCCGTAAACCGGTTGCTTCTTCTGCATTTACTTCGTATGTCTTTTTTAAAATATTATTGATGTATTGATAGCGTAGAATAGTTTCTCTATTCTGCATTTTTTTTAACCTAATGGGATCTGTTTTAAAATCGTTAATCCGATTTATAAATTTTTCAGGAACCGAAGTTAGATTATGATTTTGAGTAATTAAAAGCCAAGCTTTGTACATAGAAGTATCACTAAACTTTTCTTTTAATTCTTTAAAAAATGAAGCATCTATCCTATCAGCAATTTCGGCAATTTTAAGTGTATTGGCTTTTTTATAATTTAATATTGCCTTTTTTACCTCCTCAATACCTATTCTTTTTCGAGCACTGACTAAAATCACTTCTGATTTTAATTCTTTTTTTAGCAATTCTATATCTAAAGAAATACCTTTCTTTTTCATCCTGTCAGACATATTAACTACTAAAATAGCAGGTATTTCTAAATCTTTAATTTGGCTAAATAAAAATAAATTCCTTTTTAAGTTCTCAACATCAGCTACTACAACTACTACATCAGGATAATTACTTTTATCAATACTTAAAAAAGTTTGTAAAACAATATTTTCATCTAAACTGGAAGGATTAATACTATACGTTCCTGGTAAGTCTGTAATATTAGCCTTAGTTTTATTATCTAATTTTGCGATGCCTGTTTTTTTCTCTACCGTTACCCCTGGGTAATTGCTTACCTTTTGATTTAAACCAGTTAACTGATTAAACAAGAGTGACTTACCGGTATTTGGATTGCCGACTAGAGCAACATTTATGACTTCAGAATGTCGCATAAATTTTTTATTTTGGTAACTTTTATAAGCGAAGCTGTCTCTTTTCTTATAGCTAAATGACTTCCATTTACTTTAATGTATAAAGGATCTTTTAAAGGTGCTATTTGTAGTAATTCTACCTCTTTGCCTGGTAAACACCCCATTTCTAAAAGTTTTAAAGGTACACTATCAAAGGGAATCTCTTCAATTATCCCAATTTCTCCGACTATAAAATCTGCTAAAGTTGAATACAATTTTTATTTAGATTGATTATAAATACTGTGCGAAAATACGTAATTTTTAATAAACTGAAGTGATAAATATCATGAAGTAATTCAATTTAATAATTTTTACTTATTTTTTTTCAACAATTCAATATCTTTTATAATTTGTTGGATATCTTCTTTATTGGTACCATCATAATATCCTCTAATTTGACGGTCTTTATCTACCAAAATAAACTGCTCTGTATGAATAAAGTCTTGGGCACCACCATCACCTTCATCTAAAACAGCAAAATAGGATTTTCTTGCTAAGTTATAAATTTGTTTTTTATCTCCTGTAACCAAATTCCATTTACTGTCAATTACACCTTTCTTATCTGCATATGCCCTCAAAACAGAAACACTATCAATATCAGGTGTTACTGAGTGAGATAGAAATTTTACCGTACTATCATTTTTAAAATACTCCTGCAAATCACTCATATTGGTAGTCATCACTGGACATATGGTCTGACATCTTGTAAAAAAGAAATCAGCTACATATATTTTATTTTCATAATCTTTTTGGGTAATAATTTCTCCATTTTGATTGATTAATTTAAAGTCTGCAATTTTATGATTGTATCTAATATGCTTGACAGAATCATCAACCAATCTTGGATTAACATCGGCAGGGTTGTAAACCGGTAATTTCTTTTTAGGAGTTAATAGAAAAACACCAATTATCACTAAAATCACAAACAGAACTCCAATTCTTAGTATAGTTGGAACCGATTTTTTAAAGAATGATAAATCCATCACATTTTTTTTATATCTTTGGGGCTACTTTGCTTCTCCCAACCTTTTGCAAAGTTATTGTTTATGAAGAAAAAATTACCCCTAATTCTAATAATTTTTTCATGTTTATCTTTTAGTCAAGAGAATTTAAATATACATGATATTTATCTTCAGGAATTAATTACACTTTCTGATGATGAATCAGTTATTAATATTGACTCAGAAGATTTAGAGTGGCGTAAAGCTACCGTTGAAAAAATTACAAACGAACATTATAAAGAACCCAGTTTTTTAAAAATGGCTATGGTGTTACATATGCTAAAATATAAATTGGGTGACGAGAACTTTTCTAATAGTATAGACGCATACCTATTAAAGTTAAATGAAAATAATAGTACTGTTTCCATTAAAGATTTTCAACAATCTACCGAAGAATTAACAGGAGAAGATTTATCTGATTTTTTTAATGATTGGACTGTTGGTAAAGGATTTCCTTCATACGAAATAACTTGGTTTCAGAGTAAAAAAAATAATGAAATTAATATTATAGTGTCACAAACGCAATCTGACACATCAGTATCTTTCTTTGAAATGCCTATACCTATAAAGGTAAGTAATAGCGATGGCGACTCACTAATAATAAGACTTAAACTTTCTGAAAATAAACAGAGTTTTACAGGAATGGTGCCTTTTCAAATAGATCAGGTTGAAGTAGACCCAGAATATCACATTATTAGTAAAAATAACAGCGTTAAAAACGGGGTTGATCAAGAGGTTCTAAGCAGTAATATTTCTTTATACCCTAATCCAACTAAAAATGCTATAAACATTCAAAATAATAGTGATGCAATTGTAGAAAAAGTATCTATTTACAATATGTTAGGTAAATTAGTATTAGAAGAAAGTAATCCGCTGCTAGCCATTAATTTAAAACCACTTTCATTTGGTATACATTTAGTAAAAATAGAAACCAATCAAGGGGTTTTACACAAAACAATACTAAAAGAAGAATAATTTTCAACCTATAGATTAAAGTAAAACTTGTTGAAACTTCAACTATTCTGAGTAAAAGATTTATACTATTAAATTCATAACATTTTTTAATTCAGACATCTATATTTAAACGTAATCATTTTAACAAACATTTTACGTAACACATTTTAATCTAATTATTTATAAAACCTTACATTTGCAAACTGATTTTTAAAACGATTTTATAGAAGATGGAGATATTTATTAAGGTTTCACAATTTGTATTAAGCTTATCAATATTAATAGTATTACACGAACTTGGGCATTATATTCCTGCTAAAATATTTAAAACTCGCGTAGAAAAATTCTATTTATTTTTTGACTATAAGTTTTCACTTTTCAAAAAGAAAATTGGAGAAACTGTTTACGGTATAGGATGGATTCCATTAGGTGGATATGTAAAAATAGCTGGTATGATAGACGAAAGTATGGATACTGAGCAAATGAAAGAAGAACCTAAACCTTGGGAATTTCGTTCTAAACCAGCTTGGCAACGCTTAATTATTATGTTAGGTGGCGTTACTGTAAATTTTCTATTAGGTATTTTCATTTATATTCTAATGATGAATATTTGGGGTGAAAAGTATTTGCCAACTGAAAATTTAAAAGATGGTATTTGGGTTCAAAATGAACTTGGTGAAGAACTAGGCTTACAAACAGGTGATAAAGTTCTTTCAATTGATGGTGAAAAAATAGAAAGATTCAGCAGTCTTTTTATTGAATTTGTTAATGGAAACTCATACACTATTGAAAGAAATAATGAAATAATTGAAAAAGAAATTCCTGTAGATTTTATTTCAAAATTGGTAGATACTGAAAAAGAAGACGCTAATTTCTTAGCCCTTAGAATTCCATTTTTTATTGGCAATGTAATAGATACTCTACAAAATGCAAATAGTGGTTTAAAAGCCAAAGATATTGTTGTTGCAATAAACGATAAACCTATAAAATATTTTGATGAAGCTGAAACTGAATTCAACAAATATAAAAACGAAACAGTAACACTTACAGTAAAACGAGAAAGCCAAACAAAAGATATTGATGTAAAATTAGATGATAATGGTAAAATAGGTGTACAAATAGCCATGATGCCTGAAAGTGACTTGGAAAAATTAGGCTATTATAGTTTTGAAACCAAAACATATAATTTTATAGAAGCAATTCCTGTAGGAATTAACAAAGCGTGGACAACGTTTTCTAGCTACCTAAAACAACTTAAAAAGATATTCAACCCTAGTACTGGAGCTTATAAAGGTTTAGGAGGATTTATATCTATTGGAAGCATTTTCCCATCTACATGGGACTGGCAAACATTTTTAAGCATCACAGCATTTTTATCAATAATGTTAGGAGTTATGAATTTACTACCAATACCAGCTCTAGATGGTGGTCATGTAGTTTTTACTTTATACGAAATGATTTCAGGTAGAAAACCTAGCGATAAATTTTTAGAATATGCCCAAGTTGCAGGTTTTATATTTTTAATAGCCTTACTATTATTCGCTAACGGAAACGATATATACAGACATCTATTTAAATAATAGATTTTATTATAAAACATTAAAAAATGCCACTTAAAAATAAGTGGCATTTTTTATGTAGTAATAGTAAATATTATTTTATTTCTTAGCATCTTGTTTTTCAGCCCATTCTTTAGCACGTTTAGCACGTTTAGCTGAACCTGGATGAGACGAAGTCAAAGAGCCTTTACCTCCATCTACACTTAAATTAGCCAACTTTTGAAAAGCCCCATGCATAGCGTGATAATTCATGTTGTGCTTAACCATGAATTGAAATCCATATTTGTCAGAAGCCGACTCATGTGTTTGAGAAAATTGAGCATTTACAACATTTTCAACAAAATTACCAATTTCTTTGTCTGCTAAAATTTTACCTCCATTTGAATTTGCAATTGCAACATCTTTAGCAGCAGATATCGCATAAGCTGATTGATATCTCTTTTTAGAATGTCCCAGCTTTACATGACCAATTTCATGACCAATAACGCTTAATATTTCATCGTCAGTCATCAAATCCATTAAACCAGCCATTACCCTAACACTACCATCTGGCGTTGCAAAAGCATTGACATCAACTACAAGATATACTTTAAAATTTAAGTCCAAGCCATCTTCATTATCAAGGCCTTTAACCAATTTAGCCAATCTGTCTGCATAAGGGTTTCCGGCATCGGCTATGGGATTATTCTCATCCATCCATTTTACAGATTGTAGTGACAACACTGCCATTTCATCGTCAGAAAGTGTTGCTGCCTTGGCTACTTTTTTAGCTGCTTCAACATTTTTAGATTTACCTAATACCTTACCAAATTGTGCATTAGCATTGATCACAACAAGCATCAAAGATGCAATTATAAATTTCGATTTACACATAATAATTTCGTTAGTTTTCTTTGAAAAGTTCATACTTATTAATTTAGATTATTTAGTTGGAGATATAACAATGAAGTAATACATCTACCACTTAATTTATAAATACAAAACTGAATATAAAAAGAGTCGAAATTTAACCTAGTAGTAGTGAATTCTCAGCCACTGAATATTGGGGGATTAAAAACTATATAAATAAAAAAACCTCAATGATTTTTCATTGAGGTTAATAAATTAAAACTTTAGTAGATTTGCTAATCTGCTAAAACAATTACTTTATTATCTTTTAATTCTACGGTTCCTGATTTAATAGGGAAAACTAAAATTTTATCATCATCAGGATGTTTTTGGAAGCTTCCTGTAAATTTCTCAAAAGCCTTTTGGTTTTGTGTATGGGTATATACTTTAACAACCCCCTCTTTTAACAAAGACACTATTGCAGCGTGCTTATTAAGCATGTGAAATTCACCTTCAACACCTGGTACGGCTACTGAATCAACTTCTGCATTAAATATAACAGCTTCTGGACTTACTATTTCTAAGTTCATAATATTTTAATATTTAAAATCTAAGCTTCCGCTAACATTTTTTCACCTGCTTCGATAGCCTCTTGTATAGAACCCTTTAAATTAAAAGCTGACTCTGGTAAATGGTCTAATTCACCATCCATAATCATATTAAATCCTTTAATAGTATCTTTAATGTCAACTAAAACTCCTGGAATACCGGTAAACTGTTCTGCTACATGAAAAGGTTGAGATAAGAAACGTTGAGCTCTACGTGCTCTATGTACTACTAACTTATCTTCTTCACTTAATTCTTCCATCCCCAAAATAGCGATGATATCTTGTAATTCTTTATAACGTTGTAATAACTCTTTTACGTTTTGAGCACAATCATAATGCTCTTGCCCTAAAGTCTCAACATTTAAAATTCTAGAAGTAGAATCTAGAGGATCAACTGCTGGATAAATACCTAACTCAGCAATTTTACGAGACAATACTGTTGTAGCATCTAAGTGAGCAAATGTTGTTGCTGGTGCAGGATCTGTTAAATCATCTGCAGGTACATAAACTGCTTGTACTGAAGTAATAGAACCTGTTTTAGTAGAAGTAATACGTTCTTGCATAGCTCCCATTTCAGTTGCTAATGTTGGTTGGTAACCTACCGCAGAAGGCATACGACCTAATAAAGCTGAAACTTCAGAACCCGCTTGTGTAAAACGGAAAATATTATCAACAAAAAACAGCACATCTTTACCTTGACCATCTCCAGCTCCATCACGGAAATACTCAGCAATAGTTAAACCTGATAAAGCAACACGTGCACGTGCTCCTGGAGGTTCATTCATTTGACCAAAAACGAAAGTGGCTTTTGATTCTTTCAAACCTTCTTTATCTACTTTAGATAAATCCCATCCTCCTTCTTCCATAGAGTGCATAAAATCATCTCCATATTTAATAATACCTGACTCTAACATCTCACGAAGTAAATCATTTCCTTCTCTTGTACGTTCACCAACTCCAGCAAACACAGAAAGACCTCCATGACCTTTGGCTATATTGTTAATTAATTCTTGAATTAATACCGTTTTACCAACACCTGCACCACCAAATAATCCAATTTTACCACCTTTAGCATAAGGCTCAATTAAATCAATTACTTTGATACCTGTAAATAAGACTTCAGTTGAAGTAGATAAATCCTCAAATTTTGGTGCTTTACGATGAATTGACAAACCATCTTTTCCTTCTTTAGGTAAATTACCTAATCCATCAATAGCGTCTCCAGTTACGTTAAACAAACGTCCATAAACATTATCTCCAATTGGCATTTGAATTGGATTTCCTGTAGCTGTTACTTCATAACCTCTACTTAAACCGTCTGTTGAATCCATAGCTATACATCGAACTGTATCTTCACCAATATGTTGTTCTACCTCTAGCACTAGGACTGAACCATCTTTTCTGATTATCTCTAAAGAGTCATGAATTTTAGGAAGGTCTGAATCTGTTGAAAATTCAACATCAATTACCGGACCAATAATCTGAGCAACTTTACCTGTAACTTTCGCCATTATTTATAATTATTTTGGTTTCATTTTAAATTTGAACACAATTACTACCTTATACACAAAAACTAAGGAGTAAAATATTCTCGTTTTTACGAGCTGCAAAGGTAAATTATTTATACTTATTGTAAAAGTGTTTTTTTAAATTATTTTTAAACCTATTAGTTTGATTATCAACACAAATTATAAACACAAAAAAGCCTCACTTCATGGTGAGGCTTTTTTAATTCTTATCTATACTTTTATAAATTAATTATCCAAGACACATAATACATAGAACCAAGAGATCCTGTACCTGGAGCACTCATAAACTCTTTTCCTCCAATATTAGTACCTCCTAATTTAAATATAGATTTCATTTTAGGAATACTGTAATTAACTTGAGCATCAACAACACTTCTAGCATCAATCATAGCATCAGCAAAAGATGATTCCCATAAAAATTCATCACTCCATCTATAATCAATTTGGAACCCAAAATTCTTAAAAAGACTTGTATTTCCAAAACCAACTTTTACTTTATGTTCAGGTGTATTAAATCCTGCTTCATAATCTGGATCTGATGATTGATCAAAGTCAAATTTGGCATACGTATAATTAATTCCAAAATCAAAACTATTAAATACTTTAGTAGAAACACCTATTGTAGCTCCATAAGAAGAAATATCTGCTTCTGAATTTGTATACAGTTGAAATGGCTGATAATCTCCATTACCAATAGCTATAATAGCTGTAGGAATTGGCCCTCCCAATTCAGGTGGTAAATTAGTAATGTCCGAAGCTAAATTTACACTTCCATAATGTGGAGATACTACTGTTTTATTTCCAATAAAATCTTCATATATATTATAATAAGCACTTGCATCTAACATTAACCTTCCAAAACCTGCTCTATATCCAATTTCAAAGGCTTGAACTCTTTCTGGTTTTACATAATCAAAATCAGCAACCTCTAACAAACCAGGGTTAGGAGCTCCTTGGGCTGCACTAGCTCCAAAAGCCATTACTGATGCCAATGTAAATGAATTTTCATAAGCATCTCTACCCGTTAACTGTACTGTTGCAGGAAAACCTAATGCCTGAGACTGCAAACTATTGTCTAAAGGTTTAGATGTATATCTATCTAAATTATCAGGAGCTGAACCTACTAAAATAGCTTGACCAGCATCTAAACCAATATATTGATCTTGAGTAGTCGGATTTCTAAATCCTGTTTGATATGAAAATCTTAAGTTTCTAGTTTTACCTTCTCCAAGTGAATAAGAAACCGAGATTCTAGGAGAAACGTTTCCATCAAAATTCTGTGCTTTATCATATCTAATTGACCCCGTAAGCTTTAGCCTTTCATCAACTAATTTCTTCTGAACTTGCATATATGCACCATATTCATCATAATGGATTGCTCCGTCATAATCGGTAAAAATTGTACCGCTAGAATTTAACGCATATTCTCTATAAGAACCTCCGATTTGAATTTCAGCAAAATCTATTAAATTATGGAAATTATAATTTCCATCTACATGATACAACTTAGTTTGATCTTGAAATTTTGCCCCTGTATTTAAATCTGGATCCGAGGTGATAGCTTCTAACTGAGCATCAAATTCAGGTGTACCTGGTTGCAACGTTACGTTTGCATCTGCAAATTGTCTTGCAGCAGCATGGGCAGCATCTTGTCCAGAACCTTGAGCAATGGCTCCTAAAAATGTTTGAGCATAAGCACCAAACCATTGCGTTGCATTTGCTTTATTCATATTAATTCCAGCAAATCTCATATCGTAAGAATCTCCAGCATTCTCATCAGTGATATATCCTCTTAAAAAGAAATTATCATTTCTAATTTCGAGCTTATGTTGCTGCATAAGAAAATTATTAATATTATATCTATTAGCACCTTGATAAATAGTATTACCTATACCAAACTTAGCATTATAAATTACTTCTAAATCATCAGCAAAGGGTCTATAATGAAAAGCAAAAGCAGCTTTAACACTTTCTGCTTTATAATCTGTTAAATCAGATTCTTTATAACCAGTTCTAGAAATAGTTTGAGTTCCTAACGCCTCAGCTACTGATTGAGGAAAACCAGCTCCTAAGGCTAAGGCTTCAAAATCAAGAGGTACAGCAACTTCATCTCCATAAATATTTGCTTGATCAAATGATGTAGCATTACCAACAGTAGGTATTATAACATCTGGATTACCAGCTCCTGCATCTACGTATTGATTATAATCTGTGGCATACCACTCTGTACCTTGTAAATAAGACAATGTTGCCTTCGCGGCAAATTTATCACTAAATTTATATGCAGCTCTAATACCTAAATCATAATAAGGATTATCGCCTGCTGCATCTTGCATTGTAACTCCAGTTTTAAAATATGTACTAATACCATCATCGTCAAAAGGGTTTTTACTTGTCATAAACAAAATACCATTAAATGCATTAGCACCATACAAAGCTGAGGAGGCTCCTGGCAGTAATTCAACAGTATTTACATCTAATTCTGACATACCTAATAAATTACCAAGAGCAAAATTTAATGCTGGGGAAGAATTATCCATACCGTCTACCAACTGCATAAATCTAGTGTTTGCAAATGTTGCAAAACCTCTTGTATTAACAGATTTAAAAGTTAAACTACTTGTACTCACGTCTACACCTTTTAAGTTTTCTAAACCATTGTAAAAACTTTCAGAAGATGTATTTTTTATATCTCTAGCATCCATACGTTCTACAGTTACTGGAGATTCAAGTATACGTTCTGGTGTTCGAGAAGCCGAAATTACAACTTCATCCAACTCGTTACTTTCCTTAAGAACAAAATCTATTGTTTGGTTATTACTAGTTACTTCAGCAGTTACTGATTCTAACCCCAAAAAACTTGCTTGAATAGAAAATGGCGGTGTTTGATTTACTTTTAACGTAAAGAGGCCATCAAAATCTGTGGCAGTACCTGCAGCAGTACCCACTACAATAATATTAGCACCTGGAACTGGCTCGCCATTCGAATCTGACACTTTACCAGACACAACGGTTTGTGCATTAGTTAAAGCAAAAAACATTAATGAAAATGCAAGAGCAAAATATTTAATCATAATACTATCAATTTGAGTTAATAAGTTCGCAAAATACAAATTTTTTTAATTAAATTTTACGAAATATCAAAAATCAAGCTACGATATTTATCAAATTAATACTTTATTATTTTTTTTGAAGTACTAAATCTTCCTTTTTGAATTTTTAAAATATAAACCCCAGAAGATATTTTACTGAAATTCAAATACTTATCAAATATTGTGGTTTGATTAGCATATTTTCTCCTTAAAACTTGCCTACCAGTAGTATCAAATAACGAAATTAAGACATCATCAGAAGAATTGGATTCAAAAGTCAGATGTATTTCATTATTGAAAGGGTTTGGATAAATTCTAAACTCATTAAAACCATAATCATCAACACCAACGGTTTGATTTGTTTGACACAATTCTATTGACCAATTATTTAAGGTACCAACATCTCCATGAGAATTATCTACAACTTTTAACTGCCAGTTACCCAAAGATGAAACTCCATTAAACGTTGACAACAAATTTGACCCTTTTGTTGTTCCTGATATGGCCGGATCAGAAAAACTACAATTAACAGCACTAGCTCCATCATCAAAAGTAGCATTTATATTCTCTCTTTGCTGCCCTGAAGAGCCACAAGTTCGGTCATAAATTAAAACCTCAGTACCGTCTGGTGCTTTTAAATAAATCTGTAAATCCCACAACCACGAATGTGAAATATCTAAAGAAACATTTACATCCGAGACCAAAAAATTATTTGCTACATTTATTGTTGAAACTATGCCTGCTGTATTAGCATCAGGGATAGACTTTGGTACATCAGAAGATTGATATGTAGAACAAGTAGTTTCAAAAGAACCTATAGAAATATTTTCAGCATTAACAGCGAAGAAAATATTGGAAACCGCCTGCACCATAATTCTTGCATTAGGCGAAGGGGTATTTGGTACGATTATACTTTCAGTTCCATCATTAGGTGTATTTGAAGCTAAAACAACAGGAAAAGTTAACCCTCCATCTAAAGACAATAAAATATTCACATTATTTTCATTGATTCCATTTGCTGTTGTACCTGCAACATCCCAATTAATAATTTTGGAATCATTAACTTTCCAAGACAATCCAGTAGTATTTTGTGAAGTTACTACAAACGGACCTGCAGCATCTGTTACTGTTATCTTGACACTATCCGTAGCTGTTTGCCCCTCACCAACCACATTATCTCTTACAGTTAAAGCAAAATTCATAGTTCTAGAAACATCTGGTAAAACTTCCCAAGTAGAGATTCCTCCTGAAGTCAATGTTTGCATATCGGGAAAATACCTATCCGATTCTAAAGTAGGAGAATACGAGCGAAAAACAGCACCTACTGTTTGCGTAGATGAAGGAGGTATAGAAATACCACTCACCTCATTATCTATTTGTTCCCAACAATATGTTAATACATCTCCATCTAAATCTGACCCCAATCCTTTTAATACAAAAGGCGTAGATTTTGGTATAACATAATCACTTCCTGCATTAGCAGTTGGCACATTTAAATTATACGAAAAACTAGAAACTGTAGCACAAGAGCCTCCATTTATTATATTATCATATATTTCAGCAATACTCACTACATGAAAATAGCTATCGCTATTTCCTTGAATATTTTGTTGTGGGCCACAAATACCGGCATAACTCATTAAAGAAGAGCCACTACCGGGTTCAACTGCAGTAGCATCATTTCTATTACCACCACCGCAATTACCAGCTGTACCATTAAAAGTATGATTGGCTCCAAATTGATGCCCCATTTCATGTGCAACATAATCTATGTTAAAACTATCACCCACAGGAAAAATAGAACCCGTAACTCCTTTGGCTTTATTAGAACCACAAACAGAAGCTAAACTAGCAACACCTCCACCTCCTGTACTAAAAACATGTCCAATATCATAATTTGAAGCACCAATAACACTATTAATATTATTCTGATTTTGAACTAGCATAGCAGAACCATTATCATTTGTGTAAGGATCATTACCTGAATCAGTTTCTAAATAGATAAGTTGATCATTATTAGCAATTAATTGCATAGTTATTGCAAGATCACGTTCAAAAATTGAGTTCACTCTATTCATAGTTACTACCATAGCAGATAATACGACACTGATAGAATCGACTCGGGCACTTCCAGCTCCTAATCCTGCAGCATCAACATGAAAATTAGAATACTCTTCAGTTGCTGCTAATGCCAACCTATACGTACGTAATTTTAGATCATTAATAACCTTTTTACGCACTTTACTTTTCAACTTGACTATTTCTTCTTCTTCAACAGAACACTCAAAAAGTTTATCTGTTAATACATCCTTTTTATAATAAACGTGATATTTTTCTCTATTTTCAGTATATGGATCAATGAACATTGTCCCTTTTTGTGAAGATAAAACAATAGCATGAAAACCTAAATCACTAATACTAAAATAAACTTTTAAAGAGCCATCGTTTACTCCTCGCCCTTTGTAAGATTTTATTGAAGGAAATTTTTTTGCTAAATCTGGATGTAAAATTGGAGTTTCAGCTACCTTAAACTTAACAAGATTACCTTCCGCATCAGGTAATTCAACAACTTTAGAATTATTACTACTCTTGAGGTTAAACTTGAGCCTATTTTTTAACTGGTTAATATTTAAATTAAAAAGTTGATGCTTTTTAGTGATTGCATTGGTTGGCAATATTTGCTCAGAACTTTCTACAAAGTCAACTTTAGACCAAAGGGTATTTTCTTGAGAAAAACCTTTACTACAAGACAATAGTAACAGAATAACTAAAAGAAAATAAGCGTAATTTTTAAAGCTCATAATTAAACATTGCAGAAACAAAGATAATAGAACTTTTTAAATGAAGTTTTAATATCTTTACCAAAAATGTTTCTATGAGATTTTTTTCATTCAGTTTTATTTTATTTTTTTTAATGAGTTGCAAAGCAACAACTACAGAAAACCCACTTAAAAAACAGACATTTAATCTAAAAAACTGTCTAGAACAAAACCAATGTTCTATAGAAATAATACCAAATACTAACCTATTAATTAAACAGAATGAATCAGAAATTCTGGATGTTAGTGTTTCAAAAGGAGACAAAATAATAATAAAATATGAATTAAAAAGAGTAGAACTTCCAAATACCGAAGATGGACACTATCGTGAATTGGTTTATTTTGAAATTGATAAGAAAAATAGACAGTTATTTTTAACTAATAAAGCTTTACAGCACGTAAAAATGACTTTTGGAAGATTTTGTTATTGTAAAAATGGCGGTACTGGTTTTTTTAAAGTAACAAACGGCAAACTGAAATTAATTAGAAACGAAAATGAGTTACAAATAAATCTCAATTTTAAAGTAGGTAAAATTCCACAGATAATTACTGAAATTAACGAAACAATAACATTAATAGATAAATAATTTTAAATATAAGTTTCATCTGTTTAGTTGAATTATAAAATTAATTAATTTTGCAACCCATCCAATTTTGATAAAAATCACATTTTTTTACTCAATTTTCACTTAAACGTAAAAAATCTAAACCAGTTCATTATTTTTGCCCTATAAATTATATTTGTGAAGATACATCGGTCCATAAAAGAATTTACTGGAAAAGAAAATTCGTCAATTGTAACTATTGGTACTTTTGATGGTGTTCATATTGGACATCAAGAAATTATCAAAAATCTAGTTAAACAAAGTTTAAATAACGGAGGTAACTCTGTTATTCTTACTTTTTTTCCACATCCAAGAATGGTATTACAACAAGGGGTAGATTTAAAATTACTTACAACATTATCTGAAAAAATTGCTCTTTTAGAAAAAACAGGATTAGATGTTTTAGTAATAGAACCTTTTACAAAAGAGTTTTCAAGATTAACAGCAGTTGATTTTGTAAGAAATGTTTTAATTCAACAGTTAAAATTAAAAAAATTAGTTATTGGTTACGACCATCATTTTGGCAGAAACAGAGAAGGAAATTTTGAACAATTACAACAATACGGAGAACTTTACAACTTTTCAGTTGAAGAAATTCCTGCACAAGACATTAAAAACATTGCAGTAAGCTCAACAAAAATACGTAATGCACTTTTGGAAGGAGACATAAAAAAAGCTAATAGCTTTTTAGGGTATGAATATTTACTTACTGGCACTATTGTTCACGGAAAAGGTTTAGGAAAAAAATACAATTACCCAACTATAAATATCAACATAAAAGAAGATTATAAACTAATACCCAAACCGGGTGTTTATATTGTAAAAACAAGGCTGAATAATAAGAATTTGTTTGGTATTATGAATATTGGCTTTCGCCCAACCATAAATGGCAAAAATCAAACTATAGAAGTACATTTACTTGATTTTAACGGTGACTTATACGGTAAAGACATTTCAATTTCAATAGCATATCGTTTACGAGACGAACAAAAATTTGATTCATTAGAGCATTTATTCGCTCAAATTAAAAAAGACGAAACAACCACAAGAGCATTGATTAAACAAGGGGAAATTTCTTTTAGTTAATATAAACAAAAACTGATTCTGCTTTATTTTAAACACATCTAAACTCGCCTTTTACACCAAATAGCAGAAAGCAGCCATCTTAGTTTTTTCACTTTTATATTTCTTTATTTTTTTGAATCAAACTAGTTGTACCCTACATTAAAAACAACCTCGAATTCAATGAATAATTCAAAATGATAAAAAAATCTTTTTTTTCAAAAATCTATTGACAATCGTTATCTTTGCTCACTTAATATAAAAAAATCATGTTACAAGTAGCTTTTATTAGAGAACATAAAGACCGTGTTATAAAAGGATTAGAAAAAAGAAATTTTACTGATGCCAACAAAATAATTGAAGAAGTTTTAGCTGCTGATGAAAATCGCAAATCTATTCAAACTAAATTAGATCAAGTATTAGCGGAATCTAACAAACTCTCTAAAGAAATTGGATTTTTATTCAAATCTGGAGAGCAACAAAAAGCAAACTTGTTAAAAGAAAAAACCAGTCAACTTAAAGAAAGTTCAAAGCAATTAAATGAACAGTTAACTGCTGCACAAAATGAATTAGACAATTTATTATATCAAATACCAAATGTTCCTAATACATTAGTTCCCGAAGGGAAAGGAGAGGAAGATAATGAGGAAATTTTCAGAGAAGGAGATATTCCAAAATTACATGATAAAGCTTTACCTCACTGGGAATTAGCAAAAAAATATAACATTATAGACTTTGAGTTAGGTAATAAAATAACTGGAGCTGGTTTTCCTGTTTACAAAGGAAAAGGAGCAAAATTACAACGAGCATTAATTAATTATTTTTTAGACAAAAACACAGCTGTTGGTTATCAAGAAGTTCAAGTACCTTTATTGGTTAATGAATCTTCAGGATTTGGCACTGGACAATTGCCAGACAAAGAAGGACAGATGTATCATATTACAGGAGACAACTTATACTTAATTCCTACTGCAGAAGTACCTGTTACTAATATTTATAGAGATGTATTATTAAAAGAAAGTGATTTTCCTATTTTACATACAGGTTACACACCTTGTTTTAGACGTGAAGCAGGTTCATATGGAGCTCATGTAAGAGGTTTAAATAGATTACATCAATTTGATAAAGTAGAAATTGTACGAATTGAACACCCCGATAATTCTTATAAAGCTCTTGACGAGATGGTAAATCACGTAAAAGACATACTTAAAGAATTAAAATTACCTTATAGAATTTTAAGATTATGTGGTGCAGATATAGGATTTACATCTGCTTTAACATACGATTTTGAAGTATTTTCTACAGCTCAAGACAGATGGTTAGAAATAAGTTCTGTTTCAAATTTTGAAACTTTTCAAGCCAATCGGTTAAAATTACGTTTTAAAAATTCAGCTGGAAAAAGTGAGTTGGCACACACATTAAATGGTAGTTCTTTAGCTTTACCTCGAGTTTTAGCCGGAATACTAGAAAATTATCAAACTGAAAATGGCATAATAATACCTGAAGTGCTAAGAAAATATACAGGTTTTGATGTTATAGACTAAACTAAAAATAGTTTACAATCAGTCTTATTTTAATCACTTTTTTGCAACGTAGATAAATGTAAAATACACTATTTATCATCAAACTTTTGGCGTAAAAGCATATACAGACATTTTATCTTTTTTATAAAAGAAATTAAAAACAGCTTTAATGCCTAGAAGATACTATTTTTCTGAAAAACAACAATTAAAAGTTTACATTATCTAAAAGACTTCAACTAATTAGCCACCACTGCCCTTAATAACTTTTTATATCGTTGAACTTCTAATAGAGCATTAAAATAATCATTAATCTGACCATTTTTCATAAAGTTTGTAGCTCTTTCTTTAGCGATTTGTTGTCGATATTTTAACTCTTTCATGATAAAAAATTAATTGTTTTTAACACTATGTCAATCATTATGCCAAAATACAAATTGGGTTAAGTAATTTTTATCTCATGTAAAATTTCAATTAGTTAAAACTTCTTTTATTACCTTTGATGCATGTGCCAAAAATTTTTCGACATAAGTTATAACGACATGCAATATAAAATTATTGTATTCTTTTTTTTAATCTCTTCAATAGCTATTGCTCAAAATGCAAGTTTAGGAAATATGTATTTTGAACGAGGGGATTATGTTCAAGCGGCATCAATATATAAGAAGTTGTATCAAAAAAATGATGTAAGACAAGATTATTTTAAACGATTACTTTCTTGCTATCAAAAAACTGAAAACTTTGATGATGCCACAAAACTGTTAAACCTACATCTTAAAAAATACAGAAGACAGCACAATCTTTTGGTTGAAATTGGGTACAACCTAGAGCTTCAAAAGAAAAAAGAAGAAGCTATTACATATTATCAAAAAGCACTAGAAATTATAGAAAACGATCCTTTTCAAGGAAGTATTATTGGGCGTGCTTTTGAAGAAAATCATCTTATAGATTATGCACTACAAGCTTACCAAAGAGCTATGAAATTAAATCCTAAATTAAATTTCGATATGAATGTTGCCTTCCTTTATGGAGAAAAGGCAGATGTAGAAAATATGTTTAATAGCTATCTAAATATGATAGAAAAAAACGAACAGTACTATTCAATAGTTCAACGATATACAGGTAGATTTATAACAGATGATAGTGAATCTGAAAACAATAAACTTTTTAAAAAACTACTTTTAAAAAGATTACAACTAAACCCTAATAATGCATGGAATAAATTGCTCAGTTGGTTATACATGCAAGAAAAAGAATACAATAAAGCATTAATTCAAGAAAAAGCAGTTTACCGAAGAAATGGTGAAGATTTATCAAGAATTGCCGATGTAGGTAACATCGCTTTTACAGCTAAAGACTACACCACTACCAATGCCGCGTTTAGTTATATTTTCGAAAACACACAAGACCATAGTATCATTTTAAATGCAGAATATTATCTATTAAATGTTGCAATAAAAACAGCATCTTCAAAAAAAGAAATTGAAAATATAGAACAAAAATTTGAAGAGTTATTTAATAAATATGGCTACAGCAATTCAACCCTAGATTTACAAATGGCCTATGCCGATTTTTTAACTTTCACAAAAGACAAACCCGAAAAAGCTATTGATATTTTAAAAGAAGCTTTAACACAGACTACTTCTAATTACCAACATGGAGACATAAAATTAAAACTAGGAGATGTGTTGGTTTACTCCAATAAATTTAACCAAGCTTTGATAAATTACTCTCAAGTACAAACAAGTTTAAAAAACAGTTCGTTAGCTCAAACAGCTCGTTTTAAAGTAGCTCAGACCTCTTATTTTAAAGGAGATTTTAAGTGGGCTTTATCACAACTTAAAGTTTTAAAAAAATCGACCTCACAATTAATAGCCAATGATGCCTTAAAATTGTATTTATTAATTTCCAATAATATTATCGGGGACACTTTACATACCTCTTTAAAAATGTATGCCAAAGCTGATGTATTAGCTTATCAAAATAAAACCGAAGCCGCTATTGACACTTTAAATTTAGTTTTAAAAAAATTTAAAGGAAGTATTATCGAAAATGAAGCATTATTTAAACAAGCTGAACTCTATACTAAAACAAATAAGTATACTTTAGCTGAAAATAATTATCTGAAAATAATTGAAAATGATGCTACAGGTATTTTAGTAGACAATTGCTATTTTAATTTAGCAGAATTGTATAAAAATTATCTTGGCGACAATGATAAAGCCAAAGAAATGTATCAAAAGATTATTTTTGAATTCCCAAATAGTATATTTCTGGTAGAAGCCAGAAAAGAATTTAGAAAATTAAGAGGCGATATAATTAATTAAAATTAATAAACCTTAAAACAGAATAAATTACAATATTAAAAATGTACATATACAACGTAACTGTTAATATAGACGCTTCTGTTGAACAAGAATGGCTCAATTGGATGCAAAACACACATATTCCAGAAATGTTAGAAACAGGTAAATTTTTTGAAGCAAAAATGTGCCAAGTAATGGTAGAGGAAGATATGGGAGGCGTAACCTATTCCATACAATACACAAGTAAAAACAAAGAAACTTTAGAAAAATATTACTCTGAAAATGCTGACGAATTAAGACAAAAAGCTTTAAAATCTTTTGGAGATAAGTTTGTCTCCTTCAGAACAGAATTAAAAGTAGTTAACCATGTAAAGAATTTTATAAAATCGTAAAATGAATTAATGTCAGTAAAAGCAAAAAAACATTTAGGTCAACACTTTTTAAAAGATGAAAATATAGCGAAAAAAATCGCAGAGACTCTCACAGAAAAAAATTACGATACCGTATTAGAAATAGGCCCTGGAATGGGAGTATTAACAAAGTATTTATTACAACAAAAGTATACAACTTATGTAATTGAAATTGACATAGAATCAGTAGCTTATTTAAAAAAACACTATCTTAATTTAACCGAAAGAATTATTTCAGAAGATTTTTTAAAAATAAATCTAAATACTATTTTTAATGATAAACAAATTGCTATTATTGGCAATTTTCCTTACAACATTTCCTCACAAATTATTTTTAAAGCCATAGAAAACAGAAATAAAGTTCCTGAATTATGCGGTATGTTTCAAAAGGAAGTTGCTCAAAGAATTGCCGCCCAGCCAGGAAGTAAAAGTTTTGGAATTATTTCAGTTTTAACGCAAGCATTTTATGATGCAGAATATTTATTCACTGTACCTCCATCCGTTTTTATCCCACCTCCAAAGGTAGACTCAGGAGTTATTCGATTAATACGTAAAGAAAATTTCAATCTTTCTGTTGATGAAAAATTATTCTTTAAGGTTGTAAAAACTGCTTTCAATCAGCGTAGAAAAACTATTAGAAATAGTTTAAAAATTTTCAATTTATCAGATAAATTAAAAGAAGATACTATATTTGCCAAACGCCCCGAACAATTATCTGTTAAAGAGTTTATAAACCTTACTAAAAGCATAGCAAACGATGCCATTTGAAATTACAGAACAATTAATAGAGCAAATTACTGGACTTATCTTAAACCAAGATGATGAAGCTCTTTTAAAACTGTTAGAAAATGAACATCATGCCGATATTGCAGAGGTTTTAGAAGACCTTAATCTCGAAGAAGCGACATATATAATTAAGTTACTTGACAGTGACTTAACCTCTGAAATTTTAATGGAAATGGATGAGGATGATCGTGAAAAAATATTACAAAATTTATCTGAAAAAGAAATTGCTAAAGAACTTGATGAATTAGATACTGATGATGCGGCAGATATGATAGCCGAATTACCAGAAGACCGTCAGCAAAAAGTAATTTCAAACATAGAAGATAAAGAGCATAAAGCTGACATCCAAGAGTTATTAAAATATGACGAAAATTCTGCTGGTGGATTAATGGCTAAAGAATTGGTTAAAGTATACGATAACTGGAATGTCTTAAAATGCGTTAGAGAAATGCGTGCACAAGCAGAATTTGTAACTCGTGTACATTCTATTTATGTGGTTAATGAAAACAATCAATTGGAAGGGAGGTTATCTTTAAAAGATTTATTAACTACTTCAACAAAAACTCCAATTTCTGAAGTTTATATTCCAAAAGTAGATTATGTAAATGTACATGATAGTGCCGAAGATGTAGCTCGTGTAATGCAAAAATATGATTTGGAAGCCATTCCTGTCGTAGACGATAATATGCATTTATTAGGAAGAATTACAATTGATGACATTGTTGATGTTATTAAAGAAGAAGCTGATAAAGATTATCAAATGGCGGCTGGTATATCTCAAGATATTGAAGCTGATGATACCCTTTGGCAACACTCAAGAGCGAGACTCCCTTGGCTATTTTTAGGCTTGTTTGGTGGTGTTGGAGCAGCTGCCATAATGGGAGGCTTTGAAGAAATGATAAACAAACATGCCGTTTTATTCTTTTTTACTCCACTAATTGGAGCTATGGCTGGAAATGTAGGAGTACAAGCTTCGGCAATTATCGTTCAAAGTATTGCCAATAGCGATTTAAAAGGAAGTATAGCAAATAGACTATTTAAAGAATTTTCTTTGGCTATGGTAAACGGACTGGCATTATCTATTATATTGTTTAGTTTTACTTGGTTTTGGAAAAAAGAAATATTAACATCATTAGCCATATCTATCTCGTTATTTGTAGTAATTATAGTTGCCGGAATCATAGGTACATTTATTCCATTATTTCTTCACAAACAAAAAATAGATCCTGCAATTGCCACAGGTCCATTTATTACCACAAGCAATGATATTTTTGGAATTCTAATTTACTTTTCAATTGCCAAAATGCTTTTGGGCATTTAACTCTAATTAGTAAACAAATCAAATATATTACTTAACGCACTAGTTTTTGCTTTATAAAATTCGGTATACGAACATTTTTCGCATGTTACTGAGGTATATTTCTGATTTTGAACATCGAATATTTTACTTAAGGTACCTCCTGTACCTCGCAGTTGACCAATTTTATACGTCTTATTATTACATTTAGGGCATGTATATTTTAAATTTTGCATTATTTTTTTAGTTTTGTTTTAATATATAAATATTAGTAGTAAAAAATAACAAAATGTTACAACAATCAACGCTCTTCACTATTAATATTTTACCTATTTTTGTACGCTATTCCAAACAAATTATTAATGTCTGAAGAAAAAAAATCACTTAACTTTTTAGAGCAAATTATAGAAGAGGATTTGGCAAATGGTCTTAGTAGAGACAAATTGCGTTTTCGATTTCCACCAGAACCAAATGGATATTTACACATTGGTCATGCGGCATCAATTTGCTTAAATTTTGGATTGGGATTAAAATATAATGCCCCAGTTAATTTACGTTTTGATGATACCAATCCTGCTAAAGAAGAACAAGAATATGTAGATGCCATTAAGAAAGACATCCAATGGCTAGGGTTTAAATGGGCAAATGAATTATACTCATCTGATTATTTTCAACAATTATATGATTGGGCTATTCAGTTAATAAAAAAAGGATTAGCTTATGTAGACGACCAATCCTCTTCTGAAATTGCAGCCCAAAAAGGAACTCCTACCGAAGCAGGTACTAATAGTCCGAATAGAGATCGGTCTATTGAAGAAAATTTGGAACTGTTTGAAAAAATGAAGAATGGAGAATTTCCTGAAGGTTCTCATGTACTACGTGCTAAAATAGATATGGCATCGCCAAATATGCACATGAGAGATCCAATTTTATATCGTATTCTCAATAAAGAACATCATAGAACTGGAAATACCTGGAACATATACCCTATGTACGATTGGACTCATGGAGAATCTGATTATATTGAACAAATTTCACACTCAATATGCACATTAGAATTTAAGAGTCACCGTGAATTATATGATTGGTATTTAGATCAAGTATATTCTGGTAAAGACTTACGTCCAAAACAACGTGAATTTGCACGCCGTAATTTGAGCTATACAGTAATGAGTAAGCGAAAGCTATTACAACTGGTAGAAGAAGGATATGTAAATGGCTGGGACGACCCAAGAATGCCTACAATTTCTGGATTGCGAAGAAGAGGTTATACTCCTAAATCAATCATAAAATTTAGTGAAGTTGCAGGAATTTCAAAGCGTGATAATGTTACTGATGTTGCCTTATTAGAGTTTTGTATTAAAGATGATTTAAATAAAACTGCACCGCGTGTTATGGCAGTTTTAAATCCTGTAAAATTGGTTATAACTAACTTTCCTGAAGGTAAAGAAGAATGGTTAGAAGCAGAAAACAATCCTGAAGATGAAAATGCAGGCTCTAGAAAAGTTCCTTTTTCAAGAGAAATTTACATTGAAAAAGAAGATTTTAGAGAAGAGGCCAATAAAAAATTCTTTCGATTAAAATTAGGTAAAGAAGTACGATTAAAAAATGCTTATATTATTAAGGCTGAATCTGTTATAAAAGATGAAAATGGTGAAATAACCGAAATACATTGTACTTATGATCCTTTAAGCAGAAGCGGTAGTGGTACAGAAGAGAGCAAACGTAAAATTAAAGGTACTTTACATTGGGTTTCTATAGCACATGCTGTGAAAGCTGAAGTACGTTTATACGACAGATTATTTAGCGATGAAGCTCCTGACAATCATAAAGACAAAGATTTTAAAGAATTTATAAACCCAAATTCTTTAGAAATAATTGATAATGCCTATGTAGAACCAAGTCTTAAAGAAGCTAACATTGGAGATAAATTCCAGTTTCAACGCTTAGGTTATTTCTGTGTTGATACAGATAGCTCCACTGAAAATTTAGTCTTTAACAGAACGGTACCTTTACGAGATAGCTGGGCAAAAATTGAGAAAAAAAACTAAGACTTTACATCTATTTTGAAAATAGTAGAACGAATAAAACTTCCAATAAAATCAGAAATGGAATTCTTTGAACAAAAATTCAAAGCTTCTATGATTTCTAATGTTCCATTATTAAACAGAATAACCCATTTTATAATCCGCCGAAAAGGGAAACAAATGCGTCCTATGTTTGTATTCTTAGTTGCAAAAATGGTTTCAGGAGGTAAAGTTAATGATCGCACTTACCGTGGAGCTTCTTGTATTGAGCTAATACACACAGCAACTTTAGTTCATGATGATGTTGTTGATGATAGTAATCGACGTCGAGGATTTTTCTCTATAAATGCATTATGGAAAAATAAAATTGCCGTTTTAGTTGGTGATTTTTTACTTTCTAAAGGAGTTTTGCTTTCAATAGATCATAGTGATTTTGACATTTTAAAACTCATTTCTGTAGCAGTACGTGAAATGAGTGAAGGTGAATTATTACAGATAGAAAAAGCAAGAAAATTAGACATTACTGAAGAAGTTTATTTTGAAATTATTCGTCAAAAAACAGCAACATTAATTGCTGCTTGTTGTGGTATTGGTGCTGCCTCTGTAAATTCGACACAAGAAGAAGTTGAAAAAATGAGAAAATTTGGAGAATACATAGGCATCGCATTTCAAATAAAAGATGATCTTTTTGATTATTCAGATGGTAAAATTGGTAAACCCACAGGTATTGACATTAAAGAACGCAAAATGACATTACCTTTAATTTACACACTAAATAACTGCTCTGAGAAAAATAAGAAATGGCTTATCAATTCGATAAAGAATAAAAATAAAGATAAAAATCGTGTAAATCAGATTATTGATTTTGTTAAAGATAATGGCGGCATTGAATATACTATTGAAAAAATGCAAACCTACCACGACAAGGCAATGACCATCTTAAACTCTTATCCTGATTCTGCTTATAAAAATTCATTAACAGAAATGGTTAACTATGTTATTAAGAGAAAAATTTAATAAAAAGAAACTTAAATTTTAAAGGTAATTCTATTCTCAAACACCTTCATTTACATTACTTACAAAAAGTTGCCACCTTTTTTGCCTATGTTCATAAAAAGATTTAGCCCAATAGGAGACAAAGCTAGTAAGTATACCTGCATACAACTCAATTTTATCAGTATATCTAATTCTATTCTCATCAATTTTTTCAATAAAAATTTTATGATTCCATAGTTTAACAATAGCATCATTTTCTTTTGTTACTATGGTAAACTTTTTTGAATCAATTTTAGAAAATGTAATAGTGTGAATTCCTCCAAAAGGAATAAATCCATACAACAACATTTTAGTTTTTACAGACAGCCCTTCTTTCCAATAAGTTGGAAATTTAATAGTAATAGGTTTAAATTTTACTTTGCCTTTACAGATAAATTCAAGGAGAGCACTTTTTTGAACCTCATGCCATGCTTCATTAATATTTATATGGAACACAGAAGAAACTATTAAGTTTCTGGCTGTTATTTTATTTCCTCTATAATTAATTTTAACCTTTTCAATTTTTGAATCCATACCATTATTAAACTCAATTATAACCGTCATAACCACAGACTTTACAATCTTCTTTACTTTTAAGTTCTCCTACTAATTTACCTTTTTCGTTCAACTCATACCCACAACAATCCATAAATCCTTGAGTAATCATTTTTCTTGCACGTTGTACTTGCGATTTTACTGTGGACAATGGTAGGTTTAAAATTTTTGAAATTTCTTGTTGTTTATATCCTTGTATATCTGCCATAAATAATGGCGTTCTGTACTTTTTGTCTAAATTCTTTAAAATTCCATGTAAACAATCTTGTTCAGAGTGTTCGTAAAAATTTACAGAATAATTAGCTACATCTTCAATATCTTTTTCTGCAATTTTATTATCTGCTATTACTTTATTTTTTTTACTAGTTCTAAAATAATCTAAAACTGTATTATTTGCTACTGTAAATAACCAAGACTTTAACTTTGTAATATCAGTTACATCAGAAACTTTAGTATGTACTTTTATAAAAACTTCTTGTAACAAATCATCCGTAATAATTTTATCATTGGTTTTTGACAAAATAAAACGTCTGACATCATCAGAATAGGTATTCCAAATAAGTTTTGTATTCCTCATCTTTTAAATTTTGTACTCTAAAATAACACCTCCTAAAAGGAGGTGTTATAATTTTTAATTAACAATTACATCCTGAACAAGTGCAATTTTCGCAAGTACAATTTGCACATATTCCGTCTTTACATCCTTCGCAAGTGCAGTTGCATTCTTTATTTCTCATAATTCTAAATTTTAAGATTAATACTACACAAAATCGCTTAACGCAGATTATGCTTTTACAAGTATTAGACGAAAAAAATTAAATAAAGATGCATTTTAGACAAGTTTTTTTGAATTGGACATTTCTAAAAGTTCATCCATAAATTTTCTACTATTGAATAATCGAGGTACTTTATGTTGGCCACCTAATTTATTATTTTTCTTTAACCAATTGTAAAACAATCCAGATTTAGCTTTATGAATTTTTGGCATTTCTAAGGTCATATCATTATAACGTTTAGCTTCGTAATCAGAATTTATGGCTTTTAAAGAATTGTCTAGCAATTCAGTAAAATATCCCATACTTTCAGGTGCTTTTTTAAACTCTATCATCCATTCGTGCGAACCTTTCTTTTTTCCTTCCATAAAAATGGGAGCCACAGTATAATCAACAATAACAGAATCCGTCTTTTTACATACTCTTTTCAATGCTTCTTCAGCATTTTCTACGATAAGTTCTTCTCCAAAAACATTAATAAAATTCTTGGTTCTACCGGTAATTCGAATCCTAAATGGATCAAGAGAAACAAACTTAACAGTATCTCCAATCAGATATCTCCATAACCCTGCATTGGTTGTAATTACAATAGCATAATTTACATTAAGTTTTACTTCTTCTAAAGGAATAGCTATAGAGTCTTCTCCATTAAATTCTGTCATTGGTATAAATTCATAGAAAATGCCATAATCTAACATCAATAATAAATCTTGTGAATTATTAGAATCTTGTATTGCAAAAAAACCTTCAGAAGCATTATAAGTCTCGTAATATCTAAAATCTTTTTTAGGAATTATTTTTTTAAACTGTTCTCTATAAGGATTAAAATTTACTCCTCCGTGAAAGTATACTTCCAAGTTGGGCCAAACCTCTAAAATATTATCTTTTCCTGTTTTTTCTAAAACTGCATTTAACAACACCAACATCCAAGAAGGCACACCTACTAAACTGGTAATATTTTCGTTAATAGTCTCATTAACAATGGCATCCATTTTTGTTTCCCATTCACTCATTAGAGCTACTTCTGATTTTGGAGAAGAACTAAAATCTGCCCAAAAAGGCATATTTTCAATAATTATAGCAGATAAATCTCCAAAATAAGAATTATTATCTTCGTAAATAGCACTACTTCCTCCTAAACGCAATCCTCGACCATTAAACAACCCTGCATCTTCATTATTATTAATATACAACGCTAGCATATCCTTACCAGCTTTTAAATGGCAATATTCTAAAGCCTCATTACTTACTGGTATAAACTTACTTTTTGAATTGGTAGTTCCACTAGATTTTGCAAACCATTGGATATGGGTTGGCCAAAATAGATTTTGCTCACCTCTTCTAGCTCGTTCAACTAAGGGCTCAATAGACTCATATTTTTGAATAGGTACATTCTCTCTAAAAGTCTGATAATTATAAATTGAACTAAAATTATATTTTTTGCCAACCTCGGTATTCTTGGCAGTTTCAACCAAGCGTATTAACAGCTCATGCTGAACATCAATTGGATATTTTAGAAATAATTCCATTTGATGTTTTCTCTTTTTTAAAAACCAAGAAATAACCGTATTAAATAATGGTAACATTTTCTAAATTTCTATTTGAAGTTTACTCTCTATAACACTATCTTTGGTCAATAAAAGTACGAATAATCTTTGTATCCATTAAAAAAAAAGATCAAATTATGGCTAAAGTTGGAATTATTATGGGCAGCAATTCAGATATGCCAGTAATGCAAGAGGCAATTACAATATTACATGAATTTAATATAGATATAGAAATTGATATTGTTTCGGCTCATAGAACTCCTGATAAATTATATGATTATGCAAAAAATGCTCATATCCGTGGCGTACAAGTTATAATTGCTGGGGCTGGAGGGGCTGCTCACTTACCAGGAATGGTTGCATCAATGAGTCCACTTCCGGTAATTGGAGTTCCAATTAAATCGAGCAATTCTATTGATGGTTGGGATTCTGTTTTATCTATCCTTCAAATGCCAGGTGGTGTTCCTGTAGCAACAGTTGCTCTAAATGGAGCAAAAAATGCTGGAATATTAGCAGCTCAAATACTTGGAAGTAGTGATAAAAAAGTTCAACAAAAAATTATAGACTATAAAGAAGAGCTAAAAGTAAAAGTTAATAAAGCTTCTGAAGAAATTAGCCAACAAAAATAAAAAGGACTAAATAAGAATCTATAATTGTTGCTACTTAAATCAAAAAAGTAATTTTAAACCTAAAATCATTCTGAGATACAAAAAATTTTAAATTGAGATTATTAATTTCAAAAAAGTTTTTTTCGGTTCATCTTGGGTGATAATTCTATAATAAACATGAATAATCCATTATTACAACCATTTAATACCCCACATGCAACAGCACCATTTGCTAACATTGAAAATAAACATTTTAAACCTGCTTTTGAACAAGCCATAAAAATAGCAAAAGAGGAAATTACTAATATTACTGAAAACCCAGAACCCCCAACTTTTAAAAATACAATAGAAGCATTAGATTTCTCGGGATATACATTAGATAGATTATCTTCAATTTTCTTTAACCTAAATTCTGCTGAAACCAATGATGAAATTCAAAAAATTGCTCAAGAAATTTCACCTTTATTATCAGAATTTTCGAATGATATACGATTAAATAAAAAATTATTTGAACGAATAAAAACAGTTTATAACCAAAAAGAAAAATTAAATTTATCAGTTGAACAAACTACCCTATTGGATAAAAAATACAAGAGTTTTTCTAGAAATGGAGCAAATCTGAATGATAAAGACAAAGCAAAGTTACGAGAAATTGACATGAAATTATCAAAACTTTCGCTACAATTTGGAGAAAACGTATTGGCTGAAACTAATGCATTTGAAATGCATTTAATAGATGAAAATCAGCTTAAAGGATTACCTGAAGGAGTAAAAGAAGCTGCAAAAATGGCTGCCAAAGAAAAAGACCTTGAAGGATGGTTAATAACATTGGACTATCCAAGCTATATCCCTTTTATGACTTATGCAGAAGATAGAAATTTACGTGAAAAACTGGCCAAAGCTTTTGGTTCAAGAGCTTTTCAAAATAACAAAAACGACAATCAGCAAATTGTATTAAACATTGTTAAATTACGCCACGAAAGAGCTAATTTATTAGGGTATAAAACACATGCTCATTTTGTACTGGAAGAACGAATGGCAAAAACTCCAGAAAAGGTATTAAATTTTTTAAATGATTTATTAAAAAAAGCAAAACCTGCTGCAGAAAAAGAGTTTACCAAGCTATCTGATTTTGCAAAAAATGACGGTATTAATCAATTACAAAAATGGGATGGAGCTTTTTATACTGAAAAACTAAAAAAGCAGTTGTTTAATTTAGATCAAGAAGCTTTAAAACCTTATTTTAAATTAGAAAATGTAATAGATGGAGCGTTTATTGTTGCCCATAAACTATTTGGATTAAAGTTTAATGAGGTTCAAAATATCGATAAGTATCACCAAGATGTTAAAACCTATGAAGTTACTAATGACAGTAATGAATTTATAGCTGTTTTTTATGCAGATTTTTTTCCTAGAAAAGGCAAAAGAAATGGTGCTTGGATGACTTCCTTTAAAGGTCAATGGAAAAAAGATAATCAAAATTCGAGACCACATATTTCTATCGTATGTAACTTTACAAAACCTACCGAGACAAAACCTTCGTTATTAACTTTTAACGAAGTTACTACATTGTTTCATGAATTTGGGCATGCTTTACACGGCATGTTAGCAGATACGGTCTACCCTAGTCTTTCTGGAACAAATGTATATTGGGATTTTGTAGAGTTACCTAGTCAATTATTAGAGAATTGGTGTTATGAAAAAGAAGCATTAGATTTATTTGCTAAACATTACCAAACCTATGAACCAATCCCTATAGAAATGGTTCAAAAAATAAAAGACTCTTCTAACTTTATGGAAGGTATGCAAACCCTACGTCAGCTCAGTTTTGGATTGTTAGATATGAATTGGCATGCAGGTGAGTCTCCCGAAAAAATTGATAATGTAAAAGAATTTGAATTACAAGCTTTTGCCGATACGCAACTCTATCCTGATGTTATTGAAAATTGTATGAGCACATCATTTTCGCATATTTTTCAAGGTGGATATTCTAGCGGTTACTATTCCTATAAATGGGCAGAAGTATTGGATGCTGATGCCTTTGAATACTTTAAAGAAACAGGAATTTTTAATAAAAAAACAGCAACTAAACTCTTAAAAAATGTATTATCTAAAGGAGGTACAGACAACCCTATGGAATTATACAAACGTTTTAGAGGTAAAGAGCCTAGTAATGAGGCTTTATTGAAAAGAGCTGGACTGATTAGTAAAGATTGAAATATATAATCCATATTCTAATTGTAATTCTACTAACCGTTTTAACACAAGTTGGAGGAATTATATGGATTATATCTTTAATTGTTGCAATCAAACTAAACTATAAAAAAAGATATCTCTTTGTTGGATTATATTTATTATTTAATTTGCTAATTATTCCTCCTATTGCAAATTATTTTGGCAGAGTTGAATTATCTTATTTTAATGAAAATTTGAAACCAAAAAACATAATTTACCCACTATTATTTCGAAATTATGTAACTCCAGAGCTTAAAGAATTATTAGAAAATTCTGCTCAAAACATTAATAACGAATATAATTTTCAGATAACATATTTGGATGCTAACTTTCCATTTTACAATGGCTTTCCATTATTACCGCATCTAAGTCATAACGATGGAAAAAAAGTAGACATCTCTTTTATGTACAAAACTAAAGATGGAAAAAGCACAAACAAAAAGCCATCTTTATCTGGTTACGGAGCTTTTGTAAGTTCTGAAAATCCTACCTATTCAGATTGTCTAGGCAAAGGATATTGGCAATATGACTACACAAAATATTTCACTTTTGGCATTTTTAATGATTTAGATTTTGATGAAAAAAGAACAAAAATTATAGTAGAAGAATTATTAAATCAACCAAAACTACAAAAGCTATTTATTGAGCCCTATCTAAAAACCCAATTAAGATTAAACAATTCTGATAAAATCCGTTTCCATGGTTGCAGAGCTGTGAGACATGATGATCATATACATTTACAGATAAAATAAATATTGTTTAAAAACATACAGGATACTATTTATTTTTCTCTTCAATCCATCTTGAAAGGTATTTCGTACTTTGCATGGTGTGATGTTGTAACAAACTACCTATAAAGTTTTGCTCTCTATGTAAAGCTAAATTTTGTTGAATTTCTATAATTCTATTACTTAACTTTTCTGACAGACGTTTTTTATTAAAGACTGTATTTATAATTCTAATTGCATTTTGTTGTGATTGTAACCATAAATTCTTATTGCCATACAATTCAATAGCTTTTTGTGCAAACTCTTCTGGGTTATCTATCACATAACCATTCCAAGGTAAATTATCATGCATCCCTTCTGCTCCAATAGTTGTAGTCACTGATGGTGTTCCGTTCAACATGGCATCTACTAACTTTCCTTTTAGTCCTGCCCCGAATTGAAGTGGTGCAAGTAAAACTTTTGCTTTTGAAATTACTTTGTGAGCATTCTCTGCTCTACCTTTTACAATAAACCCTTCTTTTTCGCAATGTAAATCTGTTACTTTTTGAGAAGGGTACGATCCATAAATATACAAATTAACCTTAGGCAACTGCTTTCTAACTAATGGCCAAATGGTTTTCTTTAAATACAATACGGATTGCCAATTGGGTTCATGTTTAAAATTTCCAATACTGATAAAATCTCGCCGTTGTTCAAAAGACGGTTTATTCAACAAATTATTTTCCGAAATAGCATCTAGCATAAACGGCAATTGAACCAATAAATTTTCTGGAATTTTAAAATGATTTAACAAGAGTTGCTGTTCAAACGTAGAAATAATCAAAGACAAATCACATCTATAAATTGAAGCTATTTCTCTTTTGGTAATATCAAGATGGTTTAATTGATTCCATTTAAACTCTATTCCCTTTTTTAAAGCTTCTAATCGTGTTTGCCTGAGACAATGTAAATCTTCGGTATCTAAAATACGGAGTGCATTTGGACAATTTTCGGTTACTCGCCAACCAAATTGTTCTTCAGTTATAAAACGGTCAAAAACTACAACATCAGGCTGTAAGCTTTTAATAAGACTATCGAAACTAGCATTGTTTAATTCAATAGTCACTCTATCAATTCCTAAATTTTCGAGATTATCAACATATTCTGAATTTTGTGCAGCACTGGCAAAAGTGATTTGATAGTGCTCCTCTAAAAAAAAGTGAAGCAATTGCATCATTCTACTTCCGGCAGCTGTAGAAGTTGATTCAGGAAACACTAAACCGATAAACAAAACTTTTTGCATCTTGCTAAAATATAAAGATTGAATAAATTTACCACTAAAATCAAATTGCAAAAAGATAAAAAAATATAATCCGTTTTCTTTGAATGTTTATTATTAGCATATAATCCCTACTTTTGTATTAATAAAATTAAATTTTACTTATGAGTACATATGATGTAGCCATTATTGGTTCAGGACCTGGAGGATATGTTGCAGCAATTCGCTGTGCACAATTAGGCATGAAAACTGCCATTATCGAAAAATACGATACCCTTGGTGGTACCTGTTTAAATGTTGGTTGTATTCCGTCAAAAGCATTGTTAGATTCTTCACATCATTACCATGATGCCATTTCTCATTTTGAAGAACATGGTATTGAAATAGCTGGTGATATTAAAGCCAATCTTAAAAAAATGATTGACCGTAAACAAAGTGTAGTTGATACTAACACTAGCGGTATCAAATATTTGATGGATAAAAATAAAATTACAGTTTATCACGGTTTAGGATCTTTTAAAGATGCCACTCACATTACTATAAAAAAGTCGGATGGTAAATCTGAAAGCATTGAAGCTAAAAATACTATTATAGCAACAGGTTCAAAACCTTCTACTCTACCTTTTATAAAATTAGATAAAAAACGTGTTATTACTTCAACTGAAGCATTAAGCTTAAAAGAAGTTCCTAAACACTTAATTGTTATTGGTGGAGGAGTTATCGGATTAGAACTTGGGCAAGTATATAGAAGGCTAGGTGCTGAAGTTTCTGTTATTGAATATATGGATAGAATCATACCAACAATGGATGCTTCTTTATCTAAAGAATTACAAAAAGTACTAAAAAAACAAGGGATAAAATTCTACACCAAACACAAGGTAACTGCTGTTAAAGCTGGAGCAAAAGAGGTAACCATTACTGCAGATGATAAAAAAGGAAATCCTGTCGAATTTAAAGGAGATTACTGCTTAGTTTCTGTTGGTAGAAGACCTTATACTGAAGGTTTAAACCTAGACAAAGCTGGTGTAAAAGTCAATGATAGAGGTCAGATAGATGTAAACGACCATTTACAAACCAATGTATCTAACATCTATGCTATTGGCGACGTAATAAAAGGAGCTATGCTTGCCCATAAAGCCGAAGAAGAAGGTGTATTTGTTGCTGAAGTGTTAGCTGGTCAAAAACCACATATTGATTATAATTTAATTCCTGGGGTAGTTTATACTTGGCCAGAAGTTGCTGCTGTTGGAAAAACAGAAGAACAACTTAAAGAAGCTGGAGTTGACTATAAATCAGGACAATTTGCAATGCGTGCGTTAGGCCGTTCTAGAGCCAGTGGAGATATTGATGGTTTTGTAAAAATACTAGCAGATGCTAAAACAGATGAAGTATTAGGAGTGCACATGTGTGGTGCACGAGTAGCTGATTTAATTTCTGAAGCAGTTGTTGCTATGGAATTTAGAGCGTCTGCTGAAGATATTGCTAGAATAAGCCATGCTCATCCAACATATGCCGAAGCAGTAAAAGAAGCAGCATTAGACGCTACTGATAAAAGAGCTTTACATAGTTAAGTAAACTCATCTTTCTTATATAACGTAAAGAGATAGAGAACTGCTCAAATGGCAAAATTGTTATTCTAATTATCCAGATAAGAAAATAGCGAAGAATCTTTTAAATTTATAATCTACAGTTAAAAGATTCTTCGCTTATTTCAAAACAATAATGCTATCAAGTACAACATGATAATGCCAACAAACTAATATGAAAACATTAAAAAATAGTATTGTAGCAATTGTTATATTATCATTTATTGTAGCATGTACCACCCAAAAAGCAACCTCTACAAATTACCAAACTAGTAAGCAAGAAATTACAGCTATGTTGATGCAGCAAGCTAAAGATTGGTCAAATGGAGATTTAGAGGCCTTTATGCAAGGGTATATAAAATCTGACAGTTTAAAATTTGTAGGGAGTAATGGACTCACTTACGGATGGAAACAAACGTTAGAGAATTATAAAAATGGATATCCCAATAAAGACCATATCGGTACTTTAACATTTAAATTACTAGATTTTGACCAACTTGCTAATAATGTGTTTTTAGTTATTGGAGAATTTCATTTAAAACGAAAAGTTGGTAACGCCAATGGAATGTTTTCAATTGTCTTAAAACGCATAAATAAGCAATGGAAAATCGTAGCCGATCATTCATCTTAACATAATATTGTTACCTTGAACGAAATCAATAAATCATTACGTACCTCAAAAAAAATCACACTACAAAACCCAACTAATTTTAAAAAAAAATTACTGTATTGGGCTCAACAATATAATCAAGTTGTATGGCTAGATAGTAATAACTATCCTCTACAATATTCAAACTACGATGCTGTACTAGCTATTGGTTTATATTCAAATTTACAATGTAAGTACCCCAACGCTTTTGACAAATTAAAAAACTATAGAAATAATATTAACGATTATATTTTTGGTTATTTAACTTATGATCTTAAAAATGATATTGAAAAGCTAACTTCTCAAAACTTTGACGGATTGCATTTTCCTGATTTATATTTTTTTCAACCTAAAAAACTATTCTTTTTAAAAAATAATATTTTAGAAATTAAATACTTAACACAAGTTAAGGATGATATTGAAAGTGATTTATCGTTAATAAAGACTATTGACTTAAATAAGTCTATAAAAGAAGTTGAACATAATGTTAAAATAAAAAAACAGATATCTAAAAAACAATATTTAAAACAACTCAATACTATTCTTAAACACATTAATAGAGGTAATATTTACGAAGTTAATTTTTGTCAAGAATTTTATTCAGAAAATGCTACGATTAATTCCTTAGAAGTGTATAATCATTTAAATAGCATTTCTAACGCTCCTTTTGCGAGCTTTTTAAAATTAGAAGATAAGTTTATTATTTCTGCTTCTCCTGAGCGATTTGTAAAAAAACAAGGTAATAAAATAATTTCTCAACCTATTAAAGGTACAGCAAAACGACTCACAGATAAAATTTCTGACCAACAACTTGCCATAGATTTAGCCAATGACCAAAAAGAGCGTTCAGAAAATATTATGATTGTAGATTTGGTTAGGAATGATTTATCAAAAACAGCGATAAAAGGTTCTGTTAAAGTTGAAGAACTTTGTAAAGTCTATACTTTTGATCAAGTTCATCAAATGATTTCTACCATAAGTTCAACGACAGAACATATTACAGACCCTGTAGATATTATTAAAAGTCTTTTCCCTATGGGAAGCATGACAGGTGCACCTAAGTTATCTGCTATGCAAATAATTGAAAAATTTGAAACTACAAAACGTAGTGTTTATTCAGGGGCTATTGGCTATTTTACACCTGAGGCTGATTTCGATTTTAATGTAGTTATCAGAAGTATTTTTTACAATAAAACAAATAAATATTTATCCTATTCCGTTGGAGGTGCAATTACGGCAAAATCAGATCCAGAAAAAGAATATGAAGAGTGCTTGGTGAAAGCAATTGCTATGAAAAAAGCATTAAAAAACTAATTAAAAGTAGGAGAAATCGTTTTATTTTTCAATTTTCTTAACTGTATCTTTTCTCAATAGTAACATCGGTAAAGACACTCCAATTGTAAGTGAAACTAAAATAAAAAGCATGGTAAATCCATTAGAAAAAATAGACTGCATTAATACTGTTTTCTTAGTTACATCTTCTTCAATAAAAATAAAAGACATTATCGATAAAACAGTTTCATAAGCAAAATACCCAGGTATCATCGGAATCACAGCCGGAATGGAAAACACAACAGGTGGTTGATGAATACGATGAGCCATAGGCACACTTATAATACCTACAAAAGAAGCTGCCAATAAACTTGCCAAAATAATATTGACATTTAAATCTAAAAGAACAAACTTAACAATCCCTGCACCAAACCCAAGTAAAAAAACAGTAAATATTGCTTTACGTGGTATATTAAATAAAATACCAAATCCTACTGCAGCAATACCAGCCCAAAGAGATACATCCAATAAATTTAATAGAATTGTTATCATTTTAATTGAAATATTAACATGGCGACAAAAAGCCCGAGTGCAATTGCCAAAACCGTCATCATTCCATTGGCAAACCTAACCATGCCATTTAATACATTTTTATCTAAAAGGTCTGTAAAAGAATTAATCAGTGCTACCCCTGGTACTAAAAATAATATGGAAGTAGCCAATGTAGCTTCTGGCTGAGTGCCCAAATTAAAGTAAACTCCAAAAGAAGCTAATACTGATGCCGTTAGTGAAGCCAACGAAACACTAATATAAGGATTAAATTCCCTTTTATGGGCTGTCTGTAGCATTAACATTCCAAAAAATGTACTGACAAAAGCTATTAGTAAATTAATATAATCTCCTCCAAATATTTTACAGAATCCAGCTCCTGCAAAACTAACAGCAACTAAAACGACAAGCCTTGGATATCTTTTTTGCTGTTGAATTAATTTAATTTCATCTGATATTTGTGAAAGAGACCAACCTTGACTAATCGCATTCCAACTTGCTTTACTTACCGATGAAATTACCGTAAAATCAATTTTATGTGAAGGTAAGTTCTTTACTTTAGTACAGTTTTTTCTAGTTTCCTTATCTATTACGGTTAAAATAATTGTTTTTTGACTTATTAAACTATACGATTCACAATTTAACACAGAAGCAAATCGGTCAATATTTAAATCGACCCTATTTGTATTTGCACCAGAGACCATCAATATCGACGATATTTCCAATAATAAATCTGCAATCTTTTCTAACCTACTTTCAGTCTTCATTTATATAAAATAAAAGCATTGCAAAGTTAAGGTATAACTGTACCTTCTACAAAACTTTATCCATTTTCTCTTTAATCTGTTCTAAACATAAATTGCCGATACTTCCTAAATGTGTGTGGTTAACATTTTTATCAGGTTTAAATTCTCCTTTTTCTACAGTTGCCCCTACAATTTTATAAGCATCTCTAAAAGCAACACCATCTTGTACTAATTTATTTACCTCTTCAACAGTAAACAAGTAGTTGTATTTAGAATCTTCTAAAATTTCAGTATTTACACGAATATTTTTAATAGAGAAAGTCATCATTTCTAAACATGATTTCAACGTTTGAATGGCTGGTAAAATAGCCTCTTTTAACAATTGTAAATCACGTTGGTAACCACTAGGCAAGTTGTTAGATATTAAAGTAAGCTCATAAGGAAGTGCTTGTAACGCATTACATTTACCTCTTATCAATTCAAACACATCTGGATTTTTTTTGTGAGGCATAATACTAGAACCTGTAGTTAATTCATCAGGAAAAGAAACAAAATTAAAATTCTGACTCATATATAAACAGATATCCATTGCAAATTTTGAAAGTGTTCCTGCAACAGCACTCAATGCTGAAGCCAATGCTTTTTCGGTTTTCCCCCTACTCATTTGAGCCGCAACTACGTTGTATTTTAAGGTTTTAAAACCAAGCAATTCTGTAGTCATTTGCCTATCAATATCAAAAGAGCTACCATATCCGGCACCAGACCCGAGAGGATTCTGATCGGCAATTTTATAAGCGGCATTTAAAAAATAGATGTCATCAATTAAACTCTCAGCATACGCCGAAAACCATAAGCCAAAAGAAGATGGCATAGCAACTTGTAAATGCGTATATCCGGGCATTAAAACATTTTTATGTTCTTCAGCTTTAGATAATAATAGATCAAAAAAGGATTTTACTAAAGTTTTAATTTCAGTAATTTCATCTTTAAAATACAAGTGTAAATCCACCAAAACTTGATCGTTTCTAGAACGTGCGGTATGAATCTTTTTTCCAGTATCACCCAACATTTCTGTAAGCATAAACTCTACTTTAGAATGTACATCTTCAAAAGTATCTTCTATTACAAAGTTTCCATCTTTAATATTATTTAAAATACTATTTAAAGCGGCCTCAATCACAGTAATTTCACGATCTTGTAAAATTTGCATTTTGTGTAACATTTTGGCATGAGCTATAGACCCCATAACATCATATTTTGCAATAATCAAATCTAATTGTCTATCGTTTCCAACAGTGAACATATCAATTTTTTCATCAGTACTAAAGCCTTTATCCCAGAGTTTCATTTTTATTTAGGTTTAATCGTTTATTTAATCTTATGAGTTTATAATGATTGTAATTTCATTAAAAAGCAATCTATTCTACTATCGCTCGTTTTAACAATTCAATATATAATCTTACGCCTTCTTCTATTTCATGTATATATATAAATTCATCTGCACTATGTGAACGTAACGAATCTCCTGGACCTAATTTTAAGGATGGACACGTTAACACCGCTTGATCCGATAAAGTTGGCGACCCGTAGGTTTCTCTACCCAATTCAATTCCTGCTTTTACCAAAGAGTGTTCCTTAGGTATTGATGACGAATTTAATCGTAAAGATCGTTCTTTTACATCTACCTGCACATGATTTTTTATAATTTCCAATACTTCTATATTACTATACGCATCAGTAATACGAACGTCTACTACGAAATGACATTCTGCAGGAATAACGTTATGCTGACTACCTGCTTCAATTTGAGTCACAGTCATTTTAACGTTACCTAATGTTTCAGAAATTTTCGGAAATTCATATTCTTTAAACCATTTAATGGCTTCCATAGCTTTATAGATAGAATTATCTCCTAAGCCATGTGCTGCATGCCCAGCCTTTCCATAAGCATAACAATCAAGAACTAATAATCCTTTTTCAGAAATAGCAAGCTGCATTAATGTAGGTTCTCCAACAATGGCAACATCAAGTTTTGGCAATATTGGTAAAACGCTATTCAACCCTAATTTTCCGGAACTCTCTTCTTCAGCAGAGGCAACAATTACCAAGTTATATTTTAAATTTTTATGATTATAGTAATACGTAAACAAAGCTAATAAAGAGACTAAACACCCTCCAGCATCATTACTTCCTAAACCAAATAATTTTCCATCTTTTATTTCTGGATTAAAAGGGTTTTTAGTGTAGGCAGAATTAGGTTTTACTGTATCGTGATGAGAATTTAATAACATTGTTGGTTTTGCTTCATCAAAATACTTATTAAAAGCATACACATTATGATTGGCTCTTTTAAATTCTATATTATAAGTAATAAACCAATTTTCTATGAGCTGTGCCGTTTCATCCTCTTCTCCAGAAAATGACTCTGTTGCAATAAGGCTTTGTAAAAGTACAACAGCCTCTTTAGTTAGTTTTTCAATCATAATATCAATCTTGTATGTTGTATGTTTTTATCTGTTAAAAAATCAGTATTAGCAATATGAATTTCAGCAACACCATTGTTTAAAGCGACAAAGCAATTTTCTAATTTTGGCAACATTCCGTCAGCAATTATACCATCGTCTTTTAAATTTTTATAGTGAGCTAAATTAATGTTTTCTATTATAGAATTCTCGTCATTAATATTTTTTAAAACCCCTTTTTTTTCAAAAACATAAGTCAAACTCACTTCATAAATTTTGGCTAAAGCTGATGCCAACTCAGACGCTACAGTATCTGCATTGGTATTTAACAATTGTCCATTTTTATTGTGAGTTATTGCACAAAATACCGGTGTTAAATTATTCTCTAAAAGTACAGAAATTGTTTTAACATCAACGGATTCAATATCGCCAGCAAAACCATAATCTACATCTTTTACAATCCGTTTATTAGCTTTTATAGTGTTGCCATCTGCTCCTGAAAGACCAATGGCATTACAGTTATTCTGTTGTAGTTTAGCAACTATATTTTTATTAAGCAACCCTGCATACACCATAGTTACAACCTCTAAATTAGAGGCATCTGTTACACGCCTTCCTTCAATCATTTTAGGTTCTAGCTGCAACTTTTTAGCTACTTCTGTCGCTTTTTTTCCACCTCCATGAACTAAAATATTCAATCCTTCTAGCTTTGAATAATCGGTTAAAAATAATGATAGCGATTTTTCATCGTCAATAACATTTCCCCCTATTTTTATGATGTTAAGTTTTTGCTTCATCTTAATTAATAAGTATACATTAATCTCAAATTAATATTTTAAAGTGATTTGTAAAAATTTCTATTTTTTACCTTTCTCTAAAATTCTTTTTAATACTAACTGAGCTGCATAAGTTCTATTATTAGCTTGTTCTATTACTAAAGAGTTTTCACCATTGAGCACTTCATCAGATACAATAACATTTCTTCGTACTGGTAAGCAATGCATAAATTTAGCATTATTTGTCAACTCCATTTTTTTCTGATCAATCATCCAGTTTTTATCTTGATGTAAAACTTTTCCATAATCTGAAAATGAACTCCAATTTTTGGCATAAATAAAATCTGCATTTTTAAAGGCTTCTTCTTGATTATAGGTTATAGGTGTATTTTTAGTAATTTCCGGATCTAGTTCATACCCTTTAGGATGTGTTATAACAAATTCTGCATTTTGGAGCTGCATCATTTGTACAAAAGAATTAGCAACAGCATGTGGCAAAGCTTTTGGATGTGGAGCCCATGACAATACAATTTTTGGTGCTTTTTTACTATTAAATTCTGCTAACGTAATAGCATCAGCTAAAGCTTGTAGTGGATGCCCTACTGAACTTTCCATATTTACAATAGGCACAGTGGCATATTTTGTAAAATTCTTTAAAACTTCTTCTGATAAATCTTTTTTCTTGTCTTTTAATAATGCAAATGCTCTTATAGCAATAATATCACAATATTGAGAAATAACCTGAGCCGCTTCTTTTACATGTTCTGATTTACCTTGATCCATTACAGTACCATCCTCAAATTCTAAAGCCCATCCTTCATTTGAAAAATTCATTACAATAGGAGTTAATCCTAAATTTAATGCTGCCTTTTGCGTACTTAGTCTAGTACGCAAACTTGAATTAAAAAATAATAAACCAATAGTTTTATTTGCTCCAAGCGACTTATATTGTAAAGGGTTCTTTTTAATTTCTATTGCTTCATTTACCCAATCAGGTAAAGAATCAATATCGTTAATTGACAAATAATTCATGTATTAATTTTTATTGTTTTTGAAAAGACACATGCTATTCTCTAGTTATCATTTCACTAAGTGATAATGCTATTAACATGCTCGTTTCATTTTTATTTATTTAATATTTTAGTAAATGGAATTTCATTATTAATTGCACTCTTAATAAAGTTATCTTTTAATCCGTTTACAATCCACGTTTCAATAGCATTATCTTTTAGAATTTGTGCTGCATTTATTTTTGATTGCATACCTCCCGTTCCCAAAGAAGATTTATCTGTTGAAATTTCATTTTGCAATTTATCTACATCATTAACAATTGTAATGGTTTCTTTTTTATTAGTTGTTATCGAAGATTTTGTATAAATACCATCAGTATTGGTAGCAATTATTACTAAGTCTACATTTAACAAACATCCTGTTAGTGCAGCCAACTTATCATTGTCTCCAAACTTAATTTCATCTGTTGCCACAGTATCATTTTCATTAATTATAGGTATATAATTATTAGCTAACAATACATTTATGGTATTCATAATATTTTGTTTAGATATTTCTCTTTCAAAATCTGCATAAGACAACAAACATTGAGAGGTTAATAAACCAAGTTCCCAAAAATTATCATGAAACATTCTCATTAATTGAGGTTGACCGATAGCTGCTAATGCTTGTTTTACATTTATTTCTTTACCATTACTTTCTAATTTTACAAATTGTCTTGCCACAGCAATAGCCCCTGAACTAACAATAATAAATTCATAATCATCTTTTAAAAACGATATTTGTCGCCCTATATCTTCTATTTTACCTCTAGAAATTTGATTGGTTTCTTTGGTAAGTGTATTACTACCAATTTTTAGTAATACTCGCTTTTTACCTGTTTTGCCCATCCTTTAAAAAATAGTTCTCTGTTAACACTTTATTTAAAAATTTACCACAATTTTTGTTTTTTTACTTTTAAGGACACAACATTTCGTTCTGATATGATGGAGCCTACATGAATTGTATCAGCTTATTATCAATTCAACAGAATGATACAAACTACTACCTAACACTTATTAAGATTTAAAATTAGTACTTTTCAAAATTTTAATTAAAGCATCGAAAAAAACATCTACATGCTCTTTACTAATTGTCATTGGTGGTAATATTCTCAATAGATTTTTATTACTAGCACCTCCTGTAAAAATATGGTAATTATATATTAGTTGTTTTCTCAATTCTGCTACTTCAAAATCAAATTCTAAACCAAGCATTAAGCCTTTTCCTTTTATCTTTTTTACTTGTGGAATTTGTTTTGCTTTTTCAATAAAATAGGCAGACACTTCGTTTACATTGTCCAACAATTTTTCATTCTCAATAACTTCCAATACCGCTATAGATGCAGCACAAGCTAAATGATTTCCACCAAAGGTAGTTCCTAATAAACCATAACTTGCTTTTAATTTAGGTGAAATTAAAATACCACCAACAGGAAAACCATTCCCCATACCTTTAGCAACCGAAATTATATCTGGTTGAATAGTATGATATTGATGAGCAAAAAATTTACCACTTCGCCCATATCCAGATTGAATTTCGTCTGCTATTAAAATTACATTATACTTATTGCAAAGCGTTCTTAAATCTTGAAAAAAGGCTGTTGTTCCTTCATCCAAACCTCCTACTCCTTGAATACCTTCAATAATTACTGCACAAACATCACCTTTTGACAAAGCTTTCTCTACCAATTCACTATTATTTAGAGGTAAAATAGTTACAGGATTACAACTATTTATAGGAGCTATAATTTTAGGGTTATCCGTTACCGATACCGCAGCAGATGTTCGTCCATGAAAAGAATTTTCAAAAGCTATAACTTTATTTTTATTGGTATGAAAAGAAGCCAATTTCAAAGCATTTTCGTTAGCTTCAGCTCCAGAATTGCACAAAAACAAACTAAAATCAGAATAACCAGACATTTTGCCTAATTTTTCTGCCAATTGAACTTGAAGCGGATTTTGAACTGCATTAGAATAAAATCCTATAGCTTCTAATTGTTTTTCAACACTTTTAACATAATATGGATGTGAATGTCCAATTGATATAACACCATGACCACCATAAAAATCAAGATAATCTTGACCTTTATTATCTGTAACTACCATATCGTTTCCCTTTATGGGAGTTACCTCATATAAGGGATAAACATCAAAAAGTTTCATAATTCAGATTTTGAAATTTGATTAATTTTATTGAAAGAAGAAACAATACCTTTAATTAAAGAAGAACTCAATCCACTGTGTTCCATTTCATTTAATCCTTCTATTGTACATCCTCCAGGTGTTGTAACTCTATCTATTTCTTCCTCAGGATGGTTTCCTGATTCTACCAATAATGTAGCTGCACCCAAACACGTTTGCATTGCCATTTCTTGGGCTATTTCAGCTTCAAATCCTAATTGAATTGCTCCTTGCGTTGTCGCTCTTATCAATCGCATCCAAAAAGCAATTCCACTAGCACAAATTACGGTAGCTGCTTGCATTTGCTCTTCAGGAATTTCAACAGAAACTCCCAATCTATTAAAGATAGACAATGCTATATCTATTCGCTTTTTGCCTTGTGAATTACCACATACACAGGTAATAGATTTACCTACCGAAATAGCAGTATTTGGCATAGACCGTATTATAAAATGCTGTTTACCAATAATTGATTCTATATGAGAAATATGAAATCCCGTAATGGTTGAAATAAGTACATGTTTTTCTGTTAATACATCAGAAATACTTTTTAATATCCCTTCAAAATGACGAGGTTGTACTGCAAAAATTAAAATATCACAGTTTTTTACTGCTTCTTTATTATTGGAAGTTATTTGCACATTATCATATGCTGCCCAATCTTCAATACTTTCAATATTTCTTTTCGTAAGGTATAAAGTTGTATATGCATTATTTACAATAAGCCCTTTGGCTATAGATAAGCCTAAATTACCAGTACCTATAATTGCTATTTTCATGGAATAAGTTTAAATGTTGATTTGACTAATTGTATTTATATTAAAAATAAGTTGCTTTTAATTCTAAGCCTTCTTTTTCATCAAAACCAAACATCAAATTCATATTGTGCACAGCTTGGCCAGAAGCTCCTTTTAAAAGATTGTCTGTAATACTATTTATCAATAATTTATCTTTGTGCATATGCAAATGAACCAAACACTTGTTTGTATTTACAACTTGTTTTAGATGCAGCTCATTATCACTAACAAACGTAAAAGCAGCATCTTTATAAAATTTTTTATACATTAGTTGAGCGTCTTCTATACTCCCATCAAATTTGGTATAAGCAGTGGCAAAAATACCTCTACTAAAATCTCCTCTATTGGGCATAAAATTTAGTTCGCTAGAAAATGACGATTGCAATTGCAACAAACTTTGATTAATTTCATCTAAATGTTGATGTGTAAAAGGTTTGTAATAAGAAAAATTATTATCTCTCCATGTAAAATGTGTTGTTTTTGATAATGATGTTCCTGCACCGGTCGCACCAGTTACTGCATTAATATGGATATCGTTTTGCAAAACATTATTTTTTGCTAAAGGCAACAATGCCAACTCTATAGTAGTAGCGAAACATCCAGGATTTGCAATATATTGAGCTGATTTAATCGCTTCTTTATTAAGTTCTGGCAAGCCATAAACAAATTTTGCTCCTTGAAAAACATTATTTTTTTCCAATCGAAAATCATTACTTAGATCAATAATTTTAGTATTTTTTGAAAATTGATGTTTCTCTAAAAATTGTTTAGAATTACCATGTCCTAAACATAAAAAAACAACATCTACATCAGCATTTATTTTATCTGTAAATTTTTGATTCGTTTCACCTACTAGATCTTGATGAATACAACTAAATGCGTTGCCTGCATTTGAAGTACTGTAAACAAAATTAATTTCAACTTTTTTATGATGTAGTAAAATTCTAATCAATTCACCTGCCGTATACCCAGCACCACCAATAATTCCTACTTTTTTCATTTGTTTAAATAGTTTAAGCTTTAACTTTTATAATCCTCTTAAGGATTATTTAGAATTATTTACTTGGTTAAAAATTTTATTTTGATTAGATAAAATCTTAATAAAACCTTTAGCATCTTCAGCGGTCCAACCGTCATTCATTTCACCATAGGCAGCTACAGTAGAATTCATTAAATCATGTGCAGATTGAATTCCATCAAGAGAAAATCTATAAGGATATAATGTTATCATAACATCGCCACTTACATTACTCTGAGCATCTTCTAAAAAGGCTTCAATATTACGCATTACAGCATCTAAATACTGACCTTCATGTAACATTGTACCATACCAATTTGATAAATAATCTTTATGGTGCTGTTGCCATTTAGTTAAAACATGCTTTTCTAATAAATGATGAGCTTTAATAATTATTAAAGGTGCAGCTGCTTCAAAACCAACCCTTCCTTTAATACCAATAATAGTATCACCAACGTGAATGTCTCTACCAATTGCATATTTTGATGCAATTTCATTTAAAGCTTCTATGTTTTCTACAGGTGTTCTTTTTACATAATCTATAGCTATAAGTTCCCCTTTTTCAAAACTCAATTTTAATTTTCTAGGCTCTTTTTCTTCTAATTGACTTGGGTAAGCCGATTCTGGTAATGGATCTGATGAAGTTAAAGTTTCTTTACCCCCAACACTTGTACCCCACAATCCTTTATTAATAGAATATTGAGCTTTTTCCCATGAAAGTTCAACCCCATGTTCTCGCAAAAATTCAATTTCCGTTTGACGAGATAGTTTCATGTCTCTAATTGGAGTAATAATTTCAATTTCTGGTGCCAAAATTTGAAATATCATATCAAATCTAATTTGATCATTACCTGCTCCAGTGCTACCATGAGCAATGTATTTTGCTCCAATTTTTTTAGCATAAGTTACAATTTCAATAGCTTGAATAATTCGTTCTGCACTTACTGAAAGCGGATAGGTATTATTTTTTAAAATATTACCAAAAATAAGGTACTTTACAACTTTATTGTAAAATGTAGAAATTGCATTAATGTTTACATAAGATTTTACACCTAACATATAGGCTTTCTCTTCTATACTATCAATTTCTTTTTGTGTAAACCCTCCAGTATTTACACTAACCGCATGCACTTCAAAACCTTTTTCAGCTGATAAATATTTTGCACAATACGATGTATCTAATCCTCCGCTATAAGCTAAAACTATTTTTTCCATTATTTCTTTTTGTTTTTATTTTTACCTTTTAAGAATACTGCTTGTTTTATATTTTTTAGTCGTTGTAATACTTTTTTGTTATAAGGGTGCTTAATTTCCTTTTCTTTATCTACTTTATTTTTTTTATCATTAGGATCATAAAGCATACCTGTACAAAGACACATCTTTCTTTCTGTACGCGTTAAAATGTCGTAATTTTTACAGGTCTGACACCCTTTCCAAAAGGCATCATCAGTTGTTAATTCAGAAAAAGTAACTGGCTTATAGCCCAATTCATAATTAATTTTCATCACGGCTAAACCTGTAGTAATACCAAACATTTTAGCATTTGGAAATTTCTTTTTTGAATAATCAAAAATAACTTGCTTGATTTTTTTTGCTAAGCCTTGATCTCTGTAATCAGGATGTACGATTAAGCCTGAATTGGCAACAAATTTACCATGCCCCCAAGCTTCAATATAGCAGAAGCCTGCAAACTTATCTCCATCCAATGCAATAACAGCATTTTGGTTTTCAAGTTTGGTTACAATATATTCGGGTGTTCTTTTGGCAATCCCTGTGCCTCTTATTTTTGCTGATTCCGCTATGGTATCGCAAATGATAGAAGCATATTTACTATGCTTTTTATTAGCAATAACAATATCCATACTATGGTAATTGATTGATTTAAATGTATTTGAAAAACTGTGTCTTTGAAAGAAGAACCGGACTCACCTAAGTTCATAAACATATATGATACCCCTTACGGGCGACGGATGCCGCTGCGGCGAATTGAAAAAGTAAAAATTGTATGTAGTTGTAACATTTTCACACCGCAATATTACAACTTTTTATTAAAAACATAAAAAAAATTATCGCATTTATTTTTTTAATCCTCATAATTAACAACTCTATAATTTTACCAACATGAAATTATGTAATTTTTAATCATATAAACTATTTACTAGTTATTTTTCAAACATCAAAATCTACATTTCTCCAATACCTTATTTTACAACATTATAGCCCTAAAGTTTTTAGCATTAATTAACAATTTTGCAATTTTAACCTTTTGGCTAGTTATTTTTGAGACACTAAACGAATCAACTAATATGAAAAAGTTACTTTCAATTGTTTTCTCTTGTAGTATTCTTTTTACTACAGCTCAAGGTGTTTCTACAGAAGATTATATAAATCAAGAAATTACAGATGAAGTAATTAGTGAATACTACAACAATAATATTAGTAAACATCAAAATACTAGTACCATTAATTTTAATAACAAAGAGCCCTTTACTTCAATGGTACTAAAAGAAAGATTGGCTTTGTTAAATGCTAAAACTCCATTTGATGTCCCATATAATGCTACTATAGAACGGTTTATAAGATTATATATTAGAGATAAAAAAGAAGCTATTTCTAATCTAATGGACAGAGCTAATTATTACTTTCCTTTATTTGAAGAACATTTAGACAAATTTGATATTCCATTAGAGATAAAATACCTAGCGGTTGTTGAGTCTGCATTATTACCAACCGCAACTTCACATGCCGGAGCGAAAGGAATTTGGCAATTTATGTACCATACAGGCAAACAGTATGGACTTAATATTACATCTTATGTTGATGAACGTAAAGACCCTTTAAAAGCCACAATTGCAGCTTGTAAATACTTAAAGTATCTATATAATACTTTTGAAGATTGGGATTTGGCTTTGGCAGCCTATAACTCTGGACCTGGTAATGTAAGAAAAGCGATTACACGGTCTGGAGGAAAAAGAAATTACTGGAACATAAGACAATATTTACCACAAGAAACTAGTAGTTATATACCCGCATTCTATGCTATGTATTATCTTTTTGAATATGGTCATACACATCAAATATATCCAAATAATACTGAAATCAATTACTTCGATACAGATACTATTCATGTAAATCAAAAACTAAGTTTTTCACAAATTGAACAAAAAACAGGCGTTACTAAAGAAACACTCACCTCTTTAAACCCTCAATATAAATTAGGTATAATACCATATTCTGCCAATAAAACTTATGTATTAACATTACCAAAAAATGCCATTGACACTTTTTTAAATAGCACTATTGAGGAATACAATGGCCAAGAAAACAAAGAAAAGATTACTCATCTAATACCAACTACTGATAACAGTTATGTAGTGCAACCCTCAGACAATCTTCCTAAAATTGCTAGAAAACACGGAATAACATTAAGTCAGTTAAAAAGATGGAACGGACTTCAAACTGATTTCTTAATTGAAGGGCAACGGTTGGTTATAACCGATAAAAAAAGTGAAGTTGCTCTACAAGTTCCTATTAAAGAAGTAGTTCAGAAACAAAAAAATGTAGCAAAACCAAAAACCTATAAAATATATACAGTAAAACAGGGTGATTCTCTTTTTGTTATTTCTAAAAAATTCAATAATGTTTCTGTAGATCAACTGCGTGACTGGAATAACATTTGGGGTGTATCTTACATAAAACCAGGCACTGAACTTAAAATTTTAACAAGTACTGAATAATTTAGCAGGTCTTTTCACGTTATTCATACAGTTTGTTATTACAAAAAAACCTAAACAACTAATTAACAAATAGTTAATAGTGTTTTCGTTTAGGAATTTGCTTTGTAACATCAACTTAACAATTATTTTTTATATTTTTGTTTACTTCTAACCTTACTTTTTAGCGGTTAATATTTTAAATATTTTACATGAAGAACTCCCTATACATATTCATTTTATTATTACCTAGCCTTTTGTTTTCTCAAAAAAACAACAATGAAATTAGTGATAATAAGGATATTAACACCAAAAAAACGCTTAAGATTAATGCAGACAGTCTAAAGGTTAATCCACCAAAATTGATAGACCATGAAGATGCTAATTTGATAGATAGTTTATGGTTAGCCGCTTTAAAACAATCTGATTTAGGGTATGATTTTGAATATGTTAATCCGGATGAAGAAATTACTGACACATTAAATAGTGAACTTTCTACCGAAATTTTGAAAGAAAGACTTGCCTATTTAAATAGTAAAACACCTTTTAACGTTGAGTATAATCCATCTTTGGAACGTTTAATTAAACATTATCTAAAAACACGAAAGAAAAGTCTAGGCATTTTAATGGGAAGAGCTGAATATTATTTTCCAATGTTTGAAGAGCATTTAGACAAATACAACATCCCTCTAGAAATTAAATATTTAGCAATTGTAGAATCTGCCTTGCGTCCAAGAGCAAGATCTAGAGTAGGAGCTTCAGGTTTATGGCAATTTATGTACTATACTGGTAAACAATTTAATCTAGAAGTAAATTCGTATGTAGATGAAAGGCATGATCCCTTAAGAGCAACTGAAGCTGCATGTAAATTTTTATCTCAATTATACGATACATTTAACGATTGGGACCTTGCTTTGGCGGCCTACAACTCTGGTCCAGGTAACGTATCAAAGGCTATTAGACGTTCTGGTGGCAGTAGAAATTACTGGAATATAAGACATAACTTACCTAGAGAAACTGCAGGGTATCTACCAGCTTTTTATGCTACATTATATTTGATGGAATATGCCAAAGAACATAACATTAAAGCACAAAAATTTATCACACAGAGATTTGAAACTGATACTGTTATAGTAAAGCAACAAATTACTTTTGATCAAATAAATAAAGTTTTAGAAACTGATAATGAACTTTTAGAAGAGTTAAATCCGCAATATAAATTAAAAATAATTCCATACGTAAAGGGTAAAAATTATACGTTACGTTTGCCTGTACATCTTATAGGAAAATTTGTTTCTAATGAAGAACAAATTTATGCCTATGCAAAAGAAGATTTGGCAAAAAGAGAAAAACAATTACCTAAGTTTCAAACTTCACCAGAAAGAATACGCTACAGGGTAAGAAATGGAGATTATTTAGGTAAAATTGCTCAGCGTTATGGTGTAGGTGTTTCACAAATTAAAAGATGGAATGGTTTACGCTCAAACAATTTAAGAATAGGTCAACGCTTAACAATCTATCCAAGAAACTTTAAAACAGCATCTTCTAGTAGTACTAAAAGTGTAACAAAAAAAACTAAAACCCCTACTCCAACTGGTGATTACACAACCTATACCGTTAAAAAAGGAGACTCATTATGGATTATATCTAAAAAATTTCCTAAAGTTTCTGTTCAACAAATTAAAGATTGGAACAATATTTGGAGTGTCAAGAATTTAAAACCTGGCACAAAACTTAAAATTTACAAAAGCTAAACCTATTAAATCTGTTTTAGTCTAATATATTTTAGATTTTTTGCTGGTTTAGAAAAAGTAAAACTAAACCTATTAAAACCTATGAAAACCCTATTAACACTAGCAGTTGTAAGTATTTTTTTTATTTCTTGTAATTCAAAAAAAACTGAATTAACTTTAAAAGAATCCAATAGTAGAATAAATCATTTAACCATAGTTATAGAAAATAACTTATGGAAGGGAGAAATTGGAGATTCACTCAGAAACATTATTGCCGCACCTGTATTAGGTTTACCTCAAGAAGAAACTCAATTTACAGTTAATCAAGTTACTCCAAAGGCTTTTTCAAGTTTATTTCAAAGAAATAGAAATATTCTTTTTGTAGGTATTGACCCTAATGAAGGATATTATACAAAACCTAATATTTTTGCTGCTCCACAATTAACAATGACTATTTTTGGAAAAGACATTAAAACATTAAGTCAACTAATTCAAAGTCATAAAGAAGACATTATTTCTGTATTTAAAAATTCTGATTTAAAATTATATCAAAAAGAACGTACAGAAAATCACATGGAGTATAACGCTATAAAGACGTTTACAAATTTAAATTTCAAATTAAACATACCTCTTACATATGCTGTAGTTGATGACACAGGAGACTTTTTATGGTTGCGACAAGACATTTCAAAAGGTAGTTTAAATATTATTGCATATGAGTTGCCTTTAACAGAAAAAGACAGCATTGCAAAAAATATAGTTAAGGCTAGAGATACGATAGGTAAAAATCATATACCTGGACCTATAGAAGGTTCTTACATGGCAACAGAAGCAGCATTTACTCCTTTCATTAAAGAAGTTCAGATTGATAACAAACCTGCTTTTGAAACTAGAGGCACTTGGGAAGTACCTGGTCAATTTATGGCAGGACCGTTTTTAAATTATACCATTTTAGACAAAGAAAACAATAGAATTTTAGTTATTGAAGGCTTTACCTATGCCCCATCAATTAACAAACGTGATTTTATGTTTGAACTTGAAGCTATATTAAAAACACTAAAAATTTGATGTTTTAAAGGTTTTTATTTCTCCATTTTTATCACTGTAGATTATAAAAACTTTTAATTGATTTTTATCTTTTAAAAAGATTTTTGCATTTTTTAGTGACATTGTCATCATAGCTGTAGCGTAAGCATCGGCATCAGCACAATCTAAATTGGTTATTACTGAGACACTTAACAAGTTGTTACGTGAAGGATAACCTGTTTTTGGATTAATAATGTGTGCATATTTTTCTCCTGTAATTGTATCTATTTTAAATTTACGATAATTACCAGAGGAAGCCATTGCTTGGTTGCTCAATTCAACAACTTTTTCAATAGAGCGTGTTCCATCAAAATTAGGATTTTCAATACCTACTTTCCAAGGTCTATTTTTTGATAAATTTATTCCTCTAGACCGAATTTCACCTCCTATTTCAATCAAATAATTTTCTGTGTGTTTTGCCTCTAAAAATCGTCCAGCAACATCTACCGCAAACCCTTTAGCTATTGCATTAAAATCAAAATAAATACTATCATTTAATTTTTTTATTTTGCCATTATGTAATTTAACTTTATTAAAACCTACTAATTTCATAAGTTGTTCAACTTTAGCAGTATCTAATTGTTTTAAAGCCTTTTTAGGACCAAAACCCCAAGCATTAACTAACATTCCAATAGTTGGATCAAAACTACCGTCTGTTTCTTCATATATTCTTGAAGATTTTTTAAATACCTCTTTAAAATAATCATCAACAACAACAGTTGTATCTCCTGCATTAATTTTAGAAATATCAGACGTATTTATATAGGTAGACATTGAATTATTAATCAAGTTGAACAAGCTATCAATAGACTTAGTAAAATCTGTTTGATTGTCATTATAATATGTGATATGATATGCTGTTCCAAAAGCCAATCCTTCTATTTTTACAGGTTCAGTTATATCCGTTTTTTTACAAGATAAAAGGGCAAGTAAAAACAATAAAACGTAAAAAGTTCTTATGGTAAAAAATCTCATTTTTTAGAAAATTATTTATTTTAAAGAGAAAACAAAGTTAAAGTATTATTTTGGAGTATTACTTTGTTAAAATCTTATTAAAATATTCGTTACACAAATATATTTTTAATAACTTCGCATTAAATTAAACAATCAATATTTAAAACCATGAAAAAAATTCTTTTTCTTTCTTTATCGATAATAGTCTTATTATCCTCTTGCGTATCACAAAAAAAATATGACGATTTACTAGGACAGTATGATTCTGCTAAAGCCGAATTAACTGAAGCAAAAGCCAAAGTACTAGACTGTCAGGTTGAAAAGGACAAATTTGCTGGTATGGTAGCTAATTTAGAGGCACAAAATAAATTCTTAACAGAAAATCATCAGAACTCAATCAGACAAATTGAGAGCTTAACGGCATTATCTCAATCTGCATCTGGTAATATTAGAGAAGTTGTTGCTCAATTAAGTGAAAAAGATAAATATATTAATGGCATCCGTGGGGCTATGTCTAGAAAAGATTCTATCAACTTAACTTTAGCAGTACATTTAAAAAGTGCCTTAGCTGATGGAATTCAAGATGAAGATATTATTGTGAACGTAGAAAAAACAGTAGTTTATGTAGAGATTAATGATAAATTATTGTTTAGAAGTGGTAGTTCTGTTATTTCTAATAAAGCAAAGGCAATTTTAGATAAGGTTGCTACGGTAATTTCTAGCCGTCCAGAAATGGAAGTAATGGTTGAAGGTTATACAGACAACATGCCAATTAGTACTGCAATTACTAAAGACAATTGGGATTTAAGTACACAACGTGCAACTGCTGTGGTTAGAGTATTACAAAATGACTTTAAAATTGACCCTAAACGTTTAATTGCTGCAGGTAGAAGCGAATACTTACCAATTGCTACTAATGATACTGCGGAAGGTAGAGCTAGAAATAGAAGAACTAGAATTGTTATTTTACCAAAATTAGATCAATTCTTTGATGTGTTAGAACAAAATCCTGATGGATCACCTAAAGGTACTTCAAAAGAATAATAAATACATATATTATAGAAATAAAAAAAGACCATCTAAAAAGATGGTCTTTTTTAATACATTAAAACATAATTTAAGGTATAATTTTTATAAATTCTTCAAAAGCTACATAATACGGTTGGTCTTTAAAAACTGGCATTTCTATACTTTCTGCATTAGCAATACCTACACCTGCAAACCAAACTTTAGCATTTTGTTTAATAGCATGTTGTTTAAAATTTTCCATCCAAATAACATCATAATCCTGGGCATTTTGAAGATTTTTTGTTACTTTAACTAAAACAAAAATAGTAGGTTCACCCTTTTTATAGAGTACAAATTGCGGATGTTTTTTTAATTTACTATTTATGGCTATAAATTCATAACCCATTTGTTGTAGTTTTTCTCCTACTATATTCATACCAAGATTATGTAGTTCTTGTTCAGTAAGTGGAATCATTTTGTATATCTACTTTTAAATTACAATCAAAAATACATTATTAATTATAAATAATTAGTCGTTTTTAACGGTTAAGTAACGGATAATTTTTTAGTACACCTATGCAAAACATCAATAATTATAAGGGTTTTTATTAAATTTTCAAAAAAATTATTATATTTAAAGCCATAACGGATATAAACGCAATACGTTTATACAATTGTTAGGCACAACCAAAAAATTAAATTAATGAGAAAAGAAATATTAACTCTTTTATTTGTATTAATACATTTCATATCATTTTCTCAATCACAAAAGGAACTTCTTGTTAATTCTTGGGTTTTAAAAAATGCAACATACAATTCTGGGAATGAATTACCCATAGATCACCCTTTGAAATCAAATTATTTAAGATTTGATTTTATAAACTATGAGAAAGTATTTAAAACTGCATTTCCATTAGATAATGGTTATATATTTCAATATAAAATTTTAAATAATCTTATTAAAATTGGTTTTGTCAATTATAAAATTGAAAATCTATCCAAAAATGAGCTTGTTTTAATAGAACAAGGAGTTAATGGATTTGATGAAAGTTCAATAAAATACTCATTTATTCCTGAAAACGATTATCAAAATAAACTTGCCTTAACTAACGAAATGTTAATCATTAGTGATAAGGATACTATATTTATAGAATCAGAAAAAATAAGAGCAAAATTCAAAAATGAAAAGTCGTTTCATAGTTTTATAACTGACGAAATAAGTGAATACTCAAATGTTGTTTCATCAAATAACTATTTTTTGGCAACATTCATAATAAATGAGAAAGGTAAGATTGACAGTCTCAAAATTCATAAAGGAATCAACAAGCGATTTGATAAACAATTTTTAAAAGCTGTCGAAAAATCTGAAAAATATTGGACACCAGCGGAATATGACAATCGAAACGTTAAAGTTTTGCATACAGAAACGTTTGAATTTATTAAGAATCCGAAATTTGAAAAACAATATTTCAACTATCGAGATGGAATTATATCAATGCGTAAAAAGGAATATGAAACTGCCATAAATTATTTTAATATAAGTATTGAATCTAATCCAAATGATTTTGATTCTATTTATCAGCGAAGTATATGTTATCTAATCATTGATGAGATAACTAAGGCCTGTGAAGATTGGGAATTTGTCAAAAAAAAGAAAAAAGTTAATGAACTGATTGAAAAATATTGTAAATAAAGGCAGTGCCTAACAACACCTATATGCCATTAATTTTGGCGTATTTATTGAGTTTTTGGTAATTGCTTTTAAAACATTTTTCCTTCAAATAACTCATGCTCTTAGTAGGTATTGTTTGGGGAAACGCAAGGGCAACGTAAAAAAATATTTTAAAAGCGAAAAGGTCTGTGTTTTATCTATTAACTTTATAGATTTACCAAAGAAAATTAACGGCACATAGCCAAACGTTGTACACAATTATGACAAAATCAATCTACATATTACTATCATTATTAATTTCAGGAAATGTTTTCTGTCAAACTTCAATAATTAGCGAAAGTGATATTCCAAAACTTGATTCTATCATAAAACACTTGGAAAAGAATTACAGCCAAAGTGAAACGCCTAATTTTTACTCACTACCTCAGACATCAGCAAGTTATTTCGAAATTATCACAAAAGTCCCAAACAAATTTCTTACTGAATTAAAGAAATCAGATAATATAGAACAGCTAAAAAATAAATTCAAAGGATTACAAGTTGACAAAGATTTATTAATTATAAAAAATGCCTATTCAAATTACAAAAAGGAAAAGAAATTACAGATAAAATCATTTGAAATTGGCAAAAGTCAAAGACACATTATTGACAGTCAAAACTATGACATTCAATTCTTTTTAAATGAAAAACAGAATACTAGAATGTATTTCTCTGTTTACCAAGAGAAATGGGGCAAACATAAAGAATCAACCATAATAAAAGGCTTCTACTTAAATGATGATTTCAAACTAATAGCTATCCCAAAACAACTTTCAGATTGGATAAACTACACAGACCTAATAGTAAAGCCAGAAACATCCATTTTTTATGATAATGACGACAAGTCAAATGAATTTAAACCATATAAAAGAACTATTATTGACTCATTAGTGAACTACTATGAACTAAAAACCAACAAACCACCTTACAGAAAAGAACAAGATTATATTGCTCGCAGAAACGAACTAAATGAATGGCAATCTAAAAAAGAGAAATTTGCAGACAGCCTTTATGCAAATGACCGTAATTTTAAAAATCTGCTATTAGAAGCTTTAGATTATGCAGAAATAAACAAAGTCTCAAATGGAGATTTAGAGGATTTTACTGCTCAACTTATTTCGGAGAAAAGAGCCTTGGAATTAATGAGACAAAATAGACAAGTGGGAACTTGTAGTTTTGACAACGGACCAATAATTCAACAAAAAAGGATTGCGAGTTTGGCTTCCAAAACTCAAAATTGGAATGTTTTTATAAAGTCGTTCTTAAACATAATGAATGATAATGTTTCCAGAAACGCAAATAGTAATATTGCTTCAAACGCTAGAAAAACTTATATCGAAGAGCTTGCAAAGCTCGATATAGATATTGATAAAATCTTATTGGGTTCTAACGTAAGAATTGCTGATACAATGCGAAACCACTATTTTTCTGATGGTAGTAAAATCGCAAAAGCATATGCTAACTTAAATTCTGACAAACAAGAATATTTCGAGAATACAGTTTTCGAAATAATCAAAGACAAAGAAATTGATGCTTTTAATAAGCTACATTTTTATAATACACTAAAAAATTACCAATATTTTGTTAAAGACAGTATTGAAAGAATCCAGTTAGAGAAAGACATTGAAAATCTAATTCCATTTCTTCCTAAAGAAATAAAATCAAGAATTGAAAACCCAAACAAACAATTATACGATTTACTTTATCGTGAAAAGCAAACGTTAGATAACTTTGATATCAAATCCTCAATAATCGCAAATATTTATTCTTACAGTTTCGACGGAGACTGTTGGCAAGCCGAACTTATTGACAAAAACTCTGATGGAAGAATTATATACGACTTAACAATGGCAATCGGAGAGGAAATCACACCGCTTCAAAATTTCATTGACAAAAAAAATGAATTGAAATCTCGTGTTGAGCAACATTCATTTTTACAACAAATCATTAATGACAATAGAGAAAATAAGGTTTACATTAAATTCACAACCGATAAGTCATTCGTAAATAACAGGAACAGAGTGACAGAAGATATGCCAAAGGAATTAGTAGACGAATTAGACTTTGAAAATGCAATATCTCTTTATGTGTCATTTCCTAAAAGAAAATATGTCCGCTTTGTTTTATTGAATAATCGAAACTTATTGATGTTAGGAATACCTAAAGACTTTGAATTACCAGGTTATAAATTCGAAGACTTAATGACTAAAGAAGAAAAATCATTTCTATCGACATCATATAAAAGCTTTAAACTATTTGATGAGAAAGGAAAAATGTTGAATTAAAAATAACTGTGTACAACAATGTATCCTATGAAAAGCACTAGTCACTCACTTCAAAGTTAATATTTTATTTTTAATTATTACATAATGATGTTTTTGGGGTGTTAAATTGTTGATAATCCTTTTTACC
>NZ_RPFJ01000021.1 GCF_003813905.1 Aureibaculum marinum
AAAGAGAGAGGATTACCAATGTTGTCGAAGTCTTAGCTTCACCGTATATATTAACCTTAATTCTCTCTTTTATTCTTTCTGATTAAGTAACAAATTTATTAAAAGACAAACTTAAGCCGTGTATAATTAATTGCTTCATTGAGCTTACTTGCGAATATTCCTGCGGAATATTCACGGGTTCGTAAATGTTTGCTAACTTAGTTGCTTAACCACGCAACTAACCATACACAAACACGTTGCCCACAATTATGAAAAAAATCCTGCTAACATTAATAATCGGAATTTTATTAGCCAATTGTGCTGACAGTAAAACTGAATCAAAAGCCGAAACTGATGAAGTTATAGAAACGGTTGAAAGTGTAATCAAAAATCTTGGAACTACAGAAAGTGAAACTCTAAAAATTATAGATAGTTATCAAGAACTTATTCTAAAACAAAACGGCAATAAGTGCGGAGAATGGGGAGGCGACACAAAAGAAATTCGAATTTACAAAACGGAACATAAAGGAAAAATATTTGCCGACTACAAAAACATAATTATTGACTGCAAAGACCCATATTCTGAAAAAAATGAGCCAAAAACTATTGAGAAAAAAGAGGTTATATTAAATGAATCGGAATTGAATTTAGCACAGGAAAGTATATCTGAATTAATAAAATACAAACTGACGACTGAACAACGGATTTCACACAGTGGAATCGGAAATTATGTAATTTCTCGTGATTCGACTTTGATAATTGAGGATTGGCCCTCTTTTGGTTGGCCAAAATTTAGAGAACTAATTAAACAAATTGAAAATAAATAACTGTGGGCAACACCGTATCCTATGAAAAGCACTAGTCACTCACTTCAAAGTTAATATTTTATTTTTAATTATTACATAATGATGTTTTTGGGGTGTTAAATTGTTGATAATCCTTTTTACCCTTTAGGCT
>NZ_RPFJ01000022.1 GCF_003813905.1 Aureibaculum marinum
ATTATAGATTCGCCTGGTAGAATTAATATCATTGGTGAACATACTGATTATAATAATGGCTTTGTATTACCTACTGCTATTGATAAAAAAATACAATTTAAATTTAAAAAAAATGGCAGTTTAAAAACCTGTTCTATTCATAGTAATAATTTCGACACAGGGTTTAGTTTTAAACTTGATGCTGTTGAGAAAAGTGAAAAACAATGGGAAAATTATGTATTGGGTGTTATTTATGAAATACAACAACTTTCTGATAAATTACAAGGGTTTGATTGTGTTTTAGATAGTGATATCCCTGTTGGTTCTGGTATCAGTTCTTCAGCCGCATTAGAATGCGGTTTAGCATTTGGTTTAAATGAATTATTTGACTTGAATTTATCGAAGCAAACCATTGTAGAACTCTCGCAACGGGCTGAACATAATTTTGTTGGTACAAAATGTGGTATTATGGATCAATTTGCTTCTGTTATGAGCAAAAAAGACCATGTTATCCTTCTTGATTGCCAATCTTTAGACTATCAGTATGTTCCTATTAAAATTGAGCCGTTTACCATATTGTTACTCAACACAAATGTTTCTCATAATTTAGCTTCTGGAGAATATAATATCAGAAGAAGTCAATGTGAAGAAGGGGTTAGAGTTATAAAGCAAAAATATGCTGAAGTACATTCTTTACGTG
>NZ_RPFJ01000023.1 GCF_003813905.1 Aureibaculum marinum
GAGTCTTCTTCTAAAAAAGAATCCATCTCTTATGACCCTAGTTGCTACCTCTGCCCTACAAACACTAGAATTAATGGAGAAATTAATCCTGATTATAAAAATACCTTTGTTTTTAAAAATGATTTTGGAGCTCTTATAGAAGACACTCCTCTTTTTGAGTATAACAAAGGCCTACTTAAAGCAGAAGGGGAAAAGGGAATTTGTAAAGTAATTTGTTTTTCTCCAAACCATTCGTTAACCATTCCTGATATGGAACTTGATGATTTGGTTATGGTAGTTGACACTTGGCAAAACCAGTTTACGGAATTGGGAAATATTAAAGACATTAACTACGTACAAATATTTGAAAACAAAGGAGCTATTATGGGTTGTAGTAATCCACATCCGCATGGACAAATATGGGCACAATATTCAATCCCTACAGAGGTTCAAAAAAAGACATCTGCACAAAAAAACTATTTTGAAAAAAACGGCACAGGATTATTAAAAGATTATATTGAGCAAGAATTAAAAGAAGATATTAGGGTTATTTCTCAAAACGATAGTTTTGTAACTCTAATTCCTTTTTGGGCTGTTTGGCCTTATGAAGCCATGATTGTTCCCAAACGTCAAATGGCAAACATACTTGGTTTAACAGATAAAGAAAAGAGAGATTTTGCGGAACAGTTAAAAACTCTTACCAAAAAATACGATGCTCTTTTTGACACTTCTTTTCCTTATTCTTCGGGTATACATCAAGCTCCAACGGATGGAGCTTATTACAAACAATGGCATTGGCATATGAGTTTTTACCCTCCCTTATTGAGATCTGCAACAGTGAAAAAGTTTATGGTCGGTTATGAAATGTTTGCCATGGCTCAACGTGATATTACTGCCGAATCGGCTGCTGAACAATTAAAATCACTTTAACAATGAAAGAAATAGAATTTAACCCTAGTAAATGGGAT
>NZ_RPFJ01000024.1 GCF_003813905.1 Aureibaculum marinum
TCATAAAAACCACAACATACTATCGTATGTTTAGTTTTTTGTTTTTCAAAAACTTACAAAAGCAAGCTTTTGACGTTTTTGAAAAACAAAAAACCCACAACTTCCGTTGTGGGTTTCCTTTTGCGGAGAAAGAAGGGATTCGAACCCTCGGAGGTTTAACCCTCTACGGTAATAAATTACCGCTGCATTCAGCCACTCTGCCATTTCTCCAGATAGTTATATAACAGTTGCTTTATTGATTTATTGTATCTTCTAAAAAAATGATATTGCTTTTATAGCTATTCCTCTTATTATGAAACTACTAACTAAAAAAAATAAAAATATTACTTCTGTTGTTGTACCAATTCAACACATATATAGATAAAATCACCGCGTATGTTGATTACTTTTTACTAGAGCATATCTAAGGTATACTTTTACATAAAAAATAAATCTAATAAAATAATCTATTATGAAATTAGCACATATAAAATCATTAAAGTCTATAATTTTTATAGCTTTATTATATTCCGTTTTGCTTTTAGTAAGTTGTAAAAGTGAACTTCCTACAACTACAAATTTAAACTATCCTATTGTAGATACTAATCAAGGATTTAGTTATAACAATTATAATCAAATTGAAGGTCCTAAAGAAGGTGATGCCTTCTACGGACAAGATGCACAATATACTGGAAACATACCCAGCTATACTGATAACGGAAATGGTGTAATTACTGACAATATAACAGGACTAGAATGGACACAAAGCTTATCTGAGGCTGCCATGCCTTGGTCTGATGCCTCTAAATATTGCGATACACTTACCACCGGCGGGTATACCGATTGGCGTTTACCTACTGTAAAAGAATTATGGTCTATTAGAGACTTTTCTCAAGGTTGGCCATGGGTAGATACTGATTACTTTTACCTTGTTAGTGATGGTTCAGAGCAACGGCAACATCATTCATGGACAAGCAATAAATACCTTGTAAAAAGTGAATATCAGAACAGACAATTAGAAGGTGAACCTTCATTTATTGTTAACGATTGGACCGGTCATATTAAAGCGATGAGTGGCAATCGATTTGTACGTGCAGTACGTGGTAATACAAGCTATGGAGTGAACAATTTTGTTGATAATGGCGATGAAACTATTACCGATAAAGCTACAGGTTTAATGTGGTCAAAAAATGATAATGGAGAAGCTATTAATTGGGAAGCAGCTTTAGCATATGCTGAAAATGCAACCATTGCGGGATATACCGATTGGCGATTGCCTAATATTAAAGAATTACAAAGTATTGCCGATTATTCTGGAGATTTTCCTGCTATGGATACTACCTACTTTAACCTGACCAAACTAAAAAATATGAAAGGTCAAACTGACTATCCATTTTATTGGTCAAGTACCAGTAATCCTTATATTGAAGCCTATCATAACGAATCTGGTGAATCTGATACTGCAGAAAATACCTTAAAACCTGGTTATACCTATGCATGGATTCTTTCAGCTGGCTATTGTGTAGATAGAGAAGGTAACGATTTACATGGTGCAGGTGCCGTGGTTTTTGATACAAAATCTGAAGATGTTTCTGACCATTCTGGCATTGAAGTTTTTTACCATCATGTACGGCTTGTAAGAGATGGAAACGTAAAAAAAACACCTGAAGGAGATCCTTCTACCGTTAAAAAAAATCGTGTAGTCACATTTCCTGAAGGTATTGTAAATGGTGAAGGAAGACCAGGACAAGGTGGTCCTCCAGATGGAGAAAGAGGGCCAGAACATGGAAATGGACCTGATTTTTCACCAGGAGTAACCTATCTTAAAACAATTAATATAACTGTTAGTGCTGAAAAATTAGCATCAATAGTTGCAGGACCACCAGCTCCATCAGCCACAACCTTAGTTACTAATTTTGCTAAAAATGAAATTGAAATTACTGAAGCTCAAGCACAAAAATTATTAGACACGCTTCAATTAAGATAGTTTAATATTAATAGAATTATAAAAAAAAGGCTATTCTCACCATTAGAATAGCCTTTTTTTTTAATCGTAATTAATACGATCTCTAATGGTACCATCTTGCCGATGAATAATTACATCTGCCTTATATTTTCTTGCCAATTGTTTTGCTTTTTTAATAGCGGTATCTTGCAACTTGTGTTTAGAAGTAATGCGTTTATTACCTTCACGTCGTACTGCCCAACGGTTATCATAAGGCACTACATGCTGGTGATAAGTTTGCTTCCTTTTAGTTGTGCTTTTTAAAAAAAGCTCAACAAATTGAGATAAAAGGTCTAACCAAAAATTAGATTTATTTGTATTAGCCATATTATTTTTATAGTTAAAATAGTTTGTGCCTCTATTGTTTTAATTTTTCAGCTACTAATTTCATATAATAAAATTAATTTCCCTTAGTATTTCACCCTCTAAAGTACACTTTTAGTTTATATTAAAACATAAGACAGCTGTGCTGGCTGTCTTATATTGAATTATCATTTAAAAGTTAAAAGTTTAATTAAAGCAATAAAACGCTAATTACAGATTACTTTAAATTCAGTTCTTCTATTAATTTTATGTTCTTCATCTGTACAAGGAACATTATTGGCACATTTTGTATTTTTAAGTTCACTCTCCCCTGCTCCTCTTGCTTGTAACCGATCTTTTGAAATACCTAAAGTAACAATATAGGCAACTGTAGCGTCTGCACGGCGTTGTGATAATCGTTTATTATAAGCATCACTACCTTGGCTATCTGTATGAGAAGATAACTCTACATGAATAGTTGGGTTGTCTTTCATCAATTTTACAATACGACGCAAATCTGGTAACGACTCTGGTAAAATATCAGCTTTATCTAAATCAAAATTAATATTTTCTAAATTTATAGCCTTCCCACAAGGGTCTATACACATTTCAAATTCTATAAAAAGGGTTTTATTTCTATTATATGATTCTGTTTTTACCTCTACTTCATTAGAATAATACCCATCCTTTTTACCATTTAATGCATATGTAGATGCTTGTTTTAAATGTACCAAGAAATTACCTTTTTCATCAGAAATTGTATTTTTTTCTCCTGAATTAATCTTATCTCTTATTTTTATAGCTACACCTTGAATACCTTCTGCGAAACTACACTCAACTACATTTCCTTTTAAAATATAATTTTCGTCTGTATACCAAATCTCTTTTTCTACACCGATACGACTGTTTTTTAAACAAGCTTCAAAATCAGATTTAACAATTTTTTCTGATTGTAATGCTACATCATGTAACTTTCCTTTGACCACATAATCTTCTGGTGTTACATTTTTAAAAACAACCATTCCAAACTCATTTGTAGTACCAGTTTTTACTTCCGTTCCTGATAAATCTTCTAATACAATTTCTGTATTGGCTAATAATTGTCCTGTAAATTTATCTTTTGCTGTAATGTTAATGTTACAGGTTTCTGAACATAACTCACATTCTTCTTCTTCTGTTTTGGTTTTCCCTAATTTTATAGAAACTCCAACAAATGCACCATATGATGATATATCATGTTGTAAAGCTTGAGTTCTTATAATCGGTTCAGTTTCTATCGTATTAATTGGTTGTTGATTTTTATCTGTAGTAGCTAATAATGGCTGATGCATAGCAGAACGTCCACCTTCACTTAGCTCCACAGCATCAATATGATTCATATAATAAGCTCCAGCATTGATTCCTATTTTATTAGATATATAATACGTAAAACGTACTTGTCCTTTATAAGTAAGTACACCATTATCTTTATAACCCGCATGGAAATTAAGCGGATAGAAAAAACGACCTGAAGTACCCTCTAAATACGTTCTACCGCCATCTATAGTTGCCAAACCAACACGAGTATTTAATTCAGCTATAAACTTTCTGCTTTTTGTACGGTATTGAAAGTTAGGCCCAATACCATAAAACATACGTGTAATATTATCTTCAGTTAAATTGAAACTGTTGATTGGTGTAACTAAGTCAGTTTCAAAAATATTATCTGTAGAATAGGTGCTTTTTGGTTGATTCATGATATAATCAAAATCGAAACCAACCCCAAACCATGTCCAATAATAATCTAGAGAGATTCCTAAATCCAAGCCTCCATCATAATCTATATAAGGAGTGTTGTTGTTGTAAGTGGGAAAGTCATAACCAAACCTAGGACTAATTTGAAAATAGTTTTTATCTAAAGAATCTTCTTTTTCTTGTAATTTATCTTGAGCTAAAGCGATAAATCCATTTGTAAATAGTATTAAAAATAGTATTGATTGTAATAAATTTTTCATAGCAAAAATTTTAAAAGGGGTTAATATATTCTTTTTAATAGAATGAACTCACGACGACTTTTCTATTTTATGAGTAAGTCAACATGAGTTCATTAACAGAACTTTAACAAATAATGTACCATTTTTAAAAATTGCAGAAAATAGTATTCTCTTAAAAGAAGAATTTTAAACAGATGCATAAAGTTATCGCTAAGACAACAACACTTATAACATATTGTTTTTCAGCACCTAAACTATTAAAAACACTAATATAATATAACTAAATTTTAATTTTTTTGACAAGAAATAAACTCTTAAAAAAAATTTAGTGCTTAAAATGCCAACAATTGAAATAAAAAATGCTTTAATAAATTAAAAAAGAATTCATTAGAGCTACTTAGTAATCATTCTGTTTAACACTGTGGTTGTACTAAAAAGAAAATAAAATATTAAAATACTATAAAAATGTTTTTCATTATCAAAAACCTTTTTATATTTGCAACCGCTAAGGAGAAATGGCAGAGTGGTCGAATGCGGCAGTCTTGAAAACTGTTGAGGGTCACACCTCCGGGGGTTCGAATCCCTCTTTCTCCGCAAAAGAAAACCCACAACGGAAGTTGTGGGTTTTTTGTTTTTCAAAAACGTCAAAAGCTTGCTTTTGTAAGTTTTTGAAAAACAAAAAACTAAACATACGATAGTATGTTGTGGTTTTTATGA
>NZ_RPFJ01000025.1 GCF_003813905.1 Aureibaculum marinum
AACCCTGCCATGCAAGAGCTTCATAGAATTTATCAGCTGGGGCTTCTCCATAATATTCTACGAATTTAAGGTAATCAGTTGTTAAAACGTTTTTATGAAAATCTTTTAGAGCATCTCTCATTGAATGAATATACAAAGCCGCCATAGTTTCATGTTGTATTTCATCGGTAAATTGCTCCCTATATTTTTCATATGTTTCTCTAAAATCTAAATCTCCAGAAGTTGGTTCTTTAGTTTTTAACTTTCTAAATATGTCAGCATGAATATACTCATGAAGTATTGTTCTAGCAACAGATAATGCTGGTCTTCCAGAAGCCTTATCTGTACTTATCTGTATTGTAATTATATTGTTTTTAGGTGGTAAACAGTTAGCGTTTACCTCATCATTTGTAGGATCATTGCCTTTATATACATTTTTTTTTGATATAATTTTTATATCAAATTCCGATTCTCCTTCAAAATTTTTCATAATTCCTTTTACGAATGAGTCTCCATTTTTATCCAAAAGATCATTTAGACATTTTTCTTTGCCAGTTAAGTCATCAGAATCGATTTGATCACCCTTCTCCTCATCTTCAAATCCACCACCACTTTCACCACCGGCAATCCAAGAGATAGTTTCCTCTGCATCATTAAAATCTCCGCCACCTGAAGGACCGTTAAAATAAATATTTGTTACAGAAATTCCAGCATCAGTAGAACCGCCTGCTATTAAAACAACTTCCTCTAGATTTTGATTGCACATAA
>NZ_RPFJ01000026.1 GCF_003813905.1 Aureibaculum marinum
AACCCTGCCATGCAAGAGCTTCATAGAATTTATCAGCTGGGGCTTCTCCATAATATTCTACGAATTTAAGGTAATCAGTTGTTAAAACGTTTTTATGAAAATCTTTTAGAGCATCTTTCATTGAATGAATATACAAAGCCGCCATAGTTTCATGTTGTAAAATTAGTAAAAGGCTTAATGCCAGCCTTAAGCCTTTTATCTCAAGAAACTTATTCAAACGGTTATTGTTTGATGAGTTCCATTTGCTCTGTTGGTAAAATTTGAGCTATTGGTGTATCCGGGCAATCTGCACCTGACCATATCTCACCACTAACCTGCAAGAATAATTTCATTTTCGTATTGTTTGTACCATAAACGGAAATAAAAACATCTCCGTTCTGCCCGCAATCAGAATTTTTGCCTTGATAATAGAATACATAAGTATATTTACTTTTATCAAGATATCGCCCTTTAATTACTAGTGTATTATCACTAGGTAAAGCTGTTGTGTTTTCAATGACATTGCCATCGGTATCTGTTATTTTATAGCGTATTAAAAGTTTATCTTCAGAAATTTCTAAATAGCTTTTTGTTATTTCAGTTATGTAGAATTTATAAGTTTTATTATTGTAAGTACCCTCCCAAGTACCAATAAATTTGTCCAATAGATTGTTAACATCTTTAATATAAGCTCCATCTGGGATTTCGATTTCATTGTCTCTATAATCTATATATTCTTCAATTGGTATTATTTGAGCTTTACAGTTTAATGTACTAAGGATTATTAATCCTATTAATAATAATTTTTTCATGTTGTAAAATTAATAAAAAGGCTTAATGCCAGCATTAAGCCTTTTATCTCAAGAAACTTATTCAAACGGTTATTGTTTGATGAGTTCCATTTGCTCTGTTGGTAAAATTTGAGGTATTGGTGTATCCGGGCAATCTGCACCTGACCATATTTCACCACTAACCTGCAAGAATAATTTCATTTTCGTATGGTTTGTACCATAAACGGAAATAAAAACATCTCCGTTCTGCCCGCAATCAGAATTTTTACCTTGATAATAGAATACATAGCTTCCAGATTTAGCAATATATCCACCATTCATTACAAGAGTATCATCATTAGGTAAGGAAGTTACATCCTCAATCACATTACTTTCAGAATCCGTTATTTTATATCGCATAATTAATTTGTCTTCTTTAAGTTCTCCATCATCTTCGGTAATTTTTACCACATTAAATTCAAAGGTTTTATTGTCATAAATACCTTGCCAAGTTCCTACAAACTTATTCAGTAAATTGTTTACGTCTTTAACATAAACATAGTCTTTATCTCCCATTAAACCTCCTTCAGAATTTCTATAATTAACGGCATTTTCAACGGGTATGATTTGTTGTGCTTTGCAACTTAATGTGGTAAGTGATAAACTAACTATAATAATAAGGATATTTTTCATTTTTTAACGTTTTTAAGTTTTAATTATTCACAATCGCCTCTTTCTAGTTTTTCTTTTGTACCATTTAATGTTAGAGGCCTTATGCGTCCACTACTTTTTATTTTATATAAACTAATGCCTGTTACACCAATTTTATGTTTTAGATATTTTAAAAAACCTCTTTCATTCCCCCATTTGTTAACATACTTATCTCTGAAAATTTTGCTAAGTTCTCTCATTTCTTCTTTTGTATAATCGGTTTTAATATCGTTTAAGTTACTCGTGTCTCCAGTAAAACGAATAGTATATGTTCCTGAACTAGAAACCATAGTACCGAATATCTTAGAAGTTGGGTAGCCAGAAGTCTTAGCATTTTTTACCATAATTAAAAATGTGTTAACATCATTTGGCGATAGCATTCGAATAGGTTGAATTTCTATGGGAGCTCCTGTTTTGGGGTCAGTTTTGCCATTTAAAAAATTATCTAAATGTGTATGTAGATATCCTATTCTGGTTGAACCCATGGGGATTCTTAAATTATGTCCAGTGGCACTAACAGTTAAGGTCTCAAATGTACCGTTTTTATTTTGTACAAAACCTGTTTCTTTTTTTAGCCCTGTTTTGGTTTTTAAAAGGTCAAGTTTGGCTTTAAAGGCAGTATTGGCAATTTGGTTGGCTATTTTGGTACAGGGGTCGTCCTCCTCATCTTCAAATCCACCACCACTTTCACCACCGGCAATCCAAGAGATAGTTTCCTTTGCATCATTAAAATCTCCGCCACCTGAAGGACCGTTAAAATAAATATTTGTTACTAAAATTCCAGCATCAGTAGAACCGCCTGCTATTAAAAAAACTTCCTCTAGATTTTGATTGCACATAATACATTCAGAGCCATCATAACAAGGTCCGTGATATTGACATGTGCCTGAATTTTGAAAAAAAGCCGAAATACTACTGCTAAAAAACAGTGAAGCTTTGTTTTTTTTCACTTTACTTTTATACTGTGCTATAAGTTTTCCGTTATTAACGCTATATCCGTTTAAAAAAACTCCTTTTAAATCGGTAATTATTATTTCACCAGAAAATTTTTCTGTTTTAATATTTTTACAGTCTTTCACCTTCTTAGAAGGTGGAATTTTTACTCATATTCAAACAATATTGTAGTATCAAAAATTTCATATAAATATTTGTTGAATTTTCGTAAAAAATATACTTCTGCCTTAACTTCATAAAATGCAATCTTTTTGGCTGTCTCTTCTTTGTAAAACCATTGGTAATCAACAATATTAAGCTGCTCTTTTATGTTCAAATAAAATTTACTTTGATTGTCATTAAAATTTTGATAAACTCCATTGTCTAACGGAGCGTAAAATACTTTAAAGGAGTCCGTATCGGGCCTATCTACATTCATGATTATTTTAGTTATGTTATCACAGGAATCTTTTACTATTTTTATATTTTCATTATATTCGGATATATTTATATAATATTTATTATTTTGAGAATAAATATTTGTCAAACTAAATATAAGGATTATTTTTAATAAAATTCTCATAATTAATCACATTTAGGTGTTTTTGTTGAGTTTACTTTCGCTCCATCAAGATACAGACTTGTATTGGTCGTATAATTATCTTCTTGTGTATGTTCTAATCCTTTGGTGGTGTCATGTAAACCAATCCAAGCCAATTCTATATAAAAAGCATCCCAATTCCAAGTAACATTTTGATTATCATTAATAATTAAAGAGTTACTTTGAACATAATTAATACTTGATTGTGATGTCAAATTACTATTTCCAATTTCATTAAATACATCTTGAAAAGTGGGTATCATAAAATCATGTTGACTTTGATTACCAGCACAAGCAAAATTGCCATAAAACTCCTCAATAGTTTCTTTTTACGTTAAATTATAAATATAATCAAGAGATGTGCCAGCATTGCAATCCCTCACTTTAATTTTAAATAAGCATGTATAGATTCGTGTAAAATGGTTTTGGCAATATTAAAAGTAGAACCGGAAAGTAATTTGGGTTGAAGTCAATTTTTTCTAAAAAATTAAAGTCATTTTTTCCAATAATTGAATCTAAATTTGACTTCGTACTGACCTTGAAATAATCTTTATTTTTGCCTAAGAACAATTCAATATTATTTTTGATTAATTGAGAGTTTTGAGAGAAACTCTCTACTTCACTTTTAGAAAAGGAAATATGTTTTGGACCACAATGAATGAATACAAAACAAATGAAGAATGGGTATATGAGTTTTTTTGCCATTTGAAAATCAATTCTAAACTAACCTACTCAGGACGTGTAAAAAAATAAATTTTATTAATCCGTACTTTCTTCAAAAATTATATAGTACAAGTTATCTGATAACTTTTCAGAATGTACCATATTCATTTCATACCATTGATTTGCCCATTTCGGATTTGCCATGCCATTTTCTATTAGATAGACTTGTTGCTGCGTTTTTTTTCCATTTTCAACTACATCAACAATCGCTTTGCCAGCATTTTTATATTTGGTAAAAACAATTTTGTGCTGATAGACCATATAAGGGTCTAATTTGGCAATCATATTTTTTTTATAGCTCAATGAATACTGTATATAATCATTAAAAATAGTAAAGCCAGTCATTAATGGAGCAAACTCAAATTTATTACTATTTAATAAGGAGTCCAGCTGAAACTTGTTTTTAATCATAATAGCTCCATCATTTTTAATTATTTCCAAATCCTTAATGTTTTCTAGTAGAATCTGTGAGTTTCTTTCAAACATTTCTACCTCTTCTTTATTAAAAGAAATTTTGTCTAAAATACAACCCGTAATAACTATCGGTAGAAGAACTAAGTAAAATATGAATTTAATAGAATCTTTCATCTTTTGTAATTTTCGCGTGCTTTGATATTTTTAATTTTATCTTTTTCGTCTTTGTTGCAAAAAGCTTTTTTTGCTGCTTCAAGAAGGTCATTTCCGGTTATCGGTTTGAAAGAATAGTTTTTAGGATAATTAGAATCCATATAAGCAGGAATATAATCAAAATTTGGTGCATCTTCTGGGTCAACAACTCCTAATTCATCCAAAATCTCTGAGACCATTTTTTCATATGTAATGTTTCCGTCCGATATATCATCCCAATATTTTGTAAACATATAAGTGCCTACATAATTTGATGTTAAATCCTCATAAGCATAGGCACTATGATTATTCTCCCTCATAGCTTGGATTTCCTCCATAACTTTTCCGCCGAGTAAAGCATAATGTACACCAACATCATAAGTTAAATTAAAGGCGGCAAAAACATGGTTAAAATCCAACCATCCGCCTTCTGTGGTATAAACATATCTATTTACATCAATATTGTCCTCTTCAATAAAAGGCGTGTTTGTTCTTGGGTTGAATCGTAAATTTGCTCCAAAATGCTTTTTTAGAGCCATCATTTGAGGCACTGGTGCTAATCCATTAGTTTTTTCAATGACTTTTGCAATTTCATCTAAAATTTCTTCTTTATTAGCTAACTGCCCCCAACGAGGTTCTTCAATACTAAAATTCTGACTAGAGTTGTTGGTAGAATTCGTGTCGGAGCATAATTCTTCAATATGGTCTCTAATCCAATCATCTTCCTTCTCCTCATCTTCAAATCCACCACCACTTTCACCTCCAGCAATCCAAGAGATAGTTTCCTCTGCATCATTAAAATCTCCGCCACCTGAAGGACCGTTAAAATAAATATTTGTTACTGAAATTCCAGCATCAGTAGAACCGCCTGCTATTAAAACAACTTCCTCTAGATTTTGATTGCACATAATACATTCAGAGCTATCATAACAAGGTCCGTGATATTGACATGTGCCTGA
>NZ_RPFJ01000027.1 GCF_003813905.1 Aureibaculum marinum
TAATAACTAAAAAATATTCTTTTATTCTATCACGTAATATGATTCCAACTTATAAATACAATCATTATTTTTCACCATAAAAACTTTGATGTCTTCAAAATACTCCCATAGTTCCCAATCATCCAGCTTTATTAAATTATTCTTTCCAGAATAAAATTTGTTATTTCTAAGAATATCGGTTATACTAAAAACATTTTTAGGCTTAATAACATCCGATTTGTTGTTCTTTTTAAAATAAAACTGTCCATTATTACCAGAGTTTTTTAGTAAATAATAAACATAGTTTTCTTTCGAGTTATATTTTTGAATAATATTTTTATCATCAAACTTGATAAATAAAGTATCTAAATTTTGAGAATAAGCATGGTTTAAAAAAATAATACTAAATAAAAAAATAAAAATTCGTTTCATAATAAATTCGTTTTAATTGGTGTCAGGACAATTTTTTGTTAACATACCTATTTTGAAAACTTCGTCACTCAATTCTTCTTTTTCATCGTCACTTAAATCAGTATATGCTTTTACGTCATGATCTGCTAAACCCTGCCATGCAAGAGCTTCATAGAATTTATCAGCTGGGGCTTCTCCATAATATTCTACGAATTTAAGGTAATCAGTTGTTAAAACGTTTTTATGAAAATCTTTTAGAGCATCT
>NZ_RPFJ01000028.1 GCF_003813905.1 Aureibaculum marinum
AGAGAGGGGATTTTCAATGTTGACGAAGTCTCAAGCTTCTACGTATATAATAACCTTATTCCTCTCTTTTGTCTTTTCTGATTTATGCTTAAATTTAATGAATTGTAAACTTAAGATGTGTATAGTTCATTGCGGCGGAATTTTCCAATCGGAAAATTCCCGTATATTTACAAAGGTTCTCGCCAGGCGGAAAGAATCCTGCGGATTTTTCCGCAACGAAACCATACACAAAACCGTTAGGAGTTATTAATACGGATGTTCGTAAAATCCAATGAATATGGAGAGAAATAAGAAGTAAAATAACCGAGACATTGTATTAGATAAAGGGTATTACTTTCACTCTAAT
>NZ_RPFJ01000029.1 GCF_003813905.1 Aureibaculum marinum
ATTAGAGTGAAAGTAATACCCTTTATCTAATACAATGTCTCGGTTATTTTACTTCTTATTTCTCTCCATATTCATTGGATTTTACGAACATCCGTATTAATAACTCCTAACGGTTTGTGTATGGTTAGTTGCGATTGTTTCGCAACTAATTTAGCAAAAGGAAACCGAACCTTAGGAAAATCCGGAGGATTTTCCGAGTAACACAGACCCGAGCAATGAACTATACACGTCTTAAGTTTACAATTCATTAAATTTAAGCATAAATCAGAAAAGACAAAAGAGAGGAATAAGGTTATTATACACGCAGAAGCTTGAGACTTCGTCAACATTGAAAATCCCCTCTCTT
>NZ_RPFJ01000030.1 GCF_003813905.1 Aureibaculum marinum
TTAAAAACAAAGGTATTTTTATAATCAGGATTAATTTCTCCATTAATTCTAGTGTTTGTAGGGCAGAGGTAGCAACTAGGGTCATAAGAGATGGATTCTTTTTTAGAAGAAGACTCGGTTTTTCCTTGCCATGGTCTTTTAGTTCTGTGTGGAGAAACTAATACCCATTCGCCAGTTAAAATATTGTAGCGACGATGAGGATGTGTTTTTAAATTTGATTGCATTTTTTTGTATTTTGGTTTATAAAAAAGTTTAATTGTCTCTAATTAAAGAGGATTAATTTATGGGTCTATTATTATAATTTATATCACAAACGAAAACTTAAAAAAAGAAATAATATATTTCTTTTTTAAGTAAAAAAATATTTTACAAAAATTGTAAAGCAAAGTTATCTCAAGTTGATGTTATTAAATTAAATGATTATTACCATTTTATTGTATAATATTATCTCTTTCAGCGTATGGGTAAAAGTTAATTATTTGAAATCTACAGAAAAATCCTTAAGTTTGTTCATAATGAAACTTGTAGTAAAAAATACTGATACTCTTGTTAATAAGGGATTGAATATTCTTAAGAAAGAGGTTCCTTGTTTAGATGCAGCATGGCATTATCATTCGCAATTTGAGCTATTATACATCTCAAAAAGTAATGGAATTCGCTATGTAGGAGATAGTGTTTCTAATTTTTCTGCAGGTGATTTAGTTTTAGTTGGTCCTTATTTACCTCATTTATGGAGAAATGATGTGTCATATTATAGTGGTGAAAAAACAAACAAGGTAAAAACAATAGTAACAAAGTTTAATAAAGACTTTATTGGAGAAGGCACTTTTGATAATCCTAATTTTTCAAAAATTAGTAAAATGTTAGAAGAGTCAAAATATGGAATATGTTTTGGCAATAGTGTAAGTAAAAAATTGCATGATCAAATAATGAAACTTGCCGATTTATCTATAGTAGAGCAAAGTATTAAGCTATTGGATATTTTACATCAGTTATCCATAACCGAAGATAAAGTTATTTTATCTTCTTCTGATATGCGTCAATATACCTCAGAAAATTCAGATAAGTTAGATTTGGTTTTAAAGTTTATATCTGATAATTACGCTAGTAATATTACATTAAATGATGTTGCTGATATCGCATGTATGACCACAAATTCTTTCTGTCGTTTTTTTAAAAAAATGACAAATAAATCTTTTACTCAATTCTTAAATGAAGTACGTATTCGTCAAGCATCGAGATTGCTTGTGCAAAATGATATGCCCATTTCAGAAGCATGTTACCTAGTTGGTTATAATTCAGTAACAAATTTCCATAAGCAGTTTAAACAAATAATGAACTGTACTCCTAAATGTTATAGAAAAACTATTTAATTCTTCATAAATATTCGTTTTTAACTACTAAAAATTTAATGGGGTAAAATAATGTAATTTATAGGTAAATGTTATTATTTACTTCATAAAACATTTGTCTTTCTTTGTATATGCAAAAGTGCTAAAAGTCTAGAAATGTATTAATTAATAGGTAATATAAAGACAAGTAGGCATTGCGTAATTAATCAAATATTTAATTTACTCATTCTAACTTAACTCGATTTTATGAAAAAAATTAGAAATCTAGACGGACAAATAAATTATTCCTTAAAGGATAATTTAGAATTTAAATGGTCTCTAAAGAAAGTACTTTTAACAGTGCTAACTTTTACATTAAGCTTTACTCAAGTTATTGCTTTGGATATACATTCAGGCAATAATTATGAGGGCGAAATAGAAGAGGGTACATTCCTTAAACAGCAGATTCAAATTTCTGGAGTGGTTTCAGATGCAGATGGCCCCTTACCTGGAGCAACAGTAATGGTAAAAGGTACAACAAAAGGAACTACTACAGATTTTGATGGTAATTATTCCCTTGAAGTTGATAGTGAAGAAGCTGTTTTAATTTTTTCTTTTGTAGGTTACAAAACTCAAGAAATAGTAGTAGGTAATCAAACAACTTTAAATGTTACGTTGATTTCAGATTCACAACTTGATGAAGTAGTTGTTATTGGATATACGACTAGAAAAAAGGGTGATGTTACTGGATCTGTTAGTACTGTGAAATCAGAATCATTAGGCAAAACAGGAACTCAAGATTTAGCAAAATCACTATCAGGGAAGGTTTCAGGGTTAATTATTTCAGATAGAGGAGGTTTGCCTGGATCTACTGGAGACTTAACACTTTTAATTAGAGGTAAATCTACTTTAGGTAACAACTCTCCTTTAATTTTAATTGATGGTATTCAAGCGGGTAATTTTTCCCAATTAGCACCTCAAGATATTGAAAGTTTAACTGTGTTAAAAGATGGTGCAGCAGCAATATACGGGGCAAGGGCTGCTAATGGGGTAATTTTAATTACCACAAAAAGAGGTAAAACGGGTAAGCCTAAAATTAGTTTTTCATCGTCGTACAATTTATCTTCTTTTTCTGCGTCTCCAAGCTTAATGAACTCTGAACAATTTGCAATTTATAATAATGAAATAGCTGAAAGAAAAAACGAATCATTGCCTTACAGTCAAGCAGATATAGATAAATATGCTGCAGGGAATGACCCCAATTACCCAAATACAAATTGGGCAGATTTAACATTTGCAGATTATTCACCAGAAACAAGAACTTCACTTTCAGTTTCTGGAGGTAGTGAGTATGTGAAGTATTTTGTAAGTGGAGATATGATTAGACAAACAGGAATGTATGATTCTGGTGATTTAAAATTTAAACAAAATCAAGTTAGATCTAATATTGATGTTAAGATTTCTGATGCAATTAAATTAGGTGTTGATTTATCAGGAAGATTTGGTAAAAATCTTCAACCAGGCGTTGATGATGCATATATTTATAAACACATCTATACCAATCTTCCAACAGAAGTTGGAGTTTATGATAACGGATTACCAGGTTGGGGGGGGGAAAATGGAGCAAACCCATATGTAATGTCTAGTGATGAAACAGGGTTTATTAAGAGAATTGATAATGATTTAAGAGGTAAAGTGTCTTTAGACATAGAATTGGATAAACTAACAGAAGGATTAGTTCTAAAAACGTTTGGCGGGTATAGAAGAATGAATAACGACCAAAAATCATGGTATACACCATGGTCTGTATATTCATATCAGGAGAGTACAGATGAATATATAGAGCAACCTGGTTTTTCTCAAAGAGGTAATGAGCGTATTTTACGTGAGAGCTTTTGGAAATACGACGAATTGATGCTTAATGCAACATTACATTACAATAGAACTTTTGGTGATCACACTGTTGGTGGTTTTGTAGGGTATGAGCAAATGACATCAGAGTCACGTACTTTCTGGGTTGAGAAAAGGGGCTTTCCAGATGCAGATCATTCTGAATTATTTGCAGGTAATTCTGACGGGCAGCAATCTGATGGTAACGGTCAAGAATGGGGTAGAGTAAATTACTTTGGTTCATTGTCATATGATTTTAAGAAAAAATACTATGTTGATTTTACGTTAAGACATGATGGTTCTAGTACGTTTGGTCCTAATAATAGATTTGGTACGTTTCCTGGTGTTCAAGTAGCTTGGTCAATAGATAAAGAATCGTTTATGGATAATGTCGAGTGGTTAAGTACTTTAAAATTAAGATCGTCTTGGGCTAAAATGGGGAATGATCGAATTAATGGATTTCAATACCTAACTAGATATAATTATGCAGGTGCTTTAGGTGCACAACCAAACTATTATGTTTTTGGTGGTCAACCCTATAATGGGTTTTCTAGTATTGGAGTTCCAGCTGCAAACCCTAACGTTACATGGGAATCTGCAGATATGAAAAATTTGGGATTAAATTTCGCTCTGTTTGATAATAGATTAGTAGGAGACTTTAATTATTTCTATCAAAAAAGAGAAGATATTTTAATTACTAGAAATGCATCCATTCCTGATTTTACTGGGTTAACATTACCGCAAGAAAATTTAGGAAAGGTTGATAATTATGGATGGGAGCTAGAATTAGGATGGAATGATGAGATTAATGAAAACCTTAGTTATAATTTAGGTTTTAATTATACGAAGGCTAAAAATGAAGTTAAATATTTAGATGAAGCCGTTGATGTTCCTGAGGCCTTAAAAAGAGAAGGACATCCAATGGATTCCTATATAACATATCCAACAAATGGGCTCTTTAAAAATCAAGAAGAAATAGATGCTGCACCTGCAATTTTAGCAGGTACCGTTCCTGGAGAGCCTTATTATATTGATACCAATGATGATGGTAAAATTACGGCTGCAGATAGAGTTCGTTCATATTCATCAAATGTTCCTGAGGTACAGTATGGTATTTATGGAGGGGTAAAATTTAAAAATTGGGATTTTAGTTTCTTATTTCAAGGACAAGCCAAAGCAAAAATGTTAGTGTTTTTTGAAGGGCAAGGTGCCTTGCCTGATTTTATGTTCGATCAAAGATGGACACCAGAAAATACAGATGCAAGATATCCAAGAGCATTTGATGTAGGTGATTCTTACAGTTCTAGTTTAAATGGACCAGATAATTTTCAAGGTGCAGATTTATGGTTGCGTGACGCGTCTTATTTAAGGCTTAAAGAGGTAGAATTGGCGTATACAATTCCTAAAAATGTTATAAAGTTTAGTGATGTTAAATTATACTTCAGAGGGTATAATTTATTGACTATGTTTTCTGAAGTATATGATTTAGGGTTAGATCCAGAAGCGGCTGGATATAATGGATTTAGATTGAGTACATATCCATCATTGAAAACATATTCATTTGGAATTAATTTAAATTTTTAAGCATTGAAACAACCATTGCTAATTAATGTAAACTATTAAAAATAAAAAACATGAAATATAAAAAAATAACATTTGCAATTGCACTCTTAGCTATTTTTTCGATAGTTAGTTGTGAAGATGTATTAGATACTGAAGCAAAAGATGCTTTTGCTGAAGATCTTATATATAGTGATCCTAGTCAAGCTGAACGTGTAGTTTTTACGGCATATAATAGTACAGAAAGTTGGTCGATAAACCGTTTTCAATGGTGGACACGTAGAGTTGGTATTGAAGGTGCTTCTTGGGAAGGGAAATTTAATTTTAATGATTTAGATAATGTTTATAAAATGAGGGGAGGCTGGTCTCCTAGTAATGCTGGTTTAGCATTTAATAATAGATGGTCTAACTCTTGGGATTATGTTCGATTAATAAATGAATTTTTAGATAAAATTGATGATAGTCCAGCGATGCAAAATGATCCTGAAAAAACAAGTGTTTTAAAAGCTGAAATGCAGTTTTTGAGAGCAAATTTGTATTCTAAGTTAATTAAATTTTATGGAGGTGTTCCTATAATGAAAAGCTCTTTAGGCTTAGACGATGAATTTAATTTACCAAGAAATTCTTATGAAGAATGTGTTGATTTTATTATTGAAGATTTAGATGCTGCTATAGCTGTTTTACCTGAAACAGTTTCGGGTACTTGGTTTGGTAGAGCTACTAAATTATCTGCATTAGCAGTGAAGTCTAGAACGCTGTTATATGCAGCTAGTAAGTTACATGATCCAAATACAGTTCCTAACGGACCTTTATATGATTATACGAAAGCGAGTAAATGGCAAGATGCAGCTGATGCCGCTAAAGCTGTTATTGATTTAGTAGGGTCTCGTGATTTAATTTCTGTATCAAATGCAAAAGATTATCAGAATTTATTTTTGTCTCCTAATCAAGATATGTTGTTTGCAAGGTCGTATAGTGCTTTATATCATGAATTTGCAAATGATGTAAATACTTTACCTGATCAAACATTATCTCCTAGTGGATATGGAGGATGGGCGTTGATTTCGCCTTCTCATAATTTTGCTAAGGAATTTAATATGAATGACGGTACAACAACAGATGACGGTACTTATGATCCATTAAATCCAAATGCAAATAGAGAAATGAGATATTATGCTAATCTTCTTTACCAAGGAGCTGAATTTAGAGGAAGACCTGTTGATTATGCTTTAGCAGATAACCCTAGCTCAGAAACTCCTCATGGTTTAGATTCTCCTGAAGGATTGGGAAATACTTTACATTCGTCTAAGACTGGTTATAATATTAGAAAATTTCAAGACGAATCCTTAGTTGCATTAACAGATATATCGGCTAATCGTCCTTATGTTTTGTATAGATTGGCTGAAATTTATTTGAATTATGCGGAAGCTCAATATCATTTAGGTAATGAAGATTTAGCTCGTGAATATGTAAATAAAGTTTCTAATAGAGCTCTTCAACCAGATATAACAGCTACTGGATCAGATTTGTTAGAAGCTATAAAAAGAGAAAGACGTATAGAGCTGTGTTTTGAGGGACATAATTTTTTCGATGAAAGAAGATGGATGGAACAAGATCATATCGGAGGTTATGATATTAAAGGGCTAAAATGGCAAAAAGGAAGTAATGGAAATTTGTCTTTCGAAGAATATACAGTAGTATCAAGACCTTGGTTTGAGTATAGATATTATCTTCCAATTCCACAGTCTGAAATAGAAAAAGCACCAGCTTTAGAACAAAATTATGGATATTAAGATTAGTTTGAACTAAAAAGAATGTAGTTCATAATAAATTTATTATTTGAGTTAGTAATAAACCGAGGGTAACTTTCCTCGGTTTATTTGTTTAAAGAAGTTGTTTAAAAATTTTTAATAATAGGTATTTGAGATAAGTTATTAATAAAGGTAAAATAAGATAAAGACAGGGTAAATTTAATTATTAACTAAACTTTAAATTTTGCTTAATTTGAAGATAAGAAAATTCTATAGTTTTCTGGAATTATAAGATATTATAAAAATTAAAAGACATGAAGAATATTGCAATCTTAGTTCTTGTTCTGATGTGTACTGCTTTGTATGCACAAGACAAGCCTAATATTATTTTACTGTTTTCAGACGATGCCGGTTATGGTGATTTTGGTTTTCAGGGCAGTACAGTTATGAAAACTCCAAATTTAGATAAACTAGCAGAACAAGGAATAACATTTACGCAAGGGTATGTTTCAGCATCTGTTTGTGGACCATCAAGAGCCGGGCTAATGACTGGTAAATATCAGCAACGCTTTGGCTACGAAGAAATTAATGTGCCAGGGTATATGAGTGAAAATTCAAAATTTTTGGGTGATGATATGGGATTGCCGTTAGATCAAGTTACAATGGCAGATTATTTAAAAAAATTAGGTTATACCAATGCAATGTTCGGTAAATGGCACTTAGGTGATGCAGATCGTTTTCATCCGTTGAAAAGAGGGTTTGATGAATTTTACGGTTTTAGGGGAGGTGATAGAAGTTATTTTGCCTATAAAGAAGTACCAAAGGGACATTTAGATAAAAGAATGGAAAATGGTTTTGGTAATTTCGAAGAACCTAAATCTTATGCAACAGATGTTTTCGCAGAAAAAGCGATATCATTTATAGAAAGGAACAAAGATAGGCCATTTTTTGTGTATTTAGCATTTAATGCTGTTCATACTCCAATGGAAGCTACCGAAGAAGATTTAAAAAAATTTCCAAACTTAAAAGGTAAACGAAAAGAAGTAGCTGCCATGACCTTAGCTTTGGATCGTGCGTGTGGAAAAGTAATTGATAAATTAAAGGAGTTAGGATTAGATGAAAATACGATTATCGTTTTTTCTAATGACAATGGTGGGCCAACGGACAAAAATGCATCAATTAACTTGCCATTAAGCGGAACAAAATCAAATCAATTAGAAGGAGGGCTAAGAGTGCCATATGTAATTAGTTGGCCTAAAAAATTAGATAAAAATATTACATATACTTACCCAGTAAGTACATTGGATTTATTGCCAACCTTTTATGCTGCAGGAGGAGGAAATACAAATGATTTGAAAGATATAGATGGTGTCAACCTTTTGCCATATATAACAGGGGAAAATAAGACCAGACCACACGAAAAATTATATTGGAAAAAAGAAAATAGGGGAGTTTACAGAGAAGGAGATTGGAAATTTATACGCTTTCCAGATAGACCAGCAGAACTTTACGATATGAGTAAAGATACTTCAGAATTAGAGAATCTTGCAGATAAATATCCAGAACGGGTAAAAGAAATGTATAAAAAGTTATTTCAATGGGAATTAACTCTAGAAAGACCGATGTGGATGTTAAAACGAAAATTTGAAAAAAATGATATAGATAGAATGGATCGGTATAGAACACCTGAATTAGTAAAAAAAGAAACGTCAGGATTTAACATGGATTAATCACAATAAAAAATATTCATTAGAAGAACTAACTATCAAAAATATTAAATATGACCGTAAAAAAAGTTTGTAATCTAGTTTTTATTTTAATCTTTCCAATTCTTTTAATTATTGGGTGTAAAGAAAATAATAGAGAGACTTCGACCTCAGATAAGAAAGTGGAATTAAGTCAATCAAGTAATTTGAGAGTTGTGACTCCTGCTTCTGATCCTGATAATAAAGAAGGATGGGTGCTAAATGAAGAAATTAGTGATGAATTTGAAGGAACTGAATTAGATACAACAAAATGGTTCGTTCAAGGTCAGAATGGAAACTATTATATTTGGAAAGGGAGAGCACCTTCGCAATATGTCCCTCACAATGTAAGTGTTGAAAATGGTATTTTAAAATTAAAAACCCAGTGGGAACCTGATTATTCATTTGCAAAAGAAAGTTATGCAGATGGAGCTCATGTAGATACTTACGGCTTCCATGAAGGGAAACCCTTACCAGTTACAACTGCCGCTATTGTAGGTAAGAAAAGATTTTTAAATGGTTATATGGAAGTAAAATCAAAAGCACCAGAAGCTGCAATAACAGCAGCATTTTGGGCAATTGGTTATGAGCAAGAATTAGATGTATATGAACAAATGGGGGTTCCTAAAATTGCAAAAGAAGGCTCAATAAGTAAAAATACAAATAGAACTGCTGTTCATGATTGGAGTCCACCAGCGGTTAGACCAACTAAAGCTTTTGGGTATGACGAGCAATTGCCTTATGTTACTTCTGACGATTTTCATGTTTATGGTGTGGAGTGGGGTGAAGCTTATTTAAATATTTATAGAGATGGAAAATTTGTTCATGGTTTTACTCAGGATGAATTAGGTATTGACTGGGTGTTAAATAACCCTATGGAAATTTGGCTAGACTCAGAAATATTTAAATGGTTAGGGGTTCCTCATAAAGAAGAGTTACCTGCAACTTTTGAAGTGGAATATGTGAGGGTTTGGCAAAAACCTTCAGATAATTTATTAGCTAAAGATAAAGCTTTTTACGGATTTGAAGGGCCTATTTTGTTTGAAAATAATCCAAGACCTTTTAACATGGTTCCTGAAGATTCGAAACCTAACGATTACCAGAAATTTTGGTTAATTGATAAAGAGTCATCTAAATATTTTCAAATAACAGAAGGACATTATGCTAGTGGAGTAGAAAGTCTTCAATTTTTAGGATATGGAAAAAACGATTCGTTAAAGGTGTCAAAAGTAGTTGCAAAAACCCCTGAAGGAGCTTTAAGATTGCCATCAGGAGACTTTAAATTGTCAATAAACCTTTGGCTAAATCAAGGTCGTATAGCAGATAAAATTTATGTAACTTTAGGTAATCCAGAAATCAAGATTGTATTTGATGGACTTAAAAAATTACCTCGAAGACAATGGGTAACCGTTGAAAAGAAATTTTCAAGATTAGAGGCATCTACAAATAATGACGGTATGGTTATAGAAATTAGAAAAGAAGATTTACCTAAAACCAGAGCAACCAATTTGTTTATTGATGATATAGAAATAAAAAAATCAAATAAGTAAAAAAATAATTAATGAATACGACTTTAAACATTCATAATAAAGCGATTACTAATACTTCAGAAAGTCCTTTTGTAAAACTGAAAAGTATCAACTTTGGAGATTGTAAATGGACTAAAGGGTTTTGGGCAGAAAAGGTTAAAGATGCAGAAGAAAAGATGCTTCCTTATATGGGAGATTTACTATGTGGTGATATAGGTCATGGGTTAAACAATTTTAAAATAGCTGCAGGAGTAAAAGAAGGAAGTCATAAAGGATTTTATTGGCATGATGGAGACTTCTATAAATTTATGGAAGCTAAAATGTATATATATGGCCTTACAAAAGACGAATCTTTATTAAAAGAAATAGAAGAATATATTCTACTAATCGGAAAGGCTCAAGAAGAAGACGGGTATATTCATACCTATGTTCAAACTACAGAAGGTGTTGATAGGTTTGAGAATAGAAAATATCACGAAATGTACAATTATGGGCATTTATTTATTGCTAGTACCGTTCATCATCGTATTACTGGACAGTCTAATTTTTTAAATATTGCCATAAAAGCGGCAGATTTGTTGTACACATACTTTATGCCAGATACAAAGCATTATCAACGATTTGGTTTTAACCAAACTCAAATAATGGGCTTGGTAGAATTGTATAGAACTACAAAAAATGAAAAATATTTAAAACTTGCCGAAAAATTTATTGATAGAAGAGGTACTTACGAAATAAAGCATGATGATACTACAATTGGTTATCCTATTGGTGATATGGTGCAAGAAAGAACACCTCTTAGGGAATCTAAAGAAGCTGTTGGTCATGCAGTATTGGCTTTATATTATTATGCTGGAGCCGCAGATGTTTATGCCGAAACAGGTGAAAAAGCTTTAATTGATGCTCTAGATAAATTGTGGGAGAATGTTACGAAAAAGAAAATGTATGTAACTGGTGCAGTTGGCCAAGCACATTATGGAGCTTCAACTAATCTGGATATGATTGAGGAAGGCTTTATTGATGAATACATGATGCCAAACATGACTGCATATAACGAAACTTGTGCTAATCTATGTAATGCAATGTTTAGTAATAGAATGATGGCGGTTAAAGGAGAATCTAGATATGCAGATATTATTGAATTGGTACTGTATAATAGTGGTTTGTCTGGAATTGGCATTGAAGGTAAAGATTATTTCTATTCCAATCCGCTTAGGATGGTAAATAATACAAGAAATTATGAGGCTCATGATGATGTTACTGAAAGCCCTGAAAGACAACCATATTTAGAGTGTTTTTGTTGCCCTCCAAATTTGGTAAGAACCATTTGTAAAAGTTCAGGATGGGCGTATAATTTGTCAGAAAATGGAGTAGCTGTGATTTTGTATGGAGGAAATAATTTAGATACAACAATGTTAGATGGTTCTAAATTGAAATTATCTCAAGATACGGAATATCCATGGAAAGGATTAGTCAAAATCACAATTGAAGAATGTAAAGATTCAGCTTTTGAAATTAAATTAAGAATTCCAAATTGGGCAGTAGGTAGCACTATAAAAGTAAATGGAGAAGATATTAATGTTGATGTTAATCCAGGTTCTTTTGCAACAATAAATAGACTTTGGAAAGTAGGTGATTCACTTGTTTTGGATATGCCAATGGAAGTAAATTTAATAGAAGGCCATAACAGAATTGAGGAAGTGAGAAATCAATTAGCGGTAAAAAGAGGTCCGATTGTTTATTGCATAGAAACTCCAGATTTGCCAAAAGACACCTCAATTTTGGATGTGTATTTAAAAGAAAATGAAAAATTTGAAGCTGTTCATAAAAAAGATTTTTTAAATGGTATAACAGTTATAAATACAACTCTTCTAATAAGAGAAGATAAGAAAAATGAAATATATCAACCCGTAAAAAAACCATCTTGGAAATCTTACAAAACACAACTAGTTCCATATTTCTCTTGGAGCAATAGAGGTCAAGCAGAAATGACCGTTTTTATGCCAATTATTTGGTAAAATATACCTATTAAAGATGAAAAAAAATAACAATTCTATTATTCTGAAATTATATTTTATACTTTCTTCAATTTTCATGTTTGTAGCATGTGCTCAAGAAAATAAACTAACTATTGAGGCTACAAAAAAAATTGAAAAACTTGAGAGTTTAATGGATGAGGCGAAATCAAAATCCATTGATGTTACAAGAGAAGAAACAACACTATGGTTTTCTAAAGAGTTTTTGAAATTTGCTAATTGGGATGAAGCTCATTTTGATGAAATTGAAAAGCTTTTCGGTTATTATCAACCTTTTACAAGTGAAAAGACAAAATATGCTCAAGAACTTCCAGATTTTGAACGTAAAAAAGTCATCGAAATCTTAGATAAAGGCATTTTGAATCTTAAAAAAGAGCTTGATGGTAGTTTAAAAAGAAGACCTGTTTCTAAAGTAGATTGGCAAAATATTAAAGTAAAAGAAGATATGTTTGTTAGTTATAACAAGCCCGTTTTTTTGTATGATTATTTCTCTAAAACAGTAGGTCAGCCATTAACTAATACGAGTGTTTATAATAATCATTTAGGAGCTATATATCATGGAGGGAGCACCCTTTATGAGGTTAATCAAGATCGGGCTATTAATCCTTTTATTTTAAATGAAGATGGTACTTTCGACCAAGAAAAACTGAAATTAATCACAGACATTCCTGATACCAATGTTGGATTTATGATTCTTTGGAATATGGGTATGCCAGATTGGGCTCATAAAAAAGACCCTGAGCTTGCAGATGGCCGTTCTCTTTTTACTGGCTTTGATATTGATAATCCTACTGCAAGACAAGTATGGAGCGATGTAATTCAAAAAGCAGGTTCGCTGACGAAAGGGAAAAAAGTGACTCAAATGGGATATGTGTTATCCAACGAACCCCATTGGTTTTCAGAAAAAAATCATTGGACAGCTCGTTTTAATGAAATGACAAAATTATCTTCATATACACTAAATAAATTCAGAGAATGGTTAGCTAAAAAATATAATGGTGAGATTGATGAATTAAATAAAAATTGGATTTCTGATTTCGAAAATTTTGGTTCAGTAGAGATTGAAATTCCAATAGACAAAATTAAAAGAGGAACACCTATTTGGTACGACTGGTGTAGGTATAATATGGATAGAAGTATTGATTGGTTTACCTTTCTTCAAAATCAATTGAGAATAACTAATCCAGATGCAGATACTAGTATAAAAATTATGCCAAATATGTTTACGGAAAATGCACGTTCACATGGTATAGACTTGGAAGCTTTGACTGAATTAACATCTATGATTGGTGATGATGCTAAAATTAGAGAGCGTCACATTAGAAAACAAGAACCCGAAGAATGGGAAGAACGTTATTCATATTTCTGGGAAGAAATGAGTGTGGCCTATGATTTCATGGAGTCTGTTTCGCCAAATAAAATTCATTTTAATTCAGAATCTCATTATCTATCTGCATCAAATTGGCGAAAATTAGATGTCTCTTCAGATTATGTTCGAAGTACAACTTGGTTGTCAACCTTACATGGTATGGATGCACAACTAGCATGGTTTTGGGCAAGAGATCCAGATGGTTCTCCTGAAGATAGATTAGAAGGTGAATTGGATTTTTTCGATCCCGCTCTAGCAGGTTCTTTTGCTGGTTCAGTAAATATGCAACCTCATGTTGCTAATGAATATACACAGGTAATGATGGATTTGAATTCATTTTCAGAAGAAATGTTTGCTTTTAGAAAGCAAAGAAGACCTATACGTTTATTTTATTCGGAAACATCTGCTATCAACAAAAAGTCTCATATGACAGAGCTATTTCCTATGTATGAAGCCCTTTATTTCGAAGGTTTCCCAATGGGTTATGTTACCGAAAATATTATTACAAAACAAGATAATAGTAATTGGGATGTTATTTTGGTTTACAAAACAGAATATGTTACAGATAATGAATTCAACTCTCTTCAAAGTTACCTAGACCAAGGAGGAACAGTAATGATAGATAGTAAAGAAAGTCTGTCAAAAAATGAATATGGTAAGTACAGAACAAAAAGTCTTAATGCTAGTAAAGGCAAACTTATAGTACTAAATTTAGATTTAACACCAAACGAGATAAAAGACAAAGTTTTAAATCAAATTTCAGAAAGCCTACCTGAAGTGATTTTGACAGAATCTAATGGTAGCGAATATAAAGGATGTACTTGGAGGGTTGTTAAAAATCCTAAAGGGGGTTATTTAATGAATATTCTTAACATTGGAAAAAACTCAGCAGTCCTCAAAATTATTATGAAAAATGGACAAACAGTAAATGCTACGGATTTGTTAACAGGTCAAAAACTTGGCTCTATTTTTACTTTAAAATCGAATGGGGTTTTGCTTATTGAGATTAAATAAAAAAATAAAAATACATCAGACCTAACTTGATATGTTATACAACCATATGAGTACTCTTTCTGAAGAAGTGAAATAGAGTCGCTTATAAAAAAGTATCATAGCAGTTTTTTGAAATTAAACAAACCTATTATTATGTTAGTCAAAATAAACTCTTGTGTTAAATATGTAATTGCTTTACATTGTTTTATAATATCAGAATTTAGCTTCTCACAATCTGAGAAAGTAAATGGATTTATAGAAGTCTTCAATGAATTTCCAAGACAAGAAAAAAATTTACGAAAATGGGACGCACCTGTAATTGCAGATTTAGATCAAGATGGTTATCTCGATTTACTTATAAATGATCACGGTTATGCCGTTCAGGTACAATGGAATAACAAAGGTAAATTTACCAAGCCTTATGACATTGTTATGGGAGATTTACATGGTATTTCTGTTGGTGATTTTGATAGTGATGGTAATTTAGAGATAATAATGTCACGTGGAGGTGGGTCAGGGAGTAATGCTAGAAATTCTAAAATATTTAAAGTAACAAAAGACCGTCAATTTATTGAAATGGCAGATTTTAATGAACCATTAGCTATGATGAGAGGTCGTACTGTTGCATTTATTGATGCTGACAATGATGGAGATTTAGATTTACTAAATTTTGCTTTTCCTGATGCTACAAAGCAGGGGAAAAGTGAAAATTATATATATGAAAATAATGGTAAAGGGCAATTGATTTTGCATTCAACATTGCCTGCTATAAAAATGAATGGTCAAAAAACATTAGTAACTGATTTTAATGGTGATAATATTTTTGACATTATTTTATATGGAAATGGCCCCATAAAAGCATACGCAGGAAAAGGAGATTTATCATTTGAAGATATATCTCTAAAGTTGTTTCCTGAAAAAATTGAAAATGTTACAGCTATTGCTGAAATTGACTTTGATAATGATGGTGATTTTGATTTATTTATCACACGAGGTAAAGAGTTTGCAATTGGTGAAACCTTTTTTGACAAAGAATCAAAAACCTTTGGTTTTTTTACCAAACGTGGTAAGTTTCAATTTGAAGATTTAGAAGTTGGTGATGTTTTAAATGTAGAAAACTTTCAATCACAATGGCCAAATAATGATACCTATTTTATTGGAGAAGCAGCTTATAACTATAAATTTGAAGGAGAAACACATTCTGGTAAAAATATCAGGTTGGTTAATAGTGATGCTCTTGGTTTTCCTGATAATGTGGATTATAGTGAGAAAAAAGGGTGGTATATTGGTTTTGTTGGGAATAGAAAATGGCGTATTGCTGGTTTTTTATGGGCACCAGCTACAGGGGTTGTACACGGTGTAGAGAATTATCCAGAAGGAAATCATCCAGAAGGCTTAAATGATATTCTGTTAGAAAATACAGGCAATAGATTTAAAAATGTTACAAAAGAATATGGTTTGGCAAATAAAGAGCATACAATGGCTGTTAGTGTTGCCGATTTTGACAATAACGGATTTCAAGATTTATTAATTATTCGCAGAGGTAATCTAATTCATCAAAATGAGTCTATTATATATTTAAACTCAAAAGATTCAAGGTTTGTAAAACTCGAAAAACATAATATTATTTCTACAGAACTAGGAGCCATTGGTATGGCAGTTGAAACTCTTGACTATAATCAAGATGGGAATGTAGATGTTGTTTTAGGAAACGAGCGTGGAAAATGGCATTTGTTTAAAAATGAATTGGTTGAAGCACAAGATAATAAGTATTTAACTGTTCAAGTTGGACATTCTAAAAGAGGAAAAGTATCACCTTTAGGGGCTTTGGTTAAAATAGAATCTTGTAAAAATGATCAAATGTTGCGTGTTGGCAGTACCGGAGCAGCTTATTCTCTGGGTCATAATAATTTTGTTCACTTCGGTTTAGGAGATTGTACTTCAGTTAAAGTAAAAGTTATTTGGACTAATGGAGAAACCGAAACAAAAAGAATTTCAACAGTAAATAAAAAGATTAAGATTGGATATTAATCAACTAATCATAAAAGAACTAATCAAATTCTAAAACTATGAGTTCATTCAAAAGAAATGCCTTTATCTATTCTACCATAGTTGCTATGGGAGGTTTTGTATTTGGATTAGATGCTGCATTAATTTCAGGAGCGTTTAAATTTATTACAGCTGAATTTAATTTAAATCCTTGGCAAGTAGGTGCTCTAGGTTTTGGACCAGGAATTGGTGTTTTAATAGCATTACCTCTTGCAGCGTGGTCGAGTAATAAATTCGGACGAAAAGCAACCTTGAAAATTATTGCTGCTTTGTATTTAATTTCTGCTTTAGGTTCGGCATTTGCACCATCTTTTGTCATTTTAATGTTTGCACGTTTTTTAGGAGGATTGGCTTTTAGTTCCATAACACTGGCAGCCATGTACATTGGTGAAATTTCTCCAGCCAGATGGCGAGGCAAGTTAGTATCAATGACACAAATTAATATTGTAATAGGTTTAACTGCAGCCTATTTTATAAATTATTGGCTATTGCAAACTACTAATTCTAATTCAGAATGGGTTACAACGCTGGGGATTAGAGATTATACATGGAGGTGGATGCTAGGTATTGAAATTATACCAGCTTTAATATGGTTTGGATTGCTTTATGCTGTGCCTAGAAGTCCAGCTTGGTTAGTATATAAAGGAAAGTATAATGAAGCAAAAAAAACATTAACTAAAGTAATTCCAAAATCTGAAATAGAGGAACACGTTGCAGAAATGAAAGAAAGTGTTCAGAATAGCAATCAAGATCGTTCAGTTAAAACTCAACTTAAAGAAGTTTTTAGTAAGAAAATGAAAATTGTGGCTATCGTTGCATTCACAATGGCTATTGTTCAGCAATCTACAGGAATTAATGCAGTTTTAACATATGCTCCAACGGTAATGGAACAATTAGGGTTGGGAGAAAATGCAGCTTTTGAACAAGCAATTTGGGTAGGATTAGTGAGTGTAATTTTTACAATATTATCCTTAGTATTAATTGATAAAATGGGCAGACGTCCAATGATGATTTGGGGGTTAATATGGGTTATTTTAAGTTTAGGAGTATGTGCATATGGATTTGGCACTGCAAAATACGAAGTTACCGACAGAGCTATTGCAGAAATGCAAGAAATTGAAGATGTGAATAAATTAACAGCCTTAGTTGGACAGCAATTTGAAACAGATATTGAATTTAAAGAAGCTGTAAAAAGTGTAATGGGGGAAATTTCTGCACGAGATAATTCGAGTGTTTTTTTACAGAAGTCAGCTGTATTAAATGCAACTTTAATTTTGATTGGAATTTTAAGTTTTATTGCAGCATTCCATTTCTCTGTAGGACCAATAATGTGGGTGCTGTTATCTGAAATTTTTCCAATATCTCTAAGGGGTATAGCTATACCCTTTTTCGCATTACTGTCTAGCACTATAAGTGCATTAACTCAGTTTTTCTTTCCGTGGCAACTTGCCAATATGGGAGCAAGTACCATATTTTTATTTTATGGAGGATTAGTATTTATAGGATTGCTCATATTATTTAAGTATTTGCCTGAAACTAAAAATTTAACCATTGAAGAAATTCAAGGAAAACTACAGGTAAATTCTTAACCTTATTTTGAAATTAGGGTTAAGATAGTTCTCTTTAAAGGTAAAATAAGTAAATTAATTACATTGAGTCTCTTTTAAATTTGATACATAAAAATGATTTAAATGAAAAATATTCTGTTTTATTTTATTAGTATAATAATTTGTAATATTAGTATAGCACAACAAACTACAATTAGTGTTGAAAAGAATTATAATAATTGGAAATGGGATAGTGTTTATGTAGCTAAAAATCAATTTATAAGTATAGCAGTTGTACCTAAAGCAGCTGGTAGAATACTAGAATATAATTTAGGAGATATTCCTTCACTGTGGTTAAATCCGAAATTACTAGGAAAGTCTTTTGAATCTACAGATTTAGTTAAGAGAAACGAATGGCGTAATTTTGGTGGATATAGATTAGTACCACTTCCTATAGAAAATTGTGCTATAAATAGTGAAGGGGAGAAAATACAACGTTGGCCACCTCCCGCAATCATTGGTGACAGTCCTTATAATGCTGAAATAACTACTAATAAAGAAGGATATAAAAGTATCCTTGTAAGTTCCGGTATTCAAAATTTACCTGTTCCTACTTATAATAATAAAACAAATTCTTTTAATCTTCCTAATTCAATTGACGAACAGTTACAGTATAGTAGAAGTTTATATATTAAACCAAATAGTAGTTTGGTTTATATTAAGCATAACTTGAAAAATGTTGGAGATAAAATTGTAAAAAGAGGAATTATGACTTCTAGTCAGCATGTTTCTAGAAGTAAACCAGAATTAGAAGATGGTGAAAATTTTTTAGCATATGTACCTTTCGATAAAAAATATAAGCTTCCTAGTGGTAAACAATACGAAATTATGGGTACAGCAGATTCAAGATGGCAATATGTGAGTAGAAACAGAATGCCTCTAGATAAAAATAATCCTGACCATGTAAAACGTTTCTATAACAATGGTACTAATTGGACTGGTGAAGTTGCTCATGGTATTTTTGAAATGCATTATGACTATTATTTAATGAGTGGATTTCATATCATTTCCTCAAAAGCTTGGGTATGTTATGTTAATAAAATTGAGAAAACTGTTTTTGCAAAAATTTTAGAACCTTATAATCCTAAGTTAAAGTATGATCACGGATTAAATGTATCTATATTTATGAGTGGTATGGAAACCGGTTATTTAGAAACTGAAGTAAAAACACCAATTTATACACTCCATCCTGGAAAAAGTTTTGAGTATAAAGAAATTCATGGTGCAGCAAAAGTTTCTTCGTTACCAGTAATTGACGTAAATAAAACAGGTGTTATTACAAAAAAGTTAAGTTTTGATACTAAAGTTAATGCATTAAATGGAAGTTATGGTGTTTTTTATGAAGGTGATGCTATACTTCGTTTAATGGATAATTCAAATAATATTATTAAAAATATTGTTTTGGAAAAGGTAAATCCGTTAAATGCATTCACCATTAATCATACTTTACAAAAGTACAAGAAGGCTTCTAAAATCATCCTATTAATAAAGGTTGATAATTCTAATGAACATATTCTTGATGAGGTAAATTTGAAAGAATATTAGCATTGATATGAAATAATAAAATTTATAATATGAGAATCGTAAATATTCTTTTTTTACTTGTGTTGCTTATTGGTTGTAAACCAAAAGAGCAAAAGGAAGTAGAGCCAATTAAAACACCTAATATTTTATTTTTAGCTATAGATGATTTACGACCTGAAATTGGAGCTTATGGGTCAGATATAGCTATTACACCTAATTTAGATAAATTGGCTAATCAAGGTTTATTATTTAATAATGCATATTGTCAAGAACCGATATGTAGCCCCTCAAGAGCCAGTATAATGACTGGAGCTAGACCAGAAACAATAAAAGTAATAGAGAACTTTACCTATTTTAGAGATCTTAATCCTGATATTTTAACCTTACCACAATATTTTAGGGAAAATGGCTATGAAACAACAAGTACAGGAAAAATCTATCATAATGAAAAGTTTGGAGATGCTAAATTATCTTGGAGCAGAAAACCAGCATATGATAAAATGACCATAGAAAAGAGTAAAACACCAGGAGGATATGCTCTAGTTGAAAATCAAGAACTTTTTAGAAAAAGTACAGCTGAGGTTATTGAAAAATATGGTAAAAATGCTCCTAGAAATGGTTTAGGAAAAGGGCCTGCTTATGAAATTGCAGATGTACCAGATACTTTTTATGAGGATGGTTACAATGCAGAGTTAGCAATTGTAACTATGAAAGATATGTTAGAAAAAAATCCTGACAAACCTTTCTTTTTGGGTATGGGGATGAAAAAACCACATCTTGATTGGTTGGTGCCTAAAAAATATTGGGATATGTATAATCCTGAAGATATTAAACTGACAACCCAAACTTCAGCACCTGAAAATGGAGCAGCAATGGGGCTTCATGCGTCTTTTGAATTAAGAGCTAGATATGGTATTCCAAAAAAAGGACCTATAAGTGATGAAATGGCTAGAACATTAAAACATGCGTATTTAGCAAGTGTTAGCTATGTTGATGCTCAAATAGGGAAAATGATAAAAGCTTTAGATGAGGCTGGTGTCCGTGATAATACAATAATTATTGTTTGGAGTGATCATGGATGGCATTTAGGCGACATGGGTATATGGGGAAAAGCAACTAATTATGAAATTGCCACTCGAGTACCATTAATAATTTGGACACCAGAAATGTCAAAATCTGTTCGAGGTTCAAAATCTAATGCACTAGTAGAACTTGTTGATATTTACCCTACCATTACAGAGTTAGCAGGTCTTCCATTGCCTAAACATTTAGAAGGGCAAAGTTTTGTCCCATTATTAACTAATCCCAATAAAAAGTGGAAGTCTGCGGCTTTTACCCAGTTTCCAACACCTGCGTTGCGTGAATGGGCTGCAAATCCCTTATCAAAAGGTATGAGAGAGACTTATTTTGGTCCATTGATAGAAGAGGTTGAAGGAAGAATAAAACAACAACAAGGAGAGAAATGGAATAGAGATTTATATGAAAATTATTTAATGGGCTATACTATGAGAACAGAACAATATCGATTTATGGTATGGCGAGATTATCGAGATCCCAATGCAGAACCAGTTTTTTTTGAATTATATGATCATAAAAATGATCCGTCTGAAACAAAAAATATTGCTGATGAAAATCCCAAGCTAGTTTCTAAACTGTTAAAGCAATTTAATAAAGGGTGGAAAGGTAACTTAGCTGATGTGAAATCTTGATTGTAAAAACATAGAATATCTAGATATGAAAAAAATTATAGTGATACTGATTGGAATTACCACTTTTATTTATGGTTGTTCTAATTCAAAAGTTAAGGAAGAAAAAGTAGTTGGTAAAACTGATAAACATGTAGAAAGGCCAAATATTTTATTAATTCTGTGTGATGATTTAGGATATTCAGATGTTGGTTTTAATGGGGCAAAGGATATAAAAACTCCCGCATTAGATAAGTTAGCAAAAAATGGAACAATTTTTTCTTCAGCTTATGTAGCTCATCCATTTTGTGGTCCTAGCAGAACAAGTTTAATGACTGGTAGATATTCACATAAAATTGGAGCACAATTTAATTTACCTCCGAATAGTGAAACTATAGGTAAAGGTGTCGCTTTAAGCGAAACATTTATTAGTAAAGTTTTGCAAGAGTCTGGTTATGCAACTGGTGTTGTTGGAAAATGGCATCTTGGAGCAACTTCAAAGTATCATCCCAATAATAGAGGTTTTGATGATTTTTATGGTTTTCTTGGTGGAGGACATAAGTATTTTCCTGAAGAGTATTTGGCTACTTACGAAAAGCAAAAAAAAGAGGGTAAAAAAGTTATTTTTGAATACCTTCTTCCGTTGGAGCATAATGGAAAAGAGGTACGTGAAAAGGAATATCTTACAGATGCTCTATCCCATCAAGCTATACGTTTTATGAAAGATGCATCTGAAAAAGACAAACCTTTTTTTATGTACCTTTCATATAACGCACCACACGTTCCTCTCGAAGCTAAGAAAGAAGATTTAGAGAAGTTTGCTTTTATAAAAGATGAAAAACGAAGAGCGTATGCTGCTATGGTTTATGCAGTTGATAGAGGTGTGAATGAAATTGAAAAAGCATTAAAAGATATAGGAGAGTTTGATAATACATTGATTGTTTTTTTAAGTGATAATGGAGGTAAAACAACTAAAGGTGCTACTAATTATCCATTGAGTAAGGGTAAAGGAAGTACTCAAGAAGGCGGGTATAGAGTTCCTATGTTTTTTCATTGGCCTAATAATGTTCCGGCAGGTAAATATTATGATTATCCTGTGTCATCTCTAGATTTTTATCCGACTTTTGCCAAGTTAGCAAATGCTACAATACCAGAAGGTAAGATGTTAGATGGAAAAGATATTTGGAATGATTTTTTGGCAGGAAAAAATCCTCATAAAGATGAAAATATTTATGTTTTAAGACATAGGGAAGGATATACAGATGTAGGAGCTAGGTACAATCAATGGAAAGCTTTAAAAGTAGAACAGAAACCTTGGCAATTATTTAATATCGAAGAGGATTTGGGAGAACAAAATGATTTGAGTGATAAGTATCCTGATATTTTGAAGGAACTAGTGTTAAAAACATCTGAATGGAGTAAAACTCATAAACAACCAAAATGGTTTCATGATGAACAAACAGGAATAGAATGGAGAAAGGATAGTATGCCTCATTTTGACAGAACCTTTAGTTTAGAACCATAAATTTAATTGGCTTATTTCATCAAATAAGAGGGGTAATATTTGATTGGTTTGAGGTAAAATTGTGAATTTTATTAGGTATGGAAAGGGTAATTTTATTTCTTAAAATTTAGGTTGTTTTATACCTGATAGTAGTTTCATAAAAATTTGACTTGAATTATGATTATTGAAAAAATAGAAACATTTATACTTAAAGATAAACTGTCAAAAAGTTTTTTCTTTTCACAGTGGGAATACTCAGAAAGATGTATTTGTGTAGTAAAGTTAACAGCATCAAATGGCGAGTTTGGTTGGGGAGAAGGGTATGGACCAGCAAATGTATTAGAAGAAGGTGTTAAACTTTTAGAGCCTTATGTTGTTGGTCAAAATCCATTAGAAAATGAAGTGATTTGGCATAATATGTATAGAAAGACTTTGGATTTTGCAAGAAGGGGAATTCTAGTAGCTTCTATGAGTGCTATTGATATTGCAATTTGGGATCTGAAAGGGAAAATATTAGGGTTACCTGTTTCTACTTTATTAGGTGGTGCTCATAGAAAAAAAATTAGACCATACGCTACAGGTTTATACTTTACAGACCATAAGAATCCTGCCAAAGATTTTACAGAAGAGGCAACAAAATATGTGAATCAGGGATTTAAGGCTATTAAAATGAAGGTGGGATTAGGAATTAAAGCGGACTACGAAAATGTAAAAAAAATAAGAGAAATTATTGGTGATGATATTCAGTTAATGGTAGACTCTAATCATGCGTACACTTTGAGGGAGGCAATCGCATTATGCAAGAAAATTGAACCTTTTGATATTAGTTGGTTTGAAGAGCCTATTTCACCTGAATATTATAAACAGTATAGTGAATTAAGAACTAAAACTTCAATCCCTATTTCTGGTGGTGAATGTGAATATTTACGATTTGGATTTCATCAATTATTGAGAAATAATTCAGTTGATATTATTCAGCCAGACATTTGTGCTAGTGGAGGTCTTACTGAAGCTAAAAGAATAGCAGCATTGGCAAGTTCTTACGGAGTTGATTTAATTCCACATACTTGGGGAACCGCCATTGGTATTCATGTTGCTCTTCATTTTATTTCTAATTTAGAAAATATTCCTGGAAGAATGTATCAACCAGATTTTTTAATAGAATATGATCAAACAGAAAATGGTTTAAGAGAACGATTAACAAATCCTAAAATTAAAATGGTTGATGGTATGATTGAAGTACCAGATAAACCAGGTCTTGGAATTGATGTAGATGAAGATGTTTTAAAAGAATTTTCAAGATCTAATGTTACAATTCAAAATAATATTTAAGATAGAATAATGATGAAAACACAAAATTTTGGATATAAAAAGTTATATATTGATGGACAATTAGTTGATGCAGATAGTGGCAGTAGAGAAGATGTTATTTGCCCTGCCACAGGAGAAGTAATTGCTCAAGTTGCCAAAGCAGGTAGGGTAGATGCTGAAAAAGCTTTAAGAACATCTTTAAAGGGGTTTAAATTTTGGTCTAAATTGTCACTTGAAGAAAGGACCTCTTGGATGCTAAAGTTGAGAGATGCTATTTTAGAAAAAGAATATGAATTAAGAACTGCTATGGTTCATGAAATGGGTAAAACTTATGCAGGTTCACTTGAAGATATTCAAAGATTAACAGAAGCATTAGAATGGTATCCAAATGCTATGAAAAATTTAAGAGAAGAGCAAATTCCAGATTATGACAATACACATACTCACAAAATGATTTCTAAACCAGCAGGTGTAGTAGTGGCTTATTTAGCATGGAATTTTCCTTTATTAAATGTGGGTTATAAAATTGGACCTGCCTTGGCATCAGGTTGTTCGTTAATTATTAAGCCATCTAGTTTATCACCATTGTCTACATATATGGTTGGTGAAATTATGCATAGCATTAATTTTCCTCCCGGAGTTGTAACTATTTTAGCAGGTTCTAGTAGTGAGGTTGCAACCCCAATGACTACAAGTAAGATACCATCTGTAATTACCATGATTGGCTCTACTCAAACAGGACAAAAAATTATTGCAGAAAGCACTACATCTATAAAAAAATTAGGAATGGAATTGGGAGGAAATGCTCCTTTTATTGTTTTTGAAGATGCTGATTTTGATACAGCTTTAGATTTAGCAATTGCTTTAAAGTTTGGCAATGCTGGTCAGATTTGCGTTGCTGCAAATAGAATTTTTGTGCATAAAAATATTTATAAAAAATTCATTAAAGCTTTTGTGAAAAAAGCATCAGAACTAAATGTAGGATTTGGTATAAAAGAAAATGAAGATGTTTTTATGGGGCCGCTAGCTTCAAGAGGATCTAGAGAAAGAATGTTTGAATTAATAGAAGATGCGTTGAGTAAAGGGGCTACATTAGAATATGGAGGTGAAATTCCTGATGATTTACCTGAAAAGGGAAATTGGATGAAGCCTACAGTAATTTCTGGAACAACAAGAGAAATGAAGGTTTTTAGAGAAGAAATTTTTGGACCAGTTGCAGGTATTATGTCTTTTGAAACTGATGATGAGGTTTTGGAATTGGCAAATGATACAGAGTTTGGATTAGCATCCTATATTTTTACCAACAATTATAAAAGAATTGAACGTTTTGTTGAAGAATTGGAATTTGGTGAGGTTCAAATTAATGGAGTAAAATATGCTATTTATTTACCTCATGGAGGGTTTAAGAATAGTGGAATTGGTCATGATTGTTCACATCTCGCATTGGAAGATTATTTAGTTAAAAAACGTATAACTGCGGCATTATAGTTATGAAAAAAAATATGCTAAAAAGTCGTCTCAATAAAGGAGAAACAGTTTGTGGGCCATTTTGTAAAATTCAAGATCCGGCAATTGTTGAAATCGCAGCGTTAAGTGGTTTTGATTTCGTGATTATTGATATGGAACATGGCCCGTATAGTATTGAGTCACTCCAAAATATGATACGTGCTGCTGAAGCACGTGATATCATACCGGTTGTGAGGGTAACAGAAAATTCTGAGACCTTAATTTTAAGAACTTTAGATGTTGGTGCAAAATGCATTCAAGTTCCTCAAATTTGTACTAAAGAAGATGCAGATAAATTGGTAAAAGCTACAAAATTTTATCCTAAAGGAGAAAGAGGAATGTGTCGTTATGTAAGAGCTGCAGAATATACAAACATTAGTGCTATAAATCATTTTGGTAAGGCTAATGATGACATCACTACTATAATTCACATTGAAGGAATGGAAGGAATTAGTAATTTGGAAGAAATTGTCCAAGTTGACGGTATAGATGTTATATTTTTAGGCCCTTATGATTTGTCACAGTCATGTGGTGTGCCAGGAGAGGTAAATAACCCTAAAGTGGTTGATGCTATGAAAGGAGCTGTTAAAATTGCTCAAAAATATGGTAAGTACATAGGTACTTTTACAGAAACTCCTGAAAAAGCAAAAATGTGGAGAAACATTGGTGTTCAATATATTTCTTATGCCGTAGATGTCGGTATAATAATGAACTCTTTTAAGCAAATAACTGGTCAAATCAGTAGTTAAATATTTTTCTGTTTTTGTTGAATAAGATAGTTACTTAACGTAATCTAGTATGTTTTTCTTCAAATTTTTAGTTCTACAGCGATTGATTGCTAAGTTGCTTATGATTGAGTTTTTATTTCTTTACTCTTTTAAGATATACTCTAATTGTTTAAACTTTCAATTTTTTACTATTTATATACTTAGAAGGGCTCATTCCAGTATGTTTTTTAAAGCAAATGCTAAAATATTTAGTGTCTTGAAACCCTACCATATAGGCTACATCTGAAGGTTTGTATTGTTGTGTTTCTAGCAATTTACAAGCGTTTTTCATTCTAATATCTCTAATAAATTCAGAAGGATTCATTCCTGTTAGTGACTTTAATTTCCTATAAAGGTGTACACGGCTAAGACCTGCTTCGGTACCTAAAAATTCTACAGTAAAATTTGGTTGATCTAGGTTGTCAGTGATAACTTTTAAGATAGCAGTCATTAATTTTTCATCTTGAGGATTTAGTAGTTTTTCTTCTTTTAGATATGGTGTAGAAAGTTTTTGATATTTTTGTTGAAGTAAGGCTTGGTTTTTTAATACATTTTTAATTCTAATTTGTAACTCTTCAAGACTAAAAGGTTTTGCTAAGTATGCATCTGCACCAGTTTCCAAACCTTCCATTTTATTCATTTTAGATACTTTTGCTGTTAGTAGTAATACTGGAATGTGACATAAGGCCTTGTCAGATTTTATAGCTTTACAGAGCTCTAATCCATCCATCTCAGGCATCATAACGTCGCTAATTATTAGATCAGGACCATACTTTTTTGCTTTTTTTAAGCCTTTTTTTCCATTACTGGCAGAACGAATGATGTAGTTCTTTTTTAATTTATCATTTAAATAATTTTGTAATTCTAGATTATCTTCTACGATTAAAATTTGTGCTTTTTCAGAAGTCGATTCTTCGTCAATAATTTGAGTAGTTAAAACTTCTTGTTCGATTGGAAATGGTAGGGCATAGCTCGTAGTTTCAACAACTTGGTTTTCAGTAATGGCTTTATTTAAATTCAAATGTAAAGTAAAAGTAGTTCCGTTACCAAGGGTACTAGTGGCCTCAATTGTTCCTTTCATAATCTCTACAATTGATTTTGTTAGAGCAAGACCTATTCCTGTACCACTACCCATTTGATTTTTCTTTTTAAAACGATCAAAAATATATGGAAGAAATTCAGGCTCTATTCCTATACCTGTGTCTTTTAATATAAAAGTGTAAGAAATGTGATTTTGTGTTGTTGTTGAATCAATAATAAGAGAAATCTCTCCTCCTGATGGTGTAAATTTAAAAGCGTTATAAATAAGGTTGAAAAATATTTTATTCAGTTTTTCTTGATCTACCATTACCAATTTATCATTGGTGCTATTATTATTTAAAACTAATTTTATGTTATTCTTATCTGCTAAAGTTTTAAACGAATTAATAATCTCTTCAATATGCATAGTAAGGTTTATCGGTTGTAGATTTAATTTACTATGCCCCGTTTCTAAAGCTCTTAATTCTAAAATTTGATCGATAAGTAATTGTAACCTCTTTACATTCAAATCCATGGTTTTGGCCAATGACTTTACCTTAGGTTTTATTTTTTTTTCTTTTAGTATCTCTTCTAATGGTGCAGAAATTAGTGATAAAGGAGTTCTGAATTCATGAGAAACATCCATAAAGTGTTTCAGTTTAAGATCATGAACATCTTTCCAACGTTCTTTTTCTATTTGTTCAATTTTTAAACTGTGTTTTAGTTTGGCACTTCTTATTCCATTGCTTCTTACGATATAAAAACCTCCTATAATAAGAAGTGTATATATTATATAAGCCCACCAAGTTTGCCATGGTGGAGGTTTTACAGTTATCATTAACTTAAGTGGGGTTTCATTCCATATACCATCATTGTTAGAACCTTTTGCATAAAAAGTATAGTCTCCTTTACGCAAATTTGTATAAGTTACCCGGGGCCTATCTTTAGTATAAACCCAATCTAAATCAAAGCCTTCCAGTTTATATTTGTAATGGTTATTTTCAGCTTTTAAGTAACTTAATGCTACAAATTCTAAAGTTAAAATTGATTGAGAATGGCTAAGCGTTATTTTTTCTGTTTTATTGAGTTCTTTTTCTAGTACGCCTGAATCATCTTGTGGTGAAACAGCTTTATTCATTACTTCAATTCCTGTAAAAGCCATCTTGGGGATATAATTGTTATTTTGTAGAGATGTGGGGTTAAATTTTATATACCCATTATTTCCACCAATTAAAAACTCATTATTTATTGTTTTATAAAAAGCTCCTTCGTTTATTTCATTTAGCGGAATTCCAGATGCATAAGTGTAATTTTTAACAATGCTGTCAGAAACTATATCTATCTTAGTTAAACCATTTAAGGTAATGGCCCAAATATTACTATCTGCGTCTTCCATAATACCTTGTACAACATTGTTGCTAAGTCCTTTTTTTATGTCAAAGTGACTAATTTTATTGTTATTAAGATTATATTTTATTAAACCAGTTCCATTTGAGGATAGCCAAAGATTATTATTTTTATCTGCATAAACATGATTAAATTCTTCAATATTTATATCTTTATTTTTTACTGTAAAATTTTTTTTTTGAATTATACTTCCTGTCTTACTATTAAAAAATATCAGACCTTGTCCTCTTGTAGCTAATGCCAATTGTTGGTCTTTTAGAATTACAATACTTTTTACAGGAACATAGCGTAACCTCTCTGTTAATATTTTTTGATGCGGATAATCTATAAATGTTTTGTTTTTTAAGTTAAATTTATAAATTCCTTCAGCATCTGTTGCTAACCATAAATTCTCTTTAAAGTCTTGTTGAATATCATTAATTATTGTAGATTTTAAAAAGTTATAGTTTGGTTGATTTATTGGATATTGAGTTAAGTGTCCATTTATTGGATTGTATAGGTTTAGTCCTTTTTTAAAAACACCTAGCCAAAGTTGTTTGTTTCTGTCATGAAAAAGTGATTTTATAGTGAGGTCGTCATAACCAGTTGGAGGTTTTTTATGTGTGTATTTTTTTCTGTTTAAAATATTTAGCCCACCACGCTCAGTACCTATATAAATGTTTCCGTCTGAATCTTCCGAAAAAGCTCCAATCACATTGAAACTTAGAGAGTTTTTATCCCCTTCAATGTGATAAAAATGTTTAAATCGTTGATTGTCTTTGTCATAAATATTTAATCCTCCAAAGTAAGTGCCGATCCATATCGATCCTTTTTCATCTTTAAAAAGAGATCGAATACTACTATGACTTAATCCTTGAAAATTATTTTCCTGATAATTTATAATTTTAGAATAACCGTTCTGATCCACAATATTGAGACCATTGAAAGTTCCAATCCACAAGTTATTTTTTTCATCAAATTCAAGAGCTCTTATATTATCATTAGATATTATATTTTTTCCAGAAGCTTTTTGATGGTAATGTTCCAGAAGGTTTCCAGAAAAATCAATTTTTATAAGACCACTTCCGTAAGTACCCAGCCATAATCCTACGTTTTTTTCAATTTTTAATGCTTCAATACGAGAATTAATAGGTGTAGGAGTTTTTATTTCTAATTGATGCCAATTATTAGTTTTTTGATGGAAACGGTATACACTAAAATTTTCTGCACCAATCCATAAGTTACCATCAGTATCTTCCTGAATAGAGCTAACATTTATGTTTTTAGGAATATTATTGTTTATTTCAGGATAATAAAAAGTCTTGTTTTTAGGGTCAAATGTTAAAAGTCCAAAATTTCCACCAACCCAAATTCGATTATTTTTATCTATAAAAATAGTACTTGCAGGAATTGTTTTTGTTGCTTTAGGAAAAAGTTGGTAATTGTTAAAAGTATTTAAACTTCTATCATATTTACTTAAACCGTTTTGAGTTGCAATCCAAATATTATTATTAGCATCTTCTGCAATATCGTATATAACATGTCCTGCAATAGATGAAGAGTCTCCTGCAGTAGGACGAAAAATTTTAAAACTATTTGTGTCATAAAGGTTTAATCCATTTCGTGTCCCTATCCACATAAAGCCATAGGTGTCTTGATGAATACTTAATACTGTACTTTGAGATAAACCATTTGCTACATTTAGATGATTGAATTTAATTCTAGTACCTATAGAGTCCGTAATTTGCCCAGAACTTACAATCCAACAAAGTAAAAAAACAATGGTTGTAAAATCTGATTTTAATAAATAATTAATATATCTTATATATCTCGCCAAAAAACTAAATGCTTAAATGAAAAACGAGGATAATTTAAAAAGAAATTATTATATTTGGCAAGCTTTTAAAATATATTTTTTCGGATTTCATTGTGTCAATTGTGTGAATAATTAATCTCATAAAATTGATATAATGTTGAATAAAAACACACACCTTCAGGGATTATTATTACTGATAATATTCCTTTCAGTGGCATTTTCTCATGCCCAAATTAGAAAAAAAACAACTTTAAATTCACATTGGAAATTCCATAAAGGCGTTTTAAATCCTGATTTCTCAAAAAATATAGAAGGAGAAATTGTAAACTTACCACATACATGGAACAATAAAGATGTGCTTAACGACCACAAACCTGGGCATTATCGTGGTGAAGGTTGGTATTCTAAAATTATTTCTTTGTTTCCAGATTTGAATGAAAAATCATATTTTCTTCAGTTTGAAGGTGTAGGTCAAGTAGCGGAAGTTTTTGTAAATGGACACAAAGCAGGAAGTCATGTTGGTGGTTACACAGGGTTTACATTAAATATTACACCATTTTTAAAGGCAGATAATAATATTTTACATATAAAAGTTGACAATGCCCATAATCCCGATATTCCACCTTTATCTGCTGATTTTACATTTTTTGGCGGAATTTATCGTGATGTTTTTTTAATAGAGACTTCAAAAACACATTTTAACCTATCCGATAATGGTTCAACAGGTTTGTTTATTTCCACACCAAACGTCAAAGGAAATAGTTCTGAAATTCAATTAAAAGGTAGTTTTATTTCTGAATCTAAAAACAAATTAGAAATTCAATTAAAAGTTTTAGATGCTCAGCGTAAAACAGTACTTTCAACTATAAAAAGACTAAAATCAAATACAGGGTTAAATACATTTGAAATTAAAAGTAAATTAACAGAAGTCAATTTGTGGTCTCCTGACAATCCGTATTTGTATACCGCTGAAATTTCTATAATAAAAGATGGTAATATTCTCGATGAAGAAAATATCCGTTTTGGTTTTAGAAGTTTTTATTTTCATCCAGAAAATGGTTTTTTCTTAAATGGTAGTCATTTAAAATTAATTGGAGCTAACCGCCATCAAGATTATTATGGTGATGGTGTAGCTTTGTCAGATGATGTGCACCGTCATGATTTAAAAATATTAAAAGATATGGGGGCTAATTTTATAAGATTAGCTCATTATCCTCAAGATCCAGCAGTATTGGAAGCTGCTGATGAGTTGGGGCTGTTGGTTTGGCAAGAAACCCCATTAGTTAATGAAGTAACTCTCAGTGAAGCACATGATAACAATGCAGAAACTATACTTATAGAAATGATTAGGCAGTATTATAACCATCCATCGATAATCTTATGGGGGTATATGAATGAAATTTATTGGGCACATCGTTTTTTAGATGAAAATGTGGTTGATGCACATACCGAAGCAACAGTTAAACTGGCTAAAAGGTTAGAAAATGTAGTACGAAATGAAGATCCTACACGATATACTGTAATGGCATTACATCATTATCCTTTATATGAAACTAGTGGGTTAGGAGATATTCCTCAAGTGGTAGGTTGGAATCTTTACCATGGATGGTATTATGATAACTTTGAAGATTTAGGAAAATTTCTTGATGAAGAACATAAAAAACACCCTGAACGTATACATATTTTAAGTGAATTTGGTTCAGGAAGTGACCAGCGATTACACAGTCTAAAACCAGAGCGTTTTGACTTTACAATGGAAGGTCAAAAGGCAATGATTGAAAGTTATTTAACACAAATTATGGAACGTAATTATCTTGCTGGTGCTACGTATTGGAATTTGGTTGATTTTAATTCTGAAAAACGTGTTGATACTAAACCTCATTGGAATCAGAAAGGGTTGCTTTCTTCTAAAAGAGTACCTAAAGATCCTTACTATTTGTTTCAGGCGACACTTTTAAAAGAGCCTTTTATAAAAATTGCTGAAACCAATTGGCAACATAGAGTTGGTGTTTCAGATACAACTCCATTTTTATCTCCAGTAGATATTTATACCAATCAAAAAACTGTACAATTAGAAGCCAATGGAAAACTTTTAGAGGAGAAAATAGTAAAAAATAATAAAGTTACTTTTAATGTACCGCTTTCTATAGGTGAAAATCAACTTTTAGCAATAAGTAATAATATTTCTGATTATATTACCATTAATTTTAGAAACATCCCTGTTCTTTTAAAGGAACAATATAATATTGATATAAGTATTAATGCAGGTAGTAATCATTCTTTTTTTGACGAAAAAGGGGCGAACGTATGGGTAGAAGATCAACCTTATAGGCCTGAAAGTTGGGGGTATATTGGAGGTGAGCAATTATATGTTGGGAAAAAAATTGGAACAAAAGAAAAAATATTGACTATAGATTCGTTTATTCCATTATATCAAACCATTAGAGAAGGTATAGAAGCTTATCGTTTTGATGTTGAAGATGGATGGTATGAGGTGGAGTTATTATTTGTTGAGCCTTTTCCTAAATCTAGACGTTTTGTAGGTAATGATGTTTCACCTAGTCACCTTGGTGGAAAAAGAATATTTGATGTGTTAATTAATAATCAACCATGGTTGCAAAATTTAGATCTTTTAAAGGATTATGGGTATAACTATCCATTAAGAGAGAAAACTAAAATTAAGGTTACAGAAGGGAAAGGATTAAGTATTTCTTTTAAGGCTATAAAAGGAAAGCCAATTGTAAGTGGAGTTAAGTTGAGAAGTTTAAATTAATAATGAAATAAAAAACGGAAGCTTAAATTAAGACTTCCGTTTTTTTACTAACCTAAATTCACATTTAATTTTAATGTCCGTGATTAATAATTAGCATCTATGATGATGTATTATGTAATAGTAAGTTATCTTCTTTGTTTTAAGAGTGTTTGGGTAAATAAATTACAATTTATAACTAGTCATTCGAACTAATTTTTAGCAAACTAAAGCTCCAAGGAGTTTCCAATGTTAATTTTAAGTTGTGCGTATTTTGTTTTTTTATTTTTATTGAATCACCTAAAATTATTTCCGTTTTATTAATCGAAAAAGGTAAATTCAATTCATAACTTTTGTTTTGATTGTTTTCTCTAAAAACTAACAAATAATGTTCGTTACCAGATCCCAATGATAAAAAGCCAGTCCAAGAATTGCCATCAGGTTCTTGTCCTATTGGTATTATTGTTCCGGCATGAAGGTCTTTGGCAACGGTTTTGTATTTTTCTACAATTTCTATAAAGTTTAAAGGTATTTCTTTTAGTTGAGACACTTCCATCCATGCCAAAGGCTGTGCCATCATAGTAGCGGCAAAAGCATAATTTAATCCTACCTTTTCAGGAGATGCCATATCCTCCATAGGATATTTTTTCTTATTGCGATTGACATTTAAAAATTCTATCTGAAGCTGTTGTGAGGGGACATAAGAAGCTAATAACCATAAATTTCTTAAGGTTCTATATGGGTAATAGTTTGACCAATCTGTATATCTGTTTTCTAAAAAGATATTACCATATTCTCCAAAATAGTGATATCCTATTCTACGACCAGCAGTAACATCTAAATTAAAAACGGCTTTTCCATTAGTTTCTAGTTTTACTTTTGAAAACAATTTTCTAAGATTAATTTCGGCTTGTTTTGTCATTAGGTCCAAACCATCAATTTTAAAATTAGAAATGCCAAAATTGTTATAGTATTCTAATAGAATATTGGCATCGCGTTCCCAATTTGCATAATTATTTGTTTTACTTGGGTTAAACCAAAGTCCAATTTTAATATTTTCTTTTTCAGCTGTTTTTATAATTTTTTTAAAACCATTGGGAAATCTTTCTTTGTGAGGTTGCCAATCTTCAGTACTCCAATCATCCCATTTTACTCCTGATTTTGAAGCTGAATTTCTAGATAATCCTTGTTGCCAACCATCATCAAGTTGAAAGTGAGTAATACCTAATTTGGAGGCTGATGTTAATTCATTTAGGATAAATTCTTCATTCATTCGAGAGTCTTTACTTCGATCTCCCCAAGTATTTGACATCATCATAAAATCACGTTCAAAAATATAGGGATTAACCTTTTTTTGATAATTTAAAATAGTTATTTTCTGTTGGATGTCATCTCCATCTGAAATACCTAAAGCATAACCATAACCCTGAATCCAATTGTCATTAAGGTCTGTTGGGGAAATACCTAAACCATGAATTGATAATCCATTATAATCTACCAAAAAGTCAAACCCTGGATAATATTGCTGACTAACACCAATTGGAGATTCTTTTAAAATATAAATAGACTGTTTTCTTTGTGTATTTGAAGCAAAAAGTAAGTTTGCCTGAACTTTACGTTGTTTACGATAGCTTAAAAATGTTGTTTCTTCAACGGGATTATCATGATGATCAGTTGCTTCATAAAATTTAACTGATTTAAATTTCCAATGTCGAGTATTAAATTCTAAGTGTCCAATCCTACTAAATTCATCATTTTTATTGTTTCGTGTTTCAATCATATCAAGATTTTCTACCTTATTGATATCCCATGATTTTTGATCGGATTTGCCTTTTAAAAAGTAAGTGTGTTTTATGGCTTTAACATCAGAATAAAGTCTTAAAACTTGCTTTATATTTATGCCTTTAAAATTAAATGTTATAACAGCATCTTTATAGTTTTTATTAGTGCCTGTTATTATTTCAAAGTGGCTATCAGTAGCGTTAGAGGTCTCATTGTTTAAAAGAAAATTCTGATTCTCATTAGAAAACGAAACTGACTTATTATTAGTTTTATCGTTTAAGTGTGTTAAACTTATATTTCCATTATTCCATGAATATTTTGCTTTTATTTTTTGGTTTTCAAGGACTAATGTATCTTTTTCTAATATTATTTTTATTTCATTTTCAATCCTTTGAGACCATACAAATTGATTAATAAATAAGCATATCAAGATAAAAGGATACTTTTTATGGGCAAGCAATTTAAGAGCTGTCATTGCAGTTAAAATTTATTATTTTATCTCTTTTACTTTATTGTCTTTATTTTTTCTTTTTGTTAAGGTAAAACCATCAAATAAAGTATCATCAGTGGTGTATGCTTTATATGTTAGTATAGAATCATCAATTGTAATTATTTGATAAGATTGTTGATTTTCTGCTTTTGCTTCCATCCAAGGTTCATTACCTAGCTCATACATTTTTCTTCCACTAACTGAGACAACGTACATTGTACCAGAGTAATCATTTTTTTCGTCATAACCTAAATTAACTTTATTTCCTCGTCCATACGTATGGTCATGTCCTTGAAGTACCAAATCTACTTTATATTTTTCAAAAAGAGGCTTCCAATTTTCTATAACACCTTTGTTAAATCTACCTTTTGCTGGTGATCTGACAGGGTGGTGAGTCATTACTACTACCCATTTTTTAGTATTGTTTTTTAATACATCTTCGAGCCATGTTTTTTGTAAGTCAAGGTCTTGATTAGAGTTTAAACTGATTAATCTCATGTTAAGATAATCCATGTAATAATTGGTGTGACCAATTTCGGCTAAACCATTTTTAGGAAAGTTAAATTGAGGATTGTATATGGGTGTAATTCCCGTTTTATGACCTTCGTCGTTTTTTATATATTCATGATTGCCTGGAATAGTTAGTTGTGGCATTTCTTTAAAAATAAAAGAGCCTGCTTCAAACCATTCGCCCCATTCGTAGTTGTTTTGAGAATGGTTTATCATATCACCTGCATGTAGCATAAACTTTGCATCAGGGGCTCTTTTATAAGCCAATCGAATCACTCTAGACCATAAGCTGAAGAGGTCGTTTTGAGCATCACCTAAATAGATAAATGAAAATGGTTTGTCTGTTGTTTTAGGTGCAGTTTTAAATTGTACCCATTCACTTGAATAATCATCTGCTTTTAAACGATAGGCATAATATGTGTCGGGTTCTAAGTTTTTAAAAGTAGTGGTATGGTATTGTACAGTTTCATCTATTGCTGTAAAAGTAGTTGACGTTGCATCATAATCAGTCTCATTTTTATAAAAATCGACATCAGGTGTCACTTTTGCAATTTCAGCCTCAATGTCTGTAACGGTTGTATCTGTACGCCAAGTTACAGTTTGTGTTGATAAATCATTTTTACTCCATGTTAAGATAATTCTATCTGGTCTTGGAGAAGCTTTGTAATTAACATCTAATGTTTTTGGAGCTAAATTTTTTTCATAGGATTGTGCTACTATTGTCAATGTAAACATCCATATTACTAAACTAAAAATTGTTCTTATCATTATCATTTATATTAAAAAACGCTATACAATAATTTACCGTATAGCGTTTAAAATTACTAACTCAATTATCTTATACTTCCGTCAGGATTTTTCACCCATCCTTTTGTCCAATCATTCGCTTCATTTTCTACAGCACCAACAAAGGTTACAGAGGTGAAAAAGGAGTCTATTGTACTTGGGTCAAAAGACTCTTTTGCAGTCACAGTAGCATCTGGAATAAAATCATCTACGCCAATACCGTCTATTTTTTCAAAATCAATATCTCCATCTTCCTCTAGAGCTATGGCATTATTAAAAAATGGGTTAGTAGCTAAACTTCCATCTTCATTAAAAGTTCCAAAGAAGTCAGATGCATTATCTTTTAATGGGTCATCATTATTGAAAAAATAAGAATAAGCTAATACGTTTACTCCATTTAAATCGGTAATTGGCATATCTCCAGAGAACTTTATGTCTTCATCTACCGATTCTGCTACTATAGAACTGTAAATTTTAAAAGTGTTGGCTTCAGATTTTATTTCAATAAGGTCTCCACCTTCTTCAGCATCTTCTCCAGGTCCTAACAGTGTCATATTAGCAGCAATAACAGAAGCATTTTCTCTAACATAGAATTCTGATTCATCATTATCAGCACCTACATTAATGATAAATTGCATTTTACCATTGTAATCATCTCCAATTCTATATCCACTATCTTCAGATTTAGTATTTATTAAATATTTTAAATTAATATTGTTGTCAGTAATATAAATGCCTTCACCAGAACTCATAAAAGATTGAATATACTCGACAGTATTTGTGTTGTCACAATTGTCTAATCTTAAACCGGTATCAGCATATTCAGATCTTAAAAAACGTACCACTGCATTTGACATGTCTTCTAACTCAAAGGTATCCCAATCTCCAGCTTTAGCATCTCCTGTTAAGGTTTTACTAGAAGTCATTACCACAGGGTTTGTTGCTGTACCTTGTATATCTACCAATGTTCCCGATTCTGCTTTTATACCTACACTCGGTTCTTGACCAGCGTTTAAGTAAACAGTTACTCCTGATTCTATATTTAAAGAAGAACCATCCAGAAATGTAACATCTTCACTAATGTAGTAATTTCTTCCTTCAATAAATTTTATATTTGTACCGCTTTCTACTACTCCACCAGATATATTTACATCATATACTTTTTCACTTCCTATAGTGATTAAGTCGTATTTTGCTGAGAAGACTTTAAAAGAAACAGCAGAAGATTCTTGATTTTCAGTATCTACCAAGATAAATTCAAATTCAATTTCCTCACCTTCTTCTGCGTTTTCATCTACACTTTGATTTGAATAGGTGTAGGTTGAAGCAGTTGCATTTAAAGGAATTTCTTCTAAAAATCCACCTCCTTTATTTACTACAAGAGATTTGTTGCCTCCAGCAGCATTGAGAGATAATGTTACATGAATTGTTTCTCCATTTTTTACAACCACTTCATTATCTCCATCTATGGATAAAATGGGTATTGCGGGTAATTCTTTAGGGTCATCATCACTGCTACATGAAGCAAGTGCAAAAATTATCAGAAAAATGCTTGATAGCATACTGATACGATTAAAATTGATTGTTTTTAACATAGTTCATAAAATTTTAGTTATGTTTAATTTAATTAGTACTTCCATCTAGAGATTTAAACCAAATCCCTTCTGTTGTCCAGTTATCCGAAGCGTCTTTGACTGCACCAATAAAAGGTGCTGCTGTAAACCAATTGCTTATAGCTGTTGGATTAAAGTCAGAGGGTATAGAACCAACAAAGTTTGTTGTTGAAATACCAGAAACATTGTCTTCGGTAACATTGTATTGTGAGCTTTCTAAGAAAATAGATTCAGCTTCTTGTTCATAATTTTTTTCATTGTTAAAAGAGCGTGTATTATCTAAAATCATGCTTTGACCAAGTTCTTCAATATCCAAATCTTCTACTCGTATTCCGTCATCTGGAAATTCGGTAACAATTAGATTTTGTAAAATACCCGTTGCACCACGTCTAATACGGACCCCTCTACGAGTTCCATTATCAATATTATCTTCATATCCATTTCCTATTAAAGTGACGTTGGAAATGTTAAAAGTAGTACGAGGTTCTTTTAGAAAGAATGATTCATCATTACGCATTTCAATTGACCTAGCTTGATTCCAAAAGTTTGTTGGGATCAATGTAGCTTGTCTGTCGGTTTGGCAAATCCAAAACTGACCATTTCCTTGCCATCCTGCATCAGCCCAAATTCCATAGCCTCCATGACCAATAGTGGCAACATATTTTAAATTAACGCGACCACCTTTAATTCTGATGGCAATATTTTGATTTCTGTAGACTTCTAAATGATGAATTTGAGTTGTTGATCCAACCCCTAAGAGATGTATCCCATGGGCATCGTCTTTTCCTGCATATTCAATTCTAACATATTGTAAACGCCCAGAATTATCATTTGGTAAATTTCCGCCATATCTAAATCCGTCTCCGAAAACATCATCACCTTCATTTGTAGGAGCACTACCATAAAGGAACAGTCCGCCCCAATCTTCAGGAGTTGGAGTTTCGTTTTTTAATATTTTATCACTGGTAAGAATAATAGGTTCTTCTGCGGTACCTTCAGCTTCAATTTTAGAGCCTCTTGTAATAACAAGTTTAGATACTAAATTAGCTTCTTGATAGGTTTTAAAATAAACTGTTGATCCCTTATCTATAGTTAACGTACTATTATTTTCTATTGATAAAGTGCTGTCTATTAAGTAAATGTTATCTGATGTGAGTGAATAATCTTTATTTAATCTACCTTTTAAGGAGATTACTTGTGTTCCATTTATTGTTTGTTCTAATTCAGAAAAAGTAGTATTTACTTTTACTAATAAATCGTAGGTAGATAATCTATCTTCTTGATCTGATAACTCAAATGTGAAATTAAAATTTGTTCCATTATCAGTATCTTCAGGAATTGTAAACAGAAATTGATAATTGTCTGAAATTTCTTCATTAACAAATGTAATTGTTTCATAAAGTTGTCCGTTTTGTAAAATTTTAAATTCTTTTAAGCCGCTAGCCGCTTGTAATTTAAAATCAAGAAACACTTCGTATCCAGGTTCTTGGGTTATTTCTGGAGGTCCGTCAAAATCTACAATTAGACTAGGAGCTGAGAGTTCAAAATCAATTTCTCGTTCACAAGAGCCTGTAAGAAAAACAGCTATTGTTATCCATAAAATGTAAGTATATTTTTTTATCATTTTTATAAATTTTAAAGTCTGTAACTGATTCCTACTCTTGCTAACCATCCGAAATATGCGATTCTAGATATTCGGTTTCTTTCACCTTGATAACGAATACTTGGTTCATTTGTAAGGTTAGTAAATTCAGTAAATATTCTAAAATGTTTGCCTATTTTATAAGAGGCATTTGCATCAATTTGTAATCTTGCTAATTGGTAAATGTCGTCTTGTGCTTGGCTTGCTAAAGAGTTAATAAATGTACCATTATAATTTGCAGAAACTCGGGCTGTAAAGTTTCCAAAATCTCCAGCTAATGCAGTATTAAATGTGTGGTTAGCTTGACCAGGAAGAGATATTCCATCTCTATCTTGTGTAAATGCATCAGAAAAAGTGTACGTATAATTTCCGTCAATACTTAAATTTTTAAGGAATGAAGGTAAAAAATCTAATTGACGTACAAAATTTAATTCCACTCCAGCAACTTTGGCATTTTCACCATTTTGTTCTTGTTCAAATTTAAATCCTTGCGTGCTAGGATAACCAGGAAAATCTTCAGAAAGTGAAGGGTCAATTCTTGTAAACTGAAAATCATTAATATTTTTATAAAAAGCACCTAATGAAATAACTCCAATGTTGGAGAAGTATCGCTCTACCATAAAGTCTAGGTTAAACGCGTTTGCTGGAAGTAAATTAGGATTCCCTAATCGAAGTGTAATGGCGTCTGAATCAAAATTTACAAAAGGCACAATATCTACATAATTTGGTCGAGAATAGTTAAATAAAGATGAAAATCGTATGGCAGTATATTCGTCAAAACTATATTTTAATTGAAGATTTGGAAGAATAAAATCATAATCATTTCCTCCACTTATAGGAGATCCAGAAACATCTGTTCCAACTCTAAATACTTCAAAAGCATCATAATCTACTTTGTTTTTCTCATAACGGACACCGGCCAAAACCATTAGTTTATTAAATTGAATTTTTCCCATAACATACGCTCCAATAATTTCTTCACCTGCATCATAAGTGTCATTTAATGACAGTCTTTTAGCATCCCACGCATCATCTGATGTTGTTAGTAGTCGTCTATTGTCTTGAATGTAATTTTTAAATGTATTTCTGCCTATTAGTGGTCCAAACCTGTAATCTGAATATAAATAGGTTTCTGGTTCTTTACCGGAAAGCACATTTAAAAAAGCTTCTTCAGTTTTTATTAAATTATTAGGGTCATTAAAACTATACACATTATTGTTTCTGTATTTTGAGTTTCCTTGACTTCTGTATTTTCCTCCAAATTTAATGTAGCCGTTGTGTTTTTTGAAGAATTGAATATCTCGTTTAATGTCTATTTTGGCAACCATGTTGTCGGCATCACTAGTCTCGTAATCTTCTTCGTACCTTCTAAAGTCGCTGTAAAAAAAAGGATCGTACATACTTTGCTCACCGTAGGCTTGCCTGAAATTAGGTACGTCTGTAAAAATCCCATTAGGATTGTCAGCAACAATGTCAATTTCGTCATTTGCAAAATCACCTCTATCAGAATAAAAAGTTCGTTTAGAAGTAGAATAGAATCCACTCCAATTGATATTCCATAAAGCGATACTATGGTCTCCCTCTAAATGAAAGTTGTGGTTTTCTTTTAATTCGTCCCAAATATTAATGTCTCTTCGAATTCGTCCTTCAGAAACAGAGTCTAAAGTTTCATAAACGCTACCACTACGATCCATATCAAAACGTAAGCGATTTCGTACGTCTTTGTCATCTCTTTTATTATACATGTATTTGAATACAATACTGTTTTTATCATTGAATTGATAATCAAAAGTTCCAGTAAAACCAGTTCTTATTCTTTTATTTTGAGTAGTTCTATATTGGTAATTTTCCATGACCAGAGAACCTTCTCCTGTGTTGGTTATAGGTTCAGGTAATCCGGTCCATGTAGCATCTATTCTATCTTCAGAATTGTTATTTTCATAATAACTACCTCCTAAAATTATACCAAGTTTACCCATGGTTACATTGTTGGTTTTAAAAAACCTTTTGTCTATTCTTAGTTTATTAATAGAATTAATTTTTCCAGAAATATCATTATAACCTAAAGCTGTTTCTACTTTTAACACTAGGTCATATTTACGAGCTGTTGGTGTTTTTAAGTTTACAACACCTCCTATGGCATCTCCGTCCATATCCGGTGTTGGTGATTTAGTAATTTCCATCATTTCTAATTGATCAGCAGGAATAAGATCTAGAGCCTCATTTCTAGAACCGCCCTGTTGTACACTAGGTATTTGCTCTCCGTTTATTTGAATTGATGTAAAATGCTGAGGTGTTCCTCTCAAAGTTACGGTTGAGCCTTCTCCTTTATCTCTTTGGATATTAACTCCAGGAACACGTTGTAAAGCTTCAGCTACATTTAAATCAGGAAAGCGACCAATGAGGTCGGAAGAGATAACATTTTTTATATTATCTGCATTACGTTGGGTATTTAATGCTCTTTGTTTTTCTTCTAAACTAGATCTAATAGTAACTGTTTCTAATGCAAATGTAGAGGATTGTAGGTTTATAGTACCTATATTTTTATCAGTTCCATCTAATTCAATATCTATATGTTTACTTTCAAATCCTATAAAGCTTATTTCTAATTTATAAGAACCTTGCTTATTAGTGTTTAAAATAAACATACCAAAACCATCTGTCATTGCTCCTTTTATAATATCACCAGAAATATTAGAAAGAACAATTGAGGCTCCAGGCAAAGGCATGTCCGTGTTACTTTCCATTACTTTTCCTCTAATGTCAAATGTAGTTTGACCATGAAGACTGGTAAATAAAAGAATAAGTACTATTGATATTAAGACGTTTTTATACATAATTAAATAATTACAGTCAAAAATAAGATAAAGACCAGGAAGAGAATACCAAATATAATTTCTCTTCCGTGGTATTTTATCAGCTTTTTTAAATATGATTTTCTCGTAAATTTCATCGTATCATTTATGTGATTTATTTACGGGTACTAAGATTGTAACTATTAAATATTTACAGAGGTATTCTGGTTACATAAATGGGGTAATTTAGTTACAAAAGCTTTATTGCCTCTTTTTTTGTTGTTTATTTGATAAAAAGTGGTGTCTGTTTTATTGGTTTTGGTAATTTTTACACCTTCATTTTACGGAGATTGTAATTTGTTTTTACCGTTTTACAATTTTATTTGAGAATGGTTTGTTGTAGTTTGTAAAATAGTTTTTCTATCTTATTTTTTTGCATATGTACTATAAATAGTGCGTTGAAATGTTCCTCTTTTGTTTAATGACTGTCCTATAATTCGTTACAACTTCTTCTAATTAATATTTAGATATGAAAATTAATAGAGAAATAATTTTTTTTTACTAATTAAAAACAATATATTTGGCAAACCAATCTGGTAAACCAGTTTAGTAAACCAATCTGGAAAACCAATTTTTAATAATTAATAAAATAAAAATAATCTACCCAAGAGGTGTAATGTAAACCTACCGTAAAGGACTTTTTAGTTAGATTCTTATCATTTTTCTTTCCAAAAATTACTTTACAATAATTGTATTACTCAAATTTTTTTAATCTAACTTAAGTCAAATAATTATGATGAAAAACAAAGTAAAATTAGTCAGTGCTTTTTTTCTTACTTGTCTTTTTTTAACAACAGCTGTTGTTAATGCTCAAGAAAGAAGTATTACAGGGAAAGTTACTTCCTCTGATGACGGAATGCCTCTTCCAGGAGTAAATATTTCTGTAAAAGGGAGTACAATCGGAACCTCAACAGATTTTGATGGTCTATATTCAATTGATGTGCCTAGTGACGATGCTGTCTTGGTTTACAGCTTTATTGGTTTCTTGAGTCAAGAGGTGCCTGTAGGTACTCAAACTGAAATCAATGTTATTCTTCAGGCTGATCAGAATGAATTAGATGAAGTCGTGGTTGTTGGTTATGGATCTCAAAGAAAGAGTGATATTACTGGGGCGGTTTCTTCGGTAAAGTCAGACGAGTTAAATGCATTTCCTGTAGCAAACGCAGAGCAAGCATTACAAGGGCGTGCAGCAGGGGTTGTGGTTCAATCTAATAATGGAGGAGAGCCAGGAGCTCCAATAAGTATAAAAATTAGAGGAAACACTTCGATTAATGCAAGTAGTGCTCCACTTATTGTTGTTGATGGGTTTGTGGGTGCAGCTATGCCTCAAGCTAATGATATAGAATCTATGGAGATTTTAAAAGATGCATCAGCAACTGCAATATATGGATCTAGAGGGTCAAATGGTGTGGTAATGGTTACTACAAAAAAAGGTAAAAGTGGTAGATTGGCTATAGAAGTAAATTCTAACTATTCTATCCAAAATACCGCAGATAAATTAGATTTGTTAAATGCAGATGAATTTGCAGCTTATCAACAATCTATAAATTCAGGTTATGTACAAGGTTCTGCTGACACAGATTGGCAAGACTTATTATATAAATCGGGCAATACTCAAAATCATCAATTTTCTTTTTCAGGAGGAAGTGATAAAATAAATTTTTATGCTTCTACAAATTATTTTAAACAGGATGGTGTTATTATAAATTCTGAATATGAAAAAATATCTTTTCTATCTAATATAGATGCTCAAGTTACAGATAAATTAAAATTAGGTTTAAATCTTACTGGAAGTAGAGCAGATAAAGATGGAGTTCCTACTCAATCTACAGGTAGTAATGGTGTAAATGGTGGTGGAGATGATGTGGTATCATTAATGTTTAGATTTATGCCAGATTTAGGAATTTATGATGATAATGGAAATTATACGACTAATACTATTGGTGATAATATTGACAATCCATATGCAATTGCTAATGAAGCTATAGACGAAACGAAAACAGATAGATTTAGAGCAAACTTATATGCAAATTATGATATTCTGGAAAATCTTAGTTTTAAAACTACCTTTGGGTATAGTACAATTAATGAAACTGTAGGCTATTTTAGACCTTCTACTTTAATTGTTACTGCTGGAGGTGTAGGAGGAAGAGCCGGTATTGATAATAGAAGATCTACCAATGTGTTGAGTGAAAACTATTTGACCTATAAAACTGAGATAGGAAAAGGAAATTTAACTTTATTAGCAGGATATTCTTATCAAAAAACAACCACAGAAAGATTTTCTACAGGGGCTACTGGTTTTATTAGTGATAGTTTTTCTTACTATAATTTAGGGGGTAGTGAAGTTACAATTATACCAAGCTCATCTATTACAGAACAAGAGATTCAATCTCAATTTGGTAGGTTAAACTATGATTATGATGATAAGTATTTATTAACAGCCACAGTAAGAAGAGACGGAGCTTCTAATTTTGCTAAAAATGAAAAATATGCTATTTTTCCTTCTGCAGCTATAGGTTGGAAAATTTCAAAAGAAAGCTTTTTAGAAGATAGTGAAACTATTTCTAACTTAAAATTAAGAGCTAGTTATGGTGTGACTGGAAACCAGGCTATTAATCCTTATGAGTCTTTTTCAAAATTAAGTACTCTTTTTAGTGCGATAGATGGACAGGTAGTAGGTGCTGTTGTTCCAGATCAGGCGGCAAATCCAGATTTAAAATGGGAATCTTCGTATCAAACAAATCTAGGTTTAGATTTAGGGCTGTTTAATAATAAAATTTCTCTTTCTTTAGATTATTATAATATTGATACTAAAGATCTTCTTTTGGCAGATGCAAGTCAACCAGAATATTTAGGATTTTTGACCTTAGCAAGTATTAGAAACGTTGGTGAGATAAATAATAAAGGGTTTGAAATAGGTTTAAATACTAGAAATATATCAACTGATAATTTCAGTTGGACAACCGATTTTAACTGGTCTACGAATAAGAATGAAGTAGTATCATTAATTAATGGTATAGATGTATTTCTTGATGCTTCTCCAGGATACTTTAGTGTTTCTCGAACACACGTTTTAAGAGAAGGTGAAGCAGCAGGTGTTTTTTGGGGGTATGATTATCAAGGTGTCTACCAAGGTGGTGCTTTGCCAGCAGGTACAGCTACTCTTGCAGGAGCACAAGCAGGAGATCCTTTATTTAGCGATTTAGATAATAGTGGTGTAATAACTACAGATGATCAAAAAATAATAGGTGATCCTAATCCAGATTGGACAATGGGCTTTACAAATACTTTTAGATATAAAAATTTAGATTTAAATATCTTTTTTCAAGGTGCTTATGGTGGCGATGTATTTAATCTTACTAATGTACAATTGTACAATGGAGATTCGAATGCACTTAAAGATGTTTTAAATTCATGGACTCCAACCAATACAGATACGGATATACCACGAGCAGTGGCTAATAGAGGTAGAGAAATCTCTTCTCGTTTTGTAGAAGACGGTAGTTATTTGAGATTAAAAAACATAGCTTTAGGATATAATTTTTCTGAAGATATTGTTGAAAAATTAGGTATCGATAACTTAAGACTATCGGTTAGTGCTCAGAATTTATTAACGTTTACAAATTATTCAGGTCTAGACCCTGAAGTAAGTTACTTTGGTTCTGGAGGTGAGAGTAGTGGAGAAAGTAATACAACTCAAGGTTTTGATTTTGGAAATTACCCAACTATTAAATCTGTGAATTTTAGCCTTAATTTAAGATTTTAATAACTAATTAAAAAACATATATATAATGAAAACATATAAATATTTATTCTTATTGATAGGACTTTCGATAATTGGATGTTCAGATTTGGAAGAAGAGCCAGTAGGCTTGCTAGCACCTGAAAGTTTTTTCACCTCTGTAGATGATATACAGACAGCGGTAAATGGTTCTTATGGACACATGATGCACAGGTATTTTGTATCTAGAGAAATGTCAATGCCACTGATGTTACGTAGTGATATGGTAGACCTAAATCCAAATGGTCAAGGGGCAGAAAGAGTTCAGTTTAACGATGTAAATCTACTAGCAGATAATGCAAGTATTGAACAGTATTGGCCAAAAATATATCAAATTATCGGAGCAGCAAATGAAGCCATCGCTGGTGCAAAATTAGTAGATGCTGACGATGCTATTAAAAATCCAATAGTAGCTCAAGCTCATTTTGCTAGAGCATTTGCTTATTTTCATTTGGTAAGACAGTTTGGAGATGTTCCTTATTTGGACGAGCCTGTTACAGATTTGCAAGCTGCATCTACTGTAACTAGAACTCCAGCGGAAGAAGTATATGCAAACATTATTGCAGATTTAGAATTTGCTGAAGAGTGGTTGCCAAATACTCAAAAAGCTAGATCTATTCCTGCTAAGTCAGCTGCTCAATCATATTTAGCTTTAGTGTATTTGACAAGAGGAGAATTTCAGCAAGCATATAATTATGCCAAAGAAGTAATAGACAACGAAGGAACATATAATTTAGGGTTAGATCCAGATTTTCAAAATCTATATAATGAAAATGAAGATGCTTCTTTAGAGCCTATTTTTGTAATAGATTTTATTGGAATGACTGCTAGTGATGATTCTGACCAAGGTATGAATTATCAAGGACCATACACAGGTATAAGAAATGATGACCAATACGGTTTAGGTGGAGGTTGGTCTGTAGAAATACCTTCAATGGCAGTATATGATACTTGGGATGATAGAGATTATAGAAAAGAAGTTAGTTTTGACGATACAGCTGTTTTTGATGGGGTAGAAGTATCTTACGAACACTTTACTGATGTGAGTGTTGGTGGATATGCTAATGGGGTAGATCGTCCTCATATTGCAAAATATAATCGTCGTAATGGGAATTTATATGCTGGTGGAAATGGAAGAGGCTCAGAGCAAAATTATATGATGATGCGTTATGCTGAAGTGTTGTTGATTGCGGCAGAAGCTTTAAATGAAGTAAGTCCTGGAAGTGCAGAAGCTCATGGTTATGTTAATAGAATTAGAGAAAGAGCTAGAAATGGAGGTGTGGCTAATAACTTTACATCAAGTACTTTCCCAGAAGATGTATCTGGGTTGTCTCAAGATGACTTTAGAACTATGGTTTTAGAAGAACGGAGGATTGAACTTGCCTTTGAGTTTAAAAGATGGTATGATATAGCAAGAAGAAAATTAGGATCTGAAGTATTTAGTGCTTCAGGACTAGAAGGAGAAAAACCAACTTTTGATGCAAATAGAGATTACTTATTTCCTATACCAGTAAATGAGATTGTTAGAAATCCTAACTTAACACAGAATCCAGGGTATTAAGATGAGAAATTAAAATATTATTTGAGTTAGTTGAATTAAAGGCGTATTTACTTGTAAAAAGTAATACGCCTTTTTAGATTTATTAATTTACTATCTTTAAAAGAATTTAAAATTTAATTCAACTGTCCAGATGAAATATAACAATAAAAAAAACAATTTGTCTTTTGCAATTCAAATGTTTCTTTTGGTATCTATTTGTTTAACTTCTTGTAAAAAAACTTCTGATCATACATCTGAAAATGATTCTATTACTATAGATTCTTTACTAACAATTCGGTATCAAAATATTGTAAATTATCCTGTAAAAAATGATAGCTTTCCTAGAAGTTTAGATTTAATTTCTAATAAAATCAGATTGGTGAGTTCTAATGATTGGACAAGTGGTTTTTTTCCGGGTAATTTATGGCAATTGTATAAATTAACAAACAATACTATTTATAGAGACAAAGCAGCTGAATGGACTGCATTAATGGAAAATCAAAAATTTAATGCAGGTACTCACGATATGGGTTTTAAAATGTATTGTAGTTTTGGCGAAGGTTATGAGGTTACTAAAAATCAGAATTATAAGGATGTTTTAATTACTAGTGCAAACACGTTGATTTCTCGTTTTAATAAAAACGTAGGCTCAATTAGATCATGGGATTTTAACAAAGACATTTGGGAGTTCCCAGTAATCATAGACAATATGATGAACTTAGAATTACTATTTGAAGCAACAAAAATATCTGGAGATAGTATTTATCATAAAATTGCGGTACGGCATGCTAATACAACTCTTAAAAATCAGTTTAGAGAGAATAATAGTGTAAACCATGTTGTTGTTTATGACACTATCAATGGAAGTGTAAAAATGAAAGTGACGCATCAAGGTTTTAACGATTATTCTTCATGGGCTCGAGGGCAAAGCTGGGCCATTTATGGGTTTACTATGGCTTACAGATACACTAAAGATACTACCTATCTAGCTCAAGCGGAAGCTACTGCAAAATTTTTTATAGAACACCCAAATTTGCCTGAAGACAGAATTCCCTATTGGGACTTTAACCATCCTAATATTCCAAATGTACCTAGAGATGCATCTGCCTCCTCAATTATGGCATCTGCATTATTTGAACTATATGCTTTTACTAACAATAAAACATATCTCAATTTTGCTAACGCCGTATTAAGTAATTTAAAAACTACTGAATATATTTTAGATGCGGATATTGAAGCTCCTTTTATATTAAATCACAGTACAGGTAATGGCCCTAAAAATGACGAAATGGATGTACCCATAAATTATGCAGACTACTATTTTTTAGAAGCCCTTCTTAGAAAAAAAGACATCTAAATAATGTTTTATAGTAAAATAGACTTCAACGATTACTCTTTTTTTTAGAAATAATGGAAAAATCACTGAAGTCTATTATAAGTTATAGTAAAGGAGAAAAGTTTAATTTCTAACTGATTTTACAATCTCAAGAGCTTCTTTTACTTTATTTTCTAATCCTTTAAAATCTTTATTTGCTAAAATATCTTTTGATATTAATTTAGAACCCATTCCTACGCAAGTAACACCAGCATCAAACCATGCCTTTAGATTTTCTTTTGTAGGTGAGACTCCTCCAGTTGGCATAAGGTTTGTCCATGGTTGAGGACCTTTTACACCTTTTACAAATTGAGGTCCATAAATATCACCTGGAAATAATTTTACAATTTCACACCCCAATTCTTCAGCTCTTGTAATTTCTGTTAATGTGCCACAACCAGGAGACCATAGTACTTTTCTACGGTTACAAACTATTGCAATGTCTTCTCTTAATACAGGCGTTACTATAAAATTAGCTCCCAATTGCATATATAATGATGCTGCTCCTGCATCAGTTACAGAACCTACACCCATTATCATTCCAGGCAATTCAGCAATGGCATACTTTGTTAATTCGCCAAATACTTCGTGAGCAAAATCACCACGTGATGTAAACTCCATTAGTCTTGCACCGCCATCGTAACATGCTTTTAATACTTTTTTACTTAACTCAATATCATTATGAAAAAATAAAGGAATCATTCCTGTATCTTTCATCGCTTGAGCTACTTCTAATCTTGAAAATTGTGCCATTTTATTGATATTTAATCGTTTAACTGTTCGTTTTGTTTTTTTGTTGTCTAATTTTGTTGATATTTGATAAAAATATGAATACTAGCGTCTGTCTATTTCTGCTCAATTAACTCCAGTTTAGTATTTTCTTAAAGTCATATTCCTCTGGATTAGACACATATTTTTGAGCTTGAGTGTAATCTTTTTCATGAATAAAGAAAAGATTATTAATAAATAATTGAGCCATATCAGAATTAATATTGACCAATCTTGGAGGAATTTTACCATTTTCATCTTCAAAATCTTTTAAAAATAAAGGGGTAATATCTCCTCTTGAATTTGCACTTACTATACAATCAGAAATACCTTGGTCAAATAGTTTTTTTACGCCAATTCCTAACAGCGTACATAAGGTTAAATCAAATGCAATAGGGTTACAACATCTTAATTCGTATCCTATTTCAACGGGTCTAGATTTTATATCTAAGCCTAATTCTTTTAGCTTAATTTGTAAAAGATAATTAAAAATATGAGATTTACTAACATTTCCTAATTCCGGATGGCCATGATCATCATAAGTGAAATTAATACCTGAATTTATAATTTCAGAATTTTCCATAAAATGAAAAACACCTTCACTTATTAATGCAACACCATATTCAATTCCTTTAATTTTACATTTAATTATTGAAGAGATAATCATATTAATTATCTTATCAAATGTAATTGTTGTTTTATTAAACATTTCAGGTATTATCATCATTTGAAAATGGCATGCGGAAGCAATACCAAAAGCTAAATGACCAGCTGAGCGTCCCATGGCAGAAACTACGAACCAATTTTCACTAGTACGAGCATCTTCATAAACCGTATTTCCAATGCGAACACCCTCATCTTTAGCGGTATGAAAACCAAAAGTAGGATTTCTATCCGGAAGTGGTAGATCGTTATCTATTGTTTTAGGAACGTGAATATGTGCAACTGTTAAGTTTTGAGTTTGAAGATATTTGGTTAATCTATTGGCGGTAGATGCGGTATCATCACCACCAATAGTAACCAATAATTTGATATTGTTTTTTTTGAAAAAATCAGCTTTAAAATCACTGTCTTTAGGCTTAAATCTACTCATTATTAGTGTAGACCCACCTCGACTAAAAATTCGATCAGCATGGGCAAAATCAAATATTTTTACATCTGGATTATCGGATAATAATCCTTGATATCCGTGATGAACACCAATAACCGTATAACCATCTTTAAGAAAAGTTTTGGCTAAGGTACTAATCACGGTATTAATTCCAGGAGCTGGACCTCCTCCACAAATGATTGCTATAGATTTTTTCACAACGTTAGCTTATCTTGATACTCTACCAGAAGCATCTCCGCTCATTAATTTTTTAACTTCATCTATACTAGATAGGTTAGCATCTCCTTTTATGGTATGTTTTAAACATGAGGCAGCAACAGCAAAATTCAATGCTTTTTGGTCATCTCCTTTGTATTCTAACAATCCATAAATTAGTCCCCCCATAAATGAATCTCCACCTCCAACTCGATCTACAATGTCAGTTATTTGGTATTGTGGCGATTCAAATAATGTTTTTCCATCATATAATACGCCCGCCCAAGTGTTGTGAGATGCTGATATAGAACCTCTTAATGTAGTAATTACTTTCTTTGCACGAGGAAATTTTTTCAGCATTTGATCACAAACAGATAAAAATGCTTCTCCTTTTACATGTTCTCCTTGAGTAGTAATATCTAAACCTTCTGGTTTGATACCAAAATGTTTTTCAGCGTCTTCTTCATTACCTAGAATAATATCACAATAAGAAGTCAATTCAGTCATAATTGCTTCACGGTCGCCTCCATATTTCCACAATTTTTGACGGTAATTTAAATCTGTTGAAATTGTAAGTCCTAATTCACTAGCTACTTTTACTGCTTCTAAACAAGCATCTGCAGCACCTTGAGAAATTGCAGGAGTAATACCTGTCCAATGGAACCAACCAGCACCATCAAAAACTTTATGCCAATCAACCATGCCTGGCTTTATTTCAGCCATTGCAGAATGTTGTCTGTCATAAACAACTTTACTACCTCTGTTTACTGCACCTGTTTCTAAAAAGTAAATTCCTAAACGGTCACCACCCCAAATAATATTCTCACAATTTACACCTCTTTTACGCATTTCCATCATGGCACATTCGCCAATATCATTTTTAGGTAAGCGAGTAACAAAATCTACTGGAATACCATAATTTGCTAAGGAGACTGCTACGTTTGATTCTCCACCCCCATAAATAACATCGAAAGAATTTGCTTGTGAAAATCTTAAAAATCCGTGTGGAGCTAATCTTAACATGATTTCTCCAAAAGTTACAACTTTTTTCATTTTTTTAAATTTAATTAGTTAAGTTTAATTTGCTTAATCGTTTAAGCAAAAAATTAAAATAAAATCAAAACTCCATTAATATGCGATAAGTTTTGATTATACGAACAAAGGTATTACATTTGTTTAAACGATTAAGCAAATATATAAAATATTAATGACAAAAAAGAAAACTACTATAAAAGATATTGCGAACGTTTTAAATATATCTGCTGCGGCAGTTTCTAAGGCTTTACATGACGATTCTCGAATTAGTGAAAAAACTAAAAAAGCAGTAAAGCAAGTTGCTAAAAATCTTAATTATCAACCCAATCATTTAGCAAGTGCATTAAGAAGTGGGAAGAGTAATTTAGTAGGTGTTATTGTTCCTAGAACTAACAGTAATTTCTTTTCATCAGTTTTGCAGAATATTGAAGAGGTATTAAACAAAGAAGGATATAATATTATTATTACGCAATCAAATGAATCTTATAAGAAAGAATGTGATAATATAGACACTTTATTATATACACAAGTTGATGGTATTATTGCTTCTATGGCTAACGAAACGGTTGAATTAGATTATTATGAAAAAGTTAAATCAAAAGGAATTCCTTTAATATTATTTGACAGGGGAGAGAATGATTTAAATGTTGATTATATTGGTATAAATGATTATGAAAGTAGTCATTTGGTAGTTAATCATTTGGTGGATAACGGTTGTAAAAGAATCGCTCATATTGGTGGATATAAACGTACAAGAATTTTTAATAATCGTATTAGGGGGTATATAGATGCACTTAAAAAACATAATTTACCTTTAGATACTGAATTGCTTACCGAAAGTGGCTTAACCATAGAAGATGGAAGAGAGAAGATGTATCAATTACTAAATTTAAAGAAAAGACCAGATGCTGTTTATGTTGCAGGAGATTATGCTGCTTTAGGAGCTTTACAAGTATTAAATGAAGAAAACATAAAAATACCTGATGAGATTGCGTTGGTAGGGTTTGGCAACGAACCTTTTACTGATATGGTTACTCCAAGAATTACTAGTGTTAATCAACATAGTGAAGAAATAGGAAAACAAGCAGCACTTACATTTTTAAAATACAATAAAGAAAAAGTTGTAAAACAAAGTTTAAATAAAATTATTTTAAGTGCTGAATTAATAATAAGAGATTCTTCAAATAAAAAAGCCCTACTTACATAAAGAAGGGCTTTTTAAATACATGTAATTTGTCAGTAGGTTGTTATATACCTAAAGCTTGACCACCACCAATTTGTATTGTTTCAGCAGTGATAAAAGACGCATCATTACTAGCTAAGAAAGAAACTACAGAAGCTACTTCTTCTGGTTCTCCTAATCTTCCTAATAAAATGCTATTTTTCCATGTTGCAAACACTTCAGGTTTTGTAGATTTAATTTGAGCATGGAAAGGAGTATCAATAGTACCTGGCGATACTGCATTAACTCTAATTCCGTATTCCGCTAAATCTTTTGCTAACGCTCTCGTAATTGCATGAACACCAGCTTTAGATGTACCATAGATTCCTGCTCCTGGTCCACCAGCATTCCAAGCAGCATTGGAGGTATAATTAATAATTGTAGAATTTTCTCCTTTTTTTAAGAATGGAATGGCTGCTCTTGAAGCAAAAAATACTGAATCAAGGTTTAAAGCCATTACAGCTCTATAAAATTCGGTTGTCATTTCTTCAAATCTAGATCTACCACCTAAACCACCTGCGTTATTTACCAGAACATCAATTCTACCGTATTTTTCACCTATTTTATTGATGTTTGAAGTTACTTCGTCTTCGTTAGTAACATCAAATCCGTAGTATTCTGCAGTTATTCCTTCAGCTTCAAGTTCTTTAATTCTTTTCAATCCGGCTTCGTCTTCAATACCATTTAACACTACGGTATATCCATCTTGTCCCAATCTTTTAGCTACTTGAAACCCAATTCCTCCTGTAGCTCCTGTAATAACAGCTACTTTTCCTTTGTTTTTACTCATTTTTAATTATTTTAATTTATTTATAATTATGTTATATTCCTTTTTTTATAGGTTTAACTATAGGAATCAATATCCATACACTGGCTAAAGTTAATATAGCCAGAGCAGCTCCAATAATAAATGCGGGTGTGTAATTGCCACCACTTGTTAACCAAGGCACTAAATAGGTTAAACCAGCAGCTGTTAATTTGGCAGCCATACCTGAAAATCCAGCTAAGGTACCCACTGTTTTTCCACTAAACAAATCACTTGGTAAAGTTTGAACGTTACCAATTGTTGTTTGAAATCCAAATAGAATAACAGCCATTATAATAACTGCAGAGGTAGGTCCTCCAGGGTTTGCCATAGCTATAAGTGCTGGCAACATTATTAAACATCCAATTGTAATTACTACTTTTCGTGTTTTGTTAATATTCCAACCGGCTTTTAATCTATTTTGAGCAAATAATCCACCAAACCAAGCTCCAAACATTGCACCTACATAAGGAACCCAACCATATAGTCCAATTGACGTAACGTCCATAGCATAAACTTCATGCAAGTAGATTGGAATCCAAAAAACAAACAACCACCAAATTGGATCTATAAAAGCGGATGCTAAAATTACTCCCCAACTTTGTTTATGACTAAGTAGTTGACCAGTATTAGGGTTGTATTGTTGGTCTGGTGTTCCGTCACCATCAAAATCCTCATTTTTTTGACCTGTTAAAATATATTCACGTTCTTCATCGGTAATCCAAGGATGACTTTTGGGTGGAGCTTTTACTAAAATCCACCAAGGAATTAGCCAAAGTAGACCAGCTAAACCGATTATTATAAATATTGCTTTCCAATCAAAAATGATTGTTAATGCTGCAATTAAAGGAATAGATATAATACCGCCTATAGCGGCTCCAGAATTAAAAATACCTTGAGCCAAAGCTCGTTCTTTTGTAGGAAACCACTCTGCATTTCCTTTAGTTGCTCCAGGCCAGTTTCCAGCTTCAGAAATACCTAATATGGAACGAAATATACCAAAGCTTAATATACCTTGAGCAAAAGCGTGTAGAGCTGTAGAGATTGACCATACACCAATTGATAGCACAAATCCCATTCGAGTTCCAACCCAATCAAAAATTTTACCAAATATTGCTTGTCCAAATGCATAAGAGAAAACAAAAATAATTGATATAAGAGCGTAAATTGCCTTTGTTTCATCAGGTGTATGTCCAGGGTATAGTTCTTTGGCAATTTCTGGCCACAGAACACTTAATGACTGACGGTCAATGTAATTGATAATTGTAGCTAAGGCAATTAACGCAACAACCCACCAACGTAATCCTTTTATTTTCATATGTCTATATTTAGTTAATATTTGATTTTATAATCTCTTAAGGCTTTGCGTAAATAATTAAAATTGCACTCTCTACTTATCAATTAGCATTTTCTGTGTGTAATTTTATTTAGTTTTATCGCTATAACAATACTGATATAACATTTTAAAATGATCTTTCATTTTTTGTTTTGCTAATTTTGGATTTTGATCTTTGATAGCTTCATAGATGTCAATATGTTCTTGAATTGCCATAACGGCTTGGTTTTCATCGCAAACATGATATTTAGCAAAGTTTGTTATAATTTCTGGCGTAATAAGCAACATTAATGTGTTTAATGTACCATTACCACTGGCCGTTGCTATAGCAAGATGAAATAATAAATCTTCTTGTACAGCATCTTGACCATTCATTACTTTTTCTTTATAAGCATCAAGAGTTTCTTTTATTTGATCTAAATCCTTTTCCGTTCTTCTTGTAGCCGCTAAGCCTGCTGTTTTTAATTCTAATAAAATTCTTGTCTCTACTAAAGATTTAAAATCAGGATCTTCTAAGCTTAAAATACTGTCAATCATCCCATTCATTGCTGTAATTCCAATGTGTGCAATAAAAGTTCCACTTTGTGGAATCGATTTTAACAACCCATAGAATTCTAATTTTTGAATGGCTTCTCTTACATTATTTCTACTTACTTTAAACCTTTCTGATAACATACGCTCAGAGGGTAATTTTTCACCTGGTTCTAAATTCTTATAATTAATTAAATCTCTAATTTTCGAGATTATCGAATTTTGAACTTCTTGATTTTCGTTTTTTGCAATTACTTCTAAATTCATTGATTACTTTATTTGGTTAACCAGTTTTCAGTTTTTAAATTTATGAAAAACTCAATAACTAGCAGTCAACATTAATTATTTAGTTTTTACCAACCATAATCTTAATTAAGGTTTGTAAAACTTTGCAACAAACTTACTTAAATATATAAACTCAAGAAGTTATTTTTACCATTAATGATAAACTTGTAATTCATAATATTTTATTCTCGAAAATGATCCTTCATCTGTTGTTGATAAATAATTTCCTGCTTTAAAATAATTTTCAAAAATGTTCCATTTTTGTATGTTAATATCGTTATAAATAATAGTTTCTTTTTCGTTTAAGGTTACTTCCATTTTGCCTTCCTCAGCTTTAACTTCTAAAGAGAATTTTTCGAAACCAACATATTCAGAAAATGTATAACCTTTATCATCACTCCATGCGTCAGTTTTTAACAGTTCAATATCTGAAGCATTTACATCTTTTAAAACTTTAGTTTTTACTCTAATTTTACCATCAACCCAATAGATTTTAAGCATTGGAGGTGCATTATTATCTTTTTGTCCAATTAAATCGCGTTGCTCATCTGTTAGTCTCCCATGAATTTGCATAACAATTGTTTTATGATAATCTCCATTAGAATCTTTAGATATTTCATCCACAGATAACACTCCTTTTATTTGGCCTCCTTGTTTAAATGTCCAATTGGTATTGTTACTACCTGGTACCATTTGTTCTCTCAATTCTGTTCTAGAGTACGAAGAATTTGCTGTTGATGCTCCAGGATAGGTATAAAATACTAAGGCCCCATTTACAGAGTCATTGTAAAAAAATGGCTTTAATATTTCATTAGTACCATAATCTAAAATATCTGGAGGTTCAACTTCTGTTGGATTACCAATAGGTAATGTTACTTTCCAATGACTAAGGTCTATGTTTGGGAGCAGATAATCTGTCCTAACATCTTTTTCTGAATCTTCGTTAGTATCACTGTTACAAGATAAATTGAGAACAGAGCATATGCCAATGAACAACAAAAACAATACTAGTTTTCTATATTTACATTTGATTTTCAACATTCTATTTTAATGCTCTATACTTAATTCGTAAAACTTCACCTTTGCATAGGAACCTTCATCTCTACTTTGAAAATAATTTCCAGCTTTAAAATAATTTTCAAAAACACCCCATTTTTTCATGTGAATATTCTCATATACTTTATAGTTTGTTTTATTTAATATAACCACCATTTTTCCATCCGAAACTTTTATTTCTAATGTAAATTTGCCAAAGCCTACTTCATCTTCAAAAGTGTATCCATCATCATCGCCCCATGCGTCTTCATGAAGCATTTCCTCATAAGTTGAAGCTAAGTTTTTTAACACTTTTGTTTTAACCCTTATTTTACCATTTTGCCAATAGATTTTAAGAATAGGGGGGGCGTTGTTATCCTTTTGTCCAATTAAATCGCGTTGCTGATCGGTTAAACGACCATGAATTTGCATAATTATAACTTTGTGATATTTTCCGTCTTTATCTTTAGTAACCTCTCCCATAGCTAATTTTCCCTTCATTATCCCCCCTTGTGCAAAAGTCCAATTTACGTGATCATTACCAGGAACCATTTGTTCTCTCAATTCTGATCTTGAATATTTGGTGTTTGCTGTTGTAGAACTACTCGGATATGCGTAAAAAACTAAAGCTCCACTCAAAGAGTCATTATACATGTAAGGTTTTAGTATGTTATTATTAGCATAATTCAAAATTTCTGGCGGTTCTACATTAATTGTTTTCCCTTTTCCTTCTCCTTCTGGAATAGTTACTTTCCAATGGCTTAAGTCAATATTGGGTAATTTTATTTTCCTTTTTTTCTTTTTCTTTTTGGTTTCAATGTTGATATTTTTATTTGAAACGCTGCTTTTTTGTGCTTGACAAGCAGCGTTTACAAATAAAAATGCTATTAATAAAATAGTAGTTAATATGTTTTTTTGAATATATTTCATTCTAAAAATTATCCAGCAGGATATACTTTAACATTATCTACATAAAGCTCATCATTTGTGATGGCATAAATCCAAATTGCAATTTCACCAGTTGCATTTGAAGTAAATACTTGTTTTACAACTTTAAAATTTCCTTTTCCATTAGCTTCGTCACCAACGAGTTGAACTAGAGGAGTACTGTTAAGGGCATCGGCTCCATCTTCAAACCAACCATCTAAAATTTCAACAACAACTCGATCACCACCTTCAATATCGTCTTTGTCTGTTTTAATAGCATAACTATATTCTAAAATATAATTTGTATTTGGAGAAACTGTAATTGCTTGGTAAGCATACCTAGTATTGCCACTTAAAGAAGGCCCCGCAGAGGTACCGCCCGTCCATTTGGCACCAGGTGTTTTACTTGCTCCAGAAGGTGTTCCATCATAATTATTTGGATCGCCATCTGAACTGGCATTAAAAGCTTTTGTATTTCCTTTAGTGTCATCTGAAAATTTTGATGGTTTCCAGTTGCTTGTTCCTTCACTAAAATCTCCATTTAATATTTCTGGAACAATTGCAAGAGGTTCTTCAGGCTCAACAACTTCAATATCCATTGAGAAGGTGTCTGATTTTCCTAGTTTATCTGTGGCTGTTAAGGTAACAGTGTAAGTGCCTTCATCAGGGTAGGTATTGGCTCCATCAACGTCTGTAGAGGTATTGCCATCTCCAAAATCCCAAAGATAGTCTGTTGCACTAGATGAGGTGTTGGAAAAATCATAGGTTAAAAAATCTGATGTTTCTGTAGCTTTAAAACTAGCTACAGGTGGTTTTAAATCTGGTTTTGAATTAGCTTCAGCTAAATCATACGACAAAGCGTCAATTGTAGGATCACAAGATGTAGTCAAAAGAAATGTAATAAGAACCAAAGTACTCAAACATAATTTTGATACAAATTTTATTAAATGATTAATTTTTTTCATGACTTTCATGTTTTAATTTATCTTAATTATAGCCTGGGTTTTGATACATTACACCATTACTTAAATTTATTTCATTTTGAGGAATGGGCAGTAATAGATCTGTGGAAGTGTAGTTGAATCCATTTGCAGTTGCAAATTCTGAAAGAACAGCTTGAGCCTCTCCAAAACGAATCAAATCAAATAATCTATGATTTTCAAAAGCAAATTCAACACGTCTTTCTACTAAAAGAGCTTCTTTAGTAAGCTTAGTAGGGCGATCATTTATAGGGTCATAACCTGCTCTAATACGAACCTCCATATATGAGTCAATAGCATTGCCATTTGTGGTTTCAGAAGAACCAGCTAAAATGGCTTCGGCATGCATTAACAATACATCAGCATAGCGTAGTACAATCCAGTCATTACCTGCTAATTGAGGTAAGCCTGTAAATGTTTGTCCATCACTTCCTCCAGTTTCCCCATCTGGAAAATATTTTGCAACTTGATATCTAACAGTTCCTCCAAAAAGGGTAAGAGGATCTTCTCTGTAAGAATCTTCTATTCTATTACCTCCGTAGGTGTCAATTGCAGCAACAACATCTGTAGTAGCATAATTTACTCCACTGGTATGACCAACGGCATTCATCCATTCTGCGGAGAATATTTGACTGTTGTCTTGTACACTACTGTTATACCCTATAGCAAAAATAATTTCCGAATTTAATTCTGAATAAAATACATCGTGAAAATCATTTTGTAATGCAAAATCATTACTATTAATAATTTCTTCGCATAACACTTGTGCTTTGGTATAATCAGGAGTTTCTAACGTTAAATAAACCTTAGCTAATAAGGCTTGAGCAGCAGGTTTTGATGCTCTTGTTTTGTAAGAATTATCCAAGCCAGAAACTGCGGTTTCTAAATCGCTAATAATTAGTTCGTAAATTTGATTAGTACTGACTCTTGTATATTGTATTTCAGTTTCAGCAGGAGTAATAACACGATCTATTAATGGTAAATCTCCAAATAGCCTAACTAAGTTAAAATAAGCATAGGCTCTTAAAAATTTAGCTTCAGCTTCAATAGTTTTTGCTCTTGCACTGTTTTCTACAACATCTAAATTTTCTAAGATAACATTTGCTCTATAAATAGCTTGAAAAAAACTAGTATAATAATTTAGAACAAAATTGTTTGTAGGAAGTACATCAAAACTTTCTAATTGACCGGCATCAGAAGCATCTTCTGAGTCGGGTGTTTTTGTACTGGTATTATCGCTTCGCATTTCGGTTACATAAAATTCCCACTGTACACCATGATTATCATCTTTACTACTACTATTAATACCTTGAACTGCGGCGTATGCACCAATTAAGCCTGTTTCTAATTCTTCAGCCGATGAATAATAATTATCGGTTGTAATAGAAGAGCTTGGTACAGGTTCTAAATAGTCACTACACGAAACGATTGTAGTTATGACTAAAATTAGAGCTATATGTTGTAAATATTTCATAATATTATTTGTTAAATCGTTAAAAAAATGATTAAAAATCTAAATTTAAACCTAGAGAGATAGTACTGTATATTGGTGATCCACCTCTTTGATATCCATATTGTGTTGGACTTGTTTTGTCTAATGCTTCAGGATTCCATCCTGTGTAATTGTCAGCAGTTTTATAAATTAAATTCTGACCTGTAGCATAAATTCTTAATCCTGAAATACCTAATTTTTCAGCAGCATCACTTGGTAAGTTATACCCTACATTTACATTTCTTAATGCAATATATGATGCGTCTTGTATCATGCTGTTGGTAAAATATTTATCTACCAAAAACTCTGTGTTAGTTGCGGAGTCAAGTATAGTTCTGTTATTGTTATGGCTAAATAAATAATGATCGGCAATATTTCGTACCTCTGCACCATGAGATCCTTGAAACATAAAAGAGAAATCGAAATTACCAATGTTAAATTCATTAGTGAAACTCCAAATTAACTCAGGGTAAGGATTTCCTAAAACAGTTTTATCTTCGTCATCTAGTACACCATCACCATTTAAGTCTTTTACATATACTAATCCAGCTTGAGCACCAACGTGTCTGTAAGGTCTGTCTCTATCTTCAAAATCAAGTTCTTTATCTACTACATACCCATAATATAATGATATTGGTTCGCCTTCTAAGTTAATCCATTCTGCAGGTCTACTTGGGTCTAAACTTGTAATTTGACCATCAGAGTCAGCAAAATCAACTAAAGTGTTTTTATTTGTTGTAGCTATAAGTGTTGAGTTCCAATTAAATTTTTCAGAAGCTATATTTTTAGTTCTTAATTCTAGCTCCCAACCTTCATTTTTTACTTCTCCCAAGTTTACTAAAGCACCAGAAAAACCAGTAGTTACCGAAATAGGATTGTTAAGTAATAATTGGTCGCTGGTTCTTCTGTACCAATCTAATGAACCTGATATTCTATTATTTAGGATACCGAAATCAATACCAGGATTAATTTCTATTAAGCGTTCCCATTTTAAATCAGGATTGGCAATGTTTAAAGGAGAAAATCCAGCTTGCACACTACCATCAACCACATAGCTAGAATTAGCTGCACCCAATAAGGCTAAATGAGGATAATAATCTACAAGAATGTTCCCTGTGCTTAGTACAGCAGAACTACCTTGTGCATCGGGGTCTGTAGATCCAGTATTTAAACGGTCATTCCCGGTTACCCCATAACTAGCTCTTAGTTTAAGGATGTTTATAAAGTTGCTTTCGCGTAAAAAGTTTTCACTTGATATATTCCAACCAATCGAAGCCGCGGGAAAATTACCATATTTATATTCAGAACCAAAAATAGAACTTCCATCACGTCTCATACTTAATGAAGCTAAATATTTATTGTCATAAGCATAAGTAACCCTTGATACGTAAGAGATTCCTCGTTTTTCCCATTCAAAACCATCAAATTCTGAAATGGCTGTTGCATTTGTAATTTGTTGTACTACATCATTAGTATATCCAGTACCTTTAAATCCTGAAAAGAAATAATTTCTACTTTCAACAGAGGCACCTACAGTAAGGCTTACATCGTGTTTGCCAAAAGAATTGTCATAATTGAAAAAATTATCAAAAATTATATAATTTTCTTTTTGAGAAATTTCTTGCATATAAGCATCGGTAATACTTTCTCTAGCTTGAGTTCCCATATAATCTATTCTTTTAGTGTCGTTGTAAGAACCTGCTAATGTGGTTTTAAAAGAAAGATGATCAGTAATGTCATATTTACCATAGAAACTACCGTATAATTGAAATTTTTCATCAGATCTATTTCGCTCAACAATTCTAGCGTATGGATTGGCATTGTTACTATTACCTATGTTATTAAGGATGTCATCAATTTCACCATCTCCATCCATATCAAAAATGGTGAAATGATCTTGTCTAGCGTAGTCACCTACTTGTATATCTGCATAGGCACCATTAGGATCTACATATTTGAGTGACTCTTCGGTATGATAAATTGGTAACCAAGGTTGATGTCTAGCTACGTTATGAATGTTTTCAGAAAATCTTCTTCGGTCAGTAAAAGAAGGACTAAAACTACCACCGATGCTAAATTTGTCATTTATTTTACTGTCTAGTTTTAAACGGGCACCATATTTTTTATAGTTATCAACTAACATTACACCTTCATCATTTGAATAGTTTAAACTAACAGTATATTTTGTGTTGTCATTACCACCTCGAAGTGATAAGGAATGACTTACAATAACCCCTTGTTCAAAGAAGACATCTTGCCAAGATCTATCAGTACCAATCTGTAATTGAGCTTGGGTGTATGGAGATAGTACTCCGTTTTCTGCCATTTGTTGTTCTGCCCATTCAGCAGTTGTAAAACCGTAGGCGTCACTTTTTCTAGGAGTTTTTATACCAGTAAACGTGCTATAATTAATTCTTGTTTTACCAGAAATACCAGATTTCATAGTAATCATTATAATACCGTTTGAACCTTTAGAACCATATATGGATGAAGACGCTGCATCTTTTAAAATTTCAAAAGACTCAACGTTGTTCATATTTAGTGAGCCCAAAAAACTTGCATCTACAATTACACCATCCACAACAATTAAAGGTGTAGAATCACCAGCCATAGAACCAACACCTCTAATGGTTATGGTTGGAGCAGCACCTGCTTCACCATCAGTAGCTTGAATGTTTACCCCAGAAACTTGCCCCACCAATGCATCGTCTACTCTTGAGGTAGCAATTTGGTCTAAATCTTCATTAACTACTTTAGATATTGACCCTGTTACATGACTTTTCTTTTGCGTTCCGTATCCTATTACAACAACTTCTTCTAATTGGTTGTTGTCTTCAACTAAAGATACATTTATGTTTTTTTGATCTGTAATGGTAAATACCTGAGTTACATATCCTATAAATGAAAATTGTAATATGTCACCACTTTTAACTTCAATAGAATAAAGACCGTCAAAATCTGTTGTTGTTCCTTTATTGGCACCAACAATTAATACAGTTGCACCTGGAATAGGAGTGTTGTCATTCTGAGCTGTAACTGTACCTGTTAATGTATAACTTTCTTGTGCAAATAAGGTGATATTTGCAACTAAAGCTATAAATAGAGCTAGTTTAGTTTTTAATTTCATATTGATTCATATTATGTTCGTAATTATTTGATTAGTTCTTGTTATTCTGATATGAGTTTATATACTCATTGAATTTATAAAATGACGTCTCTATAATAGATTCAAATGGACTAAATAATTTGTATGTATTAGTTTGAGTTGTCACTTTATTAGTTAAATTTTGATTCAAATATGATAAGCACTGAGTTTTATTTTAGTCAGAAGCTTCTTTAAGAGTTTGTTATTCTTTGTTATGGTTATATTTAATTGTTAATATTAATAAAAATTTGGTATACCAGATTGGTTAACCAAATTGGTATACCAAAAATACATTAAATATTTGTGATTACAAAATAATTTTAATTTTTAGTGTTTTAGCTCTGTAAAATCCTCTCTTAATAGGATAAAAAGTTCAATTAAACTTTCAGTTTTAGTGCATATTGTCTATTGAAAAGAGTAAAAATCTTCTCAATTAATTAAAACTGTTTTTAATTTTTTACTGTGGTTGATGAAATTTTTTATGATTGATCTCCAAAGTAAGATACCTCATTACCACTTAAGAAATCTTCTCTTACAGGGCTAAATGTGTCAATTAGTATTCCTTCTTCTAAACAAATGGCACTATGCATTAAATTAGGTTCAATATATACGCCATCTCCGGCTTCTATAATTTTCTTTTCGCCGTCAATTTCAAATTCAAATTTTCCAGAAACACAATAGGTGGCTTGAGTGTGAAAATGTTGGTGTGGTGAACCTAATGCACCTTTGTCAAATTTCACTTTTACCATCATGATTTGGTTGTCGTAACCTAAGAATTTTCTAGATACTCCTCCTCCTAATTCTTCCCATTCCATTTCTTTTGTAATGATGTACTTTTCACTAAATCGTTTCATTTCTTTATTTTTTATGATTAATTTATTTGTAATAATAAGAACCCTTCCAAGTGTAGTTCTTTTCGTTTATTTTTAATGTATGTTCAGCTTCTTTTGAAGCGTTGTTATTAGCTAATATAAAAAGAGCTATTTTTCCATTGATATATTCAATACGAATTGCAGTGTATTCTGAATTGTTAAATGTGACTTCTAAATTTTTAATATTACTGTATGCGTTTACAGCAAATTCAGAAACAGGACTATATGTACCATGAGATTCTATAGTTGATACAAAAAGTGCATTTTGTGTGTTTTTCTTTCTGATTATGAATGTAGGCTCTCTTCTTAAGTTAAATTCAGGATCGGTTGCTCCAATTCTAGCCAATAATAATTCGTCTTTGTTTGAAGTAATAGAGGTAAGTGTATAAAACTTATTATTATGCAACCAGTTTAGTTTTATGTTTTCACCAGTTGCATCTCCAGAACCTTCCAGATACAAATGTTGATACCCGTCCGAATTGCCTAATTGAGTTAAGAAATTAAGAGTTTTATAGTTGAAATTAGTTTGTATTAATTGACCTAAATAATAAAAAGGCAAATCGTATTGATTTTTATTGTCGGATACAACTCTCATTATATCTAGCACAAGAGAGTTGGTAAATTCATTATCTTTAATAATGACCATAGTTCTGTGCATGATTGTTCCAGGATATGCATTTTTTTCTTTTGCACTTGCTATTTGAATGTTTTCGTTTTCTACATGAAATACATATTTTTCTGAATGATGTTTTGAACCTATTTCATACTTTCCTTGAAAATGAGATTTTTCATTTTGAACTAAGGTATTATGAGCTATGGTTTGTTTTGCCCATGTTTTATTTTCTTTTAAATAGTTACCTCCGCCTTTTTGTTCAATATTAACAAAACGTACTAAGCCATAATCTTGAATTACTTCTTCGCCATTTTCATAAAGTGAAAAAGACAACTTGTCAAAATGTCCATGACTTAATCCATGACCTGGATATTTGTATACCAATTCTAAAGCTCCACTTCTAAGAATACCTACGGCACCTTGATTGCCTTTTGGTCCGTCTCTTAATTCGATTGACTTTTTTGTAAATGGTTTTGTTTTTTTATTTTTTATTCCCAATGCAACAGAAAGTCCTGCGTCGTCTAACGTAACTTTATTTTGCTTTTCTGCTATACTTAATAATTCGGGATTATTTCCACCAAAATGATAAGCAATATCAACTGAAGAAACCAGAGAACTTGTATAATATGACATTCCTTTTTGTCCATCATTTAAAGGGAAAAATTCACCATCAGCATCTGAGAGATTAATTAAAGCATCAACAGCTTTTAACAGAACACTGTCTTTAAACTCAAAAATTTTTAAATCAGGTTTTACATTATGAAGTCCTTGTGCGAATATTAAAAATGGGTACATAGCGTAGCGTTGGTAATAAGGTCCTTCTGTGTAATATCCATCTGGAGAAAAAGGTTCTTCTATATTCGCTAAAAAACCAGCTTTTCCATCTTTGTTTTTTATGAATCCACCATCATTATCTTTAGCTCCAGCTTCTAAACCATCGTTTTCAATACCATAAAGAGCACGCTTCACTAATTCTTCGTCTCCCATAACCAAACCAATCATCCCAACGGCTGCATTTCCCCAAGTACTATGATTGTGAACACGGTTATAAAATTGAGGGTTTTCAATAGAAATAAAGTCAGCAAATGGTCTAAAAAGATTTGTTTCTAATTTTTCTCGTTCTTCTTTAGATAAATAATTATAAATACAGTCATATGCTTGGCTCACATAAACTAACCAATTAGAATCATTTAAACATTGCCAAAAAAGCTTGCCTCTTGCATAAGAGCGTGTCTGTGGATGTACAGGTAATGTTTTATACATAGCTTCATATTGCATAAGCATGTCTTTTACGTACTTTGCGTATTTTTCATCATCTAAAATCTGATATAAGACTCCTGCTTTTTGCATAATTAAAAAGTTGCGTTTATGTCTAGCATGTGTATATCCTCCAGAAAAATCTTTAGGTATAGGAGTTTCTATTCCTAATTCAATTTCAGTATCAACTTCAGCTTGAATTTCTTTTAGAGAGTTGTCAAATATTGGTATGTTTCCTAATTCTTTTTTTATAAGATTTACTCCAGCTTTTGTTAATATAAGCTTTGGATGATCGCTGCTCTTAGAAACCTCAGTATTGACTTTGTTTTGAGCTGGCATTTCTTTTTTACAGCTAACTATTAATATTAGTAGAAGTATGGGAATAATTCGGATAAATTGGATTTTATTATTTAATTTCATAGTTAGTTTTTATAAAAACATCTCTAAAAAGTGGCTGTAGTCGATAGAAAAACAGAGTGTTAGATGATGTAATTTTGTTTTGAGTTTTAAAATAATGATATTCTAATTTTTAATACATTAATTTTTGTTTTAAGTTTTCTTCAGTTTTAATGATGCCAGAATTACGAATGGTATTGTCAGATGCTACATTATTTTTTGCACCCCACAATAGAGCTACTAACTTTACTTTATTATCTACAAATGAATTATTATGAATAGCTACATTTACAATACCTCTATGGTTTAATAAAATTTTGTTCTGTTCTTTACTACCACAGTTTTTAAAAGTACTATTCGTAATTAGTAAATTCCCTCCAATGGTTGATTCGTCATAACCACCTCTGTAATAGTCTATTATGTTTTGGTTTATGTTGGTAAAAGTACAACCATCAATAGTTAAAAACTCTACATTATAATCTCCTTTGTCATTAGTCTCTTCTGATAATTCTATTCCGTTTTCACAATTAGAAATAGTGCTATTTTTAAAAGTGATTTCTTGAGCAAATGTTTGTTTATATGCTTTTAGTACATAATTAAAATTGTTAATGTCACATTCTTGAACCGTTAGTCCGTAGTGATTTGACATGTTTTCTTTAAGGTTAGAAAAAACAATTTGTTCGCCATTACCAGTAAGTGAAATGTTTTTAAGTGTTAATATTCCATAAGGGTTTAATTCAAACAAAGGAGTGTTTTTTGTTCCTGTATATATAATTTCAGCTTTTTCATTTTCTTTAGATTGAATAGTAATAGTTTTATCAATTACTAAAGGTGACGAGATGTAATATTTACCTGGGCTTAAAGAGATAATATCTCCAGATTTAGAAGTTGAAATTTTTGTTTCTAAATCATCTTCTGTATTGGTAGCCACTACAATGTTTGGACTAGTAGGTTCTATTTCATTAGAATACCAATCGGCTCCGTATTTAGTTTTATCTAAAATTTCAGGATCTATATATTCACCTTGAACGGTTGCTCCAATTGAATTTTTAGTTTCTCTTGAGTTTCCAAAAAGGTCTTTAGTAATTGTCTCAAATCCAAAACCTTTATATATTTCATATTCGTTTGTTAATGTTGGTAAATAAATGTTCTCACTAACTTTAGTTAGTGTAAAATCAGCAGCTTTGATTTTTAAGGTGTCATAAAAATTTACACTTTGATTATTAATAATGTTGCTTTTAAAAGTTACACCGTCTGCTTTGTCATGTTCAATAATTACATTTTTATCACCTACTTTATTGTAAATTATATTATTTACTACTTCAGTTCTAAGAGCTCTAGCTGAGCGTATTTCGGATTTAGGTAATACATCGGCTTGTGAGATGTTGGTACCAACTCCAAATTGCCAAGGCGATTTACAATCGATATAGGTATTATAAGCAACTACCACATCGGTAACTTGATTATATCTGTTTAATGGAGATTTCGGAATGCCATTCATAACCGCTAAGGCACTTCTAAAGTTCTCACCAATAATATTATAAAAGTAATTGTTTGTAATCCAATGTCCTGTGTTTACAAGTCTAATACCTCCATAGTTTTTATTTACACCGTCGCCAATAAAATAATTACCATCAATAATAGCATAATTACCATGACGTGTTACTACAGACCCTTCGCTTTTATAGAAGACATTATTTCTAATCTCGTTAAAATTAGTTTTGCTAGATATAATTTCAACTTCTCCATTACATTCCTCAAACAAGTTGTTTGCTATTATTGTGTTTCCTGGAGACATCGATGAAAAGCTACCACCTAATTGAATGGTTTCACCTCTTGCTCCTCCTTTTCTAGGTCTTGGACCAAAATGGTTATTTACTATTTGATGATAATTTCTAATACTTTGATTTCCTCTAATATCTACTCTTAATGTTGGACCTCCGTTGGTTTTTCCAGCAAGATAACAATGGTCGAACTGATTGTGTTTTCCATAAAGTTGAACCCAATGATCGTCTTTATCACGCTGAAGTTGATTGTAATCTACAATAACACAGTTTGTAACTCTAGAATGATTAGCTACTTTTTTCTCACTTACCCTAAAAGAAATAACATCGTTAGTAGGGGTGTATCCATTTCTAAAAAATAAACCATTTACAACAAGGTAATTTCCTGCCATTTCTAAATTAGAAACCCCTTCTATAAATACGCTTCCTGGAGTTTGTGCTTTTAAAGTGATTGGAGCTTTTTCTGTGCCTTCTCCTATAAATTTAATTTGTATATCTTTCCATACTCCATTTGCCATTATAATTGTGTTTCCTGCTTCGGCTTTTGAAATAGCTTCATTTAATTCACTTTCATTAGTAACAAATACTTCAGTTTTACTATTGTTTTCTTTTTTACAGCCAAAACTTACAAAAATAATACTCAAAAAAATTAAACTTTTTCTTATTGTACGTTTCTGATTTAAAAAATTAATGATGGTATGCATAAGTTAGTTCTTTGTTAAAGTTTGATATATTAGTTAGGCTTTTCGCCATAGTTTTTGCACTGCAGATAAATCTTTTTTCATGGCTTCAAAGACCAATTTTTTATCTATTGATATTTTTGATTTACCACTTTGGGCTCCTCCTAAATCATATTCTAAATGTAATGAAACAGGTGGTTGTAATTGATACGTTTTTAAAAGTTTAAAATAACTATTAAAATCTACCATGCCTTTACCAATAGGTGTATTAATTATTTGCCATTTACCATTAACTCTTGCCCATTTAAAATCTTTTAATACTATTGTTTTTAAATGAGGGTATAGAAGTTTTAATCCATTTTGCCATGAAAAGCCTCCTTCAACCATTGCGTGTCTAATGTCGTATTGGGTGCCAAAATAATTAGAATCAACAGTTGTTAACAATTCTTTTATTTCCCAAAAAGAAGAACCTATATCGGTGCCTGCATGGTTTTGATAACTACCTATCAAGCCTAATTGTTTATTTAATATACCCAATTTTTTTATTTCGGACTGATATTGTTTTAAAGCCTGTTGCATCGTTTTGTTTTTAGGATATTTATACCAATTGGTCCGGTAATATTTTATTCCAACATTGGCAGCTGTTTTTAGAATGTCAATATCTAAAGGGTTGGTTACGCTTTCAATGCTAGTTGTGATAAGATTGCAAGTAGATCCAGCTTCTTTAATTTCTTTTACGGCTTTGGGTAAATCTGTTTTGACCAATTCTGGCAATACATGGCCATTACGTCTTACGGTTAAGTCTATACCTGAAAAACCTATTTCTGCTGCTATTTCGCCAGCATCTTTATAATTTAAAAATTGTAAATGTTTAGAAAAAATGTTAACAGCGAGATTGTCTGATTTGGGTGCAGACCAGAAGGGGGGTGTAAAGCTTATCAATGGAAGTAGGCAGGCTAGTTGGCCCGTTTTTTCAATAAAACTTCTTCTTGATAAACTTTTCATAAATTAGCAAATACAACTGGTTAACCAAATTGGTTTACCAAATATATGTATATTTGTTGAATCGACCATGTTTTTAACAAAAAAATAAAATAATATGAGCAAATTAACAGTTGAAACAAGAAAGAAATTAGTAAAAGTAAGTACTGCAACTATTGCAACTTGCCTTTTTAAAAGAGGGTTAAAAAATCAATTTATTCAAAATGTTAAACCTTTAAAAACAGGAAAACCAACCATGGTTGGAGAAGCATTTACGCTTAGGTATATTCCTGCAAGGGAAGATTTGAACCCAATTAGTGTTTTTACTGATAAAGAGCATCCGCAACGTGTAGCTGTTGAGACTTGTCCTGTGGGAGCTGTTTTGGTTATGGATAGTAGAAAGAATGCTAGAGCGGCTTCAGCTGGTTCTATATTAGTAACTCGATTAATGAAACGAGGAGTTGCAGGTGTTGTAACTGATGGCGGATTTAGAGATTCAGCTGAAATTGCAGCATTAAGTATTCCTTCTTATCATCAGCAAGCTTCTGCACCTACCAATCTAACGTTGCATCAAGCAATAGATATTAATATACCTATAGCATGTGGTGATGTAGCTATATTTCCAGGAGATGTTCTTGTTGGAGATGATGATGGAGTTATGGTAATACCTTCAGAAATTGTTGATGAAGTTGCTGAAGAATGTGCTAGAATGACCATTTTTGAGGATTTTGTGTTAGAAAAAGTGAATGAAGGTAGTGCTATTATAGGATTGTATCCGCCAACAAGTCAAGAAACTTTAGCGGCATTTGAAAACTGGAAAAAGAAAAAATAATTAATTACTTTTTGGATTTTAAATTGTCATTTATTTTTCTTATAAAATTTCTAATAGTTCTGCCTAAATTTAAGTAAATACTTACTTTTTTTTGTTAATTTTGATATATCATTTTTAATCATAAAAACCCAAAAATTTGTATTATTTAGGACTCGATATTGGAAGTTCTTCCATAAAAGCCGCGTTGGTTGATATTATTACCGGAAAAAGTATAGGAGTTGTTCATGAACCAGAAAAAGAAATGGGTATGTTGTCTGTAAAAAATGGATGGGCAGAGCAAAACCCTGATGATTGGTGGCAACATATTTGTAACGCAATTTTAAAATTAAAGAAGAAGTATGCTATTTCAAAAACAGAAATTAAAGGAATAGGTATTTCTTATCAAATGCATGGTCTTGTGGTTGTTGATAATAATGGACAACCTTTAAGAGATGCAATTATTTGGTGCGATAGTAGAGCTGTTGAAATAGGAAATGAAGCCTTTCAAACTATTGGAGAAGAAAAATGCATATCTCATGTGCTAAATTCCCCTGCTAATTTTACTGCATCAAAACTTAAATGGGTAAAAGATAATGAGCCTGAGCTTTATGCTAAAACGTATAAATTTATGCTCCCAGGAGATTATATAGCCTATAAGTTTTCAAATAAAATTAATACGACTATTTCTGGTTTGTCAGAAGGTATCTTTTGGGATTTTAAGAATGATACCATAGCTGAGTTTTTGTTGGATTATTATAAGATAGATAAAAATAAAATTCCTGCTATTGTAGACACCTTTGGTTTGCAATCTGTTGTCGATAAAAACGGGGCTTCTCAAAGTGGATTAGCAGAAGGTACTCCAATTATGTATAGAGCAGGAGACCAGCCAAATAATGCATTAACTCTAAATGTGTTTAATCCCGGAGAAGTTGCAGCTACAGGTGGTACTTCGGGCGTTTTTTATGCTGTTACAGATAATTTATCAGGAAAAGAAAGTACTAGAGTTAATAATTTTGCTCATGTTAATTATACAAAATTAGAGCCAAGAATTGGTAAATTATTGAATATTAATGGTGCTGGAATTCAATACAGATGGTTGCTTAATAATTTAGATGTGAGTTCGTATGAGCAGATGAATAATTTAGCATCAGAAATTCCGGTAGGATCTGAAGGCGTTTGCATATTACCTTTTGGAAATGGAGCCGAAAGAATGTTAAACAATATCGATTTAGGTACAAGTCTATTCAATATTAATTTAAATAATCATCATAAAGGGCATTTGTGTAGAGCAGCATTAGAGGGGATTGCTTTTTCGTTTGTTTATGGTATGGAAATTTTAATTTCTGATGGTATCAAGCCTAAAGTAATTAGAACAGGTAATGATAATTTATTTCGCTCAGAAATTTTTGCAACTACTGTAGCAACATTAATCGGACAAGAGATTGAAATTTATAATACTACAGGAGCTATAGGTGCTGCAAGAGCTGCCGGAATAAGCAATGAAGGGTTTGCAAAACATGGTAAAATGATTATGGATAACGATTATATAAAAACAATTGTTCCATCAAATAATAAAAAGCCTTATTTAAAGGCATATAATTGTTGGACTAAAGAACTTAAAAATAAGTTACAACAGTAATTAAAAAGGTAGATAGAAAATAATATACAAATTAGAAATTAACAATTCATGTTTATTCAAGTATCTCATCTATTATATGAGATTATGATAACATATTATTAAATAAATTTAAAAATGGCAACAAAAGAGTACTACAAAGGCATTGGAAAAATAAAGTTTGAAGGAAAAGAGTCGGACAACCCGTTAGCTTTTAAATATTACAACCCTGAACAAGTGGTAGCAGGTAAAACCATGCGAGAGCATTTTAAATTTGCAATAGCTTACTGGCATTCATTTTGTGGTCAGGGAGGCGATCCATTTGGCCCTGGTACTCAGAACTTTGAATGGGATAAATCTTCAGACCCAATTCAAGCAGCAAAAGATAAAGCAGATGCAGCTTTTGAATTTATTTCAAAAATAGGATTTGACTATTTCTGTTTCCATGACTATGATTTGGTTCAAGAAGCATCAACATTTGCAGAATCAGAAAGTCGTTTGAATGAAATAACTGATTATATTAAAAATAAACAAAAAGAAACAGGTATTAAACTACTTTGGGGTACTGCTAATTGTTTTTCAAATCCTAGATATATGAATGGTGCAGCAACCAATCCTGAGTTTAATGTTGTAGCAAGAGCCGGAGGGCAAATAAAATTGGCTTTAGATGCTACTATTAAATTAGGTGGTGAAAATTATGTTTTTTGGGGAGGTAGAGAAGGATATATGTCTCTATTAAATACAGATATGGGACGTGAACTTGATCATATGGGGCAGTTTTTAGCTATGGCAAGAGATTATGCTAGAGCTCAAGGTTTTAAAGGAAACTTTTTTATTGAGCCAAAACCTATGGAACCTATGAAACATCAATATGATTTTGATACAGCTACTGCTATTGGTTTTTTAAGAGAATATGGATTAGATAAAGATTTTAAAATAAATATTGAGGTTAATCATGCTACATTGGCTCAACATACTTTTCAACATGAAATTGAAGTTGCTGCTAAAGCAGGAATGTTAGGTAGTTTAGATGCTAATAGAGGTGATTATCAAAATGGATGGGACACAGACCAATTCCCAAACAATATTCAAGAAACTACTGAAGCTATGCTTGTTTTCTTAAAAGCTGGTGGTTTACAAGGAGGTGGAATTAATTTTGATGCTAAAATAAGAAGAAATTCTACCGATTTAGAAGATATTTTTTATGCTCATATTGGTGGTGCAGACACTTTTGCTAGAGCATTATTAATAGCAGATAAGATTATCAGTTCTTCGCCATATCAAAAATTAAGAAAAGAAAGATATAGTTCTTTTGATTCTGGTAAAGGAAAAGACTTTGAATTGGGTAAATTAAACTTACAAGATTTGTATGAAATAGCTCAAGAAAATGGAGAATTACCATTAAAAAGTGGTAAACAAGAATTGTTTGAAAATATAATCAATCAATATATTTGATCGCCTGACCATGCAAAAATACTCAAACACAGGCTATTTAATTAAATTAACATTGGTAGCCACCTTAGGTGGGTTACTGTTTGGTTATGACACTGCTGTAATTTCAGGTACTGTAAGTTCATTAGATAGTTTTTTTGTAAAACCTTTTGGATTGGGAGAGGCAGCTACTAATTCTCGATTGGGAATGGTAGTTTCAAGTGCTTTAATTGGTTGTATTATTGGAGGTCTTATTGGAGGTGTTGTCAGTAAAAATTTTGGCCGTAAAAAAGGGTTAATCTTGGCTGCGGTGTTGTTTTTACTATCGGCTCTTGGCTCTTCTATGCCTGAAATGTTTATAAAACCTATTGGTGAAGGAGATCACACTTTTATCTACATTTTTGTGATATATAGAATTCTTGGAGGTATTGGTGTAGGATTAGCTTCTATGTTATCTCCACTTTACATTGCTGAAATAGCTCCAGCTAAGAGTAGAGGAAAGTTGGTGTCTATGAATCAATTTGCCATTATTTTTGGTATGTTGGTGGTATATTTTGTGAACTATTATATTGCAAAACAAGGTGATGAAAGTTGGTTGAATACAATTGGATGGCGTTGGATGTTTGCTTCAGAAACAATTCCCGCTAGCTTATTTCTATTAATGCTATTTTTTGTTCCAGATACTCCAAGGTCATTGGTATTAAGAAATAACGATAAAAAGGCATTAGAAGTATTAACTAAAGTTAATGGAATAGAAGAAGCTGAAAAAATATTAGTTAGTATAAAAAGTACAATTGTAAGTCATTCAGGAAAATTATTTTCTTTTGGAGTTGGCATTATTGTAATCGGTGTTTTACTATCTATATTTCAACAATTTGTGGGTATTAATGTTGTCTTATATTATGCTCCAGAAATATTTAAATCAATGGGGTCAGGTACTGATGCTGCATTGTTACAAACAATTATTGTTGGGGCTGTAAATTTATTATTTACAGTACTGGCAATTATGACCGTTGATAAATTTGGTAGAAAACCATTGATGATTATTGGTGCTTTAGGGATGTCAATGTCTATGTTTGCTCTAGGTACTGCATTTTTTAGTGAGTCTGTTGGCCTTTTTGCTTTAGTATGTATGTTGGTGTATGTTGCAAGTTTTGCAATGAGTTGGGGACCCGTTGTTTGGGTTTTGCTTTCTGAGATTTTTCCTAACAAAATTAGAGGTAAAGCTATGGCTGTAGCCGTAGCAGCCCAATGGATTTCTAATTATCTGGTTTCATGGACTTTTCCAATGATGGATAAAAACAGTTATTTATTAGAAAACTTTAATCATGGATTTTCTTATTGGGTATACGGATTTATGGGACTTTTAGCTATGTTTTTAGTATGGAAATTTGTACCAGAAACTAAAGGTAAAACGCTTGAAGAGATGGAAGTTCTTTGGAAGAAAAAGAACTAATATTAAATTAATACAATAGAAGTAATACTTTTTTATTCGTATTGACAACGTATTGTTTCTCAATTCATAAATAAACCTCTATATTTTTTGAATATAGAGGTTTATTTATGAATATTATAACTAGAAGGTTTGAATATGTAATATAACCTATAAAACTACTCGTTGAACCGTTAAATTTGATACAGAACTGATATTTATCATATTAAGTTAGTTCTTTTTTTTAGAAATTTAGCTAACATAATTTTAAAGAGTAATATCATGAAAAGCAAGGAGCCAGTTTCTAAAATAATGACTAAAAATGTTATATCAATTAAAAAAGATGCAAAATTACCTACAGCTGAAAAGTTGTTTAGAAAGTATAAAATAAGACATGTTCCAGTTGTAGAAAATGATAAAATTGTAGGTATATTAAGTTTGACTGATTTATCTAGAATTAGTTTTGCTGATGCCTATGATGACAATCAGTTTGTTGATGATTCTTTATACAGTATGCTTTCAGTAGGCCAAATAATGGCTAATAACCCTATAAAAGTATCATCAGAAACCACAATTAAAGATGTAGCTTTAATACTAACAAAGCATGAGTTTCATGCTCTTCCGGTAGTAAATGGTGAGAGTTTAGTGGGAATTGTAACTACAACCGATTTGCTAAAATATTTAATTGAAATATGCTAAAAACTATATATAATACGTTCATAATGCTGTTTTTGAAAAAAATAGTTGTATTATAGCATAGAAAAAGAAAGAAATATTTAAAAAAATGACCTATCTTTACGTGGTCACTTAAAAATAAATTGCTATTTAAAAACAACTATTTTGATAGAACTTGTAAGCCTTGTATTTGGGTCAACTAATTTGACCCGTTTCGTGTTGTTCCCTAAATTCATGTATGGAGCACAAAGGGCGATTATTGCTGAAAATTTCAGTTTTTATAATAATTTGTCCATTATTGATAAGCGTTACTTTGAACATAGAGTTTTAAGGTTTATAGATTCCCATAATTTTATAGGTAGAGATGGAGTAGTAGTTACCAAAAAAATGGAACTATTAATTGCATCTACTGCTGTAATGTTAACTTTTGGAATGAGAAGATATTTATTTTCTCAGTTTGAAAATATTGTTATTTACCCTAAAAATTACCGTTCTAAAGTAACTAATAAACGTCATCAAGGAGAAACCAACCCGAGATTAGGAACTATTGTTTTTTCTTGGGATGATTTTATGAATGGTATAGAAATTGAAGATAATAATTTAAATTTAGGGTTGCATGAGTTAACGCATGCATTGCACTTTAGCTTTTTAAAAGAAAAAAGCTTTACTTCAGTTGTGTTTTTAGATCATTTTTCAGCTCTTTTAGAGCGATTGAAAGATAAGAAATTACAACGAAAAATTGTTGAATCAGGCTATTTAAGAGAGTATGGTTTTAGCAATCAATTTGAATTTTTATCTGTTGTAGTTGAGCACTTTTTTGAAACTCCACATGAGTTTAATCAAAAATTACCAGAAGTTTACAAAATGGTAAAAAGAATGATGAATTTAGACACTTTAAAAATGATGTCTAAGCCTTCAGCTTAATGTTATTTATCTAAACAGCATTATTAAAGCTCCAATAGAAGTTACTATTAAAATAAATTTTCTATAATTTAGGTTAGATATTTTTTTAACAATAAGTACTCCTATAAAGAAGCCGACAATTATACCTGGTATAAGTATAGAGTTAAGTAATAAGGTTTCTTTTGTTATTGTTTTCCATATAAAAATATGAAAAGGGAGTTTAAATATATTAATGATAAAAAACAACCAAGCAGCGGTTCCTATAAATTCATTTTTAGGTAATTTAATCGCTAAGAAATAAATATTTGAAATTGGACCTGCTAAGTTGCCAATCATCGTTGCAAATCCTGCTAAAAATCCTGCAGAGCTAGAAAACGCCTTATGGGTTGGAATTTTGCTTAATTTTCTTTTTTCGGTATATAATAAAATTAATACTGATGTAATAATAATTAGAGCCATCAGTCGTTTAAAAAGCACTTCAGAAATATCATTTCCTACCCAAACACCTATTAAAACACCTACCACCATCCAAGGTATTAATTTTAATATATATTTCCATTGTACATGCCTATGGTAATAAATTACAGCAAAAATATCGGCAATAATTAACATAGGGAGTAGCACTCCTGTTGACGATTTTTCTCCAAAAACAAATGCTAATATTACAACATTAAGAATACCAATGCCTTTTATTCCAGATTTTGAAAGTCCTAATAACAGTATTGCTATAAATATAGAAACCCATTGTAGATTAGATAAATTGAAAGCATTTAAAACTTCAATAAAAATCACTTTTATGCTTAATTGATTAAATTAGTTTATAAAAATGCTGAATCATTGGGCTCCCAAAGTTCTATTTTGTTTCCATCTAAATCTAGAATCCAACCAAATTTTCCATAGTCATATTCTTCTATTTTATCAATTACAGTGACCCCTTCATTTTTTAATTCATCTAAGAGTTCAACTAAATTTTCTACTCTATAATTAAGCATAAAATTGTTTTGCGAAGGTTCAAAATATGTTGTGTCTTTTTTAAAAGGGCTCCATTGTGTTGAGCATTTATTACCTGCTTCATCTTTCCACCAAAAAGTACAGCCATAATCATCTGTATTAAAACCTAAATGTTTTTTGTACCAATTTTTTGTAGCGTTCGGATCTTGACTTTTAAAAAATATACCACCAATTCCTTTGACTCTTTTTTTCATAAGATTATTTTCTTAAATTATTTTCATAGATATCAATCCACTGATTTACTGTTATTTTTTTTGCTAGTTCTCCAATTAATTTAAAAGGTATGGCATCTATATTTTTAAAGCGAATACAACTTTTTCCAATATCTAATTTTCGGTTACAATGCTTAGGATATTCCTTAATAAACCAATCTGCTAATTCTTTTTTTGCATAAATGCCACTATGATATAAATTGATAGAATTTTTTTGGGATGCTAAATTTAAAAAGGGTAGTGGTAGTTTTGGATTGCAATGATAGCCTTTTGGATATTTAGATAAAGGAACAAAATAACCTATCATCCCATAACTTATACCTTCTTCAAACCCATGGGGTAAATTATTTATTAAAACGTTACGCAGTGTTTTAATAGCTTCTTTTCGATCTTCAGGGAGCTGATTTATATATTCATCAACAGAAGTGGTGTTATATTGCATATAAACGTTTAATTTTTCAACAAGTTAAGAAAAAAATTCCTTAACCTTATCAACAATAGTTTGTGCCAGTTTTTGATGACTTTCTACGGTCCAACCAGCTACATGGGGTGATAGTATTACGTTATTGGCATTTATTAAATAGTTAAAGGCATCAGGGATGTTTTTCGCTGTAAATAAGTTTTCAAAAGAAGATTTTTCATATTCCAATACATCTAAACCTGCACCTAACACTTTTCCAGATTTTAATGCATTTACCAAATCATTAGTAACAACACTTTTTCCACGAGCTGTATTAATAAACCAAAAGGGTTTTTGAAAGGCATTAATAAAATTTGTGTTTATCATGTTTAAGGTGAATGGTGTTTGTGGAGTATGTAAACTAACAATATCAGCTTTGGTCTGAAGTTCTGTTAAAGGTACTTGTTTGCAGTTTTTATCACCAACATTAGGTTTTATATCATAACAAAGTATTTCAACATCAAAACCTTGTAGTTTTTTTGCAAAAGATTTTCCCATATTTCCATATCCAATAATTCCAACAGTTTTTCCGTCAAGTTCTAGTCCACGATTTTCTTCTCGAAGCCATTGACCTTTTCTTACTTGTTTATCTGCTATATTTAGATTGTTAAAAAGAGAAAGTAGCATACCTAAAGCATGCTCACCAACTGCATTTCTATTTCCTTCAGGTGCAGCAATTAGTTTTATATTTTTTAAGGTGGCATAAGCGGTGTCAATATTTTCTAAACCAGCACCAACTCGTGCTATAAACTTTAGATTTTTTGAGCTGTCTATAAAATTTTTGTCTATTGTAAATCTACTTCTTATTACTAAACCTTGGTAATCATTTAGTATCTGTTCAATTTTTTCTTTTGACGAGGTAAAATCTTCATCGCAAATAAATCCTAAGTTTTCTAATCCTTTTTTTAGAAGAGGATGGTTGCTATCTAGAAATAATATTTTTTGTGCCATATATATCAATAAAAAACACCCAAAGATATTAAATCTATGGGTGTTTGTATAGGTTATTTATTAGATTGCTTTGGTTGTAGCAATTTATTCTTAATTGTTAAGAGCTTCGGCACCACCTACAATTTCTAAAATTTCGTTAGTAATAGCTGCTTGACGAGCTTTATTGTAGGTTAATAATAACTCATCACGTAGTTCTGTAGCATTATCAGTTGCTTTGTGCATTGCGGTCATACGAGCACCATGTTCAGAAGCAAAAGAATCTCTAACTGCTTTATACAATTGCATTTTTAACGATTTGGGAATTAAACCCTCTACAATTTCTAACTTTGAAGGTTCAAAAATGTAATCTAAATTCGAATTTTCTTCATTAGTTTCAGCCACAATTGGTAAAAATTGCTCGTTAGTCTCAATTTGAGTCGCTGCATTTTTAAATCTATTATATACCAATTCAATTCTATCATAAGAACTATCAGCATATTTCTTCATTAAAAACTCTGCAATTTTTGCAGTATTTTCAAAAGTTAAATCATCAAATAAATCACTGTCGTTGGCAATAACGTTGTGTTTTTTTGAAAATGCGTCATTGGCTTTTTTGCCAATTGTTACAATGTCTACGTTTTTATCGGAGTAAGAAATGTTTATAATATCAAGAGCCTTTTTTATTACAGATGAATTAAAAGCACCACAAAGGCCTCTGTTAGAAGTAATAACTACTAAAAGAACGTTGTTAACTTCTCTTTTTTCAGCATAAACACTATTTACATCACCTTCTAATGTAGCACTTAGACTTTGAAGTAATTCTGTTAATTTATTAGAATATGGACGCATCGCAGTAATTGCATCTTGAGCTTTTTTCAACTTTGCAGCAGATACCATTTTCATAGCACTAGTAATCTGCATGGTTGAACCAATAGATGTAATTCTGTTTCGTATTTCTTTTAAATTTGCCATTTTTCTCTAATATAAAATATTTAGATCTAAAATTTAAACCTCGTATCTAAATACCCAAGTCTAGTTACTAATATTTCTCAGATAATTCTTTAGCTACATTTTCAATTACAGCAATAGCTTCATCAGTTAATTTTCCTGATTTTAAAGTATCAAGAGTATCTCTATGTTTAGTGTTTAGAAAGGATAGAAATTCTTTTTCAAACTCTTTTACTTTTTCTACTGGAACATTTTTTAGTAAATTTTTTGATCCAGCATAAATGATTGCAATTTGATCTTCAACAGTAAACGGGTCATTTTGAGCTTGTTTTAAAATTTCAACATTACGTTTACCTTTTTCAATTACATTCATTGTAGCAGCATCTAAATCTGAACCAAATTTGGCAAAAGCTTCTAATTCACGATATTGAGCTTGATCTAATTTTAAGGTACCAGCTACTTTTTTCATTGATTTAATTTGTGCATTTCCACCTACACGAGATACAGATATACCTACGTTAATTGCTGGTCTAACACCAGAGTTAAACAAATCAGATTCTAAGAATATTTGTCCGTCTGTAATAGAAATTACATTTGTTGGAATATATGCTGATACGTCACCTGCTTGTGTTTCAATAATAGGTAATGCTGTTAATGAACCTCCACCTTTTACTAAATCTTTTATAGATTCAGGAACGTCATTCATTTGTTTAGCAATAGTATCATCACTAATAATCTTAGCAGAGCGTTCTAATAATCTTGAGTGTAGATAAAATACGTCACCAGGGTAAGCTTCACGTCCTGGAGGTCTTCTTAATAATAAAGAAATCTCACGGTAGGCAACAGCTTGTTTCGATAAATCATCATAGACAATTAATGCAGGGCGACCAGTATCTCTAAAATATTCTCCAATTGCTGCACCAGCCATTGGAGCATAAACCTGCATTGGAGCAGGATCAGAAGCATTTGCAGCTACAATAGTAGTATAGGCTAATGCACCACGCTCTTCTAACATATTAGCAATAGCAGCTACATTAGAACCTTTTTGGCCTATGGCAACATAGATACAGTAAACAGGGTTACCCGCATCATAAAATTCTTTTTGATTTAGAATAGTATCTATAGCAACAGTTGATTTACCTGTTTGACGGTCACCAATAATAAGTTCACGTTGTCCTCTACCAACAGGAATCATAGCATCAATAGCTTTTATACCTGTTTGCAACGGTTCGGTAACAGGCTCACGATAAATTACACCTGGAGCTTTACGCTCTAAAGGCATTTCATAAGTTTTTCCAGTAATAGGACCTTTACCATCAATAGGCTCGCCTAAAGTATTAACAACTCTACCTACTATACCTTCACCAACTCTTAGAGAAGAAATTCTTTCAGTACGTTTAACTGTAGCACCTTCTTTAATCTTGGTTGAGTCACCTAATAAAACAACACCAACATTATCTTCTTCAAGGTTAAGTACCATACCTTCCAATCCGCCTTCAAATTCTACTAATTCACCGTATTGTACGTTGGCTAAGCCATAAACACGTGCAATACCATCACCTATTTGTAATACAGTTCCGACTTCGTCTAAGGTAGCTTTACCATCAAAACCTGATAATTGTTGTTTTAAAATTGCTGATACTTCAGCGGGATTAATTGTTGCCATTTAATTAATTTTTAATTAATTATGCTGAATTCATTTCAGCATTTGTTAATTACTTTATCCTCTTTTTATAGTATACTCTTCAATAAAGTTAGAGAGTATATTAAATTTTCTTTACGTAATGATTCGCTTCAAATTCTCTACGTAAATTTTTTATTTTTCCAGAAATACTAGCGTCAAATTGTTTGTCACCAACACGTAAAATAAATCCGCCAATAATTGATGGGTCCACAATTTTTTCTAAATCTACTGTTTTACCTATCATTTCCTTAACTTTAGCCAGTACCTTTTTTTCTAAAGCTTCTGTTAATGGTATAGCAGTTGTAACCTTAGCTACTTGCGTACCTATATGATAGTTGTATATAATGCCATATTGTTTAGCAATATTAGCTAAAAGTGGTAATCTTTTATTTTCTATCAATTGATCTATTAGACCTATTGTAGTGTTATTTAAATTTTTAAATACGGCTAATAAAGCAGATTTTTTAACTTTTGTTTTTATCACTGGGCTACTCAACATTATTTCCAACTCTTTACTTCCAGCAATGGTAGTAGAGATGGACTTCATGTCCTCATTTACCTTATCGGCAGTGTTTAAATCTAAAGATAGACTTAAAACTGCTTTGGCATATCTTAGGGCAGCTCTAGAGTGTTTCATTATTAATTTAAATTTACTTCATTTAACATACTTTCTACTAATTTGTCTTGTTTTTCTCTATTAGAAAGTTGTTCTTTAACTACTTTTTCAGCGATATCAATAGATAATGCTGCTACTTGATTTTTTAAATCGGTAATTGCATTTAATTTTTCGTTTTCAATAGTAGCTTTAGCTTGTTCTACCAATTTATTTGCTTGTTCTTTGGCTTGTTCTTTAGCTTCAGATATTATTTTTTCTTTAATATCGTGAGCTTCTTTTAGCATGGCATCTCTTTCTGCACGAGCTTCTTTTAAAATCTTTTGATTGTCAGATTTTAAATCTTCCATTTCTTGGCGGGCTTTATCAGCTTCCAAAAGTGCATTTTTAATAGAGTCTTCTCTTTCGTTAACGGCACCTAAAATAGGTTTCCATGCAAATTTTGTTAAAATAAAAAGTAAAAACAAAAATGTAATTACGGTCCAAAAGACCAGTCCTAATCCTGGTGTAATTAAATCCATTTCTTATATTTTTTTGTTATTGGGTAAAAATTATTATTACCTTAATTTAAAATTACAACTACCTTTTTTTCTGCTTTAAGGCTTGGTATTAAATTATTATAAAAAATACAGAAGTAACCAACCGTTACTCCTGTATTTCTAAATCATAATTAAACGATCAATGAAGCAACAACACCAAATAGTGCTACGGCTTCAACGAAGGCTGCTAAAATAAGTGCCGAAGTTTGAATTTTTCCTTGGATTTCTGGTTGACGAGCCATAGCATCCATTGCTGACTCTCCAATACGTCCAATTCCTATTCCAGCTCCGATTACTGCCATTCCAGCTCCTAATGCCGCGATTCCTGTAATTGTCATAGTTATAAAATTTAAATTAATTAATGATGATCTTCTTCGGTTGCCATTCCAAAATATAAGGCAGACAACACAGTAAATATATATGCTTGAATTGCAGTTACTACAATTTCTATTATTGATATAAATAAAGAGAATCCTACTGAAACTGGTGCTACAGCAATAGATTCAAAAATAAATATTAAGGACATTAATGATAATATAATAATGTGTCCTGCTGTAATGTTTGCAAACAAACGAATCATTAAAGAGATTGGTTTTACAAACATACCTACAATTTCAATTGGCATTAAAAATATTTTCATTGGCACAGCTACTCCTGGCATCCAAAAAATATGTTTCCAATAATTTTTATTACCACTAAATAAGGTAATTAAAAATGTAAATACAGCTAAGGTTAAAGTGAATGCGATATTTCCACTAACATTTGCTCCATTTATAATTGGGATTAATCCAAATATATTATTAATCCAAATAAAGAAAAATACAGTTAATAAAAACGGCATAAATCTTTTATATTTTTTTTCTCCTATCATGGGTTTTGCAATTTCGTCTCTAACAAAAACAATTAGAGGTTCAGTGAATTTTGCAATTCCTTTAGGTACATAGTTTTCTGATTTTTTATAGCGTCTTGAGGTACTTACAAAAATAAGTAACAATACCACAACAGACACCCACATCATAAAAACGTTTTTGGTAATAGAGAAATTCAAAGGTTGAGTGGCGTTTATTGGATGATGTTCTTCATCAAAGGCAATAGTTGTTTCTCCTTCTTTTAATTGGTATATTTTCTCGTGGTAATTGACAAATTTTTGACCGTCTTTTTCTACAATATGCTTGCCTTCGAAATCGTGATGAAATTCTGAAGACATAAAGGTTGTTAATCCATTATCGGTCCATAAAATAATTGGAAGAGATATTGAAACAGGATGTCCGTTCCAATCCCAAAGATGAAAACCATGAGCATCTTTTACGTGATGCATAATCATTGCCTTAGGGTCGAATTTTTCGCCGCTGCTATCCTCTTCATTCGAAGCGAATGCATCAAAAGAAACAGAACATAATAAAGCTAATAAAAATATTCTTAAAGTGTTGATTTGCATTACGTATTAAATTAAAAAAGGTGTCTCTTCAAATTCGGTGCAAATGTAAGGACATTTAATTAAATGACAAATATTATTTTAATGATTTATTTGCACATTAATCTCTTGGTGAAATTCGTTATCAAAATTTGGGGTTTTTTATAAGTTTTTATGGTTGTTCTTTGAAGTAATTTCTTCATATTCTAATACATAAAATTTGTCAGTGGTTTTTTTTAAGCATGTAAAAGGATACCGAAATATTTTCTTTTAACTCATCTAACAACTTTATGATAAATTTTTTTATTTCTGCTATAATCTCAATAGGATGGCTTCGCTTTTTAGAATCAAAGCCATAGGTTTTATAATTTTAAGAATGATATAGGTGTGGTAGTTGTTATTTAAGGTAATGTTTATAATTCTTTGGGATGGAGAAGTAACAGGTCTAATTTTTATACCTAAATCCTAATCTAAATAAAATTTGATCGTCTTTAGAGGTTGGAGAGTGAAGCTCTAAGAAAATAATTTCAATTTTTTTATTACATGTAGTGTTAATTTTATGAAATGCATCATCACAATTAGTAGCTATATCAATTTAAAATCGATATTGGCATTCTCTAAGATTAATTTGTAATTATTTATAATTAGTTTGTAATCTTCAATAATTAACAGGTTTAAGACTTTCTTGATTTTATATTATTACAACAATTTAGAACAAGAAATTTAGAAGAAAGATTATATCAAATTAATACTACTTTGAGAAAAGAAAATCCTTACTTTTTTAATAAAAAAATAATACAATTATTTTTCTTTCAATAAACTTGTAATACAATAGACTTCAAAAGCTAAAAAACAAAAATAAGGGATAAAAAAGTTGAACACATCTGGTTTTTTGTTTTCAATATCTGAAAGTAGTAGTGGTAATAAAAATAATAATGCAATAATCATTTTTAATAATGTACTCACCAAAAAAATATTAAAAATCTCTGATTTGCCTTGAGAGTGCTTGTAGTTTATAATTGAATATACTATAAATGTTACAAAACAATGGAATGCATAAATTTGCCAAATTGGAAAGAAAAAGGTAACATTAACAAAGTAATGTGCTATGTAACTATGAATTGCAAAAAGTATTAATGCAAAAGATACTAGTGTAATTAAAAAAGAGCTTTGTCTTTTCTTAAAAATTGTATTCATTTAATTGTCATCTTTAGAGGCTGATAGTATTCGTTTAATTACAATATAAATTGAAATTAAAACAAACGCCAAAGATAATACAATTGTATAGATATTGTAATTGTTCGGATAAAGTTCGTCTAATTTTACACCTGCAAAAGTGCCAATTCCGATAATAGCCATCATTTGTATGGCTATACCTGAATATCGAGCATAAGAATTAAGCTGTTTTCTCTGCTTTTCTATTTTGTTGTTGCTCATTTTTGAGTGCTTTAATATTTCCTTTCATATTACATGAAGCATTAAAATTAGCACCAGGTTCAACTGATAATTTGCCTAAAACAACCTCTCCATTGATAGTAGCTGTTGACTTTAATGATAGTAATTCGTCAACATTTAAGTTTCCAGAAAATTTACCTTCAATATCAGCATTACTACAGTCAATAGTACCGTCAACCATACCTTCTTTGCCAATTACAACCCTACCAGAAGTTTTAATATTACCTTCTACTTTACCATCTATTCTAAAATCACCTTCTGATTTTATATCACCTACAAAAGAAGAGTTTTTTCCAATAATATTTCTTTCTAATACTTGTCCTGGGTTTGTTTTTTTTTCAGAAAACATAATTAATCTTTTTAAGTTAATACTTTGTTTAATAGTTTATTACTTGTAGGGGAGCAATAAATTTTTCTTTTCTTATTATTAGCTTATACTTTTTTAATTTACTGAGTCGTTATCAAAATTTTCTAAAATTTCTACAGCACGTTTTCCTTCTTCAGTATTTGGATAACTTAGAGCAACAAAACTTAAGGCTTCTTTAAAGGCTTCTGTACCTTTTGTTTTCATTAAAATATGAGCTTTTAATAACTCAAATTTAGGAACAATAGGTTCGTCTTTAAACTGCTCTATAGCCTTTTCAGTTTTTTGATACGCTCTTGTGTAATGTTGAAAATCATAATCACAATACACATCATTATAAATAGCTTCTGGTGAATTTGCATCCTTTGAAGCTGCTACTTTATCTGGGTTTAGAATAATACTAGTATACCTAGAGTTCGGATAATTAGTAACGACAATATTTTTATATTTATTGCTTTTCTCCTCATCAAAATTAGCATAAATTTTATATAAATGATAATTTATGGGAAGAATTAATTTTTCTGCAGGGTTATAAGTTAATAATTTTTCTAAGCGTTCAGCAGCCAAAGGGTACTCTTTGAATTGATCCTTATAAAGGACACCTAATTTATAATAAGCATCATTACGAACAGTATTAATACTATCTAGTTCACTTTTTTTAGTGGGAATTCTACTTATATAGTAATCTAAATCATATTTTTTTGTTGTATCAAAATTATCTTCCGCAATAGCAATATCCGTTTGTTTGTTTTCTCTAATAGTTGATTTTTTTGCAGAAATACGCCAGTTGTCTTCTAAAGCTCTATTGCCCCAAGTTCTTTTAAATTCTTGTTGTCCAAATCCAGCTACATTATTATTGTAAAAGTAAAATTTACCACCTTTTGAACTGCTTTTTGAAGTGTCATCAGATAAGTTTCCAAACCCGGTAGTATTTGTTAAAGAATTTTCTAGTCTAATTTTTGCTAACTCATCAATTTTTTTGAGACTATCTATATGTTGTTGGAAATAAGCTTCTTGTTCTGTTTTTGATAATGATGCAATTTTTAAAATACTATCATTGGTATTTGCTATATGTTCATAAGCAATAACTTCATCTAAACTTTCACGTTTTCTGACAAGGCGTCTAATTCGTTTTTCGTTTTTATTTTTTGTAATCGCTATAATACTGTCGTAATAAGCTCCAGCCAATTCAAATTTAGCTTTATCAAAATAAATGTTACCTATGGCTTCATAAGTTAATTCTTTTTGATATTCCTTAGCATTTTGTACTCTTAAAGATTTTTCAAAATCATTTAAAGCAATTTTTACACTATCATTCAGGTATTCTATACGTCCTTTATGATAATATAATTCATCTAAAAAGGGTCTATTGTCTCTGTCTTTAATTGTTTTTTTTAACCGAGCTAATAGTAATGGTGTAGAATCTTTTTTAGTATAATTTTTAGCTCTATCTATTTGGGCATGAATTTTATATCGTAAAGGTGCTTTTTTAAAATTTATTAGTCTTTCGAAATATAAATTTGAAGAATCAATTTTTTGCTCATTTCTATAAAGTTGTCCTAAAATAAATAGGTTTCTAGCTTTTTGTTTAGGGTCAATTGAAAAGAGTACAGCACTGTCTAAATGTTTTAATACTAATTGAGAGCTGTCAAGAGCTTTATACGCCATTGCCATAGCTGTATGCCCATCTTCAACAAGTTCTAAAGGTAAGTTTAAGTTTTTTAATAAATATTGTAACGTTTCAATAGCAAGTTCTTCGTTTTGTAAGCGAACTAAAGTTTTTGCTTGCCAAACACGGGTTTCGTCTCTTAATTCATGTTCGGTGTAGTTTCCTAGTATAAAATTAAAGGCTTCAAGAGCAGGAACAAAACGTTGAGAATAATATCTAGACTTTCCTAGCAGTAAGTAAGCATCATCAATTTGACGGTTGCGTTCTTTTCCGTTGATATCCATACCGTGTTTTTGAATGGCTTTTACAGCTTTTTCTTCAGCACGATCAAAACCTGTAGCTGTACTAGTGCCCTCATCATTTTTTTCGGAAGGAGGAGCGGAAGGGTTTAATAAAATTTGTTTATCGTCTTCCTCAATTTTTAGTGGTTCAATAGGTAAAAGTTCCCAGAAATTATCTTTATAATTATCGTCTAATTGAAGTTTAGCTTGGTCAAAAGCAACCTGACCATTGTATAGCACATTATACTTGGTAGCGAGTGCGTGCATATTTCTACTTATTATTGTATTTTTTTTAGTAGAGCAACTAAAAAATAATACAAAAAACGCACTTAAGAAAAGCCAGAGGAAAAACTTTTTAATCAAAATTCGAATTTGTCTAGTAGTGTAACTAAAAAATAAATGAATTATTGTGTACTATATTAGAAAAGTTCAAATATACTAGAAATTATAGAATTGGTTGATATTCTGGATAGTTTTTAACCATGTATTCTGTCATTTTGTTTGGAATAATTTTGATGGCAATATACAGTACAATTGAATAGCTGATTACAAAAATTGAGAGGGTCCAAAGTAACCAATAATTATTTGGAAGTGAATAGCTAATGGTTTGATAAATCTGAAAAGGAATCGTAACAAAGAAGCCCAAACCCCCAAATGTAGCCATAATATTTTCAGACAACCATTTTTTATTTGTAGCCTTTTGTTTTTTTCTAATCTTTTTAAATGTTTTATAGATAAATAAAAATTGAATTAAAACTAATACTGTTAAAGAAGCACTAATCAATATGTTTTTATTTTCTAAAAAATTAAGAATAGAGAAGTAAGAAACTATTAAAAAAGCTGTTAAGAGTATTTTAGGGAGACTAAAAAATAACTTAAATTCTTTTAATATTAACAACCAATATTTTTTGTTAAGTGCTTTTTGACGTTTTTCAACCACACTAGAAAAGCCTATTATTCCAAATTTTTTAAAAGAGTTGTCTCTTGCGTCTTCAAAAGATAATTTTGGATTTTCGCTCCATATTTGTTCAATATCATTGGCGAGATGATCTACCAATTCGGTTTGCAGGTCGTACCATTCTACATAATGTTTTTCTGTAAATGTGTAGAGTTGGTCGATATGTGTTTTAGTTATTTTCATTGAGCAATATCATGTTTTTTGATTGTTGCCTCAAATTTTGGCGGAATAACCCAAAGTGTTATATAAAATAGCAAAGAAATTAGTACTATTCCGAAAGTCGATAATAACTGAATTGTTATGGACCAATTTATGGTGATATTTCTGAGTAAATAGTTATAAAATGGATAGGGTTGTACTAATACTGTAAAAAGTAATACAGAGTTAGACTTGATTACAATGTCTTCAAACAACCATCGTTTTCCTGTTTTTCTTTTACGTACTTTAAGTTTTATTGTTAAATACAATGCATAAATAAAGGCTATTGAGTAAATGACAGTTATGCTATACACTAGAAAAGAATACTTGTCAGCAACCATGTCAAAACCTAAATAAATAATTGCTGTAAAAAATAATGTTATCATTATTTTTGGGAATGAAAAAAACGCTACAAAATGGTGTCTAAACCTTTTCCAATTTTCCTTTTTCATAGTTTTTTCGCGTTGACTTACAAATTTTGAAAATCCTTTGAGTCCAAATTTTATGGTAGCTTTATATCTAGCTTGCTCAAAAGTGAGGTTAGGTTCCTTTTTCCAAATTTGTTCAATGTCGTTTGCAAGATGGTCTACCAGTTCTGTTTGTAAATCGTAGTATTCGACTTTGTGTTGTTCAACGAAATCGTAGAGAGATTGTATGTGTTGTTTTGTTAGTTGCATATTAAGCCAATTTCGGGTTAATAATCGTTTGCATTGTTTTGAGGAAAGTCTCCAGTTCTGCCATACGGTTAACCGTTTCTTTGGTGCCTTGCTCTGTAAGTTTGTAGTATTTACGCATTCGGTTGCCAATGTTTACAATTTCAACATCTAATAAGCCTTCCGCTTCTAGTTTGTGTAATGTAGGGTAGAGGGCACCTTCGGTGATTTTTAATTCCCCTTTAGTGAGTTCTTTTACCTTTTGGGTAATTTCATAACCATACATTTTATCTTGCTTTTCTAGTAATTGAAGTATGATGGTTTGTAAAGTACCTTTGTATAATTTTTGATTTCCCATAAAACAAATATACATAATTTACTTATACATAAGAAAATTATGTATAAAAATTTCTCTTTGAAATAATGAGTTATTAATGGTGATTTTTTAGTTATCAGTATGAACACCCCTATTGAGCTACGCTCGGTATCTTCAATGAAAATACATTTTCATTTCGATAATCCTCAAAGGGGACAATCCATTCTAATGAAATAAATTAAATAACAAAGAAACCCTCTTTTCTTTCTGAAAGGGCTGGGGATAGGATTTTATAGTGAAAAATGTCCTTCTAATTCTTTTAATGTGGCTTCTGAAGTTTCAATATCTTTAATCAGTTCTCCTTTTTCCAACACTACAATACGTTCACAGACTTCGGTTACATGGCCAAGGTCATGACTAGAAATTAAAATTGTAGCTTTGTTTTCTTCTGTTAATGATTTAAGCAATTTTTTAAGGCGAATTTGTGTCGTTGGGTCTAAATTAGCAAAAGGTTCATCTAAAATGATAACTTCTGGGTTTCCAATTAATGCAGCTACAATACCAGCTTTTTTCTGATTCCCTTTAGATAAATCGCGTAAATATTTGCGTTTGCCTATAATTTCACCATTAAATAATTCTTCAAAAGGTTCTAAAAAAGTATCTACATCAGCTTTGTTCATGCCGCGTAACTCACCAATAAAATAGAAATATTCTTCAGGGGTTAAGTAGCCAATTAAAAAACTTTCATCAATAAATGCAGCGGTAAAAGGTTTCCAGTCCTCACTTTTATCGACTTGAATTTTATTATTGGTAATTGATCCTGTTGTTGGTTGTATCAAGTCTAACAGCAAATTAAAAAAAGTAGTTTTTCCAGCTCCGTTATTTCCTACCAATCCAAAAGATTGACCTTTTGGAATTTCTAAGTTTTCTAATTGTAATACAGTTGTTTGTCCGTATTTTTTAGAAATATTTGTTGCTTTTATCATCTTTTTAAATTTTATAGACTTAAATATTTAGGTTTGGTATTTCTACTAATAAATAATAAATAGGTTTTAATTATCTTGATTAAAAGCTTCAATCATTTTATACTTGCTATCTATATATTTTTTAGTAATGGCTATCATTATTTTTTGATGAAAAACAATACCAATGATTCCTAAAATTATTAAGGTTGCAAGTCCTGCTTCAAAATTGATAAACTTATAGGGAATGTAAAACAAAACCATTGGGATTATTAGAAGAGGAAAACCAATTATCCATTGTACGGCCCCAGTTCCTTGATAGTTAAAGGCTGCCCGTTGATTTAAGTCAATTTTTTTACGGTTAAAAGACCCTCCATATAAAAGTACATGAGAGTTTACACCAATATTATAAATCATAGCAGCAAAATGCACTACTAATACCTTCCAGCCAAAATAGACATAGGGAATACTTAAAATAAACATTAAAATGGCACTCATCATCATCAATTTATGTTTTGAACTGAGGTATTCTTTATATTTAATGTTTTGGCTCATTAATAATTTATAGTAGCCACTATCCCAAGCTGGAATAAATTGGCCAAAATTGATCATAAAAATACCTGTTACAAAAATTCCTACAAACACATAAAATGCTACCATATTTTGATAAGTAGGATTCGGATAAAAAAACAGTCCATAAAACAAACCAATAGCTACAATAAATACTGAAGAACGCGGTCTTTTATTACGCCAAAGTAATTTTAAATCGAGTTGTAAAAAGGGTGCAACTGAGCCAAATCTTCGTGTCCAAGCCATATCTGTTGTTGTGGCAATTTCTGTTTTGGCTTTAAGTGATTGGTCTATGTATAATTTCTGTTTTAAGATATAATAATTTGCATAATAGAGAGTAATTAAAATGGCAATAGGAATAATTAAAAATATTGAATCTGTTGTAATGGCATTTATGGTATTGCCTATAATATCTGTAAATGAAATAATATTAAAATAGTTGAGTCCAAATAAGATTCCTGAAAAAGCTAAAATGGGTAAAAAAGACAATTCCGTTTCGGCAGATTTACTTTCTATAATAAAATTTAAAAAGTTGGTAATTAATGTAAGGATAACTATTAGAAACATCCAAGTAAATACTACAGATGTCATATAGCCATTTAAAAGTAAAATTATACCAAAAGGTATGATTGTAAATAACGGTAAAAAGTTAAAAAAAGATAAAGCAGATCTCCCTAATATATAATGTAAAATACTGTTTCTTTTTATAGGTAAGGTGAGTAATGGCTTTATATTCATTACAGGTAATTTCTGAAAGAAAAAACGCATTAATAAATCGCCCAATAGCCAGTAAAAAAGATAGTTATTTACAATAAGTAATGGGTCTTGATTGGGAAATTGTTCTTTTAATAAAGGATATAGCCCAAAACCTAATCCTAAAAAAATTAACATAAAATATATGGCAAAAAATACCATTAAGATATTTATAACTACGTTTTTTTGCCAGTATGAAGACCGGAAAAATTGTTTCCACTGCAAGTTAAAAAATCTTAATATCATGTTGATGGTTTAGAAATGTTAGTTGTTTTAACGAAAGTTTTGTTACAAAAATAATTGTTTAAAGGTTAATAATTTAGTTGTAAAGCATGAGCATTACAAATATATTGCTTTTTGTTAGTTTTATTTTTAAATACTAAAAATAGGTCTGCAACTTCATTTGTTGGAACTATTTTTATGTTGTAGTTTTTTATTTTACTGTCTTTTTTATTGAAATAATTTAAATTGGTTTTTCCAATTAATTTACCTGTTTTTGAACCTATTCTAAGTTCAATAGTACCGTTGTAATTGTAGTTTTGAGCAAAATAGGCTGAAAAATCAATGCTTTTTAATCCATTAAAGTCTATTTTATTAAATTTAAGAAAAGTATTGTCTTTAATACCTCCTAAAACTTGACTGTCTTTTGCTTTCCAATTGTTTAGTCCTTCGCTTTTCTCATTGGCTTTTTGTGTTTCAATATAGGGTGATTTAAAAACGAGTTGTTTTCTAGCAATAAGTTCTGCATTTTCTAACCCTTTTTTTCCTTTGTCTTTATAAGTAACTGTTAAAATATAGACTCCGTTTTTATCTTTATTATTATGCTCATTAAAAGTTAAAGTTCCATCTAATGGTAATAATTTAGTTGTATTACTTTCTAGTTTTAGAGATAAAATATAATCAACAATTTTATTCGCATCACTAGTGCTTAATGTTGGGTGAGCCACCATCATTGTTTCTCCCCAAACACCAGATCCTCCATTTAAAATTTTATCTATTAAATATCCTATATCTTTTTTGCTATATTTATTCGCAATTTCTTTATAACTAGGACCATTCACTTTTGTATCAATAGCATGACAAGCTTTACAGTCTCCATTTTCAATGATAGTTTTACCTTCAGGATCTATTATCTGTTGATGCCCTATAGTGGCTTTAACTATATCTTTACCTTGTGGAATGTAGTTTAATGACACTTTAACATTTTTGTGGTCTATAGTATTGTTTAGTGTGCTGCCATCTTGTTTATCGGTTACTGAAATGCTATAATTTACAGATCTTCCTTTCCAGTAATAAGGGTTGGAGTTGTTTGTGGTAATCTCTATTTCAGGAATATCATTTCCTACTAATATTTTGCTTATAGCGGTAGAGCTTTCGCCGAATTGGTCTGTTACTTTAAGCTCTACATTGTAAGTTCCAATTTTGTCAAATGTAAACGTTGGATTTTTTTCAGTAGATTGTACTTTGTTGTTATAAGACCACTCATAAGTTAGTTCGTCATTATCATAATCTTCTGATTTATCACCTCTAAATTTAACAGTTAGAGGTTCTCCGCCAATGGTATGGTCATTCTCTATAGTTGCAATAGGTTTTCTGTTTCCTTCAATATATTCAATTCTACTTAAACGAGCGTCCATATTTCTTTTGTTCCAAGCTTGGCCGTACTCTAAGGTGTACAAATTTCCATCTGAACCAAAAATCATATCCATAGGATGAGAAAATTCAGTACTGGGCATAAAGGCATCTGCTTTAACGTAATTGTACTCATCATCTAGTGTAACTATATAAATCCAATCACGCATCCATTCATATACAAATAATTTATTTTCAAAATATTCAGGAAAAGTTGATTTCGCATTAGGAAAATCATCTTTATGAAAAACTGGGCCAGACATAGGGTTTACACCACCAATTCCTAGCCAAGGAAATTCTTCAGAAGCATCATAAGAATACCAAATTTGAGATTCTTTTATTGGAGGCAGTTTTTGGATGCCTGTGTTGTGTGGAGAATTATTTATAATATCGTTTGGGTCAAATTTAGGACCCGACGTATTTGTTGCAAAGTCAAAATCGTTATATGCTTGGTTGTTTCCTCTTGTGTAAGGCCAACCATAAAAACCAGCTTCTCTAGCTTGGTCAAATTCACCCATTCCTTTTGGACCACGATTGGGATTGTCTTTTCCAGCATCAGGTCCAACATCACCCCAATATAGAAATCCCGTTTTACTATCAATAGACAAACGAAAAGGATTTCTGTTGCCCATAATATAAATTTCAGGACGAGTTTTAGGAGTGCCTTTAGAAAATAAATTGCCTTCTGGTATTGAATATGTGCCGTCAGGTTCAGGTTTAATTCTTAGAATTTTTCCACGTAAGTCATTGGAGTTAGCAGCTGATTTTTGTGCATCCCAAAGAGCTCTACCTTCACGTTCGTCAATAGGAGCATAGCCATTAGATTCAAATGGGTTGGTATTGTCTCCAATACCAATAAATAAGTTTCCGTCTGGTCCAAATTCTAATACTCCACCACTATGGCAACATTCTCTTATAACAGGAATTTCTAGTAATATTTTTTCTGAGTTTAGGTGTAATTCATTATTTACTAAATCAAAACGAGATACATGCTGTAAGGGTTCGTCACCTGGTTTTGAGTAGAATAAATATATCCAATTATTTTGTTCGAAGTTTGGGTCAACGGCTAACCCTAACAAACCATCTTCGTTACCATAAAAGACGTCTATTTTGGCAATTTCTTTAGTTTTATTCTCTTTAAAATCGAAAAATTTTATGTTTCCTCTACGTTCAATAAATAGGATGCCTTTTCCAGGAACTTCATCCAATTCCATAGGTTCGTCTAAATTAAAATCTAATACCGTTTTTACAAATCTATTTTCATTAGGTATTTTTTCAGTAGTTGCCTTTCCGTAATCTAATATATTGTCTCCAATAGCATACTGTATACCTCCTGATAAATGAGAAAGAAATAGAGAATCTTGATAAGTTTCATTGGTGTGTCCTATTCCAGTATAGAAAGCTCTACCGCCATCATAATTATGGTACCAGCTCATAGGATGATTGTTAGCATTAGTACCTCCTGAGTATGAGTTTTCGTCTATTTTAAGTAGTACATTAATATTCGGATTAATATCCTTAAAGTTGTACCATTCGTCAGTTTTTACCCAAGTACTTTTTAAGTGTTGAGTAGAAATATGAGTAATGTCTGTTACGTTTAAGGTAGCTTCTTGAATTTTTGGGTGATTTACAAAATAGGCACCTACTAAATTTCCATACCACGGCCAGTCGTATTCCGTGTCGGAAGCGGCATGAATGCCTACAAATCCTCCTCCAGCTTGAATGTATCTTTCGAAATTAGATTGCTGACTTTGATTTAATACGTCTCCCGTAGTATTTAAAAAAATTACTGCAGAATAGTTTTTTAGTTTTTCTTCGGTAAACCAATTGGAATTATCAGTAGTGTCTACTAAAAAGCCATGTTCAGCTCCTATTTTAATAATGGCTTTTATACCAGAAGGGATTGAGCCGTGTTTAAAACCAGCTGTTTTAGTAAATACAAGAACTTTTTTGTCTTTAGATTTTGGGGTACACGAAAAAGCCAAAATTAAAGTAATAATGGCTATTAGTTTTAGGGTTGATTTCATTTGTGGATTGATGGTTAATACACAAATGTACCAAATTCACTTTTAATAGTTAGTTTTTTAGTTAAAGAGGATTCAACTTTTCCAATAATTTGAGCATCAACACTATAGGATCTTGAAATTTTTATAAGGTCTGCTGCAATTTCTTCAGGTACATATAATTCCATTCTATGTCCACAATTAAATACTTGATACATTTCTTTCCAGTCTGTATTTGATTGTTTTTGAATTAGTTGAAAAAGAGGAGGGACATCAAATAAATTATCTTTAATTATGTGTAAATTATCTATAAAATGTAGAATTTTTGTTTGAGCTCCACCACTACAATGTACCATTCCATGTATTTGAGAACGATAATTTTTTAAAATCTCTTTAATAATCGGAGCGTAGGTTCTGGTAGGTGAAAGTACCAATTTACCCGCATTTATAGGAGAATTTTCTACAGTATCTGTAAGTTTTACATTTCCAGAATATACTAAATCTTCAGGTACAGCGTGGTCGTAACTTTCAGGATATTTTTGGGCTAAATATTTACTAAATACATCGTGGCGGGCAGAAGTGAGGCCGTTACTTCCCATGCCACCATTATATTCAGATTCGTAAGTGGCTTGTCCAAAAGAAGACAATCCAACAATAACATCACCTGCTTTTATATTAGCATTGTCAATGACATCACTACGTTTCATTCTGGCAGTAACTGTTGAATCTACAATAATTGTTCTCACCAAATCGCCAACATCTGCTGTTTCTCCACCTGTTGATTTTATTGTAACACCATGTTTGCCTAAATCAGTAATAAGTTCTTCAGAACCATTGATAATGGCAGAAATAACTTCGCCAGGAATTAAATTTTTATTTCGTCCAATGGTTGAAGATAGCATGATATTGTCAGTTGCTCCTACACATAATAAATCGTCAATATTCATTATTAGAGCATCTTGGGCAATACCTTTCCAAACTGAAATATCGCCAGTTTCTTTCCAATACATATAGGCCAAAGACGATTTTGTTCCTGCACCATCGGCATGCATAATTAAGCAATAATCATCATCATTAGTTAAATAATCAGGCACAATTTTACAAAAAGCTTTAGGGAAAAGACCTTTGTCAATATTGCTAATGGCTTTGTGCACATCTTCTTTTGATGCTGAAACTCCTCTAAGGTTATATCGTTGATCTTTAGTCATGTTATTGGTTATGTATTCGTTTTAACCTGTAATATAGATAGGTTAAGTTACTATTTACAGAGATATAATTTTCTCTTTTTATAATCTATAATTGCATTACCTTCATCTAAAACATCAGCACCAATTATTCCATTTACGGGTTTGGCATCTTGTTTTGTTAGGGCATTATTGATGTGTGATAAATCAATGAGCACTAAAGGGACTTTTTTAATTTTAAAGTCGCCTATTTTAATGTTATTTTTTTTAGAAATTTGAGTGTCAATTTCTTCCGGACCTGCACCGGCTGCTTTATGTTCTGATACTTCCGTTTTTAATTTAAATTTTTCAATTTCATCAAAACCAACACATGAGTTTGAAGCTCCAGTATCTAAAATAAATCGTCCTTTTTTACCATTTATTTTAGCTTTTATTTCAAAATGATTAGTGGCAATTTTTTTTAATTTAACACTAATATAATTTTTATTAATTAAAAAATCTTTTAAGCTCATGCTCATGTTTAAATAACAGATTTAAATTGTTCTAAAAATCGAATATCATTTTCGAACAACATTCTAATATCTGGAATTTGATACAATAACATTGCAATACGCTCTATTCCCATACCGAATGCAAATCCACTATATTTTTCAGGATCAATTTTTGTGTTACGTAAAACATTTGGGTCAACCATACCACATCCCATAATCTCTAACCAGCCAGTACCTTTTGTAATTTTATAATCGGTTTCTGTTTTTAAACCCCAATATATATCAACTTCGGCACTAGGTTCTGTAAACGGAAAATAAGAAGGTCTTAACCTAATTTTAGATTTTCCAAACATCTCTTTTGTAAAATAGATTAAGGTTTGTTTTAAGTCAGCAAAAGAAACATCAGTGTCAATGTATAAACCTTCTACTTGGTGAAAAATACAATGAGAACGAGCTGAGATGTCTTCATTTCTAAAAACACGTCCAGGAGAAATAGTTCTAATTGGAGGTTTATTATTTTCCATAAACCGTATCTGTACTGAAGAAGTATGTGTTCTTAGTAATAAATCTTTTTCTACATTTTTATGTTTTTCAACAAAAAAAGTGTCTTGCATATCTCTTGCAGGATGATATTCAGGTAAATTTAATGCGGTAAAGTTATGCCAATCATCCTCAATTTCTGGACCTTCAGAAATGGTAAATCCAATACGAGAAAAAACATCAACAATTTGATTTTTTACAATAGAAATTGGATGTCTTGCCCCCAATTCAATAGGTTCGGATGGTCTAGTTAAATCGCCATAAATGGATTTTTGTTCATCAGAGTTTTCTAATGATGCAGTTAGCGTTTTAACTTTTTCTTCAGCCGATATTTTTAAGGTATTTAAGGCTTGACCAAATTCTTTTTTTAGTTTTGGATCTATGTTTTTAAATTCAGCAAATAAGCCTTTTAAAAGCCCTTTGCTTCCTAAATACTTAATTCTAAATGCTTCAATTTCTTCTTTGGAAGTTTTATTAAAAGCCTTTACTTCGTTAATCAGTTCTTTTACTTTATCTAACATGGATTGTTTAACTTGGACTGCAAATTTACTATTTTTAGTCAATAGTGGCGAATACTTTTATATTTATGTGATGAAATTATCTAATTTGTAATTTTTCATTCATTTTCAGACTAAAAACCTTCTACAAATTGATTATTTTTGCTTAGATTTTTTATTAATAACCTCAAAATTTAAACAAGCAGATGATGAAATCTAAAATAGCGGCTTTCATGGAATATGTTGAAGCTCGCAACCCTAATGAACCTGAGTTTTTACAAGCCGTAAGAGAAGTAGCAGAAGTTATCATTCCTTTTATAGAAGAAAATCCAAAATATCAAGGTAAAATGTTGTTAGAGCGAATGGTAGAGCCAGAGCGAACGGTTGTATTTAGGGTGCCATGGATAGATGATAAAGGAAAAATACATGTAAATAGAGGCTTTAGGGTAGAAATGAACTCTGCTATTGGTCCATATAAAGGAGGACTTCGATTTCATCCTAGTGTTAATTTAAGTATTCTTAAGTTTTTAGGTTTTGAACAAGTCTTTAAAAACTCTTTAACTACATTGCCTATGGGAGGTGGTAAAGGAGGTGCTAATTTTGATCCTAAAGGAAAATCAGATACAGAAATAATGAAATTTTGTCATGCTTTTATGAGTGAATTATTTCGTCATTTAGGTGAAAATACAGACATACCTGCTGGTGATATTGGTGTAGGAAGTAGAGAAATTGGGTATATGTATGGAATGTATAAAAAATTAAGAAATGAATTTACCAGTGTGTTGACAGGTAAAGGAATGTCTTATGGAGGATCGCTAATTAGACCTGAAGCTACAGGATATGGAAATGTTTATTTTGCTCTAAATATGTTAAAAACACGAGATGATAGTTTTGAAGGCAAAACCGTTTTAGTTTCTGGTTCAGGTAATGTTGCTCAATATGCTTGTGAAAAAGCGACACAACTTGGAGGTAAAGTTATTGCAATGTCAGATTCTTCAGGTTTTATACTTGATGAAGATGGTGTAGATGCCGAAAAGTTAGCATTTATTATGGAGTTAAAAAACGTAAAACGTGGGCGTATAAAAGAATATGTAAAAGAATATCCAAAAGCTAAATATTTTGAAGGGATGCGTCCGTGGAATGTAAAGGCAGATATTGCTTTGCCTTGTGCTACACAAAATGAATTAGACGAAACAGATGCCAAAAACTTGGTGAAAAATGGATGTATTTGTGTAAGTGAAGGAGCTAATATGCCTAGTACACCAGAAGCAATTGAAGTGTTTCAAAAAGCAAAAATATTATACGGTGTTGGTAAAGCTTCTAATGCTGGAGGTGTTGCAGCTTCTGGGTTAGAAATGTCACAAAATGCGTTGCGTTACAACTGGACACGAGAAAAAGTAGATGCCAAATTAAAAGTAATCGTTGATGATATTCATAAATCATGTATCAAATACGGCATGGAAAAAGATGGTTATATCGATTATGTTAAAGGAGCAAATATTGCTGGGTTTGTTAAAGTTGCTGACGCTATGTTAGAGCAAGGTGTGGTTTAAATAGAAATATTACTAAGATATTGGACTGAACAGATAAAGAAAATCAATTTTTTAACTAAATTATTAGTGGTCTCGAGGTTTAATATTTTTTAAACCTGAAACGCTATGTCTTTTAAAGCGAAAGCTATTGCTGGTTTTATCTTTAAATGTATAATTCCCTATCTTTGTGTTAAACACATAAATAGATGTCAAAAAAGACCCTCCCAAACTTAAAAAATTATGTATTTGAAGATTTTCGATTTGAGCAATTAATGCAAAATCGGATTAATAAAGTATTGATTGTATGCTCTAATTACGATTATTATATGTTGGAGGAAGATGGAAGAATTGATGAGCGTATTTTTAATGAATATACAGCTTTAAATTTAAGGTTTCCGCCTACTTTTTTACATGCTAATTCTACTAAAAAAGCATTAAAAACGTTAAGTTCTGACAAGATAGACCTTGTAATTACTTGGTTAGATATTGGTAGTTATAAGGCTTTCGAAACGTCGTTACAATTAAAAAAGTCATTTCCTAATGTGCCTATTGCCGCATTAAGTCATTATTCTTCAGAATTAAGAAAGAAAATTTTAAATGAGAATGCCGGGATTATAGATTATGTCTTTCATTGGAATGGAAATGTAGATATTTTTTTAGCCATTATTAAACTGGCTGAAGATAAGATGAATGCCGATAAAGATATTAACGAAATAGGTGTAAAAGCAATTTTGTTGGTAGAAGATTCTCTTCGCTTTTATTCTAGGTATTTGCCAGTAATGTATAAGATTATTCTTAAGCAAACAAGGTCATTTATGTCAGAAGGCTTAAATGAACATAGGGCTATGAATTTAATGCGTGGGCGACCAAAAATTTTATTGGCTACTAATTATGAAGAAGGATTGGCGTTATTTGAAAAATACCAAGAAAATTTACTGGGTGTTATTTCAGATGTTAACTATTATAAAGATAAAAAACGTAATCCTGAAGCAGGATTTGAACTTTTAAAACACGTTAGAAATTTAGTAAGGTATTTTCCTTTTTTAATACAATCTTCCGATAAGAATAACGAAGCTAAGGCTTTAGAACTAAAGGGTAAATTTTTATGGAAACATTCAGAAACCATAGAATTAGAAATAAAAAATTACATAACAAAATACTTTTCTTTTGGAGATTTTGAGTTTTGGGATCCTAAACAGCATAAAGTATTGGCTACTGTTAAAGATTTAAATGGATTTCAAAAGGCTCTAACCATAGTTACTAAAGAAGCCATAACTTATCATGCAATTAGAAGTGAATATTCAAAATGGTTACGCTCTAGAGCTCTTTTTCCACTAGCAAATTTATTTCATAATGTTGAATATGACGATTTTCAAGATGCAGAAGAGATTCGAAATTTTTTAATAGAGGCGATAAAAGTGTATCGAATTTATAGAGCTAGAGGAGTTATATCAAAATTTAATAAAGACAAGTATGATAAATATTTAGGGTTTGCCAGAATTGGAGATGGAGCATTAGGCGGAAAAGGTCGAGGATTGGCTTTTATAGATTCTTTTTTAAAACGTAACCGTTTATTTAAAAAGTATGATGATGTTATTATTTCAATACCAAGAACTGTAGTTTTAAGTACAGAAGTTTTTGATGAGTTTATGGAAGAGCATAAACTTTTCAGATTTGTGGCAGATTGTGATGATGACGATGAAATTTTAAAAGTGTTTATATCAAAACCATTACCAAATTGGGTTAAGGAGGATATAAAAGCATTTTTAAAAGTAACCAAACATCCTATTGCTGTTCGGTCGTCTAGTGTTTTGGAAGATTCGCATTACCAACCTTTTGCGGGGGTTTTTGCAACCTATATGCTTCCTAAGACAAAATCAAAAAGGATGCTTGAAATGGTTTCAAATGCTGTAAAATCAGTAATAGCCTCTGCTTTTTTTAAGAATAGTAAAGCATATTTAAAAGCAACATCACATACGCTAGAAGAAAATAGGATGGCTGTTATTTTACAAGAAATTACAGGAAAACAATACGGAGATGTTTTTTATCCGAATATTTCAGGTGTTGCAAGATCCATTAATTTTTATCCAATTGGCAATGAAAAACCTAATGAAGGAATTGCAAGTATTGCTATGGGGCTGGGAGAAATTATTGTTGGAGGAGGTAAAACATTGCGATTTTCTCCTTATCATCCGAAGAAAATAATTCAACTCTCAACTCCAGGGTCTACACAACGAGATACACAACATTATTTTTATGGACTAGATATGAATCCAGATAGCTATATGGCTTCTACTAGTGAATCTATAAATAAAAAGAAAATTACAATCAGGCAAGCTGAAAAACATGGTTCGTTAAAATTTGTGGCTTCTACTTACGATTTGCAAAATAATATAATACGACCAGGTGTTATGCATGATGGATTGCGTGTAATAACTTTTGATAATATTTTAAAATATGGAACTTTTCCATTGCCAGAAATATTACAAGAATTGCTGCGTGTTGGTCAACGCGAAATGAGAAGTCCTATAGAGATAGAGTTTGCTGTTAAGTTAGATGTGCCTGAAGGAAAACCAAAACATTTTAGTTTTTTACAAATTAGACCTATTGTTGAAAGTAGTAAAACGTTAAGTAAGTTACCAGAAAATTTCGATGTGGCAGATACTATTATTTATTCAGAAGCTGCTTTAGGTAATGGAAAATATGAAGATATTTACGACTTTGTTTATGTGAAGCCAGAAACATTTAATCCTGCCAATACAAGACAAATTTCATTAGCTGTTGAGCAAATGAATAAGAAATTTATAGAAAATAAAAAAAAATATATTTTAGTAGGTCCAGGACGTTGGGGTAGTAGTGACCCATGGTTAGGTATTCCCGTAATTTGGCCTCAAATTTCTGCAGCAAAAGTTATAGTAGAAGCTGGACTAAATGATTTTAGGATTGATCCTAGTCAGGGCACACATTTTTTTCAGAATTTAACTTCATTTAATGTTGGATATTTAACCATAAATCCATTTTTAAATGAAGGTTTTTTTGATGTTACTTATTTGAATAAACAAGAAGCCCTTTATGAAGATGAATTTCTTAGACATATTCAATTTCAATCTCCATTAAGTGTTATCATAGAAGGAAAAAATAATAAAGCAGCAATTTTTAAAGAGGGCTATAAAATTGAAAATGGACAAGGCTTAAAGGAAAGTGAATTGGATGAGTTGCCTCCAGAGGGTTTTATGTGATATTGTTAATTTTTGTATTTTATTTTGGTGTAAATTGGTAATATGAAAAAATAATTAGCTAAATTTTATCAATAAAATAATTTAATAATATTATTTTTGTAGTAGGTTTTCGTAATAAAACAAAATATATATTTATACTTTGCGTTTTCAGCATAATGCATCGAGAACCCGATTATATATCTTTATAAATTTATACTTATGAATGTAAAAGCAATATTAAACAATCTAGAAACCAAACATCCAGGAGAGCAAGAGTATTTGCAGGCGGTTAGGGAAGTGTTAGAGTCTATCCAGACTATTTATAATGAAAATCCACAATATGGAGCAGCTAAAATTATTGAACGCCTAGTAGAACCTGACCGTGTTTTTACGTTCAGAATTTCTTGGGTAGACGATAATGGAGATGTCCAAGTTAATTTAGGGTATAGAGTTCAATTTAACAATGCTATTGGGCCTTATAAAGGAGGAATTCGATTGCACCCAAGTGTAAATTTAAGTATCCTTAAGTTTTTAGGTTTTGAGCAAATTTTTAAAAATGCATTAACTACCTTACCTATGGGCGGTGCAAAAGGAGGTTCTGATTTTAATCCTAAAGGGAAATCTGATGCTGAAATTATGCGTTTTTGCCAGGCCTTTATGTTAGAATTATGGAGAGTAGTTGGTCCTAATACCGACGTGCCTGCCGGAGATATAGGTACCGGAGGGCGAGAAATTGGATATATGTATGGAATGTATAAAAAATTACAACAAGAACATACAGGTGTGTTTACTGGAAAGGGGCTAAATTGGGGAGGAAGCCTAATCAGACCAGAAGCCACTGGTTTTGGAGCTACCTATTTTACTAATGAAATATTAGGAACCAAAAATGATAGTTTTAAAGGTAAAAATGTTGCCCTTTCAGGTTTTGGAAATGTTACTTGGGGTGTAGCTTTAAAAGTTACTGAATTAGGGGGGAAAGTTGTTACTATTTCTGGACCTGATGGTTATGTGTATGATGAAGAAGGATTAAATCAAGAAAAAATTTCATACCTATTAGAGTTAAGAGCTTCTAATAATGATATTGTATCTCCGTATGTTCAAGAATTTCCTGAAGCTAAATTTTTTCCAGGAGAAAAACCTTGGGGAGTAAAATGTGATATTGCAATGCCTTGTGCAACACAAAATGAATTAAATCAAGAAGATGCTCAAAAAATAGTTGCAAATGGAGTAAAATATGTGGCTGAAGTGTCAAATATGGGGTGTACGCCTGACGCTATTGATGTTTTTCATCAAAATAAAGTACTTTATGCTCCAGGAAAAGCTGTAAATGCTGGTGGTGTTGCTGTTTCAGGGCTAGAGATGTCTCAAAACGCAATGAAATTAAATTGGACTGTAGAAGAAGTGGATGATAAACTACATCAAATAATGCATTCAATTCATAAGGCTTGTTTAAAATATGGAACAGAACCTGATGGATATGTAAATTACGTAAAAGGAGCAAATATTGCTGGTTTTATTAAGGTTGCTGATGCGATGATGGATTTGGGAGTGGTATAAGCTATATTTTCAATCTATTTGAAAGAAATTTTCAATAGAATATTTTAAAACTCGCCCTTTGGCGAGTTTTTTTATTGCCCTTTTTTAAAGCAATGAGATGTTGTTTTTTGTTATTTTTGAATATGATTCTAGAGCCTCCATACCGCAAAATAATCCATGTTGATATGGATGCATTTTATGCTTCAGTTGAGCAAATGGATAATCCAGAGTTGAGAGGAATTCCACTGGCTGTAGGTGGAGGAGGAGAAAGAGGTGTGGTTGCAGCAGCTAGTTATGAAGCTCGGAAATTCGGAGTGCGTTCCGCAATGAGTGGCGTATTGGCTCGAAAAAATTGTCCGCAGTTGACTTTTGTTAAGCCTCGTTTTGCACGATACAAAGAAATTTCGCTAAAAATTAGAAATATCTTTTATCAGTATACAGATTTGGTAGAGCCCTTGTCTTTAGATGAAGCATATTTAGATGTAACCAAGAATAAAAAAAACTTTCCTTCAGCAACTATTTTAGCTCAGAAAATTAGGCAACAAATATTTGAAGAGGTTGGGTTGAACGCTTCTGCGGGTATATCAATTAATAAATTTGTAGCTAAAATAGCTTCAGACGTTAATAAACCTAATGGGCAAAAAACGGTACCACCTGAAGAAGTGTTAGCGTTTTTAGAAAAGTTGGATATTAAAAAATTCTATGGAATTGGTAAAGTTGCTTCTGCAAAAATGTACAATTTAGGAATTTTTACGGGTAAAGATTTAAAAGAAAAATCATTAGAATTTCTAACAGAAAATTTTAAAAAGTCAGGAAAACATTATTATCAGATAGTTAGAGGTATTCATAATAGTGAAGTAAAACCACATCGAATACCTAAATCAGTAGCTGCTGAACATACATTTAATACAAACTTAACTTCTGAGATTTATATGCTTGAAAAATTAGAGCAAATAGCTACAGAATTGGAAAAAAGACTTCAAAAATCAAATATTTCTGGGAAAACCATTACTTTAAAAATAAAATACAGTGATTTTTCAGTGCAAACTCGTAGTAAAACTCAAGCCCATTTTATAAATGATAAAGATGCTTTATTAAAAAATGCAAAAGCGTTACTTTATCAAGAAAAATTACATGAATCTGTTCGGTTATTAGGTATCTCATTGTCTAATTTAAATACAACTATTTTAGAAAAGGAAGAGCCTTTTGAGGTTCAGTTAAAACTAGAATTTTAAATTGAAAAAAATGGAATATTTTTTGTATTTTAATGGTGGTCTTAAAATTGAACGAAAATGAAAAATATAATTTATGTTTTAGGAATTGTAAGTTATTTAATAGTGGGGTGTAGTTCACAACAAACAATGACAACTACTGAAGAAAAGGAAGCACCTGTGCGAATTGCAAATGATAGTTTAGAATATGAAATTATAATTTTAGACCCTGGTTTTACAAGCTATTTAGCTACGGCAAAGCCACAAAATTATTATTCTCAGAGCACATTAGAAACTAAAAATGAAGTTTATGTAAGAGAATGGAATTATAGAGCTAGAAATCCAATGCAATACAATTCTAACATTTATGAAAATGAAATTGATTACCAACCACATATTGATTACGGTATGGAAGTTAATTATAAATTGTACCAGTATTTTCAGTTTGCACAACGAAAATACAAAATGCGTTTAAGTTCATTTCGGGTAGAGTAAACATGTAGCATTATTTATAAAACTAACTTTTTGTAAGTAATCGTTTTAATTCCTTAGGGTAAGTATAATTGGTTTCACAAAGAAGTATTTATTTTTCAGAATGCTGTTTTTTTATAAAACTTAAGAACATTACCAACCATCCTATAATAAATAATAGTCCTCCTAGTGGTGTAATAAACCATATTAATTTCGGATCTACACCACCAGCAGTTATGGCATAAATTGAGCCCGAAAAGAATAAAATTCCGGTAAAAAATAATCCGCTAATTAAGTTTTTTGATTTATTAGAAAAACCAGAATACGTATTTACAAAAAGCAATACCAAAACATGATACATTTGATAACGGACACCCGTTTCAAAACTAACTAAAGCATCTGCTCCTAATTTTTCTTTAAGGGCGTGTGCCCCAAATGCTCCTAAAATAATGGCTAGCATACCTAAAATTGCCGTTATAGATAAGTTGATTTTCATAAAAAAGGTCTTAAAGAACAACAAAAATAATATATATTTAGAAGACTTTACATTTAAAAAAATAAACAATTCGATTGAAAAGTATAAGTTAAAAAAATAGTATTTCGTTCACCGTATATGCATGAGGTTCAAATTGCGAAAGTGAAATTGGAAAGTGAGGGTATAAATAGTTATATGGTAGATGAAAATTTGGTTTATACTGTAGGAGCTGTTTTTATTGAAGATTATATGCTTATGGTTGTTGCAGATGCTTTTGATAAAGCACTCTCTATTTTAAGTTTACATAAAACTTGATGATATCTTTAGGTAAACCTATTAAATTTTATATTTTCGTATTACAAATAATAATTTATGCGTAAAATCTTAATTATCGGTGCTGGTCGTTCATCAGCATCACTTATAAAATACTTGTTAGATAAATCTGAAGAAGAAAATTTAGAGATTACAATTGCTGATATTTCTGTTGATTTAGCTGAGTCTATAATTAAAGGTCATAATAATGCTACTACATTAGTTTTAGATATTTTTGATGAAGATGCACGAGTTTCAGCTATTAAAAAAGCAGATATTGTAGTCTCTATGTTGCCAGCTAGATTTCATGTAGAAGTTGCTAAAGACTGTGTTACTTTTAAGAAAAATATGGTTACGGCATCGTATATTTCTGATGAGATGAAAGCCTTAGATGCTGAGGTAAAAAAAGAAGGTCTCATTTTTATGAATGAGGTTGGTTTAGATCCTGGGATAGATCATATGAGTGCAATGAAGGTAATAGATAGAATTAGAGATAATAACGCTAAAATGTTATTGTTTGAATCGTTTACTGGAGGTCTGGTGGCCCCAGAAAGTGATACTAATTTATGGAATTATAAATTTACTTGGAATCCGAGAAATGTAGTGTTGGCTGGGCAAGGTGGAGCTGCTAAATTTATACAAGAAGGAACATATAAATACATTCCATATCATAAACTATTTAGACGTACTGAAATATTAAATTTGCCTAATTCAGGTAAATTTGAAGCATATGCTAATAGAGATTCTTTAAAATATATAAAAACGTATGGGCTAGAGAATATATTAACAATGTATAGAGGTACCATAAGACGTGTTGGTTTTTCTAGAGCGTGGAACATATTTGTGCAACTAGGAATGACAGATGATAGTTATACCTTGGAAGGATCGGAAAATATGACTTATCGTGATTTTACCAATTCATTTTTAGCATATAATCCCAATGATTCTGTTGAATTGAAATTACGATCTTATCTAAAAATAGATCAAGATGATGTTATTTGGGAAAAATTGGTGGAACTTGATATTTTTAGTGCCACAAAAAAAGTTGGAATTAAAAATGCTACACCTGCTCAGGTGTTGCAAAAAATTTTAATGGACAGTTGGTCTTTGAAAAAAGATGATAAAGATATGATTGTAATGCACCATAAATTTGGCTATGAGCATCAGGGTGAAAAACTGCAAATAGAATCCAGTATGACTGTTATAGGAGAAGATCAAACATATACAGCTATGGCTAAAACAGTTGGTTTGCCTGTAGCTATTGCAACATTATTAATTCTAAATAATAAAATTAAAACACCAGGAGTTCAACTTCCAATAAATAGAGAAGTTTATGAACCTATTCTAAAAGAGTTGGAGTTGCACGGAATTGTATTTGAAGAGCAAAAAAAGCAATATTTAGGCTATAACCCAGAATTTGTTGTAGGATAATAAATTACATTTTTAAATAAAAATCTTTTACTAAACTTATGTATTCAGCTGTATAGTGATGACGTTTTGTTTCTATTGTTAAATTTTCAATAGTTCTGGTTTTTTCTATAAATGAAAATTCTATTAAGCTTCTTTTAATTGGAGCAGTTGGAGTTCCTTTTACATGACAAGTTTTAGAAGCTATAAGTCCGTGTTTTTTTGCTAATAAAATAAATTCTTCTTCTTCCTTAAAAGGAATTATTACTGTAAAAATTCCGTTATTACTAAGTAGGTCGGAAACAGATTTTAATAATGTTTCAAAAGATAAAAATTCTGTAAAACGAGCTATATTTCTAGTGTTGTTATTACTCTGGTAATGGTCTTTGTAAAAAGGGGGATTAGAAACTATTAAATCGTATTTATCATCAATTTCTTCAGTAAATTCATTTAGTGAAGCATGATAACAATACAAACGATCTCCCCAAGGAGAATTTTCAAAATTAGTTACGGCTTGTTCAAAAGCATTGCTGTCTATTTCTAATGCATCAATAATTTCAGCATCACTACGTTGAGCTAATTGTAAAGCAATAACACCTGTACCTGTACCAATATCCAATATAGAATATGGGTTGTTTTTTAGAGAAGTCCAAGCACCAAGTAATACGCCGTCAGTTCCAATTTTCATGGCACATTGATCTTGAAGTATTGTAAACTGTTTAAATTTGAAAGGGTTACTCATCTAAATACATATCAATCAATCCCTCGGGTGTTTCAACAATAATCTTTTTGTTTGTTCGGTCCACTTTTTTTATAAAATCATCAATCATAGGTATAAGAATTTCCTTATCGCCATTTTCAATGATAAAAAGAGGCTGAGCTGTTTGATCATTAACAGCTGTTAAAGAACCAACATTTCCATAATTAGTGTCTTCAATAGTAAAACCAATTACTTCGTGGTAATAAAATTTATTACCTGTTAATTTTGGCAACAAAGTAAGTGGTAAATATACATCACATTTTAAAATAGAATCAGCATCTTCTTCGGTATTAAAACCTTCAAATTTTACTCGTAGCTGATTGCCTTTTTGTAATAGGCTTTTTTCAATAAAAAAAGGAATAAAATTGTTTCCAGCTTCTATGAATACGGCGTCCATATCTTGATACAAATCAGGCTCATCTGTATCTAATTTAATAACAACTTCTCCTCTAAAACTGTGTTTTCTAACTACTTTTCCTAAGTAGAAACAATCTTTTTTTTGCATAATTAACTTTTTTCAAGTCTAGCAAAGTCAGGCAAGACCTTAATGTTGTATGATTAGCTTTTACTCAAAGTGTTTTGAGGCTAAAATTATTAATCTTATTTAAAAATTAAAAAGCCCGACAAAATTTGTCAGGCTTTAAAGATAAGATATATAAATAAATTTATTCTTCTTCTTTCTTTGCAGCAGGAGCTTTCGCTTCAGCAGCAGCTTCATCAATAGTTTGAGGAGCTTCATCTGCAACTGCTTCTGCAGCAGCTTCAGTTTCTTCAGTAGCCTCTGGAGCAGGAGTGTTTTTAGCAATTCTAGCTTTGTTAGCTTCTTTTTCTGCTTCTAGAGCTTTTGCTTTAGCATCACTACTAGCTTTGTTTAAGTCTTCAATTTTAGCATTAATTCGTTGAGCTTTTTCTTCTAACCAAGCGTTGAATTTTTCTTCAGCTTGTTCTTCTGTTAAAGCACCTTTTCTAACACCAACAGCTAAATGATTTTTTAATAAAGCACCTTTGTATGATAAAATAGCTCGAGCTGTGTTTGTTGGTTGAGCTCCATTTTGTAACCATTTTACAGCACTATCAACATTTAAGTCAATTGTTGCAGGGTTAGTGTTTGGGTTATAAGTTCCTAATTTTTCTAGTAACTTACCGTCTCTTTTTGCACGTGAATCTGCAGCAACTACCCAATAAAATGGTTTGCCTTTTTTACCGTGTCTTTGTAATCTAATTTTTACTGGCATTTTTTGTTAATTGTTTAAGGTACACGACCTTGATTATTAATATATTATTCACTTTCTCGAAGTGGGGTGCAAATATACTATGTTTTTTTATTATACAGTATAGTTGATGGTAATTTTTTATTTCATAAAAATGAAAAAACTGAAGGGTTACAAACATCAGCTCTCATTGAAACTATTATATTTGTATAAATTAGAAACTATGAATATTTTAGGAATAATTCCCGCCAGATATGGTTCTACACGATTAGAAGGTAAACCTTTACTAGATATTTGTGGCAAACCTATGATACAACATGTTTACGAACAAGTAAAAAAAGTAATGACCAATGTACTTGTTGCTACCGATGATGAACGGATAGAAAGAGTAGTTAAAAGCTTTGGTGGTAATGTAGTAATGACATCCGATAAACATAATACAGGAACAAATAGATGCTTAGAAGCTTATAAAATATTTAAGTCAAAATTTGATATTGATTTTGATGTTGTTATTAATATTCAGGGAGATGAACCATTACTGGAACCAGAACAGATTAGACAACTTATTTCTTGTTTTGAAGAGGATACTACCGAAATGGCAACTTTGGTTATTCCAGTAAAATCTTCTGAAAATTTATTTAATGGAGGTGTTTTTGTAGTGATGGATAAAAATAATAATGCCTTGTATTTTAGTCGTTCTGTAATACCATATGTGCGTGATGCTAATAAAGACAATTGGCAAAAGCAACATACTTTTTATAAACATGTTGGTATGTATGGTTTTACGCCTAAAGCTTTAAATGAATTTGCTAATTTATCTCAAACCTCTTTAGAAATTGCCGAGTCATTAGAACAAAATCGATGGCTAGAAAATGGCAATAAAATAAAAGTAGCCAAAACGGAGTTTGAAACTATTGCTGTGGATACGCTAGAGGATTTAAAAAAAGTAAGACAAATGATAAAGTAAAAATTTTATTAGTACTTATTTTTTTATCTCACTTAATTACTAAATTTTCAGTTGAACTTTCTTTTCCGATGGTAAGCTTCAATATATATTCACCTTTTGGTAAATAATATTTGCCGTTATCGGCTTTTTTTATTGCAATCTTCTTTTTATCAAAATAAATTTTTAAGCTTTTCTCAGTAACAGATAAATCGTAATCTAAGTAGTTATAGCCTTTATCAGCTTTTAAGGATTTACTATACAACACATTTTTTTCATCAGCCAATATTTCTAATTTAACACTACCGGTATTTGAAGTAAAGTATGAGACCTTTATTTTTGGTAAAAAAGGTTTTGAAAATTGACTCCAAGAGCTTCCCCAACTTGAAGAGAATCTTGTTTCGGGTAATTTAAAAATAGCAATAGTTTTGTTTTTTACGTTGTTGTATTGTTGCAAGCTGGTAATGTTTGCTTTGTAAAGTGAACGTCCGTGGGTTCCAATAATTAAATCTTTCTCTCTTGCTTGTATTACTATATCATGTACGGCTACTTTCGGAATTCCATTTGAAAATACTTGCCAATGTTGTCCTTTATCAAAAGATACATATACTTCGTTGTCTGTACCTAAATATAATATGTTTTCATCAGTTGGGTCTTCTTTAATTACGTTAATAGGGTAATTAGGGAGGTCGTTTGCAATAGATTTCCAAGTGTTTCCCATATCTTCACTGATGTAAGCATAAGGTTTAAAATTATCACTTCTATAACCGTTTAATGTGGCATAAACTCTATTTTTTTTATGTTGAGAAGCGATTATTCTTGATACCCATAATCCTTGAGGTAAATCATTTGAAATTTTTTTCCAAGAGTTGCCTCCATCTGTGGTTAAGTGAATTAATCCATCATCAGAACCTGTATATATCATACCAAATTGAAAAGGGCTTTCAGAAATTGTAGCTATTGTACCGTAAGGTACATTTCCTTTTTTACCACCTGTAGTTAAATCGCCAGAAATCACCTCAAAACTTTCACCTTTATCCATAGATCTTAATAATTTGTTAGCAGCCATGTATAAAATATCTTGATTATGATCAGAAAGTAAAATAGGCGTCTGCCAATTATAACGATACGGTGAATCTCCCAATTCATGCTTCGGTTTAAAACTAAAACGCTCACCAGTTTCTAGGTTATGACGGGTGTAATAACCAAACTGAGAACCAGAATACACAATATTATTATTGCGACTGTCTATCTGAACTTGCATGCCGTCTCCACCACCAATTCTTTTGTAGGGATATTGTCCGCTACTTTCCCAACTTTTAGATTTCTTATAATTACTTGGCCCATACCATACACCATTATCTTGTAAACCTCCGTAAACATTGTAAGGTTTTTTATTATCTACATTTATATAATAGAACTGGCCAACTGCGGGTGAATTATTCTTTGTCCAATTTTTACCATCGTCATAGGTGATATTGACTCCACCATCATTTCCGTCAATAACATGACCGCTGGCATTTGGGTTTACCCATAGAGCTTGATGATCTGCATGTACATTTTCTTTATCAATTGGCTCGAAGGTTTTGCCACCATCATCTGATTTTAGTAAAGGAACACCTCCTATATAAATTTTATTTTCATTTTTAGTGTTTACAGCAATAATTCCAAAGTAATAACCATATGAGCTATAAAGCCCATCTATAAAGCCTTTATGTGTTTTTGACCAACTTTTGCCACCGTCAGTAGATTTGTAAACTTCGGCTCCAATTACAGGAGTGTCAAATAATATGGCATTGGTATCTTCTAAATATGTAGCAATATCCACGGGTTTAGTAATTCCTTTTTTTACTTTTTCTTTTATACTTTTTGCTGTATATTTTTTATCAAAACGATTTTCCTTTAAATACGCATCTAGTTTTTTTGAGTCAATATTTAAAAAGTCAGAAGAACTCATAGTTTTAAAATCTTCCTTTTTCAAACCATTTTTTTTATCTTTTTTCTGTGCTGGTCTTCTATTTTGATTGTCTAACAACGCGTAAACAATATTATCGTTAAATGTCGCTAAACCAATACGGCCAACACCTTTATCTGAAGGAAACCCACTTTTAGGGTTGGTTATTTTTGTCCAAGTAGAACCGCCATCGGTACTTTTGTAAATAGCAGAATTTTGTCCATTACCATCAAAGTTCCATGCCTTTCTAGTGCGTTCCCAAGAAGCCGCATACATTATGTTTGAGTTTGTCGGTGATACTGAAATATCAATTACCCCAGTGTTTTCATCAATAAATAATACATTTTTCCAAGATTTACCTCCATTTGTAGTTTTAAATATACCACGTTCTTTGTTTGAAGAATATAAGTGTCCAATAGCACCAACAACCACGTCGTCAGGGTTATTTTTATTAATTATAATTCGACCTATATGATGTGAATCTGGTAAACCAACATTTATCCAAGTTTTACCATTGTCAGTACTTTTTAAAATTCCAATTCCAGCATAGGACGAACGGGAAGAGTTACTTTCTCCAGTTCCAATATAAATGGTACCTGATTTCCAATCAACAGCAATATCTCCCATATTTTGAGTTGGTGCATTTTCGGTTACTGGACTAAATGACGTTCCATTATTATTTGTGTACCACAATCCTCCAGAAGCATAGGCTACATAAAATTCAGTAGGTTGATTAGGATTTATATCCAAATCTACCACGCGACCACTCATTACAGAAGGGCCAATGTTAGTAAATGGTACATTTTTGACAATTGATTGAGCGAAAATAATGGTAGATAAGAGTAAAAAGGAATAAAAAAGTGCTATTTTTTTCATAATGATTGTGGTGGGTTCTGTTGTTGATTTTCAAATGTAAAGATAATTAGTGGAATGAAGTTTTATTTTAGTTTTAAAATCAGTTAAATAAAAATTATAGACTTTACTTTTTATATTATTGATGATGTTAATAAAAACCCCAAAAAAACTTCTCAAGATTCCATCCAAAATCTTATTTTTAAAATCTCTTATTTCACAAAAATACCACATCAATTTATGTATTTAATATTTGACACAGAAACCACTGGTTTACCAAAAAAATGGAATGCCCCAATTAGTGATACTGATAATTGGCCACGGTGTGTTCAAATAGCATGGCAATTACATGATAAGTATGGTAAATTAATTGAAAATCAAGAGTTTTTAATTAAGCCGGAAGGCTTTAATATTCCTTATGACGCAGAGCAAATTCATGGAATTTCAACAGAATTGGCGGAAGAAGAAGGTGAAGAATTAAATACAGTGTTAAACTTGTTTAATGAAGCACTTTCAAAAACTTCTTATGTGGTTGGGCAAAATGTTGGATTTGACCTCAATATTATGGGTAGTGAATTTTACCGACAAGGTATTGCTACTAAACTAAATGATTTACCGCTTTTAGATACTTGTACTGAAGCTACCGCAACATTATGTCAAATTCCTGGTGGTAGAGGAGGGAAGTTTAAATTGCCAACGTTAACCGAGTTGCATGAGCATTTGTTTAATAAGCCATTTGCAGAAGCTCATAATGCTACAGCAGATGTTGAAGCTACGGCAAGATGCTTTTTTGAACTGATTAGAAAACGCGTTTTTACTAAAGAGGAATTGGATGTTGATGAGGAGTATTTTGAAATGTTTTCACAAGAAAATCCTCAAGAAATTCAATTAATTGGATTAAAACATACCAATCTTAAAGAAGAAAGTAAAAAACTTAAAAGAAAGAGAGAAAAAGCTGCAGGAAACGTAGATAATTTAAATGAGAATTCTGATTTCAATTTAAATGAATTTTCATTTTCACATTTACATAATCATTCCCAATTTTCCATTTTACAATCAACTTCTAGCATTCAAAAGCTGGTTGCAACCGCTGTTAAATATAAGATGCCTGCTGTTGCCTTAACGGATACAGGAAATATGATGGGGGCATTTTATTTTGTTAAAGAAGCTTTAAATAGTAATAAAAATAACGAACATCAAATAAAACCAATTGTTGGGTGTGAGTTTTTTGTGTGCGAAGACCATAAAAATAAATCTGTAAAAGATAATGGGTATCAAATGGTGTTATTGGCCAAGAATAAAAATGGATATCATAACTTGGCTAAAATGGCCTCTATAGCCTATGTTGATGGGTTTTATTACGTTCCAAGAATTGATAAATCTGTTATTGAAAAATACAAAGAAGATGTTATTGCTCTAAGTGGAAATATTTATGGTGAAATTGCCTCTAAAATTCTAAATGTAGGCGAAAACCAAGCGGAAGAGGCTTTGGTTTGGTGGAAAGATACTTTTGGAGATGATTTTTATATTGAATTAAACAATCATAAACAAGAAAATGAACAACACGTAAATAGTGTGTTGATAGAACTTTCCAAAAAACATAATGTAAAATTAGTTGCAGCCAATAACACATATTATATTGATAAATCTGATGCGGATTCACATGATATTTTACTTTGTGTAAAAGATGGTGAAAAAATTGCAACACCAAAGGGTAGGGGAAGAGGCTTTCGTTATGGATTACCTAATGAAGAATACTATTTTAAGAGTCAAGATGAAATGAAACAATTGTTTCAACATGTACCTGAAGCTATTGCTAATATTCAAGAAATTGTCGATAAAATTGAAGTATATTCTTTACAGCGTGATGTTTTACTTCCTAAATTTGATATTCCAGAAGAATTTATTGATCCAAAAGATGCAGAAGACGGAGGTGTTCGTGGTGAAAATGCATATTTGAGACACTTAACGTTTGAAGGAGCAAAACAAAGATATGGAGAACTTAATAAAGAAACAGAAGAGCGTCTTAATTTTGAGTTAGAGGTAATCCAAAAAACTGGATATCCAGGGTATTTCTTAATTGTATGGGATTTTATCCATAAGGCAAGAGAAATGGGTGTTTCTGTTGGTCCTGGTCGAGGTTCTGCAGCAGGTTCTGCAGTAGCTTACTGTTTAAGAATTACTAATATTGACCCTATTAAGTACGACTTACTTTTTGAGCGTTTTTTAAATCCAGATCGTGTTTCTATGCCTGATATTGATATTGATTTTGATGATGAAGGTAGGCAACGCGTAATTGATTATGTAATAAATAAATATGGATCCAATCAGGTAGCACAAATTATTACTTATGGAACCATGGCTGCAAAATCTTCAATAAGAGATACCGCCAGAGTATTAGATTTGCCATTACCAGATGCAGATAGAATTGCTAAATTAATTCCGAACACGAAATTGGCTACCATTTTTGGAGAAGATCCTAAAAGTATTTCAAAAATAAAAGCATTACGCAGTGATGAAATTGTTCGTGTAAATGAATTACGAAGTTTGGCTGCAGGTGAAGGTATAGAGGCACAAACGATTAATCAAGCATTGGCGTTAGAAGGTTCAGTACGCAACACGGGCACACACGCTTGTGGTGTTATTATTACGCCAGAAGATATTACAAATCTAATTCCCGTAGCTACAGCCAAAGATTCTGAACTTTATGTTACTCAGTTTGATAATAGTGTTGTTGAAGATGCTGGACTTTTAAAAATGGATTTTTTAGGGTTAAAAACGTTAACCTTAATTAAGGATGCTGTAAAAATTATAAAAGCCATACATGGGATAGATTTAAATCCCGAAGAGTTTCCTTTAGATGATGAAAAAACCTATGAATTGTTTCAGCGTGGAGAAACTGTAGGTGTTTTTCAATATGAGTCGCCAGGGATGCAAAAACACATGAAGCATTTAAAACCAACGGAGTTTGCTGATTTAATTGCGATGAATGCGTTATATCGTCCAGGCCCTATGGAGTATATCCCATTATTTATAAACCGAAAACATGGTGTTGAGGCCATTGAGTATGACCTTCCAGAAATGGAAGAATACCTTAAAGAAACTTATGGGGTAACTGTTTATCAAGAGCAAGTAATGTTGTTGTCTCAAAAATTAGCTGGGTTTACAAAAGGTGAAGCAGATGGATTGCGTAAAGCAATGGGAAAAAAGATTTTTGCTCTGCTAGAAAAATTAAAACCAAAATTTATTGAAGGTGGTCATAAAAATGGACATCCGAAAGAGGCTTTAGAAAAAATTTGGAAAGATTGGGAGGCATTTGCAGCATACGCATTTAATAAATCTCACTCTACATGTTATGCCTATATTGCCTATCAAACTGCATATTTAAAGGCCCATTACCCTGCAGAATATATGGCCGCGGTTTTATCAAATAACATGAATGATATCAAGCAAGTTTCTTTCTTTATGGATGAATGTAAACGAGCTGGAATTGAAGTGTTAAGTCCTGATATTAATGAGTCTTTTTATAAATTTGCGGTGAATAGCGAAGGAGCAATCCGTTTTGGAATGGGAGCTGTAAAAGGAGTTGGAGCAGGTGCTGTAGAGGCTATCATTTCTGAACGTAAAAAAAATGGTCCGTTTACTTCTATTTTTGATGTAGCTAAACGTGTTGATTTGCGTTCAACTAATAAAAAAGCTTTTGATAGTTTAGCCTTAGCAGGAGCTTTTGATTCGTTTACCAATACACACAGAGCCCAATATTTCGAGCTTGATGAACGAGGACAAACTTTTATTGAAAGAGCTATAAGATTTGGAAATAAATATCAAGAAAATAAAAATTCAGCTCAAATTTCTATGTTTGGAGAAACTTCTGAAATTCAGTTTGATGAACCAACAATTCCTGATTGTGAACCTTGGGGAATTATGGAAAAGTTAGCAAAAGAAAAAGAAGTAATTGGTATTTATATTTCTGGTCATCCACTAGATGATTTTAAAACAGAAATGAAATATTTTTGCAATGCTCCGATCAGTGTTTTTGGTGATGTGAAACAGATTTTAGACAAAGATTTAACCATAGCAGGTATTGTTACTGATGTGCAACATAGAATTTCTAAAAACGGTAAAGGTTGGGCATCATTTACACTTGAAGATTATACAGATGCTCATGAATTTAGAATGTTTGGTGAGGAATATTTAAAGTATAAACATTTTTTAATTCCTAATTCGTTTTTACATATTAAAATATCTGTGCGTAGAGGTTGGAGAGAAGGTGATGTTAGAATGCAATTTAATAATATTCAAATGTTACAAGATGTTCTAGAAACTCTCGCTAAAAAGTTAACGTTGCAGTTGGATATTTTAGAACTTAATGATGACAAAATTAATTCTTTAGCTGAACTTATTGAAGACCATAAAGGTACAAATGCTTTAAATTTTTTAGTTTATGACAGAGAAGAAAAATTGAAATTACAAATGCCTAGTAGATCTTCTAAAGTAAAAATATCGCCAGAATTATTGAAAGAGTTAGATGTAAGAAATTTACGATATAAATTGAATTGATGAGTAAAACATTTTTAGATAACCTAGTCAATAACCCAGCTTCTAAATATGGTAAGGTTTTTGCCATATCTATTCAAGTTTTAATTATTATAGCTATAATTTCGTTTTCATTTGAAACCGAACCCGATTTAAAACCACAGACAAAAAATCTATTACATACTATAGAAGTTATTTGTGTAGTAATTTTTAGTGTAGAGTATTTACTAAGAATTTACGTAGCTAAAAATAAGCTAAAGTTTATAACTAGTTTTTTTGGTATTATAGATTTGTTGGCTATACTACCATTTTACCTAACTACAGGAATTGATTTAAGAGCTTTACGAGCTCTTCGATTTTTACGATTATTTAGTATTTTTAAGGTTATTAGATACAATAGAGCCATTTTGCAATTTAGTAGGGCAATAGTGTATGCTAAAGAACAGATTTTACTTTTTTTGTTTATTACTTTAATCTTAATCTATTTAGCAGCTGTAGGTATTTATTATTTTGAACATGCAGCACAGCCAGAAGCTTTTGCCTCTATTTTTGATAGTCTTTGGTGGGCAATTATTACCTTAACAACAGTGGGGTATGGAGATGTTTACCCAATAACTGTTGGAGGTAGAGTATTTACTTTTATTATTTTAATGATAGGGTTAGGAATTGTTGCTATACCCACAGGTATTATATCTTCAGCATTAACACAATCAGCAGAAAAAAAAGATGACGAGGATATAAAATAAACTTAGATTATTTATTCAAAAAAATCGTCTGGATCAAATGGCATGTCCTCATCAGGGTCATAATCATCATAATTTACACCTGGAGGATTGAATAATCCCCAGCGGTCAATCATGTAATTTTCTTGATCAAATGTTTTTACCCATTCGGCAAAAATTACTCTAAACTCCTCAATTTCATTTCGTAGTAGCTGTATGTAATCATCATTTTGATAACCACAAAGTAACATTCCAGAGCAGCTTGTAAGAATTTCACGTGCAGATTTTCTAATTATTGCCGCATTTTCCATTCGTATATCATAAAGATCAGCTCCTTCTGCACCAGCAATTTTTGCAGGAATTATCAATGCGTTTTCTATAATATAATTGGCGTAATTTTCAAGCATTTCACCTTCAGCTTCATCAGAAGTTTCAAAATCATCTTTTGAAACTAGACTTCCAATTTTTCTTCCTAATAACATAATTTCCCATGCTTTTTTATAGATGGGCATTTGTGCTATTTCTTCAGGTGACTTGTAATCATCGTCGTTTTCATCAAACATATTTTTCCACTTAATTTGTTTCTTAGTTAGTAAACGATATGATTTAGGAAGTAGTATTTTTTAACTGTCTGTTTGAATGTTAAAGTTTGAATTGTGGTTTTTAAATATTTGTATTGTAGTTGGTTATAATATTTGAGTAATAAAAAAAGTCTATCAATTGATAGACTTTTACTAAAATTTTAACTCGAAATATATATACGTTATATAACTTTTACATTTACTGCGTTTAAACCTTTTCTTCCTTCTGTTAACTCAAATTCTACTTTATCGCCTTCGCGAATTTCATCTACCAATCCAGAAATGTGAACAAAATGTTCGGTGTTTGAACCTTCTTCAGTTATAAAACCAAAACCTTTGGCATCATTGAAGAATTTTACTGTTCCTTTACTCATAATTATTATAATTTATTATTAATTATTGAGTAGATGGCAATTATGATGCCAAGAAATCAATCATTCATTAAACTCAAAGTTAAATCAATATCTGTTAGTTTTTCTATTTTAACAAAACCTCTAAAAAATTCAGTTTTTAGCTTTTTGGTTTCTTTAAAATAAATTTCTAGGTCCTTTTGATTAAATTGAGTAACAGGAAAGCCAAAAACGTGACCTAAGAATTCAATTTCATCAAACTTTTCACTTTTTATTAAATACTTCATTCTATCAAAAAATAAAAATGGAGTTTCGGATTCTCTATCGAACATTATAAAAGCACCGATTTTTCTATCGAAATAAAATACAGGTAAATCACCAATATCATATCGGGCGAAATCTCTAATAATATTATATTTCTCTTCTTGGCCCATGCCTTTTTGACGATTTAATTCCTCTAAATAGACCTTATATAAGCCTCGTTTAAACGCTCTAGCCAATTCGTTTTGAAAACCCTTTTCAAAACGAAAGGAAGATTTAATCGTTAAACTATATTTTCCATTTTTAACTTTTACCTCGAAAAATTTAGATTTGAACCTACCAACTTTTCTTTTTATTACTTGTTTAGAGCTTAATAGTCTTTTCCTTGTAATGATAAAAGTTTCCTTTAAAGCTTCTTCTATAGAATATTTACCATTATGTGAGTTTCTGTTTCCAAAGTATTCATTGCAGTTGTCACAAACATTTTTATTATAATTTTGTCCTCCTAATGATTTTGGTATTGTATGTGCCCTTTTATTAAAAGTGATTTCTGGATAACTTTTTAAACACCATATACATTTTTTAAGAGTCATTGTTTAATAAATTTTCACTATTTAAATCTTTTTTAGATAAATAACTTAAGATTATTTAACTCAATTAATTCTGTTTGGCTAATGTAATTTACAAAAAAAAAACAGTGTAGTTAAAAAAAGAATAGCCTTTTCGTTTTTTTCGATAATTTAATAATTAACAGTTAAAGTATGGTTATTTTTTTTAATCTAGAATTCTAAACTCCATAAAGATAGGTAAATGATCTGAACCGATATTGGGGCCTGTACCTCGATGAATAATATCAATAGCTTTACTCACTAAAATATGATCTATGGTTGTATATAACAACCCAAATGTTGATGGCCAAGTGGGTAATATTCCTAAACCATTACGAGAGTCTCTTAAGTTGGTTTCTACTAATAAATTTTTAAAGTGTTTTGAATACGAAGAAGTGTTTAAATCGCCTATGACAATTAAATGCTCAGAAAAGGTTTCTCTTTGTTTGGCAAGGTTTTTAAAATGAGAATTACGAATTTCAAATCTTTCTTTTCCCATTGGTGGAAAAGGATGTGTTGCAATGATATCTATAGGTTTTTTATCAATTTTTAGACTTGCTTTTATTGAAGGTACTTTAGAAATATCAAAGTTTACAACAGATGTTTCTGATGGTATTTTACTAAAATATCCAATTCCGAAATTATCATTTCGAACAATAGTTTTTCTATATTCATATTCATTTGTAATAGCACTTAATAATGCTTCCCACTTTGAATTGTATTCCAATAAGACAAGTATGTCAGGATTTTTAGATTTGATAAAATCTATTACTTTATCAGCTTCGTTGTTGCTTGAGAGTAAATTGATACTTGCAATTGTTGTACCTCGATGTTTTTGTATCTCAGCAAGTTTATTAGGAAAATAAAGTTTGTAGATAAAAGACAAGTTCCAAATTGCCAGAATTACCGCTAACAAAGAAATCGTCTTACTTTTATTGGTAAATAGGTTAAGTAGAAGAACTACGATTAGAAAAATTCCTATTTGTAGCTTAAAATTGGACATAATATCAATAAACCAACTATTTGGAAAAACACTTGGTAGTATTGAAACCAAAATGGCAGTTACTATACTTAGATTTAGTACAAGTTTAATTATTTTTTTCATTTACATTTTTAAAATTAAAAGGAAATGTTGTTGTTCATGACCTTTATATAAAGTTGTAGTACTTACTGAACTTTAATTCTCACGCCTTCACTATGACTGCTAAACTCAGGGGCATACATGCTCTGAATGGTGGTTATTCCATTAGAAAAATCACCTTTATTATTTACGCGTAAGTCGTATTCAAAAACATAAACGCCTTTAGGTAAATAATCAAAAAAGAAATTGGTAGCCGCATCTTTTGTACTTTCATAATAGCCCAAATTGTCTTGCCATTTGTATTGTGACAATACATTTATAGGTTCAAAACCTGCGGCACGCATGTCTTTCATGTGCACAAATTCCATAGGTCTATCTACTTTAAGTTCTATACGAACACGAACTAAATCTCCTAATTTTAAATGGGTAGTTTCAGTAATTTCATTAAGTTCCTCGCCTTTGTCTGTATTCTTTTTTAAGAATAATTTTTTTGAAAGTTGTAGGGGTGTTTTTGCTGAGGTTATTTTATCTAAATCTTCAAAATATTGCCAGTACAACGCACCCCAAGCTATGCCTTCAGTTTTTTTGCTTAATGTAACGGTTGCCATATTTTCTTTTACTTCGTTACCGTTCCATGAAGTTTTAAAATAGCCTGTTCCAGCTTCCACTTTGGTGTCTTCCAGTTGTAATGGATCAACTTTTTGATCTCCAATGGTAACCTCGACAAATTCTGTTACTTCTAACCAATCTGTGCCTTGTAAAAGTAAAGCATAAATAGCTTCTGTAGTTGCTTTTGTTGTTTTCCAACGGTTGGTTTGTTTATTTTTTAGCAACCAAACTTTAAGATTATCAATAGTTTTTAGATCGCCTTCTACTTCAGAAAAGGCTTCAATTAATAAGGCTTGCGTTTCAATTGGTGCTTGATACCAAAACCAGCTAGCTGTATTATCTTTCCAATACATACCTAATTCTTCACTTGAAATTGAGTTTTCTTTTAATGAAGCAATTATTTTCTCAGCAACTTTTGGTTCGTTATTTCTTTTTGCAATTAAAGAAATCATTCCTTTTGTATATAGGTTATTATTTTGCCAAAACTCATAGGCTTGATTTGTAAAATAATCTACTGCTGTTTTAACATTGTTACGAAGCGTAATGTCTTTATAAAAACTACGCATATATAAATACTGAATTTGAAAATGATGCGTGTGATTGTTCTCCCAAAATTCTTTTTCTAAGCGGATGCCTTCAGCTTTTGTTTTAGCTTCTTTACGAATTCTATTTGCTGTTTTTTTTAACTCGTTATAATCCGTTAATATTTCATCATCTAAAAATTGAACCGCTTTTTTAATCATTCTTTCAGCCCCAGAATGGGTAACTCCCAATTTGTTTAAATGTCCAAAACCTGAAGCTATATACTGTGTGATGTAACGATTAGGATATCTAGATCCTTTAAACCAAGGAAATCCGCCATTATTCATTTGAGTTTGCTCTAATTTACGTAAGGCAGTATCCAATTCGTTTTTCATTTTATTTAAATCGAACAATAAGGCAATTCGTTTTTTCTGCTCTGTTTCTGATTGAGCATCTCGCAACCAAGGTGTTTCTTCAATAATTAAAGATTTTAATTCTTGGTTTTTCTCTAAGTTACTTAATAAAGCATCACTATTTTTCCATTGGTTAAAAACTTCTTGAATTCTAGGATTTGAATTTACAATATGGCTGGCTAATGCATTTGAATAATATCTAGAGAAAGTTTGTTCTGAGCATTCATAAGGATATTCCATCAGATAAGGCATAGCTTGAACCGCATACCACGCCGGATTTGATGTTATTTCTAACGTTAGCTTATGATGTTTTAAGCTTGTTGAAGTATTATTTTTCAACTTATCTAAGGTAAATGTTTTGGTTTCATTTGAACGTAACCACATTGGTAAACTTTCAGTAACCAACATTCGGTTTGATAATACAGGCAATACATTTTCTTCACCATCTGTAAAGTCACCTGCTTTTGCAATAATTCTATACTTTACAGCTTGTACGTCAAACGGAATTGTTAAAGTCCAACTTACATTGGTATTTCCTTTAGCATCAACTGTAAAATATTTTCTATTGTCTGAATTGCCTAATTTGTCATCAATAGGTTTGTCTGTTAAAGCGTCAAACAATTGTAATTCACTGATACCATCTAATTTGTTTTCAGTTAAATTAGAAATTTTTGAAGCAAAAACAATGGCATCCCCTTCACGCAAAAAACGTGGTGGATTTGGCATTACCATCAGCTCTTTTTGAGTAACTGTAGACAGTTGCATTTGTGCCGTTGCCATGTCTTTTGTATGAGCCAAAAGATTCAAATTCCATCGTGTTAGGCTCTCTGGAATAGTAAAATTAAAACTTACATTACCCTCTTTATCTGTTTTTAAATGTGGGTAAAAGAAAGCAGTCTCTTGCAAATTTTTACGAGCCACAATACCTTTTAAAGAAGACTGTGCGTCTGTATTTTTTTCTTCATATGTACTTGTTACAAGAGGTGCTGAGCTATCTTCCAATACCGTTTCTTCCACTACCATTTCATCCTCTGTAACTTCCATCTTTTGAACTCCGGCAATATTTCCACTTAGTTGGTTATTTAGTTTTTTATTTTTTATTCTACTACCATAACCTGTAACAACCACTTCATCCAATGATTGTTCATCAGCTCTTAATCGAATATTATAAACATTATCTGATTTTATAGTTATTTCAGCGGTATTCATCCCCACAAATGAAAACACCAATACGTCACCCTTTGTAGCTTTTATTCTAAAGTTTCCATCAAAATCTGTTTGAACGCCACTAGAAGTTCCTTTAATAACAACATTTACTCCTGGTAATGGACCAGACTCATCAGAGACATTTCCATAGATATAACCTCCTTCTTTATTGGTATCTGTAGATGAGGTTACGCTATCTGGAGCATGTTTGTATCTAATTGAGCTTAAATAACTATTATTAAACCAACTATTTGTTAAGCTAAATCCAAACCAATTTAATTGGTCGTAATTTTGGTATGAAAATCCATAATATTGTTGGGCTTTATAATGTATAGTAAAGGTTGTATTTCCAAAACTATGGTTTGCCGTACTACGATCATAACTATAATAAGACGGTTGATAAATAGGGTTAAAATACCAGTTGTGTGATTTAAACTGGTCTAAAGAAGCATCGTACATAGAAGCTAATAGTTCTGCCGCAACTTTATCTTTATGCGTGCCCTTTATTTTAAAACTCCAGGTTTCGTTTTGTCCAGGTTGTAACTTGTCTCTAAAAGTAGTTGTTTCAATAGTTAAATTATGTGGAGGATAAGGTACATTTATGTTTATACTACCTTTATTAAATGAATTATAATTTACCAATTGATAATGGACAGAAAATCCACCTTCGTCTTCTGAATTTACAGGAATATTTATAGTTTTAATATCATTAGACAAGTGTACTACTCTAGTTTCGGTTACACGATATTTTTTTAGTACTGTAATTGTAACGTATAAATTTTCAGAAGCAGAACCTACTTTTAATTTAACAAATTCATTGGGTTTATAGCTGTTTTTATTTGTTTTAATAAAAAATAAATTATTGTCAGCTACCGTTTTGTCATTATCGCTAAAAGCTTCAAAACGATGTTCATCTTTTACGGGTTGGCCAAATTTATCTTTTGTCTCTACTATTATAACATAGTTTCCAGATTGCCATTTACTTATATTTTTTAAGGCAATTTCTTTTGACTTTTCTGTATTAAATTCCGATTCAAATACAAGTTTACCTTTATCCCAAGTGTTAGGATCGCTTTCATTTTGATAAGCTTCATGAGGAAATAATTCTTTAAATTCTTCCTTAGAAAAAGTTTGATAATCAGGGTATTCCCAAGGTCTTGTTCGTAATGGTTTTTCTGGGTTTTTTAGTTTAAAAATTTTCACTGAGCCTTTAGCAGGTACAAACTCGCCGTTGAGGTTGTTTGTAGTCAAGGTAATTTTATGGTCTTTTTTAAGTTTATCTAATTTATCATTAATAGAAATATCAATAGTTAAGGCATGATATCCCACATTAACATTAGTTGATGTACTTCTAGTTTCTCCATTTATATCTGTAACATCAGCAAATACCTGATAGGTAAATGTTGGTTGTGCATCTTTTTTTAAAGAAGCATCAGGAATGGCTTTAAATTTAATTTTAAAGTTTCCAGAAGCATCAGTTACGGTTTTACCATGTGCAATTTCTAAAGATTCAGAGTTAGAATTATCGCCATAATACCACCAGTACCATCGAGGAAACTGGGCTGTTCTAACCACGCGATATGATACTTTTGCATCGGTAATAGTACTGCCAGAAAAAGCGGTTGCAAAACCATTTACAGTGATGCTGTCATTTACTCTAAAGGTCTCTGTAATAGGTTTAAATTCTGTTTCAAATTTTGGACGTTTGTATTCTTCAACAGAAAAATAAGTGCTTCCATTGAGTGCATTTCCAAAATGAAAATTTGAAGAAGCATGTATGTTAAAGTTTCCTGTTAATCCTGTAGATGGCAATACAAATTCGCCACTAAAGGATCCAAATTCATTTGTTTTTAAATTTAAGGCTTTTACTTCTTGATAATTAACATCATTTAGTCTTATTTCAATTTGTTTATTTTCAACTGCAAGTGATTTATTTTTCTCAGAAGTAACTGCAATTCCTTTAAAATAAACTGTTTGTCCTGGTCTATAAATGCTTCTATCTGTAAATAGAAAGATGCGTGAATTTTTTATTTCGTTTACAGTTTGTTTACGGTTTTCATAAAGATAATAGTCTCCAAAAACAGCTTCGTCATTTTTAGTGCGTATTGTTACTACTACATTCCTTATATAAGTATCAATTTTAAAATGTACTTGTCCGTTTTTATCGCTTATTAGAGTTTTATTTATAGGTTTGTTATACCTGCCTGTGTTGTAATTTTTAATATGGACACGAGCATTTTGTAAAGGCTTTCCTGAATTTCTATCCACCACTTGATAACTGTTTTTACCTTCAAGTGTATTTTCTATTAAAGCAATATTAGACACCTGTATAAAGGTAAATCCATAGGTGTTTTCTGTTGAAATTTCCTTGTTTGTAGATGCAAAAATAATATAATTACCCTGTTCTAATTCTGGAAGAAGAACTTCTGTGGTATGTTGTTGGTAATCATTTTCGTTTTTTAAAGATGTGTTCCAAGTTTTTACCGTTTTTAATTTCTTAATCATTTCAATTTTTTCAGACTCTTGATAAGTATCATTAAGTCTTTGTTTTTGCTTTGTAGAGATTTTAAAAGCAGTAAAATATAGTTGTTCCGTATTTTTATAGCTTACCAGTAAGCGTGAAGGAGTTTGAATAGGAATAAATTGTTCTGAAGTAATTTCTAACGACTGATATAAAATGTCGCTTTCTAAACTTTTACACTTTTGAGCACCTTTCGATTTAGGAAATTTAGCAATAGCAGTTCTACAAATTTCTAAAGCTGTTTTACGTTTCCATCGGTGATTATCATTTTTTTTAGGATCAAATAGATTTGCTTGTGTATTGTATAATAACGCAATTTTATAATCAATTTCTGTAACAACTTCATGGGTGTTAAATTGTTCTTTTAATGATTTTAAGGTTTCTAAATAAATACTATCAACATTATTAAATACGGCATTAGATTTTACAAATTCTATACGTTCTAAAGTTAAATCTACTATGGCCGTAGGATCTTTATCTTTTAAGTGTGATAAGGTCAGGTTTTTGTACAATCGTAATGCATGTAATTGCTGTGATAAACTATCTTTAGCGTACATTTGATTTTTTACAAATGTTTTATTTGGAGCTAATAAATCAGGATTGTCAATTTCAAATTTATAAGAAGGTCTATTTAAATTACCCTCATCAGTTTTATAAAAATCAATAGCTCTATGGGCTAAAAAATCATATAATGTAGGTCTGTATTTTTTTGAATCTTTTTGAAGGTGTAATAGGGTATTATACTCAGACAAGTCAGTTTTTTGTAATCCAATTGAGTTGGTTAATGATTTTTGAAAATGAGAATGAGTTTCTTCAAAAATGGTTTGCAAATCCCATGTTCTAAAATCTATAGAGTCAATTTTTTCAGCCGTATTGGTGCGGTTGTAAATTTTCCATCTATTTCGCTGAAAATATTGCCAATAAATATCTGCTATTATACTTTCTAAAATATTTTTTGTTGGGAATTTGCTATTTTTTGCTTCTTTTTTTAGGTTTAAAATGGTGTTTAATTGAGCATCTTCTTCTAGGGTTAAGGTAAACTTTGAAATGTATAATAAAGACTTTATCAGTTGAGCGTCGTTGTTGTCTTTTTTAGCTTTGGTATATATTTTTTTTACTTCTTTTAAAGCTGATTTAGGTAAATTTTCTAATTCAAAAGACTCTACTTTATACCATTCCTTAGAATAGTTATCTGTAGATTGTGCTTTTAATGTTGTTGAAAATAGAAGAATTATTGCAACTATTGTTATTGAGTTTTGCATAGTTTTCAATTTAATTGAGTTCGCTAGGTAAAAATAGTATAACTTAAAATTACAATTTATATTTAGTAAAACAATGTATTTTGTTGGCAAACACAATTTTACATCATGAAAAGAATTTAGCCGTTATTATTTGATGCCTAAAATTTTGAATTTAGTTATTTTTGCTTAATGATTTCAATACAACAATTATACCAACAATCTTTAGATAAAACACGAGTAGTTATTGTGGTGCCAACAATTGAAAATAATATTATGGCAATGTTACGTCATGTTTTAGAATATCATGATAAGGATGTGGATTATGTGTTACCAAATGGAAAGAGCATTAGTACTGAAGATAATGAGTTTGTTCTTATTGAAGCAACTAAGAACGCTAATGACTTCAAAGCAAATATTGCATTAATAGTTGATGTAAATCCAGAATTAAATACCACTACTTTTATAGATTCAATTACAGATGGTGGTATGCTAGTTTATAATCAAGATGTTGCCAGTTTAAAGTTAATCGTAGAAGCGAATACTCACACTATTAAAAAATATTCATACGCTGCACCAAATTATACAATAGAAAATGAGCTACATTTTTTAGAAACCAACGAAGGCAAATTACCAATCCAAATTTCAGAAAAAATTGACTTGGAAAATCTTTTTGGTATTAAATGGTTGTGCCAACATTTAGGGATTGATGAAGATGCTTTTTATGAAGCGATAGGAACATTTGAAGCCTAAGCTTGTTAACTAGTTTAATAGCTGTAAATATTTTTATAGCCATACCAACTCTAAATAACCCCCAAGAGTAAGTGTTTATTTTGTACATATTACCTTCCGCCAGAAGGGCAGTGTTGTTTTAAGAAATTTGTATATAAGTTAGACAAATGTTTGGATGTGCCTTCACCTTCTCTAATGCCATGCGACCTGTTTGGATACGGCATAAATTGGAACTGTTTATTGTGTTTTATCAATTCATTTATTAGTAATTCTGCATTTTGATAATGCACATTATCATCTCCAGTACCATGGATGTATAATAAATTTCCTTCTAAATTTTTGGCATAAGTTACTGGAGAACCTACTATAAAATCTTCTTTATTTTCTTGAGGTAAGCCCATATAACGTTCTTGATAAATATTATCATAAGTTAACTGGTTTGCAACTGCAGCAAGTGAAATTCCTGTTTTGTAAATTTCAGGATAGCGAAATAACAAGTTTAAGGTAGCAGACCCACCACCGCTATGCCCCCAAACAGCTACGCGTTCTGAATCTACAAAATCCCATTTTAAGATTTCTTTGGCGGCCATAGCTTGATCATGAATGTTAATTACTCCAATTTTTCTATAAATAGACTTTCTCCATGCTCTACCCTTTGGGGCCGGAGTACCTCTATTGTCAATAGAAACATAAATATATCCATCTTCAGCCATATTCCCTTTATAATGTCTATTTCTGCCAATACCATAAACGTCTTTTACCGTTGTATTAGCTGGTTCTGAATAGACATAAAAAACGATAGGATATTTTTTTGTTGGGTCAAAATTGGTCGGTTTTACTATCCATCCATCCATGGTTACATTATCAGCTGTAGTAATGGTAAAAAACTCGGTAATAGGTTTTTTTTCTATTTTTTTTAAGTTTTTAATAATGCTTTCTTCTTCTGTTAATGCCTGATGATTTTTAACGAGAATAAACTCTTTTGAGCGAGGTGTATAATGATTTGTAAAGGTGTGTTCTGCATATTTGCCATTTGGAGAAAAAGAGTAATCATGGGTTCCTATTAAACTTTTAGGACTTACTAATTGAAGTTTTCCTTTACCATTTAATTTTGTTTTGTATAAATATTTTTGAGTGGCATTATTTGGTGATGCTAAATAATACACATAGCCTTTTTTTGTGTCAATGTGTTTTAAATCAATAACATCATAGTTGCCATTGGTAATTAAAATTTCAGGTTTTCCTTGTAAAGAAATTTGATATAAATGACGCCAACCATCTTTTTCTGAAGCCCAAAGAATACTTTTGTTATTATTTAAAAAAGTAAAATTATTTGTATAATCAATTTTACGGGTGTTTCCTAATTGAAATAAATCTACCCAAGCTTCATCAGACTCTTCATAAATTAATTTTGAAGTCCCTTTTTTTGCATCTACTGTATATAGCTTACTGTTATTTTGTTTTCTGTTTAACTGTTGAATTAATAACTTGTTTGTATTTGGGATATATTCCATTCTTACCAAATAGTTTTGAGATGGATTGCCAGGGATATCCATCCAAGTTGTTTTGGCATCTGCTAAATTTACCACTCCAACTCTACAAGAAGAAGGTGTTTCACCAACTTTAGGATACTCTAAAGGGATTAGTTGAGAGTAAATAGCATCAGTATTATTAATCATATAAAACTTTTTTATAGCACCAGCATCTATTTGCCAATAAGCTATTGACTGGCTATCAGGACTCCAACGAAAACCATCTCTACAAGAAAATTCTTCTTCATATGCCCAATCAAAAGTTCCATTAATTAATGAGACTGTGCCATTTTTAGTTAAAGGTAAAATGGTTCCAGTTTCATAATCTTCGCTATATATATTATTTTCAGAAACATATGCAATCTTGTTTCCATCAGGCGAAAATTTAGCAAACATTAAAGAAGATGGAGGTAAAGATTTACCTATTTGTTTTAGAGTATTTGTTTTAAAGTTAAAAACCCAATAATCTCCTTTAGTATTGAGTCTCCATACTCTTTTAGTATTGGTAAATAACAGTACTTTTTGTTGATCAGTGGAAAATGAAAAATGGGCAATTTTTAAAGGTTCAGTTTGTCCTTTAGGTGTTAGTTGCTCTTTTGTAATTACAACTTTAGCTTCGTGGTTGGGAAGCGTATAGGTACGTAATTCGTTTTGTTCCAGTTTATAATAAGAATCTCCATCGTTAGTCCAGTTTACTTGTGCTTCTCCATAAAAGTAAAAAGTAAAAAAACAGATAAGCATATAAATTTTAAGTGTATTTGTACTTTTGAATATAAACTGTTTTAATTTTTTCATTGTTATGCTGATTTATATTTTTTAAGAAATTTCCGTCACTATTGTGTTTACACTACTAAGTTTAGTATAATAAATCATTTTACACGAATAAATATACAGAAACTTTTGGAATAGACATTAGTAAAGTTATTTTAGGTATTTTGGACTCAAATATGGTTATTTACAATAAAAACAGAGAAAATAGATGAGTTAAGTTGATATAGATGAGTATCATTTTTATTATAGAAGTAAGAAAATTATTTGTTTTTCTCAATTCTTTTGTTATCTGTATACTTAATAATTTATAGGTATTTAACTATCAGTTTAGCCATAGTAATTATTCCGATAATGAGTATGAGTAGTAATGATAATCTTCGGAATTTGGTTTGGGGAATATAAGCTAGTATTTTTTTTCCAATAAATGACCCTAAGATACCAATTACAAATAAATAAGGTACATATTTAAGGTCGTGGTTGTGAATATATCCATTGTTATAGTATACAAAAGTTCTTGAAAAGTCAATCATAAAATCTATAAATGCAGAAGTTGCTATAAATACACTTTTTTCTAAATTAAAAGAAGCCATTGTCAAACCTCTAATAGCACCTCCTGTACCTAATAGTCCTGCAGAGAGCCCAGAAAAAGAACCTCCAATAATTGCATTTTTATTGTTTGGAGGTATAGAGAGTTTCTTTTTTATTAGAAATAATAAGCTAAGTCCCACTAAAAATATACCTAAAAATGTTTCTAAAAAAAGACCGTTAAAAATTTTTGAAAGAAATCCTCCAATAATAACAAAAATCACTGATGGTATGCCTATAGTTAACAATAACCTTTTATCCAGCCCTTTTTTAAATAAAAATATTTTACTCAGATTACTTGATAGATGAAAGAGTGCGGTAAGACCTAAAACTGATTGAAAATCAAAAAAAAAGTTACCTAATGGTACGAAAAAAACGGAAGAGCCAAAGCCGCCAATAGTTCCAATTATTTCAGCAATTAGTGCTAGGATGATAAAAATTATATTAACATCTTTCATGTTGATTCCTCTTATTAAAATTTTTTTTCGGTTCTTGTTCTGAAATAGAGGTACAGCTTACAATTTACTAATTATAGTGGGTGTTTTGAAATCTAAAGGTAAGTTTAATTATGTATATGTATGGCAAAAAAGACTATCAAGAAAATTATTCATTAAATTTTGATGGGTAATTGTATGTCAGAATACATCTTTATCAAAGTAATAAGTACAATTAAATAACTGACAATTTATCCAATATTTTTTTTGAGGTATGTGCACAAGTATTAGTAGTTGAGGTTGCTATTTCAACTGTTTAAATGGTTTTGTTTATTGAGAAACCACTTTTAATCCAATAACTGAGGCAATTAATGTTGTAATAAAAAATAGTCGCCAAAATGTTGCGGGTTCTTTAAAAACGAGAATTCCTACTAGAACTGTTCCTACGGCTCCTATACCTGTCCAAACTACATATGCGGTGCCAATAGGTAGTTGTTGTGTTACTTTTATAAGAAGAAGCATACTTATTCCTAAGCAGATTAGGAAGCTTATATACCAATAAATTGATTCAATTCCTGTTGCTGCTTTAGCTTTTCCAAGGCTAGCAGCAAAGGCAACTTCAAAAAGTCCGGCAATTATTAATAGTACCCAATTCATTGTAATTAATTTTTATGTTGTTTAGTAATTTTTAATTTCAAGGTGTTGCTGTGGGCTATGATTTTTTGTAGATACTATTTTTAGTAATAAATTGTTTATTTCGAAAATTCATTCAAAATTTTCATTGCTGTTTTGGTATCTTTTTTAGCTACAAAAATATGATTGTGATGGTAAGCTGCAACAACATTACAGCTAATACCGTTTTTAGCTAATGCATTTGAAAATGCGGCTGTTAAACCAACGGCTTCTAATGAAGAATGAACTGTAAGTGTAATCCAAGACGCCACAAAAGAATAGTCTAAATGGAGTTGGTCTGCAATTTCCTTTTTAAGGATAATGGTAGTACCTTCATCTTCTTTAAAAGTCATAATAACTTGGCTCAAATTGAATTGTTCCAAATTTTCTGTTTTACAAAATACAAATTCGCCTAAATTGTGTTTGGGCTTCATTGACTTTAAAAGGGTATTTAAATTTTTTTCTCCACTCATTTATTTAATTATTTGGTTAATCTTTGTAATTCCCTTAAGGTTGCTTTTCCAACACTTTCAGCAGATTGTGGGTTTTGACCAGTTACTAATCTCTGATCAATAACTACATGTTTATTAAAAGGAGCGGATTTTTCAAAAATAGCACCACGCTCTTTTAATTTATCTTCTAGCAAAAACGGAACTATATTTTCTAGCTTTACTTTATGTTCTTCTTCATTTGTAAATGCATTTACTTTTTTACCATCTACAAGATATACTCCGTTACTCAATTTTATATTTACAAGTCCAGCAGGGCCATGGCATACAGCACTTACAACTCCATTATTTTCATAAATCTGTTTAGCAATTTCTGCAATTTCTGTATTGTCAGCAAAATCCCACATAGCACCATGTCCGCCAGCATAATGAATGGCAACATAATCATCTGGATTTACTTCACTTGGTTTTTTTGTGTTTTTAATTCTGTTGCGGTAAATATCATTATCCCAAAATTTCTTATTGATAGAATCGTTCATATCAAATGCATCTACAGGTGCTTTTCCTCCTTTAGGACTAACAAAATCTATTTCATATCCAGCAGAGTGCAGTACATTCCAAGGGTGAGAAACTTCTCCGAGGTAATATCCAGTTTTTTCTCCAGTATTCCCTTTTTTACTATGGCTAGTTACTACAAATAATATCTTTTTATTTTCTTTAGTTTCTGCTTTTGTAGTGTTGGTTTTACCATTACAACTTATAAGAAGTGTTGTAAATATAAAAAGAGAAATAACTGTTTTAATTTTTATTGTATTTGACATATTTAACTATACTTTAAATTATTTTATGGATTAAAATGAGAAAACAAAATTCTTAAACATTTAGGAAAAACTATTTAACAAATGATAAAAAAGAAAATTATTTTATGTTTGCTCTAATTCTGCTTAAGCTAACTTGGGTAATGCCCAAATAAGAAGCTATATGAGCTAATTGTACGCGTTGTATTATACTAGGGTATTTTTTAAGAAGTGCTAAATATCTTTCTGTTGCGGTATTAAATTGTAAAGAAATAAGACGTTCTTCTGATTTAATAAGCTCTAATTCTACAAATTTTCGTCCCCAATTTGCAATATGGATGTCTTCTAAAAAGAGTTTTTGAAGTCTTTCTGTCTTTAGTTCATAGAGCTCACAATCTTCTAATAATTCTACATCTTCGTAACCTTTTTGATTATTTACATAACTTTGCATTGAAACAATAGGGTCTCCTTCTTTACCAAACCAAAAAGTAATTTGATTGTCATCTGAATAAGCGTATGCTCTTGCTATTCCTTTTTTAATAAAGTAAATACTTGTTTCAATTTTATTTGCTTTAAATAAAATGTGACCTTTAGGAAAATTACATTCGGTAATAGATTTCTTTATTAAGTTTTTTGATGCAGTTGTTAACGGATAAATAGTGTCAATAATTTGGTTTATGTCCATATAGTTTTTAAGAATCAATTTTTTGCTATTCAGTGTTGTAAGTTTACCTTAAAAGTAGTGTTTGTTATTGAATTTGATTCTATTTTGTTTTTTAAATTTAGGTAACTGTTATAGTTTGCCGTTGTTAAACAACGAACACTATATATAGAAATCTAAAAATGTGTAATTTAAAATTAAAATAGTAGCTTTAAAGTTAGTGATTAGTGTTTTTCATAGGATACGGTGTTACCCACAGTTTTTATTTTTTTTCGGCATGTTTTCTTTTTAGTTTTAACTCTTTCATATATTGTCGAATACGTTTTTGGTGAAGTTCAACTTTTATGCTGTCCAATTGAGATTCTACGTAATTTTAGAAAATAAATTTTCCGAAAACGAATAATTTAGGTATCCAGAACTAAAAAAAGCAATAGTCCTGATATTGCTATGAACTTATACAAGCTATCTGTTGGTGGTAAAAGTAAGTTTGTTAAAGTTTTAATTATTTTAAATCATTAATAATTGTACTATGTTCAAATTGGCTACAATGGTTTGTATAAGATTAGTGGTGTGTTTAAGCACTAAATTTAACAAATAAAAACCAAATAGAAAGTCCGCGAGGACATTTGTAAGTAGGCTTGTACTAACAATTATTTTTATACGACTTAAGTTTACAATCTCTACTTTTAGAGTTATAATCAGAAAGAACAAAAGAGAGAATTAAGGTTACTATACACGGTGAAGCTATAGACTTCGACAACATTGATAATCCTTTCTCTTTTCTACTAAAAATCACGTTCAGTTCTTTGTTAGCATACGTTTTGTTTTGTAGTAATTATGGTTATTAGGATTGGTATTTTATTTTTTCAGAATGAATTTAATCATTTTATTGGCTGTAATATGTTAAAATTTGCATTCCGTCAGAAAAAGACTCAATTTCTTTTACCTCCCATTTAGCTTTTGTTGTAGAAGAACCGAACAACTTTGTTCCGCTACCGAGAATAACAGGATTTAGTTTTAATTTTAATTGATCAATCATATTGTTTTCCAATAACCAGCCAGCAAATTGACCTCCACCACATAAATAAATATCCGTCTCAGCATTTTGTTTAATCTCTTTCACTTTATCTATACTTATCTTTTCGATATTTACAGATTTTGATAAATTATCAATTTTTAGCGAATTCGAAAAAATGTAATGCTCCATATTGGGGTAAGCAGGTTTTCCTGGCTCAAGTCCGTATTGAAATCCAAACTCATAGGTTTTACGCCCCATAATCACCGTTTTGAAATTTCTTAAATCGGATTTATACTTTTCAACTCCTTCTCCTTGTAAAATAAACTGACTGATATCGTCATTTTCTCCAGCAATATATCCGTCTAAGGAACTTGCTACGTAATAAATTATTTGTTTCATCTTGTGCCTTTTTAATTAATAGCTTGTCAAAATTGTGCTGTTGTTTTTTATGAAAATGGTTTAAAACAATCGTAGTTTCTTTGTCGGAATATTTTACCGTCTTTAAACTCAAATATTTGAGCAAAATAGGCTTTCATCTGTCCACCTACTTCAATGTTACCAATTGATATAGCAAGTGTGCCTCTCTAAACACATTCTAAAATTACAGTATCTGCCGTTGAAATAAGATTTTTTATCTCATATTCTTCCTTAGTTAATACTTTAGAACCTTTCTTCGAAGCCTCTTTTAATTCTTGCAAATTTCGAGTTGTGCATTGTTTCGTTAAAGCATTTGGAAATTCAATTTGTTCAGTATCTGGATGGTAAAAGTTTTCGAGTTCATCTGAAGAAGTTCTGCTTTCTAACATTTTTAAGAATTGAACTAACTTGTATTCGTTTTTAGTCATTTTAATATGATTTTATGTTTTAAATTAAATTTCATTTTTTTTCTTTTCGTTTGAGAGAAAGACCATTTAGTAAAAAGGCTACTCCTACTATCAATAAGAAAGCTTTAAACCAAGTACTGTTGCCATAAATTTCGGTGAATTCGACAATGAAATAAAAGCCGATAAAAATGACGGATAGCAATAAATATTTTTTTGATGTCATGGGGTTACGTTTTATGTGATTCAAGTTTTGTTGATTTTGGATTTTACATCAATTCGTTTTGCTTGTATAAGATGTCGCTCATTATGGTAAACTAAAAAACGTAAAGTATCACCCATCTCAACTTAATTATTAAGTCGATTAGAGTGAAAGTAATACCCTTTATCTAATACAATGTCTCGGTTATTTTACTTCTTATTTCTCTCCATAATCATTGGATTTTACGAACATCCGTATTAATAACTCCTAAC
>NZ_RPFJ01000003.1:0-2500 GCF_003813905.1 Aureibaculum marinum
TTTTAAAAGAAAGGCGATGACATACTCTCCCACCATATGGCAGTACCATCTGCACTGATAGGCTTAACTTCTCTGTTCGGGATGGGAAGAGGTGAGCCCTATCGTTATAATCACCTTAAACTGTTTCAGTTTTGAATTAGCAAAACTGTATGAGTTGACATATTTAAAATAATGATATCGAAAATCGTAATTAAATTAATTTAGACTTTTTTTTAAGAAAAAAGAGTTTTCACTCCCTGCTGGTTACCCAACAGGGAGTAAGCGTACATAAGCCTATGGGTTATTAGTACTACTCGGCTATGACATTACTGCCTTTACACCTATAGCCTATCAACGTGGTAATCTTCCACGACCCTTTAAAGAAATCTCATCTAGTGGTGGGTTTCGCGCTTATATGCTTTCAGCGCTTATCCCTTCCCGACGTAGCTACCCAGCAGTGCTCCTAGCGGAACAACTGGTACACCAGAGGTCAGTCCAATTCGGTCCTCTCGTACTAGAATCAGATCCACGCAAATTTCTAACGCCCGCTACAGATAGAGACCGAACTGTCTCACGACGTTCTGAACCCAGCTCGCGTGCCACTTTAATGGGCGAACAGCCCAACCCTTGGGACCTTCTCCAGCCCCAGGATGTGACGAGCCGACATCGAGGTGCCAAACCCCCCCGTCGATATGAGCTCTTGGGGGAGATCAGCCTGTTATCCCCGGAGTACCTTTTATCCTTTGAGCGATGGCCCTTCCATACGGAACCACCGGATCACTATGCTCTTGTTTCCAACCTGATCGACTTGTCAGTCTCTCAGTCAAGCACCCTTATGCCATTGCACTCTACGCACGGTTACCAAGCGTGCTGAGGGTACCTTTAGAAGCCTCCGTTACTCTTTTGGAGGCGACCACCCCAGTCAAACTACCCACCAAGCACTGTCCCCATCGCTGGGTTAGGCTTCGAATAAGCAAAGGGTGGTATTTCAACGGTGACTCCACAACGCCTAGCGACGCCGCTTCAAAGTCTCCCACCTATCCTACACATTACTTATCCAAAGTCAATACTAAGCTATAGTAAAGGTTCACGGGGTCTTTTCGTCCCGTAGCGGGTAATCGGCATCTTCACCGATACTACAATTTCACCGAGCTCATGGCTGAGACAGTATCCAGATCGTTGCACCATTCGTGCAGGTCGGAACTTACCCGACAAGGAATTTCGCTACCTTAGGACCGTTATAGTTACGGCCGCCGTTTACTGGGGCTTCATTTCATTGCTTCTCCGAAGATAACAACTCCACTTAACCTTCCAGCACCGGGCAGGTGTCAGGCCATATACATCATCTTTCGATTTAGCATAGCCCTGTGTTTTTGATAAACAGTCGCCTGGATCGTTTCTCTGCGGCCCTGTAGCTTTACACTACAGGGCGACTCTTCTCCCGAAGTTACGAGTCTATTTTGCCTAGTTCCTTAGCCATGAATCTCTCGAGCACCTTAGAATTCTCTTCCCAACTACCTGTGTCGGTTTAGGGTACGGGTACTTTATATCTGAAGCTTAGAGGTTTTTCTTGGAAGCCTTTACACACACTATCCACGCTGCCGAAGCTTTGTGGTACTATCCTGATTCAGCAAGCTTGACGCATTTAACTATCAAACCTATACCTATTCAGTTCAACGAACTATTCTGTCAGTCCGCGGTGCTGTCATTACTCCGTCACCCCATCGCAATATAAAGTAGTACAGAAATATTAATCTGTTATCCATCCACTACCCCTTTCGGGTTCGCGTTAGGTCCCGACTAACCCTCAGCTGATTAGCATAGCTGAGGAAACCTTAGTCTTTCGGTGTGCAGGTTTCTCACCCGCATTATCGTTACTTATGCCTACATTTTCTTTTGTAACCAGTCCAGCATACCTTACAGTACACCTTCAACCCTGTTACAATGCTCCCCTACCCCTCTATACTCATGTATAGAAGCCATAGCTTCGGTAATATACTTATGCCCGATTATTATCCATGCCGGATCGCTCGACTAGTGAGCTGTTACGCACTCTTTAAATGAATGGCTGCTTCCAAGCCAACATCCTAGCTGTCTGTGCAATCCAACCTCGTTTATTCAACTTAGTATATATTTGGGGACCTTAGCTGATGGTCTGGGTTCTTTCCCTCTCGGACATGGACCTTAGCACCCATGCCCTCACTGCTGAGAATCATTTTATAGCATTCGGAGTTTGTCAGGAATTGGTAGGCGGTGAAGCCCCCGCATCCAATCAGTAGCTCTACCTCTATAAAACTATACTCAACGCTGCACCTAAATGCATTTCGGGGAGTACGAGCTATTTCCGAGTTTGATTGGCCTTTCACCCCTACCCACAGGTCATCCAAAGACTTTTCAACGTCAACTGGTTCGGTCCTCCACTGTGTGTTACCACAGCTTCAACCTGCCCATGGGTAGATCACTCGGTTTCGCGTCTACTACTGCTAACTTAATCGCCCTATTCAGACTCGCTTTCGCTACG
>NZ_RPFJ01000003.1:5000-198445 GCF_003813905.1 Aureibaculum marinum
GCCTCCATTGTCCAATATTCCTCACTGCTGCCTCCCGTAGGAGTCTGGTCCGTGTCTCAGTACCAGTGTGGGGGATCTCCCTCTCAGGACCCCTACCTATCATCGTCATGGTAAGCCGTTACCTTACCATCTAACTAATAGGACGCATACTTATCTTATACCAATAAATCTTTAATTATAAATTGATGCCAATCTATAATACTATGGAGTATTAGTCAGAATTTCTTCTGGTTATTCTCCAGTATAAGGCAAATTGTATACGCGTTACTCACCCGTGCGCCGGTCGTCAGCAAGTAGCAAGCTACTCCTGTTACCCCTCGACTTGCATGTGTTAAGCCTGCCGCTAGCGTTCATCCTGAGCCAGGATCAAACTCTCCATCGTATAAATTTTAAATCTCTTTAAAAACGAAAAGTTTCTCAAAAAAAATTAACTAGGTTCAAACCTATAATTTTACTCTATTTTTACGCTGTCAATTTTCAATATTTTCAATGAACTCCTTCGATTAAACCTCTCAGTTTTTTCGAAAAAAAATACCCAATATATATTAGGTACATCTTCGTTAGTGAACAGGAATCGAACCCGTTTATTTTACCAAATCACTATTTCATTTATTAGCTGTTTCGCTAAGCGGGTGCAAATATAAAACCTTTTTTCTTCCCCGCAAGAAAAAAATAAACTTTTTTTTTATTTTTTCTCTCAAAACAACTTTTCAAAAAACTACCACTCATCATCTCTCCCAAAGCGGGTGCAAATATACAATGGTTTTATTCTTTTACCAAGATTATTTTAAATAAAAATGATAATATTTTTTAATAAGCTAAACCTCAATAACTTATTTTTAACACTACTCAATTAAAACACAAAAGATATCATTTACTTCATAAATTACATCACAATTCAAATCGTCTTATACATATTATATAATAAAATTGAGACACTAATAAAATTTCATCCACTCGCACCTCTCCCACTGCAACAAATTACTTCTTCCAATTATTTACTTAAAACTAAAAAATAACAATACCTATATTAATTGAATATCAATTCATTTAAGAATGATTATACATAACCAATTAACAAAGAAAACAACCAACACTTATATCATAGTAATACAACAATAATAGGCTTTGTTAATATTAAAAAAATTCTTGTTGTTAAAGAATTAGTAATATCTTTGCACCCTTATTTACCATATTTATGATTAAAATTACATTACCCGACGGCTCTATTAAAGAAGTTGTAAAAAATAGCACTCCTATGGATGTTGCAAAAAGTATTAGTGAAGGCTTTGCTAGAAATGTTATTTCTGCAAAATTTAATGACATTACTGTAGAAACCTCAACTAAATTAACTCAGGATGGCACCTTAATATTATACACATGGAAAGATGACGAAGGAAAAAAAGCATTCTGGCACTCTTCTGCACACCTTTTAGCACAGGCTCTTTTGCATTTTTATCCGGATGCCAAACTTACTATTGGACCCGCTATAGAAAAGGGATTTTATTATGATGTGGATTTTGGCGATAAAACCTTATCCGATAACGATTTTAAGAAGATAGAGAATAAAATGATTGAATTTGCTAGAGAAAAGTTTGAATTCAAATTAAGACCAGTTTCCAAAAAAGACGCTCTACAATATTACAAGAATCTTAACAATGAATTTAAAGTTGAGTTAATTGAAAATTTAACTGATGGAGAGATTACTTTTTGCGATCATGCGGATTTTACAGATTTATGCCGTGGTGGGCACATACCCAATACAGGGTTTATTAAAGCTGTTAAAATAATGAGTGTTGCTGGAGCCTATTGGCGTGGTGATGAAAAAAACAAACAATTGACTCGAGTTTATGGTATTTCATTCCCTAAACAAAAAGAACTTACAGAATATTTAAACTTACTTGAAGAAGCAAAAAAACGTGATCACAGAAAACTTGGAAAAGAGCTTGAATTATTTACTTTTTCACCTAAAGTAGGGCAAGGATTACCCTTATGGCTTCCAAAAGGAGCTGCTTTACGTGAAAGATTAGAAAATTTTCTAAAAAAAGCTCAGAAAAAAGCTGGTTACGAAATGGTGGTTACGCCTCATATCGGTCAAAAAGAATTGTATGTAACTTCGGGACATTATGCTAAATATGGAGAAGATAGTTTTCAACCAATACATACCCCAAAAGAGGATGAAGAGTTTTTATTAAAACCTATGAATTGTCCTCATCATTGCGAAATATACAATAACAAGCCATATTCTTACAAAGATTTACCAAAGCGATTTGCAGAATTTGGCACAGTTTACCGATATGAACAAAGTGGTGAATTACACGGGCTAACACGTGTTAGAGGTTTTACACAAGATGATGCTCACATATTTTGTACACCAGAACAATTGGATGAAGAGTTTAAAAATGTTATTGACTTAGTATTATATGTATTTGGCTCACTTGGATTTGATAATTTTTCTACTCAAGTTTCCATTAGAGATATGAATAATTTAGACAAATACATTGGCGATACAGATACATGGGAAATAGCTGAACAAGCAATTATTAACGCTGCAAAAGACAAAGGATTAGACTACGTTGTTGTTGAAGGAGAAGCTGCTTTTTACGGACCAAAGTTAGACTTTATGGTAAAGGATGCATTGGGTAGAAGTTGGCAATTAGGAACTATTCAAGTTGATTACAACTTACCAAAACGCTTTGACCTAACCTATAAAGGTGCTGACAACCAACTACATAGACCTGTAATGATTCATAGAGCTCCCTTTGGATCTATGGAAAGATTTATTGCTTTGCTTTTAGAACATTCTGGAGGTAACTTTCCTTTGTGGTTAATGCCTGAGCAAGTTATTTTATTGCCTATCAGTGAGAAATATGAAAAATATAGCAAAAAAGTTTTACAATTGCTGGAAAATTACGAAATTCGCGGCCTGATAGATGACAGAAATGAAAAAACGGGGAAAAAGATTAGAGACGCTGAAGTAACTAAAATTCCGTTTATGATAATTATAGGTGAAGAAGAAGAAAAGTCTGAAACTATTTCCGTTAGAAGACACGGAGGCGAAGATTTAGGAAAAATAACCGTAGATGAATTTTCATCTTTGGTAAATAAAGAAATAAATAGTACATTACAACAGTTTAAGTTTAATTAAAAATTTACAGCCATAGCAATACGTAGAAAAGGAGGTAGAAAACCTTGGAGAATACAAAAAGAAGATGCACATCGCATAAACGGTAACATTCGAGCTCAAGAAGTTCGTTTAGTTGGAGATAACGTAGAGATAGGGGTCTATCCCTTAGCTCAAGCAAAAAAAATTGCTCAAGAGCAAGAGTTAGATTTAGTAGAAATATCTCCAAACGCGTCCCCACCTGTTTGTAAAGTTATTGACTATAAAAAGTTTTTATACGAACAAAAGAAACGGGAAAAAGCATTAAAAGCTAAAGCGAGTAAAGTTGTAATGAAAGAGATTCGTTTTGGTCCTAATACTGATGACCATGATTACGAATTCAAAAAGAAACATGCAATTAAGTTTTTAAGTGAAGGTGCTAAACTTAAAGCCTATGTGTTTTTTAAAGGACGCTCTATAGTTTATAAAGATCAAGGTGAAATTTTATTATTAAGATTAGCCACTGATTTAGAAGAGTACGGAAAAGTTGAACAATTACCTCGATTAGAAGGTAAGCGAATGACCATGTTTATTGCACCTAAAAAGAAATAAACCTATATTCATAATTGTTTTTTAAAACAAGGTGGATAATTACTAATTAAATTTAAGAGATCGCATAAAAATATCTCTCAGAGTAAAGAAAATAAGTAAGAATAAATATAAAAAGCAGGAGAAAATGCCTAAAATGAAAACAAAATCTAGTGCTAAAAAACGCTTTAAGCTAACAGGTACTGGTAAAATTAAAAGAAAACACGCTTTTAAAAGTCATATTTTAACAAAAAAATCAAAAAAACGTAAGTTAAAGTTAACTCATTCTGCATTAGTACATAAAGCTGATGAAAGAAACGTGTTAAAAATGTTAAAATTAAAATAGATTATAGTCTATGAAATACTTCAAAGCAAAATGCTCTGGAGTACAAGGAATTATTAACCATGTGTTAGTGCTTATAAAATGCCAATGATATAAATAATGGCTGCCTAACTCAAAAACAATTAAAATTATGCCAAGATCGGTAAACTCAGTAGCTAAAAGAGCTCGCAGAAAAAAAATATTAAAACAAGCTAAAGGTTATTTTGGAAGACGTAAAAACGTTTATACAGTAGCCAAAAATGCGGTTGAAAAAGCAATGTCTTATTCATACCGTGATAGAAAAAACAAAAAACGTAACTTTAGAGGGTTGTGGATTCAGCGTATAAACGCAGGAGCACGTCAACATGGAATGTCATATTCTCAGTTTATGGGTAAAATAAAAGCCAATAACATTGAGTTAAACAGAAAAGTATTAGCTGATTTAGCAATGAATCATCCTGATGCTTTTAAAGCCATAGTAGATAAAGTTAAATAAATAATAATATTCTTACTTATAAAAAAATCCTGAACCTTGGTTCGGGATTTTTTTTTGTAGTTATTTAGTTCTAAAGCATTTACTGTTATTTAATTTTAAGTTAGAGTATTCTTACTTTATATGTGGCACTAAAAACATGTTTATCAAAATTAAGAGTCTTATTTTTGCATAAAAATATAATTTATGGATTTAAGTAATGTAAAGCTGGTAGTTACTGATTTAGACGGTACACTTTTAAATTCTAACCATGAAGTGAGTAATCATTTCTTTGAGCTTTTTCACAATCTAAAAAATCATGTTCATTTTGTAGCTGCTAGTGGGCGGCAATATCACAGCATGAGTGCCAAATTTGAATCTATATTAAATGATATTACCATTGTTGCTGAAAATGGTGGACTTACAATGCAAGGAGATAAGGAGCTTTTATTTACCGATTTATCAATTGAAAAGACAAGAGAATTAATTCCATTAATACGTGAATTAAATGGTGGTTATGCAGTATTATGCGGAAAAGAATGTGCTTATGTAGAAACTGAAAACCAAGATTTTATTTCTTTATTTGATGAATATTATAATAAATATAAAATGGTAAAAGATCTTAGTAAAGTAACAAATGATCCAATATTAAAAATAGCAATTTATCATTTTGAATCTTCTGAAAAATATCTGTTTCCAGCTTTAAAACATTTGGAAGGTGAAATGAAAATAAAAGTATCAGGACAGAATTGGTTAGATATATCTCATGTAAATGCCAATAAAGGTTTTGCTTTAAAGCAACTGCAACAAAAAATGGGAATTAGCCCAAAAGAAACTATGGTTTTTGGTGATTATAATAATGATTTAGAAATGCTAGAATTAGCCGATTATAGTTTTGCTATGGAAAATGCACATCCTGATGTAAAAAAAGTTGCCAATTATTCTACAAAAAGCAATGAAGATTACGGTGTAGAAGTAGTTTTAGAACAGTTATATAAGGCCAAACAAAATCGTTGAATCAAGAAGAGATGGTAGTAAGCCCCTCCATTACAATCCAAAAGCGGTAATAACAATAGAACGTGAATTAGCATTATTTCGATGTTCACAAAGATATATTCCTTGCCAAATACCTAAATTTAATTTTCCGTCAGTTATGGGAATTTGAATAGAAGTTCCTAGTAAAGATGATTTAATATGAGCTGGCATGTCATCTGATCCTTCATAAGTATGTATATAATAAGGAGCATTTTCAGGAACTAGAATTTTAAAATGACTTTCAAAATCTTGTCTAACAGTTGGATCTGCATTTTCATTAATTGTTAAACTAGCAGATGTATGCTTTATAAAAACCTGAAGAATACCAGTTTTAATCTCTTTTATCTCTGGAATATTTTGAAGAATTTTATTAGTAATAAGATGAAATCCTCTTTTATGAGGTGGCAATTTAATTTCTTTCTGAAATGTTTTCATAATTAAATAATAAACTAGCCTAACCTATTTTTATAAAATATTTACAAATCTTTATACTCTCCTAATCCTTTGGTAAATTTTTCAGGGTCAGCAGCCAAATGATAACGTGGATCGTCAATGTCTTCTACTATTACTTCTTGAAACTTTGGACTCGCTTTATAAAGTAATTCTTTACATTCCTCACTTAAATGTTTTAATTTAATTTCCTTACCTGCATCTTCATATTTTTTTACAAGATTAAATACAGCTTCGAGTGCAGAGTGATCGCTAATACGAGATTCAACAAAGTCAATTTCCACTTTATCAGGATCATTTTTTACATCAAATTTATTATTAAATTCTTGAATACATCCAAAAAACAAAGGCCCCCAAATTTCGTAAACCTTAGTTCCATCTTCACGCATACGTTTTCTAGCACGAATACGTTTAGCATTTTCCCAAGAAAACACCAAGGCACTTACAATTACACCTGCAATTACTGCAATGGCTAAATCGAAAATTACAGTAAGTGTAGATACTAATACCAAGACTATTAAATCACTAACAGGTATTTTATTTATAATTCTAAAACTTGACCAGGCAAAAGTTCCAATGACCACCATAAACATAACACCGACAAGAGCTGCGATAGGTACTTGCTCAATTAACCCTGATGCAAATAAAATAAAGCCTAATAAAGCTAAAGCAGCCACTATACCCGACAGTCTACCTCTACCCCCTCCTTTTATATTAATGATAGATTGACCAATCATAGCACAACCTCCCATACCTCCAAAAAATCCTGTTACTATATTTGCACCACCTTGAGCCAAACATTCACGATTTGAATTCCCTCTGGTTTCTGTAAGTTCATCAACTAAATTTAAAGTCATTAAGGATTCAATTAATCCAATAGCAGCTAAAATTAATGCATAAGGACCAATAAATTTTAAGGTTTCCCAAGTAAAAGGAACCTTTTCGAATATATCAAATTGAAACTTAGGCAATCCACCTTTTAACCCATCTCCACCTCCATCTGCAATGAAACTACCAACTGTAGCCACATCTAATTTCCCAAAAATAGCAATAGCAGAAACCACCACAATAGCTACCAGTCCATCAGGTATTTTTTTAGAAATTTTTGGCAACCCAAACATTAATAACATTGTTAGAAGTACCAAGCCAGACATTAATAGAAGTTCCTGTTTTGGTAACCATTTTTTTGCGGCACCAATTTTTTTAATTGAATAGATAGCTGAAGGTTCAATATTAAACTTTACTTCTTTATTTTTTATATCAAAGACTTGATTATCGTAAATATCAAATTTCACTTCTTTAGTATCCGCATCAATCAATTGATTATTTTCTTTGATAAATAACAATTTACCTGAATCTGCATCATAGACTTTATTGTCTGCTATATTCATAATTTTAATAACAGATTCAGTTTTTATTTTATTATTTCCATAAGCATCTTTTATATTCTCTTTAAACATGCCAAGTTGAGACAAAAATATAACAATGGCTAATCCATTTACAAACCCCATCATTACAGGATGCGGTATTAATCTAACAAATTTTCCTAGCTTAAAAATTCCTGCAAGCATTTGAATAATTCCCATTAAAATAACTGTTGCAAAAAGGTAATATAACCCTAATTCTTCATTAGGACTTCCCATCGCATTCCCTTTTGCCACTAACGTTACCATAACCACTGCCAACGCACCAGTTGCTCCAGAAATCATACCTGGTCTCCCACCAAAAGCAGCTGTAATTAAACCTATCATAAACGCTGCATACAACCCTACTAAAGGATCAACACCAGCAACAAATGCAAATGCAACTGCTTCTGGTACTAAAGCTAAAGCTACAGTAAGTCCACTTAAAATGTCATTTTTAGCGTTAGATGCTCTTTTTCTAATAAATTCAGTCATTGCATTTTAATTTTGAAGCCGCAAAAATACAGTTAATCTAAAGAACCACAAGAATATATAATACTATTTTTATTAAGTTTGATGCTTAAAATAAAATTATGCAAAAAATTTATCTTCTCTTTTTATTCCTTTGTGCTTCCTTTATGGCAGATGGTCAAACCAAGACTGAATTTACCACTATATTTGAAAAAAGTAATGGAACAGAAACTGCAACTTACAATCAAACAATTGAGTTTTACACAAATTTAGCCAAAAATTATGCTACAATTGAACTTATAAAAATTGGTAAAACGGACGCTGGTAAACCATTACATATAGCGGTATTCAATCCAGATAAAGAGTTTGACTTTTTAGAAATAAAAAAATCAAAAACAGTACTACTTATTAATAATGGAATCCATCCTGGAGAAAGTGACGGAATTGATGCTACCATGATGTTATATAGGGATATTGCTCAAGGCAAAATAAAGTCACCAAAAAATGTAGTTTTAGTAGCTATTCCAATTTATAATGTTGGAGGTAGCTTAAATAGAAACTCTCACAGTAGAACCAATCAAAATGGCCCAAAAGAATATGGTTTTAGAGGAAATGCCCGAAATTTTGATTTAAACCGTGATTTTATTAAAAATGACACTAAAAATGCCAAAACTTTCGCCAAGATTTTTCACTTAGTACAACCTGATGTTTTTATTGACAACCATGTTAGTAATGGTGCTGATTATCAATACACACTAACTCACTTGTTTACGCAACACAATAAACTAGGTGGAAGTTTAGGGAAATATGTCAACACAAAATTAAGACCAGAACTAGAAAAGAAACTAGCTAAAAAAAAATGGGACATCACCCCTTATGTAAATGTTTTTAATAAAACACCAGACAAAGGATTTTCTCAATTTATAGATTATCCTAGATATTCAACTGGTTATACAACATTATTTAATACGTTGGGAATGATGGTTGAAACTCACATGTTGAAACCCTATAAGCAACGAGTTAATGGTACTTACGAACTGATGGTAAGTATGATTGAAATTATGGAAGAAGAAGCTGACGTTATTTCTAATTTACGAAAGAATTACTATTTAAATATTTTATCTAAAAAAACTTACCCTTTAAATTGGGAAATAGATACAACAAGATTTAGCACTTTAAATTTTAAAGGATTTGAAGGGCAAATGATTCCAAGTAAAATAACTGAAAATCTGAGATTAAAATACAATCGATCAAAACCATTTACCAAACCTATTAAATATCAAAATTATTATAAACCTTCAACAGAAGTTATAATACCTAATGGATATATTATCCCTCAAGGTTGGCATAACGTAATTGATTTATTGAAGCTTAATAATATTGTAATGACCCCTATAAAAAAAGATACTACTTTTACGGTTCAATCATATAAAATTATCGATTATAACACGAGGAAATCTGCTTACGAAGGACATTATCAACATTACAACACCAAAGTTAAAACAGAAAAAATTATCAAGACATTTAGAGCTGGTGATGTATTAATAAATATAAAACAACCTGGAATTCGCTACTTATTAGAAACCTTAGAGCCACAAGCTCCTGATTCTTTTTTTAATTGGAATTTCTTCGACGCTATTTTACAACAGAAAGAAGGATTTTCTCCTTATGTTTGGGAAGATGTGGCCTTAGAAGTTTTGGCTAATAATCCAAACCTTAAAAAGACTTTTGAAGAGAAAAAAACAAATAACCATGATTTTTCTACTAATTGGTATGCTCAATTAGAATGGATTCATAAGCATAGTAAATACTATGAAAAAGCTCATTTAGTTTATCCAATTTATCGATTTTAGATATTATATGTAGTTACTTTTAAATAATAATTTTATATTCTCATAAGTATTTGTTAGAGCCTCTTTTATTTGAAGATTATTAAGCCATTCAACTCTAGTTATGCTTTCTTCTTGCTGGGGCACTAGTTTTCCTTTAAAATCTGAAAACATTTTAAACCAATAAGAAACTTTAAGCACATACTTCTTTTTGTGTTTATAAATGTGATAAGTAATAGGTAAAGGTTCAACAATACTTAAATTCTCAATACCAGTCTCCTCCTCTACTTCACGTAAAGCGGCATTTTTTATGGTCTCATTTTTTTCAATTTTACCTTTAGGTAAATCCCATTTATTATTTCTATAAATAAAAAGAACCTCCTTCTTATCATTAACAACTTTTCCTCCACCTGCTTCAATTACCACAAAATAACTTGTAAAATGTTCCCATAAATCTTCAAAATTATTGTGATAAAGGTAAATAGAATCGGACGTATTTTTTTCTATTGTTGATAGAATTAACATTATATCAACATTCTTTATATGAAAAAAGTTTTTTTCTATTTCATATTTTAAATTCGTAACTAAATAAATGACATGATTGTTAAAAAATACAGACTTCATTAAATATATAGTATTAAAATAATTGTTTAATTTTGCTATTATGATTTTAGAAAAAAATATAGCAAAAGAAACCGCAGAGTTTCTTCTACAAATTAAGGCAATTAAATTGAGTCCGAAAAACCCATTTACATGGGCTTCTGGATGGAAATCGCCTATTTATTGTGACAATAGAATAACATTGTCTCATGTACAGATACGCAATTTTATTAGAGAGTCTTTAGCTAAAATTATTGAGCAGAAATACGGAAAACCAGATGCAATTGCAGGTGTAGCTACTGGTGCAATTGCCATTGGGGTATTGGTGGCTCAAGAGTTAGGCTTGCCTTTTATATATGTACGTCCAGAGCCAAAAAAGCATGGCAGACAAAATCAGATTGAAGGACAAATTGACAAACATGCTTCTGTTGTTGTAATAGAAGATTTAATTAGTACTGGTGGAAGTAGCCTAAATGCTGTTAAAGCTCTTAAAGAACAAGATATAAAAGTGAAAGGCATGGTTGCTATTTTTTCTTATGGTTTTGATGTTGCAGCTCAAAATTTTGAAGACGCCAATGTGGAATTGACAACATTAAGTGATTATGACACATTAATACAGCAGGCCATTGCTAGAAATTATGTTCCCGAAGAAGACCTATTTACACTACAACAGTGGAGAAAAAATCCAAGTACTTGGAAGAAATAATTAGGTAAACCATCACCTTCAATATTTAACTCAAAGAAAATCCCAATCCTTTTTTAATTATAAAGATGAATTTAGAAACAAATAAAGTAGTTGTTAAGAAAACTCAAGAAGAAATGTTTGAATTTTTAACAAAAGTTGAAAATTACGAGAAAATAATGCCAGAAAACACAGATAAATTTGAGGTAAAAGACGACTCTTTTTTGTTTGCTCTAAAAGGAATGCCTGAAATTCGATTAAAATTACAAGAAAAATTGGCTAACGACAAAGTAGTTTTGAGCTCTACAAGCGATAAATTCCCTTTTACTTTAACCGGAAACATTGTTAAAATTGACGGTAATTCTAGTGAGGTGCAATTAATTTTTGATGGTAAATTTAATCCTATGATGGCCATGATGATTAAAAATCCTATCCAAAAATTTATCAGTACACTTACTGAGAATATAGGAAAACTTTAAGCGAACTTAATTTCTCTTATTCCAAATTCTTTTAAGGTTTCATCTTCTAATTCAACAATAAGGTTGCCCATTAATGAAGTGCCAACTATTTTACCTAAAAATTTCTGTTCATCAGAAGTTGTTATAAACATAGAAGGAACCCCTTTTTTATATAGAATTTTTTCGTATTGATTTTTTATCTTTTTATACTCTTGCTTTCTTACAGAAATAAGTTGATATTGAATTTCCATTAGAATTTTTTCTAACAGTTCATCTTTATCTATTTCTTTGTTTAGTATTAGTCTTAATGAAGTGGCCTGAGTTAAACCTTTAGAAAACTTAACTTGATTTACATTTAAACCGATGCCTACAATAGCATAATTTACTAGAGAACTTTTTATTACACACTCTGATAAAACTCCACATATTTTCTTACCTGCTGACAAAATGTCGTTAGGCCATTTTACAGATAATTTATCGGGAATATAGTATCTTAAAACATTATAAATTGCAATTGATATGCTATAATTTAAAATATGCTGATGAGCAACATTTAAATTATCAAACCGAATTAACACACTAAAAGTTAAGTTTTTACCTTTTTCCGAAATCCAGATATTATCACCTTGACCTCTACCATTTAACTGTTCATTTGCCACAACAACAGTAGCATCTTTTACATCAGATTTTTTAATTAAATTCCTCAAATAAATATTTGTAGAATCTATGGCATTAAGTTTGACTATCTTCATATATAAACACAAATATAATAATATGTCTGCATTAGTTAGTTATATTCAAACAAAAACTAAAGATGCATTCATCACTAATAATAAAATTAATACATTTGCAAATTAATTATAAAGTTAGTTAATGGCTAAAAATAAAGTAAGTACTGATCAGTTAATTTCTGAAATAATAAATGGCATTGAAAAAGTTAAAGGATTAAAAATTAATCTTTTAGACTTAAGAGAGATTGAGAATACCGTTTGTGATTATTTTATCATTTGCGAAGGAGGTTCAAACACTCAAGTTAATGCAATATCAGGATCAATTCAAAAAACAGTAAGTAAATCATTAAAAGAAAATCCTTGGCACATAGAAGGTGAATCTAACGCTGAGTGGGTTTTATTAGATTATATTAATGTAGTAGTGCACATATTTCAAAAACAAGTTAGAGAGTTTTATGATATTGAAAGTTTATGGGGTGATGCGAAAATTACCTCAATAGAAGTTTCATATTAATATTTAATATTTATTAGAAAACAATAATGAGCAAAGACAATAATAACAAAAATAATAATAAGCCATTTAAGGAATTTAAGTTCAAGTTTAATTTTTATTGGATTTATGGAATTCTATTCGCTTTAATTATCGGTTACCAATTTTTTAACAGTTCTGATTTAGCTTCAACCAACCTTACCGAAAATGAGTTCGTAGAGTTGCTGAAAGAAGATGATGTGAAAAATATTGTAATCGTAAATGATGATGTTGCAAAGATTTATTTAAAAGATGAAGCTTTTGAGAAAGCTAAATTTAAAAAATTAAAAGAAAGTCCTTTTTTTAATAAAAATGAAGCCGCTTATATTCATGAATTTGGTGAATTAGGTAAATTCCAAGAGAAACTAGATCAATTAAAAAGTGAAAATAGCTTATCATTTGACACTAGTTACACTAATGAAACTAGTATTTGGGAAGGTTTATCTCTATGGTTACCTTTTCTAATAATTATTGCAATTTGGATTTTCATTATGCGTCGTATGTCAGGTGCTGGTAGTGGCGGCGGACCAGGTGGCCAAATATTTAATATTGGAAAATCTAAAGCCAAACTATTTGACCAAGATCAAAAAGTACAAACTTCATTCAAAGATGTTGCTGGATTAGAAGGAGCAAAAGAAGAAGTTCAAGAAATTGTAGATTTTCTTAAAAATCCTGATAAATACACTAAATTAGGAGGAAAAATACCAAAAGGAGCTTTACTAGTTGGCCCTCCTGGTACAGGTAAAACCTTATTAGCAAAAGCAGTTGCTGGTGAAGCTAAAGTCCCATTCTTTTCTCTATCTGGATCTGACTTTGTTGAAATGTTTGTTGGTGTTGGAGCTTCTCGTGTTAGAGATTTATTTAAACAAGCTGCACAAAAATCACCTTCAATAATTTTTATTGATGAGATTGATGCAATAGGTAGAGCTAGAGGTAAAAATAGTTTTACAGGCGGTAATGACGAACGTGAAAACACCTTAAATCAATTATTAACAGAAATGGACGGTTTTGGTACCGATACTAACGTAATTGTATTAGCTGCAACAAACCGAGCTGATGTCTTAGATAAAGCCTTAATGCGTGCTGGTAGATTTGACAGACAAATTTATGTGGATTTACCTGATATGAATGAACGTAAAGAAATATTTCAAGTTCATATAAGACCTTTAAAAATGGATAGTGATGTTGATGTTGAATTCTTAGCAAAGCAAACTCCTGGCTTTTCAGGTGCTGATATTGCTAATGTTTGTAATGAAGCGGCTTTAGTTGCTGCTAGAAAAAATAAAAAAGCCGTCCACCATCAAGATTTCCTAGATGCTGTTGATAGAATTGTTGGTGGATTAGAAAAGAAAAACAAGATTATAACACAAAAAGAAAAACGAACTATAGCTTTTCATGAAGCTGGACACGCTACTGTAAGTTGGACACTAGAACATGCTGCTCCTTTAGTAAAAGTTACCATTGTTCCTAGAGGTCAATCCTTAGGAGCTGCTTGGTATTTACCGGAAGAAAGAATGATTGTTCAAACAGAGCAAATGTTAGACGAAATGTGTGCTGCTCTTGGTGGTAGAGCTGCAGAACAGCTTATTTTTGGTAAAATTTCTACAGGTGCCTTAAGTGATTTGGAAAAAATTACCAAACAAGCTCGTGCTATGATAACTATCTACGGCTTAAGTGAAAAATTAGGAAACATTACGTATTATGATTCTTCAGGTCAATCTGATTATAATTTTTCGAAACCATATAGTGAAGAAACAGCAAAATTAATTGACAAAGAAATTTCGGAATTAATTGAGACTCAATACAAAAGAGCCTTAAAAATTCTTTCAGATCATAAAGAAGAATTAACTACGTTAGCTGAACTTTTATTAGAAAAAGAAGTTATTTTTAGTGACGATTTAGTTAAAATACTTGGTGAAAGACCTTTTATTAAAGAACCATTAGCAGTAAAAAAAGAAGAAACAAAAAAGGAGGATATTATACCTGAAGATTCTACGGAAACAAGTGCAAATCAAAAAGATGTGAACAATGAGGGTGAGATTTCAACAGAATTAGTATAATAATTTCTTAAATATTTATTTTTGAGAAACTCCCTAATAAAATGAATCTTTTAAAAAAATTATTTAGTGCTACACCAGAAGGTGAACCTAATAAAACAACTGACAAAACAAATACAGAAAGAAACATTCCTAAAATGGCTTCTCTAGATGAAACTTTTGTGCAAAATTTTATTTACAAAGGTGGTAAATTTTTGTACTGTACTAACTACGAAGAAGTCAATAAAAATCTCTTAAATATTCTTCAAGAAAATAATTGGGAAAAGGTTGTATGTTTTGATAGTGATTTAAAAAAAGTTTTAACTATTGTTGAACGTGATTATACAGAACAAATCATAAAACAATATCCATTCTTTACCTATTGTGAGCATTTATTAGCTGATGAAGGAAGTATCTTGTTCTCTTCAGAACAAGTACATTTTCATAAAATTGTAGATTTACCTGATTACTTTATCGTTTTAGCAAGAACCAGCCAAATGGTTAGAGATAAAAGCGAAGGTCTAATGGGTATCAAACAAAATTATTTAAAAAACTTCCCAACAAATATTAGCTCTATAAAAAGCTATAAACCAGAAAAGGTAGATGATGACTTTTTAAGCTTTGGTAATAATAATGCAAAAAAGCTATATTTGTTGCTTTTAGAAGACTTATAAAATGCGAGAAATCCTTATCAGGGCTTTATCAGGTATAGTTTATGTAGCTGTAATTTTAGGCAGTATTCTTTATTCCAAAGTTACGTTCTACATTATTTTTTATCTGTTAATGATGATTTGTCTTTACGAATTTAAAAATCTTATACATTTAAGTTATAAATGGACTATGGTTGTTGCTAGTCTTGTTTATGTTAATTTTATTGATATCCCTATCCTAGATTATAAATACTTACATTTTTTACTAATTATAAGTTTGTTTATTCCACTTATTTATCAATTATTTAAATCTAAAATCACTTTAACTTCTAGTAAGCTAGGACATTACTTCTTAGCATTATCATATATTGCATTGCCTTTTGCTATGCTGATTCAAATCCCTTTTATAAAAGGAATTTATCATCCTGAAATAATTATAAGTGTTTTTGTTTTAATTTGGATAAGTGATACTTTTGCCTATATAGTAGGGAGTAATATTGGCAAAACTAAACTTTATAAAAAAGTGTCTCCAAATAAAACAGTTGAAGGAGCATTAGGCGGATTAATAGCAGCTTTAATTGGAGGCTATATTATATCATTATATCTAAAAGAAATTACATTATTAAATTGGATAATTATAGCATTTATTGTTTCTTGTTTTGGATTATTAGGTGACTTAATTGAATCAAAATTTAAAAGAGAAGCAGCAGTAAAAGATAGTAGTAATTTTATTCCGGGACATGGAGGATTCTTAGACAGACTTGATAGTATAATTTTTGCTGCACCTTTTGTTTATGTATATTTACATATTATTACTTAAAAATAAAAAATGTTTCACAAAGAAGGATATAAAATAATTATAATTTCAATGCTAATTTTTGCTGGAATTATTTTATTGATTGATGTACTTATAGGCATTGAATGGATAAGAACTTCACTTATGGTATTTTTTCTAATACTGTTTGTATTAATTCTGCAATTTTTTAGAAATCCAAAGAGACATACTGTTTTAAATGATCAACAAATTATTGCTCCAGTAGATGGTAAGGTTGTAGTCGTTGAGGAAGTTGAAGAAAATGAATTTTTCAAAGATAAAAGAAGACAAATTTCTATTTTTATGTCCCCCCTAAATGTTCATGTAACTCGATACCCTGTTGGTGGTAATGTTGTTTACAGCAAATACCATCCTGGTAAATATTTAGTTGCATGGCATCCTAAATCATCTACAGAAAATGAACGTACAACGGTTGTTGTTGAAAATAATACTATTGGTAAAATATTATACCGCCAAATTGCTGGTGCCATGGCAAAGCGTATTGTAAACTATGCTAAAAAAAATAATAATGCCATACAAGGAGCCGACTCTGGTTTTATTAGATTTGGATCAAGAGTAGATGTATTTATACCTTTAGATATGAAAATAAATGTATCCATTAACGATAAAGTAAAAGGAGGAGAAACTGTAATTGCCGAATATGTCTAAACTAGATGATAAATTTAAAATTGCATTTGAAATTGCCTCAAATATGACGCAAAGAGTTCCGCCTGACATTATGCTAAAATTTTATGCATACTACAAACAAGCAACTAAAGGTGAAAAATATAAGCAACCTGAGAGAGGAATTCCATTAAGAAATGCTTTTAAATTAAATGCTTGGTTGCAAATAAAAAATTTAAGTACAGAAGAAGCTAAAGAAAAATATATTGCTTTAGTTGAAGAAATCACAAATAAAAAAATAGAATAATTATGAATCTTATTAAAAAATCTACATTTATTGTTTTAGGAATTGTACTAGGTTTAAGTGCTATTTCATGTAAAAAAGAAGTAAAAAAAGAATCTGCTAAGTTTTCTATTGAGCCTAAAACTACAACTGTTAATTGGATTGGTTATAAAACCACAGATAAAATTGCTGTAAAAGGTGAGTTTAAAGAGATTAAAATAAATAATATTAAAAAAGACACCTCTGCAATTGGTGCAATTAACGGAACTACTTTTGACCTTCCTATAAGTAGTCTTTTTTCTAATGATTCCATTAGAGATTCGAAACTTAAAGAACTCTTTTTTGGAGTAATGGATGCAACTGTTTCGTTAACTGGTACACTAAACTTGAATGACGATGGTACAGGAAATATTGATATGAAAATGAATAATGTACAACATAAAATTCCTATTACCTATACAGCTAGCGGTCAATTGGTAGAGTTGAAAGGTACTATGAATATTGAAGACTTTAAAGCAAATGCGGCCCTAGAATCTTTAAGTAAAGCATGTTATGATCTTCATACCGGACCTGATGGTGTTAGTAAAACTTGGAGCGAAGTTGGAATTAGTGCTGCTATTTATTTAAAAAAAGAATAAATTTTATTAGTATAAAATTAAAAAAAGCGGTCAGTAATTTTTTAAATTACTGACCGCTTTTTTTATTTAAAATTTTATATTTCTACCCAACAGGCTTAATTATTTTCCAGATTAATGCTCCTAAAACACCTCCTAAAATTGGTGCAATAATAAACAGCCATAATTGTGAAATAGCCTCTGCCTGTACAAATAAAGCTGGCCCAATACTGCGGGCAGGATTAACTGAAGTTCCTGTTATAGGAATACCTACAATATGAATCATAGTTAATGCAAGTCCAATAGCAATACCTGCAAACTTAGTATTAGAATCTTTATGTGTAACCCCAAAAATAACCAATAAAAAAATAGCTGTTAACACTACTTCTGCTATAAAAGCAGATTGCATATCATATCCATTTGGAGAACCTATACCATATCCATTTTGCCCTAATCCATTTATTGCAATATCATAATTTACTAAACCACTAGCTATTAAATATAGTACACCTGCACCTAAAATACCACCAATAATCTGAAAGATAATATACCCAATAGCATCTTTAGTATTGATTTTACCCGCCAATAACATAGCGACAGTAATTGCAGGATTAATATGACATCCTGAAACAGGTCCAATAGCATATACCATGGCTAGCACGGCAATACCGAATGCAAACGCTATTCCTAAAAAACCGACATCTCCACCTGCAATAACTGCACTACCGCAGCCAATAAAAACAAGAACAAACGTTCCGAACATTTCTGCTAAATAATTTTTCATTAGTATAAAATTTGATTAATAGTTCTGTTAAATATAGTTAAAAAAATTGATACTTTTAAAATTCATTGAATTTAAGTACCTTTGTAAAAATTTTTTTCAATGAAATTACTTCTACTTACATTAGGTTTATTAGCTTTAGCTGTTGCTGGAATTGCTATTAAAATTTGGGCTAAAAAAGATGGTAAATTTGCTGGTACTTGTGCAAGTCAAAATCCTGTTTTAAATAAAGAAGGAAACGCTTGTAGCTTTTGTGGTAAAACACCTGATCAATTTGATACATGTAAAGAACCTCAACACAACTAATGTTGTCATTTTTATATGCAATTTTTATTTTGAGTGTATTCACTCAGCTAATTTTTTTTTATATATTTAGTAAATTCTCTTTTACTAAACATCAATATTCAAATGTTTTACAACCTAAAGTTTCTGTGATAATTTGTGCTAGAAACGAAGCTCAGAATTTAAGCCGACATCTAGAAAAATTTCTTACACAAAGATATACTGATTTTGAAGTCATTGTTGTAAATGACGGTTCTACCGATAACTCTTCTGATTTACTTCATACCTACCAAAAACGTTTTTCACATTTAAAAGTTGTTGATATTAAATCTAATAACAGCTATTCGGGTAATAAAAAGAAAGCCATTTCCAAAGGGATAAAAGCTTCAAAATATGATTATCTTTTATTTTCAGATGCTGATTGTGAACCCAGTTCTAAATATTGGATTTCTGAAATGTCTTCACAATTTTCAACTAACAAAAAAATTGTTTTAGGTTATGGTGCTTATCGTAAAATTAATAATTCATTTTTAAATAAATTAATTCGTTTTGAAACGTTAATGACAGCGATTCAATATTTTTCTTATGTAAAAATAGGGCTTCCATATATGGGAGTTGGAAGAAATTTAGCTTACCATAAAGAACTATTTATTAAAGTAAACGGATTATCAAGTCATGCGAATCTCAAATCTGGCGATGACGACCTTTTTGTAAATCAAGTAGCTAAAATAAATAATACAGCCATTTGTTTTTCAAAAAAAAGTTTTACCATTTCTGAACCAAATACATCTTTTAAAGCTTGGTTTAATCAAAAAAAAAGACATATTACTACTGCTAACTATTACAAACCCATTCATAAATTATTATTGGGTTTTTATTATCTTTCACAAATTCTATTTTGGATCTTAGCAATAATACTCTTGTCTTTGTCGTTAATTGGAGAAGTGGAATTTTGGAGCGTAATTGTAATAGTTTTAATTCGACTAGTACTACAGTTTATAATATTAAGCAAAGCTGCTGAAAAACTCGACGAAAGAGATTTATCATTATGGTTTCCCATATTAGATATTCTTTTAGTATTTATGCAACTTCAACTTTTCGTTTCTAATTTAATAGCAAAACCCAAATATTGGTAAAAAAAACAGAAAATATAATTGACAGTATCAACAAAGCAAAAAATGGAGATGAAACCTCTTACACTTTTCTGCTAAATATGTTTTGGAAAGATGTTTATCGATTTATTCTAAGCAAAACAAACGAAGAAAATGAAGCTGAAGATTTAACCATCAGAACTTTTGCAAGAGCTTTTGATAAACTAGATACTTTTAACGAAAAGTATGAATTTAAAACATGGTTACTCACCATTGCCAACAATTTATTTATTGATCAACTTCGTAAAGTAAAAACAGAAACTGTTTCTATTGATAAAAAAAATACTGAAGTCTATAAAATAGAAGATGAAGAACCTTCGCCTGTAGATAAATTAATCATCGAACAAAACTTAGCTCAATTATTAGCTTTTATAAAACAGCTCAAACCTCATTATCAAGAAATTATAAACCTTCGTTTTTTTCAAGAAATGAGTTATAAAGAAATGACTAAAGAATTAAATGAACCTATGAGTAACATCAAAGTAAAACTACTAAGAGCCAAAAAATTATTGGCAGAAATAATTAATGCATCTAAATAGTTATTGCGTTACCTCAGACTTTCTTTCCAAATAAAATAAATTTACTACTTTAACAACATCAAATTATTCTTTTGTGTCTTCCTGATTATGATATTTGACACAAAACTTAAATTTTTATAAAAAATGAAACAAGTATCTTTCAAAAGCTTGCACCAATTTTTATACAATGAAAAGTAATTGGATTAAACAATTAGGTCCTGGATTACTATTTGCTGGAGCTGCTATAGGTGTCTCCCATTTAGTTCAATCAACTAGAGCCGGTGCTGATTTTGGTTTTGGACTATTATGGGCCGTTTTATTGGTTAACCTTTTTAAGTATCCCTTTTTTCAGTATGGAGCTCGTTATGCAACCGCAACTGGAGAGAGTTTAATAGACGGGTATAAAAGATTAGGTAATGTTTTTTTAATTATATATTTCTTACTAACATTTACCACTATGTTTAGCATACAAGCCGCTATTACTATGGTAACTGGAGGCTTAGCCGCAAATCTTTTTGGAATAACTTTAGATGCTAAAGTTTGGAGTGTATTAATTACTGTAGTATGTTTAATTAGCCTACTTATAGGAAAGTACAAACTGCTTGACAAATTAATAAAAGTAATTATAGTTATACTTTCCGTAAGTACAATAGCTGCGGTTACTATGGCAATTTACAAAACAGAACCTTCTAATTTTACGCAAATTTTTCCAAAAAGTGCTATTGAAATTAGTTTTTTAATTGCTTTTTTAGGATGGATGCCTGCTCCTTTAGATGTTTCTACATGGCATTCTCTATGGGCTATTGAAAAACGTAAAAATTTACCAGAAAACTATACAACAAAACAATCATTATTAGATTTTAATATAGGCTATATTGGAACTACAATTTTAGCCATTTGTTTTATTGCTCTTGGAGCTCTAGTCATGTATAAATCAGGAAACCAATTTAGTAGTAACTCTGGTAAATTTGCTCAACAACTTATTCTTTTATATACCGAAACGTTAGGGCCTAAAACTTCTATTTTTATAGCAATTGCCGCTTTTACCACTATGTTTAGTACCGCACTTACCGCGTTAGATGCTTCACCACGTGCTATGGCAAAATCATCTGAATTATTATTTAGTAAGAAAACTAAATTAAATTATAATTTTTGGATTTTATTATTAGCTGCTGGTACTATAATTATTTTGTTTTATTTTGTTTCAAACATGATAACCATGGTTAAAATAGCTACTATTCTTTCCTTTTTAACCACCCCATTTTATGCTATAGCGAATTTAATGCTAATTTCAGGAGAACACACCCCTAAAAAATGGCATCCGTCTAAAGCAATGAAAGTATTAAGTTATTCAGGTATTGTCTTCCTTATTGGGTTTAGTCTCTGGTATCTTTTTAATTTATTATAATAGTAAACATTATTCAAAAAGACTTTAATGTAGTTTTTAAGATGGTTTATTATTGAATTTGTACCTTTGCTTCATTAAAAAGCTGAAATTTTAACCTTTTAATTTTTAACCTTTACCATGTCTGAAGAATCTGTAATACTTCCAGTAAAAAAGCCTAAATGGTTGCGTGTAAAATTACCAACTGGTAAAAAATATACTGAACTAAGAGGTTTGGTCGAAAAATACGATTTACACACCATTTGTACAAGTGGTAGTTGTCCGAATATGGGAGAATGTTGGGGAGAAGGTACTGCAACATTTATGATTTTAGGTAATATTTGTACACGCTCTTGTGGGTTTTGTGGCGTAAAAACAGGAAGACCAGATTCTGTTGATTGGGAAGAGCCAGAAAAAGTTGCTCGTTCTATAAAACTAATGAAGATTAAACATGCTGTTATTACCTCAGTTGACCGAGACGACTTGAAAGATGGAGGCTCTATAATTTGGGCTGAAACAGTAAAAGCTATTCGAAGAGCAAATCCTGAAACTACATTAGAAACATTAATTCCAGACTTTCAACTAATACATAAAAATATAGATAGAATAGTAGCTGTAGCCCCTGAAGTGGTTTCTCATAATGTTGAAACGGTAAGAAGGTTAACAAGAGAAGTACGCATTCAAGCCAAATACGATAGAAGTCTAGCTGTACTTAAATATCTAAAAGAAAGTGGAATTAATAGAACTAAATCTGGTATAATGTTAGGTTTGGGAGAAAAAGAAGATGAAGTAATGCAAACCATAACTGATTTGAGAAATGCTAATGTAGATGTAATTACTATTGGTCAATACTTACAGCCTAGTAAAATGCATTTACCTGTAAAGGAATTTATTACACCAGAGCAATTTAAAAAGTATGAAGAATTTGGCCTAAGTTTAGGATTTAGACATGTGGAAAGTGGTGCTCTTGTAAGGTCTTCATACAAAGCTCAAAAGCATATTTTATAAAATTTTAACATTTTTTATTCCTGATTTATTTTACACAACACAATTTTGGCATAAATTTTGCCGTTATAATAATGTAAACAAAGTAATTTTTGTTTTCATTGTATAAATTATTTGAGTTAGTTAAAATTAAAGCGTCTTAGAAATAAGACGCTTTTTTTATACATACAATCCTAGCATTTGAATACTATTCATTTAAAGCAACCATAGAAACAATCCCAACCAAATAATAGGTAAACTTTCTACAAAAAACGCACTGTAATATTCGTTTTGATTTTCTGTAGATTTCAATAAAAAAAATAAAGCCAAAACAGATATAAAAAAATGAATCTGTAATTGTTCAGTATAAATAGGTGTTTTTATAAATTCTAAACCTAAAAATAACATTAAAAAGACCAATCCAAAAACTTTTGATTTTGAAATTCCAATAGTTTGTGGTAATGTTTTTAAATTTTTAGTATCATAAGACATATCTCTTATATCAAAAGGAATAGTTATTGAAACTACAAATAAAAAGCGTTGTACAGTTATTACTATTTCATTAAATCCAAGGTTAATACTATGTTGAACTAGAGGTATAATTACTGTTACTACCGCCCAAGAAATTGCTATTAAAAATAATTTTATCAACGCTATATATCTCAACGAAAAATTTTTATTTTTAAAAGAAAACGGATTTACATAAAACAACGTAATTAATGCAAAAGGCAATAACCACAATATGGTATTTAGAGTAAAACTAAAAATTAAAAAAAAACATACTATACAACTAAAAATAGTAAGAAGTATAATTAATAGCTTGTTATTTTTTATAAATCTAAAAAACCAAGGTTGCACCTCTTCAACTCTAAAAATGCGAATTAAATTATAAGAAGTAATTGTTGAAAACAAACAAAAAAAAGCAATTAAATTACTGTTATTCCCATAAGATAACAACGTTATTTTAACCAAACAAAATACCGCTAAACCAACATGAATATTACTAAAAATGTAAAAATCTATAATCTTTTTTAATGTTGGCATTTGGTAAAAGTAATAAATTGTAATTTATGCTAATAAGTTGTGCTATTCTTAGTTCAAAAATACTTCTTTTTTAGTTACATTTGACGCTTAATAATCTGTAGATTCCTACACCAAATAACATATCTTGATGAAATGTCAATCCGAATACTTGACATTCCATTTGACTATTAATAATTATTAAACCTTAGCAAATGAAAACGGATTCTTTTACCTTAAGACACCTCGGTCCAAGAGAAGATGACCTATCCGAAATGCTTAACACCATTGGTGTTAATAGCCTTGATGAATTGATTGACAATACAATCCCTAATCATATCAAACTTAAAAAACCTTTAAATTTACCTTCGCCAATGAGCGAATATGAATTTACTAGTTATATTCAAAATTTATCAAAAAAAAATAAAGAATATAAATCATATATCGGTTTAGGGTATCATCCTACTATTTTACCTGCTGTAATTCAACGTAATATTTTTGAAAATCCAAGTTGGTACACCTCATATACTCCGTACCAAGCAGAAATTTCTCAAGGACGTTTAGAAGCTCTATTAAATTACCAAACCGTAATATCTGATCTTACTGGGTTAGGGTTAGCTAATTCTTCTTTACTTGATGAAGGAACTGCTGCGGCTGAGGCCATGATTATGTTATATAATAACCGTTCTAGGACTCAAAAGAAAAATGAATCAGTACAATTCTTTGTATCAGATGACGTATTACCACAAACCGTTTCTATTTTAAAAACTCGTTCTGAATCTTTAGGTATTGAACTTATTTATGGACATCATGAAGAAGTAGAATTTACTTCAAAAGTCTTTGGTGCTATTGTACAATATCCCACAAAAAATGGACAAATTTATGATTATACCCATTTTATAGAAAATGCTCATCAACTAGACGTTAAAGTTGTTGTTGCAGCAGACTTGCTGAGTTTAGCTATTTTAAAATCTCCAGGAGAAATGGGTGCTGATGTTGCCGTAGGCACATCACAACGTTTTGGAATTCCAATGGGGTATGGCGGACCACACGCAGGTTATTTTGCCACTAAAGAAGAATATAAACGATCTGTACCAGGTCGCATTATTGGAGTAACCATTGATATGGACGGCAATCATGCTTTAAGAATGGCTTTACAAACCCGAGAACAACATATTAAACGTGAAAAAGCAACCTCAAACATTTGTACTGCTCAAGTATTATTAGCTGTGATGGCTGGTATGTATGCCGTATATCACGGTGCTAGTGGATTAAAATATATAGCTAATAAAATACACAGTTTAACTAATATTTTAAATCAAGAGATTAAAAAACTAGGTTTAAAACAAGAAAATACAGCATTTTTTGACACTCTAAAAATAAAAGTTACTACTGCAAATAGTATTAAAAAAATTGCTGAAGCTTCTAAAATTAACTTGTTGTATTTAGATCATACTACAATTGGTATCTCTTTAAATGAAACTACTACAATTAATGATGTAGAAAAAATTGTTTCTATCTTAGCTGAAGCAGAAAAAGTAAAATATTCAGACCATTTAAATTATACTGAGATTATTACAATTCCAAATGATGTTAAGCGTAATACTGATTTTCTGACACATGAGGTTTTTGAAAGTTATCATTCTGAAACAGAAATGATGCGTTACATCAAAAGATTAGAGAAAAAGGATATATCCTTAACAGATTCTATGATTTCTTTAGGTTCTTGTACTATGAAATTGAACGCTGCTTCTGAAATGCTACCTTTAAGCTCGAGCAGTTGGAATAGTATTCATCCTTTTGTTCCTATAGAACAAGCACAAGGTTACCAAGAAATGTTAAGAGATTTAGAACATTCCTTGAATACTATTACAGGTTTTTCTGCTACTTCTTTGCAACCCAACTCAGGAGCTCAAGGTGAATATACTGGATTAAAAGTAATTAGAGCCTACCATGCCTCTCGTGGTGAGTCTCATAGAAACATCTGTTTAATTCCTGCTTCTGCACATGGCACAAATCCTGCTTCTGCCGTTATGGCTGGTTTAAAAGTAGTAGTAACCAAAACCTCTGAAGATGGAAATATTGATGTAGAAGATTTAATAGCTAAGGCAGAATTACATAAAGATAATTTAGCAGCTTTAATGGTTACTTATCCATCTACACATGGGGTTTTTGAAAGTGCAATTATGGACATAACAAAAGCCATTCACAAGAATGGAGGACAAGTATACATGGATGGTGCCAATATGAATGCTCAAGTAGGATTAACGAACCCTGCTACTGTTGGTGCAGATGTTTGCCATTTAAATTTACATAAAACATTTGCCATTCCTCATGGTGGTGGCGGTCCTGGGGTTGGTCCAATATGTGTAGCAAAACACTTAGCTCCATTTTTACCCTCAAATCCAATAGTAAAAACTGGAGGACAACACGCTATTACTGCAGTTTCTTCAGCACCTTGGGGTTCTGCCTTAGTCGATTTAATTTCATATGGTTATATTAAAATGCTAGGTGCAGATGGTTTAACTAACGCTACCAAATTTGCTATTTTAAACGCAAATTATATCAAATCTAAACTAGAGAAGCATTTCAAAATTCTTTATACTGGAGAAAATGGCTTTGCTGCACATGAAATGATTGTAGATTTTAGAGAGTTTAAAGAAAAAGGTATTGAAGTAGGTGATATTGCAAAACGATTGATGGATTATGGCTTCCATGCTCCTACCCTATCATTTCCTGTTGCTGGTACCTTAATGATTGAACCTACTGAAAGTGAAAGTAAACAAGAATTAGATCGTTTTTGTGATGCTCTAATTTCTATAAAGTCAGAAATTGAAGCTTATAAGGAAGGACAAGATTCTGTTCTAAAAAATGCACCACATACACAAAGTATGCTAACCGCTGATGAATGGAAGTTTAGTTATTCTCGAAAAGAAGCTGCATTTCCTTTACCTTATATCTCAACAAGCAAATTTTGGCCACCAGTACGTAGAGTAGACGATGCCTATGGTGATAGAAATTTAGTTTGTAGCTGTACCCCTATTGAAGATTATGTAGAAGCGTAAACAGCTTTTTTAACCATAATATTTATTGGTTGGTAAGAGACAAGCCAATAATAATTAACTGTCAAACACATTTTATTTTAAGTAGTTATTTTTAATAAAATGTGTTTGACCTTCTTTTTTAAAATTTTTTTTCACATTCAGCTTTTAAAATAAAATGAAAATAAAATGTTTAGACATCAAGGTAAAAGCAGAACTTTAAAACACAATCTGCGAATTGCCACAATTTTGTCCTTTGTTGCAGGAGTTGTGAATGTGACAGGATTTTTAGCTTTTAATCAATTAACAACCAATGTAACTGGACATTTTGCTCTGTTTATCAGTGATGTTGCTAATTTTGAGGTTTGGAAAGGTACCATTTACTTTCTCTATATTTTTTCCTTTCTCTTTGGTTCTTTTATATCTAGTTTCTTAATTGAAAAATTCAAAGAAAATAAAAAACTCAATATTTTTGTTTTACCAACAATAATTGAAGGCTTAATACTAGTATCAATTGCAGTTATAGGTAATACTAGTATTGTAAAATATACCGACTTAATTGTTTGTGCTTTACTATTTGCAATGGGCCTTCAAAACTCTTTTGTGACCAAAATATCTAATGCTATTGTAAGAACTACTCATCTTACAGGTCTTTTTACAGATTTAGGAATTGAACTCTCTCAATTATTTTTCCCCCACACACATCCAAATCCCGATAAAATTAAAGCAACTATAAAACTTCGTATTTATATTATTTGCTTTTTCTTTATGGGAGGTATCATTGGTGGTTTCATTTACTCAAGACTACAACTAGAATTAAACACCTTAATATTTGCTGCAATAATTCTATTCCTTAGCTTATTTTACGATGATATGAGATATCAACTAATTAGAACAAAAAGAAAATTTGAACAAAGACACTTATAGCCAATTCGTAAAAGACTATAACACTCAAAATAATTTAGCTTTTATATTTTATATATTTTGTTTCCTTAAATAAGTGCACAAACATTTATCACTTAAGGTTCAGCTATATTCAAATTTCAAACTACTACTTTATAAAAAATATGGTGTTTTAAACCATCACGATGCTGTCAATTATTTACCATATTTTTGCGTTTATAATACATCAATTAAAATGGACTCAAAAGAAACCAATTCTATAAAATCTAATTTACATCCTCGAAATAAAAACAGAGACCGATATGATTTAAAAGCATTGGTTAAAATAAATCCAGAATTAACATCTTTTGTAAAGCCAAATAAATATGGCAATGCTTCAATAGATTTTTCAAACCCAAAAGCAGTAAAAAACTTAAACAAAGCCTTATTAAACCATTATTATGGAATTAAGTATTGGGATTTTCCAGATAAAAATTTATGTCCTCCTATTCCTGGAAGGGCAGATTACATCCATTATATTGCAGATTTATTATGCGAATATAATTTTGGAAAAATCCCTACTGGAGACAAAATTACTTGTTTAGATGTGGGCGTTGGGGCCAGCTGTATTTATCCAATAATAGGTGTTATTGAATACGGTTGGAATTTTATTGGGTCAGACATTAATTCCAAATCCATAGATACTTCACAAAATATTATTACTTCAAACTCAATTCTTCAAGGCAAAATCAATTTAAGAATTCAAGAAAATCCTAAAGATATTTTTTATGGAATACTTACTCATAATGATATAATTGACTCTACTCTTTGCAACCCTCCGTTTCATGCTTCAATTAAAGAAGCTCAGAAAGGAACATTGCGAAAAGTTCAAAATTTATCAGGTAAAAAAGTTACAAACCCACAACTTAATTTCTCCGGAATTTATGATGAATTAATTTGTGATGGTGGAGAGTCTAAATTTATCGCAACAATGGTAAGAGAAAGTAAAAAGTTCTCTAAAAACTGTTATTGGTTTACCACTTTAGTATCAAAACAATCAAATCTTAAAAAAATTTATAAAATACTTGATAAATATGAGGCCATTGAGGTTAAAATAATACCAATGGGAACTAGCAACAAATCAACTAGAATTGTGGCATGGACTTTTTTAAACAAATCAGAGCAAAAGCACTGGAAACTAAACAGATGGAAAATAAAAAAAGAAAAAAATTAAAATATTTTAATACTACAAAAATACTCCTTTTAATTGAGATTATTGACCAAATTTAAGCAACTAAAAGAAAAATCAATTGTTTCTTTTAGAACTACCTTTAAAATAGTATTTTTGTAACTAAGTTTGTAACTATTACATTTTAACAAGATGAAGGAAATTACTAAAGAGACCTACCTTAAATGGTACAAAGACATGCTTTTTTGGCGTAAGTTTGAAGATAAATTAGCTGCAGTTTACATTCAGCAAAAAGTTAGAGGTTTTTTACACCTCTATAATGGACAAGAGGCTGTGTTGGCAGGAGCTTTACACGCTATGGACTTAACTAAAGATAAAATGATTACCGCTTACCGAAATCACGTTCAACCTATTGGTATGGGCGTAGATCCTAAACGAGTTATGGCTGAATTATACGGTAAAGAAACTGGAACTTCACATGGTATGGGAGGTTCAATGCACATTTTTTCTAAAGAACACCGTTTTTATGGTGGGCATGGTATTGTTGGAGGTCAAATTCCTTTAGGTGCCGGAATTGCTTTTGCTGATAAATACAAAGGAAGTGATGCTGTAACATTGACTTGCTTTGGTGATGGTGCAGCAAGACAAGGATCTTTACATGAAACTTTTAACATGGCTATGCTATGGAAACTTCCTGTAGTTTTTGTGGTAGAAAATAACGGTTATGCTATGGGAACATCAGTAAAACGTACAGCAAATCACGAAGATATTTGGAAATTAGGCTTAGGTTATGACATGCCTAGTAAACCTGTAGATGGAATGAACCCTGTTAAAGTTGCAGAAGCCATGTACGAAGCAATTGAACATGCGAGAAAAGATGGACCTTACTTCTTAGAAGTAAAAACATACAGATATAGAGGGCATTCTATGAGTGACGCTCAAAGTTATAGAACCAAAGATGAAGTTGCAGAATACAAGAAAATTGATCCTATTACTCAGGTTTTAGATGTAATAAAAAAGGAAAATTATGCTACTGATGATGAAATAAAAGCAATAAATAAAGAAGTTAAAGATAAAGTTGATGAATGTGAAAAATTTGCAGAAGAATCTCCTTATCCAAATAAACAATTATTATATGATGTAGTTTACGAACAGGAAGATTATCCATTTCTTAAACATAGATTATAAAAATATAACGAAGCAATAAGAATAAAGTTTTAAAATTAAATTTATGGCAGAAATAATTAACATGCCCCGTTTGAGTGACACCATGGAAGAAGGTGTAGTAGCTAAATGGTTAAAAAAAGTTGGCGATAAAGTTAGTGAAGGCGATATACTTGCTGAAATAGAAACTGATAAAGCAACGATGGAATTTGAGTCCTTTTATGAAGGCACTCTACTTTATATTGGAATTCAAGAAGGCGAAACGTCAAAAGTTGATACAATGTTGGCTATTATTGGTGAAGAAGGTGAAGATATTTCTGATTTATTAAACCGTAAAGAAGAGTCTGTTGAAAGTGGTGCGAAAGAAGAAAAAACAGAAACTAAAGAAGAATCTAAATCTAGCAGTTCTGACATTAATCTTCCTGAAGGTGTAGAAATTATTACCATGCCTCGTTTAAGTGATACCATGACAGAAGGAACGGTAGCAACTTGGTTAAAAAAGGAAGGTGATAGCATTAAAGAAGGAGATATTCTTGCTGAAATAGAAACAGACAAAGCTACCATGGAATTTGAGTCTTTTTATGAAGGCACTTTACTCTACGTTGGAATCAATGAAGGAGAAACTGCGGCTGTTGATAGCGTATTAGCTGTTGTAGGTGAAAAAGATACAGATATTAGTGGATTAATAACCGCTATTAAATCTGGAGCTTTTTCAAAAGATGATGATGCTAAAAAAGAAGAAAAACCTGCTGCTAAAAAAGAAGAACCTAAAAGTACTCCCGCACTTGCTCAAAAATCTGAACCAGCCCCTTCTCAGCAAGTAAATGTTACAACTTCTACTTCTGGAGGACGCATAATAGCTTCTCCTTTAGCAAAAAAAATAGCAAAAGAAAAAGGTATTAATCTTGCTCAAGTTAAAGGAACTGGAACTGGTGGACGCATAGTAAAAAATGATGTAGAAAACTTTACACCTAGCCAAAGTGGATTATCTACAATGCCTTTTGTACCTACTGGAGAAGAGAGTTTTGAAGAAATACCAAACTCTCAAATGCGTAAAACAATTGCTCGTAGATTAGGAGAATCTAAATTTACAGCTCCACATTACTATTTGAATGTAGAATTCAATATGGACAATGCCATAGCTTTTAGAGAGCAATTTAACTCTGTACCTGACACTAAGATATCTTATAATGATATGGTTGTTAAGGCTGTAGCTTTATCTTTAAAACAACATCCTCAAGTAAATTCTCAATGGTTTGATGACAAAATGCGTATCAATAAACATGTACATATTGGTGTAGCAGTTGCTGTTGAAGATGGTTTATTAGTACCTGTACTAAAATTTGCTGATGAACAAAGCTTACAACAAATTGGTGCAAAAGTAAAAGAATATGCTGGCAAAGCAAGAGATAAAAAATTAACACCACAAGAAATGGAAGGTAGTACTTTTACTGTTTCTAATTTAGGTATGTATGGAATTACTGATTTTACTTCAATTATAAATCAACCTAATTCTGCGATTTTATCTGTTGGTGCTATTGTTCAAAAACCAATTGTTAAAAACGGTCAAATTGTTGTTGGTAATACCATGAAATTGACTTTAGCTTGTGATCACAGAACTGTTGATGGAGCTACGGGAGCTCAGTTTCTACTAACTCTTAAAGGATATATTGAAAATCCTGTTACCATGTTGGTATAATTAATTACATTATTAAGTCTTCCTGATATAGGTTGACCATTATTTATAATTTAATTAAACCAGAGAAGTAAACTTCTCTGGTTTTTTTCTTTCTAAACTAAAATTTTTCAATTTCAATTTTTATCTACTTCCTTTTTTAATGGAGAATGATGTTCATGAACTATTTTCCATCCCTTTTTGGTTTTAACAAAAAGCAGAGTAATCTGATCATTTACAACTACTAAATCTTCACCAAATTTTAAATGAAAATCAGAATGAAATGTCACATTGGCCACATCTCCATAAACAGCTATTTGCATATCTTTTGCATCAAATTTTACTACTTCGGTAACGGCTCCAAATACTTCACGTTCAAACGCTTCATTGGCTTCTCCACCATTACGAAGCTCTCCATTTTTAAATTCTGTAAACTTTGAACCATAGGCATGAAAACCTATTAATTTATCCATGTCTCCATCTTTGAGACTTTGAGCTATTTCACCAAAGATTTCAATTATTTCTTGCTTCGCTTCAGGAAATTCATCCTTAATAAGATCTCCTTGTGCATAACTGTTTGTCATAAGTAATCCGAAAAGCATTATAAATGCTAATGTTAATCTTGTTTTCATAATTTTAAGTTTATTAATGTTAATTAGTTATTTTTTTAATTTAGCAAGTTGGTTTGATATTCTGATTTACCGAAAAAAAGTTATTTGGGTCATATTTCCTTTTTATTTCAGTCAAACGAGGGTAATTATGTTTGTAACTTGCTTTAATACAATTTTGTCCCTCATCCATCATAAAATTAGAATAAGCCCCGCCAGAAGAATAAGGATGACAAGCTTTCCAATACTCTTTGCACCAGATGGTAATTTTAGCGGCAATTTCGGGACTCGAATCAACACCAACATAAACGCCTGAATAATTTGCATATTTGTATGCCTATGCGGTTTCATTTTTACCTACTCTACTTGCTGCACCACTAATAGGATACAAATGCATTGTAGAACGTGGTATTGGTATATTGGATCCAAATTTTAAATGTTAAATTCTTAATTCTGGCCCCAATTCAGAAAAAAAATCGCCTCTCCAATACCAAAGAGTAATCATTATTAACCTAACAATTATTTCTTTGTTTGGATTCATTACCTCTTACTTTTTAAATACGTTTAGTTAATTATTTTAAAAAGAATAAATTCTAATTTTAAAATAATTTTACTAATTATAAGCGACTTACAAGGTAATAAAATTACTACGTCGTTAATAGGGGGTTTTTCCCCTTTTTTAATCTTTAAGTTTATAGGTATTATGTTCATAAAAAAAGCTTGAAATATTAATTTCAAGCTTTTTTAAATTATATTATCAAAGTAATAAGTTATTCTTCTAACAGGACACTAGTACTGGATTTTTCGACATCTACTAAATTAAGACCGTCATACTTTACCAAATAAATGCCTTCATTCTTAAATCCTTTATTTCCCCTTTTGTTGTAAATAAATCGACTAGAGATTCTTTCAGAAATACCCCCTGAAAAGGCACGGTTAACTATTGGATATGTAATTATACGAGCCAGAGCATCATACGTAATATCAAAACCTTTAAAAGAATATTCGGTAGGATCTAGATAATTTATTGCTTTATACTTTTTAATAAATTGCTGAACTTTTGTGTCATTTTCATTTACAAAATTAGAGGTTGCATAATGCAAATTAACTCTAGCCAAATGATGATTTGTAGATTTTTGAAAATTTCCATTATGATATAATGCAAACATTGTAATATTAACTTTTTCTGGAAATACACCTAAATTTTGAACCACGTCATTTGTTACGGACGGATTATCGGTCAGTAATATTACCCAATTTTCTTTATTATCTTGTATGTTTTTCTTAAAAAAATTTGGTCTAATATATCCCTTTTCAGGACTTAAAACACTTAGGTTGCCTAAAGAATCAATGTTTTTTAAATCATTAATGACTTTATTGTATTTCCATTGAATTTCAGGAACATCGTCTTTTATTACAATCAAATTTTGTCCTTTATAATTATCTTTTACATAGTCTAATACTTTTTTAGCCAATAGATCTTCTGAAGGAGCGTCTTGTATAGTACTTTTAGAAGCAAAACCATCATGATTTTTTGAAGAAACTGGAGAAATAATAGCTGTATTTTGATTACCCAAACTTTGTGCTACAAATTTTACATTATTTAAAAACATTGGACCAATAATAACATCAACATCATTAAACTCATTTGTTTTTAAAATAGTAGAAACCTCAGTTAGTTTATTTTTTGTATCAAACACTTTTACTGAAATATCTGCCCCTTGTTTTTTTAAAGAATCTAAAGCCATTTCAGCTCCTAGATAAAAATCTGTTGTTATATTTAATAATTTATCTGTGTCAAAATCTAACTTACTTTTATTAGTAGTAAAAGGCAACATAATTGCTACCTTTACTACTTTATTAGAAGTAATATTTTCAATAAAAATTTTACTATTGTCAAATGCTATCTTTTTCGGAATTTTTATAACCATTCCTGCTTTAACACCATCCTTTAATTCGGGGTTATGTTCCAATAACTGATTTTGAGGAACGTTAAACTTTTGACTTAATCTAAAAAGGTTTTCTCCTTTTTCAATTTGATACATTATACTGTCTTCATTTACAGCATCGGAAATTTCTTTCCTATTTGGTACTTGTATTATAGTTTCAGCTTTTAATCCTTCTTTTATTTGTGGATTCATACTTTCCAAATCTTCTACTTCAATACCATATCTTCTTGCAATCATATATTTGGTTTCTTTAGCTTTAACCAAATAAGGTTTTATTGAAGTATCTTCTTTTTTTACCTCAACGGCATCAATTTCATATCCTTCTTTTAAAGGTATTTTTATTACCTGTCCTACTTTTAAATCATCAATTTTAAGAACGTCATTATGTTTTCTTAATGTACGTTTACTAACCCCATATTCTTTTCTTAAACTATAAAATCCTTCCTTTGGCAACACTTTATGATATAAATATCCATCCAAAACATAGTCTCCATCATCTATGTTAGGTACAATATTATATGCTTTATTAGGTACAATTACAATTTGATCTATACTAACTTCATCATTTTTAATATCAGGATTCAACTTAAGAAAATCTGCCTTTGAAATTGCATATTGTTGTGTAATACTAAATACTGTTTCCCCTTTTTTAACTTGATGGGTTACATATTTTTTCTCTTGAGAAAATGCATTAAACACAACCAAAAGAAATAATATTACCGTTAAAATTAATTTATTCATTTTTTTTATTTTATTCAATTAAATTAGGTAAAACTGATAGAATTTTAAATTCCGTAACAATCCATCGTAAAATTCTAAACTAATTATTCTATTCCCATTCTATAGTTGCTGGTGGTTTAGAACTAATATCATAAACTACTCTATTAACGCCTTTAACACCATTAATAATTTTATTTGACGTTTCTTGTAAAAATTCATAAGGCAAATTTACCCAATCTGCTGTCATACCATCTGTTGAAGATACAGCTCGCAAAGCTACAACTTTTTCGTAGGTTCGCTCATCTCCCATTACACCAACAGAATTTACTGGAAGTAACATTGCTCCTGCTTGCCATACATCATTATATAAATTCCATTTTTTTAAACCATTAATAAAAATGGCATCAACTTCTTGTAGAATTCTTACTTTTTCTGCTGTAATATCACCCAAGATACGAATACCTAGTCCTGGCCCAGGAAAAGGATGTCTACCTAATAGTTCATCATCAATTTTCATAGACTTCCCTACTCTTCTTACCTCATCTTTAAAAATCATCCTTAAAGGTTCTACTATTTTCAATTTCATAAAATCTGGTAAACCTCCAACATTATGATGACTTTTTATAGTTGCAGAAGGGCCTCCTGATACAGATACCGATTCAATTACATCTGGATAAATAGTTCCTTGAGCTAACCATTTTACATCTTTAATAGCATGAGCTTCATCATCAAAAACCTCAATAAAAGTGCCTCCTATGGCTTTTCGTTTTTTTTCAGGTTCTGTTATTCCTTCCAAGGCTTTCAAAAAACGTGCCGAAGCATCTACTCCTTTAACATTAAGCCCCATGTGTTTGTATTGATTTAAAACACTTTCGAACTCATTTTTACGTAATAAACCATTATTTACAAAAATACAATATAGATTTTTACCAATTGCCTTATCTAGTAATACTGCAGCTACAGTTGAATCAACACCACCAGACAATCCTAGAACCACCTTATCATTACCCAATTGTTTTTTTAATTTTTCTACCGTAGAATCTACAAAAGAATCTGGTGTCCAAGTTTGAGCTACATTAGCTATATTTACTAAAAAGTTTTCTAGCAATTGCTTACCATCAGTAGTGTGATACACTTCTGGATGAAATTGAATAGCGTACGTATCTTCTCCTAAAATTTTGAAAGCTGCATGTTTAACATCTTCAGTACTTGCTATACTTTTATAACCATCAGGTAACTCTAATATAGTATCTGAATGACTCATCCAAACTTGACTGCCCTCATTAATTTTATTAAAAAACGGAATTTCATGATCTATATAAGAAAGTTTAGCTCTACCAAATTCTCTGGTATTCGATGCTCCTACTTTACCTCCATAAAACTTGACCAAATATTGGGCTCCATAACAAATACCTAATAATGGTTTTTTACCTTTTATTTTTGATAAATCCGTATGTGGGGCATCTGGTGAGTTTACAGAACAGGGACTACCTGATAAAATTACTGCTTTGTAATCTTCAACATTGAATTTATCGCTGTTAAACGGAAAAATTTCACAGAATATATTTAGCTCTCTAATGCGTCTAGCAATAAGCTGGGTTACTTGTGAACCGAAATCTAAAATGAGTACTTTTTCTTGCATCCGCAAAAATAAAATTTAATTCTTAAATTCTAAGTTGGTTTTATTAATTGTTTATAAATTGTTTAAAACATCTTATAAGAATTTTACAAATTGAGTTTAATAAATTTAATTTACATTAATTCTTTATGTTTTATTAAAATATATTTTTACGCCCATTATTATCTTTGTAATGGATAATACTATTTCTTAATTTAAAGAAATAAGTTAATTTAATAAAAATTACAAAAAAAATGAAAGATATATTTTATAAATAACTTTGAATTTTATTATTAAAATACAAAAATGAAACAAGAACTAAGAAAAGCCGTAATGGCCGTTATTGTAAATGAAGAGGGTAAAGTATTAATAGGTTCGTCTCCTAGGGATGGTGGATATAAATTCCCACAAGGTGGACTTGAACAAGGAGAACATTTTTTAGACGGTATTATAAGAGAACTCAAAGAAGAATTGGGTGTTACTATTACCACAAGAGATATAGACCAAAGTTACAACGAAACTGTTGGATATGTATATCCAGATGAGGAAAAGTACATTTTTAAAAGACAAGAATTAAATATTGTTAAAATTATTTACAATCCATCTATTAAACTTATCCCTCAAGATGATGAATTTGATGAGTTAATATGGATTTTTCCTTCTGAGTTGCCTAAATACAATACAGATTTTAGAGCAAAAGCATATGAAAAGGCCTTAAAAATTTGTGGTCTGTTATAATAAAGATACAATTACAACTTTATAACAGAAAATTTTCCTTCCAAAGGTTGCAATTTAGCTTTTAAAGTTGGAATCAATTTTTCTCCATGGGCCAAATACATTTCTGAAAAATTTCGTTGACGTTCTTCTAAACTTTGGTTCGGAAACAATTGATTCTGTAGTTCTTTAATACGATTAACATGATCGTTTAATTTTCTTTTTTGTGCTTTAAGCAATCTTTTTTCTAAATTATCTAAGCCTTTTAATTGTTTAACTTTTTGAGCTTTTACTGCTCCAATAAAAGACTTATCCGTTTTTTTTGCTAATTCTTCTAAATCTTTAAATTGAGTTTCTAAATAGTTTCGTTGTTTTGAAAAATCAATTTCTATTTCGGATATTTCCTTTACTTTTTGGCTAACTAGTTCATGTTGATTGAGAAATAATTCTTCCATAGAAATGTTCAATTTTTCAGCCTTTTCTAGTTGCTTTTTAGAAATAATCAAAGCCGAATTACGTAATAGTAAAATAGGAAACGGCACTTCTACAGCTTGAAAGTAATCTTTAAGCTCTAACCAATACGCCAATTCACCACCACCACCGATATAACACAAATTAGGCAAAATAACTTCTTGATATAATGGTCGTAAAATTACATTAGGACTAAACCTTTCAGGGTAGTCTATAACTTCTTTCAATATTTCTTCTTTACTCCAAGTAATATCATTATCCAAAACACTATATATTCCATTATTAAGTACGATCCGTTCTCTAATATTATCTGTCAAATAAAACAAGTTAATTTCTCTGGGATTAACTTGAATATTATAATTTTTACTTAACCTTTCAATTGTTTTAGAAACCTTATTAAAACTAGTTTGATTTAACAATTCTTCTTTTACAAAAGGAACAAATTGACTTTTCAATTCTCTGTCGTCACCATCAACAATAACTAAGCCATAGTTTTTAAATAATTCATTTGTTAAATATCTAGTAGCTTCTGTAAGGGAATTGTGTTTTAAATATGATTCTATAAATAACTCTGTTAAAAATTCAGCATTTTTAGAACCATCAAGAGCTTTGGAAAATACCTTAGCCACTTCACTTAACCCTTCTGTAGATAACCTACCTACACCACCTTTACTTTCAGTATTCCAAGTTATTTTTTGCCCCTTAAAATTAAAGTAATTTATTTCTTCAAAATCATGATCTTCTGTTGCCATCCAATAGATAGGAACAAAATTCTGCTTTGGAAATTCAGTCTTTAATTGTTCACATAAATTTATAGTAGAAACAATTTTATACAAAAAATATAATGGTCCTGTAAATAAATTTAATTGATGTCCTGTAGTTACAGTAAAAGTATTTTCTTCTTTAAGAAGTTGAATGTTTTTTTGAGTTAACTCAGATGAATTTGTATTCTGATATTGATTTGTAAGAACTTTAACTAGCCTATTACGTGATCCTTGTGAAACTAACCTCGAATTACGCTTAATTTCAATTTGTTTGTTAAACCCTTCTACATTTGCAAAGTTTGAATAAAAAGGTTTTATCTTCTCATCTTGATTAAGAAAATCACAAATAATATCAGAAAAATAGCCTGTTTTGGCAAAAGGAATTTGTGTAGTACAATCGTCTTCTATCATAAGATAAAATTAAGTAAAAAAAATGAGTCATCAACCTACAATTAACACTTCATACTAAAAAATATTAATGAAATTTTTCATTTCAAATAAGGTATAAATTTTGAAAAATTTAGAATAAAATTCTTAGGGTTTTAAACCTATAAACTAAAAAAAAGTTGTCATAATACAATTTATTACAAGACAGCTACAGGCTCTCCTTGCAAATCAAAATCACCCGCTTCGGTAATTTTCACATCTACAAATTGCCCCAATTGGACATAATGCTCTCTTGCATCAACTATTACATCATTATCAACATCAGGAGAATCAAATTCTGTTCTTCCAAAAAAGTAATTCCCTTCTTTTCTATCAAAAATACATTTAAAAGTTTTACCAACCTTTTCTTGATTAAGCTCAAAAGAAATTTGACTTTGAATTTCCATTATTTCTGAAACGCGTTTTTCTTTAACCTCTTCAGGTACATCATCTATTAAAGAAGCTGCATGGGTATTCTCTTCATGTGAGTAAGCAAAAGCTCCTAATCTATCAAAACGAGTTGCTTTTACCCAATCTTTTAATTCTTCAAAAATTTCATCAGTTTCTCCAGGGTATCCAACAATTAAAGTAGTTCTAATAGCCATCTCAGGCACTGCCTCTCTAAATTTTTCAATTAAACCTACCGTTTTCTCATGGGTAGTACCACGTCTCATAGACTTTAATATTTCAGTATTTATGTGTTGCAACGGGATATCTAAATAATTACATATTTTGGGTTCGTTTTTCATAACCTCAAGCACATCTAATGGAAATCCCGTAGGAAAAGCGTAATGTAAACGAATCCATTCTATTCCTTCAACTTTTACCAAAGCCAATAATAAATCTGCTAAAGCTCTTTTCTTATATATATCTAACCCATAGTAGGTTAAATCTTGAGCGATTAAAATTAATTCTTTAATTCCTTTTTTAGCCAATATATCAGCCTCTTCAACTAATTTCTCAATTGGTGTAGAAACATGTTTACCTCGCATTAATGGGATAGCACAAAAAGAGCAAGGTCTATCACAACCTTCTGCAATTTTTAAATATGCGTAATGTTTTGGTGTAGTGGTTAAGCGTTCACCTAACAGTTCGTGTTTGTAATCTGCTTCTAAAACTTTTAATAAATTTGGTAAATCATGTGTCCCAAAATAAGCATCAACATCAGGAATTTCTTTTTCTAAATCTGGCTTATATCGCTCACTTAAACAACCTGTTACAAAAACTTTATCTACTTCTCCATTCTCTTTTTTATGAGCATAATGCAAAATTGTGTTTATAGATTCTTCTTTGGCTTTACCAATAAACCCACAAGTATTAATAACTACAATATTTCCATCATCATTTTCATCTTCATGCACAACATTTTTATTGTTGGCTTTCAATTGCCCCATTAACACTTCAGAATCATAGACATTTTTTGAGCAACCTAAAGTAACTACATTTATTTTATTTTGCTTTGTTGATTTTGTTCGCATTTTTTAGGAAAAGTAAAGGTTAAAAGAAGATATTAAATTTTAAAACTAATTTTGATGCAAAAATAGCTTTTTGAAGTTTAAAATAAAGATTTTGATTATTATTCTTTTAAAAACCAGTTTAAATAAGGCCCTTTTCTTTAGCCGCTTTTATAAGTTCTTGATCATTTCCTCTTTTTACTCCAAGTAATTTTCTCATATTACTTTTCCTTTTTTCAATAGCACTCAAAGATAGATTAATATACTTAGTTAAATTTTTGGTCATTACACCATTTTCTAAATGCATTAATATTTTAATATCATTGCCATCAAACTGTTGTTTATCTTTAAGGATATTAATAGTATTTAAGTACTTTAGAACTGTACTACTATAAAAAGGCGGATTTCTTAAAATGGTTTTAAATCCAGCAATAAAATCAGCAGGGTTACTGTCATTTTTAATTAGTAAACCATCCGGATTTATTTTGGTTAAAATATTATGAAGACTTAAATTGTCATTATTTAAAGTTAAAATAACCACTTTGGCTTTAGGAAAATTCTGTTTGGCATATAAAGCTAAATCTTCCCCTGATTTGAATTTTCCATCTGAAGATGGCGGTAAATTCATGTCAAAGTAAAAAAGCTGATAAGGTTGTTTTTTAAGAGCTTGTTTCATTTTTGCAATTGCAGAATCACAATCTGAAGCAATATCAATATTAATCTCATACTCTTCCAAATCACCATAACTGAACATACTCTTATAAGCCTCAATAATCATAGGATTATCGTCAACTATCAAGGTATTTATCAACTTTTTCATATGCTAAGATATAACAATAAAAGGTTAAGTAACAAATTTAATCAATTATTAGATGCGTTGGTAGGGAATTTTTATAATAATGGAAGTTCCTTTTTTTAACTCAGAAATAAACTCTACTGTACCTCTAAGTCTTTCGGTTCTAGATTTTATGTTTTTTATACCAATTCCTTCTTTTTGTGTATTTGTGTTAAATCCAACACCATCATCAATAATAGTTAAATGAATAAAGTCTGTATCACTAGCCAATGATACACGTATATTTTTGGCTTTTGCATATTTGTTTATATTTTGAACTGCTTCTTGTAATATGCGATAGATATTCATTTTTATATCACCTCGAATTTCAGACCAATTTGTGTCTGTATTGGCAAATAATTCATAGTCATAACCATGTATTTCACTTTTCTCTAGCAAAAGATTTTCGACCAATTGAATATAACCAACGTCCGCATCAATTGCGTTTGCGTGTAGTTCATGTGAAACATTTCTAATCTCATCAATTACTTCAGACAGATTTTCAATAAACTGTTCTCTTTTACTAATAGCTTCAGTACTATTTTGTTGATTTAAAACAGCTAAATTCATTTTAATGCCATAGAGGTTTCCTAAAACCCCATCATGCAATTCTTCAGAAATTCTTTTTTTCTCCTTTCTTTTTCCTTCATTTAACTTATTTTGCTGTACTAGCATTAAATTATAAATTTCTTCATTTGCTTTCTGTTGTTCTTTTTCTAATCTTAAACGTACATTTTTTACACGTTGATCTCTAATAATGTAAAGTAATATACTTAATAGTAAAAGTGTTGAACCTATTATTAAAATACGTTTTTTTTGTACTGTTAACAATTCATTCTCTTCAATAAACTCATCTGTTTCAAATCGAATACGTGTAAATTTATTTCTTATAGCTCTTTCTTCTTTTAATAATTCTTCACTTAAATAAATATATTGTTTTAAATATAAATTACTTTTGTCTTTATCCAATTTAGATAGTAACAATAGTGATGCCAATAAGTCTCTATGGTTTTTTGACTTTCCAGCAATTCTTTTTCCTTCTTCTGCAAACTGAAGTGCTGTTACTGTATCTTTATAAACGGCATGAAATTCTGCTAAATGCAAGTTACTTACAGCTTGTCCCGATATAAAGCCTATACTATCCCTAAGTTCTAAAGACTCATAAAGCAACTCTTTAACGCCTACCGAATCATTAATTTTCAACTTGCTATACGCCAAATTATCTAATAACATAGAATAAAGTTCCGCATCATAACTTCTTAAGTCTTTATTTTTTAGACCCTTTTGGTAATATTCAATTGCTTTTTTATGCTCATTATTATTCTTGTAAACAACACCTATGTTATTTAATGAATTCTCCCTTAAAACATGATCTCCTTTTACTTCCTTTTGATATTCTAACGCTTTCCCATGATAAAATAAAGCTTTATCATACTCTTGCAATTCATTATAAATAATCCCTAAATTATTGTAACATTTATACAACTGCCTATCTTTCTCTAAAGGTTTAAGCAATTCAATGGCTTTTATTGTAGTTACTTCACTACCTGTATAGTCTCTTAAATCTGATTGAATAATTGCCATATTCAAAAACATAAGCCCTTGATAATATGATTTTTTTAAAGAACTATACAATTTCTCTGCCTTGGAATAACTATAATAGGCACTATCTTTTACCCCTTTTAAATCATAAAAATTTCCTAAATCCCAATAATTGGCAGCTAACTTTACTGAATCTCGCAATTTTATGGATAAATTAATCGATTTTGCATTCGATTTTCTAAAGCCAATTGAATCTTTTAGCCAATAGTAGGTATATGCAATTTTTAAAAAATAGTTGTTTTTTAAAGAATCGTTTTTTTCTTTCAATGCAGTACTATATGCCTTATCAATAAAATAGGTTCGCTTTTGCACCTCTAAATCATTGTTTCTAGCATACTCTATCCACTTCAAAATACTATCATTCTTTATTTCATCATCACTTACCTGTGCGAAAGAAATAAACGAGCTGATTATTAACAAACAAACAATACCTAGTTTTAAATTGCTCAAAAGAATATTTTATATTAATTAGACAAATCTACCTAATATAAAACAAAAAACCTTAAACATATTGTTTAAGGTTTTTTTTATTATTTAAATATTTTTTAGTCTAGTCGTCTTCCTCTTCTGTTCTTTGCTCTACTTTATTTCCTTGATCTCCTGTATCCATAGAAATGTTTGAATCGAACTCGGCTTGGTTAGCTTCATCTAGTGTAGCATCTGCATCACAAGAGTAAAAAGCAACTGATAATATTAATAAAGCAAAAATAGTTTTAAAATGTTTCATGGTTGAATGTTTATTTATTAGTTAATTATTTAATTACAAGTTCAACACTTAAAAGGTTTACAAAGCCTTTATGTATAAGGTTGATTAATTTTATAATTTGATTTTGAAGCTTCAAATTCTGTTACAAACCTATCACGAAACGAAAATTTAACCAAGAATTTTAAAGTACTTATAGTAACTGACCTATAAAGAGAAGTAAATGTACCTTTTATAAGAGTACATGAAAAAATGGTATACTAGTTTAATGTTAATAAAGCATTCTTAGAAATTGATTTTTCTAAAATAATCACATTTTCTTTGTAAGTTTTTGAAAATGGAATGGCAAAACTATTCTGTTTAATGGTACATTTAGATTTACCAAAGTGAATTCTGGACACATAATTTTGATTAACAATATAACTATTATGTATACGGGTAAAATTTTCAGGTAAAATGCCTTCGAAGAATTTTAGTGTTTTATATGCACTAATTGTATTGCCATCACTCATAAAAAAATCAGTGGATGTATTGTCTGCTTTTAAAAATAATATTTCATCCATTTCAATAAAACGATAGTCTTTATATGATTTTAAACACAATTTATTAGACGCTTGTTTGGGTTTTAACTTTAATCTAGCAATAGATTTACGCAGTTCAAAATCGTCAACGGGTTTTAATATATAATCAAAAAAATTATTTTTCATACAATCATACGCTTTGTCTTTTGAAGTTGACAATGCAACAATATTTGGCAATTCACTAACATATTTATAAAGTTCATTTACAAAACTAAATGCATTACTACTACATCCTTCACTATAATCTACATCAATAAAAACAATATCTGGTGTAAACTCTAAAATAGTATCTAAAGATTTATTGTAACAATCTGAGCTACCTACACATACAAAGTTAACTGTGTTTTCAAAAAACTTATGAATTTTATTTATTGTTGATTTACTTCCGTCAATTATAGAATATCTGTTTTGCATAGACCCTTAATTTAGTTTCACTAAATTACACAGTTAATTTATTTTATACCCGTCATTTAACCGCAAAATATCCTTTAAAAAACCGCAAAATTTTACGGTTTAAACCGTAAAATTTTGCGGTTTTTTTTATAAAATTATGCGGATATTTTTTAAATAATATCAACAAGATGTCGTTATATTTGTAACAAATTAAAACAATACATACACAGCTAAACACATTATGTATAATATAGTCCATACCCAATTGATTTACTTACCTAAATTTCCACTTATTACAAAGGAGGTAAAGTTTATTCATAGCAAATCTTTACTCTAAGTCATTGGGATGGACTTTTTTTACATCAAAGTAAAAAGGGGAATTGTGATTTTTGCGAAAACAATTGCTTTTTAATCAATTTGTTTTAATAAGGGAGTTAGTGTAATAGAGATTCGAAAGAATCTCTATTACTTTTTTAGAGAGATTTTTTTAAACTTACTTAATTTATGAAAAATAAATCAACCCTATTTCTTGTATGAGGAGTAATTATTAAAATTTCTAAAATAGAAACATACTCCAATATCTTTTTGACAATAGGTTTAGTTTTAGAAATTACGGCTGGTATTTTACCACACACTAAAAAATAAAACCTATTTACTAATTACTTGAAAAAACTATCCACAAACTCAAATTTATTAAAAACTTGAAGATCTTCTATCTTTTCACCAACACCAATATATTTAACTGGTATTTTAAATTGATCAGAAATACCAATAACAACTCCTCCTTTAGCCGTTCCGTCCAATTTAGTAACTGCTAGAGAGGTAACTTCGGTAGCTTTAGTAAATTGTTTTGCCTGTTCAAATGCATTTTGACCTGTAGAGCCGTCTAAAACTAACAAAACATCATGTGGGGCATTATCAACAACTTTTTGCATAACGCGTTTAATTTTAGAAAGCTCATTCATTAAATTTACTTTGTTATGTAAACGTCCTGCTGTATCAATAATAACCACATCAGCATTTTGATTAACTGCAGATTTTACTGTATCGAAAGCGACAGATGCTGGATCACTACCCATTTTTTGTTTTACTATAGGCACATCAACTCTGTCAGCCCAAACCTGTAGCTGATCTATGGCAGCAGCTCTAAAAGTATCTGCAGCACCTAATACTACCTTTAATCCTTGTTTTTTAAATTGAGAAGCTAATTTTCCTATTGTTGTTGTTTTTCCCACTCCATTTACTCCAACTACCATTAAAACGTAAGGTTTTTTGTCTTTAGGTATTGTAAATTCAGTTTCATTACCAACATTTGTTTCTGCTAGCAAACCAGCTATTTCTTCTCTTAGAATCTTATTGAGTTCGTCAGTTCCTAAATATTTGTCTTTTGCAACTCTAGCCTCAATTCTTTCAATAATTTTTAACGTTGTAGCAACACCAACATCAGAAGAAACCAATACTTCTTCTAAGTTATCCAAAACATCATCATCAACTTTAGATTTACCCGCTACAGCTTTAGATAATTTAGAAAAAAAAGTAGTTTTACTTTTTTCTAACCCTTTATCTAAGGTTTCCTTCTTTTCTTTCGAAAATATTTTTTTAAATAAGCTCATTGTTTAATGCTATTGGTTATTTTTATTTAATTTATTAACCACACCTATTGGCACAGCAGGTTGAAAGAATTCTGATATTAAACTTTCCATACAAATATAAAAAACAAAAGCTACTTTCAAATAAATGAAAGTAGCTTCGTAATAATTTATAGTAAAAGATTATTTTTTATTAAAAAAATCGTTTACTTGAGTTGGATCTATAATTGTTTCAACAAAACTGTAAGCCCCTGTTTTAGGAGATTTTACCATTTTTACTGCTTTTGTCAATCTTTTTGAGCCTGTTTGTAACGATGCTACTGATTTCTTTGCCATAATTTAAATATTATTTGAAATTTTATTCTAAAAATTTCTAAATGATTAATTGAAATTTTATTCTAAAATTCCGAATTATTTAATCTCTTTATGAATAGTCATTTTCTTCAAGATTGGATTGTATTTTTTCAATTCCATTCTATCAGGAGTATTCTTCTTATTTTTTGTGGTAATATACCTAGAAGTACCTGGTTTACCACTTTCTTTATGTTCAGTACATTCTAAAATAACCTGAATTCTATTACCTTTACCTTTTGCCATTGTATTCTATTTTTTCAAAAAGCCATTAGCTCTGGCTTCTTTAATTACAGCAGATATGCCTTTTTTATTAATATTTTTTAAAGCCGATGCAGACACTTTTAATGTAATCCACTTATCTTCTTCAGGAATATAAAAACGCTTCTTCATTAAATTAGCGTCAAATTTTCTCTTAGTTTTATTCATGGAGTGAGAAACATTGTTTCCTACCATGGCTTTTTTTCCTGTTAACTCACAAACTCTTGACATTTTCTAAACTTTAAATGTGTTAATTCTAAACGAGGTGCAAAAATAATAAATAAATTGAATTTACAAACAAAAATTTAAGTGTTTTTTAATAAGATATTTTTTAATATTTCTAATGCCTTCATTGTAGCTCCTTCAATTACCTTCTCTCGAGGTTGACCAAAATTAAATTCCTTCGTAATAATATTGTCTGTTGTAGCAATACTTATAAAAACAATTCCAATCGACTTGTCTGTATCATCTTTAGTGGGCCCTGCATTTCCTGTTACTGCAATTGCATAATCTGTTTTATATAATTGTTGAACTCCCCGTGCCATTTCTTCTGCCACAGCAGCACTAACAACAGAATATTTTTTAATAGTATTTTCAGAAACTCCTAAAAAATCGGTTTTTATACGTTTATTATAACAAACAACTGAACCAATAAAATATTTAGAAGCTCCTGCTACAGAAGTTATCTGTTTAGCAATACTTCCTCCAGTACAACTTTCAGCAGTTGCTACGGTTTTATTTTTTTCTACAAGTAATTTACCTATTAAAGTTTCTATAGAATCTTCTTCTTCAAACCCAACAAAAATATCGCTAACATAGCTGATCAATTCTTTTTCAAGCTTTAGCACTTCGGCTTTAAGCATTTTTTTATCAAATCCTTTGGCCGTCAATCGCAATCTCACATTACCTAGATTAGGCAAATAAGCTAATTTAACATTATTAGGTAGCGTATCTTCCCATTCGTCTAACCTATTTGCAATAGCACTTTCCCCCAATCCATAAGTTAGTAAGGTTCTATGTAATATATAAGGACGATTGTATTTTTTTTGAAGAAAAGGAAGAACTTCATTAGAAATTAACCCTTTCATTTCATAAGGTACACCTGGCAATGAAATAAACACTTTATTATTTTTAGTTAATAACATACCAGGAGCAGTACCAAAACTATTATGTAAAACCAACGCCTTTGAAGGAACTAATGCTTGTTGACGATTAATATTTGAAATTGGAGTGGTTATATACTTTTTAAATAAATTTTCAATGTGTTCTAAAACAGCATCATTCTGAACCAACTCATCTTTAAAATATTGACAAATTGTATACTTAGTAATATCATCTTTAGTGGGTCCTAAACCTCCAGTAATAATGATAATATCTGCATTTTCTTCTGCTTCTTTTAGTGATTTTAAAATGTGTTCTTTATCATCTTGTACTGATGTAATTTGATAAACAGAAACTCCTATTCTATTTAATTCTTTAGCTATAAATGCAGAGTTAGTATCTACAATCTGTCCGATAAGTATTTCATCTCCTATAGTAATTATTTCTGCATTCAAATTAATATTGTTTAAAAATGACTGACAAAGATAATCAAGTCTTTTTAATCTTAATCGTTATTACTTTAGAAGTATTTACATATATTTACCTCAAAATGTATCCTTTATGAAAAAAGTTATTCTTTTCCCCGCCTTTTTATTGGTCTTTTTGACATGCACTTCTCAAACCGATGTTGATAAAGTAAATGAAACCGTTTCTAAAAATGATATTGAGGGTCACATTTACTTCTTAGCTTCTGATGAATTAAAAGGTAGAGAAACTGGTACAACTGAAATTGATATTGCTGCTTCATACTTAGCTAATTCATTTCGAAGATATGGTGTTAAACCTGCTAATAATGGAAGTTATTATCAATCCGTTGAACTTGAAAAAACAAGTGCAGCAAATAATATTAAAGCAGAATTAAACACTTTAAAATCAAACCATTTACTTCCATTATCTGCAAGAAATTTTAATTTTACTGGTGATGCTATTTTCTTAAACTACGGCTTAAAAGACGACTATAAAAACAAAAATGTAAAAGGGAAATTAGTTGTAGTAAAAGCAGGAACAGCCGAAAAAAGTGATGCTAGATCATCATTTAGAGCGGCAGGAAACAAAAGAAAAATAGCTTCAGAACATGGAGCCGCAGGCCTTATAGAATTAAGTAATGCAGATGACACCACATGGAAACAATTATCAGGTTATTTTGGTAATGAAAAAATTGATCTAAAAAGTGATGACACAAAAAGTCTTGTACACGTTTGGCTTCAAGATGCGGAAAAACGCATTGAGAAAGAGCTAATTTCAAGCAAAAAAATATCTGGAAAATTAAGTGTATCCGGAATTGTAAAATCCGCTGTTCCATCCAGAAATGTAGTCGGAATTGTTGAAGGTACTGATCCAAAACTAAAAGATGAATATATTATTTATTCTGCACATTACGATCATATTGGTATTGGAGAACCTAATGCCGAAAATGATTCCATATACAATGGAGCTAGAGACAATGCCGTTGGCACAGTTACCGTGCTAAGTGCAGCGAAAAATATTGCTAAATACCCTACAAAAAGATCTGCTTTATTTATATTATTTACAGGTGAAGAAAAAGGCTTACTAGGAAGCAAATGGTATGTAGAACACCCTATTATACCACTAAAGCAGATGGTTTACTGCTTTAATAGCGATAATGGAGGGTATAATGATACATCTATAGCTACAATTGTAGGGTTAAATAGAACTACAGCCGGTAAACATATTAGTAATGCTGTTTCTGAATTTGGTTTAAAAGCCATTGACGATCCCGCTGGAGAACAAGGTCTTTTTGACCGATCTGATAATGTGAATTTTGCTGCAAAAGGTATTCCTGCTCCAACCTTTAGCCTTGGGTTTACAGCTTTTGATAAAGAAATTAATAAATATTATCATAAAACCTCTGACAATCCTGAGACTTTAGACTATGATTATTTAGAAAAATTCTTTAAATCTTATGTAATGGCTTGTAGACTTATTGCCAACGACCCTAAAACTCCTTTCTGGATTGAAGGTGATAAATATTATGAGATAGGTAAAAAGTTATATACCATGAAATAAAAACGTTTACAGTTTTCACCATAATTTATATGGATTTTTTACTAGAGACGAATTATAATATTTTGTAATTCCTGTAACTTCTTTGCCTAACCATTCAGGCTTTGTAAAAGTTTCATTTTCTGAAATCAGCTCTATTTCTGCTATAATCAAACCATTGTTTTCTCCATAAAACTCATCAACTTCAAAAGTATGGTTATCTGACTTTATATAGTATCTTGTTTTGTCTATAACACCTGGTTCACAAATTTTCAGCAAATTTAAAGCTTCTTCAACTTCAATCTCTTTTTCCCATTCAAACCGAGAGACTCCTGATGCATTACCTATTCCCTTAATAGTAATATATCCTAAATTTTCAATAACTCTAATCCGCACCGTACGTTCAGGAACAGAAGATAAAAACCCTTGAATAATTTTTTGCTTTTTTAATGCTTCATTTTTAAAAGCATCATTTTTTACTAAAAATTTACGTTCAATTTCTAAAGCCATTAAGTTTTATTAAACTGTTCTACCTAGTAGAAACTTATTAAACAATAGACTAATCTAAATTTTATACTACTTTATTTTTACATTAAAAGCTTCGTAATCTTTCAATTTACCAATTAAAATATCATTTTCACTTACCTTACCAACACCTGCAGGGGTTCCTGTAAAAATAATATCTCCTTTTTTTAAGGTAAAAAATTGTGAAACATAAGAAATCAACTCATCAATTTTCCACAACATAGCATTGGTATTACCATTTTGCACAACAATTTCATTTTTTATCAATTGAAAAGGCAAATTATCAAGATTAAAATCTCCTTTAGGATAAAACTCACCTACAACAGCACTTCCATCAAAAGCTTTAGCTTTTTCCCATGGCAATCCTTTTTCTTTACTTTGAGCTTGGATATCACGAGCAGTAAAATCTATTCCCAATCCGATTTCATCATAATACTTATGAGCAAACTTAGATTCTATATGTTTACCAACCTTATTTATTTTTACCAACACCTCAACTTCATAATGAATGTCATTAGAAAATGTAGGAATAAAAAATGGCATTTTTTTTGGTAATATAGCCGAATCTGGTTTCAAAAAAACCACAGGATTTTCTGGCTTTTCATTTTCTAATTCTGCAATATGTTTTGCATAATTTCTTCCAATACAAATAATTTTCATCTGTTTGTTGTTTTTTATTTAAACTAAAATCGTTTTCACTCTCCTGATTCTGGAAATACCACAGCCCTATTCTTTGATACGATTATTTGATTTTGAATATGACATTTTATGGCTTTAGCAAGCACCAAACGCTCAACATCTGCTCCAATACGCTTCAATGTTTGCGGAGTACAATCGTGTGTAACACGCTCTACTGCTTGCTCAATAATAGGACCTTCATCTAAATCTTCAGTAGCATAATGTGCTGTGGCACCAATTAACTTCACTCCTCTTTCATAAGCTCTCTTATAAGGGTTAGCTCCTTGAAATGCAGGCAAAAAGGAATGATGAATATTTATTATTTTTTCAGGAAATTTATTGATAAAACTAGAAGATAAAATTTGCATATATCTAGCCATTACTATTAAATCAACTTTATTATCGTTAAGTAAATTTATTATTTCCTCTTCTTGTTTTTCTTTAGTATCCTTGGTTACAGGTAAATAATAATACGGAACATTAAACATTTCTGCAATTGGCCGTAATTTTTCGTGATTACTTATAACCATTTTAACAGTACAATCTAAATCACCTTCTCTTTGCCTTTCCAAAATATCATATAAACAATGTGATGCATGTGAGACTAAAATGGCTACATTTAACTTTTTATCACCATAATTTACAGACCATTTAAACCCTAACGGTTTTGCCAGTTCCAAAAATTTGGTTTCCAAGTCGCTTTTACTGATTTTGGTACCTTCTGCATTTAATCTAATACGCATAAAATACATATTCTCAATAGCATTTACATATTGCTGACAACTGAGAATATTAAACCCTTTACTATAAAAAAAGTTAGTAATTTTTGCTACTAACCCTTTATTATCTGGGCAACTAATTAAAAATGTTACAACTTGCGAATCCATTTATTTTTAACATTAATTTATTAAAAACACCTATTTATTTTAAGGTATCCATTTTTTTTCAAAATTAGGCTTACGTTTTTCTAAAAAAGCATTTCTCCCTTCCTTAGCCTCATCAGTCATATATGCCAACCGTGTTGCTTCACCTGCAAAAACCTGTTGCCCTACCATACCGTCATCCGTTAAATTCATTGCAAATTTTAACATTTTTATAGATGTAGGCGATTTAGCTAAAATTTCTTGAGCCCATTCATATGCAGTATCCTCTAATTTATCATGAGGAATAACCGCATTAACCATACCCATTTCAAAGGCTTCTTGTGCTGAATAATTTCGTCCTAAAAAGAAAATTTCTCTAGCTTTTTTTTGCCCTACCATTTTGGCTAAATAAGCAGAACCATAACCTCCGTCAAAACTGGTAACATCTGCATCTGTTTGTTTAAAAATGGCATGTTCTTTACTGGCTAAAGTTAAATCACAGACTACATGTAAACTATGACCACCTCCAACTGCCCATCCTGGTACCACTGCAATAACAACCTTAGGCATAAAACGAATTAACCGTTGTACTTCTAGAATATTTAAACGATGCATGCCATCTTCACCAACATACCCTTGATGCCCTCTTGCTTTTTGATCTCCTCCACTACAGAAAGAATAAACTCCATCTTTTGGAGAAGGACCTTCTGCAGAAAGCAACACTACACCAATGCTAGTATCTTCTTGAGCATCATAAAACGCATCGTACAATTCACTAGTTGTTTTAGGACGAAAAGCATTTCTAACCTCCGGTCTATTAAATGCAATTCTTGCTACACCATTTGACTTTTTATAAGTAATATCTTCGTATTTTTTTACAATTTTCCAATCTGACTTTATCATTGATTACAATTTTATGCGATTCTTTTCGTTTGTAAAGATAGAATTTAGAAAAAGAGAAAAAAAATTAACCCAACTAAAAATCCAAAAATTGTGTAAGTATGAAGAGATTTTACTTTTTACTATTACTTCTAACTGCTAGTGTTGCCACCTTTGGTCAGAACATTTCATTAGAAGCTTTTAAGTCTGCCGAATTAAATGGTGAATTAAATGATACTAGAACCTTAAAAATATATGTACCAGATTCTTACCATCAAGATTCTACAAGAGTATATCCTCTAGCCATTATACTAGATGCAGAATACTTGTTCGATATTTATGTGGCTAACTCTAAACTTTTTGCTGCTAAAGATAAGGCTCCTGAACAAATTGTTGTAGGTATTTTTCAAAATCAAAAAAATGAAAGAAAAAAAGACTGTGAAGTTGATTTAAACAGTATGCTTACCGAAACAAGTTCAAAATTTTATAAATTTATTAAAAATGAATTGATTGGCTATATTGAAAATAATTATAGAATTTCTCCATTTAGAACTATTGTTGGTAACACAATAACAGCAAATTTTATAAATTACTTTATGGTAGAGCCTACTCCAATTTTTAATGCTTACGTAAATATTAATCCTAGTTATTCTCAAGATATTGCTGATTTATTTAGAGGAAAAGTACCAACCATTGATAGACACACCTATTATTATTTAAATAATGGTGACTTTTTAGGAGAAGCTAAGAGTAAAAATATTGAGAGTCTTTACTACGTTTTTAAAAATTTTGAAAATGACAACTTTAAATTTAAATATGATGAGTTTAACAACTCTACAAGTGTTTCTTCCATAGGTCAAGCAATACCAGGAGCTATGGCTCATATTTTTGATATGTATTCTTCAATTTCAAAAGAAGAATTTGACAACAATATTGCAGACCTATCTCCCGCTGAAGCGATTGAGTATGTTGAAAAAAAATATGTTGAAATTCAATTTCTTTTTGGAGCGAACTTAAAAATAAGACAACGTGATATTTTTGCTATAGAATCTATTGTATTAGATAAAGAAGATGGAGCTTATCTTGAAGAGTTTGGTAAAATGATTAATAGATTATATCCTGAATCTCCAATAGGTGATTATTATATAGGTCAATATTACGAAACTGGTAACGACCTTAAGAGAGCTTTAAAATATTACAAAAATGGCTTTGCTAAGATTTCAGCCGAAGACCCAAATGCAGATGGCTATTACCAAAACGTTGAACGTGTTTTAGCAAAACAAAAAAGTTTAAATAATGGTGAAATTCCTGACGATGAGTTTCAAGAAGAAATTATCGAAGAAGGAGAAGAAACCGGACGTTAGTTAAATATAAAATCACATAAAAAACCACTCAAATAGAGTGGTTTTTTTTTAGTTAACATTCTTAAAATATGATTTTAAAATTTTATCATTTAAATTACTAGGAGTTAATATTTCTAATAATTTTGGACGATTAGAATTATAAAAAAAGGTTTTGATTTGCGTGGATAATTCTATTAAATTTTCAGCTTTTACATAATCAAACTGATACATTTTACACAAATGCTCTGCACTAAGATTATGATGTGTTTCAAAATAATCTAATGCATTTGTTTGTGGAGGACCAGGTAAAATCTTAAATATTCCCCCTCCTCCATTGTTAAGTAAAATAATTCTAAAACTTGAAGGTATATATTTATTCCACAACCCATTACTATCATAAAAAAAACTAATATCTCCAGTAATTAAAACCGTTTGACCTTCAGAAACCGATGCAGCACCAACAGCTGTTGAAGTACTTCCATCAATTCCACTTGTACCTCTATTACAAAATATTTTAATTGTAGAATTGTTATCAAACAGTTGAGTATAACGTATTACAGAACTGTTAGAAAGCTGTAATTGAATATTATCAGGGAGATTATTTAATATTACATCAAAAGCTTTTAAATCAGAAAACTCTACTTCGGATAAAAATTGATTGTGTTTTAGAGTTCTACGCTCTTTTTCTAACAACCAAGTTTTTTGATAATCACTATTTTTACTTTCAACTATTGTTGTAAAATAACTTAAAAACAATGAAGCAGGCATTTTAAAATGGTGTGAAAGACAGTGAAAAGTATCTAACGATTTATCATTATGTACATGCCAATGGTGTTCTGGTTTAAATTTTCTTAAAAACTGTTTCACTTTTTTTGAAACTACCAATCCTCCCAAAGTAAGTAATACTTCAGGTTTTAAACGTTCAAAATCCTCATCTGTTAATGGAGAAATTAACTTATCTATACAATTAATAAACTTTGGATGATGCACATTAGAAGTAGTTTCTGTAAAAACCAATACAGACTCATCCATTACCAATTTAGATAATTGTTGTTGTACTATTTCATCAGGATAATGAGCTCCTATTAAAATTAATTTTTTGGAGGATTTATTCCATAGAGAAACAAAATTTTCAAAATCATAATCTACATCCGATTCAAGGGTTATCAATTCAGTATCTACGCTATTTATAACCAATTCAGTAGTTGTTTCATATAAAGGTTCATCAAACGGAACATTTATATGAGTTGGTCCACTTTTTAAAATTGCCAATTGAATAGCCTTAGAAATTAATTTCGAATTTTCTTTTTCAAAATCAATACCATCAATTAAATTGGCATTAAAAATAATATGATTTGAAAATACATTTTCTTGTCGTATGGTTTGACCATCACCAATATCAATTAAATGTTTAGGTCTATCTGCAGAAATAACAATAAGAGGAATATTACTATAATATGCTTCAGCAATAGCAGGATAATAATTCAACAAAGCTGAACCAGATGTACATATTAAAGCTACAGCCTTCTGTGTTTGTTGTGCTATTCCTAATCCAAAAAAGGCTGCAGATCTTTCATCAACAACACTATAAGATTTTATCCTAGAATGATTTGTAAAACCGATAGTTAATGGGGCATTACGTGAACCTGGAGAAATTACAACATGTTCTACATTATAGGCAACACAGCTTTCTACTATTAATTGAGAAAGTTCTTTTTTAGAATAAATCATTCTATATTAATGGGTTTAAGTAAAAAGAGTACATAAAAATGACGGTATCATAATTCAATAAAATCTCTTGCAACTATTTTATACCATATTGGTCAAACAAATATATGATTGAAGCCATAGATGCAGCTCCTAATTCCAACTCACGTTTATTAACAGCTTCAAAAACATCAACTTCCGTATGATGATAGTCAAAATATCTTTGCGAATCTGGTTTTAATCCTAATAGCACGTTATCTTGATTTTTTAATGGTCCAATATCTGCTCCTCCACCACCTCTAGCAAAAATATGAATGTTATAAGGTTCAAAAAGTGATTTCCACTCTAGTATTTGATTATAATTATTATCGTTACTGGTAATACCAAATCCTCGAGGTGTAAAACCGCCTGCGTCAGATTCTAAAGCTACTATATGCTTTTCTTTATTCTTTTTAGCTTCCGCAGCGTATGTAGTGCCTCCACTTAAACCAAATTCTTCATTGGCAAATAGAACCACTCGAATGGTTCTTTTAGGTTTAATTTTTAAGTCTTTAAATAGTCTTAAAACTTCCATAGATTGCACTACTCCTGCTCCATCATCATGAGCTCCTTCACCTAAATCCCAAGAATCTAAATGTCCACCAACCAAAATAATTTCATCAGGAAAATGCAAGCCTTTTAATTCACCTATTACATTAAAAGATTGAGTATCTGGCAGGTTTTCGCAATTTTGTTTAAAATAGAACTGAAGTTCCATTTCTCCCTTTTGCTTCAATAAATTACTCAACATTTCGGCACCATTTGTACTTATAGCTGCTGTAGGAATTTTTTGATTTTCATCGATATCTCCATAACGCATGGTACCTGTATGAGGTACATTGTCTATTTTTGTAGACATAGAACGAACTATAGCCCCCACTGCTCCGTATTTACCTGCTACCGCAGCTCCATACACACGCTGATCTACAGTAGCTCCATAAGCAGACATTGTCTCAATACGTTCTGCAGGCATTGCTCGGTTATAAAAAACAATTTTACCTTTTACTTTATCTCCTAATTTTTCAACCTCCTCCAAACTTTTAACTTCTATAACATCTGCTAACAATCCTTTTTTTGGAGTAGCAATTGAACCTCCCAACGCTCTAATATTTACATTAAACTTACCATATTTTGTTTTTATATAGGCCTCTTCTTTATCACCACGAATCCAATGAGGAACAGTAACCGGCTGTAACCAAACTTTGGTTAAACCTAACTTTTCTAATTCAGCCTTAGCCCAAGCTACTGCATTTTTATCGCCTTCAGAACCAGCTAAACGATGACCAACTTTTTTTGTTAATTGATTTAACCAATTATAACTTCTACCATTTTTTAAGGCTTCAGTATATATTTCTCTAATTTTAACTGAATCTGTATTAACATCTGACTGTGCATAAAGACTAATAGACAGTAAAACTGTGATTGTAATGATTGCTATTTTTTTCATATTTTTTATACTAAAACATTAATTTATAACTAAATTTTCTAGATACACATAATACAGATAATAATTTAAAAATTATTCTTAAACACTTATCGTTATATATTTAGTCATTTTCAAGTTGCTCTCTAAATTCAGATAAGCGAGCTTTAGTTTTTGCATCTAATTCTGGATATTTTATATCCTTATAAGATTCTAATTTTTCTAAAATAGTTTCTGCTACAATTTTTCTAGCCGTATTTTTATCATCAGAAGGTATAACATACCATGGAGCATTTTCTGTTGATGTTCTATTAATTGCATCTTCATAGCAAGCTTGATATTTATCCCACAGTTTTCGTTCTTTTAAATCACTTGCAGAAAACTTCCAATTTTTATTCTTTTTCTCTATTCTGCGTAACAACCTATTTTTTTGTTCTTCTTTAGATATATGTAAGAAAAATTTTAAAATTATAGTACCATTTTCAGAAAGGTGTTTTTCAAAATTATTAATGTGTTCCATCCTGTTATGGAAAAACTCATCAGTAACATCATTAATACTTCTAATTGAAGGAAGGTTTTCTCCTAAAATATATTCAGGATGTACTCTAGTTACCAATACATTCTCATAATGTGTACGGTTAAAAACACCTATTTTACCTCTTTGGGGCAAAGCAATATAATGCCTCCATAAATAATCATTTTTTAATTCATTTTCCGTAGGCACTTTAAAACTTTGCACAACAACACCCCTAGCATTTACTTGTTTAAAAACTTCTCTAATTAAACTGTCTTTACCTGCGGTATCCATCCCTTGTAAACAAACAAGCATACTATATTTACCATGAGCATACATAGTGTCTTGCACTTCACTAAGCTTTTTTCTAGCTTTTTTAAGTTTACTTTTAGCTTTATCGTCTATTTCTTTAGTCTCTATTTCTGCAAGTTTAATTGTACCTGTTACTTTATAATTTCTACTACTCATTACTCTTTTTTTATTGGGTTAAAATTAGGTAAATTATTCTGTATAGGAAAAGGAATACTTTTTTAGTTTTTAATATCAACCCCCAATCAACAATCACTTTAAATCAGATAAATTGTTATAAAACATCTATCAATAAAACTACTTTTTTAATATAACAAGTCTGCATCACACACATTATTATAAGAATAATTTAAAACTTTTTCAGTAATGATAGATTATCTTTATAAAATAATAAAATATAAAAATAACATTTAAAGATTTCTAAATCTCTAATCATTAACTTTATACAATAAATAATTTTAAAATTTTAAGTATGAAAAATAACCAAAACAACAATAAAAGGCAAGGTAAATGCCCTGTTATGCATGGAGCAAACACTGTATCTGACAACTCTGTTATGAATTGGTGGCCTAAAGCTTTAAACTTAGATATTTTACATCAACACGATACTAAAACCAACCCTCTAGGTAAGGACTTTAATTATCGTGAAGAATTAAAAAAATTAGATGTTAATGCTTTAAGAAAAGACCTCACTCATTTAATGACCGAAAGTCAAGATTGGTGGCCTGCAGATTGGGGACATTATTGAGGATTAATGATTCGTTTATCATGGCATGCTGCTGGAACGTATAGAATTGCTGATGGTCGTGGAGGTGGAGGAACTGGAAATCAACGTTTTGCCCCATTAAATTCTTGGCCTGACAATGTAAGTTTAGATAAAGCGAGACGTTTGCTATGGCCAATTAAAAAGAAATATGGAAATAAAGTTAGTTGGGCTGACTTAATTATTTTAGCCGGCACTATTGCTTATGAAAGTATGGGCTTGAAAACATTTGGTTTTGCTTTTGGTCGTGAAGATATTTGGGGGCCTGAAAAAGACACTTATTGGGGAGCTGAAAAAGAATGGTTAGCTCCTAGTGATGGACGCTATGATAATATAGACAAACCTTCTACAATGGAAAACCCTTTGGCTGCAGTTCAAATGGGATTAATTTATGTAAATCCAGAAGGTGTTAATGGAGTACCTAACCCTCTAAAAACCGCCCAACAAATTCGTGAAACTTTTAAAAGAATGGCCATGAATGATGAAGAGACTGTAGCCTTAACAGCTGGAGGGCATACAGTAGGAAAAACACATGGAAATGGTGATGCTAGCATTTTAGGACCAGATCCGGAAGGCAGCTCGGTTGACCAACAAGGTTTAGGATGGCTCAACCCAACTAGGACAGGAAAAGGAAAAGATACTGTAACTAGTGGTCTAGAAGGTGCTTGGACAACAAACCCTACAAAATGGGATAATGGTTTTTTTGAAATGTTATTCAATCATGAATGGGAATTAACAAAAAGTCCTGCAGGTGCTTGGCAGTGGGAACCTGTAACTATAAAAGAAGAGGATAAACCTGTTGATGTAGAAGATATGACTACGCGTCACAACCCTATGATGACCGATGCGGATATAGCAATGAAAGTAGACCCTATTTATAGAGAAATTTCATTAAAATTTATGAATGATTTTGATGCTTTTTCTGATGCTTTTGCAAGAGCTTGGTTTAAATTAACACATCGAGATTTGGGCCCGAAAGATCGTTATTTTGGACCAAACGTACCTAAAGAAGATTTAATATGGCAAGACCCAATACCAAAAGGAAATAAAGAGTATAATATAGACGCTGTTAAAGCTAAAATTTCCGATTCAGGATTATCTATTTCTGATATGGTTTCAACAGCTTGGGATAGTGCCCGAACTTTTAGAGGTTCAGACTTTAGAGGAGGTGCTAATGGTGCTAGAATACGCTTGGCTCCACAAAAAGATTGGGAAGGTAATGAACCTAAACGTTTAGCCTACGTACTTTCTATATTAGAACCAATTGCCAAAGAATTTGGAATTAGCATTGCTGACACCATTGTTTTGGCTGGTAATATCGGCGTAGAAAAAGCTGCAAAAAATGCTGGCATTAACATTAATATTCCATTTACACCTGGTCGTGGTGATGCCTCAGATGAAATGACTGATGCTGAATCTTTTGAACCTTTAGAACCACTAGCTGATGGTTATAGAAATTGGTTAAAAAAAGATTATGCCGTTAGCCCTGAAGAATTAATGTTAGATAGGACTCAATTGATGGGATTAACAGCACCTGAAATGACGGTCTTAATTGGAGGAATGCGTGTTATGGGAACCAATTATGGGGAAACCAGTCATGGCGTATTTACCGATACTATTGGTGCATTAACTAATGACTTTTTTATTAACCTCACAGACATGTCTAACTATTGGAAACCAAAAAATGGAATTTACGAAATATGTGATCGTAAAACGGGTAACGTAAAATGGACTGCCACAAGAATAGACTTGGTATTTGGATCTAACTCTGTTTTAAGGGCATATGCAGAAGTTTATGCTCAAGATGATAGTAAAGAAAAATTTGTGCAAGACTTTGTGGCAGCTTGGACCAAAGTCATGAACCAAGATCGATTTGACGTAAAGTATTAATTTATTTGAGTAGAACTAAAATAAGTTGTTAAATTAAACCGTTGAAGCTAGCTTCAACGGTTATTTATTATGTATAATTTTTTTTAATAAGACTCAACTACAACCTTTGTAGTTTCTATTGATTCTTTTAACAGTAGTTTAAGATGTTTACAATTCTCTCATATATAAATAAAACCTGTTTTACAATACCATTTGCATCCAATTTAATGCCTAAGCAACAATCACGTTTCAACAAAAAAGCCACTTCAACTGAAGTGGCTTTTTGTTATTGATATCTTTTATCTTCTATTTATCAATAGAACCTAAAACCCTTTTCATAAAATTATTGAGAGCCTCTTTTTTTGGTGTACCTTCTTTAATCATTTTATCCACTTCTATTGCACCATAGAGATTAGATATAACTTCTCCTAAAACATCTAGTTCCTCATCTTTTAACGATGGTACTTCAGTTAAAGCTTCTAATGTCTCAATTGTTTCAATAACATAATCTTGATCATTTTCTTCAATAAAATTAGTCAAGTGTTTTATTATAGGTAATTTCATTTGTAGCTTATAAATTTATGTATTTACCGAATTAACTCTATATGATTTCACAAAAGCTAACTCTCTTTTTAATTAACCTATCCGGTTAAGATATAATTATTTTAAAGTTTTATCAAGTAAACCACTTAACACATCAAATTTATTTGTTTGTGTCTGATCTACAAAACTACCTCCTTTAAACATAGCAAAAGTTGGTAAATTGTCAACTGTAGCCATTTTTCTAGATTCTGGATATTTTTCAGCATCTACAATAACAAAGGTAATGTCTTCATTTTCTGATGCCAATTTTTTAAATTTAGGCTTCATAATTCTACAATTACCACACCAAGAAGCCGCATACTGTACCGCAACTTTATCATTATTGGCAACTATTTCTGCCAAATTATCATTATCTATTTCTTTTACCATAATTTTTATTTGTTTTTCAGATTCCAAATTCCAATATTTTTATTGGAATTTGGAACTTGAAAGTTAAAATTTATTAGTGTGAAGCTAAGTATTCAGCTGTACCTTTAGCATTAGCTTGCATAGCATCTTTACCTTCTTCCCAGTTAGCTGGACAAACTTCACCTTTTTCTTGTACATGAGTTAAAGCATCAATTATACGTAAATACTCATTTACATTTCTACCAATTGGCATATTATTAATACTTTCATGTTGTACCACTCCTTCTTCATCAATAACATAAGTTGCTCTGTAAGTTACGTTGTCTCCTTCTACTTGTACAGTTCCTGTAGCTTCATCGTAAGTTTCATTAGTTATATCTAAAATTCCTAAAATACTAGACAAATTACGATTGCTATCTGCTAAAATTGGATAAGTTACCCCTTCAATACCTCCATTATCTTTAGAAGTGCTCAACCATGCGAAATGTACTTCAGGAGTATCACAAGATGCACCAATAACAATTGTATTTCTTTTTTCAAATTCTCCCATAGCTTCTTGAAAAGCATGCAATTCTGTTGGACAAACAAATGTAAAATCTTTTGGATACCAAAACAGTACCACTTTCTTTTTGTTGTTTACGGCTTCGTCTAATACATTTACTTTAAAAGTTTCGCCCATTTCATTCATGGCGTCAACACTCAAATCTGGAAATTTTTTACCTACTAATGTCATTTTATAATTTTTTTGTTATTATTAATTGTCTTTAACCAAGGTAGAAACCATAACATGAACTACCTTTTTTTAACGACTACAAATATACCATCAAAGAAAAGGCATTACAAGTAGATTCAATCCATTTTTTTTATACAATCATAAAGTTTATTTATAATTAAAAATATTTTATAAAAAGATGTTATTTACTAGCAAATAACTTAACATCTTCTTCAGACACTTCACTACCTCCTAAAATAATTAAACGTTCAACAACATTACGTAATTCTCGAATATTACCGGTCCAATCATATTCTTGAAGTTTTTTAATTGCTTTATCTGAAAATGATTTTTTAGCATTCCCTTGTTCTTTTGCAATTTTTTCAGCAAAAAAATCAACCAATAGCGGAATGTCTTCTCTTCTGTCATTTAGCCCTGGAACTTCTATTAAAATTACAGCTAATCTGTGATACAAATCTTCTCTAAAATTACCTTCTTTTATTTCGTTTTTTAGATTTTTATTTGTGGCTGCAATTACGCGTACATTTACTTTAATATCTTTATCACTGCCTACTCTACTTATTTTATTTTCTTGCAAAGCACGTAATACTTTAGCCTGAGCAGAAAGGCTCATATCTCCTATTTCATCTAAAAAAATAGTTCCCCCATTTGCTGCTTCAAACTTACCTGCACGGTCTTTATTAGCACCTGTAAACGACCCTTTTACATGGCCAAATAGTTCACTTTCTATTAACTCTGAAGGAATTGCTGCACAATTTACCTCTACCATTGGAAATTTTGACCGTTCACTCTTTTCATGTAACCAATGAGCTACTAATTCCTTACCAGTTCCATTTGGACCTGTAATTAACACTCTAGCATCTGTAATTGCAACCTTTTCTATAATGTTTTTAATAAGAGAGATGGCTTTACTCTCCCCAATCATTTGGTAGTTTTTACTAACTTTTTTCTTTAGTTTTTTATTCTCTACAACCAAATTCTTTTTATCCAATGCATTTCGTACGGCATTTAACAATCTATTTAAATCTGGCGGTTTAGAAATATAATCAAATGCTCCCATACGCATAGTCTGCACTGCTGTATCCAAATCTCCGTGGCCCGAAATCATCAAAACTGGTATTTCTGGTTTAATTTTTTGAGTTTTTTCCAAGACCTCAACACCATCCATTTTTGGCATTTTTATATCACATAATACTAAATCATAGTCATTATTTTTTATCATTTCCATTCCCGAAAGTCCATCTTCCGCTTCTTCAACTTGATAGGTTGAATTTTCTTCAGAAATAATTTTTTTTAATACTCTGCGGATAGCCGCTTCATCTTCAATAATTAATATTCTCGACATTTTTTATATGTTATTTTAGGAATGCTAAATCTAATCCTAAAGTTATTTTTTATTTTTTTAAAACACAATTTTTATTCCATTTTTGGCTTACTTTGCTCTGTAGAGTAAACATGCACATCTCTTTGAGGAAATGGAATTGAAATATTATGCTCTCGAAACAATCTATCTATTTCAAATCGAATATCACTTTTAGGAATTCGAACATTAAAACTATCATTAATAGAGAAAGACACTTTAAAATCTAATGAACTTTCTCCAAAATTCAAAAATAAAACCTTTGGTTCTGGTTCTTTCAAAACTGCTGGGTGCGATTTTGCAGCTTGTATTAATAACGATTCTACCAACCTAACATCACTACCATAAGCTACTCCAATTTCAATACTTTCTCTGGTTTCAATTCCGTTGGCTGTCCAATTGAACAAACTATTAGTTAAATATAAATGATTAGGTATAATTAATACTTTATTATCTACGGTTACCGCTCGTGTAGTACGCAATTTGATTTCTTCTACCCTACCTACTTTTCCGTCAAGTTCAATAATGTCACCAACATGAACAGATTGATCTATTAAAATAAAAACTCCTGAAATAATATCTTGAAACAACGTCTGCAATGCTAAACCAACACCAATTAACAACGCCGCCGAAGCAGTTAACATGGCTGTAACATTTACCCCAATATTATGGAGTGTCATTAATAAGATAATCAGGTAAATAAACCATCTTCCAAATGAAAATAATGAAATAAATTTCACCTTATCCAATTCCGGTAACTTTCTAGTTAAAATTTGCCTAAATAATCTTAAAATTACAGAAGTAATAAATAAAGCTATAATTACAACTAAAATTCCCTTTATTGTAATTGAAATAGTATCTGAAAATTGAATTGACGTATTTAAAATCCCATTAATTTCACCCATAAGTTAAATTGTTAAACAAACTAATACTTTAACCATTTATACAGTTCTTTATATGTAGGTTTTTTACCATACATTAAAATTCCTACTCTGTAAATTTTTGCAGCAATAATTACAGTAAAATAAAAGGTTATAAATAATATTAATACAGACACTAATTGTTGCCAAATAGGTACTCCAAATGGTATACGCATTAACATTACTACAGGAGATGTCAACGGAATATATGAAAAGACTTGTGAAACCGTACCGTGTGGATTTTCAATTACTGTAAAAAAGCCAACATATATAGCTAACATTAAAGGCATAATTATAGGCATCATAAACTGTTGCGTATCTGTTTCATTATCTACAGCAGCACCGATAGCTGCATATAATGATGCGTACAATAAATACCCACCGATAAAAAATAATATAAACATAATAATTAAGTTGGCAATTGGCATATTCCAAAATTCTAGAACAACTTCTGTTACCTTATTTTGCATATCAGAATTATCTGCCATTTGTTGCATTATTTCTTGTTGCTGTCCAGCCATAGGATTTTGTGACACATCTATACCAAAAAAAGCAGAAACACCAACCATTAATAAACCTCCAACAATTGTCCAAATTACAAATTGTGTTAAACCTGCTAATGAAGTACCAAATATTTTACCTAATAATAATTTTATGGGTTTAACGGACGATATGATAACTTCTATAATTCTACTTGTTTTTTCCTCAATAACGCTACGCATAATCATATTGCCATAAATTATAATAAACATAAACAACAAATATCCTAAAGCTCCACCAAAGACCAACTTCATTAAGCTACCAACTTTTGAAGTCTTCTCTCCATCAAAAGTTTCTAAATTTGTTCTTACATTAACACTTAATTTATTAACTATATCTGGGTCTAAACCTGATTTTCTCAGTTTTATAACTCTGGCTTTTTCTTCAATTTTATCTTCAATATTATCCATTACATTTAAAGAAGGAGATTCTTCAGAATAGAATACAATTTTATTAGCAATAGCATCAACATTTTCTGCTGGAGGTATATATAACAATCCATAATTTTCAGCTTCACGAACTACTTTTTTAGCATCCTCCAAATTTAGACCTGTTAAAATATCATATTTAGTATGGTCTGTGTTTTCAAATTCATTAGAAAACAAATTACTTTCATCTAGTATTGAAATTGTTTTAACACTATCATTATTCAATTGAGTTAAAAACCCAATTAAAGCGAAAATGCCCACCATAATAAGAGGACTCAAAAAAGTCATAATAATAAATGACTTGTTTTTTACTTTATTAAGATATTCTCTTTTTGTAATTAGAGATAAATGATTCATAAATTAATGATTTTGAACAGTTTGAATAAAAATATCGTTTACACTTGGTATTACCTCTACAAAATGAGTAAGTTCTCCTTTTGAAGTTAAATGTTTAATCAATTGATTTGCTGAAGTTTTATCGTCAATTTTAATATTGAATTGTAGTTCATTATTTAAACTTTTAAATGTAGCCTTTGTCAACTCAAAATTATCTTTCAAGTTCTGAGTTACTTCTGCTTCATTATCAGTAATCAAGCCTATTTCATACTCATTGTTTTTATATTGGCGTTTGATATCTATCAATTTCCCTTCTAAAACTTTATTTGATTTGTGGATTAGAGCAATATCATCACATAACTCCTCAACAGATTCCATTCTATGTGTAGAAAAAATAACACTGGCTCCTTCATCTCTTAATTTCAGAATTTCATCTTTTATTAAATTGGCATTTATAGGGTCAAATCCGCTGAATGGCTCATCAAAAATCAATAATTTTGGTTGATGCAATACGGTAACAATAAATTGTATTTTTTGAGCCATCCCTTTAGATAGTTCTTGAATTTTTTTATCCCACCAATCTCCTATTTCAAATTTATCAAACCAATATTTTAACCGTTGACGTGCTTCTGATTTAGACAACCCTTTCAGTTGTGCTAAATAAAGAGCTTGTTCTCCAACTTTCATGGATTTATACAAACCTCGTTCTTCAGGTAAATATCCAATATCTTTTATATGATCAGGTTTTAATGGTTGACCATCTAATGTAACCAGCCCTTCGTCAGGCATAGTAATTTGATTAATTATTCTAATTAAAGTGGTTTTACCAGCTCCATTTGGGCCTAAAAGACCGAAAATACTACCTTTTGCAACATTTATAGAAACATTATTTAATGCCCTATAATCGCCATAATTTTTTACAACATTTTCAACAACAAGAATATCTCTCATATTATTATTTTATTTTTTCAAAGATATTGATTTGACGTTGGTTTTTGACCATTGTTACATACATATTTACAGTATTCTAATTTAATTTATAAAAAATAAGAATAAAAATACCTGTGTACCAACTACTAAAAAAATAATTGATTTTAATTCTTAACCAATATATATAAACATCCCAGCAATACTACATATAAAAAAATCAATTATTAAAGATAATTATTTTTTAGCAACTCTAAATATCAGCTATCAAAGAAAAATATACTAAAAGTTAAAAACTACTTATACAACCTTATAAGTTTCAAATTTTTAATTTTACTATGCGTGCATAATATTTTTTTGTTATATTTGTGAAATGCAAAAAGAACATACTATTGATCATGTACTGAGAGCAACTTGGCAGGCCGTTGCAAAAATGTACAACGAACAAGCTGCAAAACATGGTAGTACCATGGCTACAGCATTTGTATTATTAAATATAGATTACGAAAATGGTACACCATCAACTTCCTTGGGTCCGCAAATGGGAATGGAACCTACTAGTTTATCCCGTATTTTAAAAACAATGGAAGAAAAAGGTGCAATTTATAGGGAGAAAAATCCAGAAGATGGCAGAAGCGTACTTATAAAATTAACTGACTATGGCAAAGAAATGCGTAAGATTTCAAGAGCTTCTGTAATTGCATTTAACGAAAGAGTTAGAGGCGAACTCTCCGAAGAACAAATAAATCACTTCTTTGAAGTTACAGAAAAAATAAATCAATTAATAGCAGAGCGTGAAATTTTCAAAGAGATTAAACGTAAAGCGGTATAAAAAACAATTATAATGGACAAAAGACATATTAAAAAAGTAGCCATAATTGGTTCCGGTATAATGGGATCGGGTATTGCTTGTCATTTTGCTAATATTGGTGTCGAAGTTTTATTACTAGATATTGTTCCAAGAGAATTGACCGATTCAGAAAAAGCAAAAGGATTAACATTAGAACATAAAAATGTAAGAAACAGGTTGGTTAATGATAGTTTAAAAGCATCATTAAAATCAAAACCATCACCTATTTACAATCAAAAATTTGCAGACAGAATTTCTACTGGAAACTTAGAAGATGATTTACATAAAATTTCAGAAGTAGACTGGATTATAGAAGTTGTTGTTGAACGTTTAGATATTAAACAAAAAGTATTTGAGCGTGTTGAAAAACATAGAAAACCTGGTACTTTAATTTCTTCAAACACTTCTGGTATTCCTATTCACTTTATGAATAAAGGTAGAAGTGAAGATTTTCAACAACATTTTGCGGTAACACACTTTTTCAATCCACCAAGGTATTTACAACTTTTTGAAGTGATTCCTGGACCAAATTGCAAACAGGAAGTTACAGACTTTTTAATGATGTATGGCGAAAAGTTTTTAGGAAAAACTTCTGTTTTAGCAAAAGACACTCCTGCATTTATAGGCAATAGAATTGGTATTTTTGGTATTATGAGCCTTTTCCATCAAGTAAAAGAACTTGGGTTATCTGTTGAAGAGGTTGATAAATTAACAGGTCCTGTTATTGGACGCCCAAAATCAGCAACTTTCCGTACGGTTGATGTAGTTGGATTAGACACACTGGTTCATGTAGCTAATGGCATTTATGAAAATTGCCCAAAAGATGAGGCTCATGACCTTTTTAAATTACCTGATTTCATCGACACTATGATGAAAAATAAAATGCTAGGTAGTAAAACAAAAAAAGGTTTTTATAAAAAAGAAGGTAAAGAAATTTTAACACTTGACCTTGATACGCTAGAATACCGTCAAAAGAAAAGAGCAAAATTTGCCACTTTAGAATTAACAAAAACAGTAGATAAGGTTATAGACCGTTTTAAAATTTTAGTAAATGGTAAAGACAAAGCTGGTGAATTTTACAGAAAAAATTTCACAGCAATGTTTGCCTATGTACAAAATAGAATTCCCGAAATTTCTGACGAACTATTCAGAATTGATGATGCAATGAAAGCTGGTTTTGGTTGGGAACACGGACCATTTCAAATATGGGATGCAATTGGGGTTGAAAAGGGAATAGAACTTATGAAATCCGAAGGTTTTGAGCCTGCTAAATGGGTTTCTGAAATGGTAGCTAGTGGAAACACTTCTTTTTATACCGTTAAAGAAGGTTCTAAATATTATTATGACATTTCTGCAAAAAAACAAACTAAAATTCCAGGTCAAGACTCATTTATTATTTTAGATAATATTAGAGAAGCACAAACCATTTGGAAAAATAGTGATGCTTCTATTCAGCATTTAGGCGATGGAGTTTTAAATGTAGAATTCCAATCAAAAATGAATACTTTGGGTAGTGGCGTTTTACAAGCGATTAACAAAGGCATAGACTTAGCTGAATCTGAATACGATGCTGTTATTTTAGGAAATCAAGATGCAAACTTTACTGTAGGGGCAAATCTTGCTATGATTTTTATGATGGCTGTAGAGCAAGAATACGATGAGCTTAATTATGCCGTAAAATATTTTCAAGATACGGTAATGCGATTGAGGTATTCTTCTTGTCCTACAATTGTTGCTCCACATGGAATGACCTTAGGAGGAGGGTGTGAACTTTCTTTACATGCAGATAAAGTCGTGGCGGCAGCTGAAACCTACATCGGGCTAGTAGAATTTGGTGTGGGTATAATCCCTGGAGGTGCTGGTTCTAAAGAAATGGCTCTTCGTGCTACAGAAGGTCTTTTAAAAGATGATGTAAAACTTAACAAATTAAGAGATTACTTTATTAATGTAGCAATGGCCAAGGTAGCAACCTCTGCTTATGAAGCTTTTGATTTAGGCTTCTTTAAAAAACATAAAGATAGTGTAGTTGTTAACAAAAACAGACAAATTGCCACTGCAAAAAGACATGCTATTCAAATGCTAGAAGATGGTTACACACAACCAACACCTAAAAAGGCATATGTTATGGGACAACAGGCTTTAGGTATGTTTTTAGTAGGAACTGACAGTTTGGAAAAAGGACGTTATGCCTCTGAACACGATAAAAAAATAGCTAATAAACTAGGCTATGTTTTAGCTGGCGGCGATTTATCTGAACCTACTTACGTGTCCGAAAGATACTTATTAGATCTTGAACGTGAAGCATTTATGTCTTTAATAACGGAAAGAAAAACGTTAGAAAGGATTGAGCATATGTTAAAAACAGGAAAACCTTTAAGAAACTAAAAAAATGAAAACAGCATATATAGTAAAAGGATACAGAACAGCAGTTGGTAAAGCACCTAGAGGTGTATTTAGGTTTAAAAGACCTGATGAATTAGCAGCAGAAACAATTCAACACTTATTAAAAGAAGTTCCTACTCTTGATAAAACAAGAATTGATGATGTAATTGTTGGTAATGCTATGCCGGAAGCTGAACAAGGGTTAAACATTGGTAGATTAATCTCTTTAATGGGGCTAAAAATTGAAGATGTTCCTGGAGTAACAGTAAATAGATATTGTGCTTCTGGATTGGAAACTATTAGTATTGGCGTAGCCAAAATACAATCAGGAATGGCAAAGTGTGTTATTGCCGGTGGTGTAGAAAGTATGAGTTATATCCCTATGGGTGGATATAGACCAACACCTAATTATAAAGTGGCAAAAAATGGGCACGAAGATTATTATTGGGGCATGGGCTTAACTGCAGAAGCCGTTGCTGATAAATATAAAGTTTCTAGAGAAGAACAGGATGAATTTGCATTCAATTCTCATCAAAAATCGCTTAGAGCTCAAGACAATAATACTTTTCAAGACGATATTGTTCCTATCGAAGTTGAAGAAATTTTTGTTGATGAAAATGGCAAAAAACAATCAAAAAAATATACCGTGTCAAAAGACGAAGGTCCACGAAAAGGTACTTCTATTGAAGCTCTAGCTAAATTACGTCCTGTTTTTGCTCAAGGCGGAAGCGTAACCGCAGGAAACTCATCACAAATGAGTGATGGTGCTGCTTTTGTATTGATAATGGATGAAGATATGGTTAAAGAACTTAATCTTGAACCCGTGGCCAGAATGGTTTCGTTTGCCGCAGCAGGTGTTGATCCAAAATATATGGGAATTGGCCCTGTAAAAGCCATTCCAAAAGCCATTGAACAAGCTGGATTAAAATTAAAAGATATTGATTTAATTGAATTGAATGAAGCTTTTGCTTCTCAATCCATAGCCGTAATAAAAGAGTTAGGCCTAAATAAAGACATTGTAAATGTAAATGGCGGTGCAATTTCTTTAGGGCATCCATTAGGATGTACTGGTGCTAAATTATCAGTTCAATTGTTTAATGAAATGAGACGTAGAAAAAACAAATATGGAATAGTAACCATGTGCGTAGGTACTGGACAGGGTGCAGCTGGAATCTATGAGTTTTTAAAATAAAAAACAGAACAATTGTACTCTTAATGTAAAACTGAAAAGGATAGAAAATTTGCCAATTACATAAATACGTTAAAATATTAATTTAGTTGTTGCCAATAAATTCATAATACCTGAAAATAAAATAATTCCAAAAACTGATTTCAAGTTTTCAAGATAGACTGCACTGGTCTAAACTCTTGCATCTTGTTATCCAGATTCAATAATAATTAACACAAATAACATGAGTACAGAAGATAAAAATTTATTAAGAGGTGGACAATTTCTCGTAAGAGAAATAAATAGCGATGAAATTTTCACACCTGAAGATTTTAACGAAGAACAACTGATGATGAAAGAATCAGTTACAGAATTTGTTGACCGTGAACTTTGGCCAAATAAATCTAAGTTTGAAGCTAAAGATTATGCTCTAACCGAAGAATGTATGCGAAAAGCTGGAGACTTAGGTTTCTTAAGCGTATCTGTTCCTGAAGAATATGAAGGCATGGGAATGGGATTTGTCTCAACCATGTTAGTCTGCGATTACATTTCTGGAGCAACGGGCTCTTTTAGTACAGCTTTTGGTGCTCATACAGGTATTGGAACTATGCCAATTACACTATACGGAACAGAAGAACAAAAGAAAAAATATGTCCCTAAATTAGCCTCAGGAGAATGGTTTGGCTCTTACTGCTTAACTGAACCCAGTGCAGGTAGTGACGCAAATTCAGGAAAAACCAAAGCTGTACTTTCTGATGATGGAAAATATTACAGTATTACTGGACAAAAAATGTGGATTTCAAACGCTGGTTTCTGTAAATTAATGATTGTTTTTGCTCGTATAGAAGACGATAAAAATATTACTGGATTTATTGTTGAGTATGATAAAGACAATCCTAACGGAATTACTATGGGCGAAGAAGAGCACAAGCTCGGAATTAGAGCTTCTTCTACTCGTCAAGTGTTTTTTAATGAAACCAAAGTTCCAGTCGAAAATATGTTGTCTACTCGTGGTAATGGTTTTAAAATTGCCATGAATGCTCTTAATGTTGGTCGAATTAAACTAGCTGTTGCGTGTTTAGATGCTCAACGTAGAACAATTACCGAATCTATAAAATATGCTAACGAACGTTTGCAATTTAAAACACCTATTGCTAAGTTTGGTGCCATTCGTCAAAAAATTGCAGAAATGGCAACAAACTGTTGGGTAGGTGAATCTGCAAGTTATAGAGCGGCTAAAAATATAGAAGACAGAATTGAACTTCGTAAAAAAAATGGAAAAGACACAGATCAAGAAGCTGAATTAAAAGGAGTTGAAGAATATGCAATAGAATGTTCTATTTTAAAAGTTGCTGTTTCTGAACACATTCAAAAATGCACAGATGAAGGCATTCAAATATTTGGAGGAATGGGCTTTTCTGAAGAAACTCCAATGGAATCAGCATGGCGTGATGCTAGAATTACTAGAATTTACGAAGGGACCAATGAAATTAACAGAATGCTATCTATTGGCATGTTAATAAAAAAAGCCATGAAAGGTCATGTAGATTTATTGGGCCCTGCAACAGCAGTAGCAAACGAATTAACAGGCATCCCTTCTTTTGAACAACCCGATGCTAGTGTTTTATTTTCAGAAGAAAAACAAATTATAGTAAACTTAAAAAAATTATTTTTAATGGTTGCGGGTGCTGCTCTACAGAAATATGGAGAAGAAATAGAAAATCATCAACAACTAATGTTAGCTGCTTCTGATATTTTAATCCAAATATATCTAGCTGAATCTGCAATTTTAAGAGCTGAAAAATTGGCAAAAAAAGAAGGTGAAGAAAACGTTAAAGAACAAATAGCCATGGCAAAATTAAACTTATTCCATGCTATAGACATTATAGAAACCGCAGGTAAACACTCCATAATTTCTTTTGCAACAGGAGATGAGCAACGCATGATGTTAATGGGCCTTAAACGTTATATTAAATATGTTAACATGCCAAATATAATAGAGTTAAGAAATATAATTGCAGATAAAATAACAGAGAAAAATAAATATTGCTTTTAGTAATACTATTATTTTAAAATAGTATTCTCAAATAATTTTAGCGAATTAAACCGTTTTTTAAATACCTAAATTGTTTATAGGTATTGAAAACGGTTTTTTGTTTCAAATAAACTTCTATTCTAATCTTTTTCTATAATTATTAGGGTAATAAATTCCCTTTTTTACAATATAAAGTTTTATAGTTATCTTCGCATTTCATGTCTAAAACATTTTCAAAATGTCAAAAATTAACCTACTTTTTTTTATTACGCTAGTTTTATCAATAAACCTTTTGGCCCAAGATAAAAAATCTAAAAAATGGGATGTTTCAAATCCTGAAGGAAATTGGGAATTTAAAGAGGTTCAACTAAATACTGATGAAGGTACATGGATGAATTTAGATGTAAGCCCTGATGGAAAAACTATCGTTTTTGACCTCTTAGGTGATATTTACAAGATGCCAATAACTGGAGGAAAAGCAATAATATTAAGAGAAGGATTACCTTTTGAAATTCAACCACAATTTAGTCCAGATGGCAAGAAAATATTATTTACTAGTGATGCTGGTGGTGGTGATAATATTTGGATAATGAATTCTGATGGTTCAAATGCAAAACAAGTAACTAAGGAAAATTTTAGATTGTTAAACAATGCTACTTGGACGCCTGATGCCAATTATATTATTGCTAGAAAACATTTTACTTCTGGGCGTTCTTTAGGTGCCGGTGAAATGTGGATGTATCATATCACAGGTGGTTCTGGCACGCAACTCACTAAAAGAAAAAATGATCAACAGGACGTTAACGAACCTACGGTATCTCCTGATGGAAAATACTTATATTACAGTGAAGATGTATACCCCGGAGGAGCATTTAATTACAACAAAGACCCTAACAGTCAAATTTATGTAATTAAAAGATATAGTTTTGAAGATGGAAGCAATCAAACTATTACTGGTGGTCCTGGAGGTGCCGCACGACCTCAAGTTTCACCTGATGGTAAAAAATTAGCATTTATAAAACGTGTTAGAACAAAATCAGTTCTTTACATCCATAATTTAGAAACTGGTGAAGAATATCCTGTTTATGACAACTTAAATAAAGATCAACAAGAAGCTTGGGCTATTTTTGGAGTTTATCCTCGTTTTGATTGGATGCCCAACAATAAAGAATTGGTTTTTTGGTCAGGTGGAAAAATCAATAAATTAAATATTGAAACCTTAACAGTTAGCAACATTCCTTTTCAAGTAGAAACAACACTTAAAATTGCTAAGGCATTAGAATTTGATTCTCCTGTATATACTGAAAATTTTACTGCTAAAGCAATAAGAAATGCTGTTACATCTCCTGATGGAAAAACATTGGCGTTTAATGCTCTAGGTCATATTTACATAAAAAAACTACCTAATGGCACTCCAAAAAGACTCACCAAGGAAACCGATATTGAGGCTGAACCTCAATTTTCACCCAACGGAAAAGAAATTGTATATGTAACTTGGAATGATGAAAATTTGGGAGCTATCCGTACAGTATCAATTAAAGGAGGAAAAACCACAAAAATTACAAACGAAAAAGGAATTTATAGAATGCCTTCTTTTAGTAAAGATGGTAAAACTATTGTATACGTAAAAGAAAGTGGAAACAACGAACAAGGCAGAACGTTTTCAAAAAAATCAGGTATTTATACCATTAACAAAGATGGTTCTAATAATAAATGGTTAAAAGTTAAAGGAGAATATCCTCAATTTTCTAAAGATAACAAGAGGATACTTTACCAGACAGGAGGTACATATTTTGGAAAGCTCACTAAATCTTTAAAAAGTATTGATATAAATGGTAAAAATGAAAAAACATTAATTACTTCTAAATATGCAAATCGATTAGTGCCTAGTCCTGACAATAAATGGATAGCCTTTAGTAACTTACACAAAGTTTATTTAGCTCCTATGCCAACAACAGGTCAACCATTAAATTTAGATAGTAAAACCAAAGTAGTACCTGTTTCTCAAATTTCAAAAGATGCTGGTACAAATTTACATTGGTCTTCGGATAGTAAAAGCATACACTTCACTCTAGGTGAACAATATTTTAGTAATAAAATAGAAGAAAGGTTTACATTCTTAGAAAATTCACCAGATAGCATTCCTGCGATTAAAGAGAAAGGTATAAATATTAATTTGGTTGCTAAGATGGACAACCCCATGGGTAAAATAGCTTTTACTAATGCTAGAATTATCACTATGGAAGGTAATGAAGTTATTGAAGATGGCACCATAGTTATCCAAGAGAATAAAATTATAGCTGTTGGAAAATCGAAAGAGATAAAGCTCGACTCTAACACTAGAGTTTATGATCTAAGCGGAAAAACTATTATGCCTGGTATTGTAGATGTTCATGCTCACATAGGCGGGTTTAGATATGGATTAAATGCTCAAAAACATTGGCAATTTTATGCTAATTTAGCTTTTGGTGTGACCACCTCACATGACCCTTCTGCAAATACAGAAACTGTTTTTACTTTGGCTGAGCTGATAAAAAGTGGACAAATGGTTGGACCACGTCTCTACTCCACTGGTTTTATTTTATATGGAGCAGATGGTGATTTTAAGGCTGTTGTAAATAGTCTTGATGATGCCAGGTCTTCCATTCGAAGGACCAAAGCGTTTGGTGCAAAATCAGTTAAAAGTTACAACCAACCAAGAAGAGAACAACGCCAACAAATTATACAAGCTGCCCGTGAAGAAGGTATTTTTGTTGTTCCTGAAGGCGGCTCTACATTTTATCATAATATGACTATGATTATGGATGGTCATACTGGAATAGAGCACAATATTCCTATTGCTCCAGTTTATAAAGATGTAATTACATTATGGAGTAATAGTAACACAGGCTATACTCCAACACTTATCGTAAACTATGCCGGTATGAGTGGTGAATATTATTGGTATCAAGCAACCAATGTTTGGGAAAATGAAAAATTATTAAAATATACGCCTAGAGGTATTATTGATGCAAGATCAAGACATAGAACTATGGTACCAATGGAAGAGTATGAAAATGGACATATATTAACTTCTAAAACAGCTAAAGAACTTTCTGACGCTGGTGTAAAAGTGAATTTAGGTGCTCATGGTCAATTACAAGGTTTAGGAGCACATTGGGAGTTATGGATGCTACAACAAGGAGGAATGACCAATCACGAAGCATTACGTGCTGCTACTATTAATGGAGCCGAGTATTTAGGATTAAGCAATGATATTGGCTCTCTAAAAGTAGGTAAATTGGCGGATTTGATAGTACTGGATAAAAACCCTTTAGAAGACATTAAAAATTCAAATAGTGTTAAATATACTATGGTAAATGGTAGATTATATGATACTGAAACCATGAACGAAATTGGCAATACCATAAAAAAACGAAGTAAATTCTATTGGGAAAACAACAATTACAACCAAGCATTTCCTTGGCATGATGAAGCTCAAAGCTTTACACAACCAGGTTGCGGATGTGTTATAGGACATAATTAGAAAAAATATTAAATTTAGTATTTTCTTCTTGTAAAGAAATAAAATTAAGTTAAAGAAATAGTTCTCTAACCTCTAATTAAATGAAAAAAACTTGATATTGTGAATAAAAAATTCCTCTCCTATTATCAAGGAGAGGAATTTAAAATCTTATTTTAATATTTCTAAAGTTTTAAAAGAGAAAAACATTACTTATTCCTTACATAAATTAATTTAAAACGCTTATTTCCTTGATCTCGTTGTTCTATTTCAAATTGTTTTAGTGAATGAAATAGTGGTGTCAATTTATCAAAACCAAAGTTACGAGCATCAAAATTTGGTTGTTTTTTTATTATTAAAGAACCTACATCTCCTAAAAAAGCCCATCCATCTTCATCAGCTGCATCATCAACTGATTGTTTTAACAGCCGTATGGTTGTAGGGGTTATTTTGTCTAAACTTGGCTTTTTAGAATCATTCTTACCATCTTCTTTATCGGTATAGGTTTCTAATATTTCCAAATAAATAAATTTATCACATGCAACAATAAATGGATCTGGTGTTTTTTTCTCTCCAATACCAATTACCTGCATTCCGGATTCTCTTAATCGAGTAGCTAATTTTGTAAAATCACTATCTGAAGAAACCAAACAAAAACCGTCAATATTTTTAGAATAAAGAATATCCATTGCATCAATAATCATAGCAGAATCTGTTGCGTTTTTACCAGTAGTATAAGCATACTGCTGTATTGGATTAATGGCATTTTCTAACAATACGTTTTTCCACTTGTTTAAATTTGGTTTAGTCCAATCACCATAAATACGTTTAATAGTTGGAGTACCATATTTGGTAATCTCTTCCATCATCTCTTTTATATACTTTGATGGAATATTATCTCCATCAATAAGTACCGCTAATTTTATGTCTTTTATCATGTAGGTAAAGATACAATTTTAATAAAATTTAACAAGTTCTCTCTCTAACACAAATTAATTCTCAGATTGATCAAAAATAGCAAATAGAATACTTTTTTTGACAATTCAAATTTAATCCTTATTTCGTTAACCTTTTACTTTCTTACCTTACCACTAAAGACACTTACTTTAGAGTTAAAAGGATTTCCTGACGCTCTTCTCAAAATGGCTATTTGTCCTGAATGCCACACAGCATCTTCGATAGGTCCATTAATTGTTTTCCAAAATGGGTGCTCTGAAGTACCATAATCATTTTTAAAAATAATTTTAAAATCGTTTAACGATTCCGCTTTTAATAAAATTTCACTAGCCTTTTTAAAATTTAGCAATGTAGCTTTACGTAGTTCTTCAAAAGATAAAGAATCTTTTTTAGTGTGAGCATTGGGGGTTTTGGTAGTAGCATTAACAATCATTTTAGACAACTCATAAATATGCTCAATGGTTTTAATTGTGGTTCTTCCCTCTTTATTAAGCTTATACGCCAAATCTTCTGCTCTCAATCCTTCAGTAGCCCAATAATATCTAAATCCCAGTCCATCAACCATTCTCGCTACTACTGTGGTAGCTGAATATTCTTTAGGATAAGGTGGAATTTCTGAATAAGGCAACTCTGTTTTCAAACCTTGTGCATTTATTGATGAAATAACTAAAAACAATGTTATATATAAAAATGATTTCATTATGAAATGATTAATTTTGTTTTTTAAAAGTAATACAAATATTGATTGCATACCCCTATAAGAGACATTTATTAAAAATTAGTTCTTTTGGGTTACTGTAAACAATTAAAATAAAGCAAGTTGATGAAAAATAATTTCGATGTTTTAATCATTGGAGCTGGTCCAATTGGTATTGCCTGTGCTTTAGAAGCCAAAAAAAAGGGATTGAGTTACATAATTATTGAAAAAGGAGTTTTGGTTAATTCTCTTTATAATTATCCCACAAATATGACATTTTTCTCTACTTCTGAAAAGTTAGAGATAGACAATATCCCCTTTATTAGTAGTAACCCTAAACCAAATAAAAAAGAAGCCTTAGAGTATTACAGACGTATTGTTTCATCTAACAACCTCAACGTTAATTTATTCGAAAAAGTTGAGACTGTAACTTCAGAAAATGGAATCTATACTGTAAAGACGAATAAAAATAATTATCATTCAAAAAATATTATAATTGCTACAGGCTTTTATGACCTTCCAAATTATTTAAATGTTCCTGGAGAAGATTTACCTAAAGTGTTCCATTATTATAACGATCCTCATTATTTCTCAGCTCAAGATGTTATTGTAGTAGGAGCTAGCAACTCTTCTGTCGATGCTGCTTTAGAAGTCTATAGAAAAGGTGGTCGGGTTACTATGGTAATACGTGGTAAGACCATTGGTGAAAGAGTTAAATATTGGGTTAAGCCTGATATTATAAATAGAATTAAAGAAGGCAGCATTAAAGCCTATTTTAAAACTGAAATTAAAGAAATATTTGAGGATAAAGTAATTATCACAACAGAAAATGGAAAAGATATTACGCTTAAAAATGATTTTGTTATTGCTTTAACTGGATACCGTCCTAATTTTGAATTTTTAAAAAACATTGGTGTAGACCTTTCCAATGATGGATTAAAAAAACCTGTTTATAATCCTGAAACTATGGAAAGTAATTTAAAAGGCATCTATTTAGCTGGAGTTATTTGTGGTGGTATGGAAACGCATAAATGGTTTATAGAGAACTCAAGAATTCATGCAAAAATGATTATTCAAAACATCACCACATCTTCTAAAATTTAATAATTATAATACTTAGATAGTTATAAGAATACATTTGAGGATTTTGCAAAGGCATTATCAAATTCAATAGTATTTAGGTCAATATCAACATTATTTTCTTTAAAATAAGATACTAGCTTTTCAGTAGGCATATTACCTGTTAACTCATCTTTTGCCATTGGACAGCCACCATAACCTTTTATAGCACTATCAAATCGTTTACATCCAGCGGCATAAGCAGCATGTACTTTCTCCTTCCAAGTTGTTGGGGTAGTATGTAAATGAGCACCAAATTCTATTTCTGAATACATTGGAATTAAATTTGTAAATAAATAGTCAATAATATCTGGTGTTGAACTACCAATAGTATCTGATAAAGAAATTATTTTTATACCCATAGTAGCCATTTTTTGAGTCCAATCTGCTACAATTTCTACATTCCATGGGTCTCCATAGGGGTTTCCAAAGCCCATAGACAAATAGGCAACTACTTCTTTATTAGATTTATGAGCAATATTCAAAATTTCTTCTAAAATAATTACTGATTCTGCAATGGTTTTACCCGTATTACGCATCTGAAAGTTTTCAGAAATGGAAAAAGGATATCCTAAATAGTCTATTTCTTCAAATTGAGAAGCATCATTTGCTCCCCTAATATTAGCCACAATAGCGAGTAATTTACTTTGAGTAGCACTTAACTCTAGCTTAGAAAGTACATCTGCTGTATCTCGCATTTGCGGTATGGCTTTTGGCGAAACGAAACTACCAAAATCAATAGTGTCAAAACCTACTTTTAGCAATTGATTAATATAGTTAACCTTTATTTCTGTAGGTATAAACATTTTAATCCCTTGCATAGCATCTCTAGGACATTCTATGATTTTTAGTTTACTCATTAATTCAAAGATACAATTTGAAATTACTTTTTTATGAAAATAAAATAAAAATTGCAATTCCTACAAAAACGAGAATTTGCAACCATTTTAAAAACTTACCAATACTTTTATTTTGCTTAAGATATTCAGCAATTTGTCCTGCTAATATGGCTATTAAGGAAAAAATTAATAGTGAAACTGCCATAAAAATAAAACCTAAAATAAAAAATTGAGTTATTGTATTAAGTTCATTATTAAACAAAAATGCAGGAAAAAAAGCCAAAAAGAAAATTGAAACTTTGGGATTTAAAACATTCATTATAAATCCTTGTTTGAATAACTGATTGGTACTTATTTTAAAATTATTATCGGAAGATAACTCTATTTGCGACGTACTTTTATAAACTTTATATGCTAAAAATACCAAATAACTTGCTCCGAAAATCTTTAAGGCTAAAAATAAATTTTCATTTTCTTTAATAATAGCAGAAACTCCAAAAGCGACCAAAGAAGTGTGTACGATACAACCTGAAATTAGTCCAAAAACAGTTGCTAAACCATATTTTACACCATTAGTAATACTTTGAATTAATACAAACATATTATCTGGACCTGGAGCTATTGCCAATAAAGCAGTAGCTGCTATAAAAGAAAGTAAAATATCCAAGTTATTTATATAAGGTATTAGTACAAATTCATTAATAATTTCTCTAAAATCATCAGATATTTAAACTAAACAAGTTTAAATAGGGATATTACAATATAAAATAGAGAAGTGCTAATTTATAAAATAAAAGCAAAAAAAATCCTGCCAAAGGCAGGATTTTAATATTCTTAACTTTCTGTATCTATTACAAAGTTGCAGCGTATTCGATAAGGTCAACAATTTTAGTTGAATATCCCATTTCGTTATCATACCAAGAAACAACTTTTACAAAGTTATCGTTTAACGCAATACCTGCTTTTGCATCAAATATTGAAGTACGAGTATCTCCAACAAAATCTTGAGAAACTACTGACTCTTCAGTATAACCTAAAATTCCTGACATTTCTTTACTTTCTGAAGCTGCTTTCATTGCTGCACAAATTTCATCGTATGAAGCAGATTTTTCTAATTTAACAGTTAAATCTACAACAGAAACATCCATAGTAGGCACTCTAAATGCCATACCTGTTAATTTACCATCCATAGCAGGAATAACTTTTCCTACAGCTTTTGCAGCTCCTGTAGAAGAAGGTATTACATTACCTAATGCAGAACGTCCACCTCTCCAGTCTTTCATTGAAGGACCATCTACTGTTTTTTGAGTAGCTGTAGTAGCATGCACGGTTGTCATTAAACCTTCTACAATACCAAAATTATCATTTAATACTTTAGTAATAGGAGCTAAACAGTTTGTAGTACATGATGCATTAGAAAAAATCTTTTGATCTGCTTTTAATTCTGTATTATTAACACCCATTACAAACATTGGTGTATGATCTTTAGAAGGTGCTGATAAAACAACTTTTTTAGCTCCTGCTTCTAAGTGTTTCCCTGCAGTTTCTTCTGTTAAGAAAAATCCTGTAGACTCAATTACAAAATCTACATCAACTTCATCCCATTTTAAGTTTGCTGGATCTCTTTCTGCAGTAATTCTTATTTCATTTCCATTAACAACAAGTTTTCCGTCTTTAACTTCTACGGTACCATCAAATTTACCGTGAACTGAATCGTATTTTAACATATACGCTAAATAATCTACATCAAGTAAATCATTAATGGCAACTACTTGTACATTATCTCTTAAAACTGAAGACCTGAATGCTAATCTTCCTATTCTTCCAAAACCGTTAATTCCTATTTTAATCATAATTTTTAATTTTTAAACTGATAATATATCAGATATTCTTAATAATTCTCTATTTATATCATGAGAGCCTTTAATAGCCTCTTCAATATTTGTTGTTACTATTTTATTATCTAAAAAGCCGACCATAGCGTTAGATTGTCCATCTAAAAGACTTTCAACAGCTTTAACTCCTAACTTACTAGCTAGTACTCTGTCAAAACATGAGGGACTACCACCACGTTGCATGTGACCTAATACAGAAACCCTAGCATCGTAGTGTGGTAAATGTGAAGTAACATATTCTGCCAATTCAAACACATTTTTTCCTGTTTTATCACCTTCTGAAACAACAACAATACTAGACAGCTTTCCACTACGTTTACTTTTCTCTAGCGATTCTAACAGTCTATCTAATCCTAAATCTTCTTCTGGTAATAAAATTTCTTCAGCTCCTGCACCTACACCTGCATTTAAGGCAATAAAACCAGCATCTCTACCCATTACTTCAATAAAGAATAATCTATTGTGTGAACTTGCTGTATCTCTAATTTTATCTATACACTCAACAACAGTATTTAACGCTGTATCATATCCAATTGTTGATGAAGTTCCTGCAATGTCATTATCTATGGTTCCTGGAATTCCAATAAAAGGAATTCCATACTCTTTTCCAAATACGATTCCTCCATTAAAAGTTCCGTCGCCACCAATAAGCACTAGTGCATCAACACCTGCTTTTTTTACTTGTTCATAGGCTTTTTTTCTACCTTCTTCTGTTCTAAATTCTTTTGACCGAGCAGATTTTAAAATTGTACCACCTTTACTAATTATATTTCTTACACTTCTTGCGGTAAGCTCCATATAATCACCTTCAATCATTCCTTGATACCCTCTGTAAAACCCAACACATTCAATGTTGTAATAAGAACAAGCTCTAGCTACAGCTCTAATAGCTGCGTTCATTCCTGGAGCATCTCCACCAGAAGTTAAAACACCTATTTTCTTTATATTTCCCTTCATTATTACTCTTATTTTTAAGTAGTGTAAAATTAAGAATAATTAAGGTAAATAAGACTTTTTTTAAAAGATTTATACGAAATCGTTATCGTATAACAATGGTATTATAATGCCTCAAAAAAACAGTTCTAAAATTAGGTTATTTTATTACCTTTTTAGGTATAGAATCTCGTTTCCTAGAACCTATATTTATTAGTTGTTTTTCAGTTTGCAAACTGTCTTGTACTTTTTTATCTTGTTTCTTTTTATTTTTCTTTTGAAATAATTTGTTAAGTAATTCATCTGTATTATCAAAATCAACACGCCAAGACAATCCAATGCCGTGTGTATAACCCTCTACATCTGTAACATCATATTCAATATCATTTTGTCTTGTATATGCTTTGGCTCTTAATGTACCTTCTTCGTTTATTGGAAGCTCAACTTCAACTTCTCCTACTATATTATTTTGTTGTGTATTCGTACTTACTGGGACACCTACTTTTCCATTAACTATAATTCTATCTGCAATAGTACTTGAAAACGAAACCCCGAGTTGATCACTTATATCATAAGACCTTACATCTGTTTTACTTGCAATATCATAAGACACGCCAAATTCAAATTTATCTCCTTTAGATTTTAATATTCCAGAAAGTACTTTTGTTATTTTCTCAGATAAATTCCCTGTTAATGCAGCATTTCCGTCAAAGTTTAAATTGCCTTCATTAAGTGGCATAAATGAATTGGCCATTAATAATGAGAAAAACTGTGTCATTTTAGCATCTTCACTACTAATTTTAAATTCTAATTCTGAATTTATTGAAGAGTTTTGATTAACAAGTTCAACATCAAAATCAATTTCAGAGTTTAATAATTGGCCTGTAATGTTAGCAATTAAATTTACATCTATTTTACGATTTGAACTTTGATCTATATTATCTAATAGCACAGAAGGATTTGCTTTCGTTTTATAAATAGCTTTAATATTTAAAAAAGCATCAAACGGATTTCCATTCCATATTACTTGCCCACCAGGTTGTACTATAAAATCTTTATTGACAATATTTCTAAACTCATAAATACCCTCTGAAATAACATAAACTCCATTGATTATAAATTTACCATTTGTATTAATTTCTATGCCCATATATCCGTTACCACTACCTCTTAAAATACTACCCGTATTTTTATCAATTACAATTTCTGCAATAGCATTATCTCTAACTTCTAAATCGAAATTAAGATTTAAGCCTTTTAATCTATCAAATACTATTTCTTCTTCTTTATTCTTATCGATTCCGTTTTCTGCCAAAGTCACAAAATTAATTAGTCCAGAATCTCCAATAGTAGACACATCACTTAACGGGACTATAAATTCTGTACCTGGCATGGTTGCACCTTCTACATTAATTGTTAACTGATCTGTATAACCTTTAATAGAAGCTGTACCATCCATAAAAGCGGTTCCATAATATTGTATTTCTTCATCTTCTTCAGTATTTAGCACTAATAAATTATCAGTATCTATATTTAAATTTAAATACCATTTTTGAAACTTGTAATGTATAATACTTCCCGAAAAATTTCCTTTTGTATTTTTATCCACATCCGTTATTGTAGTTGGTAAAAACTTAAAAGTTCTATTCTTCAGTTCTACAATAGTGTTATTATCTAATGCATAATCAACATTTAAATAGGGAATTTTAAGTCCTGCATTATCTAAGGTTAATCTTCCATTAAAATCAGGATTTTCAAGCAATCCTGATACTGTTCCACGACCTTTTATTTTACCTCTAATATTGGTTAAAATATCTTTTCCTAAATCACTAAAGGAATTAATATCAAACTCATAAAAATTATAGTTAGCCAAGATGGTAGGTTGTTCTACTGAAAAATCTACTTCACCATCGGCCACAAAAACATCAAATCTATCATTAGTTAATCTCGCTGCAATTTGATATTGTTCAATAGAATTATCTCCTTGTGCGGTAAGGTAAAGATTACCTTGTTTAATGTTATTAATATAAAAGTCATTAATGGAAACATTAGCTAATGGAAAAGTCTCACCATTCATTTGTTTATAATTCACCTTACCATTAACTAAACCTGTCATTTCAAGACCTTCAATAAATGGCGTTATTCCGTTAAGATCAACATTTTTAAGATTTAACGTTAGGTCTTTATTATTTTGCCCTGTCATGACACCTGACATATCAATAACTTGATCATCATGCGTAATAATAAATTTATCAAAAGCAACAGTATTTAATTCTTTATCAAACACAACCTTATTTTGATTGTTATTATTGGGATTAATAGCCCAATCGTTATCTTTAAAAATAATATTTGATTTTTTTAAACCAATTACCGATTTGTTATTCTCATTAATGGTGTGATAAAAACTTAAATCGAATTTTTCTTTTAAATCTTTACCTCCAACAAAATCTGTTCTAAAAAAAAGTGTATCATTTAATGTTACGTTTACCAAGTTTAAATCTGCAACATTGTAATATTTCGTATTAATTTTATCTACACTCAGTAACGTATTATAAATAGGATTTTTATTATCTATCTGTAATCTAATATTCTCAATTAAATTCTCATAGGCTTCAATTTGAGGCGACTTAACGGTTAACTCAAACTTATCAGAGTCTGAACTAATAATTCCTTTAATGGTAGAGTTTGCTCCAATTTTTACTTCAGGAAAAAAGACATCTACTATTTTATTATAAATTTTAAAGTTAAAATCAACAAATTGACCTTCAGTTACTACCGCTGGACTATAATTTGCATACATACCAGCAAAAGAATTTGTTGCTAACTTACCTAGTTCATTATATTTAAATACCCCTTTTATTCTTCCTTCAATAATATCTGTAGAATTAATGGTTATTACCCTTATGCTATCTTGAAACTCTGAAACAACTTTAAAATCAGTAAAATAATAGTTGTCGTTTTGGTTTGTATAGGAAGCGTCAGAAAAGTTTATTTCTCCTGCTATATTATCTAATGTATTCCCTTGTAATTTTATGTCTATTTTTCCTCTAAGAATAGCCATAGAATCTCTTTTAAAAAGATTAAGTTTATTAAAATCTGAGTAAGTTACATCTGCAACAAAATCAAAATCATAAACTTTTTTAGACAAATCTGCTAAACCAGTAAAACTCATTTGTAAATTTTCGTCTTTTGAAACTAGACTTCCATTAAAATGTTTATTTTTAAATACACCATTAATATTTATATTATTATACGTATACCCCTTATATTCATGCTTAAAAATATTTCCTTTAATTGAGGTATTTATGTGATCTAACGTAAATCCTTTACCCTTAACATCGGCAATTAAAGACAATTTACCTACAAGACTATCTTGAATAATTTTTCCAAATTCTAAATCAACAAATTCTATTTCCCCAGCATATTTGGCATTGTCTACATTATCAATATTTGTCATATGCAAATTGGAAACAATTGTACCTAAATCTGTTTTTATAAGTACATCTGCATCCATTAAATTAGTAGTAACAAAAGATTTCCCAGTAACACTAAACCTCCCCAATTTGTTAATTGCAGGAGGCAAGTTTTTACCTAATAAATTGGGTAAAATAATTTTTAAATTTTCGTAATTAGAAGTGAGTTCATTTAAGTTAGCCGTTAACGAAAATCCGTTTTCTGTATTTACGGCATTTTTAAAACGAAAATGCCCATTAATTATTGAATTTCTATTTGATACTAATTCAAAATTTGTAAGTTTAAAATCATTCAAGGTTCCATTTAATTCTGTAGTAAAATTTACCTTATCGTTTAAACCAATCTCATTATAAAACTTATTCAAATCAATTAGTGATACTTCTGCCTTGTTTACTTTTCCTGTAATTTTAACTTTATTATTAAAATCAACCAAATCTTCCCTATTATAATCAAAAGTAAAATCAGCACTAATAGTAGAATTTGCAGTTGCTAAATAGGTGGCATCGAAAGTCATTTTACTTTTAGTATAAATAAAATTAGAAGTTAACTGCTTGACTTTAATACCATGATTTTCCACTAAAGAAATACGTCTAACATCTGCATATACTCTAGGACCTTCAATTTTAAAATTATCTACAATACCTGTTATATCTTTGTAATAAACTATGGCCACTTTCTGCTTATTTTCATCAAAAAGATAAAAATTAACATTGTCAAGATTTAATTTTGAAGAAGTCAACAAAAATGGGGTTGATGATGGCTTACTCTCTTCTTCGTCAAATTTTTCAACAAATACAGACAGGTTATCATTTACTTCGTCTTTGTAGGTTTTCATGTACATTTTTAAACCTTCCACATCAATTTCACCAAACTCTAATCGGTTATCTAAAATGTTTTTATAACTAAACACAGAAGTATTAAGTCTATTAACATAAATTAAAGTATCGTTATGATGATCACTTATCAGAACTCCTTTTAAAGCGACATTTCCCAAATAAGACAAATCAACTTTTTTTACTACTATATTGGTATTGTAGGTCTCATTTAAACTATTAGTAACTATTTTAGCAATTTTAGTTTGTACTATTGGCAATGAAAGTAGAGCAATAGAAACCACCACTAATAACAGTAAAATTAGTAGTAATCTCAGTATTATTTTTTTTGCTCTTTTGATAGTTTTAAATGTTATAAATTTGCCGTGATAAAAATACATAAATTACAGGTACAAAATTTGTGCCTATCTAATAAACTTTGGGATCAAATAATTCAACATACATTCTAGCAATAGAATCATCTTGCGATGATACGGGGGTAGCTATTTTACACAACGACAAAGTGTTGTGTAATGTTGTAGCAAATCAAGAAATTCATTCGCAATATGGAGGAGTAGTACCTGAACTGGCATCTCGAGCACATCAACAAAATATAGTTCCTGTTGTTCACCAAGCCTTAAAGCAAGCTAATATTGACAAAACTCAACTTAATGCTATTGCATTCACAAAAGGACCAGGATTAATGGGGTCTTTATTAGTAGGCAGTTCTTTTGCAAAATCGATGTCTTTAGCCTTAGAAATTCCTTTAATTGGAGTAAATCACATGCAGGCTCATATTTTAGCTCATTTTATTAATGATAAAAATCAAAAAAAACCACCTTTCCCATTTTTATGTTTAACTATTAGTGGAGGCCATACACAAATTGTAAAAATAAAAGACCATTTTACGATGGAGGTTATTGGAGAAACTATTGATGATGCTGTTGGTGAAGCTTTTGACAAATCTGCTAAAATATTAGGATTACCTTATCCAGGCGGGCCATTAATAGATAAATATGCACAATTAGGAAACCCAAATGCTTATAGTTTTACCAAACCAAAGACAAAAAATCCGCTAGATTTTAGCTTTAGTGGATTAAAAACAGCTATTCTTTATTTTATTCAAAAAAATATAAAAGAAAACCCTCATTTTGTTGAAGAAAATTTAAATGACATTTGTGCTTCTATCCAATATACTATTACTTCCATTTTAATGGAAAAATTAAAAAAAGCAGTGAAACAAACTCAAATTAAACACATTGCCATTGCTGGTGGAGTTTCTGCAAATTCTGAAATACGAAAAGTATTAAAAGAAGCTGAAAATAAATACGGGTGGACAAGCTATATTCCTAAATTTGAATACACTATGGATAATGCTGCTATGATAGGAATAGTTGGTTATTATAAATTTTTAGACAAACAATTTGATGATTTGGGAATTACAGCCAGTGCTAGAATTAAGTTTTAATACGATAAAAATAATCACAAAAAATGATTAAATACGTTTCTAAGAACACTTAATCAAGTTTCTTTTAGTAACATCTAGCATATAGAAATAAAAAATCCCAAATTTTAATTATTGAAATTTGGGATTTTTTATTTTATTACAATTTATTAAATGCTATCCAAGCATAGCTGCTGCTATCTTTTTATAAACACCATTTTTTAATTTATCTCTAATGGCTGAAAATGCAACAATAGTCTCTTCTACATCTTCCATAGTATGAGCTGCTGTAGGAATCATTCTTAATAATATCATTCCTTTTGGAATTACTGGATATACTACGATAGAACAGAAAATTCCATGATTTTCTCTTAAATCATTAACCATAGCCATTGCTTCAGGAATATCTCCTTCTAAAAATACGGGAGTAACACAAGTATTGGTATTACCAATATCAAAGCCATTTTCTTTTAAACCTGATTGTAAAGCATTTACATTTTCCCAAAGTTTTTCTTTAAGCTCTGGCATGGTACGCAACATATCTAAACGTTTTAATGCTCCTTTAACCATTGTCATTGGCAATGATTTAGCAAACATTTGCGAACGCATATTGTATTTTAAATATTGAATAATTTCTTTATCCGCAGCAAAAAATGCTCCAATACCTGCCATAGATTTAGCAAAAGTTGCAAAATACACATCAATATCGTCTTGCACGCCTTGTTCTACTCCTGCTCCTCGACCTCCTTCTCCTAGAGTACCAAAGCCATGAGCATCATCTACTAAAAATCTAAAATTATACTTTTTCTTTAAAGCGACAATTTCTTTTAACTTTCCTTGTTCTCCACGCATACCAAAAACACCTTCGGAAATTACAAGAATACCTCCACCATTTTCATTAGCCATTTTTGTGGCTCTTTTTAAGTTTTTTTCTAAACTTTCAACATCATTATGTTTGTAAACAAAACGTTTACCTGCATGCAATCGAACACCATCAATAATACAAGCATGGGTATCCATATCATAAACAATAACATCATGTTTAGTTACCAATGCATCTATTGCAGATACCATACCTTGATATCCAAAATTAACTAAATATGCTGCTTCTTTATTTACAAAATCTGCACATTCTTGTTCTAGTTGTTCATGAAAAACGGTGTGTCCAGACATCATTCTAGCACCCATAGGGTATGCCATACCGTGTTCTGCAGCCGCCTCCGCATCTGCCTTTTTAACCTCTGGGTGATTAGCTAAACCTAAGTAATCATTGATACTCCAAGTAATTACTTTTTTTCCATTAAACATCATCCTATTAGAGATTGGACCTTCTAATTTTGGAAAAACATAATATCCTTCTGCTTGCTCAGCCCATTTACCCAATGGTCCTTTATCTTTAATTATTCTTTCAAATAAATCTTTCATCTCAAATCTATTATTTATAAGTGCAAATTAACTAATTTTTTCACGTATTTTAAGCTACTGCACAACTCTTTTTTAACAAGTTTCTATTTTTATGTGAATATTCTAGTACACCTTACATAAAAAAAGGCTTCTAAATGAAGCCTTATTAATAAACTATCAATATATTATTTTACAAATTCAATTTCTGCCTGAGCAAATTTTTCAGTATCAAAAAAACCTTGTTCTCGCATCCAATCATCACTATAAATTTTACTCATATATCTTGAACCGTGATCTGGAAAAATAACAACAACGTTACTATTTTTATCAAATTCACCTTTTTCAGCTAATTGAAAAGTTGCTTGCATAGCAGCTCCACTTGTGTACCCAGCAAAAATACCTTCTGTTAAAGCTATTTCTCTAGCTCTATGTGCACTATCCTCATCACTAACTTTTTCGAACTTATCAATAACTTCAAAATCTGTAGCTGTTGGAATTAAATTCTTACCTAATCCTTCGATACGGTAAGGATAACTCTCTTCCAAATCCAATTCGCCTGTTTCATGAAATTTCTTTAAAACAGACCCAAAAGCATCTACGCCAAGGATTTTTATATTTGGATTTTGTTCTTTCAAATACTTAGCAGTACCTGAAATTGTTCCTCCAGTACCACTAGCAGCAACTAAGTGAGTGATTTTACCATTAGTTTGCTCCCATATTTCTGGTCCAGTTGTATTGTAATGTGCATCAACATTTAATTGATTAAAATATTGATTGATATATACTGAATCTGCTATTTCAGAATGTAATCTTTTGGCAACATTATAATATGATCGCGGGTCATCAGCACTAACATGAGCTGGACAAACATAAACTTTTGCCCCCATAGCTTTTAACATGTCTATTTTATCATTAGACGATTTTGACGAAACTGCCAAGATACAATCGTAACCTTTAATAATACTAACCATAGCAATACTAAACCCTGTATTACCAGATGTAGTTTCTATAATTGTTGTTCCTTTTTTGATTAAACCTTGTTTTTCTGCTTGTTCAATAATGTGAAGTGCTATTCTGTCTTTGGTTGAATGACCTGGGTTGTAACCTTCAAACTTAGTGTAGAACTTACCGTCTAATTTCTCGGTAATTTTATTTAATTTAATCATTGGGGTATTGCCAATGAGCTCTAAAACGTTTTCGGTTATACCAAATTTATGGCTCATATAAATCAATTTCTGATTACTATTAACTAAGTAGCAAATTTACTGCTTTTTTTTAAAACGGTTTTAAAATCCTGTTAAAAACCTAATTTTCAAACACAAACTACTGCTTTTCAATCATTTAAATAAAAAACAATATTTTTTAGATTGAATATCTAATCAAAATCTCTTTTTACAAATCAGACTAGATTTTCTATTTAATATAAATACGATGGTAGTTACTATATTAAAAAATAGAGTGCTTTTAAACAAAAAAAGTACCATTAAAAGGCACTTTTTTTTAACTTTATAATAAACTATTCTTTAATTCCTTCCATTTCTAATATAAATCCATAATCTCTTGCTGTATCTCTTAAAGCATTAAATCTTCCTGAAGCCCCACCATGACCAGACTCCATATCAGTATACATCACTAGTAAATTATTGTCCGTTTTATTTGCTCTTAATTTGGCCAACCATTTTGCTGGCTCGTAATACTGTACTTGACTATCGTGTAATCCTGTAGTAATTAACAAATTAGGATATTCTTTTTTCTCTACATTATCATAAGGTGAATAAGACAACATATAATCATAATATTCTTTTTCATTTGGATTACCCCATTCATCATATTCAAATGTAGTTAACGGAATAGTCTCATCTAACATGGTAGTAACAACATCTACAAAAGGTACAGCGGCAACTACACCTTTATATAATTCTGGATTCATATTAATAACAGCACCCATTAATAGTCCTCCTGCTGATCCGCCCATCGCATATAAATGTTCTGGTGATGTATAATTGTTTTCTATTAAGTATTTTGTACAATCAATAAAGTCAGTAAACGTATTCATTTTATTAAATAATTTACCATCTTCATACCATTGTCTGCCTAAATATTGCCCTCCACGAATATGTGCCAAAGCATATACAAAACCTCTATCTAATAAGCTTAAACGTGTAGTGCTAAATCCGTCAGGTATAGTTGCTCCGTAAGAGCCATAAGCATATAATAATAAAGGGGTATTCTTTCCTAATTCTGTGTCTTTTCTATGAACGATTGAAATCGCAACTTTTTTACCATCTCTGGCCGTTACCCAAATTCTTTTACTAGTATAATTATCTTTATTAAACTTACCTCCTAGTACTTCTTGCTCTTTTTTAATTTCTTTAGATTTATCTTTCATGTTATAATCAATAACTGAAGCTGGAGTAGTAAATGAATTGTATCCATACCTTATAATATCTGTATCAAATTCTAGATTATTATAAACATTTACAGAATAGGTTTCTTCATCAAACGGTAAGTACTCATCTGATGTACCGTCCCATCTTTTGATTCGAACTTTACTTAATCCGTTTGAACGTTCTTCCAACACCAAATAATCTTTAAATATAGATATGTCTTCTAGTAAAACATCTTCTCTATGTGGTATAACATCTACCCAATTTTCTAATTCAGTCTTATTAATTGGAGTTTTCATCAGTTTAAAGTTTGAAGCTTTATCTTTATTTGTATAGATATAAAAATTGTCTTCAAAATGAGAAATATGATATTCTAATCCTTTTACTCTTGGTTGTACAATTTTAAATTTACCATCAGGATTGTCTGCATTTAATACTTGATATTCTGTAGTTAACGTACTACTTGAACCAATAGAAATAAACTGATTAGATTTAGTTTTAAATACATAAGTGCTGAAAGTATCATCTTCTTCGAAATAAATTTCAACATCTTTAGAAGGATCTGTACCTAAAACATGCTTAAATATTCGTTCTGCACGTAAAGTAGTTGGATTTTTCTTTGTGTAAAAAACTGTTTTATTATCATTTGCCCATACTGAAGATCCTGTTGTATTCTCAATCTTTTCTGGATAAAACTCACCAGTTTCTAAATTTTTAAATTGCAAAACATATTGGCGACGACTAACTGTATCTACACCAAAAGCAACATATTTGTTATTTGGACTTACATTTAATCCTCCTAATCGATAATAATCATGACCTTCTGCCATTTTATTAACATCAAACAACAATTCCTCTTCAGTCTCTAATGATTCTTTTTTACGAGCATAAATTGGATATTGTCCTCCTTTTACATATCTAGTAATGTAAAAATATCCATTATCTTTATAAGGTACAGATTCATCATCTTCTTTAATTCTAGCTTTCATTTCTTGGAACAAATCCTCTCTAAATTTCTCTGTATGTCCTAATTTTTTATCAAAATAATCATTTTCAGCATTCAAATAGTCTAACACTTTTTGGGTATGTTCATCCGGATTTTCAGCATTCTTTTGCTCATCTGACAATCGCATCCAATAATAATTATCTATTCTAACATCACCGTGCGTTTTTAATTCTTTTGGTATTATATCAGCAACAGGTGGTTTTATATCTACAACTTGCATATTATCTTTTTTACATGAAGCGACAAAAGTAATGAGAACAATTAGGAAAACAGAAACAATCTTATTCATTTTTTATTATTTAGAATTATTCCCTAAAAGTAGTAATTTTGCAAGTACAATTAATTCTTTACACAGTAAAATTCAGTTTACACGCTTCTTTTACAATAAAGTAGTACAATAATTAAAAGAATATAAGCACTAAAAGTAAAAAATAATGTTTGGAGATTTTCAAGGTATGATGGGTAAATTAAAAGAAGCCCAACAAAAAATAGAAGAAACAAAAAAAAGATTAGATACTGTATATGTTGAAGGCACTTCTAATCAAGGAAATATTAAAGTGACAATTACAGCCAATAGAACTATAAAAAGTATATCAATTGACGATAGCCTTTTACAAGATAAAGAAGAATTAGAAGATTATTTAATTATTGCTTTAAATGATGCTCTTAAAAAAGCCAATTCAATAAACGATTCTGAAATGGCTGCTGCGGCAAAAGATGGAATGCCAAATATACCAGGATTAGATATGTTTAAATAATAATTTGGTTATTTAAATTAAAAACATATAGAATAAGATTTCCTTTCTATATATAGATTTACAAGATAATTTCCGATAAATTTGTCCGAATTAAAATTCTAGTGTACCTTTGTAACAAATTAAAATCTAAAGAATGTTTTCTAAAGCCTGTGAGTACGGTATTAAAGCCTCTACATACATTGCCTTACAATCGTTGCAAGACAAGCGTGTGAGTTTGAAGGAAATTGCCGAAGAAATTAATTCTCCTGTTGCCTTTACTGCTAAGATACTTCATCAGCTTGCTAAGAATAACATTTTAGATTCAGTTAAAGGGCCTTCAGGTGGATTTCAGATTGATAAGGCCACTATTAAAAAGATAAAACTAAGTAACATTGTATATGCTATAGACGGAGATTCTATATATTTAGGTTGTGGTTTAGGACTAGATAAGTGTAATGCTAAAGAACCTTGCCCGTTACATAATAAGTTTGTTGTTATTAGAAATAAATTAAAACAAATGTTAGAAGAAACCAGTTTATTTGAATTAACAACAGATTTAAATATAGGACTAACCTACTTAAAACGATAAAAAAAAATTAAATTAATTTATGATAAAAAGGTAATAATATCTAACTTACAAATATTATGAAAAAAATAGCACACAAAACAGTTGGTCAAATAGTAACAGAAAACTACAGAACTGCACAAATTTTCAAAAAATATGGCATCGATTTTTGTTGTAAAGGAAATAGAAACGTTGAGGAAGTTGCCAAAAAAAATAATGTAAATGCCTCTGTGCTTTATAATGAATTAGAGGCTGTTCAAAATCAAAGCAACAATGATCAAGTAGATTTTAAATCTTGGCCTTTAGATTTACTAGCAGATTATATAGAGAAAAAACATCACCGTTATGTTGAAGAGAAAATTCCAATTTTAAAACAATATTTAGACAAGCTTTGTAAGGTTCATGGTGGTAGTCATCCCGAATTATTTGAAATAAATGAACATTATATAGCTTCTGCAGGTGAACTTACTGCACATATGAAAAAAGAAGAGTTAATCTTATTTCCATTTATCCGAAAAATGGTTGATTCTAAGCAAAAAGGAACAATAATGAAAAAACCTCATTTTGGCACCGTTGAAAATCCTATTGAAATGATGATGCATGAACATGAAAATGAAGGTGATAGATTTAGAAAAATAGAAACTTTAAGCAATAATTATACCCCTCCAGCTGATGCTTGTAACACCTATCGAGTTACATTTTCTTTACTAAAAGAATTTGAAGATGATTTACACAAACATATTCATCTTGAAAATAATATACTTTTTTCTGAAGCTAAACTCATGGAAACGGGACTGACATATAGCAATTAATAGTATAGTTATAAAAAAGTAACACCACATTTTTAAATTGAGACTACAAAAAAGGATTTATTTAAACCAATTAATCATAAGTCTTGTAGTCTTAATTTATTAAATGACGCTAACAACTCAGGTTGTTAAAAAAAGTACATTTATTGAGCAAACAATGCTTAAAACTAAACCTATTTATCTCTATTATTAATCACTTCAACGATATCAATATCTTTATATTTAGGTACTAAATCCAAATAATCAATCTTTAATCTAGCTTCTTGTCTTTCAAGATTACCTTGTATAAATGACCGTTGTAAAATATCTTCAATTAAAAAATCAATTGCTTTACTTTCTGGATGATATTCACTTTTTAACGATAATTTAAAAAGTCCTGCCGTAGAATTATACCAAAATGCGTTCCAACCACTACGGTATTCTTTTATTAATTCAAACGTAGTTAATCCTGTTTGACGATGAATTAATTTAATAAGTATTCTCCCTTCTGTACGCGTCATTTTTTTAAGTTTCTCTGCAAACTCATCTTCCATGTAATTCTGCATTTTTTTTATATGCTTTTTCCGTTTACGTTTTGACCTAATTTTTTTTAACTGTTCATTTAATTGTAACAACCTTTCAGCAGCTAGTTTTGCATAAGGATAAGCATTGTGCACTTTTTTCCAATACCAATAATAATAACGTTGCTCTTTAGTTGAATTAAATTTTAGTTTACTTAACACAATTACATCATCTAGAGTAAACATTATAGAATCTCCTTCAATCAATATTTTATCTCCAATAATTGTGTCTTTTTTTACAGATTGAGCTTCTATTAATGAAGATGATAAAAAAAGTAATATGATAAAAAAGTGCTTCATTGTAAATATATAACAGACATACAGCTAAAATCATTCCAAAATTACATGTTTCAAACAATTACATTTAAAATATAAACGTTAATTTTGAGATAAAATATTTTTAAAGTAAAAACTAAAATAAGATTATGGCGAAAAGTAGTATTCTCACAAAAAAATCAATAACATTTCTAGAAAAATATTTAAATAATGCATCACCTACTGGTTATGAATGGGATGGTCAAAAAATATGGATGGATTATCTAAAACCATATGTAGACGAATTTATTACCGACACCTATGGCACCGCAGTTGGCGTTATAAACCCAAAAGCAAAATATAAAGTAGTTATAGAAGGCCATGCTGATGAAATTTCATGGTATGTAAATTATATTTCAGATAATGGATTAATCTATGTGGTACGTAATGGTGGTTCTGATCATCAAATTGCACCAAGTAAAGTTGTAAATATTCATACTAAAAAAGGTATAGTAAAAGGTGTATTTGGATGGCCTGCAATACATACCAGAAATAAATCAAAAGAAGAAGCCCCAAAACCAGAAAATATTTTTATTGATTGTGGTTGTAAAACAAAAGATGAAGTAGAAAAATTAGGTGTTCATGTAGGTTGTGTTATTACGTATCCTGATGAATTTCACATCTTAAACAAAGACAACTTTGTTTGTAGAGCGTTAGATAATAGAATGGGTGGCTTTATGATTGCTGAAGTAGCAAGACTTTTAAAAGAAAATAAAAAAGAATTACCTTTTGGTTTGTATTTAGTTAACTCTGTTCAAGAAGAAATAGGCTTACGAGGTGCTCAAATGATTGCAGAAAGAATTAAACCTAATGCTGCAATTGTAACTGATGTAACTCATGACACTACCACTCCAATGATTGATAAAAAAATTCAGGGACATTGTGAAACAGGTAAAGGTCCTGTTATTGCATACGCACCAGCTGTACAACAAAAATTACGTGATTTAATAACTGAAACTGCTGAAAAGCAAAAAATTCCTTTCCAAAGAGCAGCCTTATCTCGTGCTACTGGTACCGACACCGATGCCTTTGCATACAGTAACAGCGGTGTAGCAAGTGCTTTAATTTCTTTACCTTTACGTTATATGCACACTACTGTAGAGATGGTTCATAAAGATGATGTAGAAAATGTTATAAAATTAATTTATGAGTCTTTACTGCAAATAAAAGATGGTGAAACTTTTAGTTATTTTGATTAACATATTAGCTATATAATTCAAATAAAACTGAGGCTACATCATAACAATTATGGTGTAGCCTTTATTAATAATTGCAATATTAAATAAGTAAATGAAGAATTCAATAGCCGAAAGAATATATGATTTTATAAAAAGATTTCCTCCCTTTGATTTGTTGAAGGATGAAAAATTAGAACAAATATCTAAAGAAGTTAAAATAATTTATCTAGAAAAAGGGAAAATTGTTTTTAACGTAAACGAAGCTTACCACGATCATTTTTATATGGTTAGAAATGGAGCTATCGGTCTTCATAGAATTAAAGGAGATAAAAATGAAATGATAGATATTTGTGACAGCGGTGATATTTTTGGTTTACGTGCATTACTAGCTCAAGAAAATTATACATTAAAGGCTTCTGCCAATGAAGAATCTATTATCTACGGCATTCCTATCAATGTTTTTCAGCAAGCCTCTGAAAACAATAAAAAAATAAATAAATATTTAATTACCACTTTTGCATCAAATGCATTTACCCCTTATACTCAAGAGCAAAGTGATGAAATTTTTAATGATTATATACCCAATAACAATCAAGATATTCAAAACTTAAAAACAGCAAATTACACTAAAAAACCCATAATTTGTCAAGAAGATGCCACTGTAAAAGAAGCCGCCATATTAATGAGTAAACACGGTATTAGTTGTATAGTTATTGTAAATCAAAAAAAGCATCCTATAGGTATTATTACAAATAGTGATTTAAAACATAAAATTGCTACAGGAAAGTTTTCTATTGAAAATAGTGTTAAAAATATTATGTCTCATCCTGTGGTTGCCTGTAATAAAAAAATTACTGTTGCTGAAGCACAATTGCAGATGATTAAGTTCAATATTGGACACTTATGTGTTACCAAAGATGGCACTTACAACACCCCTTTAGTTGGTGTTTTAACACGACATGACATTGTACTGTCTATAGGCAATAACCCTTCAGTTTTATTAAAAGAAATAAAAAGAGCTAATAGAACTAAAAGTTTAAGAAATGTTAGAGCTAAAGCTCACAATTTATTAAAAGCTTATTTAGATCAGAATATTCCAATACGTCATATCTGTAAAATTATTTCTGAACTTAATGATGCTATTACATTTCGGGTTATTGAAAATGCCATTAAAAAAATGGAAACTCCCCCTCCTGTAGAATTTTCATGGCTGGCATTAGGTAGCCAAGGTAGAAAAGAGCAATTGCTATATTCTGATCAAGATAGTGCCCTAATTTTTCAAGATGTACCAGAAGATAAATATGACGAAACACAAGCCTATTTTTTAAAATTAGCAGGACATATTACTAAATCTTTACATAAAATAGGGTACGAATACTGTACTGCAGAAATGATGGCTAGCAACCCCGAATGGTGTATGTCATATTCTAATTGGAAAGCTCAATTTGAAAATTGGATTGTAAACCCAGATAACAAGGCCATTCTTTTATCTTCTATCTTTTTTGATTTTAGTAGAATTTATGGTAATAAAACATTAGTAAATAATTTAACCGACAGTATTTTTAATTCGTTAGAACAATCATCACATTTGTTATCGTTATTGGCTAAAGATATTTTACAGAGCCCTCCGCCTCTTGGATTTTTTAAACAAATGGTATTAGAGAAAAATGGGAAATATGAAGATTTTTTCAATATTAAAGTTAGAGCATTAATGCCATTAATTGATGCTGCCAGATTACTCATTTTAACTCATAAAATAAAAAATATAAATAATACAGCCTTGCGTTATGAAAAACTTAGTGAGCTAGAACCAGAAAATAAAGAATTGTACGATTCTTGCTCCTATGCTTTTAAGGCATTACTAAAATTTAAAACCAAACAAGGTATTGCAAATAACGATTCTGGTAAGTTTATTAATTTAGAAACCTTAAATAAAGAAGAAAAATTGAAACTTAAACGCTGTTTTAAACCCATTAGAGAAATCCAAGATTTATTAAAATATCGTTTTAAAATTATAAATTTATCATAATGTTTAAATGGTTATTTAAAAGAAAGAATTATCCTGATTCTTACAAAACGTACTTAGCCGGATTTAAAAAGGATGAAAAAAAATTATTATCAGAAACTCGGTTTGTAGTTTTTGATACCGAAACAACAGGTTTTGACAAAATTGAAGATAGAATTTTATCTATTGGGGCAATTTCAGTTTTAAACAATACAATAAATGTTTCTGATAGTTTTGAAATATACCTTAAACAAGACGTATTTAAATCAGAATCAGTAAAAATACATGGTATTCTAAAAGGAGGAAATTTAGAAAAGGTATCTGAAAAAGAAGCCATTGAAAAATTTTTAGATTATATAAAAAATGATGTCTTAGTTGGACATCATGTTGGATTTGATATGGCTATGGTAGATCGTATGATGCGTAGAAATAATTTAGGAAAATTAAAAAATCTCTGTTTAGATACTGGTGTACTTTTTAAAATGTCTAAACATTTAGTCTATCAAGAAAATTTAAAAAATTATAGTTTAGACGATTTATGTGAAGAGTTAAAAATAGAAAAAGTAGATCGGCATACCGCCACTGGTGATGCTTTAATTACTGCTATCGCTTTTCAAAAAATATTAGCAAGGCTAAATAAAAACAAAAACTTAAAATTAAAAGATTTATTATAGCTTTGAAAAATCCTTAATTAACAAATTCTATGAGCAACACTTATAAAGTTATAGTTAACGATACTGAAGAGTTTAATATCAGTAATAAAGATATTATATCTCTTAATGTTATTGAAAATGATACTAATAAATATCATTTGCTTGATTGTAGCAAACCATATCATATTGAAATTTTAGAATCTAATTTTAACAAAAAACAATATGTTATCATAGTTAATCGCAACAAATACGAAGTAGCAATTAATGATAATTTAGATCAATTAATTAAAGAGATGGGATTCTCTTCCAGCTCAACAAAGAATGTAGATTATATAAAAGCACCGATGCCTGGTTTAATTTTGGAAGTTAATGTAAAAGCAGGTCAAGAAGTTAAAGAAAATGATCCGTTACTTATACTAGAAGCTATGAAAATGGAAAACATAATAACTTCACCACGTAAAGGAACTATTAAGTCGGTTACTGCTGTTAAGGGAAACACCGTAGAAAAAGGAAATATGTTAATAGAATTTGAATCATAATAAGCCCCTAAAAAAATATACTACCAAACTTTAAAATTATTAATCTTTATGATTGGTAAAAATTTAAGCAAATGAAAAAAATACTAATAGCCAATAGAGGAGAAATTGCAATAAGAGTAATGAAAACCGCACAAAAAATGGGTATAAAAACAGTTGCGGTTTACTCAACAGCTGATAGACATGCCCCACATGTTGAATTTGCAGATGAAGCCGTATGTATTGGCCAACCTCCTTCGAATGAATCGTATTTACGGGGTGATAAAATTATTGAAGTTGCAAAAAATTTAAACGTAGATGCCATACATCCTGGATATGGTTTTTTAAGTGAAAATGCTGAATTTGCTGAACAATGTGAAAAAAACAATATCACTTTTATTGGACCAAAGAGCAAAGCTATTAAAATGATGGGTGATAAATTGGCTGCAAAAGATGCCGTTAAAAATTATGATATCCCTATGGTTCCTGGTATTGATCGTGCAATATCTGATCCTGAAGAAGCTATTAAAATTGCTAAAAAAATAGGGTTTCCAATACTTATAAAAGCTGCTGCTGGTGGTGGAGGTAAAGGAATGCGAATTGTAGAAAAAGAAAATGAATTAAATGAACAAATGAATAGAGCCATAAGCGAAGCTACTTCAGCTTTTGGTAATGGTGCTGTTTTTATAGAAAAATACATTAGCTCACCAAGACATATTGAAATACAAGTGATGTGTGACAGTCATGGAAATAACATTCATTTATTTGAACGAGAATGTAGTATTCAACGTCGGCATCAAAAGGTAATTGAAGAGGCTCCATCCACCGTTTTATCTACTGAACTTCGTGGAATTATAGGGCAAGCCGCTATAAATGTTGCTAAAGCTTGTAACTATGTTGGTGCTGGAACAGTAGAATTTTTAGTTGACGCTGATAATAATTTTTACTTTCTTGAAATGAACACCAGATTACAAGTAGAACATCCTGTTACCGAACTAATTACAGGTTTAGATTTGGTTGAACTGCAAATACGTGTTGCTCGAGGAGAAGAATTACCCATAAAACAATTTGATGTAAATATTAATGGACATGCTTTAGAATTAAGAATTTATGCCGAAGATCCTTTACACAACTTTTTGCCAAGTGTGGGTACGTTAGAAACATATAATTTACCATCTGGAAAAAATATTCGTGTTGACAATGGGTATAAACAAGGAATGGATGTTCCTATATATTACGATCCTATGTTAGCAAAACTAATCACTTATGGCAAAACACGTGAAGAATCTATTGCTTTAATGATTAGAGCTATTGAAAACTATCAAATAGAAGGAATTGAAACTACATTATCTTTTGGTAAGTTTGTTTGTAAACACGAAGCTTTCCGTTCTGGAAATTTTGACACACTTTTTGTAAAAAAGCATTACGCTCCTGAGGCCTTAAAAGAAAGTGTTGAACATGAAGCTAAAATTGCAGCATTAATTGCTGTAAAAAAATATGTAGAAGATCAAAAGACATTAAGACTTCCAAACTAATTACTATGGATAAAAAATCAAAAAAGTTAAAAGAAAAGATTGTCCAAGCACATTTAGGTGGTGGTCAAAAACGAATTGAACAACAACATCAAAAGAAAAAACTAACAGCAAGAGAACGCATTAATTTCTTACTTGACGAAGGTTCTTTTGAAGAAATGGGCATGTTAGTTACCCATAGAACCACAGATTTTAACATGCAAAAACAACAGTTTCTTGGTGATGGTGTTGTAACTGGTTATGGTACTATTGATGGTAGATTGGTATATGTTTTTGCTCAAGATTTTACTGTTTTTGGAGGTTCATTATCAGAAACACATGCAGAAAAAATATGTAAAGTAATGGATGCCGCCCTAAAAGTTGGTGTACCATGTATTGGTTTAAATGATTCTGGTGGAGCTAGAATTCAAGAAGGAGTTCGATCTTTAGGTGGTTATGCTGATATTTTCTATAGAAATGTACAATCATCAGGTGTTATCCCTCAAATCTCAGCCATTATGGGACCCTGTGCCGGTGGAGCGGTGTATTCACCTGCAATGACCGACTTTACATTTATGGTAGAAAACACGAGTTATATGTTTGTGACAGGTCCAAATGTTGTAAAAACAGTTACAAACGAAGAAGTTACTAGTGAAGAACTGGGTGGAGCTTCTGCACACTCCACAAAATCTGGTGTTGCTCATATCACTTCTGCAAATGATTTTGAATGCCTTAAAGACATTAAAAAACTTTTAAGTTACCTGCCTCAAAACAATAAAGAAATCACCAAAAAGCTACCATATTCCTTTCGTGATGAAATTAGAGATGAACTAGAAAATATTGTCCCAGATAATGCGAATAAGCCCTACGATATGCATAAGGTTATTACTGGCATTATCGATAATGATTCTTTTTTTGAAATTCATAAAGATTATGCTGAAAATATAATTGTAGGTTTTGCCCGCTTAGGAGGTAGAAGTATAGGTATTATTGCAAACCAACCTTTATTTTTAGCTGGTGTATTAGATGTAAATAGTTCTAAAAAAGCTGCTAGATTTGCTCGTTTTTGTGATTGTTTTAATATTTCTTTATTAGTACTGGTAGATGTTCCAGGATTTTTACCAGGAACAGATCAAGAGTGGAACGGCATTATTGTAAATGGTGCGAAATTACTTTATGCTTTAAGTGAAGCTACAGTACCAAGAGTGACTTTAATTACCAGAAAAGCCTATGGCGGAGCTTATGATGTAATGAACTCTAAACATATTGGTGCAGACATGAATTTTGCATGGCCAAGTGCAGAAATTGCGGTTATGGGAGCAAAAGGTGCTAGTGAAATAATTTTTAAAAAAGAAATTAAAGTAGCTGATAATCCGGAAGAAAAATTAGCAGAAAAAGAAAAGGAATATGCAGAAAAATTTGCAAATCCTTTTAGAGCAGCTGAGCGTGGATTTATTGACGAAGTAATTTTACCAAAAGATACACGCAGAAAATTACTAAAAGCATTTAGTATGTTAGAAAATAAAGAAGTGCATAAACCCGATAGAAAGCATGGAAATATTCCACTATAATCGGAAATATATTTTTATAATCAATAAAAAAAACCCAAAGTAAAAATTACTTTGGGTTCTTTATTTTAAAATTTAAATAAATTATTTATTTGACTTAATTGCTGCTTGAGCGGCCGCTAATCTTGCAATTGGAACACGATACGGAGAACAACTTACGTAGTTCATACCTGTTTCATAACAAAATTCAACAGAGCTAGGCTCACCACCATGCTCACCACAAATTCCAACTTTTAAATTCTCTTTGGTACTTCTTCCTCTTTGAGTTCCTAATTGTACCAATTGGCCAACACCATCTCTATCTAATACTTCAAAAGGATCTACTTTTAAAATTCCTCTCTTTAAATAAATTGGTAAAAACTTACCAGCATCATCACGTGAATAACCAAAGGTCATTTGAGTTAAATCATTAGTACCAAAAGAGAAGAAATCTGCTTTTTCAGCAATTTTATCTGCTAATAATGCAGCTCTTGGAATCTCAATCATGGTACCAACCAAATACTTAACAGTAGCTCCTCTTTCTTCAAAAACTTCATTAGCAGTAGCTCTAATCACAGCTTCTTGATTTTCAAACTCAGCAACTGTACCAATTAAAGGTATCATAATTTCAGGAATAGTTTCTATACCTCTTTCTTTTAGATTTAATGCCGCTTCAAGAATTGCTCTAGTTTGCATTTCTGTAATCTCAGGATACGTTATACCTAATCTACAACCACGATGACCTAACATTGGGTTAAACTCTTCCAATTCAGAAACTTTACTTTTTACGGCTTCTAATGTAATATGCATTTCTTCTGCTAAATCTTTTTGAGTTGCCAATTGATGAGGCACAAACTCATGTAAAGGTGGGTCTAACAACCTAACAGTTACAGGAAGACCTTGCATTGCTTCAAAGATACCTTCAAAATCTTCTCTTTGCATTGGCAGCAATTCTTTTAAAGCTTCTTTTCTACCTTTTACGGTATCTGCAAGAATCATTTCTCGCATAGCTTTAATTCTATCAACTTCAAAAAACATATGTTCCGTTCTGGTCAAACCAATACCTTGTGCTCCAAAACTTCTTGCCACTTTTGCATCTTTAGGAGAATCTGCATTAGTTCTAACTTGCATAGAACTGAATTTGTCAGCTAACTTCATTATTTCAGCAAACTCACCACTTAAATCAGGTTCAACAGTTGCTACTTTACCTTCAATTATATTACCTGTAGAACCATTTAAAGACAACCAATCACCTTCGTGAAACTCTTTACCATCTACAACTAATGTTCTTTTTTTATAGTCAATTTTTAAGGCACCAGCTCCTGAAACACAACATTTACCCATTCCTCTGGCTACTACGGCAGCATGAGAAGTCATACCTCCTCTTGCTGTTAAAATTCCTTTCGCAATATTCATACCCTCTAAATCTTCTGGAGAAGTTTCTATTCGTACCAAAATACTGCTTTTGTATTTATCTGCCTCATCTGCAAAGAATACAATTTTACCAGTAGCTGCACCTGGAGATGCTGGCAATCCTTGAGCAATTACATTAGAAGATTTTAATGCTTTAGGATCGAAAACAGGATGTAATAATTCATCTAATTTATTTGGTTCTATAGACATTACAGCCTCTTCTTCACTGATTAACCCTTCATCTAAAAGATCTTTTGCAATTTTTACCATGGCTGCACCAGTACGCTTACCATTCCGTGTTTGCAATATCCAAAGTTTACCTTCTTGTATGGTAAACTCCATATCTTGCATATCTCTATAATGTTTCTCTAATTTATCTTGATATTCATTCAATTCATTAAATATAGCTGGCATTAATTCTTCTAAAGAAGGATACTTTTCTGCTCTTTCATCTTCTTCTATTTTAGCCAATTCTGCCCAACGTTTAGAGCCAATTTTAGTAATTTGTTGTGGAGTTCTTACACCAGCTACAACATCTTCTCCTTGAGCATTGATTAGGTATTCTCCGTTAAACATATTTTCCCCGGTACCCGCATCTCTCGTAAAACAAACACCAGTACCTGAATTGTCACCCATATTACCATAAACCATAGCTTGTACGTTCACCGCTGTACCCCAATCGGCAGGATAACCATTCATATTTCTATAATAAACAGCTCTATCTCCATTCCAACTATTAAACACTGCCATTACCGCACCCCAAAGTTGATCCCAAGGATCTGTAGGAAAATCATGACCTGTACGTTTTTTTACCGCATCTTTAAAATCATATACCAAATCTTTTAAATCTTGAATAGAAAACTCAGTATCTAATTCAATGTCTCTTTTTTCTTTGAGGTGTTCCATAATTTCCTCAAAAGGATCTATATCTTCTTTTGATTCTGGTTTCATTCCTAAAACTACGCCTCCATACATTTGAATAAATCTTCGGTAAGAATCCCAAGCAAAACGCTCATTTTTTGTTTTTTCTGCCAATCCTAAAACAACATCATCATTTAATCCTAAATTTAATACAGTGTCCATCATACCAGGCATAGAAACTCTAGCTCCAGATCGTACGGAAATTAATAGAGGATTATCTTTATCGCCAAATTTGGCATTCATAATTTGTTCAATATTCTCTATGGCAGCTTCTACATCTCCCTTTATCATTTGAACTACAGCTTCTCGTCCTAGTTCATTATATTCAGTACATACTTCTGTTGTAATTGTAAATCCAGGAGGTACAGGAATCCCTATTTTACTCATCTCTGCTAAATTAGCTCCTTTTCCACCTAATAAATTCCGCATTGTGCTATCACCATCTGCAACTTTATTTCCAAACTTGTAAACTCTTGTCTTTACTTCTTGTGCTATTTCCATAATTTTGAAGTGTTTATTTAATTATTATCTTCAAAAGTAAAAAGGAAAAGAATTTTATTAAATGATATTTATCATCTCAATATGAAACTTTTGTTACATTCTGTTTTTTTAATTTCTGTAAAATGGAAAATTGTTTGATAAATTATAATTTATAAGATATTTTTAACATCAAAATTCTAGGCAACACAAATGTACTTTGGTCGCTTATCAAAAAGTCTGAAAAAAAATTTTCTTTTCTAAATTGATTGTTGAAAAGGTTTGTAATTTCAAATTCAAAACCCCAAGGACTATCTTCTTTTCGATAAAAAAGCGAAGCATTTGCAACGTCGAATTTGTTTTTAAAATCCGCATCTTCATTTTGATAATTAAACCTTGAATAATCTGCTTTTAAAGTAAAGTCTTTTAAAAAATCATAATCAAGATTAATAAAAAACTCATTATTCTTAAATTTTGAATTTGAAAAATTACTTACGTAATTAGATGGAGAATATTCATACCCTATTTCAAAATTCGGAGCTTTTTTAAAAAATGTTCTTACTTTACCGAGTAGCGATGCACTTTTTGAAGTATTTTTTGAAGTATTGGAGTTAACTATTTGAAAGAATTCATTATACGTTCCAGATGCGACTAACCCATATTTAATTTGATTTATTTTCTTACTTAAACTAAATTTACCTGAAATATTATTTTCGGGTATTGCAAACATTTTTAACGTGGAAAACTGATCAATACCTTTTAATTCTGTGGTGTTTTTAACGCTTTTTATTTTTCTATTGTATATTACTTTGGCGTTAAAATCCAGTCCACGAGTTAATTTGAATTTATTATAATTGAGTGCGTAAGTGTGATATTTCTCGTAAGATAACTACCCCTCCAACAACTCATGTAAACTTTCCCATTCTTCCATTAATTGCTCTATTTTATCTTTTTTTGCTTGATATTTTTTAAAGAAATCTGGTTGACTGGTTACTTTTTCATACTGACTTTCGTCGGCTAGTTTTTTATCTATTTGAGCTACCTCTCTTTCTAAATCGGCAATTTCAGTTTCAATTTTAGAGAGTTTATTTTGTATTTTTTTTAGTTCCTTATCTTTTAGATAATCATTTTTAGAAGTACTTTTTGAACCAGCTACTTTTATTTCTTCTTTGGTTCGTTTTTCGACCTCTCGTAAATTTTCTAAGTTATGTTCTTCTAAATAATAATCAATATCTCCTAAATACTCCTTAATATGACCATCTTTAAATTCATAAACGGTTTTGGTTAACCCTTGAAGAAAATCTCTATCATGAGATACTATTATTAGAGTTCCTTCGAAATTTTGAAGTGCTTGTTTCAATACATTTTTTGAGGCAATATCTAAGTGATTGGTAGGCTCATCCATTACCAATACATTAAATGGAGAAAGTAACATTTTACATAAAGCCAAACGGTTACGCTCACCACCAGAAAGTACTTTCACTTTCTTTTCCACATCATCTCCTCCAAATAAAAATGCACCTAACATATCACGTACTTTTACACGATTGCCATCATTAGAAGCATCTTCCATAGTTTGCAACACTGTTTTTTCTCCATCAAGGTATTCCGCTTGATTTTGAGCAAAATAGCCTATTTGAACATTATGCCCTAATTTTAGATCTCCTTGGTAAGGAATTTCACCTACTATCATTTTTGCCAATGTAGATTTTCCTTGTCCATTCTGACCAACAAATGCAATCTTGCTATTCCTCTCTATCAATAAATTTACATTATTAAGTACTTGATTATCTCCATAATGTTTAGCCACATTTTTAGCTTCTACCACTATTTTTCCTGGATGAACCGACATCGGAAATCGCACTTTCATTACAGCATTATCATCTACATCAACCTCAATTCGCTCAACTTTATTTAGTTTTTTAATTAACGATTGTGCCATAGAGGCTTTATTTGCTTTAGCTCTAAATTTCTCAATCAATTGCTCTGTACGTTCAATTTCTTTCTCTTGATTTTTTTGAGCTTGCAATTGCTTTTCTTTCAATTCTTTTCGCTGCACTAAATATTTAGAATATGGATATTTATAATCATAAATCTTACCCAAAGAAATTTCAATAGTACGGTTGGTTACATTATCTAAAAACATTTTATCGTGCGAAACCAACATAATAGCTCCAGGATACCCTTTTAAAAACTCTTCTAACCAAATAATAGACTCTATATCCAAGTGATTTGTAGGCTCATCTAATAATAAAATATCATTATTTTGAAGAAGAAGCTTTGCCAGTTCAATACGCATTCTCCATCCCCCAGAAAACGTATCTGTTAGTTTATTAAAGTCTTGACGTTTAAAACCTAACCCTTGTAATATTTTCTCAGTATCTCCCTGATAACTATATCCTCCAATCAGTTCAAAACGATGCGTTAAATCACTTAAATCTACCATTAATTGATGGTAACCTTCACTTTCGTAATCGGTTCTTTCAACCAACGCTTGGTTTACTTCTTCTAATTTTTTTTCTATTTCTTTTATTTCAGTAAAAGCTTCATAGGCTTCTTCTAATACTGTTCTTCCAAAAACGAAATCTATATCTTGTTTTAAAAAGCCAATTTTTAGATTTTTTTCTAAAGCTAGTGTTCCTGTGTCATACTCTTGTTCTTTAGAAATTACCTTTAGCAAGGTAGATTTTCCTGCTCCGTTTTTCCCTACAAGTCCTACTCTATCTCCACCTACCAACTTAAAGGTTATGCCAGAAAACAAATCTTCTCCAGAAAAAGAAACAGTTATATTATGTGCATTAAGCATCTTTTGTTACAATTATGAATTTATAATATTTTACATTTGCAAAAGTATCATTTATATTTAACAATAAATATGTTTGGAAAGGGAAGTAAAATTTACAGTATAGTTACCAATAAATGTCCAAGATGCCATGAAGGTGCATTTTTTGAAGATAATAATCCTTTACACTTAAAAAAGGTATTAAAAATGAACCCTAATTGCCCTAATTGCGGACTTAAATACGAAATAGAGCCTTCATTTTTTTATGGGGCCATGTATGTTTCTTATGCTTTAACTGTAGGCATGTCTATTATAACTTTTATAATATTATATTTTATTGGCTTGGATTTAATGACCATTTTTATAAGTATTTTTGTATTACTTGTATTGTTTACACCGTTAACCTTACGATTAGCAAGATTAATTTATGCCAATATTTTTATCCACTATGATAAAGATGTTAAAGCTTTAAGAGAGCCTAAACAGTTATAATCACTTAATATATTTTAATTTGATTGAGTTGCTCTTTATAGTCTTTTAAATGTTCAAAAGTATCTAGTTTTTCTAAAGGTTCATTATTCACTACCCAATGCCTTAATTTATCAGAACCATTGATAATATCAATAGGTTGATGGATATAATCATACTCATATGGAGGTTGTTTCCATTGAAAATTGTCGCCTAAATAATGATAAATTTCTCGCATTAAAAGTTGACCTACTCTCCAAGGTTTAAATAAAGATTTATCTGTTACATGTATTTGAAAACCACCACAAACGATATCTGCTTGTTTTTGAAAGGTTGGGAGAAACGTTATTGGTCTAATGGCAAACCCTTTTAAATTAGAATTTTTTATACAATTTGATAAATGAGATGTAAAAAAAGAATAGGGTTCTATTTTTGGATGTCCAACAATTTCTAATGATTGTGTAGTTCCTCTTCCTTCACTTAAAAGCGTCCCTTCAAAAAGAACTGTTGTAGGAAAAGTAAAAGCACTTTCAGAACGAGGCAAATTTGGAGAAGGTAAAAGCCAAGGTAACTTTGTATCTTCATAATACATTTCTCGTTTCCAATATTGCATTTTAATTACCTCTAAATTAGCTTTCTTTTTTGCCCAAAATTTTTGATGCATTAAGGCTACTTCTCCAATAGTCATTGCATGTCTTACTGGGATAGGATGTCGCCCTATAAATGACTCAAATTCCATATCTAAAATATTGCCTTCAATAGCTACTCCGTTTAGTGGATTAGGTCTATCAAGTACAACAATTTGAATATCTCTATTTGCACATTTTTCTAAAATAAGAGTAAGAGTATAAATGTAGGTATACATTCGGCAACCTACATCTTGTAAATCAACAAATAAATGATCTATCCCTTCAAGCATTTCATCAGTAGGTATTCTCGTTTCTGAATAAAGAGAATATACAGGAATATTAAAATAAGGATGAATAAAATGATCAGTTTCAATCATATTATCTTGAGCATCGGTAGAAAAACCATGTTGTGGCCCGAATAACTTAATAAATCGAGACTGAAAAATTTCTTGAAATTTTAATGCAGCTGGTATATATGTTGAATCTATAGAAGCATTATGACATAATAAAGCCACATTACCTGTATATTTTTCTTGAAGTGTTTTGTCTTGTATTAAAACATCCAGACCTGTTAAAACTGGTTTCATATTAATGTTGATTTGAGTTTAAATTTACTATAAAAAAAGCGTATTTAAAATACAAAAATTCATCTTAAATACGCTTTTCTGTTATTTAATTAAAATTAATTTTAGATAACTGGATCGGCTGGAGTATTAGGATTATTTTCTCGCTCTATAAACGGATAGGGATAAAAATTTCTATTTCTCTCATTGGTAGTATTTGTTTCCATAGGAACAACAAAGTCAGGATGAAATCTTCTACTATCTTCTAACCGCATACCTGTTAAAAACATTTCAATACATCTATTTTTATAAATTTCTTCTAAAATATCTGTTTTACTAGATTCATTACCAGTCCAAGCCCCAAGATTTGCATTAACACCTAAAGGATCATTATTTTTTTGTCTCACTAAATTTAATTGAATAACCGCTTTATCAAGTTGATCTGTTCTGGCATAAGCTTCTGCCTTATTCAACATCATTTCCCCCGGAAGATAAATAGGTATTGGAGTGGTACCCGTTTCAAAAAAACCAAGCATCTCACTTAGAGGTTGACCTCCTGCATCTGCATTAGCATTTCCTGCAGCAGCTCCTAAGTAAAAGCTCACACGACCATCTCCTGCTTCTGGAATATACGCTCCTTGTAATCCAAAATTTGATTGAGGATTTAAATCATCAGAATTCACCGTTCTATTCCAAATAGGGTTCTGATTGTTAGCATCATAAACCCACATTGAATTTACTGTACTTGTAGAGTTTAAAACAGCATCAGCAGCAGAAATAGATTCTGTGTAATTTCCTGCAATCAATTGATATCTAGACAAAAAAGCATTTATCGTTTTTAGCATATCAAAATTAGACCAAAGTACTTTTGATTCAAATTCTTGTGACATTGGCGAAGTAGTAAGACCGTCACGGGCATCTTCTAATAACCTTATACATTCAGCCAAAACAGTAGCTCTATCACTGAAAGGGGCTGCACCATCTGCAGCATTGTTAATTGGAGCTTGCTCGTACATTTGAATCATATAACCCAAACTCATTGCCTTAAACAAATTACCATAAGCAATAAGTCCACTTCTTGTACCGCTTGTTAGTTCAACATTATTTGCCCCTTCAATTAATGATTCTGCCATTCCTTTTGTTTTGAGCAAACTAACCCAAGGATTAGTAATACCTCCACTTTCTGAAGGTAATTCTGCCCCACCTCTTGCTAGTTCATTTATATTTAAAAAAGTATTGGTAACTCCTAATTCTCTAGTTGTTATTCCAGGAGCTTCTATTACTTGTCTTAAAGTTGCTGTAGAATAATATTGTCTAATACCTATGCTTAATGCAAAAAGACCTTCTTTTGTTCCTAATACAACCTCTTCACTAGGGTTATTAGGATTATCAAATTCCGTTTCACATCCAGTAAATAAAAAGCTGGTAATTAGTAAAACGATTAAAAATTTATATGTTTTTGAATTTTTCATCTTTTATATATTAAAATGTTGCTGTTAGTCCTATCTTTATTACTCTTGGTATTGGGGTTAATCCCATTACTCCTCCTCTAGATCCATTACTTTGACCATCCATATTTACTTCAGGATCATAACTTGAAAAGTTGTCAAAAGATAATAAGTTACGACCAGTCAATGTAAATTTTACATTATCAATGCCTTTTAAAGGATCTTTTAATAAATAAGAAGCTGATAGCTCTCTTAATTTCACATAAGAACCATCTTCTATATAAGATTCTGCTATACCAAACTTAGCTGCTCCTGTACCTCTAACACTTTCGCCTCTTAACTCACTAGCAGTTTGAGGTCCTCCTCCAAAACGATAATACATTCTAGTATCCCAACTTAATACATCAACACCTTGTACTGCATCTAACTGCATTCTAAATGAGAAATTTTTAAACGTAACTTCATTTATTAAGGAGGCAATAAAATCAGGATTAGGGTCACCTATTACTTTACTTAAATTAGCTCCACTAGGTTGTCCGGAAGCATCTCTTTCTGGAATAGGATTACCATTTGAATCATATGATCCTTTTTCTCTTTGAGGAAGCCCTCCTGGAGTTAGCAATAAGCTACCATCATCATTTCTTGCATAATATCCTTGATAAAATACACCAAGTGGTTGTCCGTTTTTAGCCACTGAAAAACCAAAATTACCAATTGAAAATTGTTCCCCTTCTATATTATTCACTTCATTTTCATTAGTAGAAAAAGTTCCTGTTACAGACCAAGTAAAATCTCCAGATTGGACAGGTGTTGCAGTTAACAACGCTTCAAATCCTTTATTTTTCATTGTTCCAATATTTTCAATTCTAGAACCTGCTCCTGTAGATGGAGATAATGTTCTAGCCAATAAAAGATCTTCAATATCTTGGCTATAATATGTTAACTCAATTCCTAGTCTATTTTTAAACAAGCTTAAGTCTAATCCAAATTCTAATTCTGTTTGTCTTTCTGGTTTTAAATCTGGATTTCCAAGTTGTGTTGGGGAAATTAAACCTGAGCTACCATCAATACTTACAGCACCGTAATTTGAAAGTCGATCAAAAGGACCAATTGCTGTTAGGTTTCCTGCTTGCCCCCAAGCCGCTCTAATTTTAAAACTATCAAAAATACTTCCTAAACTATTTTGCCAAAAATCTTCTTGCGAAAGTAAATAAGACATACTCGCTTTTGGGTAGAATTGATTTCTTTCATCTGCACCAAATACCGACGAGCCATCTAATCTCAATGCTCCTGTTACAAATAATTTATTATCAAAACCAAATGTTTGTTGTACAAAACCACCCCAAAATGTTCTTTGACTTCTGTTTTCATTCGTTGAAATTGTAGCAGCTCCATCTGTAGTTTTTACCCCCAATGCTAAGCCTGTAGCTGAAATAGCTCTTACTTCTGTATCATCTGATTGCCATGAGAAACCTGCTGTAGTTGTAGATTCAAATTTATCACTAATATCTGTAATAAAAGATGCATTTAAGTCACTATTAACTTGTTTAGTAGTAATAGTAGATGTACTAGCACTACCTAATGCAACTGTATTGGTTCCAATAGGAACGTATGTTGTACCTGTAGACTCAGCACTATCATAACCTAAGGTATAATTTACGCTTAAGCCCTCAACTGGATTTAAGTTAAGTTGCAAATCACTAATCATCCTATTATTTTTTTGTTGGAATTCAAAAGTTTCAATGTATTCCAAAATATTTGGATAAAAAGTCAAATTCGGATAATTACCTTCCGCATCTTTAGAAGGGTCTATTTTATTATCAGCAAATAAAATGGTTGGCAAAATTCCAAAACCATAACCTCCACTTGGTGTATCATTACTATTGCTCGTAGAAAAATAAGTTCCAATTGAGGCAGAAGCCCAATCATTAATATCTTGATTAATTCTTATCCTCCCTCCTATTCTTTCAAAATCAGTTCCTTTCATTATCCCTTCATTTTGTAAATAAGAAAGAGATGCAAAATAATTAGTTTTTTCCATTCCACCTGCAATGGAAACATAGTTATCTGTACCAACTGAGTTTTGAAAAACCATATCCTGATAATCATATCTTGTCACTGGCACCTTAGTTAAGTCTGTAATATCACTTGATGCCCAATCAAACGGTTCTTCGTTAAAATCTCGTTTTTTTCGTAATGAATTAAAATTAAGGCTGGTTGACAATGTAATTACAGGTTCTCCTGTTTTTCCTTTTTTAGTGAAAATTTGAACCACACCATTACTTGCTCTTGATCCATATATTGCTGCTGCTGCTGCACCTTTTATTACCTCAATTCTATCAATATCTTGAGGGTTAATATCAGACAATCTATTTTGAACCACACCTGTTACCCCCAAAACGTTGGTTGAATTGTTGTTTACTATAACACCATCTATAATGTATAATGGGTCTGAACTTCCATTAACAGTACTCGCACTCCTTAAACGAACACTAATACCACCTGCTGGATCTCCAGAATTTTGTGAAACTTGTATACCCGCTAATTTTCCAGAAAGTGCACCTGTAACATCTAAAGAAGCTGATTCTGCAACATCTAAACCACTAACAGAAGATATTACATTTCCAATTTGTTTTTTAGCAGTTAAAGCTCCAACACCTGTAATTACAACTTCATCTAAGCCTAAAATATCGGCTTCCATTACTACGTCAATAACTATTTCAGACTGAGATTCATAATTAAAAGGAATTTCTTTCGTAGAATAACCAATAGATCTAAAGACTAGTATGTTACTACCTTCATTTAAATTAGCTTGAAGGGTATACTTTCCAGAAAAATCTGTAACCGCACCCTTAGCGGTATTTTTAATTTGGACTGTTACTCCAGGAATGGTCTCTCCAAAGTCGTCCGTTACTGTTCCTGTAATAGATATTGATTGTGCAACTATAAATTGCATAAACAATAGCATTAGGATTGATAAAACTAATTTGTTTGTTTTTTTCATTTTGAGTTAGTATTTTATATTAGTTAGACCAAATATATAAAACTAAACTCGAACATTATTAGTTATTAACATAAAAAAGCCTAAGTAAAACTACCTAGGCTTTTAACGTATTAAAACTCTAAATAATTTATTTACAAACCAATTACCAAAGTTGCTGTAAACTTTCCTTGATCAACATCTAACTCAGCCGGATTTGAGTATTCTGCAAATCCATAAACCCCAGTATTTGTAGATTTTTGATATGCTAAATCTAATTTAATGCTTCTACTAAAACTAAAACCTGTACCAAGAGAAAATCCTTGAACATTATCGCTATCAATAGCATCTTCAAAAGGACTTTCTTTATAAAAATAACCTCCTCGTAAACTAAATATTTTACCAAAACGCCATTCTCCACCTATTCTTAACTCTGACGTATTTTTTAAATCACTGTTAAAACTTCTATTAGTATCAGAAAAATCACTGTTGGGTTTTAATTTAGTTTTTGTATAATTTTTATAAGTATAATCTAAACTTAATAATCCGTCTTTTCCAAATAGATATGCAATACTTCCTGTTGCTTTTGCTGGTGTTACTAAATCATATTCATAAATATTTAAATCAGAAAACTCAGTATACAATCTAGAATTATTACTTACTTTTATTTCTAAATCATCACGATACTCTTCTGTAAGATTATACCAAGTTGGTGTTTGAAGTGCTAGTCCTAAACGTAATTCTTGAATAGGTTTAGCAATAAAACCTACATTTAACCCTACACCTTGGCCATAAGTATACAATTCTTGCAAAAATGAAGCATCAAGTAAATTTCCATTTCCGTCATTACTTGACTCTTCAAACAATCCTTTTTGGAAATGATCTATTTTGTGTGAAACCAACGATAACCCAAAACTGAAATTATTATCATATTCTGCAGCAAAAGATACTGTAAACTTAGTATTTTCACCCGAGGTATAACTTCCAAAAAAATGCCCATCAATATTATCATAATAAACATCATCTAAATAAGGATCTCCATCAAACTCTGTTAATCCATCACTTACCCCATTTACCTCAAATTCATTTTCATAATCTTTTACCAATGCATAATTGAAACCAATTGCAAATTTTGTCCAGTTTGAACCGTTATAAGGTTTAAATACTAAAACTCCACCCGCTTGTACCAAATTTAAAAAATTATCAGAATAATCTGTTGTAGTACCATAATAATTAGTTGAAATATCAGTATTTCTATACCCTAAGGTAATTGCTCCTTGTGAATTTGAAAAAACTGCCAATCCAGCAGGGTTAATATCCGAAGCAGACATATCTCCTCCTAAACTACCAAAAGCTCCACTCATAGCATTAAACCGTGCTGTTCCATTAATATCTTCATCAGAAAATAATACTGCTCCATCAAAATTACTTATAACTTGAGCATTAATTACTACAGAGGATAATAATCCTCCTATTAAAAATAGAATTTTTTTCATAATAATTTTATTGAATTTTATTGACGTCTAGAGCTACTTCTGGATACACTACTGCTTCTAGATGGACTACTGCTTCTAGAAACACTACTGCTTCTAGACACACTGCTTCTAGATGAACTGCTACTTCTTGAAACATTGCTTTTTGAAACACTACGACTCCTAGTTGGACTAGTAGTTCTTGTTGATACTCGTGCTGGAGATAAATTTTTTGATCTAATTACATTTGGAGAACTGCTTCTATTTACAGCATTTCTACTAACCACTCTTACACGTCTTTGAGCACTTGAATTTCTATTAACAGTACCTACAACGCTCCTATTTAAAGCAGCAGAAGAAGAAGAACGTCTAATAAGAGAACTTTGACTTCTAAAAGCTGTTGGCGAATCATTATTTCCGCGTCTAACCGCACTAGAGCTTCTTCTAACCCCACTTGAACTTCTCACTCCTGAATTGTTTGTTGGAGTACTGCTTCTTCTTATTGTTGAATTTTGACTCGGAGTAGTAGAACTAGACCTTCTAATGTTTGTATTAGTACGTCTCACACCTGTACTTGTTCTAGGTGAAGTAGTGGTTCTTCTCACTGAAGAATTTCCCCTTATATTATCTGAGCTTCTTCTAATACTCTCTGTACTTTTTGAAATTACAGACCTTCTAGTAGTAGTTCCTTGAATTCGTCGAGCTGCATCATTAGTAGCTATAGAAGATCTTCTACTATAAGCATTCCTATTTGCTAATCTACTTGTACTATAAGCATATCTTCTTCCATATGTGTAATTACCTCTATAAAAATTAGTATTGTAATAATAAGGATTGTGATATCTATACCTATAATAAGGCATATACCTATAAGGATTATAAAAAGGAGAGTAAAAACCTCCATGTCTATAATAAGGACGGTAATAACCTCCAAAATACCCCTCATATCCATACCCATAATAACTATCATAGTAAGGATAATAACTATATCCATAAAAATATGGATTGTAAAAACCATCCCAACCAAAACCATTATAAATAGTTACAGAAACATCATCTGTGTACTCCCATGGAGAACCTCCTTCAACATAACTACCGTCTTCATAATACTCTATATTGTCTTCATACCCATAGTCATCAATATCTGTAATAATATCATCTTCTGTGATATCGCTATACCTTTCGGCCTCTCGTTTGAAGTACTCTTGATATTTATTACTTCCAGGTCGAGCTTCTTCTACTACAACTTGTCTTTCATTATCTTCAGAAGCGTATATGCCATCATCATTATAAGTACCTTGATAGGTTCCGCAAGAGGACAAACCCAACAGCACTGTTACTGTAAAAGTAAGATAGGCTATTTTTTTGCTGATATTATATTTATTTTCCATATTCGCTTAATTTAATGGTACTAAATTACAAAATAGTTTTAGTTTTGTAATCTAATTATTTCGTATTATTTACATTACAATATTTATGCCAAAACCCAATATATGAGCAAAAACTTAACAAAACGAAGCGAGGATTATTCTAAATGGTATAATGAACTAGTTATTAAGGCCGACTTAGCCGAAATGTCTGGTGTTAGAGGTTGTATGGTAATAAAACCATATGGATATGCAATCTGGGAAAAAATGCAGAGTGAACTAGATAGAATGTTTAAAGAAACTGGACATGAAAATGCTTATTTTCCTATTTTTATTCCTAAATCTTATTTTAGTAAAGAAGCTAGTCATGTGGATGGATTTGCTAAAGAATGTGCCGTTGTAACTCATTACAGATTAAAAAACGCTGAAGATGGAAGTGGTATTGTTGTTGATGAAGATGCAAAACTAGAAGAAGAATTAATTGTTAGACCAACTTCTGAAACAATAATTTGGGATACCTATAGAAAATGGGTACAATCCTATAGAGACTTACCCATATTAGTAAATCAATGGGCCAATGTTGTACGTTGGGAAATGCGTACTCGATTATTTTTACGTACTGCTGAATTCTTATGGCAAGAAGGTCATACTGCACATGCCACCAAAAAAGAAGCCATTACTGAAGCTGAACAAATGCAAAATGTATACGCTAATTTTGCTGAAAACTTCATGGCCATGCCCGTAATTAAAGGTACAAAAACCGAAACTGAAAGGTTTGCAGGTGCATTAGAAACTTATACTATTGAAGCCCTAATGCAAGATGGAAAAGCATTACAAGCTGGAACATCTCACTTTTTGGGGCAAAATTTTGCAAAAGCTTTTGATGTTAAATTTACCTCTAAAGAAGGAAAATTAGAACATGTTTGGGCTACATCATGGGGTGTATCTACTCGATTAATGGGTGCATTGGTTATGACACACTCAGATGATAAAGGATTGGTTTTACCTCCAAATTTAGCACCAATACAAGTTGTAATTGTACCTATATATAAAGGAGAAGAACAACTTCAAATGATTTCTGAAAAAGCAAATCAGATAATGAATGAGCTCAGAATTAAAGGTATTTCTGTTAAATTTGATAATAGAGATACGCATAAACCAGGATGGAAATTTGCCGAATACGAATTAAAAGGTGTTCCACTTAGAATTGCAATGGGACCACGAGATATGGAAAACGGTACCGTTGAATTGGCTAGAAGAGATACCTTGACTAAAGAAATAGTAAAACAAGAAGAATTAGTTACTACTATTGAAAGTTTATTAATAGAAATACAACAGAGTCTTTACAATAAGGCCAAAGACTATAGAGATCAACACATCACTAAAGTAGATACATTTGAAGAATTTAAAAGTGTTTTAAATGATAAAGGAGGGTTTATATCTGCTCATTGGGATGGCACCGCTGAAACTGAAAATAAAATAAAAGACTTAACTAAAGCTACAATTAGATGCATTCCCATAGATTCAATTGAAGAAGAGGGAATTTGTGTTTTTAGTGGAAAACCATCCTCAAAGAGGGTTCTATTTGCAAAAGCATACTAGTTTAACTCTGATTATGAATGTGTTAAAAGTTCTTTTTCTAATAGAAACAACATATATTTTATGCAATTCATTTCTATTAATTTTTGATACTTTAAAAAAAAATGTCACTTTTTTTAAAAAGAACTTGCAGAGTTCAAAAAATGTATTATTTTTGCACTCGCTTTACAAGATAAAAGAGCACAATGGTCCGTTCGTCTAGGGGTTAGGACGCCAGGTTTTCATCCTGGTAACAGGGGTTCGATTCCCCTACGGACTACAAAAAGTTTAATCTAATAGGATTAAATAATTTATCAGATTTTGATAAAATAACATTTAAAAAGAAGTTAGATGGCAAATCACAAGTCAGCATTAAAGAGAATTAGAAATAGTGAGACTAAACGCTTAAGAAATAAGTTTCAGCATAAAACTACTAGAAATGCTATAAAAGAATTACGCGAAACTGAAAAGAAAGCAGATGCTGAAAAGCAATTAAACAAAGTTTTGTCTATGGTTGACAAATTAGCTAAAAAGAATATTATCCATAGTAATAAAGCTGCTAATTTAAAATCTAAGCTTACTAAGCATGTAGCTTCGTTATAATTTTGTAAACACTTAAAAAAGAGACCGTCATAATAAGACGGTCTTTTTTTTGTCCCTAATTTATCTATATTTCTACCAAAATTACCTCTTCTATATTAACTATTACTGTTGCTTAAATACATTTCAATATTATTTTCTAAATCTATTGAGAAAAACAATTAGGAGTTTTTATGTCTAAGTTGTTCTATATCTAAAGGAAAAGAAATGGAAAAGAATAATAAAGAAGAATTAACTTATGTATTATTTGGAGCAGAGGCTATTCAAATTTATAAAATATCATTAGATATGTTATTATCTTCTGTTCATTTAAATTATAAGGTTGGTGCATACAATGATGTGAAAACTTTTGTTAAAGAGAGTGAAAAATGGGATGATTTTATAGAAATCAATAAAAACGATTACATAAAGCTTAAAAAAAAAGGCCTAGAAAAACCATCGATAGAACATTCTAAAAAAAACAACAGTAAACCTTCAATTTTTAATTTATTTAAATGAGTTCTACCACTCATAAGTTCTATCAGCATCTAATCTAATAAAAACAAAGAGTAAAATAGTAAATCCCCATAGAGACGAGCCTCCGTAACTAAAAAAAGGCAAAGGAATACCAATGGTAGGCACCAATCCTATTACCATCCCTATATTAATCATAAAGTGAAAAAAGAAGATTGTAGCAACCGAATATCCAAAAATTCTACTAAACTTTAATTTTTGCCTTTCAGCGACTCTTATTATTCGCAAAATAAACGCTGTAAATATAATTATTACAGCACTTGTGCCTACAAACCCCCATTCTTCACCAATAGTACTAAAAATATAATCAGTCTGCTGTTCTGGGACAAAATTTCCCTGTGTTCTATCCCCCTCTAAAAACCCTTTACCTGTAAGTCCTCCAGAACCAATAGTAATCATGGATTGGTTGGTATTATAACCAATCCCCCTTGGGTCAACTTCTTTACCTAAGACGATACTAAATCGATCTCTATGTCTTTGATCAAAAATATTATTAAAAATATAATCAACACTATACATAAAAGTTCCTACACATATAAATAAAACTATAATTTTAGGCCATTCTCTATTTAAATGGAATTTCTTCAGGTTAAGCAGATAAAGAACTAGTAATGTTAAAATAGAAAATATAATAATTAATGCGGTTACAAAGCCAAAATAAAGAGTTGCTAAAAATAATATTATGAGTATGAAGCCAAGTCCTAAATACCACCCAGGAAGTCCTTCCCGATACATTACAAAAAATAAGGTAAAATAAATAAGTGCAGAACCTGCATCGGGTTGCAGTATAATTAAAACAAAAGGCACTAAAAGAATTAAAAAAGCTCTAATTTGAGTACTAAAATTACTAAGGTCTTTGTTGGGTTCACTTAAAAAGTTTGCTAAAGCTAAGGCGGTTGCAACTTTTGCAAATTCAGTTGGTTGTAAACTAAAACCTCCAAAATTATACCATGACGTTGCTCCATTCACTGTATTTCCAAAAATAAATAAACCTGCAAGACTCAGCATTGAAATAACATAAAAGAAGCCTGCAAATCGTTCATAAAACTTGGCGTCAATAGCCATTGTTATAGTAATTAAAACAGCACTTAACCCTATCCATTTTAATTGTTTTCCATAAAAAGTAGTTCCATCAAAAACACTTAAGCTTGTATCTGTTACAGTTGCCGCATAGATATTAATCCATCCGATAAACACAAGCACTATAAAAAACATTACAAGTATCCAATCTACTCCAGCAAATATGTTATTCTGTCTCTTTCTCAATTTTTTGTTCTAGCATTAATCTTTGTTTTTCATATTCATCTTGAATACTACCTTCAAACATACGTTTTTCTAAATAAGGTCTTGAAACAGTACCTTTTAAATATTTTTCAATTATTAAAGAGGCAATTGGAGCTGCCCATCTCGACCCCCAATATCCATTTTCAACAAAAATAGCAATTGCAATTTTTGGATTATCTTTTGGTGCAAAAGCAATAAAGATAGAATGATCTTGAAACTGTACCTTTTCTCCATTTATAATTGAAAAGTTCTCTGCGGTACCAGTTTTTCCACAAATTTCTATTCCTTCTACCCTAGAAGCTCTGGCTGTACCTTTTTCAAATACATTTAGCATCCCTTCAATAACAGGTTCAAAATGCTTAGGATCTATTGTTGTCTTTTTAGGAACAACAAACCTATCAATTTGAATAGGTTTATTATCAATTTTCTTTATAATGTGTGGTGTATAATAAAAACCTCTATTAGCTATAGCCGCTGTCATATTTGCTAATTGTATAGGAGATGTAGTAATTTCACCTTGCCCAATAGCATTAGATATATTTGTTGTGGCTCCCCATGCAAAATCAGGATACATTCTATTATATAATTTTTCATCAGGAACTTGACCCCTTGTTCCTGTTGATAGATCATTATGTAAAAAATCTCCTAAACCAAAACTCTTAACATGGTCACTCCACTTTTTCATTCCCTCAGCTGCTGTAGGATATTTTTCAATAGTTTTTTTATAAGCACTTGCAAAATAAGCATTACATGATTGATGAATTCCACTATTTAAAGCATGTACAGTACCATATGAACAGTGACATTTCATAAAACCTCTTCTCCCATAACGAAAACCCCGGTAACATGTAACTCGAGTTTCTGGAGTAATAACTCCTTCTTGTAAACCAATTAATCCTGTTAATATTTTAAACGGAGACCCTGGAGGATATTGAGCTAATAAGGACCTATCATATAAAGGATTTTCGTATTTTTTATCGTGTAAAATATTGTAGTTCTTAGAACGCTCTCTACCTACTAATAAATTTGGGTCGTAAGTTGGACTAGATACTAAAGTTAAAATTTCTCCAGTAGAAGGCTCTATTGCAACAATACCTCCTCTTTTATTCACCATTAAATCCTCAGCATATTTTTGAAGTTCAATATCTAATGTAATATTTACATCTTTACCTACTGTAGCTAAAGTATCATAAATACCATCTTTAAAGGGACCAATTTCTTTATTAAAACGGTCTCTTTGAATAAACTTCACCCCTTTTACTCCTCGAAGAGCTTCCTCGTATTGTTTTTCAACACCATTGATACCAATAAGCTCTCCTTGCTGATAATAACTATTTTTCTTTAATTGATAAGGGCTAACTTCTCCAATATATCCTAAAACGTTAGCAGCAGATTTTATAGGATATTGTCTTAATGTACGTTTTTGAATATAAAATCCTTTATACTTATACATTTTTTCTTGCAAAAAAGCATAATCACTTTTTGAAAGTTGAGCTACAAATACAGAAGGTATTCTAGGAGAATAAGTCCATGCTTTTTTATATCTTTTTAAAAATGTCTCTTTATCAATTTTTAACAAATTGCAAAACTCCACAGTGTCTAGAGCCTGAACATCTCGCGGAACAATCATTACATCATAAGAAGGCTGGTTGGCTACTACCAACACTCCATTTCTATCATAGATAAATCCTCTTTCTGGATAATCATATTTAACAGCTACAGCTGAATTATTTAATGGTGATGGCTTATATTTCGAAGCCAATACCTGAATATAAAATAACCTACTAATAAATATTAAACTGACTAATAATATAGAAAAATATGCAATATATTTTTTCTCCACTACTACTTGTTTTTATTCAATAATAATAAACTGAATATAATTAATATAATTGTAAAAATACTTGTTAAAATTGTTCTGGAAAGAATAGTAAGTATTTCCGCAAATTTAAAATATTCTAAACTAAAGAGGATTAAATGATGTGTTAAAGTTATAATAGCTATAAAACTTAACAATTTCAAAAATGGTAATCTAATTATTTTAAAAAGAGGAAAATCAATTTCTGTTTTTCTTGTCAATGCTTTAATTAATGGCAATCTAAAGTAAGCAATTGCAACTGTAGCTGCAGCGTTTACCCCTCCAGAATCTAAAAAAAAATCAATGCTTAATCCTAATAAAAAACTTAAAACAAGTAAAAGGCCTCGATCACGTCTTACAGGAAAAACTATTACAAATAAGATATATAAAAATGGATTAATGTATCCTAAAAAGTTAATATTATTTAGAATGGTAACTTGAATAACTATCAAGCCAATAAACAAAAAACTATTTTTTACTACTTCGTTCATTAATTTAATCCTTCTTCTAAATTATCTATTTCTTGCTTATCAAAACTTGTAATAATATTTACTGGTCCAATGGCACTCATATCATTAAAAAGTTTAATATTCACTTCTTTGTAAGTATTGTTTTCTTTATGAAAGTCTAGTATAGTACCTACTAAAATACCTTCAGGAAAAATAGTAGATCTGCCTCCAGTAATAATAGTATCACCAACTTGTATATTGGCTTGTATAGGCAAATCAATTAATTGCAAAATATTATAATCATCTCCATTCCAAGACAAGCTTCCAAAATGATAACTCTTTAGTAGTTTTACGTTTATTTTAGAATTTTCATTTAAAATAGATAAAACTGTAGCATACTTTTTAGATATTGAATTTGTAATACCAATTACTCCTCTACTATTTACAACTCCTTGATCATGTTTAACTCCATGGTTAGAACCCACATTAATGGTAATAAAATTAAACTTTCTATTGTATTGATTACGAATAACTTTAGCTGGAATATAACTATATTTTTGATGATATTTAGTAGAATCTAAAACAGTAATAGCATTTAAAACAGTATCAATATTACTTCTAGCGATTAAATTTTTTAAGCGAGCATTTTCTTCCATCAATTGCTCATTAAACTCTTTTAAGCTTGTGTACTCTTTAAATGCATTAATTTTACTGTAAACACCACCAGTTATACTATTTGCAGAATTCACAAACTTACTTTTGTGATAAGAATGACTTTGCAATGTGAACGAAAAAGCCAAAATTTCTAGCAACAAGAAGAGTAAAAAGTACTTGTTCTTTAGTATAAAACTAATAATCTGTTGCATATTATATCCGAGACTTTACTATTTCATCAATACGCTTTGATATTTTTCAAGGTCTTTTAAAGCAATTCCTGTACCTCTAACCACTGCTCTTAACGGATCTTCTGCTACATAAACAGGTAGATCAGTTTTTCTAGATAATCTTTTATCTAAACCTCTAAGCATAGAACCTCCTCCTGCTAAATAAATACCCGTATTATAAATATCAGCTGCAAGTTCTGGAGGCGTTTGAGAAAGCGTTTCCATAACAGCATCTTCTATTCTTAGGATAGATTTATCTAACGCTTTGGCTATTTCTCTATAAGATATTTTTATTTGTTTTGGTTTTCCACTCAATAAATCTCTACCCTGAACTAATATATCTTCGGGAGGATTATCCAATTCTTCGGTTGCAGCTCCTACAACAATTTTTATATTCTCTGCAGTGGTTTCACCAACATAAAGATTGTGTTGGGTACGCATGTAATAAGCGATGTCGTTGGTAAATACATCACCAGCTACTTTGATAGACTTATCACAAACAATACCACCTAAAGCAATTACAGCAATTTCTGTAGTTCCTCCACCTATGTCTATTATCATATTACCTTTTGGCATCATAATATCAATACCAATACCAACTGCTGCTGCCATTGGTTCATGAATCAAATAAATGTCTTTAGCATTCATATGTTCTGCAGAATCTCGTACTGCACGTTTTTCAACTTCAGTAATTCCTGAAGGAATACAGATTACCATTCGTAAAGAAGGTGGAAAGAAAAAACGTTTTTTTATGGAAGGAATTTGTTTAATAAATTCCTTTATCATTTGTTCTGAAGCTTCAAAATCGGCAATTACACCATCTTTTAAAGGCCTGATAGTTTTAATATTCTCATGCGTTTTACCTTGCATAAGATTTGCTCTTTTACCAATGGCAATAATTTTACCAGAAGTTCTATCTTTAGCTACAATTGACGGACTATCTATTACAACTTTACCATTGTGAATAATAAGCGTATTAGCTGTCCCCAAGTCAATCGCAACATCTTCAGTCAGGAAGTCAAAAAATCCCATAGAGTTATTTAGTTTGGGTTATTTAATTTTTGCGAATTGCCAAAGTTAATAAAATTAAAGGAATGTTAACGAAACTTTATTCCAAAATTAATTAATGTTTAAAATGACGCGTTCCTGTAAACACCATTGGCATGTTTTTAGTATTGCAATAATCAATAGATAATTGGTCTTTTATTGAACCTCCTGGTTGAATTACCGCATTAATTCCTGCGTTTTTAGCAATCTCTACACAATCAGGAAATGGGAAAAATGCATCACTTGCCATTACTGCTTCATTTAAATCAAATTTAAAATATTCAGCTTTTGCAATTGCCTGATTTAAAGCATCTACTCTAGAAGTTTGCCCAGTACCACTAGCAAAAAGCTGTTTGTTTTTAACTAAAACAATTGTATTTGATTTGGTATGTTTACAAATTTTTGAAGCAAATATTAAATCCTCAATTTCTCGGGCTGATGGTTTAGCCGATGTTACTACTTCTAATTCTTCTGCTTTATCTGTCTTGTTATCTTTTTCTTGAACTAAAACACCATTTAAACAGGTTCTTACGGTTGTTTTAGCCAATTCTACATCTTTTAAAATTAGCAATATCCTGTTCTTCTTTCCTTTTAAAATCTCCAGAGCATCATCATCAAAGGAAGGAGCTATTACTACTTCACAAAATAAACTATGAATTTGTTGTGCTGTTGCTTTATCAATAGTTGTATTGGCAATTAAAATACCTCCAAAAGCAGAAACAGGATCTCCTGCTAAAGCATCTTTATATGCTTCAGCCAACGTATCTCTTTGAGCAAAACCACATGCATTATTATGTTTTAAAATGGCAAAAGTTGGAGCTTCATTTTTGAATTCATTTATTAAATTTACAGCAGCATCTACATCTAATAAATTATTATAGCTCAACTCCTTACCATGTAATTTAGTAAACATAGCATCAAAATCACCAAAGAAGAATCCCTTTTGATGTGGATTCTCTCCGTAACGCAAAACTTTTCCATGGGTTTCACTTATTTTTAAAGCGGGCTCCTCGTGATTTGCATTAAAATAATTAAAAATAGCGGTATCGTAATGAGAAGAAATATTAAATGATTTACGTGCAAAATTTTTACGCTGTTCTAAAGTAGTTTCTCCAGATTGAGAAGTAATAATCTCTAAAAATTCGTCATATTGATCCATTGAAGAAACACAAACAACATCTTTGAAATTTTTCGCTGCCGCTCTTATTAAAGAAATACCACCAATATCTATTTTCTCTATAATATCTTGCTCAGAAGCTCCTGAAGCTACAGTTTTTTCGAAAGGATATAAATCAACAATTACAATATCTAACTCTGGAATTTCAAATTCATTTAATTGATCAACATCACCCTCATTTTCTCTTCTAGATAAAATACCTCCAAAAACTTTCGGGTGTAAGGTTTTAACACGTCCTCCTAAGATAGAAGGGTAAGAAGTTAAATCTTCTACGGGTACTACGTCTATACCTAATTCTTTAATAAATTTTTCTGTACCACCAGTTGAATAAATAGTAACACCCAACGCATTCAATTTTTGAACTATAGGTGCTAATCCATCTTTATGAAATACTGATATTAATGCTGATTTTGCTTTTTTTGAAGAACTCATTTTTACCTGTTATAATTTTTGCCAAAGCTACTAAAACACAACAGTTTATACACCAAAAAATTTAGCCGATTTATTAACAGGTGTTGATAGTTTTTTTTAGATTATCAATTGCGTATTTATTTTTAATTTTTTATAAATACAACTAACTATAAAGTCCATTCATAGAAGTTAACATCATCCATTAATTTAAATCCAGACCGTGAGTACAAATTATTGCCTATTTTATTTCTTTTTTCTGTTTCTAAATACATTCCACAAGCATTTGTACTTCTAACTAAATCTTTAGCCATTTCGATTAATTTTACAGATATTCCTTGACCTCTACACTCAGCAACTACAAATAAATCATTTAACAACCAATACTTTTTCATACGGGTTGAAGACAAAAGCGGATACAGCTGTATAAACCCAACCACATATTTATCATCATTCAATGCCACATAAATTTCAGAATCATTATTACATATTCTTTCTAACAAAAAATCATATGCTGCTTTAACATCAGCTTTTTTTTGATAAAACATTCTGTAACTATTAAATGCCTGAGACAACGATTCTAAATCCTGTTGGGTTGCTTTTCTATAAATCATTTCTTCAATTTTTTAGTTTAATTTAAGTACAAAACATAACTTATACCAACTTAAAGTTCACTAACAAGACCACACACATATTCTAAAAATTCTTCATCTTCTTTGGTAAAAGGATTTACCGTATGTGAGTCAATATCAATTTGACCAATATTTTCACCATTAACAAAAATAGGAATTACAATCTCTGACTTCACCTTCCAGCCACAAGAAATATAATTATCTTGCTCAGATACATCTTGTACCACAAAATTTTCATTACTTACAGCCACCTGTCCGCAAATACCTTTTCCAAATGGAATTATAGTATGCTCTGTTGGTTCTCCTGAAAACTGAGCCAATTTTAACTCCTGTTTATCTCCATTTTTAAAATAAAAACCAACCCAATCATAATATTCAATATTATTTCTTAATAAATCACAGATTGTCTGCAATTTATTATCATAAGATAATTTACTATTTACAATATCAAGGATATTCAACTTCAACGTTTTTATGTCCATAAGATTAATTATATTTGGCTGTTACAAATTTAACTTACTTTTACTTGAAAAAAAGAAAAACAATTATAAGATTTTTAATTAAGTTTTTTGTCACTTATTTTTTATTGGTCGGCATTTATTCTGTTTACTTAAAACAAACACAACAAAAGGGTGATGTTTTTTCTTGTGCCCCAATTACCAAGACTGTTGCTGAGCATTCTAAATGGTTTGGAGAATTATTAGGATATGATGTTGCTCTTGAACAACATGATTCTGAATTATCTATCAAACTAATAGTTGATAATATTTATGTAGCTAGAGTTGTTGAAGGATGCAATGCAATAAGTGTTATCATTCTTTTTTTAACTTTTATTATTGCTTTTTCTGGAAGTATTAAAGCTACCATTATTTATGGAATTATAGGCACTACTTTTATTTATATAGTTAACGTTGCCAGAGTTTTTATTTTAAGTATTTTAATGTACAAATATCCTGAATATCAAAGCATATTGCACGACTTATTGTTTCCCGCTATTATTTATGGTGCGGTTTTTCTTTTATGGATTATTTGGGTGAGACGTTTCTCTTATTTAAAAAAAATAAAAAATGAGTAGAACTGTTAGGTGGATACTTGCAATTTTTCTTTTTGTTTTACTTATTGCGGTAAGAGCATTTCAAAAATATCTATTTTACGATCCTTTTATTCAATATTTTGCTAGTGATTTTTTAGCCAAACCAATACCAGAATACAACATATTCAAATTGTTTTTAAGTCTACTATTTAGATATTTAATTAACACTATAATTTCCTTAGTTATAATTTATGTTATTTTTCAAAAAAAAGGACTGGTTAGGTTCTCTGTTAAGTTCTATACCGCAGCATTTATTTTTTTAAGTTTCGTTTACTTTATACTACTACAAATGGAAATGCTAGATGGTTATTTACTTACTTTTTATATCCGCAGATTTTTAATTCATCCTGTTTTTGTACTTATTTTAGTACCTTCATTTTATTACCAGCAAAAGTTAGTTAGACAGACTAAAAAATTGTAAGTTTGCACCACAATTCTAACTAACTAATCCAATAAATTTATTCAACATGAGTGAATTAAAACCTGTTTACATTCCAAAGAGTAAACACCCCAGAATTGTAATTATTGGTGCGGGTTTTGCCGGAATTCATTTAGCTAAAGCCTTAAAAAATAAGCCTTTCCAAATTGTGCTTATTGACCGAAATAACTTTCATCAATTTCAACCTTTATTGTACCAGGTTGCAACGAGCGGATTAGAACCAGATGCTATAGTTTTTCCAATACGTAAAATTTTTAGAAACTATAAAAATTTTGTATTTCGAATGACGGATGTAGAGAAAGTTAATGCTGAACATAAAAATATACAAACCGACATAGGTATTATTAATTATGATTATCTTGTTTTAGCTACCGGAAGTACTAATAATTTTTATGGATTAAAAGATGTTGAATATAACAGCATTGGATTAAAAACCATACAAGAATCATTAGATATTAGAAGTGATGTACTACAAAATATAGAAAAAGCAAATCAATCTGACAAGAATGAAATTAGACGTTTAAATACCTCAATTGTTATTATTGGAGCTGGCCCTGCAGGAGTTGAAATGGCCGGAGCATTTGCTGAATTTAAAAAATTTATTTATCCAAAAGACTATCCTGAATTAAGAGATTTTCCTTTACAAATTCACGTGGTTGAAGCTGGTAATGAAGTACTTTCTGCAATGAGTAAAAAATCATCTACAGATTCTCTTAAAGATTTAGAAAAAATGCAGGTAAAGGTGCATTTAGGTACTGCAATAAAATCTTTTGATGGAAAAACAGTTGTTTTGTCCTCTGGAGAAACTATCAAATCTTCAAATTTAATTTGGACCGCTGGAGTAAAAGGCCAATTCCCTGATGGAATTGAAAATGAAAACATAGTTCAAGGTAATCGTATTGCAGTAGATGAGTTTAACAGGGTAAAAGGTCGAGAATATGTTTTTGCCATTGGAGATGTAGCTTCAATGCAAACTGAAAAATACCCAAAGGGCCATCCAATGGTTGCTCCTACAGCGATTCAACAAGGACAGCTTTTAGCTAAAAATTTAATGCGTAAGCAAGAAGATTGGAAACCTTTTAATTATTTGGATAAAGGTTCTTTAGCTACAATTGGAAAAAGAAAAGCAGTTGCCGATTTTGGTAAATTGCACTTTCGTGGAAAAATTGCATGGTTTATTTGGTCAACTGTTCACCTAATTTCAATTAGTGGGTTTAAAAATAAATTACGCGTAGGCTTAAATTGGATGAATAATTATTTTTCTTATGACAAAGGGAACAGATTAATAATTAGAAAATATAAACGTTAAAAAGATACTGTTCTCTTAGAATATTTTTTATTTTTGCTTTAAGGTTAACTTAGTATATGAAAAAAGTAATTGTTAAAATATCGGCGTTTTTGATGGCCTTTATAGTGCTATTTTCAACACTATCTTTTACTGTACAAAAACATATTTGTGGTGGTAAAATTGCTGATGTTGCTTTTTTTGGTGACTTAGACCGTTGCGGAATACCTGATGAAGCTTTTGATAATGATTATCTTTTGAAGATTGAAAAAGAATCTTGCTGTAAAGATGAAGTTCATTTTGTACGCGGCTCCAATGCCAAGTTAAAAGTAGTATTAAAATTACAAGATCAAACACAACAGTTTGTATTTCTTTTTACTTATACTTACATCAATTTATTTAAAAGTGTAGAAGAAAAATTAAATTCATTTTTAAATTACTCACCCCCTATAATCATAAAGAACATACAAGTACTTTATGAGACCTTTATCATTTGATTTAACCTCACTTAAACTGTAAAAACAGTTTTTACTCCCCACAAAAAAGTATTACCAACTGATAATTACATCTTATAATCAGTCTATTAAAATACAATTCAACAATAAAAATAATTAAATAATGCTCTAATTTTAAAGAGTATTGACATAAAAGACATGAAAATTATATTAAAAATAGTATTCATTCTAATTCCTTTAGTGATACAATCACAATCTACTATAAAAGGAATGGCAATGATAAAAAACAGTACTGGAAAAACAGAAGGCTTACCTGGAGCAACTGTTTATTGGCTAGGCACAAACGTAGGCACTACTACTAACGATAAAGGGTGGTTTGAAATAAATTACAAACCTGAATACAAAAAACTAGTCTTTAGTTTTGTAGGTTTTAAAACGGATACAGTAAGCGTAAATGAACTTAAAGAAATCCATCATTTTATGGTTGAAAAAAATGATTTAGATGAAGTAACCATAAAATCACGAAAACAAGCAACGGCGAAATCATATTTACAATCTGCAAATGTAATAACTGTAAGTAGTGACGAATTGCTTAAAGCTGCATGTTGTAACTTATCAGAAAGCTTTGAAACCAATCCTTCTATCGATGTTAATTTTGCCGATGCCGTTACTGGTACACGACAGATTAAAATGCTTGGCTTAACAAGTCCTTATATTTTGATAACCTCTGAAAACATACCAACCATTCGTGGTGCATCACAAGCATACGGATTAAGTTTTACACCAGGAACTTGGGTAGAGAGTATCCAAATTACCAAAGGTGCAGGTAGTGTGGTGAATGGTTTTGAAAGTATTGCTGGGCAAATAAATACAGAACTAGTTAAACCTTTTACAGATGATAAACTTTTTGTAAACCTTTACGGAGCAAGTAGCGAAAGATTTGAAGCAAATGTACACCTCAACACAAAATTAAGCGACAAATGGAGTACGGGTTTATATCTTCATGGCAATACACATAATAAAAAGCACGATGTTAATGATGATGGTTTTATGGATATGCCAATTTATGATCAAATAAACATTATGAATAGGTGGCAATATACCAATCCTGAAAAAGGGTTAGTTACCTTTATTAATTTCAGATATTTAAATGATTCTAAACAAACAGGACAGATAAATTTTAACCCTGACACCGATAAGTTAACTACTAACGCTTGGGGAAGTGAAATTGATACTGAGCGTTTCGATGCCTCTTTAAAAGCCGGATATGTAAACTCTGAGATCCCTTGGCAATCAATAGGTTTACAAGCTGCATATAGTAGACATAATCAGGAATCTTATTTTGGACTAAATCAATATGACATTTTACACAATAGCCTATACAGCAATTTAATTTATAATTCCATAATCAGTGATTCTAGACATAAAATTAAAACAGGAGTGAGTTTTACTTATGACCATTACGATGAGTTTGTCAATACAACAGCTTTTAAACGCACAGAAAATTCAGCTGGAGCGTTTTTCGAATATAATTTTGACAACTTAGACAATTTAAATTTAACAGCAGGTATTCGCATTGATTATCATAATTTAATGGGAACTTTTGTAACACCTAGATTTCATGCACGTTATACGCCTTGGGAGAAATCTGCTTTAAGAGTCTCTTTTGGTCGTGGAAAACGAACTGCTAGTATTTTTGCTGAAAATCAATCTATTTTTTCAACTTCTCGAACTATTAACATACTAAGTACAGGAGGTGATATTTATGGATTGGATCCAGAAATTGCTTGGAATTATGGATTTTCTTTCTTGCAAGGATTTAATCTTTTTGGAAGAAACGCAGATGTAATGATAGACTACTACAGAACCGATTTTCAAAATCAAATTATAGTAGATTATGAAAATCCACAAGAATTAAACTTTTACAATTTACAAGGAGACAGTTATGCTAGTAGCCTACAACTTGAGATGAATTATAATGTATTTCAAAATGTTGATTTACGTATGGCTTATAAATATTATGATATTATTACGCAATACAATTCAGGTAAATTAGAAAAACCATTGACTTCAAAACATCGATTATTTGCAAATGTTTCATACATCACAAAATTAAAAAACAGTGGATCTCAATGGAAATTTGATGCCACTTACAATTGGTTAGGTAAACAGCGTTTTTCATCTACAACATCAAACCCTAATGCATATAAATTACCCAAATACACACCAACAGTTGGAACCTTAAATGTACAAATCACGAAAGTATTTTCTCCAAAATTTGAAGTATATTTAGGTGGTGAAAACGTAACAAATGTGAGACAAAAAAATCCAATTCTAGCTTCAAATGATCCTTTTGGAGAAAACTTTGATACCACTTTTGTGTACGGACCTATTTTTGGTAGTATGTATTATACAGGATTACGTTTTAAAATAAAGTAAAATTAGCCAAATTAAGTATTCTAACTATATTTACAGAATACTTAAAAGGTACAAAATTTATAAACAATGAAAAAAACAGTAATAATTTTATTAGTTTTAGTAAGTTCAGTAACATTTGCTCAAAACAAAAATGCCAAAGCCTCTATTAATGTTGATGGCGTTTGTTTAATGTGTAAAGAGCGTATAGAAAAAGCTGCCATAAAAGCAAAAGGTGTAAAGTCAGCCATTTGGAATGTAAAAACACACGAATTAAAATTAATTTATAATGAACGTAAAACAAACTTAAAAACGATTCAACAAAGCATTGCAGATGTAGGCCATGATACTGAAGATATAAAGGCTACAGATGAAGCTTACCAAAGTGTACATCCTTGTTGCTTGTATAGAGATGATAAGGTAAAATCTGATCATTAATAAATAAAGCAATTTTATTTGTACCTTCACAGCAATATAGATTTATAAAAAACATAATCTCTAAATAATTTATAATGAGAAAACTAATTTTAATATTGACTGTTATAACAGTCGTTAGCGTTGCTTTTACATCTTGTAAAAATGATAAAAAAGAAGAAGTAAAAACAGAAGAAAAAACAGACATGGCTTCAAATGAAGTTTATCAATGTCCGATGAATTGCGAAGATGGTAAAAGTTATACTGAGGCTGGAAATTGTCCTGTTTGTAAAATGGAGTTAAAAGCCAAAACTGTTGATATGGATGCTGACACTCCTAAGAAGCATTCAATGAATTGTGACTGCAAAAAAGAAGGCAGTGAATGTAAATGTGCTGAAGGAGAATGCAAGTGCATGGCAGGTAATGATTCGTCTAATCAAGTAGATGATAAAGACAAGCAATTATAATTATAAACTTTAATTACAATACATAAAAAAACACTTACAAGAATTATCTTGTAAGTGTTTTTTATTTCTATAAAGACTTTGTCTTACATCATACCTGGCATACCACCACCCATTGGAGGCATAGCACCACCGGCAGGAGCATCTTCTTTAATGTCAACTAATGCACATTCAGTTGTAAGAATCATTCCAGCAACAGAAGCCGCATTTTCTAAAGCTACACGTGTTACTTTAGTAGGATCTATAATTCCAGCTTTAAGCATATCTACGTACTCTTCTGTTTTGGCATTGAAACCAAAATCTTTTTTACCTTCTAAAACTTTAGCTACAACGACAGAACCCTCGCTACCTGCATTTCTAACAATAATACGTAAAGGAGCTTCAATAGCTCTTGCTACTATTTGAACTCCAGTAGTTTCATCTAAATTTTCTGTAGCTAATTTTTCAAGTACACTTCTACTTCTTAACAATGCAACACCACCACCGGCTACAATACCTTCTTCAACAGCTGCTCTAGTAGCATGCAATGCATCATCAACTCTATCTTTTTTCTCTTTCATTTCTACTTCAGAAGCAGCACCTACATACAATACAGCAACACCGCCAGCTAATTTAGCTAAACGCTCTTGTAATTTTTCTTTGTCATAATCAGAAGTAGTAGTTTCTATTTGAGATTTAATTTGATTTACTCTAGCTTCAATATCTTTTTTATCTCCAGAGCCATTTACAACAGTAGTATTATCTTTATCGATAGTTACTCTTTCTGCTGAACCTAACATATCTAATGTTGTATTCTCTAAAGTAAATCCTCTTTCTTCAGCAATAACAGTACCTCCAGTAAGAATTGCTAAATCTTCTAACATTGCTTTACGTCTATCTCCAAATCCTGGTGCTTTAACAGCAGCAATTTTTAAAGACCCACGTAATTTATTAACTACTAAAGTAGCTAAAGCTTCACCTTCTACATCTTCAGCAATAATTAATAATGGCTTACCTGATTGAGCAACTGGCTCTAATACTGGTAATAAATCTTTCATTGAAGAAATTTTCTTATCGTATAATAAGATATAAGGATTCTCTAAATCTGTAATCATCTTTTCTGAATCAGTCACAAAATATGGAGATAAATATCCTCTATCAAATTGCATACCTTCAACAGTATCTACATAAGTATCTGTTCCTTTAGCTTCTTCAACAGTGATAACACCTTCTTTACCTACTTTTTCAAAAGCTTCAGCAATTAAATCACCAATAGTTTCATCATTGTTAGCAGAAATAGAAGCTACTTGTTTAATTTTTTCAATTTTATTACCAACTACTTGAGATTTTTTGTGTAAATCATCTACAATAGCTGCAACAGCTTTATCAATACCTTTCTTTAAATCTAAAGGATTAGCACCCGCAGCTACATTTCTTAATCCTTCTTTAACAATTGCTTGAGCCAAAACAGTTGCAGTTGTTGTTCCATCACCAGCCTGATCATTAGTTTTAGAAGCCACTTCTTTTACCATTTGAGCTCCCATATTTTCTAAAGGATCTTCTAATTCGATCTCTTTAGCTACGGTTACACCATCCTTTGTTATTTGTGGTCCACCAAAAGATTTACCTATAACTACATTACGTCCTTTTGGACCCAATGTTACTTTAACTGCATTTGCTAATGCATCAACTCCACGTTTTAATCCGTCTCGTGATTCGATATCAAATTTTATATCTTTTGCCATTTTTATTTCATTTTTATAAGTCCTATTTTTTACAAAGCACTTCCTACTATGGAAAACTTATAGGACTTTCAGGTTATTATTATGTTTTTATTTTGGTCGCTTTGATTAAAAGCTAATTATAGAATTGCGAAAATATCACTCTCTCTCATAATTAAGTAATCACCACCGTCAAGTTTCAACTCGGTTCCAGCATATTTACCATATAAAACGGTATCTCCAACCTTAACTGTTGTAGGCTCATCTTTAGTACCTTTACCAACTGCTAGAACTTTTCCTTGTTGTGGTTTTTCTTTGGCAGAATCTGGAATATAAATTCCTGAGGCTGTTTTTGTTTCTGCAGCCATTGGCTCAATTACTACTCTATCAGCAAGAGGTTTAATCTTTATTTTACTCATTTCTTTAAAATTTTAGTTAATTTAATCGAAACTTGTTATGGCTAAAAATATGCCAATTTTAATAATCTGACAGATAGTCATCACCCAAATAATGAATCTTATAAAAAAACTGATTTACAAATGTCAAATTGAACATTATTAAAAGTTTACAAAGTGCCATTTTATTAAGAACATATACTTCTATTCAAAAAAATGACAGTTAACCTAATTCAGTTTACTTTTAAAAAGTTACACCCTTTAATTACAAATCAAGTAATATATTTTTTGCAAAAAAAAATGCCAACGTGTCATATTTACGTTGGCATCTTATAGTAATATATTTTCTTACCCTTAATTTGTAGAATCTTGTACTGTTGCTGGCTGTTCTACACTAACAGGAGCAGTTTGTTCAACAGGATTTCTATCATTTAACGTTTCTTCTATTTGAGATTTTGTATCAACAGTATTTCTAGGAATAGCAAAGTTTGACAACAAGATAAGTGCAAATAAAACCGTTGCTAATGTCCAAGTACTTTTATCTAAAAAGTTAGTAGTATTTTGAACCCCTCCTAAACTTTGAGATCCTTGCCCTCCAAAAGAAGAAGATAACCCTCCTCCTTTAGGATTTTGAACCATAATAATAAGTATAAGTAAGACTGCTACAATAACAATCAGAACTAAGAATAATGTATAGGTCATTTTTTATGAATTATTTTTTTGTAAAAATTTTATTGCTTTAATTCGGTCTGCAAAGAAACTACTTTTTTCTGGATATTTCAAACTTAATACTTTAAAAGCTTGAATTGCTTTGTCATACTTCTTTTGTTCCAGATAAACACGAGCTAAAGTCTCTGTCATTAACATACCATCTTCAACAACACTTTCAAAAGAAACATCAATATTTTCTACTTTTGTATCTGTTTTTAACTTGGGTTTAGACGCTATAAACTGCTCAATTATATCAAATTTCTCTTGCTTAGGGCTAGCCTTTTTAGTTGTATTATTCGCTTCTACTTTTACTTCTTTTAATACATTTTTTTCTACATTTACATCAGTTTCAACAACTTCCATTTTTTCTCTTTCAATAGGTTTCACATTGGTAAGCTGCAACCATTCTCTAAACGAATACATTTCTGAAAGGTCAAATTCCAAAGGCTTTCCAATTTTCAATTCTTCTTCTACTTTCTTTACATCCTTTACATCTACTTCTTTACCCTCTTCTACCTCAACATCTTCATGTATAACGGATAATTGAGACTGCTCTATTACATCGTTACTAACAATTTCCAAATCAACTACCTCTTTTGAATTGATAATCTCTTGTTGTTTCTCTAGAGCATTTGAATTGTCTAAAGTATCTGCTGTAATATAATCAAACAACACCGTTCTATTTGTAGTATGAGCTGCTGTAACTTTAAGGGCTGAGTTATACTTAAAACTATGTTGATTTTTTAAAGCTTTCAGATGAATCATCCTTGCGGCTTGGAAATAAGGATAATTTTTTAAAATTTCTTCAATAGCATTTGTTTGTTCTATAGAAATAGAACTATTCGTATTCAATAATGATGTAAATTCAGAAATATTCATATTACCATTTTGCTACAGAAGCATTATAAATATCTTGCGTCAATCGTTCAAAAATTTCTTCTAATGCAGTTTCTAATACACTTCCTATTAATTGAGAACTTGCGTCAAAATCAGAATAAAAAGAGAATGTTTTTTCAAAATTATCTTCTTCAACCAATTTATTGTAAAACCGTACTCGAACTGCTATTGTTAGCCTATTTTGTGCCGCCGTTTGATCTGCTGTTGCTGTAATAGGAATTACCTTATAATCAATTATTTCTCCCTCAAAATGCAAATCACCATTACTGGTTGTTAAGCTTAAATTGGTCTGACGTGTAAACAAATCGCGTAAAGCATCTGTAAACTTTTGGCTTAAGGTAGGTTCTACCAAAACTGCATTGTTAGGAAAATAATCTATTTGTATGGTTTCAGCATCTCCAGTACTACCTCCTGTAAAAGAGTATACACCACAACTTTGAATAGTTATGATAATAAACAGAAATGCGATAACTATTTTGTTCATTTATTATTTTTCTTTTCTAAAAAATGCGTTTAGAATTGCTAATATCAGAATTATCTTTTAATTAAAAGTATCTCCAAATTCTCTTCAAAAAACACCCTTCAACAATTTTGTTATTAATTTCAAGATGTAAATATATAAATCTCAACATAATTACATCTATATATTATTTCTTAATTGTCATTCCTTACGAATATGATTACAAATCATACTGTTTTATTTTTCTATAAAGCGTCCGTTCTGATATTCCTAATTCTTTAGCTGCTAATTTTCTTTTATTTTGATTTCTTTCTAATGCTTTTTTTATCATTTCATATTCCTTTTCTTGTAAAGACAAAGATTCTTCTACCGTTTCTGCATCTTGATAATTATCATTAAACGAATGTGCTTCTTCTTGATATTTTTCTCTTTTTTGTGGAGAAATAATTTCAACTAAACTTTCTTCATCATTAGAATCACCATAAATTTTCTGAATTAGACGCTGTGTATTTTCAATATTATCATGATCTACTTTTCCTCCTTGCATCAACTCCATGGTTAGCTTTTTTAAGTCTGTTATATCGTTACGCATATCAAACAGAACTTTATATAAGATTTCACGTTCATTAGCAAAATCACTATTCTGAGATTCTTTGTTAACAAGAGCTGGAAAATTAGAACTATAATCTGGCAAATAACCTTTTAAGGTTTGAGCTGAAATTTCTCTCTTTTGCTCTATAACAGAAATTTGTTCAGTAATATTACGTAATTGACGAATATTCCCTTTCCATGAGTAATCTTTTAAAATCCTAATGGCTTCATCTGTTAACCTAACGGTTGGCATTTTATATTTTTGAGCAAAATCAGATGCAAACTTTCTAAATAACAAATGAATATCATCTTTACGTTTACGTAAGGCAGGCAATTTAATCTCAACTGTACTTAATCGGTAATACAAATCTTCTCTAAATTTACCTTTTTGTATACCATCAATCATGTCTAAATTGGTAGCAGCAACAATTCTTACATTGGTTTTTTGAACTTGAGATGAACCTACTTTTATAAACTCTCCGTTCTCCAATACCCGGAGCAATCTAACTTGTGTTGTTAATGGCAATTCACCTACTTCATCTAAAAAAATAGTACCTCCATCTGCTACTTCAAAATATCCATTTCGGGCTTGTGTTGCTCCAGTAAATGAGCCTTTTTCGTGACCAAACAATTCACTATCAATCGTACCTTCTGGAATAGCCCCACAGTTTACCGCAATATATTTAGCATGCTTTCTATGTGATAGTTGATGAATAATTTTAGGTATAAATTCTTTACCAACTCCACTTTCTCCAGTCACCAATACCGAAATATCAGTAGGTGCTACCCGAATAGCTTTTTCTAACGCTCTATTTAATTGCATATCATTACCGATAATGCCAAAACGCTGTTTTATGGTTTGTAAGTTTTCCATAATTATGCCCTAATTTAGGGTGTCTTATTGGTCCCAAAAGGGACTCATTTAGTATTAATGTATACGCTTTTAAACCAATTCTATTCTAAAAAAATGTAACTAAGTTTAAAAACCTTGTAAACAAAAATGTTTAGTTATTCTTAGAGTACCCAACAGCAGTTCCAATCAACGTAGCTGAAGTACACGAATCAATTTTTACATTTACAAAATCACCAAGTTTATAGTGTTCTTTAGGAAAAACAACTACGGTATTTTGTGTATTTCTACCTTTCCATTCATTTTCATTTTTCTTTGAAGTACCTTCTATAAGTACTTCTTCTACCTTACCTAAATGTTGTTTTGTTCTGTAATGAGAATGCTCTTGTTGTAAAGCAATTACCTCTGCCAATCGTCTTTTTTTCACTTCAAGAGGAACGTCATCTTCAAATTTTTTGGCTGCTAATGTTCCTGGTCTTTCTGAATAAGCAAACATAAATCCGAAATCATATTTTACATATTCCATTAACGATAATGTATCTTGATGATCTTCTTCTGTTTCTCCACAAAATCCGGTTATCATATCTTGAGATAATGAACATTCTGGTATTATTTTACGAATATTATCTACTAATTCCATATACTCTTCCCTTGTATGCTGACGGTTCATTCGCTGTAAAACCTTTGTACTTCCTGATTGAACAGGCAAATGAATATATTTACAGATATTTTCATGTTTTGCCATGGTGTGCAATACATCTAAGCTCATATCTTGAGGATTAGAAGTTGAAAATCTAAATCGTATTTTTGGAAATTCAGTTGCACATAAATCTAATAATTGAGCAAAATCAACAGCAGTACTTTTAGCAATTTCAGAAGCTTTTTTAAAATCTTTTTTAAGTCCGCCTCCATACCAAAGATAACTATCTACATTCTGACCAAGTAAAGTTACTTCTTTAAAATTCTTTTGCTTTAGGTCTCTAATTTCTTCAATAATACTTTTCGGATCACGACTACGCTCTCTACCTCTTGTAAAAGGTACAACACAGAACGTACACATATTATCGCACCCTCTAGTTATAGAAACAAATGCTGAAACCCCGTTAGATTGTAATCGTACAGGAGACACATCTGCATAAGTTTCTTCTTTAGACAAAATTACGTTAATAGCATCTCTCCCTGCTTCAACTTCTTCAACCAAATTAGGCAAATCTCTATAAGCATCAGGACCAACAACTAAATCAACAATTTTCTCTTCATCTAAAAACTTAGATTTTAAACGCTCAGCCATACACCCTAATACTCCAACTTTCATAGACGGATTTACTCTTTTTACAGAGTTATAATACTGGAGACGTTTTCTAACAGTTTGCTCTGCATTATCACGAATTGAGCAAGTATTTACAAGAACTAAATCTGCATCTTCCAACTTTTGAGTAGTATTAAAACCTTCTTTCGCTAAAATTGAAGCCACAATCTCACTATCGCTCATATTCATCTGACAACCATAACTTTCTATAAAAAGTTTTTTATCATTACCTTCATTATTTTCAGTAACTAAAGGTTTTCCTTGCTTATTTTCTTCTATAATTTTTTCTGTATGCATTTTCTATAAAACTAACCTTTCCCTAAACAATTCTCTACTATTCTAATTTCAAACAAGAAATAAAATGGAAACTTTTTAACTCTTATTTTAATCGAAATTTTCTGAGCAAATATACAACCAATAATGAAACAATATGTCATTTTGGCAGAAATTTAACATCACTAAAACAACATTAAATAGTTGATTAATGGATTAAAAAAAATAATATTAAAAAATTCTATATACTTTTGCACTTTCAAACTCGTATTCAATTTATAAGTTTTCACGATTTAAAAAGTTGAATTATTAACTATCAATACAAGTCTATGGCAAAAAATCTAGTAATTGTTGAGTCACCTGCGAAAGCAAAAACCATTGAAAAATTTTTAGGTAAAGATTTTCAAGTTGAATCGAGTTATGGCCATATAGCCGATTTACCCTCAAAAGAATTAGGGGTAAATATTGATGATGATTTTAATCCTGAATATATTATTTCGTCTGACAAAAAAGCGGTAGTAAAAAAATTAAGAGATCTTGCCAAAAAAGTTGACACTGTTTGGCTAGCAAGTGATGAGGACCGAGAAGGAGAAGCTATTGCTTGGCATTTATTTGAGCAATTAAAATTAGACGAAGAAAACACCAAACGAATTGTTTTTCACGAAATCACAAAAAATGCCATCCTAAAAGCCGTTGCAAATCCTAGAGGTATTAATTACAATTTAGTTAATGCACAACAAGCAAGACGCGTTTTAGACCGATTGGTAGGTTATGAACTTTCTCCGGTTTTATGGAGAAAAGTAAAAGGCGGACTATCAGCGGGTAGAGTACAATCTGTTGCTGTACGTTTAATTGTTGAACGTGAACGTGATATTGAAAACTTTAAGCCTGTAGCTTCTTATAGAGTTGATGCAGAGTTTAGTAATGAAGAAGGCATGACCTTTAAAGCTAAACTACCAAAAAATTTTAAGACAAGAAAAGAAGCTGAAAAATTCTTAAACTCTTGTATAAATGCTGATTTTAAAGTAGCTGATTTACAAACAAAACCAGCAAAAAAATCTCCAGCTGCACCATTTACAACCTCAACCTTACAACAAGAAGCATCTCGAAAGTTATATTTTCCAGTTGCCAAAACAATGGTAATGGCACAACGCCTTTATGAAGCTGGTCTTATAACTTATATGAGAACTGATAGTGTAAACTTATCTGAAGATGCCAAAAAGGCTGCTGTAGCTGAAATAACAGCCTCTTACGGTGCAAAATACAGTAAACCAAGAAACTTTAAATCAAAATCTAAAGGTGCTCAAGAAGCTCACGAAGCTATTAGACCTACTGATATGACATTACATGAAGTCTCTTTAGGAAAAGATGAAGATAGATTGTACAGCTTAATTTGGAAAAGAACTCTAGCTTCTCAAATGAGTGAAGCTCAGTTAGAGCGTACAAATGTAAAAATCAGTAATTCTAATAATAAAGAAATATTAACTGCCAATGGAGAGGTAGTTACTTTTGATGGATTTTTAAAAGTTTATTTGGAAGGTACCGATAATGAAGATGAAGAACAAGAAGGAATGTTACCTAAATTGGAACTAAACGAAAAATTAAAAAACAACTACATCACCGCTACTGAACGCTATACAAGACCTCCTGGTAGATTTACCGAAGCCTCTTTGGTGAAACAACTAGAAGAACTAGGTATTGGTCGTCCGTCTACATACGCACCTACAATATCTACAATTCAACGTAGAGAATATGTAGTAAAAGGCTCAATAGATGGTGTAGAAAGAAAGTATACTGAATTAAAATTAAAGTCAAATAAATTATCTGAAAAAGAATTGACAGAAAAAGTTGGTTCTGATAAAGGAAAATTAGTACCAACAGATATTGGTAAAATTGTAAATGATTTTTTAGTAGAACACTTTAAAACAGTTTTAGATTTTGGATTTACTGCTAAAGCTGAAGAAGAATTTGATGAAATAGCAAGAGGAAAAGAAGATTGGACCTCTATGATTAAAGATTTTTATTCTAAATTTCATCCAATAGTTAAAGATGTTGCAGAAAATGCAGAAAGAGCAAAAGGTGAACGTCTTTTAGGTGTAGATCCTGAGTCTGGAAAAAATGTATATGCACGCTTAGGTAGGTTTGGTGCCATGGTTCAAATTGGTGAAGCTACCGATGAAGAAAAACCTAAATTTGCAAGCTTACAAGGTGATCAAACTATTGAAACTGTAACCTATGAAGAAGCAATGGATCTTTTCAAACTACCTAAAACCATAGGAGACTATGAAGGCGAAGAAGTAGTTGTGAATAATGGAAGATTTGGCCCTTATGTAAAATTTGGTAAAAAGTTTATTTCTCTTGACAAAGGTGAAAACCCTATGTCTGTTGATATGGATAGAGCCATAGAGCTTATAAAAGCGAAACAAAAAGCTGATGCTCCGATAGCTCATTATAAAGAATTGCCTGTGCAAAAAGGGGTAGGTAGATTTGGTCCTTTTATAAAATGGAACAACATGTTTATTAACGTAAACAAAAAATACGATTTCGACAATTTATCTCAAGCAGATATAGAAGAGTTGATTGAAGATAAAGTGAGAAAAGAAAAAGAAAAACTTATCCATCATTGGGAAGAAGAAGGTATACGAGTAGAAAAAGCTCGTTGGGGAAGATTTAATATTATCAAAGGAAAGCTAAAAATTGAATTGCCTAAAACCACTAAAGCAGAAAAATTAACTTTAGAAGAAGTGCAAGAAATTATTGAAAAGAAAACCCCAAAGAAAAAAACAAGAAAAAAAGCAGTTAAAAAGAAAAAGTAATTCAATTAAAAATTGTTAAGATAATTCTTAATTTAGAAAAATTCAATTTCAAGACTAAACAATGAGTTTCGAATTCTTAAATCCTGTTGAAGAAGCGGTTGTAGCCCATGCTACTTTACTGTCTAACCAAGCTTTGGGTAAAAAAATTACCATCCATTCTAAACAAAATGGATTGCCTGAATTAGAAGGAGCTCATATTGCTATTGTTGGTGTTTTAGAAGGAAGAAGAGCTGAGGATAATTTCGGTGCAGGAAAAGACTTTAGTGTTATTCGAAAATATTTATACCAATTGTTTCCTGGAAATTGGTTTTCTAAAATAATTGATTTAGGTAACATTCCACAAGGCGAAAACGAAGAAGATACCTACTTTGCATTACAAGAAATAATAACTTATTTAGTAAAAAATAATATTATTCCTATAATTTTAGGTGGCGGACAAGATTTAACCTACGCCAATTATCGTGCTTACGATAATTTAGAACAAATGGTTAACTTAACTACTGTTGACACCAAATTTGATTTAGGACATTTTGAAGATGAAATATCTTCTACTTCTTTTTTAAATAGAATAATTTTAGACAAACCTTGTAATCTATTTAATTATAGTAATATTGGTTATCAAACTTATTTTAATTCTCAAGAAGAAATAGACCTTTTAGAAAAATTATATTTCGATACTTACAGGCTTGGTGAAATTGCTAGTGATGTAAAAATTGTAGAACCCGTTTTACGAGACACTGATGTAGTAAGTATTGACATAGGTTCTATACGAAGAGCAGAAGCTCCTGCCAACAACAATGCCGTACCTAATGGCTTTTATGGCGAAACTATCTGTGCAATTTCAAGATATGCAGGCATTAGTGATAAGGTTTCCTCTTTTGGAATTTACGAATACAATGCCAAATTAGATGAAAAAGATCAAACAGCACATTTGATAGCCCAAATAATATGGTATTTTATAGAAGGCTATAATTTTAGAACAAACGAATATCCTTTTACTTCTAAAAAAGATTATAAAAAATACATCGTCCCTATTGAAGATACTACAATTAATTTCTTCAAAAGCAACAAAAGTGATAGATGGTGGATGGAAGTTGAACATCCTAATAATAAAACTACAAAGAGTACGTTAATACCCTGTACGTATCAAGATTATTTAAGAGCGGGCAATCAAGTTATTCCAGAAAGATGGTGGAAAACTTTTAGAAAATTAAATTAGTTATACACTAAAAATATTTTTTTTGCGTTCTTAAAGTGATTCCACGAAATCAAAATTGTTTTTAATCAAAATAGTTTTAATAAAACAAATAGTATTGTTCCCCTATATAAGGGATACTAAATTTACATTTATGAGAAAAGTAACCGTTTATTTTTTACTTGCTGTATTTGCTTTAGCAACCAGTTGCGGCTCCAGCGATAGAGGTGAGCTAACTGGTGTTAGATCAAAAAAGAAATTTTTCCCGGAAAAACCATTAGGTATGACTTTAATTCCTGGTGGTGCTTTTACTATGGGTAAAACTGATGAAGATATCGCCGGTGCTCTTAATACACCATCTAGAACAGTAACCGTTAGACCATTTTATATGGACGAAACTGAAATTACCAACGCTGAATATAGAGAATTTGTCGTTTGGGTAAGAGATTCTATTGTAAGAACACAATTAGCTCTTCTTGCTGAAGAACAAGGTTTTGGAGCTGCTAGTGCTGACTTAGATGCTGGTCCTTCTAAATCTAGCGACGATGGAATTCAAAAATACAAATTTGCAGAACCTGATACTACAGCCAATGTATATTATAAGTACATGATGGACAATTATGGTAGCTTAGGTGACCTAAACTCTCCAACAGAAGGAAAAGCTTTAAATTGGGAACCTGAACTAATTTGGAATGTAGCAGATTATCCAGACGCTAGTTATGCTGAAGCGATGGACAGTTTATACCTTCCTATAACTGAAGTTTTTGACGGTAAAAGAATTATCAATACAAAAAAATTATTATACCTATACTATACTTTTGATAGAGAAGGTGCTGCAAGAAACAGTAGCAACAGAAAAGATTATATCAAAAAAAATGTAGTAGAAGTTTATCCAGACACCACCGTTTGGGTGAAAGATTTCAACTACTCATATAACGACCCAATGCATCAAGATTATTTCTGGCATCAAGCCTACAATGATTATCCTGTTGTTGGTGTTACATGGTATCAAGCAAAAGCTTTCTGTGACTTTAGAACTCAAAAGAAAAACAGATACTTAGCTAATAAAAAAGGTGGTGGTAGAGTACCAAACTTTAGACTACCAACTGAAACAGAATGGGAATTTGCCGCACGTGGAGGTTTAGAATATGCTAAATACCCATGGGGAGGTCCTTACACAGTAACTGATAGAGGTTGTTTTATGGCCAACTTTAAGCCACAAAGAGGTGATTATGCTGCTGATGGAGCATTATACACCATAGAAGCTAAATCTTATACTCCAAATGACTATGGCCTTTACAACATGGCAGGTAATGTGTCTGAATGGACAGATACTGCATACGACCCAGCTTCATACTACTTAGGATCAACTATGAACCCTAATGTAAACGATAGCAATAACAAAAGAAAAGTTATCCGTGGAGGATCTTGGAAAGATGTAGCCTATTTCTTAGAAGTAAGTACTAGAGATTATGAATACGGAGATTCTGCAAGAAGCTATATAGGTTTTAGAACTGTACAAGATTACATGGGTGTTAAATAATACTTAACTCAGGTAATAAATAGTTAATAAAATTTATAAAGTATTAAATAACAAACAATAATAATTAGTAATAACAAACGTTTAGAGTAAACCAACTAAAATTAATAAATAAATTTAACCCAAAAAAAGAAAAAAATTATGGCACAATCATTAAAAAAGAAAAAGTTGATGAACATGGTCTACGGACTAGGAGCTTCTGTTGTATTAGTAGGAGCATTATTCAAAATCTTACACTTTAGTATCGGACCTTTAACAGGTGGAGTTATGTTAACTATCGGACTTTTAACAGAAGCATTAATATTTTTCTTCTCTGCTTTTGAACCTGTAGAAGAAGACTTAGACTGGTCTTTAGTATATCCTGAATTAGCAGGTGGTTCTAGCTCAGATCGTGCTTCTAATAAAGGAGGTGGAGATGCAGAAAGCTTGTTATCAGAAAAATTAGATAATATGTTAGCTGAAGCAAACCTTGATTCTGAAAAAATGGGAAGATTAGCTAGTAGCATTGAAAACTTTGCTGGTGCTGCAGAAAATATTGCTCCAGCAGCAAACTCAGTTGCCGCAACAAGTAAATACAGTGAGCAATTATCTTTAGCTGCTTCTAATATGGAATCTTTAAACAGTCTGTATCAAGTACAATACGAAAGTGCAGCGAAACAATCTGAATTAAGTCAAGCTGTTGCTGAAAATACTGAAAGACTTAAAGATCAAATGGAATCTTTAGCTACGAACTTATCATCTTTAAATGGTGTTTATGGAGGTATGCTATCTGCAATGTCTAATAGAAACTAATTAGCACGTAATAAGTAATTTAACCCAACTATTAATTAAAACTAATTAGAAAAAAATGGCAGGAGGCAAATTATCACCAAGGCAGAAAATGATTAACTTAATGTATTTGGTATTTATCGCTATGTTAGCAATGAATATGTCAAAACAAGTTTTATCTGCTTTTGGTTTCATGAACGAAAAACTGACAGCATCTAACGTGTCAGCGGAAAAACAAAATGCAGCTACTTACGCTAACTTGGCTACTAAAGCAGCCGATCAACCGGAGAAGTATGCAGAACACAATACCAATGCTCAAAAAGTACAAGCTTTATCATTAGACTTTAATGCTCATCTTGAAAAAATGAAAGAAGAGTTATTAGCTGGTGTTGAAGATCCTACTAACTATGAGACAATGGATAGTGAAAATGCTGGGAATGAATATTTCTTCAAAGGAGAAACATTAACCGAAGCAGGTCAAACATTCTTAGACAAATTGAATACTTACCGTAATGAAGTTATTACTATTTTAGGCGATGATTATAAAGATATTGCGGAAAAAGTAAATGTTCGATTTGACACGTCTGATCAAAAATTAAAAGACGGAGAAGGTACTCAACCATGGATAAATAATCGTTTTGAAGGTTTTCCTTTAATTACAACGATTACCAACTTAACTCAAATGCAAGCGGATATTAAAACCACTGAAAATGAGATGCTAATGGCAATGGTACAAGGTCAATTAGAAAGTGACGTATCAATGAGAAATTATACTACAATTTTAGTACCCGACAACCCTGCAACTTTACAAGGTGCAAACTTTAAAGGTAAAATTGTATTAGGTAAATATGACGCAACATTAAAACCAACTAAAGTAATTGTAAATGGTAAAGAAATCACTAACATTGAAGGTGGTGGTGCTGTTTTAGATTTCCCAGCTGGTAATGTTGGTGAGAATGACATAAAAGGTGAGTTTGTATTTAAAGAAGGTGATTCTTTAGTTAGACTACCTATCAACACTAAATATGCAGTAGTTGCTAAACCTAACAGTGCAGTAATTTCAGCTGATAAAATGAATGTTGTGTATAGAGGTGTTGCAAACCCTATTACAATCTCAATGCCAGGTGTTCCTGACAATTCAATTACGGCTAATGCTCCAGGTTTACGTAAAGCAAGTGGTTTAGGTAAATACATTATGAATCCAGGTAAAGGTACTTCAGTTAAAATTAATGTTACTGGTAAATTGCCTGATGGTTCTACTGTAACTTCTGGACAAACGTTTAGAATTAAAGACATCCCTGCTCCTTCTGCAGCAGTAAGAGGTAGCCAATATGGGGTTGTTAAAATGCCTAAGACATCTTTACAGAAAATGAGTATCTCTGCTATTATTCCAGACTTTGAGTTTGATTTAAAAATTGGAGTATCAGGATTTAGTGTAAAAGTTGACGGTTCACCAACTGTTAAAGTTAAAGGTACTAAATTTAATGCAGCCGCTATAAGAGCTTTAAGTAAAGCAAGAAAAGGCGATATGGTTACAATATTTGATGTAAAAGCATCGTTAACAGGTAACAGTGGTTATTACTTAAAGAAAGTACAACCATTAACTGTAGAATTAACAAATTAAAAAATAGATATTATGAATTGGAGAGGTTTTTTAGTAGTGTGTGTTGTGGTCTTGGCAACAAACTCAATATATGCACAAGCTAACTTGCTAAACGCAAAGATTCCTGAAGAAATTGGGATGAAAACAGCAGAACAATTAGCAGCTGATAATGACGGGCCATTACCTTACGGTTATATAGATGATAGAGATATCCTTTGGTCTAAAGTTGTATGGGAATACATAGATTTGAATGAAAAAATTAATTTACCATTCTATTACCCAATAGACACAAACAACATTAGCTCTAGTAGAAGATCTCTTTATGACACTTTACTAAGAGGTATCAAAAGTGGTGAAATTGCAGATGTGTACGATGATTCTTACTTTGAAAACAAATTAACTTTCAAAGAAATTCAAGCTCGTTTATCTAGAGTTGACACTAGTGATGCTGGTATAGAATTATTAAATGCTGGTGAAGAAATTACCGACGAATATGTAGATAGAGTTGATTTAACTGCTGGTGATATTGCCGGACTTAAAATCAAAGGTGTATGGTATTTCGATAAAAGACAAGGTGAGTTAAAATACAGATTATTAGGTATTGCACCTGTTGCACCAGATGTAAATTTTATGGGCATGGGAGAAACGTCAATGGATGAACTTGTAGAGTTATTCTGGGTATGGTATCCTGGAGCTAGAGAAGTAACCCACGCAATGAAAGTGTTTAACAATAAAAATTCTGCTTTCCCTTTATCTTATGATCACTTATTAAATGCTAGACGTTTTGTTGCTAGTATTTATAGAGAAGAGAACATATATGGCAATAGAGATGTTGCAGAATATATAAAAGGAAATGCATTATTCCAAGTGCTAGAAGCTGATAGACTAAAAGAAGATATCAGAAATAAAGAACTAGACATGTGGAATTATTAATAAGTTCACTGTAGTATATCTGAAAAGCTTCTACTCTTAATTGAGTAGGAGTTTTTTTTTGTTTAAAAGAAATATATTAACTCTTTTTAAGTCAAAATTGGTGTTTCATTTCCTATTCTAAAATAGGTAATTTTTCTTTTTATAATTACCTTTACATTATGAATGTAGATTATATAATTGTAGGTCTTGGATTAGCAGGATTGGCTTTTGCTGAAGAATTGAAATGTAATAACAAATCTTTCATTATTTATGAAGATTATTCTCAAAACTCTTCTCGTGTAGCAGGTGGAGCTTATAATCCTGTTATTTTAAAACGATTTACTCCTGTTTGGGATGCTTTTGATCAATTGGAAATTGCAATTCCCTTTTATAAAACTTTAGAAAAAAAATTAAAAGTAAAAATAGATTCTCCATTAGATATTTATCGAATTTTTACTTCGGTTGAAGAGCAAAATAATTGGTTTAATGCTTGTGACAAACCTTTTTTTAGTAATTATATGATTCCTAAAATCATAAAAAACACAAACAAAAGTATTCATGCTCCTTTTGGATTTGGTAAAATAACAAACACTGGAAAAATTGACACTGAACTATTATTAAATACATACAGAACCTATTTACAAGAAACTAATCAGTTGTTAAATGAACGTTTTGATTATTCTAAAATTAGTTTTACTGGTGATTTAATACAATACAATAATATCACTTCAAAAAAAATTGTTTTTTGTGAAGGTTTTGGTGTGGTTAAAAATCCTTATTTCAAAACAGTACCATTAAAAGAAGCGAAAGGTGAATTGCTAACCATCCACTCCCCTAATCTCAACATTAAATCTATTATAAAATCTTCTGTATTTATTATGCCATTAGATAATGACAATTATTTAGTAGGTGCAACTTTTAACTGGAAAGATAAAACATTAAAACCAACACTGGAGGCCAAAAGAGATTTGGAGACTAAATTACAAAAAATTATTACTGTACCCTATAAAGTTATAAATCAGAAAGCAGGAATTAGGCCTACTGTAAAAGATAGAAGACCAATAATAGGCAAACACCCGAAACATCCTCAACTGGCAATTTTAAACGGGTTAGGCACAAGAGGTGTAATGTTAGCTCCAAAAATGGCTTATCAACTTTACCATCATTTAGAAAATAATAAAAATTTAAGTAAAGAAGTTGACCTTGCTAGATTTTAAAAAATAAAAAGCCCAAAATTCATTAGAATTTTGGGCTTTTTACATCTATAAATGTAATATTACATCTCTAAAGCTTTTTTAGGATTTCCATCCATAAGCAATTCTACAGGGTTTTCTAACGCTTCTTTAACTGCTACTAAAAACCCAACAGACTCTCTACCATCTATAATTCGGTGATCGTAAGACAAGGCTACATACATAATTGGTCTAATTGTAACTGCCCCATTTATGGCTACAGGTCTTTCTACTATATTATGCATACCTAAAATAGCACTTTGAGGTGGATTAATAATTGGAGTAGACAACATTGAGCCAAATACTCCACCATTTGTAATAGTAAAAGTACCTCCAGTCATTTCATCAACTGTAATTTCTCCTTCTCTAGCACGTATAGCCAAACGTTTAACCTCAGCTTCAACACCTCTAAATGTTAAATTTTCCGCATTTCTAATTACAGGCACCATTAATCCTTTAGGTCCAGAAACTGCAATTGAAATATCTTGAAAATCATAAGAAACTTTATAGTCTCCATCAATCATAGAGTTAACATCAGGATATAGTTGTAATGCTCTTACTACAGCTTTGGTAAAAAAGCTCATAAACCCTAAACCAACCCCATGTCTTTCTTTAAAAGCCTCTTTATATTCATTACGTAAATCAAATATAGGTTTCATATCTACTTCGTTAAAAGTAGTAAGCATTGCAGTTTCATTTTTAACAGACACTAAACGCTCTGCAACTTTACGACGCAACATTGATAATTTTTTACGCTCAGAGCCTCTTACGCCACCTGTAGAAGGTGACCCCATACTTGGGGTGGCTTTAATTGCGTCATCTTTTGTAATTCTTCCATCTTTACCAGTTCCTTTTATGGAAGTTGCAGAAATTCCTTTTTCTGCTAATATCTTTTTAGCTGCTGGTGAAGCTGCTCCACTAGCATAAGTTTCTTTCTTTTCAATTTCCACAGTTTTTTCTACCTTTTTAGCTGGCTCTTCTTTTGCAGCTTCTTTTTGTGGACTAGCACCATCAGGCTTTTTAGCACTGGTATCAATTAGACACACAACGGCACCAACGGCAACAGCATCACCTTCTTCTGCTTTTAATGTAATGATACCACTTTCCTCCGCAGGCAACTCTAATGTTGCTTTATCAGAGTCTACCTCTGCAATAGCCTGATCTTTTTCTACATAATCACCATCTTCTACCAACCAAGTGGCTATTTCTACTTCGGTAATCGATTCGCCCGGTGAAGGGACTTTCATTTCTAAAATCATAATTGTTTAAATTATCAATATTCAAATTCCTATCAAAAATAATGGAATTTATTAATTATTTTATATTTATTTATCAAAAACTGAATCTATAACTCGTTGCTGTCTTCTTTTAAATCTAGTACTAGATCCTGCTGCAGGCACAGCATAAAATGGTCTACTTGCAACTTCTAATTTTACCAAAGTAAAACGTTGTAACATATAACTCCAAGCTCCCATATTTTGAGGCTCTTCTTGAGCCCAAACATATCTTTCAACATTTTTATACTGATTAATAATACTTTGAATTTTTTCTAAATCTAAAGGAAAAAGTTGTTCTATTCTGATTAATGCAACATCTTCTCTTGCTAATTCTTCACGAGCAGCTAGTAAATCATAATAAAATTTACCTGTACAGAATACTATTTTTTTAATTTTCTTTTTATCTACATTATCATCAATTACCGTTTGAAATTCACCTTTTGCTAAATCATTAAGTTTTGATATTGCTTTTGGATGACGTAATAAACTTTTAGGCGTAAAAACAATTAAAGGCTTTCTATAATTACGTTTCATTTGACGCCTTAATAAATGATAAAAATTGGCTGGAGTTGTACAATCCGCAACAGTCATATTATGATTTGCACATAATTGTAGGTAACGTTCCATTCTAGCTGAAGAGTGTTCAGAACCTTGCCCTTCGTAACCATGTGGTAATAATACAACGATACCATTTTGGAGTTTCCACTTATCTTCGGCTGCTGACATGTATTGGTCAAATATAATTTGAGCACCATTACTAAAATCACCAAATTGTGCCTCCCATATGGTTAATGTATTTGGGTTAGCCATAGCATAACCATAATCAAAGCCTAATACTCCATACTCCGATAACAATGAATTATAAATGGTCATCTTACCCTTATTATTCGGATTGCTATTTAGTAAATTTATGCGTTCTTCTGTTACTTCATCACGTAAAATAGCATGTCTATGACTAAAAGTACCACGCTCAACATCTTGACCTGAAATTCTAACATTAAAACCTTCTTCTAATAGAGAGCCATAAGCTAAGGTTTCTGCCATACCCCAATCTAATGTATCTGCTTCTATCATCTTAGCTCTGTCATTTAAAATACGAATAGCTTTTCTAACAAAATTAGCTCCTTCGGGTACATGTGATACTACATCAGCAATACCTTTTAAATTTTTAATGGAATATTTAGTGTTAACAGGTTTTAACATTTCATTAGAATCTGCTTTAACAAAACCTTGCCAAGTACTTTCCATAAAAGGCTTTACTACTGAACTTGTGTCGTCCTTAGATTTTAAATATTCACTTTCAAGGAATGATTTATACTCGTTATGTATTTTATCTACATAAGCCTGATCTACAGTTTTTTCTTCTAATAATTTAGCAACATAAATTTCTTTAGGATTTCTATGTTTGGCTATCGTTTTATATAATTTTGGTTGCGTAAAACGAGGTTCATCGCCTTCATTATGACCATATTTTCTATATCCAAGTAAATCGATAAAAACATCACGTTTAAACTTCATTCTGAACGCCAATGCCAATTCTGTAGCATGCACTACAGCTTCAGCATCGTCTGCATTTACATGCAACACCGGAGACAAAGTTACTTTACCAACATCTGTACAATAAGTACTAGATCTTGCATCTAAATAATTAGTAGTAAAACCAATCTGATTATTTACAACAATATGAATAGTTCCTCCAGTTTTATAGCCATTTAACTTAGCCATTTGAATAACTTCATAAACAATACCTTGACCAGCAATTGCTGCATCTCCATGAACTAAAATTGGTAATATTTTAGAGGAATCTCCATTATATTTTCTGTCTATTTTGGCTCTAACAATTCCCTCAGCTACCGCATCAACTGTTTCTAAATGAGATGGATTTGGAACCAAGTTCATTTTTATCTCTTTACCATTTTGATAAGTTTTATTCAACGTTAAACCCATATGGTATTTTACATCACCATCAATAGTATCATCTTCAAAATCTTTACCCTCAAATTCGCTAAATAATTCTCTTACCGGCTTTCTAAAAATATTTGTAAGCGTATTTAAACGACCTCTATGAGCCATCCCTAAAACACATTCTTCTAACTGATATTCATTAACAGCCTGATAAAGCATATTACTAATAGCAGGAATAAGAGCTTCTCCTCCTTCTAAAGAAAAACGTTTTTGCCCTACATATTTCGTTTGTAAAAACTGTTCAAAAGTAACAGATTGATTTAATTTTGAAAGAATATATTTTTTCTTTTCAACATCGTATTTTGGATAGTTATCATTTACATTTAACTTATCTTGCCACCACTTAATTTCTTCTGGTTTACGAATATACATATATTCAACCCCAATAGAGTCACAATAAATAGCTTCAAGATGTTTAATAATATCTCTTAAAGAGGCATTACCAATACCTAAAATTTTACCTGCATCAAATATAGTATCTAAATCATTTTCTGACAGTCCAAAATTCTCTAAGGCTAACGTAGGTGTATATTTTCTACGCTCACGTACTGGATTTGTTTTTGTAAACAAATGTCCTCTAGAACGGTAACCGTTTATTAATTCTATAACCTGAAATTCCTTTTGAACTAATTCTGGAACTTCAAATTCTACATTATTGTTTTTTGTTTCGCCATCTAAACTATAATCAGTATTGGCAAGATCGTAACCTTGAAAAAAACTTCTCCAACTTGGTTCTACAGCATCAGGATTTGATAAATATTTCTGATACAAATCTTCAATAAAACCTGTGTGAGCTGCATTTAAGAATGAAAACCTATCCATTAATTTTTAAATATAAAATATGAACTACAAAAATACAACTTTTACGCATATAAAATAATATTGAAGCCATGGATAACAATAAGATTTAACAAAAATTAAAGATTCTAAGTAATTGAGATATATTTGAACTTTAAGTTTGAATTAATTGAGTATAAAAAAGGTATCTCTAACCACAACTATATCTTTCTCTTATGACATAATTAGAAGTAACAGTTGCTATAACTAAAACGAAGTAGCATACTCAAATAGCGACATGTAGTCAAAAAAAAAACCAACCTAACGGTTGGTTTTTTTTATTTTGCTCCCCCTCTTGGGCTCGAACCAAGGACCCTCTGATTAACAGTCAGATGCTCTAACCAACTGAGCTAAGGAGGAATGTTTCTCTTTCTTTAAATTTTCAGGATGCAAATATAAATGTTTTTCTATTTCTTACAACAATAAATGCAATAATTTTTTTAAAAAAATTTAGTCTAAAAATGATGAGTATTTATTATCAACGTTTTAACCTAATTTAAGGTTCTTATTTATGATAAAAAAAATTTAAAATATTACTTCTTTTTATTCCGTTTGTTATAATTTTTATCTCCTCTAGTTTTTGGTTTCTTGTATTTCGCAGCAATTTTATATTGATAAGAGCCTCCTTTATTAACTTTTTTATTTTTATCAGATTTTTCATGAAACCCTGAACCTAAAGATTCGTCTCTTTTTTTTATCTGATTTTTAGATTCAATAGTTTTGGGTTGCTCTTCGGGTATTAATTTTTTAGATATTTCGACATTTTCAGGTAATGAAACTTCCTTTATTTTAATTCCCATTAAATGTTCAATGGCATTTTTATAATCATGTTCCTTTTCTGTATAAAACAAAAGGCTTTCTCCTTTATGTGCTGCTCGTCCGGTTCTACCAATACGATGCATATAATTTTCTGGAAATTTAGGAGTATCAAAATTTATTACATGCGAAATTTCATCTAAATCCAGACCACGTGCCATTACATCTGTAGTTACTAAAATTCTATTGTCTCCTTGATTAAATTGCTTCATGGAACGCAATCTATAATTTTGTGTTTTGTTAGAATGTATTACACACAGTTCGTTATTATAAAATTCGTCTAATGACTCAAATAAACGATCTGCATTGCGTTTATTTGAAACGAATATTAATACTTTTTTATAGGTTGATACATCTTTTAAAAGAGAAACCAATAAATTTACCTTTGTATAAAAATTAGGAACAGCATAACAACGTTGCATTATATTATCTAATGGCGTACCACTTAAAGCAATAGTTATTTTAACTGGTGCAATAAAAAAATCATTAATCAATACATCTACATCTTCAGTCATTGTTGCCGAAAACATAATATTCTGTCGGTTTGCAGGTAACAAATCAAATAAATTGGTTAACTGAAAGCGAAACCCTAAATCGAGCATAACATCAACCTCATCAATCACTAACTTTTTAACAGCTTTTAATGTCAATGCTCTACTCAATACTAAATCATACAACCTTCCTGGTGTTGCCACAATAATATCACACCCTTGTTCTAGCATTGCTTTTTGAGCATTTATATTGGTACCACCATATATTTCAAAAACTCTATGATTAAGATATTTTCCGAATTTATTAATCTCACCTGCAACTTGAACCACCAGTTCTCGAGTAGGAACTAAAACAAGAACACGAGGATGCTTTTCTTTAGAAAATTTAAGTTGTTGTAAAATTGGTAAAAGATATGCCAAGGTTTTTCCAGTACCTGTTTGAGCAATACCAACAACATTTTTACCAGAAGCAATTACTGAAAACGCTTTAGATTGTATAGGAGTTGGTGTTATAAACCCAAAATCGTCTAAGGCATTACTTAGTTGTTTTGAAATCTTAAATTCATCAAAAGATTGTATCATAATATATTTTGTCGCAAAAGTACGGTTTTGAAATCATCTTGCCCTTTACTTTTTATTTAACAATTATTATCTGAAATACTAATTTAACATTATTACTCTTTTTTACAACAGTAAAAGTGCCTCATTTTAGATTAAACAAACAACTGATTTACTATTAAACAAACTCAACGACTAGTAATTCTATTTTTTTATAAAAAAAAACCATCCCAAAAATGGGATGGTTTTTCACTATTACTTTCTTTCTCTATTATCTATTATTCAATAACGGTTTCTTCAACCTCTTCTTTTACAACAGAGAAGTTTGTACGTCTATTTAATTGGTGTTCCTCCTTAGAACATTTAACTCCGTCAGAACATTTATTAACCAATTGAGATTCTCCTAAACCTTCGCTAGTTAATCTTTCTGGAGCAATTCCTTTAGCAATCATATACTCTACTGTAGATTTTGCTCTACGTTCAGATAATTTCTGGTTATATGATTTTGTTCCTCTAGAATCTGTATGAGAAGTTGCATGAATTTTAAGATCTGGATATTTATTCATCACCTCAATTACTTTATCTAACTCAAGTGCAGCATCAGGGCGAATATTATGCTTATCAAAATCAAAATAGATAACATTAATATTAACCAATACCTCGTCACCAATAAGTTTAAATTCAGACTCTAAATCTAAATTTTGTACTATAGCTGGTGCATCAAGATCGTTAACTGTAGTCACTTCTTTTTCTAATTTTAAATACCCGTCATTAGTTCCTACAATCGTATATTCACTATTACAAGGTACATCAAAACTATACTCTGCAGTATCTTCACTAGCTGCGGTTATCTGTAATTGATTACCTTCACTATCTAAAATTGCCACTAAAGCACCAGGCAATAATTCTTTAGTATCTCTATCTCTTACAACACCTCTAACAGTTTGTAAACATTCAATGTATATTTTTTCATCGACTTTAAAAGAGTAGATATCATCATCCCCTTTCCCTTCCTTTCTGTTTGAAGAAAAATAACCTTGTGTTTCGTCTCTTAAGATATAAGCAAAATCATCTTTTGGACTGTTTAGTGGTTCGCCTAAATTTATTGGTTCAGATACGGTATTATCATAAATTTTACTAGCAAAAATATCCAAATTACCAAAACCTGCATGTCCATTTGAAGAGAAAAACAACATGTTGTCATCATCTATATGAGGAAACATTTCACGCTCTTCGGTATTAATTCTATTCCCCATATTTCTTGGTTCACTATAAGTACCATCTGGTAAAATATCTACTACCCAAATATCAGTTTTACCAATAGAACCAGGTCTATCAGATACAAAATATAATTTTTTCTCCTCTTTATCTAATGTTGGTAATCCTGTTGAGAAATCGTCACTATTAAATTCTAATTTTTGAACATTACTCCATATATAATTACTTTCTACATCAGCTTTATAAAGTTGAATGTTGCTTAAACCATTCCTTCCTTTAATAGCCTTACCTTTTTCATCGTAATTATTACCTGAAAAATAAACAGTTTTTAAATCTTTAGTGAATGTTACACTAGCTTCGTGATATTTTCTATTCACTTCACCACGTAAACTTTGTTTATTAATAATTTGTCCTGTACTGTCAATATCACCAATAAATAAATCTAAAAAAGGCTGGTCGTTACCTTCCCAGTTTCTTCTAACAATGGCAACTTTTTCTGTAGGAGAAGCAAAAATAACTTTATCTTTTCCATAAAAATTCAAGCCAAAGTCAGCATTTTTGGTATTAACATTTAACAACCTAATACTGTGTTTACCAGGTGATGATTGTGCAGCCATTAAAAATGTGCATAACAATAAACTGAGCGTAATTATTTTTTTCATATCATTTTTTTTTAACATAAATTATATTATTCCACTTATTATAATTTCTGAATTCAAAGTAAATTATAGCTTTTAAAAAAGCCTCTGATTTAAAAAAACAAATTTAACAAATATAATTTAACACTTATTATAAGTTGGCATAGGTTTTGTTAAAACAAGCAACAGAAAGCGTTTTTAACTGAATATTAGACAGTTAACACATTTTACATTTATTAAATAGTGCTATTTTCTTCCTTCTATTCTAGGTTTTTCATTAAATTCAAGACCATTATAATCCAATTTCCATCCAAAAGTACCAACCATTTGTTCAATAATTTTAACAGTATCTAGTGCTTTTGAAGTTGCCGAAGATAACAATTCACTTTCTGGAATTTTTTCCTCAATATTCATTCTTACCTTTTTATTTAGATTACTCAAATCAGACGCCGCAAATTTATTAAAGTATCCATGTTTTACATCATAGTACTGAATATCTGTTTCAATACTTAATATTTCTGGTTCCGGAAAGTGTTCTAAAATTAACTTTTTCTTTTCAGGAATGGATTGCAATTTTATTTTTTTCATATCAAAACCTATCATTACCTTGGCATTAGCAAGAACAATAGCTTTTCTTTTACTACTTATTAAGTTTAATAGCACACCTTTTACGTCTTCAAAATGCATTATTTCAGAAAAATCCCCCTCTACGGTTATCATTTTTGAAACGTTTCTTATTTTTTCTAATAGTACTACAGACTGTTCCTCTGATTTATTTTTAGTAAATCTGTTGCTAAAAATTAGAACAATTACACCTAATATTATAATGCCTAAAAGTAACCCTAAAATAAATTCCATTTGGTTAAATTATTTACGCTAATTTTTCTTTTAAAATTTAAACTTTTCTCCCTAACTCTATCTTCAAGTTACTATTCTTAATTATTTTATTGCCCGCAACATCTCTCTTTTACCAGGAGGCCCCGACAACCTTTCTACTTTAAAACCGACCTCTTGCATGGCTCTTCTGACACTTCCTTTTGCAGAATAGGTCACCAAAATTCCATTTTGCTTTAAAGCATTATACATTTTTCTAAAAATTTTCACCGTCCATAACTCAGGTTGTACTCTAGCTCCAAAAGCATCAAAATAAATTAGATTGTAGGTAGTTAAATCTTCAATATCACTAAAAAACTGTTGTTTTTTATACAGAGTAAAACAATCAGAAATATAATGTTTCTTTTCCCAAGAAAGCTCATGTAGTTTATTAAAAATAGTTTTATCGGTTTCAGCATTTAATTCCGATATATAATTCAATTTACTAATCTCTTCCTGAATAACAGGATAGGCTTCTATACCTACATAATCTATTTTATAGTTATTTTTTTTAGTTTCTAAATAGGTAATAAATGCATTTAACCCAGTACCAAATCCTATTTCTAAAATAGAAATATTTTGACCTGAATGAAACTGTTTTAAGCCTCTCTCTATAAAAACATGATAAGCCTCTTGTATTGCACCATGCTTTGAATGATATTGTTCATTCAATTCAGGAAGGTGAATTGTAGTAGAACCATCTGAAGTTATAATAATTTCTCTTTCCAAACTAATTTATCAATAGCTTTTTAATCTTTGGGATGGGACCAGTGCATCTTGTTTGATGACACTGTATACAACTATTTATGGATTGATTAAAATAAAAAGCTGTTGAATCTGATGTGGTTGAAAATGTGGCTTTTTGATAATTTATAAACTCAACTGCCAAGCTATCAAACTCCACATCACGATCATCTGGATCTGTCAATACCGCTTTATGAATATTTACAAATTCTTCAGGAAACGACAATAAACTATCCTTATTAATAATTCTCGCTTTTGTAACTTTATTAAACTCATACATTTGACGCATTAGCAATGCCATTTCTGAAGGCTCATACATTTGCATTTCTTCAGCTTTATTTTCTTTTTCAGCCTTTTCTGATTTAGCACAAGACGTCAGAAAAAAAAGAGTAATTAATAAAAATAACAATTGTCTTATCCTCATTTAGTGTAATTAAAGTAAGTTTATTTTATCAATTTTAGTATAAAAATGAACACCAATTATTTAGATTAAGGTTTCATTAAAACACCATCAGCCTCAAATGCATAAGTAATTTTAGGTTCGGTAATTTTAGCTATTTCTTCTTCTGATTTACCAGCATCTTTAGCATAATGTTGTAATTCTTCTACAGAAATTTCAGTTACATAAGCTCTACCATCTACAATCACTTCTTTGTTATCAGAATCTAAAGGCATAAAAAAACCATAATCTGTAAAGCGAACCATAGATTCTTTATCATTACCTAAATCTAACTTCATCCAACATCCTTTCTTTTTACAAACTTCGTTAATATTAGAGGCAAATTTAACTGCTATCGTATCTCCAGACTTTAAATTTTCAAATTTAGCAGCCATCTCTTCTTTTGAAATAACATTTTCATCGGTTATTTTTTCACCAAATGAAGCATAAGCAATTTCTGATTGCTCTTTATTGTCTACCTCTTTCTTTTCTTCTTTACAAGCAATAAATGCTAAAAAACAAGTTAAGATTATTAATTTTCGCATAATGAATTTATTTTTTACACAAAAATATAGTTTTAAAGTTAATTTTCACTAAGAATGGCTATTTTTGTTAACTAAATTAAGCATTATGAGTACAGGAACTTCGATAAATTTAAAGGTAGAGAAAACCAAGAACTCCAAACTTTCTCAAATCGATTTTAATAATTTACCTTTTGGTCAAACTTTTTCTGATCACATGTTTGTTTGTGATTATAAAGATGGAAAATGGCAAACGCCACAAATTATTCCCTATCAAAACATCAGTTTAGACCCTGCTGCCAAGATTTTTCATTATGGACAATCTGTTTTTGAAGGAATGAAAGCCTATAAAGATGATCAAGATCAGATTTGGTTATTTAGACCCTTAGAAAATCAAAAACGTATTAACATTTCTTCAGAAAGGCTTGCAATGCCTGCATTTCCTAAGAACTATTTTATGGAAGGTTTAGAAACTTTATTAAAAATTGATAAAGAATGGATTCCGCAAACACCAGGAAGCTCGTTATATATAAGACCTTTTATTTTTGCTACTGGAGTTGGGTTTCATGCATCACCTGCAGATGAATATAAATTTATTATAGCATGTGCACCTTCTGGACCTTATTTTTCAGGAAATGTAAAAGTATTAATTGAAGAAAAATATTCACGATCAGCTAATGGTGGTGTTGGTTTTGCAAAAGCTGGTGGTAACTATGCAGGACAATTTTATCCAACTGAACTTGCAGTAAAAAAAGGATACCATCAAGTAATTTGGACTGATGACAATACACACGAATATATTGAAGAGGCTGGAGCCATGAATATTTTCGTTAGAATTGGTGATACTTTAATTACTAGTCCTACGAGTGATAGAATATTAGATGGTGTTACGCGAAAAAGTATTTTAGACATCGCCAAAGACGAAAATATACCTGTTGAAGTAAGAAAATTTACAGTTACTGAACTAGTAGAAGCTTCTAAAAATGGTACCTTAAAAGAAATGTTTGGTGCTGGTACAGCTGCTGTAGTTTCTCCAATTTCATTATTTGGTCATAAAGGTGAAAATTACGAATTGCCTGAAATTGAAAACAGTTACGCTTCAAGATTTAAGAAACGAATTACCGACATTCAATACAACAGAGCTGAAGATAAATTTGGTTGGAGGTATTTGGTAAAATAACCATTAACAAAATTAATAAAAAAAAGGCAACTCTTTACAGCACAAAGTTTTGCCTTTTTTTGTATATAAATTTAATACTCTTTTTTATCCAAAATTTTACCTATATTAGGTTTAAAGTAATTAGGTCCTTTTAACACTTTGCCATCTTCACGGTAAATAGGATTTCCATCTTCACCTAATTTACTCATATTGCTACGCTGAATTTCATTAAAAACCTCTTCTATTTTATGTTGCATACCATGTTCTATAATTGTACCACATAAGATATATAACATATCTCCTAAGGCATCAGCTACTTCAACTAAATCATTAGCTTGAGCTGCAGCTAAATATTCTTTATTCTCTTCGTCCATTAAATTGAAACGTAATTTTATTTTTGAATGTGATAGATTCGCCACAGGCTTATCCTTAATACCCAAACCAAACGCTTTATGAAATTCTTCTACTGCTTTTATTTTATCTTGCATTATTATTCTATTTTTGTGTTTATAAATATAAGAGAAAAATGTTTAGTAAAGGTCAAGTCGTTTTTGGAATTTTATTCGCTATAGCTTTTGTTATTTTTATAGTTTGGAGTTATAGAAAAGACCTAAAACTTCATAAAATATACTATAAAAAAGTATGGGTTGTTGGACTTACAATTATAATTGTAATCGCTATTTTCGGTGCTTTAACTCATTTTTTACACAATAAATAGGTGTTATTCTTAAAAACAAACAACACACCATTAAAATCGCCCTAATAATTACCTATAAAATTCTAGATTTGTTTTACTGAAATAATCTTAACGGGGCAAGCTTCTTTTGCTTTTAGATTATCTTCAAAAATGGCATCGTCAGGAGATTTTAGCGTAAAGAATCCTTTTTTTTCTTGACTGTGTAACAACACTGATTTTCCATCTTTTTTAGACATTTGAAACTGTAAAGGAGCCAATTCCACACAATAATTACACCCTATACATTTCGCCCTTTGAAGTGTGATTATTACCATAACTTAATAAATTCCTAAAAATAATTAAAAAAGAATACTATAATTACAACATTAAGCTTGAGCATATTCTGTTGCAACTATTTTATAAAGCTTATCAGAAGAACGAATTCTAAACTCTAAAGGTATAGTTACAGAATCTCCTTTAGTAGCAACTTCTCCTTTTTTATCATTAACATACATCTCTTTTATTTCCATTTCTTTTGCTCCTGTAGTTGGACCTGTAACTAAAATGGTATCACCTACTTTAATATCGTAAGCTTCTATTTTAAATTCTCCAATAGTTGCTTTAGGGAAATAATGCATGCCTTTTCCTACATACACCTTTTTCTGAGTAGCGTGTGATCCAGAACCATTACTCCACTCTCCTAATTTTTGTCCTAGATAATATCCACTCCAAAAACCTCTATTGTATACCTTACCCAATTCTTTCATCCAACCAGTTACTTTCTCTTTATCATAAGTACCCTCTTGAATACTATCAATAGCATCTCTGTAACATTTTATTACTTTAGCTACATATTCTGGAGCTCTACCTCTACCTTCAATTTTTAGAACTTTTATTCCTGCATCTACAACTTGATCTAAAAAATCTATTGTACATAAATCTTTCGGAGACATAATATATTCATTATCCAACTCCATTTCAACACCTGTTTCTTGATCTATAACAGTATATTTTTTTCTACAATTTTGTTTACAAGCTCCCCTATTCGCACTTGAATTGTGTGAGTGTAAACTCATATAACATTTTCCAGAAACCGCCATACATAGTGCTCCATGTCCAAATATTTCAATTTCAATTAATCGTCCTGACGGGCCTTTAATTTGCTCTTTCTCAATCTGTTCAGTAATTTTTTTAACTTGACGCAAACTCAATTCTCTACTCAATACAATTGTATCTGCAAATAATGCATAAAACTTAACTGTTTCTAAATTAGTAACATTAATTTGTGTTGAAATATGCACCTCCATTCCAACACTCCTAGCCATAGCGATAACCGCCTGATCCATAGCAATTATTGCGGTAATATTTGCTTCTTTAGCTTTGTTAATAAGTGTTTTTACAATAGATAAATCATGATCATAAATAATGGTATTTAATGTTAGATAAGTGCGAATACCTTTAGCACTACATCTTTTAGAAATTTCAGGCAAATCATCTAAAGTAAAATTTATAGATGCTCTTGCACGCATATTTAATTGTTCTACACCAAAGTAAACAGAATCTGCACCATTATCTATTGCAGCTTGTAAAGATTCAAAATTTCCGGCCGGAGCCATTAATTCAATTTTCTGCATAACCTATTTTTTAAACTTTAATACTTCTGACCTTCCTTTTTTAAATATTTTATTACTATTATGTGTTCCTTTTCTTAAGGCTTTTTGCTCTTCATAAGGCAAATTATAAATTTCTTGACATTTTTCTGAACAACAACCTTCCATTTTTTCTTTGCACGCATCACATTGTATAAATAACAAATGACATGCTTCATTTTTACAATTTACATGAGTATCGCAAGGCTTACCACATTGATGACAGTTGGCAATTACATCATCAGAAATTTTTTCAGCCCTACGATGATCAAATACAAAATTTTTGCCTACAAATTTATTTTCGAGTTTTTCTTCATTTACTTGACGTACATACTCTATAATTCCACCTTCTAATTGAAATACATTCTTAAACCCTTTATGTTTGTAATAGGCACTGGCTTTTTCACAACGAATACCACCAGTACAGTACATTAATAAATTTTTATCTTCTTTATGGTCTCTTAAATCTTCTTCAATAACATCTAAAGAATCTCTAAATGTATCGACATCAGGAGTAATTGCTCCTTCAAAATGACCTATTTCACTTTCGTAATGATTTCGCATATCAACACAAATTGTATTTGGATCTGCCAACAACTTGTTAAACTCTTTTGCCTTCAAATGCACTCCTATATTGGTAACATCAAAAGATGCATCATTTAATCCATCAGCTACAATTTTATCACGAACCTTTACCTTTAGTTTTAAAAATGACATATTATCTTGCTCAACTGCAATATTCAATCTCACATTTTTTAAAAAAGGTATTTGATCTAATTTCTCTTTAAAATCATTGAAGTTATCTGCAGGTACAGATAACTGAGCATTTATACCCTCATGAGCAACATAAATACGCCCTAAAACATCTTGTTCGTTCCAAAGCACAAATAAATGATTTCTAAATAAACTAGGGTTTCCAATTTTGGAATAAGCATAGAAAGACAAGGTTAATCGCTGTTTGCCAGCTTTTTCAATTAACGTTGCTCTTTCTTTGGCACTTAAGGTATTGTACAGTTGCATGCTATACTCAATATTTAAGGTTCAAAGGTAAAATAAAATATATTCACCCTTTTAATATTGAGCGAATTAAGATTTTCTTATAAAATTGCTGCAAAACTAGGGCTTTTCTATCTTTTTTAGAAGAAAATTCAACATTTTAATACAATTTGATAAAAATTCAACTTTTGAAAAAATAAGTTTTAAAGCTATAGAACTTTTTAAGACCTTTGTACTCTAAAAATTAAAATTATGAGAATTGCTGTTGTAGGTGCTACCGGAATGGTAGGTAATGTAATGCTAAAATCATTAGCTGAACGAAATTTTCCTTTAACGGAATTAATTCCTGTTGCCTCTGAAAAATCAGTTGGTAAAAAAGTTGAATTTAAAGGTAAAGAGTATACCATTGTAGGATTACAAGATGCAGTAGATATGCAACCTGATATTGCCTTATTTTCTGCAGGAGGAAGTACTTCTTTAGAGTGGGCTCCTAAATTTGCTGCCGTTGGTACAACGGTAGTTGACAACTCTTCTGCTTGGAGAATGGATGCTACAAAAAAGCTAATTGTTCCTGAAATTAATGCAGATATTTTAACAAAAGAAGATAAGATAATTGCCAATCCTAATTGCTCTACCATTCAAATGGTAATGGCATTGGCTCCATTACATAAAAAATATCAAATTAAACGATTGGTAATTTCTACTTACCAATCTATTACTGGAACCGGTGTAAAAGCTGTTCAGCAATTAGAAAATGAATATAAAGGTGAAAAAGGCGAAATGGCTTATCACTATCCTATTCATAAAAATGCCATTCCTCATTGTGATGTTTTTGAAGAGAATGGTTACACCAAAGAAGAAATGAAATTGGTACGTGAAACTCAAAAAATTTTAAACGATAATACTATTGCTGTTACAGCAACTGCCGTTAGAATTCCTGTTGTAGGCGGTCACAGTGAATGTGTTAATATTGAATTTGAAAATGAATTTGATGTTTCTGAAATAAGAAAATTATTAAGCGAAACACCTGGTGTTACCGTACAAGATAATTTAGATACTAATACGTATCCGATGCCTATTTACGCCCATGGAAAAGATGATGTATTTGTAGGTAGAATTCGTAGAGATTTGTCGCAGCCGAATACTTTAAACATGTGGATTGTTTCTGATAATTTACGTAAAGGTGCTGCTACCAATACAATACAGATTGCAGAATATTTAATTGAACATAACTTATGCCCTTCTACAACTCTTTCTTAAAGAATGTGTAGTTGAATTTAGATAAAACAAATTTATAATTTAATTTGATCCGCCTAAAATAGAATTTTAGGCGTTTTTTTTATAAAAGCACCCAAAACTTAATACTATTAGGCTATTCTATTGTTTATTTTCTACAAGAACAAAGCAATTCATTTATAAAATATTCTTGAAAGAACTATTTCAGCCTTATTAAAATGGAAAATTAATAGATTCTGGATCTATAAAGTCTTTACTGTATGGATTTTCTAGAAAACTATACACTGGTTTTTGAAATTGAAGAATATCTTCCTTTTCAATGCCATATACTTGCCAATAATTAGCAAGTAATTGAGCATAAATATCATTATCCCAAAACCCAAATACAGGTTCTTTACCCTCAGAATTAATTGCTATTTCAATTCCTTGCTCATTACTTTCTATGTTATATTCAGGTTTATATTGTAATATATAATCTGAATAGTGAAATTTGGCATACAACTCTTCAAACTGAATAGGATGTAAAACGTGTCCTTTTATTTTATCTAATAACTCTTTATGACGCTCCGCCAATACACCGTTATCTTGTAAGCATACAATAAAACCAAAACCATTGACTCCAAATTGAAACATTAAATTAACAGTATCGTCTCGGTAGCTAAAAATATCTTTAGAATATTTAAGAGGAAACACAACAATACTCCATGGTTTTTTACCTACAAAAGAAATTGGTTCTATTAAAGATTGTAGCATTAAATGAAAGTAGCCAAAACGTTGCCTAAGTGTAACTGAAAGTTTAAAATTTTCACCTTTAGCTAACAACCTATCTCTTTCATAAATCATTTCGTAATACAACAAACCATAAACTATTCTGCCTGTCCATTGAAAAAGTAATTCTTGATCAAGAGAAGCCATCCCCACATACCCTTTTTTATACGCCTTTTGAATTTCGAAATCTAATGTTTCAAAAGCTTTTTTGACTCTAGCTGAACATGGTAAACGAAGATCTGCATAGGTATATACCTTGCTCTTATCTAGCATTTCAATATGCTCATCTCCAAATTTAAAATGATTCATTAACCACTCTGGAAAAACAGAAATACTATCATTTGTTAAATCTCCAGTAAGGAAGCAAAAATGGTCATCAAAAATCAAATCCGTAAAAGGATTAAAAAGTGGTTGGGACATAAATAATAGTAGTTATTAAGCTTAGATATTTTGCAAATATAGACATAAACAATTGTATACTTTGTTCTCTTTTATTGTAAATTAATTTTATAAAAATTTAACATCACTAATAACAAAAACCTGCTATGTGTTAGCAGGTTTTTATTCTCTCTCAATTACAATGTTAAACAGCTATAGTTATTTCTTCACTTTTAAAACATCCTCTATAATTTGTTCTAATTGCTGTTTTGGTAAAGCTCCTTGAGCCATTTGAGGTTTTTCATCTGTTGGACAAAACAACATAGACGGAATACTTCTAATAGCAAATGCTGCAGAAAGTTCTTGTTCTTTTTCTGTATCTACTTTATAAATATTGATCTTGCCTTTATACTCTTCACTTAACTGTTCTAAAACAGGAGCAATAGCTTTACATGGTCCACACCAATCCGCATAAAAATCTATAATACATGGTAAATCTCCTTCAAATTTCCACTCTTTATTTTTTTCATAATTAAAAACTTTTTCTAAAAAAGTTTCCTTTGTTAATACTTCTGTCATGATTTTTTTTATTTAAATTAACACACTCTAACCCAATAATCAGAGCATTTTTTCCTTTTTGTTGGAAAATAAACTCTATTTTTAATAGTATAACTAGAACAGCACAATAACTATTCCGTAATATTTTTACGGACAAATTGACGGCTTTTTAATTAATTATTATGAAACTAAGGTTACAAACTGTTAGTTTAATATAGATTATACGACTAAATTACCATAACTAAAATAATATATTATGAATACAAAATTAACAATGGTATTAAGAATAGTATTAGGATTAGTACTCGTTATATTCGGAGCTAATAAGTTTTACCCCTTTATGCCTCAACCAGAAGAAATGTCAATAGCAGCCGCAAGTTTTATGCAAGCCTTAAAAGCTACAGGATATATGTTCCCTTTAATTGGAGCAGTTGAAGTTTTCTCAGGACTTCTGCTTCTTTTTAAAAAATCTGTTCCTTTAGCATTACTATTGTTGGCTCCTGTAACAGTTAACATTTTACTTTTTCACATCGCTTTAGAGCCAGCTACACTTGTTCCTGGTTTAGTTATATTGATTATACAAATTATACTGTTTTATGCCTATTGGGATAAATTTAAAACACTATTTAACTGATTATTAACTGTTCTCTAATCTCAAAGCATATTATTTCCGATATGCTTTTTTTATGTACTTTTGTTAGAGTAAAACTAAAAATACTCATTTAATGAAAAATTTCACTTCTCTTATTTTAATTACTATATTAATAATGTCTTGTAAAACTGAAAAAAAAGTAGATGAACAAACCGCTTTAACATATCCTGAAACAAAAAAAGTAGATACCATTACCAACTATTTTGGAACTGAAGTTAAAGATCCTTACCGTTGGTTAGAAGATGATATGTCTGAAGAAACAGGACAATGGGTAGAAGCACAAAACAAAGTTACTTTTGATTATTTAGATCAAATACCTTATCGTGATGCCCTAAAAAAACGTTTAGAAAAATTATGGAATTACGAGAAAGTAGGTTCTCCTTTTAAGGAAGGTGATTATACCTATTTTTACAAAAATGATGGTTTACAAAACCAATATGTAGTTTATCGTCAAAAAGAAGATGAAGAGCCAGAAGTATTTTTAGACCCCAATACTTTTTCTGAAGACGGAACCACCTCTTTGGCGGGATTGTCTTTTTCTAAAAATGGAAAATTTGCTGCCTACTCTATTTCTGAAGGTGGTTCGGATTGGAGAAAAGTTATTGTTATAGATGCCATAACAAAAGATATTAAAGAAGATACTTTAATTGATGTAAAATTTAGTGGTATTTCTTGGAAAGGAAATGAAGGTTTTTACTATTCAAGCTATGATAAACCTGAAGGAAGTGAATTATCAGCCAAAACAGATCAACATAAATTATATTATCATAAATTAGGCACTTCACAAAAAGATGATGAACTAATTTTTGGTGGTACTACCTCTGAAAAAAATAGATATGTTGGAGGAAGTGTTACTGAAGACGATCGATATCTTATAATATCAGCATCAACCTCAACCTCTGGAAATAAATTGTTTATTAAAGATTTACAAGATAAAAACAGTAAATTAAAAACTATTGTAGATGATTATGATAGTGATTCTTATGTAATTGAAAATATTGGCAGTAAATTATATATTGTTACCAATAGAAATGCTCCTAATAAAAAAATTGTAACTGTTGATGCTTCAAATCCAACTCCAGAAAATTGGAAAGATTTTATCCCTGAAACAGAAAATGTACTAACTCCTAGTACGGGTGCAGGATATTTTTATGCCAACTATATGGTAGATGCAGTTTCTAAAGTTTTACAATATGATATGAATGGGAAATTAATACGAGAAGTAAAATTACCCGGAGTAGGTTCTGCTGGAGGTTTTGGAGGAAAAAAAGATGCTAACGAATTGTATTTTTCATTTTCAAATTATATTACTCCTGGTACTATTTATAAATTAGATCCTACAACTGGAGAATATGAAGTTTATAAAAAACCTGAGATTTCAGGTTATGACCCTGCTAATTTTGAATCAAAACAAGTTTTTTACACTTCAAAAGATGGTACAAAAGTACCGATGATTATTACACATAAAAAAGGATTAGAATTAAACGGTAAAAACCCTACAATTCTTTATGGATATGGTGGGTTTAACATCAGTTTAACACCTAGTTTTAGCATTGCTAATGCTGTTTGGTTAGAACAAGGTGGTGTTTATGCTGTACCTAATTTAAGAGGTGGTGGTGAATATGGTAAAGCTTGGCACGATGCAGGTACTCAGTTAAAAAAACAAAATGTTTTTGATGATTTTATTGCAGCGGCAGAATATTTAATCGCAAATAAATATACATCATCAGATTATTTGGCCATCCGTGGTGGTTCTAATGGAGGACTTTTAGTCGGAGCAACTATGACACAACGACCAGATTTAATGAAAGTTGCTTTACCAGCTGTTGGCGTATTAGATATGCTTAGATATCATACTTTTACCGCTGGAGCAGGATGGGCTTACGATTACGGAACTGCAGATCAAAGTAAAGAAATGTTTGAATATTTAAAAGGATATTCTCCAGTACATAATGTAAAAGAAGGAGTTCATTATCCTGCTACATTAATTACCACTGGCGATCATGATGACAGAGTAGTACCTGCTCATAGCTTTAAATTTGCTGCTGAATTACAATCAAAACAAACAGGAAATAATCCTACATTAATTAGAATAGAAACTAATGCAGGTCACGGTGCCGGAACTCCTGTAGCAAAAACTATTGAGCAATACGCAGACATCTTTGGGTTTACACTTTACAATATGGGCATTAAAGAATTAAAAACTGATTTTAAAGATTAATTTGAAAAACAACCTTTTTTTTATTGAAGAAATGTCCATCTTTAAAAAGATCTTCTTTTCTGTAATATTCGGATTAGGCATATTTTTCCTTTTTTCTGGTGGTATCATATACGGTTTTGTTATTATGGGTATTGCTATTAATTTCTTAATGCAAAAAGGAGTTGAATTGGACTTACCTAACATGAAATATAGAGAACTAATGTCTTGGTATGGAATTAAATTTGGCAAATGGAAGCAATTGCCCGACATCGAATACATCTCCATATTTGAGACCAAAAAATCAAGTAGATTTAGAGCTGGAGGAGGAAATGCTACTTATATTTCTGAGGTAATATTTAAACTTAACATGTTCTACCAACGAAATAAACACATAACATTACTTGCTACAAAAAATAAAGATAAGGTTATGGAAATTGCAACTATTATTTCACAAGAATTGAATGTGCAATTAAATATTGCCACAAAGTAATTTTAATTATTATTTAAAATCTCAACGTTGACAGAATCAACAAAGAACCAATAATGCTACAAATTAAAAATATATCCTTTAGCTACCATAAAAGTCCAATTTTACAAAACATTAGTTTTACTGTAAATGAAGGTGAAGTTTTAGCCATTGTAGGAGAAAGTGGTTCTGGTAAAAGTACCTTGTTAAAATTACTTTATGGAGAATTTGATTTAGACGAAGGACAACTATTTTGGAAAGACAAAGAAATTCTAGGTCCTAAGTTTAATTTAATTACAGGACCTGACTATATGAAATTTCTTTCTCAAGAATTCGATTTAATGCCTTCTACTACTGTAGAAAAAAATATAGGTGAGTTTCTATCTAATTTTTATCTGAAAGAGAAAAAAAAACGCACTGACGAATTAATCAAAGTAGTAGAATTAGAAGACTTTGCTAAAACTAAAGTTAGGTTTTTAAGTGGCGGACAAAAACAACGAGTTGCGTTAGCTAAAGCTTTGGCAAACCAACCAGAAGTATTATTATTAGACGAACCTTTTAGTCATATTGATAATTTCAGAAAACGTAGTTTAAGAAGAAATCTATTTGCTCATTTAAAAAAAAATAACATTACTACAATTGTAGCAACTCACGATCAAGAAGATGTACTTTCGTTTGCTGATAAAATGCTAATAATACATAAGGGTAAAAAGATTGAAATGGATACTCCTCAACAATTGTATAATAATCCAAAAAATAAACTAGCAGCTTCTTTTTTCTCAGAATTTAATGAGTTTAAACTTTCAGAAATCACAGATACCAATCAAAATGATATTATTTTTGTTTATACTCACGAAATTAAACGTGTTGAAAAATCAAAATTTAAAGCCATTGTCAAAAATTCTTATTTTAAAGGAAATTATTATTTAATTGAAGCTGAATTTAATAATAGAAATATATTTTTTGAACATGATAAAAAATTAGACACAAATCAAACAGTATGTTTTAACATTAACATTGGCATTTTAGAAAAAAGATTAACTAAGAAAGTACATTAAATTACCTTTTCTATAAACATTTTACCGTTAAATTCTAGTTGATCACCTTCTCTTTTTCCTAATAAAAGTCTCCCGATAGGCGAAGCAATAGAAACAGCATAATAGATTGTATTGTTTATTTTAATTTCACCAGCACTTATTGCCAAAAAGTAGTTGTTATTATTTGTAATCACTAAACTACCTAACTTGATAACTGTTGTAGTATCTGCCAGTACTACTCTGTCTAAAGTAGTTTTCATTTGGTTGATAATACCCAATTGCTGTCCAGCTTTTTCCATTTCCAATTGTAACATAGCTCTACCTGTTTCATGTTTATCTCCTGCACTACTTTTGGTTTCCGAATGTAATGCCTGTTTGTTAGAAGAAATAGTTTCTTTAATAGTTTGTTCTCGTTGTAAAACGTAACTTTTACAAGCTTCAAAAAGTTGTTGTTTAATTTTTTTCATACTAAATTATAACTATAAAATGCCTTGATTTATGAATACACAATGTACGTTTCAAGAGAAGGCATAGGCTCCAAAATAACCGTGATGAGACATAGAAATTGAATTGATTTTTGGATGTATTACAAACGGAATTCCCTTATTATTTTTTTCAATCTTAAGCTGATCAAATGGAATGTTAAATTTATTAGAAATAGCAGATTTTAATTGGTTGTACACTGTATTATGCTGTACTGTGTAACTGTTATTTTTTAACATAAAAATATTAGTAGTAATATTCTCTTCCTTAGTTAAAGAGGCAATTGTATGAATGCTTTTTTGAGAAATTTTTGAAGTTACATAATACGTTGTACCGTCTATACAAACTGTATTTTGAGAGTTATTAATTGTACATACAAATTTCTTGGGAGCAAAAAAACGAGTATTATTTTGTTGGCAATAAACTTTATACACACTTTCTTTCATGCTCCATAATAACCAAACGGCTTTAAAAGAATCTGTTGCATTATTAATTATATACTGTTCTTGTTTTGTAAAAATTTTATTTAAAAATCCTATTCTGCACCAATCACTTTGTTTTTTAGCAACGGCAAGATCTACAACGTCATTACCAATCATTTTTCAGCTAGTTTAGATTCTATAATTTTTATTGCATCTTTAACAGAAAGCATTTTTTCCATTGCATCGTTGTCAATTTCTATATCAAATTCATCTTCTAAATCTAAAACAATATCTACCAAATTGGCCGAATTTATTTTTAAATCGTTTATAAAATCTGTTTCTTTTGTTAAGTTAACAAAAGCAACTTCATCTTGAATATAAGGTTTTACTATCCTTTTTAGCGATGTTATTAATGATTCTTTCTCCATTGTTTTAAGTTCTTTAAAGGATTTTTATTTCTATGTTTAATTTTGTACTTAACCACAAGGATTACTAAGGCTGCTCACAAGGTATACTCTGAAATTATATTTTTAAATTTTATTTATCATTCTTAGCTGTCTTAGTACCAAACTTTGCATGCCTAGTGGTTAAACCTTTTAAAAATGACACAAGCATTTACATCTCCAAATCCAAAACTAGCTTTTGCTATCAAATTTAACTCTTTTTGGATACGCTTTCTCGGAATTTTACTAATATCTATTACTTTTAAGATTTCGGGGTGCACCTCTTCACAATTAATAGTTGGTGCAATAAAACCTTCTTTTAATTGAATTATTGATGCAACACTTTCAATAGCACCTGCCGCGGCTAAACAATGCCCAATCATAGATTTAGTAGATTGAATATACGGAAACTTGTTTGTTTCTATGGCTAATGCTTTTATCCAATTTCTAATTTCTTCAGGATCTTTAATAGTAGCGGTTAAATGTCCATTAATTAAGTCAATATCTCTAGCGTTAATATGAGCATCATTAATCGCTTCACTAATACATCTTTGAACGGCATTGGAATTTGGTGCAGTCATTGTACCTCCATTGCGTTGTCCACCAGAATTAACTGCCCCTCCTAAAACTTCAGCATAAATAATTGCTTTTCTTTCCAATGCACTTTCTAAAGACTCTAACAATAAAGCTCCTGCCCCACTTCCTGGCACAAATCCCGACGCACTTGTACTCATAGGCCTAGAACCTTCTGTAGGACAATCATTGTATTTATAAGTCATTACTCGCATTGCATCAAACCCTCCCCAAAGATATGGCCCATGGTCACTACAACTACCCACTAACATTCGTTTTGCTTTTCCATTTTTTATCCGTTCATATCCCATCAAAATAGCTTCGGTACCCGTTGAACACGCTGAAGAATTGGTGGTTACCTGATTTCCTAACCCTAACATGCCACCCAAATAAGCACTAACTCCACTAGCCATAGTTTGAGCAACAACTGTACTTCCTAAACGCCGAACTTGTTTATCGTCTAGTTTATAAATGGCTTCTCTAAATTTTTCAACACCTGAAGTTCCTGTTCCGAAAATTGTACCACTATCAAAATCAACTTTCTTATCATTTATAGGTAATCCCGAATCTTTCCATGCATCTATTGCAGCAATACATCCATACAAAATTCCTGAACTATTAAAGTTCCGTAATTGTAAATCAGTAAAATATTTGGCTTTTTTTTCTTTTGTTACTTTAGGAATACCCCCTATACAACAAGAAAAATTTAAGTCTGCTAACTCTTGATGAAATTCAATACCTGAAATACCATTTTTTAGTGCATGGGTAAAATTAGAAATACCTACACCATTAGGAGCAACTACACCAAGACCTGTTATAACGACTCTTTTTTTCATAAACTTAATTACTACATTTATTTAGTACTATTTAATTTAGTCTCATAAACAAGGTTAGTTATAAGTAATCATTCCCGCAATAACACCACGACAAACTAACTTCTTATCTTCATTAATAATTTTAACACTGCATTTTAACTTGTTAAATCTAAAATATTCTTTTTCCGAAACAACAGTTACTTTATCTCCAGGAAAAACAGGAAGATAAAAATCAACTGCTTGAGAAGTCAAAGCTATTTTTGTTTTGTTCTCAATGGAAATTTCATTTCTCATTAAATAAACTCCTAAACAAACTACACCAATTTGAGCCATAACTTCAGTTAAAATAACACCTGGTGTAATAGGATTATCTTTAAAATGACCTTGATAAAAATATTCCTCGTTTTTAAAAGTATAATTCCCTATAATTCCATTTTCTGAAATTTCAGTAAGCTCATCAACAAATAAAAAAGGCTGCTGGTATGGTAATAAAGCTATAATTTTATTTGATGTCATATTTTAATTTCCATTTAGATTAAAAAAAGCTATTGCCTTATCTCTATTTATAGAATTATTTTTTAAAGCTAAAAAATATTTCAGCTGCCATTCTTGTGTAGTTATTGCTTGTTTACTTTTTGTTATAACCCACGGCGGATAGACTCTAAAACCTCTTTTACCTTCTTTATTTTTAGTGGATACAATTCCATTAGCTACAAGGACCGATTTTGGAAAAACAAATTGACCAAATTCAGATTCATTACTTACAGAAACAATTATAAAATTAAAATTATCATCGATACAAAACGGTTCTATTTTTTCTTGTGCATTTCTTTTCCATATGGTAACAAATTGTCCTACTTTAGAGGGTGTTGTCTTTGCCTTTCTAAAGATAACTTTTTGATTATTAATTTCAAAGCTACAAGCCCAATATGCTAAACTTTCTTTTTCAAATTCAAGATTGCTAAACTTATATTTCGACGGAATTAATTCTTGAATTAAAGAGAGTTTTTCTACTACATTTTTATGAATACAGCCTTCTTTCATTTTTCCTTTTTGTTACATTCAAATTTATTTACCATTTTAACAAAACTCTTTGTGCTGAAAATCCAGGACCAAAACTCAACATTAATCCAATATCACCTTTTGGAAGGTTTTTATCCATAAAGCGTTCAAGCACATACAAAACTGTTGCACTAGACATGTTTCCGTATAATTGTAACACTTCTTTAGTGTCGTCTATATTTTTACCGAATATCCCAAATAAATCTTCAACAGTTTGCACTATTTTTTTCCCTCCAGGATGAAAAATAAGATGATTTACATCTGTAATTTCTAATTTATTTTTCTCTAAAAAAGGATAAATAATATTAGGAAAATGATTAGCAATAGTTTCTGGAACAGATTTATCTAAAATCATTTGTAGACCAGTATTTCGCAATTTAAACCCCATCATATTTTCAGAATCGTAAAAATGATACATAGCATCATCGAGTATTTCAGGTCCCTCTTCATTTTCGTAAGAAGACAAAATTACAGAAGCAGCACCATCTCCAAAAATTGCAGCACTTACAATATTTACCATTGAAAAATCTTCCAATTGAAAAGTAGCTGTTGGAGATTCAACTGCAATTACCGCTGCTCGTCTATTAGGATTTGATTTTAAAAAATTTTTAGCATATATAATACCTGAAACACCTGCTGCACAACCCATTTCTGTAACTGGCAAACGCACAATATCTTGGCGTAATTGTAATCGATTAATTAGATATGCATCTAAAGAAGGAATCATAATTCCTGTACAACTAACCGTAATAATAAAATCAATATCTTTAGGTTGTAAATTTGCCTTTTCTAGCGATTTTTTCAATGCCAATTCTGCAATTTTTATAGACTCTCTAACATAAATATCATTTTTTTCTTCAAAAGAAGAGTTTAAAAAAACTTCATGAGCATCCATAATAGAATACCGTTTATCGACACCTGCATTTTCAAATATCTTAAGTACTTTTCGTTGAAAACGTTTATCTTGACCTGTCAACCAAGTTTTAACATAAGGTAATATCTCCTTGGTAGTTCTAGTATATTTAGGCAACTGTTTTGCTACTGATCTTATTTTAACACTCATTATTATTAATTTGTGATTTTTAAAAAAAATTTTCTTAAAACTTAAGTATGCTTTTTTATTGAAATTTAGAATCTAAAAAAGCACTCCTAAATTCTCTTGAAGAAAACAACAAAATGGATGTTTATCTCTTATTTAAAATCATGCATTAGTTTTACTTCGGTATTCTCTTTATAATCCATTGAAACCGAAATGCCCATCTCCATTTTATTTCAGCATTAGCTTTCAGTTTTTCTGACAATGCGTAGAGTTCTTTTCTTTTAAACCCTCTTAAAATAGAGGTTAATCCATCTTCTTTTACCATTGGATTTTTTATAAACAAAGTCAACCCCTTAAAAAGATAATATGCCAATCGATGTCTATGTAAATCATTAACAATAATTCCTAATTTAGCTATTTTTAATTGACTAGAAAGTAAATTTACCAGTTCATTTTCTTTAAAATGATGATAAAACAAAGTTGCTAAAACCAAATCATAGTTTAACAATTTAAAATCTTCTGAAAAAACATCTTGTTGAAGATAGGTAATTTCTGGGTAATTTTTTGATAATTTTTTAGCATAATTAATTGTAAAAATATTTGCATCGATACCAATTAATTTAAACTTATAATGCTTCTTTTTTAAATATCTATATACAATTCGAAGCATATCTCCATTACCACAGCCCAAGTCAATTACTGTAAATTCTTTATTTTTTGGATAATTTTTTAGTAACTTTTTAATTCCATTTAATGTAACACGATTACCGCCTAACCATTTGTTAATTGTTGCTAATTGGTCTAACGTATTGTAAAGACAATCTCCTTTCAAGGAAAAATCATCCATAATTTCAAGTACATTACTTCTATATTTTGTTTCAATAAAAAAGCCCATTATAGCATAAGTGGTTTACCATGAGTTTGTTTTATAATTTTAGGCAATAAATTCGGAAATCTTTGTACCCCATATAACATTAATTCTGATACAACATCCATTTTAAATAAACTCGCAATAACTTTTCCTGTTTTTAAGCGAAATTTAAACTCATTACTCCATTGTTGAGTATAAAATTGTTCCAATTTATTTCGTGATATTTTCTGGTTCAAATATGCAAAAATCAATTCGGAGGCCATTTTAGCACTATGAATAGCCATACTCATTCCATTGCCACACAAGGGATGAATCATACCAGCGGTATCACCACACATAATAATATGATTCTCTACAGGCTTTTTTGATGAAAAGGAAACTTGCCCAATGGTTAGAGGGTTTTCAAAAACAGGAATTGAATTTTCAAAAACCTCCTTTAAATAGGTATTTTTATAAAGTACATTCTTCTGAAAATCATTAATATTTTTATACTTCTTAAAAAACTTATAATTAGAAATATAACATAAATTAATATGGTTATTCTCTACTTTTGAAACCCCACAATAGCCTCCTTTAAAATTATGAAGAGCAACTAAATCGTCTGGAAAATTTCCTTTTGCATGCGTTTTTACTGCCAAATATGGCGATTCATTTTTTATAAAGTTCCTATTTAATTTCACATCTATATTTGATCGTTTTCCATAAGAGCCAATAACAATTTTTGAATTTAATTCTCTTTCATTTTTAGTAACAATAGTAAAAGTATCATTTTGAAAAGAAACCTCAATAACTGTATCTCGGAGTATTTCCACTCCATTTTTAATAACTTTTTGAGCCAGTGAATAATCCAAGCAATATCTACTTATTCCAAATCCCCCTAATGGTAATTTAGCTTGCATTAACTTACTTTTTACTGTGCTGATAGCAACATTGGTTATTTTTTTGGCTCCAAACTCCAAGGGGTTAAAGCCTAAAAACTTCAAATAAGGTAACACTTCATTTGAGACATACTCTCCACAAACCTTATGGCTTGGATACTCATTTTTTTCTATGACCAACACCTCAATACCATACTTTGAAAGATGCAAAGCACTTACTAAACCTGCTAACCCTCCACCAATTATTATTACATCTTTACTCTGGTCCATAATTTAATACTTAAAAACAACATTTTTAGGTTGTTTAACCGTAACGAAAAAAAATTAATCCGTTAATGAAGCCAACTCCTTCCCTACTAAAAATCCAATAGCAATTCCCATTCCTCCAAGACGAACACCACAAAACACGCGATTACTAATTTGTTTTACGATTGCCTTTTTTTTATTTCCTACTCCCATAATACCACTCCACCTATAGTCAATCTCAATAGTATGGTTTGGCAATATAACCATTGACAATATTCTTTCTAACACCTTTTGAATTAATTCTGTTTGTCCAAATTCAACAGTTTGCTCGGTATCAAAATCTAAATTTCTTCCCCCACCCAGTAAAATTCTATCATCAATATTTCTAAAATAAAAATACCCTTTATCTAAATGAAAAGTACCTTTAATTGCTAAATTTTTAATTGGTTTGGTAATTAAAACTTGTGCACGTGCTGGTTTTACATCTACTTTTAACAATTGACTTACAAAACCATTAGTGGCAATCAATAATTTTTTAGAAGAAATGGCACCTATAGTCGTTTTAATTTTTATTTCATTTATCGTTTCTGAATAGTTTTCTACAGTACAATTATTAAGAATTTTCACTCCTTTTTCCTGTACTTTTTGTAATAGTACGGACATCATTTTTCCAGTATCTATCTGTCCCTCAAACTGATTAAATGCCAATTGATTCTGTACTTTTGAAAAACAAAATTTATCTTCAACAAAAGAAAATACTTCTTTTTTAAATATAGGCATTAATAGTTTATTTATAGTATCTTTTTTATTAAAACACTCAGCAAATACGGCAGAATTATAAAACAATTCATAACCACCAAGCTGACAAAAATCAATAGCATTATCTCCTAAAGTTTTTCTTAATAAAGCTAATCCTTGCCAACGTTTTTGTACCAATTCAAAAACTTCTAATTCAGTATGTATTTTTAAATCATCAATAATCTCTGAAAGACTACCAAAACAAGCAAACCCAGCATTTTTTGTACTCGCCCCTTGAGGCAGCCGCCCTTTTTCAAGGATAAGAATAGTAGACTTTGGATGTTTTTCCTTTAAAAACAACGCCGTACTTAATCCTACAATACCACTACCAACAATGGTAAAATCAACATTTGATAACCATGATTTTATTTCCCAATAACTTAACTTCATTTGTAGTTATATTTTTTAAAGATAAAATATTTTTTTCACCCTTACACAGAGTTTATCCATAACACTCTTTAAAAAGCAGTTGAAGTTACTGAGTTATATCAAATAAAATTTATATTTGAGTTCTAAACTTACAATTAATGAATAAAAATAGATGTACTTGGTGTGGTAATGACCCTTTATACATAGCCTATCATGATAAAGAATGGGGAGTGCCAGTGTATGATGATGACACCTTATTTGAATTTTTAATTTTAGAAACTTTTCAAGCCGGATTAAGTTGGATTACCATTCTTCGCAAACGAGAAAACTTTAGAAAAGCATTTGATAATTTTGATTATACTAAAATTGCAACCTACAACGAAGACAAGTATGAATCTCTATTACAAGATCAAGGAATTATAAGAAATAAATTAAAAATAAAAGCTACCATCTCTAATGCACAAGCATTTTTAAATGTACAAAAAGAATTTGGTTCTTTCTCAAAATATATTTGGTCCTTTACTAATGGCAAACCTATAAAAAATAACTATAAAAACATGTCTGATATTCCTGCTACCACTGCTTTATCAGATATTATTTCTAAAGACTTAAAAAAACGTGGGTTTAAATTTGTGGGCAGTACCGTTATTTATGCTCACATGCAAGCTACAGGGATGGTTAACGATCATGTAGTAGATTGTTTTAGATATAAAGAAGTCTAATAAACTCAAACCATCGCAAACTCAAAATTTTAAAAAGCCAACTACCTTTTAATTGAAAGAATACACTTATGGTTTTTCTTCTTTAATTGGCACAAATATTTCTGTACGTAAATTTGCAGGGTTTGCCGTGTTTGATGGTGTATTTAAATATACTTCTATTGCCGGAGCAATTTCTAGCTGTTCTAAATTATTATCTCCAATATACTTATAAGCAGTATTCCAAGCTTCTTTTGAATTTTTATAATCACCTTTTAAAGTAGTTTTTACCGCAATAAAAGGTTTTAGAAATCCTGTTAAAATACCACTATCACTACTTGTAATAACACGTTCTGTTACAGGAACTGCAACAGACATAATAACAGCATTATTTTCAGAATCAAAAGTATGATATATTGTAAATGGAGGACCTGCGGTAGTAATATTATTATTTTCAACATAAGAAATAACCTTAGGCATCATCTCAGCAAATTTCTGAGGTAATTCTTCCATTTTACAAGAAGTAGATTGGTATAAATAATAACCTCCACCATGGGTAGTAACTCCATTAACGGTGATGCTATATTCTTGCATCTTAGCATTTACCACACTATCTAATTTAATTAAACCAAGTACGTAATCAGGACCTACTTGTTTGTCTATACCTCCATTAAATGCCATAAATGCTTTAGACTTAAAATCTAATTCACCTGTCATACCCCATGTTACTACGGTACCATTTTTTTTAGGGTTTAACTTCCAATATACATTAGAACTAGACTCCCATGGTTTAATAAATGTTATTTTTTGACTAATACTATCCTCTAACACGGATAATGTTTCCATATTTCCCTCTCCAATAATTTCTCCAGACCAACTATATGTGGCTCCAACACCACTTGTTTTAGCTCCATAAGCAACTGTAGCATTTGGGTCTTGACCAAGCCATGGCGACCATTCTGGCCAAGATTTATAATCATTTATAATATCAAAAACAACCTCGGCAGGAGCTTCAATTACTCTGGTTCGTTTTACATGATAATTATTTTCTAAGGTAGCAATATAGATAGATCCTGCTACTATCATTAAAAGTAACAATAGCAATATATATTTTAACACTTTCATTAGATACAATTTTGAATAATTACAAATATATTGATTTATAGCTATTTTCCCTATTTTTGCATAAATAATAAATCTATATCAAATATGAAAGCCAACTATTTTTTAAGCATTTTTTTAGTAGTCATTTTAATAATTTCATGTGATAAAAAAGCTGAAAACAAAACTGAAGATGCAGTAAGTACAGAAAATAAAGAGTTGAAAACGGAAGTTGAACAGTTTGCTGATATTAAAATTTTAAGGTATCAAATACCTGGTTTTGAAAACTTAACCTTAAAAGAAAAAAAATTAGTTTATTATCTAAGTCAAGCTGGATTGGCAGGTAGAGATATTATGTGGGATCAAAACTATCGCCACAACTTACAAATTAGAAATGCCTTAGAAAAAATATATACTTCTTTTGACGGTGATAAATCTACCCAAGATTGGAAAAATTTTGAAATTTATTTGAAACGTGTTTGGTTTTCTAATGGAATCCATCATCATTATTCAACCATTAAAATAAAACCAGATTTTTCAAAAGACTATCTCAATAAATTATTAAAAGAAACAAATACTACTCTTACTTCTGAAATTGTTGATATACTCTTTAATGATAAAGACACAAAAAAAGTAAATCTTTCTAAAGATGCCGATATTGTATTAGAATCTGCTGTAAACTTTTATGGTCCAGATGTAACTACAAAAGATGTTGAGAATTACTACAACGCTATTAAAGTAGACAAAACACAGCCTATTGAAAAAGGATTAAACTCTAAACTTATAAAAGAAAATGGAAAATTAGTTGAACAAGTTTACAAATCAGGAGGTTTATATGGAGCTGCTATTGATGAAATTATTAAATGGTTAACCAAAGCCCAAGAGGTTGCAGAAAACGAAAATCAAGCTAAGGCGATAGGCCTTTTAATTGAATATTATAAGACTGGCGATTTACACACTTGGGATGAATACGCAATTGCATGGGTAAACTCTACTGAAGGAAATATAGACTGGATTAATGGATTTATAGAAGTTTATAACGACCCAAAAGGCTATAAAGGTTCGTATGAAAGTATAGTTCAAATAAAAGACTTTGAAATGTCTAAAAAAATGTCTGTATTGTCTGAAAATGCTCAATGGTTTGAAGACAATTCTCCTTTAATGGAAGAGCATAAAAAGAAAAATGTTGTAGGGGTTTCTTATAAAACAGTAAATGTTGCTGCTGAAGCTGGTGATGCCTCACCTAGTACACCTATTGGAGTTAACTTACCTAATAACAACTGGATTAGACAAGACCATGGCAGTAAATCTGTTTCTTTAGGTAATATAATTGCTGCTTATAATGCTGCTGGTGGAACAGACCGACTTAAAGAGTTTGCCCATGACCCAGAAGAAATTGCATTAGAAGAAGAATATGGCAAACAAGCCGACAAATTACACACTGCTTTACACGAAGTTATAGGTCATGCCTCAGGTCAAATAAATAAAGGTGTAGGTACTCCAAAAGAAACCTTAAAATCCTATAAATCTACAATAGAAGAAGGAAGAGCAGACTTGGTTGGTTTGTATTATTTATACGATTCAAAAATACAAGAATTAGGCTTAGTTGATAACTGGGAGAACATAGGTAAAGCCGCCTACGATGGTTATATTAGAAATGGACTTCTTACACAATTGGTAAGACTTGAATTAGGAGATGATGTTGAAGAAGCTCATATGAGAAATAGACAATGGGTTTCTGCTTGGGCTTACGAACAAGGCAAAAAAGATAATGTTATTGAAAAAGTAGAAAAAGACGGCAAAACCTATTATAATATTAATGATTATGCCAAATTAAGAGAAATCTTTGGTAAACTATTAAGAGAAACACAACGTATTACCTCTGAGGGTGATTATGAAGCTGCTATGAATTTGGTAGAAACCTATGGTGTAAAAGTTGATCAGAAAATTCACAAAGAAGTTTTAGAACGTAATAGCAAATTTAAATCAGCTCCATACAGTGGTTTTGTAAATCCTGTTTTAGTACCTGAAATGGATGAAAATGGAGAAATTATAGATATAAAAGTTACGCAACCAGAAAGTTTTGCAAGTCAGATGTTAGACTACGCTAAAACCTATGAGTTTTTAAAATAAAAATGCTTAATATGGTTAATGTTTTATAAATGACAGGTATTGTAACAAAGTCAACAGGTAGTTGGTATTCGGTAAGAGTTGATAACAAAACAATTATAGAATGCCGAATTAAAGGAAAGTTTCGGTTAAAAGGAATAAAAAGTACAAATCCTATTACGGTTGGTGATCGTGTTGATTTTAAAATGGAAGCTGATAATGAAAATGGTATTATTACAAAAATTCATGATCGGAAGAATTACATTATCCGAAAATCAGTAAATTTATCAAAACAAACACATATTATTGCTGCCAATATTGATCAAGTTTTTTTGCTAGTAACTTTAAAAAACCCTCAAACATTTACTACATTTATTGATCGTTTTTTAGCTACAGCAGAAGCCTACTCAATTCCGGCTGTAATTCTGTTCAATAAAATTGATTTATATGACAAAGAGTTACTAGCAAAAAAACAAGAACTTGAAAATGTATATAAAACTATTGGTTACGAATGCTTAGATGTTTCTGCTACGGAAAAAATAAATATTAATAAACTAAAAATAATTATGAAAGATAAAGTCAGTATGTTTTCAGGACATTCTGGCGTAGGAAAATCAACTTTAATCAATGCTGTTTATCCTGAATTAGACTTAAAAACTTCTGAGATATCGGTTCAACACAAACAAGGGCAACACACTACAACTTTTGCAGAAATGTTTGACTTACCTTTTGGAGGCTATATTATTGACACTCCTGGCATTAAAGGTTTTGGTGTAGTTGATTTTGAGAAAAATGAAATTGGTGATTATTTCCCTGAGTTTTTCGCTATAAAACACCATTGTAAATTCAACAATTGTTTACATATTAACGAACCTAATTGTGCAATAAAAGATGCCTTAAAAAACGGAGAAATAGCACAATCTAGATACATTAGTTACTTACAATTAGTTGAAGGTGAAAACGAAAACTATCGTGTGGATGATTGGGCATAACAACTATTATCCCTTTCAGTTTGTTAATTATAATTTTAAATTAATCATTAGGATAAACCAATCCAACTTTTTTACGAACCTCATCAAGAATAGAAATTAAATCTAAACTATTTTGATGTGACCATAATTCACTTTCAATTTTATTGTTTTTTATACAGTTATGGCACTCTATAATTTCATGTGAAAATCCAATACCCAAAGTAGGCAACTCTACTACTTCTTCTACTCCATTTTTTACCAACGTAAATCCTTGAGCATTATGCCAAGAATCATGCAAATAGATTTCACCTTTAGTACCACTTATACGAGCAATCATTTTAGATTTTGACATAAAACTACTATACAAAATGGCTTGTGCATTTTTATAATGAAATACCATTGAAGACTGAACATCGCATTTTGCAATTGAATGAAAAATAGACCTAGCTAGTATTTCTTTAGGTTTACCTAATAATTCATAAGCCAAAAACGCAGGGTAAATACCAATATCTAAAATTGCACCACCACCCAATTCTAAATTATACACTCTACTGTCTAAAGGTTTTTCAGATTTAAAAGAAAAATCTGCATTAATATAAGTTACATCACCAATCTCTCCACTATCAATTCTTTTTTTTACAGCCAGAAAAGAAGGGTTAAACCGAGTCCATAATCCTTCCATAAAAAATAGATTTTTAGCCTTTGACAATTCAATCATTTTTATGGCTTCTTTTCTATTAATTGCTAATGGTTTTTCACAAAGCACATGTTTATTATGCTCCATTGCTTTTAGTGACAATTCGCAATGCATATGGTGTGGTGTAGCAATATAAATAATGTCAATTTCTGAATCTAGAAACAGCTTATCATAGCTTCCATAGCTTTTCTTTGAATGATGTAATTTGCCAAATTCATTAGCTCTATCAATTGTTCTGGAAGCTACTGCATGTAATTCAGCATCTTTTACAAGAGCTAAATCACTAGCAAATTTATGAGCTATATTTCCACAGCCAACAATGCCCCATTTTATTTTTGATGTATTCATAATAATAAAAAAACAATATTACAAAAAGTAAATTGACTAAAAGAATCTGTATCTTAAAAATTTAATCTCTAAAGTATATACATATAGCACATCTGTTTTGTTAAAAAAAATCATTTTTTAGAATTAATTTTCACAGCAATTTACAAAGTCCATTACTTTTTATATATTTAACCCAAAGACATAAGAACAACCATATAAGATTAACATACTATCCATGACAGACTACGGTTTCCTTTCCATTTTACCACCAATTTTAGCCATTATTTTAGCATTAAAGACCAAACAAGTATATGTATCATTGGTTTTAGGTATTTGGCTATCGTGGTTAATAATGAGCGATTGGAATTTTTTAGACGGTACTTTAGCTACATTAGAGGCTTTTGTAAACGTTTTTAAATCAGAAGGAAATACTAGAACCATTATGTTTAGTGCCTTAGTAGGGGCTTTATTACTTTTTATTCAATACTCGCGTGGTGTTGAAGGTTTTGTAAATAAATTGAATAAACTTATTGTTTATTTTGAAAATAAACAAAGTGGTTATAGCCGTGTTGTGGTTCAATTATTAGCTTTTTTTACTGGAGTTGCATTGTTTGTAGAAACTAGTATTAGTTCATTAACCGTAGGCACTATTTACCGTCCTGTTTTTGACAAACTAAAAATTCCTCGCGAAAAACTAGCCTATATTGCAGATTCAAGTTCTGCTCCATCATCAATTATAATCCCTTTTAATGCTTGGGGTGCTTTTATTATGGGGTTACTTTTAACCCAAGGTGTTGACAACCCTTTCGGCTTATTGATATCTTCTATAAAATATAACTTCTATCCCATTTTAGCATTACTATTAGTAGTTGTTATTATAGTTTCTAAAAAGGATTTTGGTCCTATGGCAAAAGCCGAAAAAAGAACTAGAGAAACAGGTAAATTATTAGATGAAGATTCTAAACCAATGATTTCTGAAGCAGTAACTTCTTATAAACCAAAAGAAGGCATTCCTGCAAAAGCATATAATATGATTATCCCTTTACTTACTATGGTAATTATGATGCCTGTTTGGTTGGCGTATACAGGATGGAATAATGTTACTGATGCTACTTCTTGGTGGAATCATTTTGTAACAGCTTTAGGCGAAGGTTCAGGCTCTTCGTCAGTACTTTATGCAGTAACCACATCTATTGTGGTAGGTATGATTTTATACCGCTCGCAAGGATTAATGAGAAGTAAAGAGATGGTTGATTTAATTTTAAAAGGAATAAGTGAATTAATACCATTAGCCTTATTAATGTTACTGGCTTTTGCCATTGGCGATGCCTGTAAAGCTTTAGGTACAGGTCAGTTTGTGGCCAACTGGTCTAAAGATTGGTTATCTCCCGAATTTTTACCTGCTATTGTATTTATAATTAGCTCTTTTATAGCTTTTTCTACAGGAACTTCTTGGGGAACTTTTGCTATTATGCTAGCCATTTCTATACCTATGGCAAACTTACATGGCTCTGACCTTACTTTAGTAGTTGCTGCTACATTAGGTGGTGGTATTTTTGGTGATCACTGCTCCCCTATTTCTGATACTTCCATAATATCTTCAATGGCTTCTGCTAGTGATCATATTGACCATGTTCGTACTCAGTTACCATACGCAATATTTGGCGGAATTATTACCGTTATTTTATATTTAATTTTAGGATTTGCAATGAATTAATTTTTTTTTGGACAACGTCATGCTGAACTTGTTTCAGCACCTCATTCTTGCTTAACTTACAGTTACTTGTTAAACTAGACCCTGAAACAAGTTCAGGGTGACGAACCTATGATATAATAGTATGGACAATTAAATTAGCTCCTTCTGGTATAAATTATAAACTCCAAGTGGTAATTGTTTTTGCTCAACCAATATAAACCCTAGGTTTTCGTAGTATGTACAAAGCTTCGCATTTGTAGCGTCGCAATCCAATCTTAAATACTCAAAATTGTTCTTTTTCGCATTTTTCTCAATACATAGAATAACCTGTTTCCCCAAATTATTACCTGAAAAGGCCTTGTCAATTACCAACGAGTGTATATATTTTGACTGATCATTCATTACTCGCCAATAGCTCAAATCTTTTTCTAAAATTCGAACCATCCTCATAACTTCATCATTCGCATTTTCAATAAAGTAGAATTCATTGTTTAAAAAGCCATCTTCTACCCATTTAATTTTCTCAACAGGAGGATCTTGCCAATACTGCCATTGGTTTACCTTTTTTTCTTCCAATGTTATGGATGCTGATTTCAATAAATCAAAGGCTATTTGTATGTCATCTAGATGGGCTTGCTTGAGCTTAAAGATCATAGATTATTATTGATTTCAATACTACACTATATCTGCGTTTTGTATTTTTTTTAATTTAAATCATTCTAATTTCAACAATCTTAGTTTCTTTTTTTAAACTTCCCTTTTTTACGGAAACCCACTCATCAGGCATCATAGGTTTCTCAATACGTTCATCATTCTCTAGAATACATTGAATTACCAATTCATTAGTTTTAACATAATACAAATCACTAAAATTATTATACAAAATTTCATAATCGGGATATGCTTCTGAAAAAGCATCAATAGTAGCACCAACTCCTATCCCTTCTTTTGTTTTATATTTTTCAGAAATCACAATAATCTCACCAATATTTTTTGTATACTCTCCCTTTTCATCGTCATATTTTGGTTTTAAGTGTACTAAAACAGATCCCTTTCCATTAACAATATAAGTAATATCTTCTGACTTAGTTAAACCATCTTCGTTCATTTTTGACATCGTTTTTTTGTTAATCATATAATAATCATATCCACCCACATCCGGAATTCTATCTCCAATTTTGAACTCTCCAACAGCCTTATTCGTAATCAAATAGATATTTTCTTTTGGTGTCACCGTATCAACTTCAATAATTTCTTTTGAGATGTAATTTTTCTCAGCTGCTGCCATATTTTCCTTGGTATTGCTATTCGAATTACACCCTACTATTAAAAAAGTGAGTACTCCTACTATTAAAAAATACAATTTCATATTGCTTTATTTTTTAAAATTAAGCTACAAAAATAGAATTAGTTGCGAATAACAATATAAATATTCTACAAAATGATGACTTTAAGAGGCTACGATACGCTATCTTTTTATAATTAAAACCTACCTTTGCAAAATAATACTAATATTATGGCACATAAAGCAGGATTTGTAAATATAATCGGTAACCCAAACGTAGGTAAATCTACGCTAATGAACGCCTTTGTAGGTGAACGTTTATCTATTATTACCTCAAAAGCACAGACTACACGTCATCGTATTTTGGGAATTGTTAATGGTGAAGATTTTCAAATATTATTTTCTGACACTCCAGGCATAATAAAACCAGCTTATGAATTACAAGAATCTATGATGGATTTTGTAAAATCTGCTTTTGAAGATGCTGACGTACTTATTTATATGGTAGAAATTGCTGAAAAAGCATTAAAAGATGAAGACTTTTTTAATAAAATTACCAATGCTAAAATTCCTATTTTATTATTAATTAATAAGATTGACAAATCTTCTCAAAATGAATTGGAAGACCAAATGATTTATTGGCAAGAAAAAGTACCTAATGCAAGAGTGGTTCCTATTTCTGCACTTCAAAACTTTAATATTAAAAATGTACTAGATAATATAATAGAACTATTACCTGAATCTCCTGCATTTTATCCAAAAGATCAATTAACTGATAAACCCGAGCGTTTTTTTGTTAATGAAGCTATTAGAGAAAAAATATTAGTACACTACAAAAAGGAAATACCATATGCGGTAGAAATTGAAACCGAAGAATTTATTGAAGAATCTAATATAATTAAAATTCGTTCTATAATAATGGTAGAACGAGAATCTCAAAAAGGAATTATTATAGGCCATAAAGGAGCAGGACTAAAACGCGTTGGTTCAGAAGCACGACGAGATTTAGAAAAATTTTTTGATAAAAAAATATATCTAGAGCTTTATGTGAAAGTAAATAAAGATTGGCGTTCTGATCAAAATCAATTGAAAAAATTTGGATATAAAGAGTAATTTATAAATACTACTACATATTAAGTTTAAAAAACAACACTTTTTATTAAATCTATTGATAGATTATTTTTTAATTTATTAATAAGTTTTAATTTTTAGTATCCGTTACTTAACGGTTAAGTAACGGATAATCTTTTAGTACACCTATGCAGAACATCAATAATTATAAGGGTTTTTATTAAATTTTCAAAAAAATTATTATATTTAAAGCCATA
>NZ_RPFJ01000031.1 GCF_003813905.1 Aureibaculum marinum
GTAGATTAGCAGGTAGTTCGTCACTTTATTTTTTAGAGAAAATAAATGACACTTGGCAGATAAAATGTATTAAAGCACTTACAATTTCATAAAAGGTAATTCTATTCTAAAGCCTCATCATCTTCCTTTACGATATTTGGAAAAATTAACGGCACAATACCTTTGACAGGTTTATACAACACTGATGCATTCAATTGCTCTTCAGTAAGAAAAGGGATGGTTCTATTTAATTTGCTAAAAACAACCAAAACTACACTTAAAATGAGTCCAATTTTGGCAGCTCCAAACAAACCTCCTATCATTTTATTAAAAAGACCCAAGGCTGCAATATCTGCAATTTTTGTCAATAATTTACCAATTAAAGAAACTAGAATAATAATAACTAAAAAAGTAACGGCAAAAGAAGCTATTTGAATATGTTTTTCATTCCATGAAACACTATTTTCTAAATAACTTGAAGCATAATGTGAAAAATGTATCGCTCCATAAAGTCCTAATGCCAAGGCTGCCAATCCGGCAACTTCTACAAAAAAACCTTTCATAAATCCACGAACCAATCCAAAAAGTAATAAGGCTGCTAATATGATATCTAAAATGTTCATGAATTTTTATTATCGGGTTTATTAGTTGATAGTGATACAAATTAATTGATTTTATTTTAAATAAAATTTTATTTCATTGTAAAATTCAGTTTTTATTCATGTTTAAACCTAAAAAATAAGTTTTACCACAAAGTTCGCAAAGGACACTAAGAATTGTATGTTTAGAGCGTCTAAACGTTTTTCCTTAACGCTATTTGAAGGGAATTTTACTTATTTCACTTCTTCAATAACTATATCATCATCAATATATACTAAGATTTTCTTAGCTACTTTAAAACCTAATTGAGAAACAACACTGGCATAACTATTTAGTTGATGATGGTATTTTTTTTCAGGTTTTCCTGTTTTATAATCGATAATTGTAGCATTATTCTCCTCATCAATTACCAAGCGATCGGGAATAATAATTTCGCCTAATTCTGTAAAAATTTCACGTTCGTTATAAACCGTATTATTTTGTTGATAATAACTTTCTAAACTTGGGTGCGTAACTATTTGATAAATTAACCCAATAATAACTTCTTTTTCTGAAGTAATTATATTACCTGAACTTACATGCTTTTCTATAGCTTCTTCAATATCATCAGCCGTTTTTATTTGAGCCATTAATTCGTGAATTAAATTACCGTATTTTATAGATTCACCTCGCTCACTATCCCATAACAATGTTGAGTTTGTAACAATTGAAATATGATGTGAATGCCAAGAAGTACTTATCAATTGATTAAACTGAGCCTTATCCTTTTTTGTTTCTGGTTTTTCTGATACTCTTCTAATATTTCCAAAAGTATATTCAGTTTTAGCCTCACTCCACTCTCCTTTTTTATCAAGAAAATCCATTAAAAATTGAGATGAAGTAGTAGGATTTCCTTTTAACGTTTTTTGCTCTCCGATAATATATAACTGCTCAATGGCCCGTGTAAATGTTACATATAACAAATTAATATTGTCTAATTCTTTTTCATTTCGGTACGATAGGTACAAGTGTTGCCCAAATTGCCCAACATTTTCTAATGATTTACTCTGATTAACAAGTAAAGTTTCGAAATTATTAAAATCTTCAGGGTTTTCAATAGCGTACCAATCTTTAGCACCTTGGTCTTTATAAATATCTAAGTCATATGGAAAAATAACTACCGGAAACTCCAGCCCTTTTGATTTATGAATGGTCATAATCTGAACCGCATTCTTCTCTTCAGGAACTACAATACTTAGCTTATCTTTTTTATCATTCCAAAATTCTAAAAAGACTCTAATATCCGTTGATTTTTTAAGTGAAAACTTCAACACCTCATCTAAAAAGAATTGCAAATAGGCATCAGAAGTTTCATTAAAATTAACACTACGTAATATATATTCTACACTTTCATAAAGTGGAAGTTGTACAATCTCTTTAGGATTAAAATTCATATTAAAATCATTAAGAAATTGATAAAACTCAACAACTGGCAAATCAATTAATTCTTTAAAAAATAAATGTTTGTCACTTGTAATCTCTAAATGATTGTATAAAAAATAGAGTAAATTAAACTTCGCTTCCTTATCATTGTTATTTTGAAGATAGGTAAGTACATCAATTACATAATTTACCTTTTCAGAATTTTTTAGCAATAACGTCTCTGAACTTATAATATCGATATTGTTGTCTGTCAAAAAGTTAGCAATAGCTATACCTTGCTTTTTAGTTCGGGTAAGCACACAAATTTCATTAAATTGAAAATTTTCACTAGTATTATTAATAATTTCCAACACGCTATTACCATATGCCAAATCTTTTTCCTCAGCGACTAACCCCTTTTCTATAAAAGACAATGAAACATAGCCTCCTATTTTATCGGTTTGTTGTTGTTTATTTTCGTTGAAATAAATATCTTGATAATCTTTTTCATTAAAATAATTAGAGATGTGTTGAAAAAAACTATTATTAAAATTAATAACCTCGGTATAACTTCTATAATTGGTTTCTAAAGATTTTAATTCTTTATTAATATGAAACGGATTGTGTGCATGAGTTTTTCCCTGTTGAGCCAATTTTAAAAACTGTTCTGGTTCACTGCCTCGCCAACGATAAATAGATTGTTTGGTATCACCCACTAACAGCAAACCGGTTTGTTCTTGTGACAAGGCATTTTTTATTAACGGAATTATATTTTGCCACTGCAACAACGAAGTATCTTGCATTTCATCAATAAAATAATGCTTGAATTTTTCGCCAATACGCTCGTAAATATAGGGTGCTGGTTGTTCTTGCAAATTTTTACTAATAAGCTGATTAAACTCTGCATTTAAACGAATGTTGTTTTCTTCTTTTATCTCATTTAAGGTTTTGTTGATTCGACTTAATACAGCAAGCGGTATAATATTACTCAAAAAAAGACCATTTAAAACGTATTGCTGATATAATTTTTCAGATTCAAAATACAAAGCACTAAGTTTAGTAGCAATGCTATCAATAGCAGTTTTAACCTCTTGCGATTTCGATTTTGCATAAAATTCGTGATTCGATACTTTTTCTCTTAGCGTATTTGCATTAAAAAACTTAGCTTTATCTAAACTATATGCAATATTTTTGAAATGATTGGGCAACATTGATCTATAAAAGTCATTATAGTTTAATCCTAAATTTTCGATAATTTGTAACCCTTCTTCACCAATAGACTTAAATTGATTTTCTAATAATTTCTGCTCTTTTCGTAATTTATTTTTTAAGTCAATAAAATCTTTTATAGGTTTTTCTTGAATTTTTTCGAGTTGTAATTTATCATTTTCATTCAATAAAATTTTAGCAATCTCTTTTAGCTCTCGAGTAATATCCCAAGATTTATCGTCATCTGTTTTTTGTAAAGAAAAATCTATTAAAATATCTGTTAGCTCTTTATCTTCTCCAATTTGTGAAATAAGTTGATCAACAGCTTCATCTAATAAAGAATTAGCATCCATTTCTACATCAAAATTCAGCGACAAGCCTAAATCATATGCAAAACTCCGAATTAATCGATGTGTAAAACTATCAATAGTAGTAATATTAAAGGCTGAATAGTTTTGTAAAATATTATTTACAATTCGCTTTGATCGTTGATGAATTAGAACATCATTAACGGCAACACCTTCTAATAAAAATTCAGTTTCTATGGCTTTAAACAGGTCAGTTTTCTCTTTTAAAATAGTTTCTTCAGAAAATTCACGAAGATTTTTAATAACTCGTGTTTTCATTTCTGCAGCCGCTTTATTAGTAAAAGTAATCGCTAAAATATTTTGAAAACGATAAGCATCTTCACGCTCTAATAAAATTTTTAAGTATGTTTTTACAAGAGTAAAGGTTTTACCACTTCCTGCAGAGGCATTATAGACCTGAAATGTTGATTGTTGCAAAGCTGTTTTTTTTATAAAAGTATATTATATCAAAACAATCGCCAAATTTGTGCAACTAAAAAAGTGACAATAAAACCCATAATAATTGGTAAAATTGTAGCTACTGTTGTCCATTTTAAACTATTAGTTTCCTTATAGATAGTATAAATAGTTGTACTACATGGATTATGCAATAAGCTAAATAACATTAAGTTTACTGCAGTAAGTAATGTCCACCCGCCAGCTCTTAACAAATCTCCAGTAGCATTTACAGAATCTAATTCAAACATAACACCAGCACCTTCACCACCTGTTACACCTGTTACCAAAACTGTAAGCATTAAAATAGTTGGTATTACAATTTCATTTGCTGGAATAGCCACAATGTAGGCTAACAAAATAACTCCATTTAAGCCAAGTAAAAATCCAAAACCATCTAAAAAGTTAATAGTCCATGCAGCAATACTTTCATTACCAATATAAATATTTGAAATTAGCCATATAACTGCACCTGCTGGTGCAGCAAAAACAATAGCTCTCCATAAAACTATTAAAGTTCTATCAATTAACGAAGTATAAATTGTTTTTAAAACTCGTGGAGGACGATAAGGAGGCAATTCTAAATTAAAAGTAGAGACCTCACCTTTTAATACTGTTTTTGTTAATGCCCAAGACGTTAAAAACATAAAAAATATGCCCAAAATTGCTATTCCAATAACGGCAGACATAGATGCCACAGCAGAAAATGAACTAGGAACCACTGCACCTATAAAAATAGTAGCTATTAATATTTGTGTAGGCCAACGCCCATTACACAATGAAAAATTATTGGTAATAATTGCTATCAATCGTTCTCGTGGACTGTCAATAATACGCGTGGCAACCACTCCTGCAGCATTACAACCAAATCCCATACTCATGGTTAAAGCTTGCTTGCCATGAGCTCCAGATTTTTTAAACAAATAATCCATATTAAATGCTACTCTTGGCAAATAGCCAAAATCTTCTAGCAGAGTAAATAGCGGAAAAAATATTGCCATAGGAGGTAACATTACTGCAACTACCCAAGCTACAGCTAAATATACACCATCAATTAAAAAACCATCTAACCACCAAGGCATACCTATATTTGCTGCAACTTCTTTTAAAAAGGGATGAACGTTATCTAACAGTAGATTTGATAACATTGCTGAAGGATAATTTGCACCTACAATAGTTATCCACAGAATTAATGCTAAAATTAAAAACATGATAGGAAATCCCCATGTTTTACTAGTAACTATGCTGTCTATTTTTGAGTCTAAACGAAATTTTTTCTTTTCATTAGCTCTACTAACAGATGCATTTGAGATTTCAGAAGCATCTGCATAAATACCTTCCGCCAAACTATCGTGAAACTCATCACCAATTTTCCAGCGTAAATCTGAAGATAAGGTTATTAATTTCTCTATTTCGTCTTTTTTCATTTTTTAATTTTATACAAATTCACCTGTTTTTAACGCTTTAATAATACGTGCATCGCCTTCAAGTAATCTAAAGGCAATCCATCTACTATTAGGTATCGTGGGAAATTGTTTTTTTATTTCTGCACTTAATTTAGCTACTGCATCTTCTATTTTCTTTGGCACATTTTTTATTCTATGTGGTTTGCAAATTATTTTTCCTGAAGCAACTTCGTTAACTGTTTGTATTAATTCTGGTATTCCTTTATTAAACCTTGCACTTGTTGGAACAACTGGAATTCCTAAATCTCGAGCTAATGTTCTTTCATCAATCTTTACATTATTTCTCTTCGCTTCGTCCATAAGATTTAAACACAATACTGCTTTATCAGTAATTTCTAATATTTGTAATACTAAATTTAAATTTCGCTCTAGCCTACTCGCATCTACTACAATTATAGTTACATCAGGTTTGCCAAAAAGAATAAAGTCTCTAGCCACTTCCTCATCTTGAGAAGTAGATAATAATGAGTACGTTCCTGGTAAATCAACTAGTTTAAATTTACTATTGTCATACTCAAAAGCACCTTCTGCTCTAACTACTGTTTTTCCAGGCCAATTTCCTGTATGCTGACGCAATCCAGTTAAGGCATTGAACACTGTACTTTTTCCTGTATTCGGATTTCCTGCTAAGGCTACTACATAATCAAAATTACCAGTATGGACACCTAATTTTTTTAAGCCTTTTGCATTATATTGAGGACACGTTTCACAAGCACTATTTACTTTATTTTCCATGTTTCACACCTTTTTTTATAAGAATTTTTGAGGCTTGATCTTTCCGTAATGCAATACTCGTTCCTTTAATTAAATAGGCAATAGGATTGCCTAATGGACTTTTTAAATCAATACTAATTTTAGCTCCTTTTACAAAACCTAAATCTAACAGTCGTCTTCTACCATCACCTCTACTTTCTTTAGAAATACCAATTATTTCAGCCTCTTCATTATCTTTTAGACTTGATAACCTTGCCATATTTTCTTCTAATGATTCTTCTTTTTCAAGCAAAGCAATGGTAATATTTGCGGCAACTATTGGAGCCAAAATAAACTCTTGACCTTCTGCATAAAAAACAACACGCTCTTTATTATTCTCAATAACTCTTATTTGAGAACCAATATGAATTTTTTCTGCAAGTATTTGTTTATAAATAACATCCGGTTCATCTTCAATATGAATAATTCTTCCAATGGTACCCACTTTTAAAGAAGATAAAAACTCCCCTTCAAGACTGGCAACTTTACCCAATTTGGTAGGAATAGGATCTCCATGTGGATCGTATTTCGGATTTCCTAAATGGCTGGCTAACCTATCTGTTTCTTCGTGACTTAATTTATGCTCCATTTTTTCAGCCCTGTCATGCCACTCTGTTTTATCAAAACCAGTTTTTTCAGCCAAATACTTTTCCCATAACCTATGCACTCTAACAATTCTAAGAGCATAATCTCTTCCTGAACTTGTTAACTGAATGATATCTCCATTAAATGTAATTAGGTCAATAATTGCCATTTTTTTAACAACATCTACTATGGTTCCATCACTAAACTTTAATGAATTACTTAAATCATGTAAATTCATTTCCTTTCCAGAATTTTCGTTATGATATAATTGTTTTAGTACATCTTCAATAATTATTTTTTCGTTTGACTTTAAATTATTCTTAATAATCCAAAACCAGCCCGATTTTGGTCTAAATAATAAATAACCTATTAAAACCAATCCAAAAAATATCAATAACGCGTTTACTGGATTATAATTCATTTTTCTAATAAATATAAATTATGAGCCGCTTTTTGCGAAATTAACATCTTCTTTTTACCTACTTTAATGGTTAAAGAATTGTCAAAAGGCTCTTTTGCTAATACTGTTATTTTTTGACCAATAGAGATTTCATTCTTATCTAAATACCTTAAAAATTCGTCAGAAGAATCTTTTAAACCTAGCAATATACTTTCTTGGTTTACTTCTAAATTAGACAATTGAATCCTTTTTCTTTTTGTAATATTTCCATTTTTATCTGGAATTGGATCACCATGAGGATCAACAGTAGGAAATCCTAAAAATTTATCTAATTTATCCACTAAATCATCAGACTTCACATGTTCCAATTGCTCTGCAATATCATGCACTTCATCCCAAGTGAAATCTAATTTATCTACTAAAAAACATTCCCATAAACGATGCTTCCTTACTAAATAAACTGCAATTTTTTTACCCTTTTTAGATAACTGAACACCTTGATACTTTTTATAAACAACAAGTTCTTTTTCTGACAACTTCTTAACCATATCAGTTACGGAAGAAGCCTTTGTATTCATTTTTTTTGCAATAGCATTTGTACTTGCTCCTTTTGAATTAAGAAGCTCTAAATGGTAAATAGATTTTAAATAATTTTCTTCAGATGTACTAAGCATATTAAATTTTTTGCTATGCAAATATACAATTTTAATTTTATTAAATATATTTTTAGCCTTACCTAAATATTTATTTATATTTGCAAAAATATAGTTCTTATAAAAACAATAATCATGCTTAAAATAATTACTTCTACTTTTCTTTTTTGTACATTCTTTGTTTTTTGCCAAACCGCAACTATTTCTGGATTAGTAACAACTAATGAAGGACCTTTGCCTTTGGCGAATGTATATTTATCTAGCTCAAAACAAGGTGCTGAAACTGACAAAAATGGACTTTACACAATAACTAATGTTAAAGAAGGATCATACACAATTTATGTTTCTTATGCTGGATACACTACTGCTAAAAAACAGATAACCGTTTCCAATACTCCGTTAGAAATAAACTTTAATTTAACAGAAAATAGTTCTTTAGATGAAATTGTAGTCACAGGTACATTAAAAGCTGTAAGCCGTTTAGAAAGTCCTGTACCTGTTGAAATTTATACCCCAACTTTTTTTAAAAAAAATCCTACCCCAAACCTATTTGAAGCATTACAAAATGTTAATGGTGTAAGACCTCAATTAAACTGTAATGTCTGTAATACAGGAGACATTCATATCAACGGTTTAGAAGGTCCGTACACAATGGTTTTAATTGACGGAATGCCCATAGTAAGTGGATTATCAACCGTATATGGCTTATCTGGAATTCCGAATTCATTAATTGAACAAGTAGAAATAGTAAAAGGCCCCGCATCTTCGTTATATGGCAGTGAAGCGGTTGGTGGACTCATAAACATCATTACTAAAATACCTAAAAATGCTCCTCAATTTTTCTTCGATGGAAACATCTCCTCATGGGGAGAAATAAATGCGGACATCGGTTTTAAATCAAAGATAGGCAACAAAGCTACCATGCTATTTGGAGCAAATTACTTTAATTATAGCAATCCCATTGATAACAATAATGATAATTTTACAGACATAACTTTACAGGATAGAATTTCGCTATTTCAAAAATGGGATGTGATACGCAAAGATGACAGAGTATTTTCTATTGCTAGCAGATACTTTTATGAAGACAGATGGGGTGGCGAAATGGATTGGAATAAAAGCTATAGAGGAGGAAGTGAAGTTTATGGAGAAAGTATTTATACCTCTAGATTTGAAATTTTGAGTAAATACCAATTGCCCATAAAAGAAAAAATGATACTTTCATTTTCATATACTGATCATGATCAAAATTCAGTTTATGGAAATGTTCCTTATACCGCTCAACAACGTATCGGTTTTGGACAACTTACTTGGGATAAAAAACTCAACAAACATGATATACTAATGGGGCTAGCAGCACGATACAATTATTATAATGACAACACTCCAGCTACTGATAATGCCGATGAAGTTACCATACCTTCGTTATTTGTTCAAGATGAAATAGCATTTAATACAAAGCATACCATCCTTCTAGGTGCCAGATATGATTATGACAGTCGACACGGAAATATTTTTACGCCAAGATTGGCCTACCGATTTAAACCTTCTGAAGATGCTATCATTAGATTAAATGCAGGTACTGGTTTTAGAGTAGTAAATTTATTTACTGAAGAACATGCCGCACTAACTGGTTCGCGTGATGTAATTATTACAGAAGATTTAAAACCAGAACGCTCTTACAACATCAATCTTAATTTTCTACAGAAATTTTATACCAAAAATGATATAATATTTTCGATAGATGCTTCTGCATGGTACACTCATTTTACAAATTTAATTTTGCCTGATTACGACACAAATCCAAACAAAATCATTTATAACAATCTAAATGGACATGCAACCACAACAGGCATTAGCACTAATATTGATGCCGTATTTAGCAACGGTTTAAAAATAATGGCAGGTGTTACTTTTCAAGAGGTTTCAAAAAAGGAAAACAACATAAAAACAAATCAAATTTTAACCGAAAAATTTACAGGTACTTGGTCTGTATCTTATAAATTTTACAAACCCAATATTACAGTTGATTATACGGGTAATATTTATGGCCCTATGCGACTGCCCTTATTAGGAGATTTAGACCCAAGAAAGGAGTATTCTCCAACTTGGAGCATTCAAAACATTCAATTTACCTATGATGGAATTAAAAATATAGAACTTTATGGTGGCGTAAAAGATCTATTAAACTGGACTCCTAATAAAGGCAATCCTTTTATAATTGCTCGTGCAAATGATCCATTTGATAAGAATGTACAATTCGACCTAAATGGCAATGCAATTGCAACAACTGAAAACCCTTATGCCTTAACTTTTGACCCTTCTTATGTATACGCACCAAACCAAGGCATAAGAGGTTTTTTCGGATTGCGTTATTTATTGCGTTAATATTTTAAGTATTTTTGATTCAGTAAAAAAATTGTCTTAGTTGGCATTAGATTATAAATCATCAGCCTTCAACTTTAAACCTTTTTTGCATGCTAACAAATCAAAAATACCTTTTTAATCTTCCAGAAAACATAATATATCTAAACGGTGCCTATATGTCTCCGCAATTAAAAAGTGTTGAAACTGCTGGACATAATGCCGTAACAAAACTAAACTTTCCTCATAAAATTGGTGTTGACGATTTTTTTAACGGTCCTAAAAACCTAAAAAAAGCATTCGCTAAGTTGATAGAAGCTCCTAATTATAACAATATAGCCATAATTCCATCGGCTTCTTACGGAATAGCCAACGTTGCTAACAATGTAGCACTAGAAGCTGGTGACGAAATAATAATTGTTGACGCTCAATTTCCAAGCAACGTCTATGCATGGCAAAAAATAGCAGAACAAAAAAAAGCAAAAATCAAAATTATTTCTCCTCCTAAAAAGTATGAGAATAGAGGTAAAAATTGGAATAAAAACATTTTAGATGCCATTAATAAAAAAACGGCAGTAGTAACTTTGGGACCAACTCATTGGGCTGACGGAACTTTGTTTGACCTTAAGGCAATTAGAGAAAAATCAAAATTATATAATGCAGCATTAATAATTGATGGATCTCAATTTATTGGAGCTGCTCCATTTTCTGTACAAGAAATTAAACCCGAAGCCGTAATCACTGTTGGTTATAAATGGCTTCTAGGTGCGTATGGCTTAGGAGTAGCTTATTATTCAGATGCGTTTAATGATGGCTTGCCCATTGAAAATAATTGGATAAACAGATATAAAAGTGAAGATTTTGCTCAACTAGTTAATTACAATCCCGGTTACCAACCCAAAGCTGGACGCTACAATATGGGAGAATGCAGTAATTTTATTTTGGTTCCCATGCTTACTGAAAGCATCAATCAAATCTTAAAATGGCAACCACAATATATTCAAGAATATTGTGATTCTATTTCTAAAAAAGGAATTAATGCATTACGTAATTTGGGTTGTTTTATTGAAGACAATGCCTATCGAAGCAAACATTTATTTGGTGTTTACTTACCCAAACACATTCAAATACAAAACATTAAAACTAAGCTTAAAAAGCATCAAATTTATGTCTCCTATCGAGGTGATGCAATAAGAGTTTCTCCAGGAATTTATAACTCAGAAGAAGATTTTGAAAAATTTGTAAACTGTTTTAAAAATTAATTCAATCTTTAACTAGCAGTTTTAAAAAGTCTTAATTATTCTTTTATATCAACTGCTTTAATAGCTTCTGTAAACACTTCTAAATCTTCACCACTTACCACCAAATGAATTGCTTCATCACAAATTTTTTCTGCATTAGCTACAGAAAAGCCCAAACCAATTGCAACCCTTCTCAAAACTATCATTTCTGCTCCTGTAACCTCTTCATCTACAAAAACAACCTTTGTTAAATGATATAATCTTTCTATTCTACCATCATAATCCAATACAGAATGTATTGGATATTGATCTGGATTCTTTAATATTTTTTGATATTCCTCTTCATGAATATTCAAGTTTCTAGCAATCTTCTCTAGCAATTTCTGTTCAGAATCAACCAATTTACCATCAGCAAAAGAAAGTTTTACAGTTTTAGCAAAAAAACCTAAATTGCTCTTATGAGCACCACTTGAATAAAGATCTGATATTGACATATTTTTATTATTTGAGGCCCAAATATAATGAATCAATAAAATATTGAAAGAAAAATGATTCAATAATTTCGAAAATAGGAAAATTTGAGAACTAAAAATTTAAATGTTTCCCTTTCTTAACTTTTAATATTAACCTTATCTTTGCCCAAAATCCATAAACAATTGAGCAAACAAGCCATTGTTAAACTTTACGAACAATCTGAAAACGTAAAACAGATTGCTAAACTACTTAAACAAGAAAATCAAAGGCTGTTTTTATCGCATTTGGCAGGATCTTCATTGTCTTTTGTTATTGCTAATACTTTCTTAAAAATTGAAAAGCCTTATCTGCTTATTTTTAACGATAAAGAAGAAGCTGCTTATTACTTAAATGATTTAGAACAACTATTAGGTGATAAAAATGTGTTGTTTTATCCAGGTTCTTACCGACGACCTTATCAAATTGAAGAGACAGACAACGCTAATATTTTATTACGTTCTGAAGTTCTCAACAGAATTAATTCTCGCAAAAAACCTGCTATAATTGTAACCTATCCTGATGCTCTTTTTGAAAAAGTAGTTACCAAAAGTGAGTTAAATAGAAATACGTTAAAACTGAATACAGGCATGTCTATTTCACTTGACTTTGTCAATGAAATGCTATTTGAATATCATTTTAATCGTGTCGATTTTGTTACTGAACCTGGTGAATTTGCTGTAAGAGGTGGTATTGTAGATGTGTTTTCTTTTTCTAATGATGAGCCTTATAGAATTGAGTTTTTTGGTGATGAAGTTGATAGCATAAGAACTTTTGATATTGAAACTCAATTATCGATAGATAAATTAAAAAAAATAAGCATTTTACCGAATGTAGAAAACAAAAAATTACAAGAAAAACGTGAAAGTTTTCTGGAATATATCTCTAATAAAACTATTGTTTTTGCAAAAAATACGGACTTAATTTTCGATAATTTAAATGGACTATTTGAAAAGGCAAAAACAGCCTTTTCTGAACAAAAGCAAACTATAAAATTAGCAGAACCCGAAGAACTATTTTGCGATGGAACATATATAAAAAATCAACTGTCTAATTTTGATTTGGTAAATTTTGGAAATAGCGAATCTAAACAAGAAAATGTAGTTAAAATTGCTTTTCAAACCAAACCTCAACCTTCTTTCAACAAACAATTTGATTTATTAATTGACAATCTAAATCAAAATACTGAAAATGGGTTAACAAATTACCTTTTTTGTGCCAATGAAAAACAAGCACAACGTTTTCACGATATTTTTAAAGATCTTGATGAAAATGTTAGCTATAAAACTATAGTTTTTCCAATATACCAAGGTTTTATTGATAATAATTTAAAAATTGCTTGTTATACTGATCATCAAATTTTTGATCGTTATCATAAATTTAGACTTAAAAGTGGTTTTACTAAAAAACAATCCATAACTCTAAAAGAACTTACCAGTCTTGAAATAGGTGATTATGTTACACATATGGATCATGGAATTGGAAAGTTTGGTGGACTACAAAAAATAGATGTTGAAGGTAAAAAACAAGAAGCTATAAAATTAATTTATGGAGATAGAGATGTGTTGTACATCAGTATTCATTCACTTCATAAAATTAGTAAATTCAATGGTAAAGAAGGTAAAGCTCCAAAAATTTACAAATTAGGTTCTGGAGCATGGAAAAAATTAAAGCAAAAAACAAAAACTCGCGTTAAACAAATTGCTTACGACCTCATTCAACTATATGCCAAACGAAAATTGCAAAAAGGTTTCCAATGTAAACCTGACAGCTACATGCAATTAGAATTGGAATCGAGTTTTATGTATGAAGATACACCAGATCAGTTATCAGCTACTCAAGATGTAAAATCTGATATGGAAAGTGAACAACCTATGGACAGATTGGTCTGTGGTGATGTTGGCTTTGGAAAAACGGAAGTTGCCATACGTGCTGCTTTTAAAGCCGTTGACAACGGAAAACAGGTTGCTGTATTAGTACCAACTACCATTTTAGCTTTTCAACATTTTAGAACGTTTACGGAACGCTTAAAAGGTTTTCCTGTAGTAATTGACTATCTGAATCGTTTTAGAACTACAAAACAACGCAGCGAGATTATTAAAAATCTTGAAGCTGGAAAAATTGATATTATAATTGGAACGCATCAATTGGTAAACAAAAAAGTAAAATTTAAAGATTTAGGTTTACTAATCATTGATGAAGAACAAAAGTTTGGCGTAGGTGTAAAAGATAAGCTAAAAACTATAAAAGCAAATGTTGATACACTTACGCTAACCGCAACACCAATACCGCGTACACTTCAATTTTCTTTGATGGCAGCTCGTGATTTATCCGTAATTAGTACTCCTCCTCCTAACAGACATCCTATAGAAACGCATGTAATTCGTTTTGGAGAAGAAACAATTAGAGATGCCATTCAATATGAAATTTCTAGAGGTGGTCAAGTATATTTTGTCCATAATAGAATTGAAAACATTAAAGAAGTAGCAGGAATGATACAACGTCTTTTACCAGATGCTAAAATTGCTATTGGTCATGGACAAATGGATGGTAAAAAACTAGAACAACTGATGATGGCTTTTATGAATAATGAATTTGATGTTTTAGTATCTACAACCATCGTAGAAAGTGGACTGGATGTACCTAATGCTAATACTATATTTATAAATAATGCCAATAATTTTGGATTGTCAGACTTGCATCAAATGAGAGGCCGTGTAGGACGATCAAATAAAAAAGCATTTTGTTATTTTATAACACCACCATACCATATGATGACGGATGATGCCAGAAAACGTATTCAGGCTTTAGAGGTTTTCTCTGATTTAGGTAGTGGGCTAAATATTGCCATGAAGGATTTAGAAATTCGTGGTGCAGGAGATTTACTAGGTGGCGAACAAAGTGGTTTTATAAACGATATTGGTTTTGATACCTATCAAAAAATATTAAACGAGGCTATTGAAGAATTAAAAGAAAATGAGTTTAAAGATTTGTATAAAAACAGCTCAGACAAACCAAAAACATATGTAAAAGACATTCAGATAGATACCGATTTTGAATTGCTTTTTCCTGATGATTATATCAACTCCATTACAGAAAGGCTGAAATTATACAACGAATTAAATGACTTAAACACAGAAGAGGAGCTGGCCATTTTTGAACAACAATTGATTGACCGCTTTGGCGAAATTCCCGTTCAAGCAGAAGATTTATTAAATAGTGTACGTGTAAAATGGCTAGCAAAAAACATTGGTTTTGAACGACTTATTTTAAAGAAAAAAAGAATGATTGGTTATTTTATTTCCGACACCCAATCTAGTTATTATCAGACCGAAATGTTTACTAGAGTATTACAGTTTGTACAAAAAAACCCTACTACTTCTGTAATGAAAGAAAAAGAAACACGAAACGGATTACGACTATTATTAACTTTTATAAAGATTGATTCTATTGAAAAGGCGTTGGAGGTTTTAACGAAAATCTAATTATTAAAAATTTAATATTTTTAACCAACCAAATCATGGATTTCAAAAAATGCAGATAATCAGATTTTTTTTGCTCATCGCTTCTGGCATTATAATACTCTCTTGTAGCTCTACCAAAAAAATTGATAACGAAATCCAAGAACAATTTTACTCATTAAGTAGAAAAGCAAATGTCAATCTTCATTCTGTCGAATCTTTTTTAAAAAATTTATCTCAATTACCAATTAGACAAAGAGAAGATTCTCTAATTAAATATATGTCAAAAGGTTGGATGCCTGCTTACAACTTTCAGTTCAAAGAAGTTTCATATACTTATAAAAACGCTAAAGGTAAAAAGTATAAAATTAGCTTTTGGGTTTCTCCAGATTACTTATCCATTGGCACAAACCAAAATTTTGTAAGAATGCCTCTTACACCCCAAACTGCACAAAAACTAGCTGATCAATTCCACAGCGTTCTGCCAACAACCAAAATGGTAAATAAAATTTACGAGAAAGCAACCATAAAATTATCACCCATTCCGTTAACAGAAAATCGTGATTCGTTATCCACTTTTGTAAAGCATCATTTTTTAATTCAACAACAATTGAAATATAATATTCCTAATGGAATTGTTGCCGGTATAAAAAAAGATGTGGTTCAATCTAATGCCGTTTTAAGCAACCCAAAACCTAATAGAGTTGCCATTTATGGGTGGCACAAATTAGATGGCAAACCTATACAACCACTTTATACTGGTCATGTTGATTGGTATGTTGATTATAGCCATGGCATACGTTTGGTCTATGAAAAAATGTTAATTAATAATCAAGTGTTTTTTGTAAAAGATGTTTTAAATAACTCTGAACTTTCCAGAAGTATATGTGACGAAGGTAATTGTAGATTCATGCGATATAATAACTGATAAAACCAACCTTTAACAATTTAAAAAAGTGCTATAAAAGCTTACTATTTCTATTTTAGTAGCCTACATTACTAAATTAGAATTGTTTATCACATTTATATTAGAATAATTACCTTTGGTCTAATTTTTGAAAAGATAACATCAAAATGTTTTATAATGACAAATAAATTTTTCTTCCTATTTCTCTTGGCAACTACTTTTATTAATGCCCAACATACTATTACTGGAAAAATGCAACCCAAAGGAGACTATGAATGGATGATTTTATACCATATGCAAGGGGCAAAACAAAATTACATAGCCAATACTGATATTGTAGAAGGTAAATTTTCTTTTACCTTGGCAGATAGCTTAGATGTTGGCATCTATCGATTGGTTTACGACTTACAAAATCAACTTTTTGTAGATGTAATTTATAACAATGAAGATATTTCCTTTTTGTTTAATCCAAGAAATCCAAACCAAGAAATTACTTTTTCTTCTTCAGAAGAAAATAAATTGTATTATAATTATTTAAATAAAACAGCTATCCCGCAATATCAATTAGATTCTTTACAAGTGGCTTATTTTAGCTCTACAAGTTCAGCAGATAAAGATAAAATTAGTTCACAATATCAGCAAAAACAAAAGAACTTAACAAAAATTCAACAACAATTTGAAGCTGAGTCTAAAGGTAAACTTGCTTATCCTTTTATTAAAGCAAGTGGTAGATTTAATTCTGAAAAACCCATTGAAAAACCTAACGATTATTTAAAAAGTGTAAAGACTCATTTTTTTGATTATGTAAATTTTAATGATAAAACCCTACTAAATTCCACTTTTATTACTGATAAAATAAACGATTATATATTTTTCTTAAATGCTTCTGAAGATATAGAAGTAGACAACGGTCTTAAAAAAGAAGCTATTACAAAAGTAATTGCCAAAATAGGTACTAATTATAGCTTAGCAAAAGATATAGAAGAAGTATTACTATATAATTTTACCCAACAACAAAATGTTACCATTGTTAAATTTATATTAGACAATTATTATTCAAAATTGCCTACCAACTATCAAGATTCTGATTTCAGAAAAGATATTGAAGCCAAAATTAAAACTGCAATGGGCAACAAAGCTCCAAATATTAGCTGGACTGATAATAATTTATACAACCTCTCGGGTTTCGAGAATTATATTGTCGTTTTTTGGAGTTCTTCATGTGGCCATTGCCTTAAAGAAATTCCGTTATTTTATGATTTTATGAAAGATAATACAAAAACTAAGGTAATTGCTATAGGATTAGAAGAAGAAGTTAGCAAACCCGTTTGGGAAAAATTAATTTTAAATTACCCTTCATTTATAAATGTTTATGGAGCTAATAAATGGAAAAACAAATATGCCAGAGAATATGGCATCCATGCTACACCAACCTATTTTGTTTTAGACGCTGATAAAAAAATTATTGCCAAACCAGATGTTCTTGAAGATTTAAAAACATTTTACAAACAAAAAGAATAGAAAGAAAAAATTAGAAATGATAAAAAGCATCTTTAATATGCTCAATTTCAAATTTTGTATTGTTTTTAATAATGGCAATAATATCAAATCTAACGTTTACATCTAAACCTTTTGAAACAACATAATGGTCAGTTGCCATTACCATTAATTTAATTTTTTTATTACTAACAAAATCCTGTGGAAGTCCAAAATCTCGAGAAGAACGTGTTTTTACCTCAACAACAACCAGCGTATCCTCCTTTTGGGCAATAATATCTATTTCTGCTTTTAAATATCTATAGTTAATATCACATATAATATACCCGTTTTTCTTTAAATAAGCAATGGCTAACGCTTCTCCTTTGGTACCTAAATCATTATGTTCTGCCATAGAAAAAGTTTAATGTTAACACATTTATAAATTTTCATTCTTAAAAAGTGAACAGCACGAAAAATTTCTATTTTTCAAACTTAACAACCGTTTTACTTCCTTTTACTTTTAACTTAATTTCTCTTCCTAAAATAACAGTTCTATTATCTGTAATATGTCCAGCCGGAAAATCGAAAGCTACAGGGAAATCATAATCCTTAACAGCATCTAAAACTATTTCTTGATAGGTCATTCCAAATTCATCTGGCTCCGTTTTTCTATCAGATACGCCTCCAATAACAAGCCCTTTACAGTGTTCAAAATACCCAGCTCTTTTAAGACTAATCATCATTCTATCAATATGATATAATGCCTCTCCAACTTCTTCTAAGTATAAGATTTTATCCGTTGTATCTAATTGAGATTTTGACCCTAACATACTATAAACTAATGATAAGTTTCCTCCTACTACAACACCTTCGGCATTGCCTTCTCTGTTATACTCAGATTCAGCAACTCTATAATTAACACGTTTTCCAAAAAATGCTTTTTTTAACGATTTAATTGCAAATCGCTGTTCTTTATCATCAGGTTTATATGTCAAAGGCATAATGCCATGCATAGTTTCAATTCCCATATTATGCACTTCATTATGAAATGCAGTAATATCTGAAAAACCAATAATCCATTTCGGATGTTGTTTAAATTTAGTAAAATCAAGATCATCTAAAATTCGAATAGAACCATAACCACCTCTAGCACACCAAATGGCTTTAACACCGGCATCATCTAAAGCACTTTGAAAATCTTCTAATCGTTCTGCATCGGTACCAGCAAATCGATAATGTTGATTAAAAACATGATTTCCTAATTTCACATTTAATCCCCAACTTTCTAATAAATTAATACCATTAATAACACCAGTACTATCTCTCACAATTCCAGCAGGTGCAACAATCATTACCGTATCTCCTTTTTGTAAACTTGGAGGTTTTATTAATGAAGTTTTAGTTGTATTCTGTCCAAAGGCAACTAATGTCATCAAAAAAAGGAAAAAAATGCCTGAAATTTTATGCTTCATAATTCTAATTGATTGTGTTTTTTGTAAAAATAGATAAAATGCCAAATATAACTAATGTTATGAGTGCTTTTTCTTATTTTTGCCTTACTAAAATTTAGGAATGAACACACCAAAAAGATATACAATTACTGCGGCTTTACCTTATACAAATGGACCTGTTCATATTGGACATTTGGCTGGGGTTTATGTTCCTGCAGATATTTATGCTCGTTATCAACGTTTACAAGGTAAAGATGTACTGCTAATTTGCGGTTCTGATGAACATGGAGTTCCTATTACCATAAAAGCTAAAAAAGAAGGTATTACTCCTCAACAAGTTGTTGATAAATACCATGAAATGATAAAAACATCATTCTCAGAATTTGGAATTTCATTTGATAATTACTCACGTACTTCTGCTAAAATTCATCATGATACAGCCTCTGAGTTTTTTAAAAAACTATATGATGATGACAAGTTTATAGAAGAAACAAATAAACAGTTATACGATGCCGAAGCCAATCAATTTTTAGCAGATCGATTTGTAATTGGTACATGTCCTAAATGTGGTTATGAAGAAAGTTATGGTGATCAATGTGAAAATTGTGGAACAAGTCATAACGCAACCGATTTGATTAATCCTAAATCTGCCATTACAGGAAATACACCCACTTTAAAAGAAACCAAACACTGGTTTTTACCCTTAGATAAATACCAAGATTGGTTAAGAAGTTGGATTGTTGAAGGTCATGCTAATGACTGGAAACCAAATGTATTAGGACAAGTAAAATCATGGTTAGATGATGGTTTAAGACCAAGAGCTGTAACTCGAGATTTAGATTGGGGTATTCCAGTTCCTGTAGAAGGAGGCGAAGGGAAAGTTCTTTATGTTTGGTTTGACGCTCCAATTGGCTACATATCATCTACCAAAGAATGGGCAGAACGTACTGGTAACAATTGGGAGCCTTATTGGAAAGATGAAAATACTAAATTATTGCATTTTATTGGTAAAGATAATATAGTATTTCACTGTATCATCTTCCCTAGTATGCTTAAAGCAGAGGGTTCTTATATTTTACCTGAAAATGTACCTGCAAATGAATTTTTAAATTTAGAAGGAAACAAACTTTCCACTTCTAAAAATTGGGCCGTTTGGTTACATGAATATTTAGAAGATTTTCCTGACAAACAGGATGTTTTACGATACGTATTAACCGCTAATGCTCCTGAAACTAAAGACAACGATTTTACATGGAAAGATTTTCAAGCGAGAAATAATAATGAATTGGTAGCCATTTTCGGTAATTTTATAAACCGAGTAGTAGTATTAACACAAAAATATTATAATGGACTAGTACCAGCTCCAGGACAATTATCTGAACAAGATGAAGATACCTTGATGTTATTAAAAAAATATCCTCAAATAATATCAAAATCTATTGAAAGATATCGATTTAGAGAAGCACAAACCGAATTGATGAATTTGGCTAGATTGGGCAATAAATACTTAGCCGATGAAGAACCTTGGAAAGTTATTAAACAAGACGAAGAACGTGTTAAAACAATTATGTTCGTTGCCTTACAAATTGCAACAGGATTGTCAATTTTAAGTGAACCGTTTCTGCCTTTTACTTCAACTAAATTAAAAAACATTCTAAATGTTAGTTCTGTAAAAAGTAATGTTGATAGCCCATGGAACGATGTTTCTAAAAATGATACACTTTTAAAACCTGGCCATCAAATTGGTAAAGCAGAATTATTGTTTACTAAAGTAGAAGATAGTGAAATACAAAAACAATTAGACAAACTTACTGCTTCTAAAAAAGCAAATGAAATCTCTAACCAATCTGTTGAACCTCAAAAAGAAACTATTTCATTTGACGATTTTACTAAACTCGACATTAGAATTGGCACGATTTTAGAAGCTACAAAAGTGCCTAAAACGAAAAAGCTATTACAACTAAAAGTTGATGTAGGTATTGATGTAAGAACAATTGTTTCTGGTATCGCTGAAAGTTTTAATCCAGATGCTATTATTGGACAAAAAGTATCAGTTTTAACCAATTTAGCTCCAAGAACCATTCGTGGTGTTGAAAGTCAAGGTATGATTTTAATGTGTGACACCCCAGATGGAAAATTGGCTTTTGTTGAACCTGATAGCAACGTTAAAAATGGCGAAAGAGTAAGCTAAATTAGTATTTACTCTAAAAAATAAGTAATATGCTCAAAAAAATAAATAAAAGAGCATAGTAAATTACTGCTTGTGTTCAAAAATTTTATAAGTATGAAAACACTGTATATACCAATAATTATTGTTGCCATTATTTTAGCAAGTTGCAACGTTAAAAAGCCAGTTACTAACTCAGAAAAAGAACAAATGGTTGACTTACACAACAGCATGAATTCATTAGATTGGAATGGTACATACCAAGCTACTTTACCGTGTGCAGATTGCGAAGGTATTAAAACTGTACTTACACTTAATAACGATTTAACATTTATTAAAAAGTATAAATACCTTAGTAAACTCGATACCATTTTTGAAGATAAGGGTTCTTTTTCTTGGAATAAAACAGGACAAATTATCACATTGAATAATAACAATCATGAACAGTATTTTGTTGGCGAAAATAGAATTTGGAAATTAGATGAAAACGGTAATAAAATTAGTGGAAATTTAGCCGAAATGTATATTCTAAAAAAAGATATAGCTCAACTTACAGACCGTCATTGGAACTTAATTGAGCTCAATGGTAAAAAAATTGAGTACAATAAAAAAGCAGGCAACCAGCCCTATATTATCTTAAGACCAGATGAAGAAAATAAGGTTTATGGAAATGCGGGTTGTAATCGTTTTTTTGGCTCATTTGAACTTAAAGAAGGGAATGGAATTACTTTTTCTCAAATGGGAGCTACAAAAATGTACTGCTCTAGCATGGAAATAGAAGATCAGTTTTTAAAAGTACTAAATACTGCTGATAACTATTCAATAAACGGTGATACTATGACATTAAATAAAGCTAGAATGGCCCCTTTGGCAAAATTTGAAGTGGCTTATTTTAATTAGAATTCAATTTATAGTACTTTAAAACTTTACAAAACTCTTATTCACTAATACTTTGTTTATTATTAGTAACTAAATTACTTATAACGTTTAATTTTCAAAACTAAAATTTTAACACAAATCTTATTTAGATTGAATAAAAATAACTAATTTTACCTCGTTATTTTATTACTATTTACGTTTTGGGTAAAAAGAAGAAAAAGAAAGCAATTAAAAAATTACAGAAGTTAGGTATGATACCTAATAAAGTTAAAAGTGATTGCTGCAAGAAATATAAAAAAAGTGAACAAAAACGTTGTAAAAAATGTCCTTGTTTTGATTTGCTCAAAAAAGTAGCATAACCTTTTTAAAATTCATTTTTTCTACAAGATAGTTTTTTATATTGCGTTCTTTTAAATTAAGTAATGCTAAACTATATAAAACTTCACACCAATCTCTCTGAAAAAAGTATTAAAAATACTATTGAACTTCTCAATCAAGATTGTACCATTCCGTTTATTTCTCGTTATAGAAAAGAAGCTACAGGGAATTTAGACGAGGTTCAAATTGGTGACATTGTTAATTATAAAGAACAATACGAAACCCTAGAAAAACGAAAACTTTCAATTCTAAAATCTTTAGAAGAGCAAGATGTTTTAACTGAAAATCTTAAGCAAAAGGTTAAATTGGCAACTGATTTAACTACTTTAGAAGATCTATATTTACCTTTCAAGAAAAAGCGTAAAACCAAAGCAGAAACCGCTCGTAAAAATGGATTAGAACCTTTGGCTAAAATTATAATGAGTCAAAATGCAAGTGATATTGAATCCATTGCCTATAAATACATTAACAATGAAGTAAAATCAATCGAAGGTGCCTTAGAAGGTGCAAGACATATTATAGCAGAATGGATAAATGAACGCACTGACATTAGAAATAACATCCGTAAACAACTAGAACGCTATGCACAAATTACTACAACAGTAATTTCCACAAAAAAAGAAGATGAAAAAGCTCAAAAATATAGAGACTATTTCGATTGGTCAGAAAGCTTAAATAGATGTCCATCTCATCGTTTATTGGCTATTTTACGTGCAGAAAAAGAAGGATTTATACGCATAAAAATTGAAATTGACCATGATAAGGCGTTATATAACATAGAAAATCGCATTATACGATCTGACGGAGAACCTGCAAAACAAATAAAACTGGCTATACAAGATTCTTATAAACGTTTACTTTTCCCTGCTTTATCAAATGAAATTTTAAACCTAACCAAAGAAAAAGCAGATGATAATGCAATTCAAGTATTCGCTAAAAATTTAAAACAATTACTATTAGGAGCTCCCTTAGGTGAGAAAAATATTTTAGCTATTGATCCTGGGTTTAGAACAGGCTGTAAATTAGTTTGCTTAAATGCTCAAGGTGCACTAGAACATAACGAAACCATCTATCCTCACGCTCCACAAAATGACAATATTGGAGCTATTAAAAAAATTAGTTCATTGATAGATGCTTATAAAATAGAAGCAATTGCCATTGGTAACGGTACTGCATCGAGAGAAACGGAACGTCTTATACGCAAAATTAGATTCAATAAAGACATTCAAGTTTTTGTGGTAAGTGAAGCTGGAGCATCTATTTATTCAGCTTCAAAAATTGCCCGTGATGAGTTTCCTAATTATGATGTTACCGTACGTGGTGCTGTTTCTATTGGTAGAAGATTAGCAGATCCCTTAGCTGAATTAGTAAAAATTGATCCAAAATCTATCGGTGTTGGACAATATCAGCATGATGTAGATCAAAATAAATTAAAAAGTAGTTTAGATACTGTTGTAGAAAGTTGTGTAAATACAATTGGCGTAAATGTAAATACCGCAAGTGAATCATTATTAAGTTATGTTTCTGGTATAGGCACTAAATTGGCAGAAAATATTGTAGCTTATCGAGATAAAAATGGTCCATTTAAATCAAGAAGTGATATAAAAAAAGTGCCTCGTCTAGGCGATAAAGCCTTTGAACAAAGTGCAGGGTTTCTTCGTATTAAAAATGCTAAAAATCCGTTAGATGATTCTGCGGTACATCCTGAAAGCTATGGTATTGTAAAACAAATGGCAAAAGATATAAAAAAAGATGTTAAAGATTTAATTGGAAATAAACTGACACTAGAAAAAATAGACCTGCAAAAATACACAAGTACTACTGTAGGTTTACCAACCCTAACGGACATCATTTCTGAATTAGAAAAACCAGGACTTGATCCTCGTGAAAAAGCAAAGGTCTTTACCTTTAACCAAGATATAAAAACTATAAATGACGTTAAAGAAGGACAGTTACTTCCTGGAATTGTCAATAACATAACCAATTTTGGCTGTTTTGTAGATATTGGAATCAAAGAAAGTGGTTTAATTCACGTTTCAAATCTTTCCGACAATTTTGTTAAAGATGTAAATGAACATGTTAGTTTACATCAACAACTTATAGTAAAAGTACTAGAAGTTGATGTGGCAAGAAAACGAATACAATTAAAACTTCATAAAGGCTAAAATAACATTTAAAATCTTAACCAATTCTTAAGTTTTAATCTTATAAAGTATACTAATTTTGCACATTTTTATTATGTGATGAATAAACCAAGATTAGCATTAGCCGTAGGAATAATATGTATTAGTATTTTTCCAGTTTTAGTAAAACTAAGTATGGTATCTGGCATCATTTCTGCCTTTTATAGAATGGCATTTTCTAGCCTTTTGATTATACCTTATGTTTTAATATTTAAAAGTTTTAAATTTCCAACATTAAAAGTAACCTTACTAAGTGTACTTTGTGGTGTTATTTTTGCTTCTGACGTTACCGTTTGGAATATTGCAATTATTAATTCAACAGCCACACAAGCCTCTTTACTGACTAACCTATCTCCTATTTGGGTAGGCATTGGTGCGTTCTTCTTCCTAAAAGACAAACCTAAAAGAAATTTTTGGATAGGTACTATTATTGCCATATTAGGAATGATACTACTTGTAGGCGTTGACGTGTTTAAAAATTTAGATTTTGATATTGCCTTTGCTTTTGGCGTCCTTTCAGGAGTGCTATATGCTTTTTACATGCTAATTAGTAAGAATATACTTAATCAAATAAACGTTTGGGGTTTTATGTCAATAAGCCTCACTTCAGCAACATTTTTTTTAGGAATTCTGAGTTATTTTAGCAACGAATCTTTTACAGGGTTTTCTGGGACTAGTTGGATAATACTAGTTACAATGGCCGTAGTGTGTCAATTAACAGCTTGGCTACTTATTAGCTACGCAACTCAAAATATGCGTGCTACACGTGTTTCTGTTAGTTTATTAGGGCAAGCAATATTGGCTTCAATATTAGCTTGGCTGTTTTTAAATGAAGAAATTACTTTACAAATGATTTTTGGTGGAATAATTCTACTTTTTGGTATATGGGTTACCTTTTTTACAACTCCAATTCGTTTAAGCAGAACTAGATATAAACATTTAAAAAAGGGTATTAAAATCTAAACATAGATTTTATAAAAATTAAAAGTCCTTATCATTTAAACGATAAGGACTTTTAATAGTTTTTAGGCTGAATTTCTTGCAGCATTAATATTACCAAATAAAGAACGTGTTACTAATTTTTCATAAACTTTTAACTGCTCTTTATCTTTTGGATTTTCCTTTTCTAATTCTTGAATCTTCTTTAAAGCATATTGTTGAATAGTTAATAGTGGTAAAACTATTGCCTCTCTTATATCAATAGATGCTTTACCTGCTGGCTCATTTTCCATTAGAGCTTTAGAACCAGTTAATTTCAATAATAATGCTTTTGTAGTTTTATACTCTTCGTGAATGATATCCCAAAAAGCACCAAATTCTTCATCCTTTGACATATATTTTGTCAAATTAAAGAAAGATTTTGACAAAGACATCATACTGTTTTCAACAAGTGTTTTGAAGAATTTAGAATTTTTATATAATGCTTCTACTTTTTCAAATTCACCGTTTTCTTCATATTTTTTTAGAGCAGTTCCTACCCCATAAAAACCAGGTACATTTTGTTTTAATTGACTCCAAGAACCTACAAAAGGAATTGCCCTTAAATCTTCAAATTTTAGGCTTTCAGATTTACCTCTTTTTGAAGGGCGACTTCCAATATTTGTTTTAGCATAATATTTAAGCGTACTCATTCGCTCTAAATAAGGGACAAACATTGGATGATTTTTAAAATCAACATACTTTTTATAGCTAATAGTTGCCAAATCTTCCATTACTTTTCGGTCATCATCTGTCATTGGTAAATTTGTCTCTAACTTATTATCAATACCTGAACTTATTAATTGTTCTAAATTATATTGAGAAGACTCTAAGGTTCCAAAATTAGAACTAATTGTTTGCCCTTGTATGGTCAACTGAACTTGTTTAGCCTCAATTGTTGGACCTAACGAAGCATAAAATTGGTGAGTTTTACCTCCACCTCTAGCAGGTGGTCCTCCTCTACCATCAAAAAATATAACGTCTACATTGTATTTCCGAGAAACTTCTGTTAATCTTTCTTTTGCCTTAAAAATAGCCCAGTTCGCCATTAAATACCCTCCATCTTTTGTTCCGTCAGAGAAACCAAGCATTATCAATTGCTTGTTTTTTCTGTTCTTTAAATGTTTAGCATAGGCAGGATTTGTATATAATTCCTCCATTACTTCATGGGCAATTTCCAAATCAGGAATAGTTTCAAATAAAGGACCTATATCAAGAGTTAAATCATCATGAAAAGCAGCTAACTTTAGCATTGCAAACAACTGCATAATATGTAATGTACTCTGTGTATTACTAATAATATACCTATGCACAGCACGTTCACCATTATTTTCTTGAATTTTCTTGACCGTTTTTATAGTCTCAAAAGTCTTTAATAATTCTTCATCTTTTAAAAGAGTCTCATCAATCGTTCCTTTCACTTCTGAAAGAATTTTAACTTGCTCTTTAGCTGATAGTTGAAAATAATTTTTAGGTAAAATGTCACTTTCAGATTTTATTAATCCTTCAGCCAACGTGTTAAAAACACTTTCATGCACTCTACTATCTTGCCTAATATCTAGAATAGCAAAATGGTAACCAAACAAATGTATTTTATTTAATAAACTGTTGATTTCTGATAGGTATAATGATTGATGCTCTTTAACAACAAGACTTCTAATTGCTTTTAATTCAGCTTCAAAAGCTTGTAAACTAATCTCAGGTTCAGCACCCTCATCAATAAAACTATCATACAACTTTCTCTCAATAACAGCTATTCGATCTTCAAGTCCACTAAAAGTTAATTTTCTTTTTAACCGTCTAATATCTCTATAGTAATTTTTAAGGATGGTTTCTCTTAGTCTATTGGCAACTTTTAATGTAATTTCTGGAGTTACAAACGGATTACCATCCCTATCTCCACCGGGCCAAAAACCAACATTAATTATATTATTTTTAATGTCTTTATTATCAAAAATATTTTGTTGAATGTAATCAAAAATAGAACCGAATGAATAGTAAAATACATTTTCTAAATACCAAATTAAACTGACAGCTTCATCATAAGGAGTAGGCTTTTTCTTTTTATAAAAAGGCGTTTTTCCTAATTGAGCCAAAAGTTGATTGATAGATGATAAATCATTATCTCTAATCGCTTTTGTTAAATCAGTTATAATACCTAATACACTACCTGGATAAAACTGTGTAGGGTGAGCTGTTAATACAATACGTACCTTAAACTCTTCGAGGTATTGTTTTAATATTTCTAATTTATTATCTGAAGAAGCAGACTCTTTTAAACTTCGCATGGTACCAATACCATCCATATTGTTTACTTCTGGAAATGCAGCATCTTCAATTGCATCAAACAAAACAACCTGTCTTTCAATGTATTGAATAAAACGAAATAATAGATTTATCTGACTCTGACTATCTCTTCTCGCCTGATATTTTTTAAAAAAGTTTTTAACGATGGTTGTTGGATCTTCACCCTTTTTAAAACCATCATTACAGGTTTCGTGAAATAGTGGTAATAATACCCCTGTTTTGGTGATAGAATCAAAAGGCAATGTCATAAAAATACTATTGTAAATTTGGTATTTAGACAATACGTTTTGGTTGAATCGTTGTAATTTTGGTTGTACAGACATAAATTGTTTCAATTATTTTGGTAAAAATACTAAAAGACAGGGCTAAAGCAAACCAACACTGTTAATTTTTATGAATTACATAATTAATTAAAATGGAATTTGTTTTTTCGTAAGATAAATGAATAACTACGAAGAAAAATATAATGTATAAATGAACACTTAAAAAATAATTAAGATTAATTTTGATCAATATTGGTTCTGTCTTTTTTCTTTTTATCACTTTTTCTTGGGGATAGTTTATAGATTAAATATCCAAAACCTATTACAAAATGGAGGATAACCACTACCATAATAAAGTAGAACCAAAAATTAGACATGCCCATTGTTTAAAATTTTGTTCTTACAAAGTTACATCACAATTATTGTTTATATTAAAATATAAACATAAAATCACGAAAGATATTAACTCTTTATAAAGTTAAATTTAAAACCTATTATACCAACACCAATAATTGTTACACATATCATAGCGTAAAAAACTGATTCATTATGTATTTTATCATCAATATATTGGTCGTATTTCATACCAATATCATATAACAGCCCTTTTTTGTTACTCATAGCATACACCAAAGGTCTCCTATACCGATGGTAAAAATTAGAAAGAAAGTTTGGATGTTTTGCTTCTTCCAATGCTTGCCTTTTAAATAAGATAGAAATTGTGTCTCCTGATTTTAGATTTAAATTACTAAAAGCAGAACTTCCTAAAGATGTACTTTTAGGTATAAACTGTGGAGAACGGAATGTAATAGGGCTGTTTTGTACTGAAAAAGTAATTTCGGCTAATGACGGTTCTACGTATTGTTTTAACGATTCAGAAATTGGCATATGATAAAGATATTCTACATATGCTGAATCTACTACAACTTTTTCAGTTACAAAATCGTCTTCGGTTAGTTTTGATGCCTCGTTCTTTAAACTGTTTGATCTTAAAATAACAGCACTGATAAAAACAAACATTACAAAGATAAAGGCTATTAACCCAAAAAGAATTTGTTTCCACAATTTAGGCGACTTTTTCATATCAATTTTTACTCTTACAATCAAGACGAAGGTATGAAATAAATTCTCTCAATTGATTTGACATCTAGAATAGATGCAGATTTAAGTTCTAGTTAAAACAAAAAGACCGCCTAGCAGGGCGGTCTCTCACTTTTTCTTGCTCAAAGCGATTTTCCGCCTCTAGCTTTTTTGTAAAATAATAACGTTAAATTCTGAAATATATTTCCCTACTCATTGTGTGATTAATCATAAACTTATTAAACAACTAACAAACAACAAATTAATTAGTTAATTAATTCAAATAAAAAATCCAGATATCTTTACTATTGATACCTGGATTTATAAACTATTGTGAATTTAATTTTTAAGCTTCACAGCTGCTACACTCTTTCTTTTGTTTAAACTTTTGAGCGGCATTCATACTATGTTGATAGTACAATGATTTTAAGCCCATTTTCCATGCGGTAATGTGAATTTTATTAATTTCCTTTGCTGGTGTGTCTGGGTGTATTATTAAGTTTACTGATTGACCTTGATCTATATGATTTTGACGGTTAGCAGCTTGGTAAATAATATCCATCTGGTCTATTTCTGGATATGTTTTAAATACATTTTTCTCATTTTCTGTTAAAAAATCTAAGTGCTGTACCGATCCATCACGTTCTCGTATACTATGCCAAACACTTGTAGTATTCTGTCCCTTTTCCTCTAATAATTGAACTAAAAATGGATTTTTAATAGTTGTTTTTACTTTAGCAATATCTTTAACATAAATGTTAGACCAAATTGGCTCAATACCCTGTGAAACTTGCCCTAAAATAAAAGCAGAAGACGTAGTTGGAGCAATCGCATTTAAAGTAGCATTTCTTCTTCCATACCCTTTCAAAACTGCTGGTTCACCAAATTTTTCAGCTAATTCTGCTGAAGCTTTATAAGATCTTTCCTTAATACTTTTAAATATTTGACTATTTAACATATAAGCCTCTTCACTGTCAAAGGCAAGCTGTTTAGATTGTAATAAGGAATGCCAACCTAAAACACCTAACCCTAAAGCACGATTATCTTTTGCAAAATTATAAGCACGTTCCATAAATAAGAAGGTCTGACGATCTTCACGATCTGAAGAATCACGATATGCTTCTAACTTCTCTATAAATTCTGTAATTACAGCATCTAAAAAGTAAACCATAGTTTCTACGGCATCTGTATCTTTCCACTTATCATAATGAAGTAAGTTTACTGATGACAATACACAAACAAACGACCAATTATCATTTGAAGGAAGCATAATTTCAGTGCATAAATTACTTGCATAAATGGTATGGTCCTTGTCTTTATAAACATCTGCTGCAAAATTATTGGCATGGTCTTTAAAGAAAATATATGGATACCCCATTTCGCCTCTTCGTTGTAAAACTTTAGCCCAAATAGTACGCTTATCAACATCTCCATCAATCATCTCTTGCATCCACTTATCCGTTACCGTAACACCATGTGTTAATTCTTGAATAGGATTTCCTTCTGTACCAATTTCTAAAAACTCCATTATATCTGGATGTTCAACAGGCAAGTAAGGAGAAAAACGGCCACGACGTACAGAACCTTGACTTACAACATCAACCATAGATTCAAAAAGTTGCATAATATGAACCGCACCAGAGGCTTGTCCATTATTTTTAACTTCAGCACCACGATGTCTTATTTTTCCAAAATATCCAGAAGTTCCACCTCCTAATTTAGACATCATTCCAACTTCTGATTGGGTATATAAGATATTACCCATATCATCATCTATATGAGAACCAAAACAACTAATAGGTAACCCTCGTTCTTTACCAAAATTAGACCATACAGGTGAGGCTAATGAGAAAAATCCTTCTGACATATAGCCATAAAATTTATCTGAAAAACCTGGCATTCCTAATAATTGCTCTGCTCTATCTGCAATCTCTCTAATTCTCTCTTCTGGAGTTACACCTTCTGATAAATAACCTGCATTTAAAAAATTACGACTATGCTCTGTTAACCATTCAAAACCTGCATTGTCGGATGATTTAAGATTATTTAAAGTTTCTTTTCTTGCTTTTACTAACTGTTCGCTTAGTGATGTTGTTGTTTCTTTAATTTTGTTTAGTTCGTTCATTAAAATAAGTCGTCGCTGGTTATACTTTTTGTTCTTTTACTATAATTAATTGAGCGTTTTACGAAAAAATCGCCATGTTTGGTTCCTATAATTTCATCATCAAACCATTCTGTTTCATTTAATAATATTTCATCTACTTCAAAAACTTTATCTATACCGATACTTTCCAAAGAATTATTAAAACGGTTCTTTATAAATTCATTTATTAATGTTTTTGGAAGAAAATCTAATTCTCCAGCCTCAAAAATCCAATCAATAATTTTACTTTCAGAGATAAAGGCTTCTTTACACATTTCTTGAATCATTTTAGCATGCTCATCATTAAACCATTCAGGATTTTCATTCTTAATAATTTTTATAATATCTATCCCAAAATCTCCATGTATTTGCTCTTCTTTTGAAGTAGCTTCTACCACATTAGAAATTCCTTTTAACATGTTTTTATGCTTATTAAAAGCCATTATTATCAAAAATTGTGAAAACAACGATACATGTTCTATAAATAAAGAAAATAATAATATAGATTCTGCATACTCCTTATTATCATCACTTTTAGCATTTTTTAATGCTGTCTCTAAATATTGAACCCGTTTCATTATAACAGGTTTTTTCTTTAAGTTCTTAAATTCATCATTAAGTCCTAGTATTTCAAGCAAATGCGAATAAGCATCATGGTGACGCACCTCACTTTCAGCAAAGGTTGCTCCTACTGAACCTATTTCTGGTTTAGGCATTTTATGATAAATGTCTCCCCAAAAAGTTTTTACTGCTACCTCTATTTGAGAAATAGCCAGCATAGTGTTTTTTATTGCACTTCTTTCTACTTCGGTTAAACGCGTTTTAAAATCTTGAATATCACTTGTATAGTTATATTCTGTATGAATCCAATAAGAGTGACGAATTGCCGATACATACTCATAAAGTCCTGGATACTCATACGGCTTTAAGTTAATTCGTTTTTCAAAAATATTTGATTTACGCTTTTGAGCTTGTTCATTTCTATATAAAATATATCCCTTTGCAACATCAAAAAATCCACTTTCCATTAACTTATTCTCTACAAAATCTTGTACTTCTTCAATGGTTGGTATATAATCTTGATGTAATTTTTTTCTTTCCAAAAGTGATTGAACTACACTGTCAGAAATTCTTTGAGCATCGTCAATATCACCATGTTCAACAGCACTCATGGCTTTAAAAACTGCTTGAGTAATCTTATATTGCTGAAATGGTTCTTTGGTAAAATCTCTCTTTATGAGATGCGTAATTTCCATGTTTTTTTTAGTTTAAAATACTCGTAAAGTTGAGGACTGTAAAGTTGAAATTTTATTGCCTTTGTTACACATAATTCGCATCAAGGTTTTCCACATTCTTATTAACATGTTTTTTAACCCTTTGTAATATTTTGATTTTCAGTTGATTATTTAAAATAAAAGATTTCTTTTTATAATATTACATTCCATCAACTTTCTACCACCTGTTTTAAAATTTGATAAACAAAAACCAATTTACTAGCAAAATAATTTTACCAACTCTGTATTCTTCAAACTCAAAAAAATTAAGATTGAAATACTTCAAAATAATTGTAAATTTGTTGTTAAGATGAAAAAAATAATCAGCTACATATATCCGGTTACCAAAAAAATTACTTCTAAATATAGTGGCAATCTCGAAATTACTTGGTACAATGGTAAAAAACATCTTAACTCTAAAAACGCTAACTATTCTTACGGTTCTTTGCAAAAAATATTAAAAATTGGATTAAAAAAAATTAATTTAACAAACTGTAAAGAAATTTTGGTTTTAGGAATGGGTGGTGGAAGTGTTATTAAATCTTTAAGAGATACTTTTAATTATCAACACAAAATTACAGCTGTTGAAATTGACCCTATAGTTATTAAAATTGCTGATGAGGAATTTGATATTCGAGAAGACGAAAAACTTAAAATAATTTGTGATGATGCTCAACATTTTATGCAATTGAATACCAAAAAGTTCGATTTAATTATTATAGATTTATATATTGACACTAAAGTACCAAGTCCATTTTTAAAAATTCCTTTTTGGCAAAATGTTAGCAAGTCTACTTCAACTATTTTATGTAATGCTTCGTTAGAATTAAACAATAACGATAAACTTTTAAATATTAATCAATTTTTAACTCATAAAAACTATCAAGTTTCTTTTTACGAAAAAGTAAATGGCTCTAATACATTGTTAATAGCAAATAAATAATCTGTAATAAAAAGCAATTATATAATTTACGTCTAATAAGCCTTCTCAAAGTTATAACTTGTTAAATTTCAAAGATGTTAGCACTGCTTAAATTTTAAAATTTTTGTTGCTATTTTGAAAAAACACCTGAATGTAAACGCATAATTTGTATATTGCATTAAGAAAAAAATTATCAATGGAAAAGAAATGCCCTGAATGTGGAACAAAAATTATAGGAAGAAAAGACAAAAAGTTTTGTTGTGATTATTGTCGCAATACATTTAATAATAAAATTAATAGAGGAAATAAAAATCTTATTAGAAACATAAATAATAGACTAAGAAGAAATTATAAAGTATTGATTGATTTAAACACAAAGGGAAAAACGAAAGTGACAAAAGCAAAATTATTGAACTTTAATTTTGATTTTAATTTTTTTACATCAATTTATACCACAAAATCAGGAAATACCTACTATTATATTTATGACCAAGGTTATTTACCATTAGATAATGAATTTTACTTGCTAATTAAAAACGAATAATACTATGATAAAAAAATTATTTTATTCCTTAATTTCTTTTATAATTGTATCAAATGCAACATCAGCTCAAGAATTCATATCAAAATCAACCCATCAACAGCACAAAGAAGAATTCGGACTTACTACAAACCTAAAATCTTCTTTTGACCCAAGCGGATCGGACATTATTCCATTACAAACAAAAAAAACATCAAACGTATCTAAAATAGTCTTTGGTTTTCTTCCATATTGGGAGTATGCTTCAGGAGCACATGATAACCTTAACTATGATTTACTAACCCATATAGCCGCATTTGATTTTGCAGCTTCCTCAACAGGAACATTGACACCTCCTTCCAATTGGCCTTGGACTGATGTTATAAACGAGGCTCATTCTAACGGAGTAAAAGTAGTAATGACAGTCACTAACTTTAATTCTTCTCAAATCCATACTTTATTAACAAATTCTACTTCCAAAAACACATTATTTACTGCAATAAAAAATACGATAACTAACTACCAACTAGACGGAGTAAATATAGATTTTGAAGGTTTAAGTGTTGAAGATAGAGGTTCATTATTAAATTCCTTTATGGCCGATTTAACAACTTATATTCACACAAACCTACCTGGTAAAGAAGTTTCTTTTGATGCTCCTGCAGTAAATTGGGGAGGTTGGAGCTTAAATAACTTAGCAGAGAGTGTAGATCACCTTATAATTATGGCTTATGATTATAACGGAGCTTGGAGTTCTTATACTGGTGCTGTATCGCCTTTAACACATCCTTCTGGAGGAATTAGCGTTAGTAAAACCCTTAATAATGACTATAGCGAGCCTATTGCTAATTATCCAGAAAAATTGATATTAGCAGTACCCTATTACGGCAAACATTGGAAAACCACAACTAGTTATGCAGGTTCTTTAGTTAAAAGCTATGTTGGATCCACTTTTTACAAAAATACTGTTGTACAAGCTCCTTCAAATGGTGGTGAAATTTGGGATAACAATTCTCAAACTCCATGGTACAGATATCAATTAGAAGATTGGCATCAAGTTTGGGCTGATAATGCTCAAAGTCTAAGTTTAAAATATGATTTGGCAATAACTAAAAACTTAGGTGGTATTGGAATTTGGGCATTAAATTATGATGGTGACAGACCTGAATTATGGGATTTAATAGATGCAAAATTTAAAAGTATCTTAGCGGTCGAAGATTCTTTTTTAGAACAAGAGATTTATATATACCCTAATCCCACTAAGAGCTTTTTAAACATTTCAATAAGCAATTTTATAAAAGTTAGTGATATTGAAATTTATAATTTACAGGGACAAAAAATCAAAAGTTATTCTTCTAATGAGAATAGTATAGATATTAGCTCTTTAAAAAGTGCTGTGTATATTCTTAAAATCCAAGATAACAAAGGACATAACGCAACTTTTAAAATAATAAAAACTTAATTTTATAATTTTCTAAAGTTTCTTCTTTATGAGTATATTTTATTTCATTTTCAACATTCCCTTTTTTTAAACCACAAACTAAATTAAAAAAATACAACTTTTATAATATTGAATACCAACTAACTATACCTAGATTTAAAAATTCTCAAACTTCTAAAGTAGGAGTTATTCATAGCTAATTGTTATATACTCGAAGCAGCGATAGAGACAATGCTTCAGTCGAAAACGGGAAAATTGCTATGAAAAACAATGAGAATTTTCGAAACGAAAGAAAATAATCAAACCGTTAAAAACTGGTCTCCTTTCTCCCCAGAAAAAGACATAAATAGTTTTAAGTTTACAAGTTTAGTTAGAGAAAATTGTCCTGCTCTTCAGCAGGACTTTTTTTTGTTAAAACAACACTATAACTACTATTAACAGACAACTTAAAGCTAATCTTAAAAATGGATTAGAATTATTAAAGTATAACTTTATTAAATGTAACATTCTTTCTCTTTGAAAATCTATTAGTTAAAAAATAATTTAATAGTATAGGGGGAATTTTAAAGAGAAAATTGTTCTATTAATGAAGACGAGTTACAGACAAGTCTTTAATCGTAATAAGTGGAAATTTTAGTAAAATAATAAAATTTTGCTAGTAAAACATTTTCTCCTTTCTCCCCCAAATTAAGGACGTTTTACAGTAAATTACTTAGTTTAAGTTGATAGTTTAATTAGAGAAATTACCCCGTTGAAGAACGGGGTTTTTTTATAGATTCTTTTATTTCCAGTTTTGACCTTTTTGTTCTAACGCAGCAATAAGTATATCTTTTTGACTAATTTGACCTATTAACTTTCCATTTTCAACAATCGGAAACCTCCTATGTTTAGCTTTTAAAAACTTATCAGCTGCTTCAAAAATATTCATATTTCCATCAATAGTATCTACATCTTTTACCATATGCTTATCTACTGTATTATTATCCATAGGCATATTATAGTATCTACTTTCTGAAATATGTTTTATACAATCCCCTTCAGAAATAACTCCAACCAATTCATTATTTTCATTAACAACAGGTCCACCAGAAATTCTATTTTTAATTAACGATTCTACAACTTCTGATACAGGCTGTTCTGGTCTAAAGGTAATCAGCTTTGTAGTCATATAATCAGAGACTAAAGCTGGTTTTAATTCATCTTTTTGAGGTTGAGATCTTTTGCCTTGAAAACTTTTGATAGCCATAACTTTATATCTTTAGGTTTCTATAAATATATGATAATTTCTTTAAAAATACTTATTTTAGTCAAAAATCATCCTCTAACTTAAGACAAATTCAACATGAAAAAATATGCGTCAGCTATTTCATTTATCATAATTATTCTATCTATCTACCTCTCTTTCAATGTATTAATGCCAAAAATTAAAACTTCAGAAAATGTTCCAATTACTGAATTTTCAATTACCAGAGCTCTTACGCACTTAAAAGAAATAAGCCAAAAACCTCATTATGTGGGTACTAAAGAGCATCAAAAAGTTCAAAGCTATATTGTAAACGAATTAAAAAAATTGGGATTATCTGTTGAAATTCAACATCAAGTAGCTGTTAATAGAAAGTGGAGGGCTGGTACAAATACTCAAAATATTATAGCAAAAATTAAAGGTTCATCAAATTCAAAAGCACTATTAATATTAACACACTATGACAGTGCAGTACATTCTTCTTTAGGTGCTAGTGATGCTGGCAGTGGTGTTGTTACTATTTTAGAGGGTTTAAGAGCTTTTTTAAGTAAAAATAAAGCTCCTAAAAATGATATTATAATACTATTTTCTGACGCTGAAGAACTTGGCTTATTAGGAGCTAATGCATTTGTTAAACACCATCCTTGGGGTAAAAATATTGGTCTGGTTCTAAATTTTGAAGCAAGAGGTAGTGGAGGTCCAAGCTATATGCTAATGGAAACAAATAATGGAAACAAAAAACTAATTGAACATTTTACTAATGCAAACCCTAAATATCCTGTTGCCAGCTCTTTAATGTATAGCATTTATAAAATGTTACCAAACGATACCGACTTAACTGTTTTTAGAGAAGAAGGCAATATTCAGGGCTACAATTTCGCCTTTATAGATGATCATTTCGATTACCATACCGAACTTGATAGTTATGAAAGATTAGATCGTAATACATTAGAGCACCAAGCTAGTTATTTAATGCCATTATTATATTATTTTGCTGATGCTGATTTATCTGATTTAAATGCTGTAAGTGATTACGTTTATTTTAATTTTCCGTTTATTGGCATGATGTATTATCCATTTTCTTGGGTAATGCCAATGGTTATAATTATTTCAATAGTATTTCTATCACTATTAGTTATTGGAATTTCAACAAAAAAATTAAATATTGTAGCCATTTTAAAAGGCTTTATACCATTTTTATTATCACTTGCAGTAAACGGTTTAATTACCTTTTACGGATGGAAAATACTACTAAAAATTCACCCTCAATATCAAGATATACTGCATGGTTTTACTTATAATGGACATTGGTACATTGCAGCTTTTTCAGCCTTAACACTAGCCATTTGTATTTTAATTTATAACAGGTATTTTAAAAATATTGAAATCATCAATTTAATTATAGCTCCAATTTTTATTTGGATTTTGATTAATACCGCTGTTGCTATTTATTTAAAAGGAGCAGGCTATTTTATAGTTGCAACTATCTATGGAATAGTTGTTTTTACTCTGCTTCTGTTCTCAAAAAAGAAGAATCAATCTATATTATTAAGCTTGTTGTCAGTTCCTATATTATTAATATTTGCCCCTTTAGTACAAATGTTTCCAATTGGATTAGGTTTAAAAATGCTTGTAATAAGTAGTATTTTTATAGTATTAATTTTTGCATTACTTCTTCCAATATTTTCATCTTTTAAAAACAATAAAAAACTAGGAAGATTATTCTTAGTACTATCATTGTTAATTTTTATTTCAGCATCATATAAATCTGGATATACTAGTAACCAAAAACTACCTAATAGCATCATTTATGTATTTGATGCGGATAAAAATGAAGCTTATTGGGCTAGTTACAACAAAAATACTGACGAGTATATGGAACAATTTTTAGGTAAAAATCCTACAAAAGGTGGATTTGACAATACCACTACCATGAGTAAATATGGCACCAAAATTCAAATGCATAAAAAAACGGAAGTAAAAACTATTATTCAACCACAAATAGAAATATTAAGAGACACTATTATTAATGAATCTCGACACCTAAATATAAAAATCACACCTCAACGCGACATTGATAGAATAGAATTACTTTCATTAAATGAAGTTTCTTTTGAAACCTTTACCATAAACGGAGAGCCTTTGCCTAAACCAAAAGATTCAGAATATGTATTTAAAACCAATAACCAAATTTTAAGTTATTATTTTTCTAACACCGATAAGCACTTAGATTTTAAATTTTCGATTCCCAAAGAACAAAAACCTTCATTTGTAATATATGAAACCTCATACGACTTACTAGAAAGTATGTCTTTTAATATTACCCCAAGAAATGAAACTATGATGCCTATGCCTTTTGTAATTAACGATGCTATTATTATAAAAAAACAGATAAATTTAGAGTAAAAAAGTAATGGAAAGGCTATATTTGTATCATAAAATTATATGACAAATGACAACAATTAATGATTTTAATTTCAAAAATAAAAAAGCACTAATACGTGTAGATTTTAACGTGCCTTTAGATGAGAATTTTAAAGTAACAGATACTACGAGAATTGTAGCGGCAAAGCCAACTATTATAAAAGTACTAGAAGATGGAGGAAGCTGTATTTTAATGTCACATCTTGGTCGCCCAAAAGGAATAAGTCCTGAATTCTCTCTATCTCATATTGTTGATACTGTCAGTGAAATTATTGGTGTTCAGGTAAAATTTATTGATAATTGTGTTGGAGAAAATGTTGAAAATGCCGCAGCAGAATTAGAACCTGGAGAAGTTTTATTATTAGAAAATTTACGTTTTCACGATGAAGAAAAAGCTGGCGATGTTGCTTTTGCAGAGCAGCTTTCTAAATTAGGAGACATTTATATCAATGACGCTTTTGGCACTGCCCACAGAGCCCATGCATCTACTACTATTGTTGCCCAATTCTTCGAAGGCAAAAGATGTTTTGGTAATCTATTAGCAAAAGAAATTCTTAGTATAAATAAAGTTTTTAAAGACAGTGTAAAACCCGTAACAGCTATTTTGGGCGGGGCCAAAGTTTCTTCAAAAATTACTGTAATTGAAAATATTTTAGATAAAGTAGATCATTTAATTATTGGTGGTGGTATGAGCTTTACCTTTATTAAAGCACAAGGTGGTAATATTGGAGACTCTATTTGTGAAGATGACAAACAGGAATTAGCATTAGATATTTTGAAACAAGCAAAAGAGAAAGGTGTAAAAGTACATTTACCTGTAGATGTTATTGCTGCTGATGACTTTAGTAATGATGCCAATACACAAGTTGTGGATATCAACCAAATTCCTGATGGATGGCAAGGTGTTGATGCTGGACCAAGAACCAATGTGGCATTTGCAATGATTATTGCTCAATCTAAAACTATTTTATGGAATGGTCCTGTTGGTGTTTTTGAAATGCCTAAGTTTTCTAAAGGGACTATTGAATTAGGTAATGCTATTGCTGATGCAACCGCTGATGGAGCTTTCTCTTTAGTTGGTGGTGGTGATTCTGTAGCCGCTGTAAAACAATTCGGATTCGAAAATAAAGTAAGTTATGTTTCTACTGGTGGTGGTGCCATGTTAGAAATGTTAGAAGGTAAAACTTTACCTGGAATTGCAGCAATCTAGAGATAATCCCATTAAATAATAATATTTAAAACAGAGTTTAAATTAAACTCTGTTTTTTATTAACTTATACTGAACCCTTACTACTATGAAATACACCAAACTACCTCATACCAATATCAAAGTAAGTAAAATATGTCTTGGCACTATGACCTGGGGACAACAAAATACCGAAGCCGAAGGTCATGAGCAAATGGATTATGCTTTAGAACAAGGCGTTAATTTTTTTGATACTGCAGAGATGTATTCTATTCCAGGAAAAGCCGAAACTTATGGTTCAACCGAAAAAATTATTGGTTCTTGGTTTAAAAAGACAGGTAATAGAGATAAAATAGTACTTGCATCTAAAATTGCAGGTCCTGGAATAGCTCATATTAGAGATACAGGGTTTTCAAAAGAAGCAATTACCGAGGCTCTTCATGGTAGTTTAAAACGATTACAAACTGATTATATAGATATCTATCAATTACATTGGCCTGAACGTCCTGTTAACTGTTTTGGCGTACGAGACTATCCTTACAATCAAGAAAGCAAATGGAAAGATAATTTTGCTGAAATATTAGAAACATTAAATAATTTTATCAAACAGGGTAAAATTCGAAATGTAGGCATCTCGAACGAAACTCCCTGGGGAACAATGCGTTATTTAGAAGAGGCTAAAACCAAAAACTTACCTAGAATGATTACGATTCAAAATGCGTATTCATTATTAAATAGAATTTTTGAAGCTGGTCTTTCTGAAATTGCCTTAAAAGAAGGTATAGGTTTATTAGCGTATTCACCTTTGGCATTTGGCGTACTCTCGGGTAAATATTTAGATGGAAATGGACCCGACGACGGACGTGTTAATTTATTTCCTGCTTATAAAAGATATAGCAGTACAGAATCTACCAACGCTGTTATTGAATATTTAAAAATTGCCAAAAAACATGGGTTGAGTTTAGCACAATTATCTTTAGCATTTGTAAATCAACTCCCTTTTGTTAGCGGAACAATTATTGGTGCCACAAAAATGAATCAATTAAAAGAAAATATTGATAGTATTAATATTGATTTATCTTCAACTATTATTGATGAAATAAACGCAGTACACAACAAAATACCAAATCCTGCTGCATAAAATTACACCTATATCTGAATATTAATAAACATCTTTCCTCACAAAGATGTTTATTAAACAACGTTCTTCACAAAAAAAAAGAATCTAGAAAATACTAATATCCTAATTTTTCTCTAACCCTATTTAAAACCTCTCTTGCCACTTTTCTTGCTTTCTCTGCACCTATAGCTAATATTGCATCTATTTCATGTAAATTATTCATGTAGTACTGATATAACTCCCTTTCTTTAGCATATTTGGTAATTAGCAAGTCATAAAAAGCTTGTTTAGCGTGCCCATAACCATAATTTCCTCCTAAATAATTAGCTCGCATTTCTTCAATTTGATCTTCGTCTGCAACTAATTTATATAAGGCAAATAAATTACAAGTATCAGGATTTTTAGGTTCTTCAAGAGGTGTACTATCAGTTTGAATTTTCATAATTACTTTACGTAATTTTTTATCATCCAGAAATAAATTAATTTCATTTCCACGTGATTTACTCATTTTTTCACCATCCAGACCTGGTACAATCATCACATTTTCTTGCACCTTAGCTTCTGGCGGCACTAAAGTATCACCCATTTTATGATTAAACCTATTAGCAACATCTCTAGTCATTTCTAAATGTTGCAATTGATCTTTTCCTACAGGAACTACCTCTGCATCATATGCCAAAATATCTGCTGCCATTAACATTGGATAGGTAAAAAGACCAGCATTTACATCATCTAATCTATCTGCTTTATCTTTAAAGCCATGTGCCAACCTTAAACGTTGATATGGAAAAAAGCAACTTAAATACCAAGCTAATTCGGTAACTTCTGGTACATCACTCTGACGGTAAAAAACAGTTTTATTTATATCTACTCCAAAGGCCAACCATACCGCAGCTGTACTATAGGTATTTTGTTTTATAACAGCTCCATCTTTAATTTGCGTTAATGTATGCATATTAGCAATAAACAAAAACGAATCATCAGCTGAATTATTAGACATCTCAATAGCCGGTATTATGGCTCCTAATAAATTACCTAAATGTGGGGTTCCCGTACTTTGTACTCCCGTAAGAATTCTAGACATAAATTTTTTTTGATGTACAAAAATACAAATAGCAAGTGAGAATTTTAAAAAAACGATTTTCAATTTTCAAAAATTGAACTATGGTATAGTTTCTAGATTTCATAAATTTACCCCAATGAATTTATTAAAAAATATTTTTCGACTTTTTTGGCGTATCTGGTTTTATGGCTGGGTGTTTTTTTCTATCCTTTTTTCTTTACCTGTATTAATTGTTGTTATTTCTTTTGATAACTTATATAAAACCTTTTTTAAAATTGCTATTTTTTGGGGCAAAACCATTCTATTTGTAATGGGTTTTACACCTGTTGTAAAAATTGAAGAAGAAATATTACCCAATAAAAGCTATATGTTTATTGCCAACCATGCTTCTTTAATTGATGTAATGCTAATGCTTTCAGTTATGAAAAATCCAGCTGTTTTTGTTGCAAAAAAAGAAGTTAGAAAATTACCTATATTTGGTTATGTAGCAAGAAAAACAAGTATTTTAGTAGACAGAGCTAATGAAGAAAGTAGAAAAAAAGTCTATATAAGTGCCCAAAAAAAACTTAACCAAGGATTAAGCATTGTAATTTTTCCTGAAGGTTTAGTCCCTGAAGAAAGTGTTACTTTAGCTCCTTTTAAAAAAGGAGCCTTCCGATTAGCCATAGAACATCAGATACCTATAATACCCATAACTTTTTACGATGTAAAAAAACGATTCTCTTGGACTTTTTTTAGTGGCTGGCCAGGAACTTTACGTGTAAAAATTCATAAATTTATTCAAACGAAAGGATTATCTTTAGATGACATGGAAACAATTAAACAACAAGCCTACAACACCATTTATAACGAGCTGATTAATGATACAGCTAATGAAAAATAAGCTTATAACATACTATCCATCTAAAGAAGAAAAACTAAATGTACTTACACATGCAATTGGCTTAGTTTTAAGTATTATAGCTTTAATAATGTTAATAATTCATGCCTATAAACATGGAACTGCAACACATATTGTAAGTTTTACCATTTTTGGATCCAGTTTAATCTTGTTATACGCTGCCTCTACATTTTATCATTATTCTAAAAACCCACAAATTCGTAGAAAATTAAATATTCTTGATCATTCGGCTATCTACGTTTTAATTGCTGGCACGTACACCCCCTTCACATTAGTAACTTTAAAAGGTACAATAGGTTGGACTATTTTTGGTGTTACTTGGGGAATTGCCTTAATTGGCATTTTTTTTAAATTATTTAATACAGGTAAGTTTGAGAAAATTTCAACGGCTGCCTATGTAGCAATGGGATGGATAATTATCTTTGCTATAAAACCACTACTAGAAAATTTACCTACAAATGGCTTGTATTGGTTATTAACTGGCGGTGTTTTTTATACTATTGGTGCAATACTATTTAGCATTAGAAAAATGCCTTATAACCATGCTATTTTCCATGTATTTGTATTATTAGGAAGCTTTTCACACTTTATGGCCGTGTATTTTTATGTGTTGGCTTAATCAAAACCTTCGCTAAAAAACTCTTTAAAACTAATGTTCATAGCTTTTAACAGTATAGATATGATTACAATATTAGGTGTAACCACACCTTTTTCAATTTTATAAATATATTGTCGGTCTTTATTGGTATAATTTAATCATTTTTACGGTTTCAACCGTAAAAAATTACGGTTATTTATAGGATATTTTGAGGTTTTTAATAAAAAATTATAATTTTTTTTCTCTAAATTAGTAACTACTATATACAAAAACCATTATAGTAGAATCTTATTGCTAAAAATCAATAATGAAATTAAAT
>NZ_RPFJ01000032.1 GCF_003813905.1 Aureibaculum marinum
AATACTCATATCAATATTGGCTGTGGTAAAGATCAAAGCATTGAAGAGTTGGCTCTGATGGTAAAAAAAATTGTAGGATATAAAGGAGAAATAAATTGGGATAAGAATAAACCAGATGGAACTTTTCAAAAATTAATGGATGTTTCAAAATTAAATAATTTAGGTTGGAGCTATAAAACATACCTTGAAAATGGGATTAAAATGGTTTACAAATATTATATCAGTTAGATAACTAATTATTTATAAACCAATTTTATATTAGTTTAACAAAAACCTATTACTAAAAACTTTTAATTATGAATAAAAAAAGAGAGAATTTTATACTTAAAATGTATTCTATAACCTTAACTGCAATATTAATTTTTATAATTTCTACTTCGTTTAAAACAAAAAGTGAAACAAAAATTTTTGACGAAATAACTGTTGAAAGAATTAATATTGTTGAACCTAATGGAGATTTAAAAATGGTTTTAAGTAACCAATCCAAACAACATTCAGGAATGTTTGACGGTAAAGTATTATTTGGAGAAAGACAAAGACCTGCTGGAATTATTTTTTTTAATGAAGAGCAAGATGAAGTTGGAGGCCTCCTTTATCAAGGAAATAAAAAAGAGGGCTCTTCTTGGATTTTATCTGTAGACCAATACAAAACAGATCAGATAATGCAAATGCGTTACTTAAAAAATAACAATGGACAATCAAGATATGGTATTCAATTTTGGGATAAAGATGAAAATTATACTATGCCCGTTATAGCAAAAAAAATAGATTCATTGAAAAACTTAGGGCTCTCTATGCAAAAAGCCGTAGAAAAACTTAAAACATCTAAAAAAGGTAATCCAATTACTGCTGAAAGAATGTTCATTGGAAAAACTTCTGATAAAAATGCTGGAATTTTTATTCAAGACCAACTGGGTATTGATCGACTTAAAATATATGTTGACAAAAATAATACTCCTAAAATAGAGGTTTTGGATAAAAATGGAACTCTTGTAAAGAGTTTGATTTCAGAATAAAATTTAGATTTTTATATATCTCGGATTCCCTTTTTATTTGAATGAATTCTCCTTTTTATATCCCTAAATAAAATTAGAGGATAAATATTTTCTTTAACCAAACTTCAAAAAAGTTATTAAAATAATTTACAAAACTCTTAAAAAATTTTGTCTAAATTTTAATTAATCGTAATATTGCAATAAAATAATAAAACAAAGAAATGGGATTAGCAAAAACTGAAATATTTACTGACCTCCAAAATGAAATTGCTCTATTTGCAAAAGTTTTTGGACATCCAGCAAGAGTAGCAATTTTACAACAACTTTTTAAAATAAACGCCTGTTATTGTGGCGATTTAGTTAACGAAATTGGACTTGCTCAACCTACCATTTCACAACACCTAAAAGAATTAAAACAACTAGGGTTAATTAAAGGAAATGTAGAAGGTACTAGTGTTTGTTACTGTATTGATAAAGAAAATTGGACTAAAATGAAAGAAGTAATGTCTCAATTTTTAGATCAAGATGTTGCTTGTGGCGATTGTTGCTAAAAAATTAATAATTACTGGTACTATAAAATTAAGAAAATTATAAATATGAAATTATCAGAAATAAAAAAGAAACTTAATCAGTTAGAAACAATATCTTTTCAATTACCAGACGGAACTTTAGTACCCAACCACTTTCATGTAACCGAAGTAGGTAAAATCACAAAACACTTTATAGATTGTGGTGGAACCGTAAGAAATGAAGAAGTTGTAAACTTTCAATTGTGGAATGCCAACGATTACGACCATAGATTACACCCTAATAAACTATTAGATATTATAGAACTTTCTGAAAAAGTTTTAGGTATTGAAGATTTAGAAATTGAAGTAGAATATCAAGGTGATACGATTGGTAAATTTGGACTTGAATTTGACGGAAAACATTTCTTATTAACCAATAAGCAAACCGATTGTTTAGCAAAAGATAAATGTGGTATTCCAGTAGAAAAACCAAAATTAAAATTATCTGAATTACAATCTAAAAACACGTGTGTTCCTGGTAGCGGTTGCTGCTAAAAAATCATATAAAATGACAACTAAAAAATCAATCTTATTTACGGAAATAGAACAGTTTATTAGCGAATTAAATACAGAAACCATTCCGAATGAACGTAAAGCAATTCTACAACCACTTTCAGATTATATTCAATCAAAAGTATTAAATCAGCAAGAAATTCGTATCAATTTTATTTGCACTCATAATTCGAGAAGAAGTCATTTCTCACAAGTTTGGGCACAGACCATGGCATGTTACTTTAAAATTAAAAATGTGAATTGTTACTCCGGCGGTACTGAAGCAACTGCTCTATATCCAATGGTAGCTGAAACTTTACAGAATACTGGTTTTAAAATAAAAACACTTTCAACTGGGGTAAACCCTATTTACAGCATTAAATATGCTGACAATGAACATCCTATAATCGGATTTTCTAAAAAATTAACTGATACTTTTAATCCAAAATCTGAATTTGCAGCAATTATGACCTGCTCACATGCTGATGGAGCTTGTCCTTTTATAGAAGGTGCAGAAAAACGAATTCCTATAACTTTTGACGATCCTAAAGCTTTTGACAACACGCCTCAACAGGCCGAAAAATACCAAGAAAGAAACATTCAAATTGCAACTGAATTATTTTATATATTCTCTCAAATAAATTCTAAAAATGGCAACTAAAAAATTAAGTTTTCTCGACAAAAATCTAACCTTATGGATATTTGTAGCCATGGCTATTGGTGTAGGTATTGGCTATTTTATACCTACATTTCCTGATATTATAAACTCATTTAATAGTGGAACCACAAATATTCCAATTGCAATTGGTTTAATTTTAATGATGTATCCTCCATTAGCAAAAGTGAATTATGCTCTACTACCAAAAGTATTTAAAAACACAAAAATATTGTCAATTTCGTTAGTACTAAATTGGATTGTTGGCCCTGTTTTAATGTTTCTTTTGGCAATTACGTTTTTAAGAGATTATCCCGAATATATGGTTGGTCTTATTTTAATAGGGTTAGCACGTTGTATAGCTATGGTTTTAGTCTGGAACGATTTGGCAGACGGAAGCAGTGAATATGGTGCTGGGTTAGTAGCTTTAAATAGTATTTTTCAAGTATTTGCATATAGTTTTTATGCTTGGATATTTATAACTATACTTCCACCCTATTTCGGATTTGAAGGGGCTATTGTTGATATTTCTGTAGCAACTATTGCTGAAAGTGTAGCTATTTATTTGGGTATCCCTTTTTTATTAGGAATTTTAAGTAGAGTTATTTTAGTGAAATTAAAAGGCGAGGAATGGTACACTAAAAAGTTTATACCTAAAATTTCTCCGTTAACTTTAATAGCACTTTTATTTACCATTGTAGTAATGTTCTCTTTAAAAGGAGAATTAATTGTTCAAATTCCAATGGATGTTGTAATTATTGCTATACCTCTACTTATTTATTTTTCTCTTATGTTTATAATAGGATTTTTCGTAACCAAATCTATGGGTGGTGAATATGATAAAACTGCGGCAGTAGCCTTTACTGCAGCTGGAAATAATTTTGAATTAGCCATTGCAGTTGCCATTGCCGTTTTCGGTCTTAATTCTGGTCAAGCTTTTGCCGGTGTAATTGGACCTTTGGTTGAAGTTCCTGCTTTAATTTTATTAGTAAGAGTTTCATTTTGGCTAAAAAAGAAATATTACGACACACCTAAAACTTCTAAAAATTGAAAATTGCATTTTTTTCTGACATACATGCCAACTTACCTGCACTTGAAACTTTTTTTGAGGATGTTGATTCGGAAAATGTAGATGCTATTTACTGTTTAGGGGATTTAGTAGGTTATAATGTCTGGCCTAACGAAGTTGTAAATCTGATCAGACAAAAACAGATACCGACCCTAATGGGAAATCATGAGGAGGCTTTGTTACAACCTTTATTAAAAGAAACAAAACTTTCTAACAAGGAGTTAACAAGAGCCATGCTAAGTGATAACAATAAAAATTATCTCACTGCATTACCAAGGCATTTGTTAATGAATTTTGTAGCCAATAATACCTCCTTCACCTTATTAATGGTGCATGGTAGCCCAAAAGCAACTAATGATTATATGGTAATTGATTATCCTGAAAAAGAAGTATTAGAGATGATGCAATTTCATCAAGCAGATGTGCTTTTGTGTGGACATATTCACAAACCTTTTCATCGGATAATTCAAGATGGTAATACTTTCAAACATGTAGTTAATATAGGTTCAGTTGGTAAACCTAAAGATGGTGATCCTAGAATTTGTTATGCTATTTTAGAGTTAGATAAATACACCTCATCATTAAATTCAGAATCAATAAAGGTTACGTTTAAAAGAACAGAATATAACGTTGAAAAAGCAGCAAAAGCAATTGAGCAAAGTGAATTTGAGTCTAGTTATGCTAAAGCACTAAGAATTGGAAATTAAAATTCATTTTCTATAAATTCTATTACAAGTATTGGTTATGTAAAAAGCAAAAATTTAGGTTGTTAATAATATATTTTTATGTGACATTTATCACATTTTATTAAAATTACATATCGTATATTTGCGATAATAAATATGAAAAGAAGTTTAGAACATATTCAATACAAAGAAAATACTGAAGCTTTGGCAAAATTTGCTAAAGCTTTAGCACATCCTACCCGTATTGCTATATTAAAACATCTTAAAAGTCAATCTTGTTGCTTTACTGGAGATTTAGTAGAAGTTTTTCCTTTAGCTCAATCTACAGTATCTCAACACCTTAAAGAATTAAAAAATGCGGGGTTAATTCAAGGAGAGTTAAAACCGCCAAAAATAAAGTACTGTATCAATCAAGAAAATTGGAATATAGCGAAATCATTGTTTAACGATTTTTTGGATTGATATTTTTTTATTAACCTTATCGTTTATAGACGATAAACAAATTTTTGTGTATTATGAGTAAAGTAATTAAAATTTTAGGAACCGGTTGCCCAAAATGTCAATCTATGACTGGTGTTGTATCTGAAGTAGTTTCTGAAAATAATATTGAAGCTACTATAGAAAAAGTTGAAGACATTATGGAAATTATGAAGTACAATGTAATGACTACACCCGCATTAGTAATAGATGATGTCATTACTATAAAAGGTAGGGTACCATCAAAAGATGAAGTACTTAATCTTTTAAATTAAAATAAATAATGTTATGAATTATCATGTTAAGGGTTCGTCTATTGCAGAAAAAGATGCTGAAATTCATATAAAACAGTCAACTATTAAATTTGGCACTACCTCAAAAACTGCTGAAATTTTACCAAATCCTGCTGAATTATTTTTAGGCTCTTTCTCTGCTTGTATGTTAAAAAACGTAGAACGATTTTCTTCTATATTAAAATTTAACTACACAAAAGCTTTTGTTGATGTAACTGCTACACGTCTAGAAAATCCACCTCGAATGGATAATATTTCTTACAGTTTGACTATTTACAGCAACGATAAAAAGTTAAATCCCGAATTGTTGAAAAAAAACATTGAAAAATTTGGGACCATTTTCAATACGGTGAAGCTTGCATGTTCAATTTCTGGAACTATTAAAATTATAGAAAATGTTTGATTGGTTACAGCATTTTTCAGATTGGTTAATTTATTCTGTTTTTGAAATTGGAGCCCAAACTCATTTAGGAGTTGCTCTAAATTTCTTTGTATATGACACTATTAAGATTTTAATTCTACTATTCGTTATTGTTTTTTTAATGGGAATTGTAAATACCTATTTTCCTATTGAACGGTTAAAAGAATATCTTAACAAAAATAAACTCTATGGTTTAGAGTACTTTTTTTCTTCAATTTTCGGTGCTATAACTCCCTTTTGTTCATGCTCTTCAGTTCCTTTATTTATCGGTTTTGTACAAGGAGGAATTCCTCTAGGGGTAACATTTTCTTTCTTGATAACTTCTCCTTTAGTAAATGAAGTTGCCGTAGCCATGTTTCTTGGTATGTTTGGCATAAAAGCTACATTAATATATGCTGTTTCAGGTATTTTACTAGGTACACTTGGAGGCTGGATTCTGGGTAAATTTAATCTAGAACCTTTACTCTCAGATTGGGTAAAAAAAATACTGGAAAGTAAAATGCAACAAGCCGAATACGAAGAAAAAAAATTAACTTTTTACGAAAGATTACCTGAAATAACACAAGGAGCTTGGGATATTGTAAAAGGTGTGCTACTTTACGTAATTATAGGAATCGCCATCGGAGCAGCAATGCACGGCTATGTTCCTGAAAACTTCTTTAATAAGTATTTAGGTAGTGGTGAATGGTGGACAGTGCCCCTAGCAGTAATTATTGCAGTACCAATGTATGCAAATGCTGCCGGTATTGTTCCTGTAATTCAGGTTTTTGTTGCCAAAGGAGTACCTCTTGGTACAGCCATAGCTTTTATGATGGCAACCGTAGGTTTGTCTATTCCAGAGGCTACATTGTTAAAAAAAGTAATGTCATTAAAGTTAATTGCAATCTTTTTTGGTGTTGTTACCATTGCTATAATAATTTCAGGCTTTTTATTCAATTCTATACTATAAACCAAAATTAATAATTAATGAAAACAACAAAATTTATCACTGCTTTAATAATTAGTTTCTTACTAATTTCTTGTAATGGACAAAACAAAAGTAAAAACAAAGTAGTAAATCAATCCATTTCTAAAATTGAAGTGTTAGACTTCCACTCTACTCATAGATGTATGACTTGTAATGCTATTGAAAAAAATACAAAATATACATTAGACACCTATTTCTCAGATGAATTGAAAGAAAATAAAATAACATTTCAAGTAATTAATGTTGATAAAAAAGAGAATGAAAAAATTGCTGAAAAGTTTGAGGCTGCTGGAACTGCACTAATGCTAAATGTAATTAAAAATGGTAAAGAAACTAAAATAGATTTAACAGAATTTGCCTTTATGAATGGAAATAATCAAGAAACATTCTCTAAAGATTTAAAAGCAAAAATAGAAACAGAATTAAAAACATTATAAATGGAATTTTTACAATCTCTTTTAGAGAATTATAACATTCCAATAGTATCAGCCTTTATACTCGGGCTAATGACCGCCATTAGTCCGTGTCCATTAGCTACCAATATTACTGCAACAGCATTTATCTCTAAAAATATTTCTAGTAAACGAAAAGTTTTTTTGAGCGGATTATTATATTCTTTAGGAAGAGGCTTTAGTTATACAACCATAGGGCTCATATTATATTTTGGAGCAAGTAAATTTCATATCGCTAAATTTTTTAATCAAAATGGTGAAAAATATTTAGGCCCTTTACTAATAATCATAGGTCTAATAATGCTTAATGTTATTAAACTAAACTTTTTAGGGAAATCTAACTTTCAAGAAAAACTATCAGAAAAATTTAAAGATAAAGGCTTATTTGGATCTTTTTTAATTGGTGTTGTTTTTGCCCTAGCATTCTGCCCCTATAGTGGAGCTTTATTTTTTGGAATGCTAATTCCTATGACAGTTACATCTGCAAATGGTCTTTATTTACCTTTAATTTTTGCATTTGGTACAGGGCTACCTGTAATTCTTTTTACATATCTATTGGCTTTCACTGCAGGAAAAGTAGGTCTATTTTATAATAAAATTACCAAAATAGAAAAAACAATGCGAATAATTGCAGGTGTTGTTTTTATTATAACAGGTCTATATTATATTGCTATTTTCACTGGCATATTACAATAGTAATAGCAAGTGTTTTAATACTATATACCAAACTTTTTAGTTACATAAAACAAATCTATTAAAGTAAACTTTCTTTAAAATTCAAATAATCTATAACCTACTTTATCCTTTCTATAAAATAATTAATTTTTTTACACAACTATTTACCAATTAAAGCATCCGTAATTTAGTCATGTCTTTTTAAGACGGCTAAGAATATAAATTACTAACTATTAAATTTTATATAATGAGAAAAGTATTTCTATTATTATTTTGTACAGCATTAATTAGTATTACAACAAATTGTAATAATAACGGAGATTCTGGTCCTTCAATTATTGGGGCTGGAAATATAAAATTGAATACAAAAAATGTAATTCCCTCTGTTGAAAACCGAAATGAAACTGGAGTTTTAGAATTAATATTATACTCTGATAACTATTTGGAGTTTTCTATTGTTATAGATAACTTGTCTTCTTCTGATCAATTAACAGAAGCTTATATTTATACTGGAGACCCTGTATCAATAGGAACGCCCGCTATAACTTTAGTAGATGGTACTAGCACCATATTTCAAAATAACAAAGTTACTGGGGGTAGACAATTAACGGATGCAGAAGTGGCAATTATCACAGGAGATAATGTTTATGTTAATGTGCATTCTGCAGAAAAACCTGAAGGTTTAGTTCGAGGACAAATAGATAAAATTATTGAACAAGCCTACAATGTAACTTTGTCACCACAAAATATAATTCCCGAAATTACAGATAGAGAAGATCACGGAATGGCCATTCTTAGAGTTGTAAAAAACGAAAATGGCACATCTAAACTTATTTATAATGTTACTGTTGAAAACTTAAAACCTACTGATGCTATTACAAATGGTTATATCCGTATTGGAAATACTACCCAAAATGGAAATATATTAGTTGATTTAGACCTTACTGATGCTTCTCAACTAGGTAGTACCAAAGAATTAGACTTAGAACCTAGTGTAAATACCAAATTAAAAAATGATGCACTATATATCAACCTACACTCCACTGATTATGAAGATGGTTTAATGAGAGGACAAATAAGATAATACAAAAAACCACTTTAAAAGTGGTTTTTTGTTTAGCTCTCTCCCCTACTTTTTTAGAAATATTTGTAACTTCGTTAAAATTAATCTTTTACCAAACATATTTTTAATGAAATTTTCTAAAACTGTAATTCTTTTTATTAGCTCTTTATTACTTCTTAATTGTAATGCAAAACCAGATTATGAAATCCTTATAAAAAATGGAAAAATAGTAGATGGAAGAGGCAATACTCCTTTTATTGGAGATATTGCTATTAATGCGGATACTATAGCCGCAATTGGCAATTTAAAAAATAAAACGGCAAAAAAAGAAGTTGATGCCACTGGTTTAGTAGTATCTCCAGGGTTTATTAATATGCTCAGTTGGGCTGCGTCTTCTTTAAATCAAGATGGTAGATCTTTAAGTGACATAAAACAAGGTGTTACCCTTGAAGTATTTGGAGAAGGGAGCTCAATTGGCCCTCAAAAGAAAATAGATACCCTGACAGGTAAAGTAGAATGGATTTCCTTAGGCCAAAAACTTAATGAAATGGTTAATAAAGGAGTTTCACCTAATATTGCTTCGTTTATTGGTGCTACAACCTTGCGGATAAATACAGTTGGTTATGACAACCGAGTTCCTACCAAACAAGAACTAGACTCCATGAAAATGATGGTTAAACAAGCCATGGAAGAAGGTGCAATGGGTATTGGTTCTTCACTAATTTATGCTCCTGCTTTTTATTCCTCTACAGAAGAACTAATAGAAATTTCTAAGGTAGCTGCTCAATATGATGGTCTTTATATTTCACACATAAGAAGTGAAGGCAATAAAATTCTGGAAAGCATTGACGAATTACTTCAAATTGCTAAAGAAGCTAATATAAGGGCAGAAATATATCACTTAAAACAAAGTGGAAAAAACAATTGGCATAAATATGAAAATGTTATTAGTAAAATAGACTCTGCAAGAAATGCTGGTCTAACAATAACTGCTAATATGTACACTTATATAGCAGGATCTACTGGGTTAGATGCCTCTATGCCTCCCTGGGTTCAAGAAGGCGGTTATGCTAAATGGGCAGAACGTTTACAAGATCCTGAAATTCGTAAAAAAGTAATTGAAGATATGCGTAAACCAGCAATAGAATGGGAAAGCTTAATGCAAGCTGCTGGCTCTGCTGATAAAATGATTTTAGTTGGGTTTGATAATGATAGTTTACAATACCTAACCGGTAAAACCCTTGCTGAAGTTGCTAAAATGAGAAATACTTCTCCTGAAGAAACAGTTATAGATTTGGTAATACAAAATGGAAGTGATGTTAGTACTGTTTACTTTATGATGTCTGAAGAAAATGTAAGAAAACAAATAGCCTTACCCTGGATGAGCTTTGGCTCTGATGCCCGTTCTTATGCTGCTGAAGGTGACTTTTTAAAATACAGCACACATCCTAGAGCTTATGGAAACTTTGCAAGGGTTATAGGTAAATACACACGAGATGAAAAATTAATTTCTCTTGAAGAAGCCATCCGAAAACTAACTTCTTTACCTGCTTCAAATCTAAAAATAAAAAAAAGAGGAAGTTTAAAAGTTGGAAATTATGCTGATATTGCCATTTTTGACTTTGATAAAGTAAAAGATAAGTCCACTTTTGAAAAACCTCATCAATATGCTACTGGCATGGTTCACGTTTTTGTAAACGGAACACCAGTATTAAAAGATGGTGAACATACAGGAGAAAAACCTGGAAGAGTTGTTAAAGGTCCCGGATTTAAAGAATAAATAAATCTTAATTTAATAATATAAAAAATGAAACTCTTTAAAATTTTATTTACAATTACCTTCATATTATTAATTTTTAGTTGTAAAAAAAATAAAAAAGAAACCAAACATGACACAACACTCAATATCAACGAATTGAATACTTATTTCACGAAAGCAATGCCTACCAACGAACCCGGTGGATCCATTCTAATAATGAAAGGAGATAGTATCATTTTTAGTAAAGGTTATGGTTTAGCTGATTTAGAACTAAAAACTAAAATTGATAAAAATACACTGTTCAATATTGGTTCCATTTCAAAAACTTTCGTTTCTAACGCTATATTGATATTACAAGAAGAAGGTAAACTTTCTATTGAAGATAATATGGCAAAATATTTTCCTGATTTTAAAAATAAAGCAATCGCCGAAAAAGTAAAAATAAAACATTTATTAACACACACTTCGGGATTAAAAGACAATAGACAAACTAAAAAAGATTCTATATTTTACTTAAGTGCTAAGGATGCCGAAAACTGGTACCCTACAACTCAAGCACAAAACCTCAACTTTGAACCTGGTACACGTTATGAGTATTCAAATCCTGCATATAACGCATTAGCTTTAATTATTGAACAAGTAGCAGGCATAAAATGGCAAAAATATATTGAAGATAAGATTTTTAAACCTTCAGGGATGAAAAACAGTACAATTACTGACGGACCGCATCCTGAAACTGGAGTTTCTCATGGTTACATAAAAAGTAATGGGCATTGGATAGAAAAAGATTATGGTGAAGAACCCACATTTGCCGCATCTGGAAATGGTGGGGTCTGGAGCTCTGTAAATGAATTGGCTAATTACGAATTGGCATTACAACAACATAAATTTATTTCTGATAGCACTTTTAAAGATTCGAGAACTATTAAATCATGGCCAAATTGGAAAGATTCCACTCCCCCATTTATAGGGTGGTCTTGGTTTATTAGAAAAACAACTGAGGGACTAAAAACTGTTGGCCATGAAGGAAGTCAAGGAGGGTTCTTATGTAACTATGTAACCATACCTGACAAAAAAATAACTTTTATTATTTTATGCAATACACGTAGAGATGTAGATGGTTTTACAGAATTCATCACAAAGTGGCTGACAAAAAATCACTGGTTAAAAGAATTAGAATAAACTTTTTAAATAAAATCTGAAGTAACATAAATCGACTAATAACATACCATGAAAAACTTTAAATCAACCTATTACTTATTAATATTAATATGTATTCTAACTTCTTGCCATCAAAAAATTTCAAAAAATGAAAATTTAGAACATACAATACGAACTCAAATAGATTCAATTAATGGTACTGTTGCTGTTGCTTATTATAATTTATCTGACCCAAAAGATAGCTTATTTATTAATGTTGATGAAAATTTCCATGCAGCAAGCACAATGAAAGTACCTGTAATGATTGAATTATTTAAACAAGCTAATGAAGGAAAGTTAAATGTTAATGATTCAATTCTATTAAAAAATGAATTTAAAAGTATTGTTGATGGTAGTATATACAGTATGGATATAAACGATGATAGTGATGATGTTATTTACAAACACATAGGAACAAAAGTTGCAATTAAAGATTTAATACATAGTATGATTACTGTAAGTAGCAATTTAGCAACTAACGTTTTAATAGAGTTGGTTAATGCTAAAAATGTCACCGCTACCATGCGTAATTTAGGTGCCAAAAATATTAATGTTCTTAGAGGTGTTGAAGATATAAAAGCTTATAACAAAGGGCTAAGTAACACAACTACTGCAAGAGATTTAATGATAATAATGAAAGCCATCGCAAAAAACAAAGCTGGCTCTAAAGCTGACTCTAAAGCTATGATAGACATTTTAAAAGACCAACAATTTAAAAGTGTAATTCCAAAACATTTACCCAACAGTGTAACAGTAGCACATAAGACGGGGTCAATAACAGGAGTACATCATGATGCTGGCATTGTATATTTACCAGATGGACGTTCTTATGTAATTGTATTACTCTCTAAAGAGTTAAAAGACTTTGAAAAAGGAACTGAGCAATTGGCTAAAATATCTAAAACAATATACAACTATGTGGTTGACAATTAATTTAACTACTTTTACTCTTTTCAATACTTTTCTATCATGAAAAAAATTTCAATTTTACTTTTATTCCTCGTTATAAGCTGTAAACAGTCTCCAAAAGTTTCAGAAGAAGTACAACGATGGCAAAAACAAGCCTCTAATGTTGAAATTATCCGTGATAGTTTTGGCGTACCACATATTTACGGAAAAACAGATGCAGATGCTGTTTTCGGACTGTTATACGCTCAATGTGAAGATGATTTTAATCGTGTGGAGCAAAATTATATATGGGCTATTGGTCGTTTAGCGGAAGTTGAAGGTCAAAAAGCTTTATATAGTGATGTCCGTGCTAAACTTTATATGACAAAGGAAGAAGCTATTGCTAATTATGAAAAAAGCCCTCAATGGTTAAAAAAATTATGTAATGCTTTTGCAGATGGCATTAATTATTATTTACATACGCATCCTGAAGTAAAACCCCGTTTACTAACACGTTTTGAACCATGGATGCCAATGTACTTTAGTGAAGGATCAATTGGTGGAGATATAGAAGGTATATCTACTCGAAAAATTGAAGCTTTTTATAGCAAACAACCATCTACAACAGCATTAAATACTATTGAAAATTCCTTTTTAGAAAAAGAACCTGCCGGTTCTAACGGTTTTGCTATATCGGGTAAACTTACCAAATCTGGTAACGCCATGCTATTGATAAATCCTCACACCTCATTCTTTTTCCGTGGAGAAGTTCATGTAGTAAGTGAAGAAGGCTTAAATGCTTACGGTGCTGTTACTTGGGGTCAATTTTTTGTATATCAAGGTTTTAATGAAAAAACTGGATGGATGCATACCTCAACTTATACAGATATTAAAGACGAATTCATTGAAGATATTACAAAAACAGCTGATGGATACACCTACAAATATGGAGAAGAACAACGACCTGTAAAAGAATTAGAAATTACTTTAAAATATAAAAATGGAGATTCATTATCAGAAAAAAAGTTTACTCTATTTAGAACTCATCATGGTCCTATTACCCATGCTATAGATTCTAATTGGGTGGCCACTGCCATAATGTGGAATCCTATAAAAGCTTTAGAACAGTCTTTTACGCGGACAAAACTAAATGGTCATAAACAATTTAGAGAGATGATGAATATGCGTACAAATTCATCTAACAATACGGTTTATGCTGATGCTGAAGGAAATATTGCTTATTATCATGGCAATTTTATTCCAAAACGCAATACAAAGTTTGATTATACCACTCCTGTCGATGGTAGCAATCCTGAAACGGATTGGAATGGACTACATACAGTTGATGAAAATATAACGGTTATAAACCCTGAAGTTGGATGGATTCAAAATTGCAATTCAACTCCTTTTACAAGTGCTGGAGAAAATAGTCCTAAAGCTGAAGACTATCCTTATTATATGTCTAGAAATTTAGAAAATTTTCGTGGAGTTCATGCTATTAGATTGTTAGAAAAAGCTAATGATTTAACATTAGATGGACTAATCGCTATGGCTTATGATCCCTATTTACCTGCTTTTGAAGTTTCAATTCCTGGTTTACTAAATGCTTATGACAACTCGTTTCCTAAAGATTTAAAATTAAAAGAACCTATTAACGTATTGCAAAAATGGAATTTTGCAGTTTCTAAAGAATCTGTAGCGATGTCGTTAGCCCATTTTTATTTACAATTTTACCTTCGCGAAGGAAATTTCCCTAATGGATTAAATGAAATGGAAAAAGTGAATTATATAGGGACTAAATCTCCTTTAGCTGAACGATTAGAAATGCTAAGAAAAAGCATTACTCATCTAACTAATGATTTTGGAACTTGGAATACACCATGGGGAGAAATTAACAGATACCAACGATTAAATGGAGATATTGAACAGAAATTTGATGATGATAAACCTAGTATTGCTGTTGGCTTAGCAACTTCTAGATGGGGAGCTTTAGCTGCATTTGGTATGCGATCTAAACAAAAAACAAAACGAATTTATGGCACAAGAGGTAATAGCTTTGTTGCTGTTGTAGAATTTGGTGATAAAGTAAAAGCTAAAACTCTATTGGCAGGAGGACAAAGTGGAGACCCTAACTCTCCACATTTCGATGATCAAGCACAACGTTATGCCGATGTAGAATTTAAAGATGCTCTTTACTATCGTGAAGATGTAGAAACTAATGCCAATAAAAAATATCATCCTGGAGAAAAATAAAAAACAACTTTTCCTTTAGATCTACTATTTTTAAAATTAGAAAATTAAAACAATTATATTCAAATAAATCATAAATATACTTCTGTGAAATCAAATTCTTCTATACACCTATTTCTTGTATTTTTTATCATTTTTATTAGTCTTTCTTGTAAAAATGATAAATTAAAAAACAACATACAACCTACCTCTAACGCAGAAGAAATTATTTCTGAGCCAACTATTGATACTGTTGATATTGCTATAATTAATGGAAAAATAGTAGATGGTACAGGAAAAAAAGTATACTCAGCAAACTTATACATTAATGCTGATAGTATTGTTTATATTGGTAATTTAACCAACCCTGATATAAAAATAAAAAAAACAATAGATGCTAATGGTAACTATGTAAGTCCTGGATTTATTGATTTACACGCTCATGGAAATCCTTTAAGTACTCCTGATTTTGAAAACTTTTTAGCTATGGGTGTTACTACAATTGTTTTAGGACAAGATGGCTCAAGTGCTAATGTTAAAGATTTAAAAGCATATTTAGACAAAGTAAATCAACAAAATTTAGGCGTAAATATTATTGAATTTGTGGGGCATGGTACCCTACGAAATTTAACAGGAATTGGTGTAAAATCTAAAATTACAAAAGAGGAATTAGAAAGTTTAAAAATAGCATTAAAAGATCAATTAAACTATACTTTTGGCCTATCTACAGGATTAGAATACACTCCAGGCTTATATGCTGAAGAAAATGAACTATTAGCCTTAGCAGAAGTGGTTGGTGAACAAAACAAAATGATTATGAGTCACATGAGAAATGAAGACGATGATGCTCTGATTGAATCAATTAAAGAATTGAGTAGACAAGGAACAAAGGCTAGAGTACATATTTCACATCTAAAATCTGTTTATGGAAAAGGCAAAGTCCGAGCCAATCAAATTTTAGACACTATAAAAAAAATTAGAAAATCTGGTATTCAATTAACAGCTGATATGTATCCTTACATGGCAAGTTATACAGGAATTGGTATCGTTTTTCCTGATTGGTCTAAAACACAACAACAATTTAAAATTGCAAAAAGTACAAGAAGAAAAGAATTGGAAGATTTTATTAGAAATAAAGTCAATTTACGCAATGGGCCTGAAGCTACTTTATTAGGTTCTGCACCTTATAAAGGGATGACTTTAGCTGAAGCTGCCGCTTCAAAAAACAAACCTTTCGAGCAATTTTTAATTGAAGACTTAGGCCCGCAAGGCTCATCAGGAGCTTATTTTGTAATGAATAAGGAATTACAAGAAACTTTTGTAAAAGATTCTATTATCGGCATCTGTTCTGATGGTAGTAAAACGGGGCATCACCCACGTGGGCATGGTACCTTTGCTAAAATTATAGAAACATATGTAGTAAAAGACAGTATTCTAAATCTAGAAGAAGCGGTAAGAAAAATGACATCTTATGCTGCTGAGATTTTACAACTAAAAAAACGTGGTTCATTAACTATTGGTAATAAGGCAGACATCCTAATTTTTAATCCTAAGAACATAAAATCTCCTGCTAATTATGTAAATCCTCATCAATTAGCATCAGGTTTTGAAAAAGTATTTGTTAATGGAAAATTGGTTAGGGAAAATGAACAATTAGCTAAAGAATTAAATGGTATTGTATTGTTACCCGAATAAACTAGAAATTATTTCTTAAGCAGTTACAAATTTTGAAACTAAAGTACGAACAGTTTTTCCTGTATTTTTTGCAACTTCTTGTACTTCTTCATGCGAAACAGCCTCAACTTTTCCCTCAACACCTAAATCGGTAATTATTGACAACCCAAGTACATTCATACCCATATGTTTAGCAACAATTACTTCAGGTACAGTACTCATACCTACGGCATCTGCTCCCATTAATTTTACCATTCTATATTCTGAAGGTGTTTCAAAAGTAGGACCTTGTAAACCTAAATAAACTCCTTCTTTTATGTTTATATTTTGTACTGCTGCTACCTTTTTTAGTTTAGAAATCATTTCCAAATTATAAGGCTCATGCATATCTACAAATCGAGGCCCAAATCGGTCATCATTTACACCTCTTAACGGATGCTCTGGCATCATATTAATATGATCTTTAATTACCATAATATCACCTACTTTATATGTAGGGTTTACACCACCTGAGGCATTAGAGACTATTAACTTTTCTACACCTAAAAATTTAAATACACGAATTGGAAAAACAACCTCATCCATAGACCACCCTTCATAATAATGAAAACGACCTTGCATAGCAATTACCTTTTTACCAGAAAGTGTACCATAAATTAGATTTCCGGAATGTCCAGCAACAGTTGATGTGGGAAAATTTGGAATTTCAGAATAAGAAAAACGTTTTTCAACCACAATACTTTTAACCAAGCCTCCTAAACCAGAGCCTAAAACAATTCCAAAATCGGCAGATAAAAAACCTTCTCCTTTTAAAAATTTAACTGTTTCTTGAACTTTGTTCCACATAATCTATTATAATCTTATTAAAGTCTGTTTGATGGTCTATAAAACTAGTTTCTATAGGCAAATAATATATCTTTAAATTTGAATCAATAAAACTTCTTACATAATCTTTTTCTGTAGTAAGTATTATTTTTTTATCTGATGTAATTCCATCAAAGATAATTCTTATTTTTTCAATATCCTTTTTTTCAAATCGATAATGATCAGCATATTTTAAATGTGTAAATTTTAACCCCTGTTTAATTAAATAATCTGTTAAAGGTTTTGTCTTGGCAATACCGGTAACTAATACAATATTATAATCAGAGAGTTGACTTATAAGTATATTGTTATTTTTACCAATAACTTTTTTATCATAGGTAATTGTGGAAAAAAACACTGTTTGATGTTTTTTAACATTTAATTTCTTAGAAATTTTAAATTGTTCATTTTCATCTACGTGAGAAGGACATTTTGTGACCACTACTAAATTTGCCCGATTTGCCCCACTCACTTTCTCCCTCAAATTACCCGTGGGTAACATTTTATCATCAACATACAAATCGTTATACGGAGTTAACAAAATAGTAAAACCTGCTTTCACTTTTCTATGTTGAAAAGCATCATCTAATAATACAACATCAGGCTTATCTAATAAATTTGATAATTGTTGTATTCCATTAACCCGATTAGCATCAACAGCAACAATGGTATTTGAAAATTTTTTAAAATATTGCAAAGGTTCGTCTCCTATGTCTTGAGCTGTACTTGTTTTATCTGCAATGATAAACCCTTTAGTACTTCTCTTATAACCTCTACTCAAAATAGCTACCTTATACTTATCTTCTAAAAGCCTCACCAAATACTCTACTTGAGGAGTTTTACCCGTACCGCCAACACTTAAATTACCCACTACAATTGTAGGAAGATTAAATTGAGTAGATTTTAAAATACCTTTATTATAAAAAGTGTTTCTCGCGGCTGTAATTTCTCCATAAACAACAGAAAAAGGATATAGTATTTTTCGCAAAAAACTCATTAGATAATTGATGAATGTTTATATTACAATAAGAGCATTTATAGTAGAACTATGTATAGATTAACAATTAATTAAATAAACTTTTAAATTGAGAATCTAAAAGTTCCTTTTGTATAACCAATCTAAACGACTTTAGTTTGATACAAATTTAATAACTCACGTTTTCAACTATTTCCAATCCGTACCCAATAATACCAACTCGTTTTTTAATTTGAGCATCATTAGAAATTATTCGCAATTTAGATATCCCTAAATCATGTAAAATTTGAGCTCCAATTCCAAAATCTTTTGTGTCTGGTTTTATCTTTGGCACCGTTGCTTTACTGTCTTCTTGCAACTCTTTAATCATATTTAACCTATTTAATAAGTTAAACGATTGATTTTCTTGATTTATAAAAACAATAGCTCCTTTACCCTCATCATTTATCATTTTAAACATTCTACTAAACATGTCATCTGGTTTACTAGTTAGTAACCGAATAATATCATTATTTATTAAAGTAGAATTAACGCGAACTAGTACAGGTTCATCTTCACTCCAACTTCCTTTTGTTAATGCTAAATGTACTTGATTATTGGTGGTTTGTTTATAAGCTCTTAACCTGAACTCTCCAAATCGTGTATGAAATGGGAAGTCTTCCACTTTTTCTATTAACGAATCGTGAAGCATTCTATAGGCTACTAAATCTTCTATAGAAATAATTTTTAAATCAAATTTTTCCGCAACTTTTAACAATTGAGGCAGTCTTGCCATTGAACCATCCTCATTTAAAATTTCAACTAAAATTCCAGCAGGTTTAAAGCCAGCTAATCTGGCCATATCTACAGCAGCCTCGGTATGCCCCGTTCTTCTTAAAACACCACCACTTTTTGCTCTTAATGGAAAAACATGTCCTGGTCTACCTAAATCGTGAGGTTTTGTATTCTCGTCAACTAAAGCTTTTATAGTTTTTGCTCTATCATGTACAGAAATACCTGTAGTACATCCGTGTCCGATTAAATCTACAGAAACTGTAAATTGTGTTTGATGAAGTACTGTATTTTCTTGAACCATCATATCTAACCCTAAAGCTTCACATCTGCTACCAATAAGAGGAGCACATATTAACCCTCTACCTTCTGTAGACATAAAGTTAATCATCTCTGGGGTTACCATTTCTGCAGCGGCTACAAAATCACCTTCATTTTCTCTATCCTCATCATCAACTACTATAATGACTTTCCCTTTTTTAAGGTCTGCGATAGCTTCTTTGATTGTATTTAATTCTACTTTTTTATTTTTTGTTGAAACCATCATTTAGCTACTTTTTTTCTTTGATATTAAACATTTTTTTGAAAATTTTGGTAATTGGTTGTAAAAAAGCATCTAAGTTAAAGATACCTTTTTCTTTGGTAGCTCTTATCATTAAGAAAATACCAAATGGTAATAAAATTAAAGTGGCCATCCAACCTCCTACTGGAGCTGTTACTGTACTTGACCAAGCCATATTTCTACCTAAGGTGGAAATAAAGAAATAAACTACAAAAATTAAAATAGCCATAATCATAGGAAATCCAAATCCTCCCTTACGGATAATAGACCCTAATGGGGCACCAATAAAAAACAGCACCAAACAGGCAAACGAAAATGCTAACCTTCTATGGTATTCTGTATCATATACATTTAAAAACTTTTGTTTATTTTTTAAAACTGAGTTAAACCCTGCTATATCATCTAAAGTATTTTTTAATGATTCTTCAGCATTATTCAACAACATAACTTTATTATTATCATCAAAATTATCTAAAATATTAGGAGAAATTCCTATAAAATCTGTGGTATCATTTTTTATATCAGAAATACCCGTTCTTATCAGAAACATTTTGGCTTTACTGTTTATATAATCATCATACGGAACTTTTAAAGAGTCTGAATAATAATTCAACTGCTTTAAACTTAACATTTCTCTATCTTGTGTGTATTCCCTTCTATCAACATTACTTAAATCAGAAACATCTATATTAATTAAAGCTTTTTTAAAATAAGTTTTAGTTGCAGGTAATTTTGCTCCATCTTTATAATTTCTACGCTTCTCAGGTAATTCTTCATGTCGGTAACCATTTTTTAAGGTCAACGTCATATATCTACTACCTTCTTCTGTAGAAATTTCACCACTTTCTGCTGTAATTACTTTTTCATTAAAGTTACTTTTATCTAAATCAGTATAAATAAGAACATTTTTAAGAAAATTGTCATCTTCTCCATATTTTTCATCAAATTTAATACTATATCCTGGTATTTCTGAGTTGAAAGAACCTGGAATTAAAGCCAATGCGGGTTCAGTCTTTTTTAAATCTGCCAACATATTTTTAAACTTAAATGCAGCTCTAGGAAATGCATAGTTTAAAAACAAAAAGTTTAACCCACTTAACAAAACCATTAATATTACTAAGGGTCTAATAAAACGTTGTAAAGAAATTCCAGCAGACTTAATTGCCGCAAATTCATAATTCTCTGCTAAAGTACCTAAAGCCATTATAGAAGAAAGTAAAATTGCTATTGGCAAAGCTAAAGGAACTTGCATTTGTGCTATATAACCTAAAAACTGAAGTATATGACCAATACCAATACCTTTTCCAGCAATTTTATCAAACTGTAACCAAAGCACTTGCATAACAAGTACAAAAAGAATGATAAAAAAAGTTGCTAAAAAAGGTACTAAAAAACTTTTTAATATATATCTATTTAAGATTTTCACTTAAAACGTTTTATTTAGCACAAAAGTAAAGCTTAATTTGGAATAACTAAGAATAGGATACTATTTATAATTCGTTAATAATATATCCTTCATTTTCATATTTAGACCTATTAAATACGAAAAGCGTTTTTGATATTGGTTGATTGGTTTTAAAATCAGAAACTGTTAAAGTAGTAACGGTTCCGTTATTTCCTGTTTCAATAAGTTTATAAATATGATTTGTATTAATATCAATTCCTAATAATATATTATTAATATCAGAATTACTATCAATTGGTATTAATTTTACGTATTGAATTTTTCTTCCACTTAAGTTTTGTAAAATATCCCACTTATAATTGAATCCTTTTTTATAAAAAGAGAAAAATTTTGAAGGAGTAATTGTTCCTTCTTCGCTATCATCAGCATCAGAAATATTTACCTCTTCGTCTTCACTAATAATTGTGTATGTTTTTTTACCATCAAAAAACTGATTAGTACCTAAAAAATTAACATTATACAAGTCTCCTTTCAGTGTGACATCTCCTCTGGTCTCTTGATGTACATTTTCCTTTACATTATCTAAATTATACTTAAACTCAACATAAATATTTTCATATTCACTCATTTTGTTGGATACATCATCCAACAACTTTTTTGCTTTAGTGTCATTTTGTGCAAAAGTTAATGAAATACTGAATATTAAAATAACTGTTGTAATTATATTTTTCATTTCTTAATATTTATAATTATTTAATTTAAACTTTGTATACCCACAACAAAATTCATAATTAATTTTTAATTTACAAATGGGTATTTCGCCTGCAATAAAATGCTATTATAATCTCGTTTTTTTTAGGTTAGAGCCCTTTTTCATCTTTTAACAGTTGCTCTAATGCCATAATATCTGGCACTAAAACCTGTCTAGCTTTACTACCTTCAAACTGACCTACAATTCCTGCAGCCTCCAATTGATCAATAATTCTACCTGCTCTATTGTAACCTAATTTTAATTTTCTTTGTAACAAAGAAGCTGACCCTTGCTGAGCATTTACAATAACATGAGCTGCATCTTCAAATAACTCATCTCTATCTGACAGGTCTATATCAATTCCTGTGCCACTTTCTTCACCAACATATTCTGGTAAAAGATGAGCACTAGCGTAAGCTCTTTGCGAACCTATAAAATCAGTTATTCTATCTACTTCAGGTGTGTCTACAAAAGCACATTGTAACCTGGTAATTTCATTTCCTGTAGAAATTAACATATCTCCTTTACCTATTAATTGGTCTGCTCCTGGGCCATCTAATATGGTTCTTGAATCTATTTTAGAAGTTACTCTAAAAGCAACTCGCACCGGGAAATTGGCCTTAATTATACCTGTGATAACATTTACTGATGGACGTTGAGTAGCCACAATTAAATGAATTCCAACAGCCCTTGCCAACTGTGCCAAACGAGCAATTGGAGTTTCTACTTCTTTACCTGCCGTCATAATTAAATCAGCAAATTCATCTATTACCAATATAATGTAAGGTAAAAATGCATGCCCATTTTCTGGATTTAGTTTTCTTGCCTTAAATTTTTCATTATATTCTTTAATATTTCTAACATAAGCATCTTTTAGCATATCATAACGGTTATCCATTTCAATACATAGAGAATTTAAAGTATGGATAACTTTTGTTGTATCCGTTATAATAGCATCTTCACTATCTGGTAATTTTGCCAAATAGTGTCGCTCTATTTTATTAAAAAGTGTCAATTCTACTTTTTTAGGATCAACCAATACGAATTTTACTTCAGCTGGATGCTTTTTATAAAGCAATGACGTCAATACAGCATTTAACCCTACTGATTTACCTTGTCCAGTTGCACCTGCCATAAGTAAATGAGGCATTTTTGCTAAATCAATAACAAAAGTCTCATTAGAAATTGTTTTACCTAAAGCTAAAGGCAATTGCATTTTAGCATTTTGAAATTTTTGTGTAGACAATACAGATTTCATCGACACAATAGTCGATTTTTTATTTGGCACTTCAATACCTATAGTACCTTTACCTGGAATCGGTGCAATTATTCGAATTCCTAAAGCTGCCAATGATAAGGCAATATCATCTTCTAAATTTTTAATTTTTGAAATTCGAACTCCGGCATCAGGTACAATTTCATAAAGGGTAACTGTTGGCCCAATTGTAGCTTTAATATTAGCTATACCAATCTTGTAATTATTTAGGGTTTCAACAATCCTATCTTTATTTGCCTCTAATTCATCCTGATCTATCTGAATATTTCCACTTCCATAATCTTTTAACAAGTCTAAACTAGGAAACTTAAATTCTGATAATTCTAAAGTTGGATCAAACTCACCAAAATCATCTACCAATTTATTAGATAAATTTTCGACCAAATGGTCTTCTTCGAAAGATTTTTCTACTTCAATATTAACCTCTTCATGAGTAGGTGTTGTAACCTCAAATGTAGAAATTTCTACCTTCTTCTCTTCCTTTACTTCTACTTTAGGTTTCTTTTTAGGAGTAGTTACTTCTGTTTTAGTTTCTATATTAAATTCTAACTCTGAATTTGGTTTTTCTGAAATGGTTTCTGCAATATAGCCTTCTTCAGTTACATCTTCAATCTCTGCTTTTTTATTTCGTACACTACGGAATTCTCTTTTCTTAGGAAGACTTTCTTTTAACTTTTCTGGCGTAATTTTAAATTTTGAAACTAAATAAGCCAATGCTGTAAATAGTAAAATTAAAAAGATGCCTATTTTACCAATAAAATCAATCAAATAATCATTGATTTCATAACCTATTACACCCGATAATAATGCTTTTTCTGGAACAAAAAAACCTATAGCTACTGCCAACCATATCATAATAATAACACCCCAAAACCATGCTTTACGCATTGCTTTAAACGAAATGTTAAATAAAATATATAGTCCTGAAAAAAACAATAAAAAGGGAATAATAAATGCAGAAATACCAAACCCCTTATAAATAAAAAAGTGACTAATACTTGCCCCTATCTTTCCTAATAAATTTTTTGTCTCTGCCATTCTATCAGCAAACAAATGCAGTTGGCTTTGATCTGCTTTCCAAGTATTAAAAAAAGACAAAAAAGACACCAGTAAAAAGATAGCAAATAGAGCTAAAAAAATACCAAAAACAAGATGAGTTTGTTTACTTTTAATAAAACTAGCAATACGATTATTTTTCTTTACTTTAGAATTTGTTTTAGATGTTGTCTTTTTCTTTTTTGCCATTATTTTTCTAATAGAATTTGATCTTTATCTGCTGGTTATTAGATATTTAAAAAATTCTCAATGAGAAACTATTAAACTATAATAATTAGCAAAAGTACATAAAATAATAAAGTAATTAACCTAGTTTCCAAAGTTTAAAGAAACTTTGGCATATAAATAATTATACCTATAAATATAGCTATAATTGCAGCAAAAGTGGCTGCACCTGCTGAAATATCTTTGATAAAGCCAATTCTTTTATTATAGGCAGGATGTATAAAGTCTAGTAGTTTTTCTATCGCAGTATTTAATGACTCAGCTACGAGCACCAACCCTATTGCCAACCACTGAAACATCCATTCTAAAGATGAAATCTCCATAAAATAACCAACAAAGGTCATTACTATTGCAATAAAAAATTGCACCATTATACTATGTTCTGTGGTAATTAATAACAGCATACCTTTTAGTGCAAATTTCAAACTTCTTAATCTGCCTATTAAAAAATTATCATTTGAATTTTTCAAAACTTATTCGTCAAGTAAGGCTTCTAATGCCGCTTTATAATTAGGTTCATCAACAATTTCAGGTACTTGTTCTGTATATATCACTTTGCCTGATTCATTAATAACAACTACAGCTCTAGAATGTAAATGAGCCAATGGGCCATCTATAATTTCTAGACCATAATTTCTTCCAAATTCACCTGTAGCAAAGTCTGATAAGTTAATTACACTTTCAATACCTTCTGAACCACAAAAACGACCTTGTGCAAAGGGTAAATCTCTAGAAATACATAATACTTTAGTATTGTCTAACTCCGATGCTTCCTGGTTAAATTGTCTTACAGAAGCCGCACAAGTTCCCGTATCAACACTAGGAAAAATATTTAAAATTACCTTTGATCCTTTATAATCTGATAAACTAGATTTAGACAAATCTGTTTTTACTAAGTTAAAATCAGGAGCCTGACTACCAACTTTTGGTAATTCGCCTGATGTATTAATTATATTCCCTTTTAATGTTATTGATGCCATATTTCTATTAATTTAATTTCCTCAAAAATACAATAAATTTAAAGAGTTGAACCTATCTACAAACACAAAAGCAGTAACAAGTGACAGTATTAATTATTTTTTAACAAAATCATTTAGTTATTTTATCTATTTTTGATAATCAAAAGTTACATTTTAGACATTAAAATACTGATAAACGATAGTAATGTATTTAACTTTTTTAAAAAAGACATTTTTTTACATGCTTCTAATGTTAGGATTTGGAACTCAATTGTTCGCTCAGTTAGATTCTATTCCTCAAGTAAAGTCATTATCAATTAATGATGGGCAAAAAGAGCTTAAAACATTAGACATCTCTTTATTAGATATGTCTAAACAAGAATCTATTTTTAATGTTGAAAAAAAGCCATATTTGCTTGGTTTTAAATCAAATGTTGATAAATATTTCAATCTTCCTGAAACTTCAAAGCGAAAAGTTTCTAATTTTATGGGTGGTTCTGGCAATGATGAAGACGATTCTGACATCTTAAAAAAGAAATATTTTAATGGCAAAGATATGAGTAACGTACAACTTTCTAGTGATTTTAGCTTGGGTACATTACATAGCACATCAAAAACTGTAAGAATAGAAGTAAGAGACCATAGTCTGGTTGACGGTGATCGAATTAGAGTATACTTAAATGAGAAATTATTAAAATCTAATGTAAGCTTAAAAGGGTTGTATTATATTATTAATATAGATTTAAGAAAAGGATACAACCGTATTGATATTGAAGCTCTTAATGAAGGATTTTCAGGCCCAAATACTGCCGAAATTAGAGTATTTGATGAAAATGGATACTTGCTTTCTGAAAAAGAATGGAATATAAGAATGGGGCAGATAGCTACATTAGGAGTTGTAAAACAATAAAAAACTAATGAGTTTGTATAAATTAGTTTAGAATAGAATAATATTACATTAACTGTTATAAAATAGATTAACCAACTATTTTTAATTTAGTATTAAATAAATATCCCTAGGTCATGACCGAAAAGCATCAACTATTAACAGACCAACAACTAGAAGAACAATTTGAAAACTGTACCTTACCTCCAGTACTTGTTACTCATGAAGCTCACTTAAGATTAGCTTACATACATATAAAAAAGTACGGATTTAAAACTGCAGCTGTTAACCTATATAAACAATTTACTACTTTCAGTGTAAAGTTTGGCAACATACTTATTATCAGCAAATCAGCTATAAAAACATTTGTAAAGTTAATTTATGATTTTATTAAAAAATCTAGATCTACTAGCTTTAGAGATCTTATGTTAGAATTTCCTGATATAAAAACAAGATTTGCTGATTTACTATCTAAGTCTAAACAAAATGAAAAATCTAACGAAAAAGGAAATTATAAACATCAATTAGTAGGTTTTAGCACACTGTAATTGCTCTAGTATATTAATATTTAGTTGCAATTTCAGAATTTAAATAACCTCGTTTTAGCTTAATATCTTTACAAGATTCTAACACTCTTTCCGATAAAAAGAGTACCGATTGTATTGATCCAACCACTAAACGAGCAGAAGTTTTATTGTGTTTTAACTTTTTTATTTCATCTTTAGTAAATTTACGTTTATCCTTTTTACGTTGTATAAGTTCATTAATTGATTGATTCAAATGCTCTAAATTTGAATAGTATAAGTTACAATATTGATTGAATTGATTCTTATCAGAGTTTTTCAACTCCGTTAACTTATTATAGGTAGTGCTAATTTTATCTTGTAAATAAGTTAGTTTTTCAACATTTAAATCATTATAACTATTAGAGGCAAGTAATTCTTTCAAATAATCTATATCTTTGGTGCCTACTAACATTAAATATTCAACTTCTAATCCTTCCTCTTTTAAGGTATTTACATATTCATTCTCTATTTTTTGAGTTATTTTTTTACTTTTAACCCTTAAAATACTATCTGATTTTTTAAATTTTGAGTAGATATTAATTGTTAGCTTATGCAAAACGGCAGCTTGATTAAATTTATCATTTCTATATTCCTTTTTACTATAATAAGAATTACAGCTATTAATTGTTACCGCAAAGGCTCTTGCATTTATTTTATAAGATCTTATTAATGGATTTAACTCTTTTAAGACCGGTAATGCAATGGCACTGTCTAAGTGTTTTAAAGAATAGAGTTGAAAATCATCAATTTGAGAAAAATTAACAATCTTATCAAGTTCCATATTATTTGCATTACTACCAAACAAATTAATATAGTCATTATATACTTCAAACGCCCTAACTGAATAACTATTAAAACTTTTATCTATTGAAGCAATTTTTATTAATTTTTGAACATGTTCTGTAGGTTTCTGCAGTGTAATTTTATTTGCTTGATCATCTAGCTCTTTATCATTACTCTTATTACAAGCTATAATCATCAATAAACAAAATGATGGTATAATAATTTTTTTTAGTCTCATAATTAAATCTTTGTGGTTAACTATTTCAATTACAAAACTAAAGGTCTAATTATTAGATGTTACCCCTTTATTAAGGGTTTTTAAAATAAGGAAATTGGTAAAATAGAAAAACCCAAAGCAAATGCTTTGGGTTTTTTAATCTATTTTTAAACTAAAATATTAAGCTCAATAAAAACGAAATATTTAATTTTTAAAATTAATTACAGATGAATAACTTCATCATAAGCATCAGCAACAGCTTCCATAACCGCCTCACTCATAGTTGGGTGTGGATGTATTGTTTTCAACACTTCATGCCCTGTGGTTTCCAGCTTTCTTCCTAACACAGCTTCTGCAATCATATCAGTTACACCAGCTCCAATCATATGACAACCTAACCATTCGCCATATTTAGCATCAAAAATTACTTTTACAAATCCATCTGAATTCCCAGATGCTTTAGCTTTACCAGATGCAGAGAATGGGAATTTACCAATTTTTAACTCGTAACCTGCTTCTTTAGCTTCTGCTTCTGTCATTCCAACACTTGCAATTTCAGGTGATGCATAGGTACATCCAGGAATATTTCCATAATCAATAGCCTCAGGATTTAATCCTGCTATTTTCTCAACACAAGTAATTCCTTCTGCTGAAGCTACGTGTGCTAATGCTGGTCCATGAACTATATCTCCAATAGCATAATAACCTGGCAAGTTAGTTTGATAAAAATCATTCACAATAATTTTATCTTTATCAGTAGCAATTCCAACATCTTCAAGACCTATATTTTCAATATTGCTTTTAATACCAACTGCCGACAAAATAACATCAGCCTCTAAAACTTCTTCTCCTTTTTTGGTTTTTACTGTGGCTTTTACTCCATCTCCAGAAGTATCTACCTTAGTAACACTAGATTCTAGCATAACGTTAATGCCCGATTTTTTAAAAGAACGTGCAAATTGTTTTGAAACGTCTTCGTCTTCTAAAGGTACTAAATTAGGCATATACTCAACTATGGTAACCTCTGTTCCCATAGTATGATAGAAATGAGCAAACTCAACTCCAATTGCTCCTGACCCTACAACTATCATCTTTTTAGGTTGTTCAGGTAAAGTCATTGCTTCTCTATAACCAATTACTTTTTTACCATCTATCGGTAAAAATGGTAATTCACGAGAACGTGCTCCTGTTGCAATAATAATATGATCAGCTGAATATTCCGTTGTTTTATCATTATTTGTTACATCAACTTTTTTTCCTGCTTTTACTTTACCAAACCCTTCAATGACATCAATTTTATTCTTTTTCATTAAGAACTGAACACCTTTGCTCATTCCATCAGCTACGTTTCTACTACGCTTAATAACAGCAGAAAAATCTTTATCTATTTCTTTTGCTTTTAGTCCATAAGCATCAACGTGCTTAAGATAGTCATAAACTTGAGCACTTTTTAATAGAGCTTTAGTTGGAATACATCCCCAATTCAAACAAATTCCTCCTAAATTTTCTCTTTCAACAACAGCTACTTTAAATCCCAATTGAGATGCTCTAATGGCAGTTACATACCCGCCTGGTCCACTTCCTATGATAATAATGTCGTATTTCATACTTTCTATATTAATTATTCTTTATTTTAACTTCAATTTTGTTCTTATTAATTACTAAAGGCTCAAGTTTAAAAAACAAATCTGCATTTACTAATTTTTAAAACCAAAGCACAAATTTAATCAAATTTTATCGCTTTTACTGGACTAATTTTACTAACTATATACGATGGTACTAAAAGCATTAACAAACACAATACTAGCGTGCCAAAGTTGAGAATTAGAATATTAGTAAAACTAAGATAAACAGGGGCTTCACTGACATAATAATTTTCTGGATTCAATTTAACAAACCCAAAATACTTTTGCGTCAATAATAAACCAATACCTATAATATTACCCCAAAATAAGCCCTTTGCTATTAAATAAGCTGCATTATACAAAAACACCTTTCGAATACTCCAATTTGAACTACCTAAAGATTTTAAAATACCAATCATTTGTGTACGCTCTAAAATTAAAACAAGTAAAGCGGTTATCATATTAATACCTGCAATTAATATCATAATTACAATAATTACTACGATGTTAGTATTTAATAAATCTAACCATTCAAAAATTGGAGCATACTTTTCCGAAATAGTTTGAGCATTTAAAGTGGAACCCACCTGATGATAAATTTCTAATCCTTTTTCTTCTAAATCATTAAAATTATTTAATATTACTTCAAAACCTCCAATTTGATTTTCACTCCATTTATTTAAACGTTGTACTTGTTTTAAGTCTCCAATTACATAATTTTCATCAAATTCTTTATAACCAGAATTATAAATACCTACAATTCTTAACACTCTTAAATTTGGTGCAGAACCATCATCCTTCATAAAAAACAGATTAAACTTATCATTTAGCTTAAGTTTTAATCGGTCTGCAGTATGTTTTGAAATCAGTACTCCGTCAGACATCTTATCAGTAATCGTTAATAGATTACCTTCAATTAGATATGTTTTAAAAAAAGACCAATCATAATCTGAATTAACTCCCTTATAAATTACACCTTCAAAATCAGTTGCTGTTCGAATAACTCCTGCTTTTGTAGCAAAAGTTTGAACATTTTTCACCCCAGACACATTTTCAAATTTTGGGTAAAAATCTTGATGTAAAGAAATAGGACTTACTGTAATTTGCGAATTATTATCTTCGTAATTGGCTATAAGAATATGGCCGTTAAACCCAGAAATTTTTTCTTTTATTTTTTTTTGGAGACCAACAGTTGTTGCAATAGAAATTAACATAATAATAATTCCCATTGCAATTGCTGTTATGGCAATTTTTATAATTGATGAAGAAATACTACTTTTATACTGTTTACCAGTAATAATCCGTTTAGCTAAAAATAACTCGTAATTCAAATCTTATGATAAATTTCAATTTCAAAAATACGCATTTCTTTTGGGTTTTTATTTTCGTTTTTGCATTGATTTCTTGTAAAAATAAATCAACCGATAAAAATGACAATAAATATGCTGAAAACATCCAAAATTCTACACCTGACAGCTTGTCATCTAAATTTCACAATAACAATGTAAAAACATCAACACCAGATAATTACATCAACTTAATTAAAGAAAAAAATGTAGGTATTGTTGGCAATCATACAAGTATTGTACATAATAAGAATAACGGATATACACACCTAGTAGACACCTTAATTTCACTTAAAATTAATGTAAAAAAAGTATTTGCTCCAGAACATGGATTTAGAGGAAAAGCAGATGCAGGTGAAAAAGTTGAAGATGGTAAAGATCCAATAACAGGATTGCCAACAATCTCTTTATATGGTAAAAATAAAAAGCCTAGCCCTGAACAATTAAAAGATTTAGATATCATTATTTTTGACATACAAGATGTTGGTGCTAGATTTTACACCTATATTTCTACTTTGCACTATGTGATGGAAGCTTGTGCCGAAGCCGATATTCCTGTAATTGTTATTGATAGACCTAACCCTAATGGACATTATATAGATGGACCTATCAGAGAAGAAGAATTTAAAAGTTTTGTAGGAATGCATCCCGTACCTATTATTTATGGTATGACTATAGGTGAATATGCCAAAATGATTAATGGAGAAAAATGGCTCCATAATGGTATACAATGCAAATTAACCGTTATGCCTTTAAAAAATTACACTCATCAAACTCCTTATGATTTACCCATTAAACCATCACCTAATCTTCCTAACGCTCAAGCAATAAATCTTTATGCAAGCCTTTGTTTTTTTGAAGGTACTAAGATTAGTGCTGGTAGAGGTACAGAAATGCAATTCCAAGTATTTGGAGCTCCATTTTTACCTGAGGATAAGTTTCCATTCTCTTTTACTCCAACAGCTAATGAAGGTGCTAAAAACCCTAAATTCAAAAACGAATTATGCTATGGAAAGGATTTAAGGAATTATAAAAAACTAAATTACATTAATTTAAACTGGTTAATTGAGGCTTATAATTCAAGTAAAGAAAAAGAAAAGTTCTTCAATAGCTTTATGCCTAAATTAGCAGGTACAAAGAAATTACAAGAACAAATTGCAAAAGGAATGTCTTCTGATGAAATAAAAAAAACATGGCAAAAAGATATTGAAAGTTTTAAAAAAGTGAGAGCTAAATATTTAATCTATAATTAATTTAATGAAATATCTTTCCCTTGTATTCGCCCTTGTAATTTATAATTTTTGTTCTGGTCAAATTCTTGATACTCCACCTCCTTCAAATTATCAAAAAGAAGTGGACTCTGTTAATGCGAAAGCATTCCGTTTTATGTTAAAAGAAAAAATTCCGGGTATGGCCATTTCCATATCTAGACACGGTGAATTATTCTTTTCTAAAGGATTTGGTGTTTCAAATTTAAAATTAAATAGAGCGGTATCTGCAGAAAATACGCTATTTAGAATTGCAAGTATTTCCAAATCCATAACTGCTTTAGCCATGGCAAAATTGGTTGACAAAGGTAAGCTCAATTTTGAGGAAAGCATTTATACTTACCTGCCTAAATATCCTAAAAAGAAATACGATTTTACAGTTAAACAAGTGGCTGGACATATTGCTGGAATTAGACATTATATTGGGGGCGAATTTATTCTTAATAAAAAAATTAGCATTACAGAAGGTTTAGAAATTTTTAAAAATGATTCTTTAAAATTTGAACCTGGAACTGGTTACAGTTACAGTACTTACGGATGGAATCTCTTAAGCGAAGTGGTGCAAAAATTAACAAAACAACCATTTGATGTCTTTGTTAAAAGTTCCATTTTTGAGCCTTTGAAAATGAAAAATTCTTTGTTAGAATATTCTGATTCTATTTTACCAAACAAAACTGAATTTTATAGAAAAACAAACGATGGAACTATTGTAATTGGTCCTGAAGTAAATAATGAATTTAAAGCAGCCGGTGGTGGATTTTTATCCACTTCTAATGATTTAATTCTTTTTGGTAATGAAATAATAAATCCAACTATTATAAACAAAAGCACAGTAACAAAATTAGTAACATCTTTAAAAACAAATGATGGTAAAGACACGGGCTACGGAATTGGTTTTGTCACAAATAAATCTAAAAATAATACTCCCAGATATTCGCACTCAGGTGGTGGAATTGGTGCTACAACATTGCTTTTGATGTATCCTGAAGAAAATTTAGTCATTGTTATTCTAACAAACCTATCAAATGTAAAAATTAAAGATTTTGGTAATGAATTAGAAGGAATATTTCTTAATTAAAATCTTTCTCTACTATTTGGATAACGGTATAAAATTACTATAAATATAGGTAATTTCATCATCAGCCAACTCTTTTTGGTAATCAATAGCAATACTTTTAGGATAACCATATTTCTCGTCATAAATTACATTAAAACTAGCTACATTATCCTTATCAAAATTTTCTATAAATTCAAAAGCGTCTTCAATAGTTTTAGCTTCAGTCAAAACCATTTGATAGGTTTGACCTTTATAAAGTTTTGAATTCTCGAAATAAACAGTATCTTTTTTATTATTGGTTACTTTTAACGTCCACTCTAATAGTCCACTACAAAAACACGATAAATTTTCTTGTACCGTATAGTGCTCAAATTGATAGCTCTGCCATTTCTCCTTTGCCATTTCAAAATCAGATTTTAGCTCATTATCAGCATCACATGAAATAAATAAAATTGATAAAGCTAATACTAAAGTAAAGTTTAAGTTACGCATTTTACTATTTTTATAGTAGATGTAAAACAAACAATATGGTTGCTTAATAGCAATTCACAATTTTCTCAACCAAAGAACTTGATTTCAATCTATTCCTTTAATTATAAAGGTAACTTTTCTTTTAATTTTTCAATAATATTATACGTTGCAGGACAAATTTCTGTATTTTTTAAAGTAAGGTGTGTAAGTTGTATAAATTTTTTTCTATTGGTGTGTGGATATTCTCTACATGCTTTTGGACGAATATCATAAATAGTGCATGTATTATCACTTTCATCTAAAAAAGTGCAAGGAGCCTGTTTTAAAACCATAAAATCATCTTCATCTCTTTGCAAATATGTAGAAATAAAATCAATTTCCTTTATTCGAAAGTATTTTGAAATTCGTAAAATATCTTTATCCGTAAAAATTGGACTAGTGGTTTTACAACAATTTGCACAAGTTAAACAGTCAAATTTTTCAAATTCTTCATCGTGCAAATCTTGCATCATTAAATCCAATCTCTTAGGCGTTTTTTTTCTTAATTTAGAAAAATACTTTTTTGTTTCTGCCTTTTTTACGTTAGATAATTCTTCTAAATTATCAAATGTTGCTCTAGTTTTAATTTTTTATATAGTTTAAGTATTATGTAACTAATTTGATCCAAAAATTGAAATAAAATCAATATCAAATTATCTATTTAAACCACATGGTAATTCGTTTTATTTTGGCTAAATCTGGTATCTGATCTAAATCAATTTTCTGTGTTCCAAAATCTTTAATTCCTAATTCTTTTTTATCTATAGTGATAGTAGCATTTAATTCATCAACGAATAAAATAGCTGTACTAAAAGTAGATTGCACTTTGTTAACTGTATAATTAGATACAATATCACTAAATTTACTTTTTATACTTAACCCTTTAACTGTTTTGTAATTTCTATCAAAAATTTGAATATTGTCTATGGTTGATGATGAGTCTTGTTCTACCTTAGGAATAATAGTTAATAAGTGATCTCCTTCTTTGTTATATACTAAATACTCGTCGTAAGAAGACTCTGCCACATTATCTTCACTTAAGTGAGCAACTAAAGAGTCGTTTTTAAATATAGATTCCAATTCTTGAATCTGCGTTGTATTTGTAATTTTACCTACTTGCTCTTTACCTAGAGTGTAATTTGTTTCTTCTTTACATTGTATAAGAAGTAAAGACACAAATATTAATAGACTAATCTTTTTTATATTGGCTGATTTCATTTATTCTAAATTAGGTTAACGCGATTGAATTTTTAAACATTTTTTTGATTAGAGATTAAATTCATTTATAAATCTCTATATCAACATCCTAAACAACAATTATTTTATAGCTTTTTTTAATATTCCTAAAACCCCTCTCATAAAGGTAGCACTCGTTAATAATTTAACTACAGGGTTCATTCTTGTACTCTTTCTAGTTGTTGTTTTACGTTTAGATTTTGATTTTTCTTCCTTTTCTTTTGATTCTAACTCTTCTGCTTTTTCAATTTTTTTATTTAAAATTTCATAAGCACTCTCTCTATCTATTTGTTTATTATACTTTTTTGCTAACTTAGACTTACTTATTAATTCTGATAATTCTTGTTCTGTCAAAATATCCATTCTACTCATCGGAGCTCTTAGCATAGTTCTTGCTAATGGTGTAGGAATTCCTTTTTCATTCAAACAAGACACTAATGCCTCACCTATTCCTAATTGAGTTAATACTTCTGCTGTATCATAATACTCAGAATCAGGATAATTTTCAGCAGTTAATTTAATAGCTTTCCTATCATTTGCTGTAAAAGCACGTAACGCATGTTGAATTTTTAATCCTAGTTGAGATAATACATCAGAAGGTACATCTTTAGGATTTTGTGTTACAAAATAAATGCCAATACCTTTAGAGCGTATTAATTTAATTATACTTTCGATTTGACTGAGTAATGCCTTAGATGCCTCGTCAAATATGAGATGGGCTTCATCTATAAATAAGATAAGTTCAGGCCTATCAGAATCTCCTTGTTCAGGAAAAGTATCATAAATTTCAGCCAATAATTGCAACATAAATGTCGAAAACAATTTAGGCTTGTCTTGTATATCTGTTAATCTCAATACAGAAATCACCCCTTTACCTTCTTCATCAATTCTAGTTAAATCGTCTACATCAAAAGAGGGTTCTCCAAAAAACAACTCGCCACCTTGTTGTTCTATTTCAACAATTTTACGTAAAATTGCTCCAGTAGATGCCGTAGATATTCTTCCATATTCATTCTCCAAGTCTTCTTTGCCTTCTCCTGTAGCATATTGTAAAACCTTTTTAAAATCATTTAAATCTAATAAAGGCAAATGATTATCATCACAATATTTGAAGAGTATTGCAACAATTCCACTTTGTGTCTCTGATAAATCTAATATTCTAGACAATAATACTGGTCCAAATTCTGATACAGTAGCTCTTAAACGCGTTCCGTCTTGTTCAGATAAAGTTAAAATTTCAACAGGAAACCCTTTAGCTTCAAATGGCAATCCTATTTTAGCATGTCGTTCTTCAATTTTAATATGACCAGGACTAGCTTTTGCTAAACCACTTAGATCTCCTTTAACATCCATTAACAATACTGGAATTCCTTTTTCTGAGAGATTCTCTGCTAAAACTTGCAAGGTTTTTGTCTTTCCTGTCCCAGTAGCACCAGCAATTAAGCCATGACGATTCAACGTTTTAAGAGGGATATTAACAAAAGCCTCTGTAATCGTTTCTTCACCTAACATTGCTGAACCTAAAGTAATAAACTCACCTTTAGTTTTATATCCTTCGTTTATATAATTAAAGAATTCGTCTTTTGTACTCATAAATTTCTGTATAATTGAGGGTATAAAAGTAAGATTAAAAAATTAAAATAAAGATTTAATTTTAAAAAACCGAGAACTTGATAGTCTTAATTAATTTATAAAAAATTTTTAGTCGCACTTAATTATCAATATTGAACGCCATAAATTAATTTACTAATTTTTAATATAATAATACTCTAAAACATTACAGAAATAGTAAATAATTAAGATTTTGTACACTCAATAAATTAGAACCATCTTTTTAGTACCTTTTCAGTTCTGAGCTTAGGTCTTCACACTTTTTAATTTATCTTTGCCCCAATTATAAATTTTAAGTGTAAGAGAAATCAATAGTATCTTATAAAACAAATTTATTATTCAATTTGTTAAATTTTAGCGTAATAAATCTACGTTATAAATAATAAATAAGTTTTTAAGAGCATTGTCCTATTAAAACTCTTTTAACCCATTATAATTCTCTTAATAAAAATTTAAATCACCTACAGTACACTAATATACTATGAATAAAAATGCACAATTATTAATTGACCAAGGCAAAATGCTCCCGTTAATGGAAGAATTTTATACCATACAGGGTGAAGGATATTATACTGGAACAGCAGCCTATTTTATAAGAGTAGGTGGTTGTGATGTTGGTTGTCATTGGTGTGATGTGAAAGAAAGTTGGAATGCAGAATTACATCCTGCAACCAAAACAGATTTAATCGTTGATAATGCAAAAAAGCATAGCGATACTATTGTTGTTACTGGAGGAGAACCTCTTATGTATAATATGGATTATTTAACAAGTAAACTTCAAAAAGAAGGTTTAAAAACCCATATTGAAACCTCCGGAGCCTATACTTTAACAGGAAAATGGGACTGGATATGTCTTTCTCCTAAAAAAAATAAATTGCCATTAACCGAGGTTTATGAAAATGCAAATGAACTCAAAGTTATCGTTTACAATAAAAATGATTTTCTATTTGCTGAAAAGCAAGCTAGTAAAGTTCAAAAAAATTGCATACTGTACTTACAGCCAGAATGGAGTGTTGAGAAAAAAATGACACCACTTATTGTTAATTACGTCATGAAAAATCCAAAATGGAAAATTTCGTTACAAACCCATAAATATTTAAATATACCTTAAATTTAATATTTAGCAATACATCGCTCAGCAATACTCAATACTCTTTCAAATTGCTCTTTTAATCCCATATTACTGTTATCAAACTCAACAGCATCTTTAGCTTTTTTTAAAGGCGAGTCTTTTCTTGTAGAATCAATATAATCTCTTTCTTGTACATTTTTTAAAACTTCTTCAAAAGATACATCATTTCCTTTATCTAACAATTCTTTATACCTTCTATTTGCACGTTTTTCAGCAGATGCTGTCATAAATAATTTTAATTCTGCATCAGGAAAAACAACAGTTCCAATATCTCTTCCGTCCATAACAATACCTCTTTCTTTACCCATCTCTTGTTGTTGTTTAACCAACATTTTTCGAACTGCTGAAATTGCTGAAATTTTACTAACCAAAGAAGAAACTTCCATTGTTCTTATTTCTCTTTCCACATTTTTACCATTCAAATAAATCTCAGAAAATTTTAATTTTTCATTATATCTGAAATTTAATTTAATATTTTTTAAATTTTCTATCAATTTATCTTCTTTCAAAAATTCCAGTCCTACAAAACCATTTTCCATTGCATAATAAGTTACGGCCCTATACATAGCACCTGTATCTACATAAGCATATTCCAATTTTTTTGCTAATTCCTTAGCTATAGTACTTTTGCCTGTTGATGAAAATCCATCAATGGCTATAATTATTTTCTTTGACATTATTTATTAAAATTTTTCTTGGCTAAATCTATATTTAAAGTAAACGTATTAGTATTACTTATAGGATGATATTTAGTAAAGGCATAATTAAATTTAAACCTTCCCAATTGAAGTCCAAATCCTAAAGAAACTCCTGCAAAAGTTCTACTATCAGTTAACTTTAATTCTTTTCCTCGTCTGAAATTATATCCCAAACGCAAATTAAAAACCTTCTCTGGAAATAATTCAGCTCCTACTATTACATGCCTAAAGGCATTATCTAAAAATGTAATATCTTCATTAATTGTAGTTCCATCAATACTGGTTTGACTATTGGATGGATTTTTTACTGCAATGTTCCATTGCTGCAAATTACCAATAGTTAAGTGCCATTGTAATGGAACATTCTCTAATCGATAAGAAGCTCCAATAGCTATTTCTAAAGGTAATGATTCTCGTTGCTCATCATACATACTAAGTTGATATCCAACGTTTCTAATAATTGCAGAAAATATATAAGGTTTTATATCATTAAAGTAAGTTATTCCAATATCAAAAGCTACTCCACTTGATGTATAATTTTCAATGCTAGAACTTATATACTTTAAATTCACACCTAAATTAAAATAACTTTTAGGAATTTTATATGCATACCCTATTGAAACCACTAAATCACGTGCTCCAAAAGTACCAGTTTCTTGCCCAGTTTCATCTGCTCCAATAAATTTACCATAATTTACATAAGTTATTCCCGCATGTAGAGTTCCAAAATGTCTATTAATAAGATGAGCAAAAGTAGCAGAACCATAATTAATATCCGCCAAATAATCAACATAACTTACCGAAGCTTGATTATCAATTTCTTTATTTATAGTAGAAGGATTCCATAAAGGTTGATTAACATCATCATATAATGTTAACACCTCGCCTCCTAATGCAACCTGACGGGCAGAAGTATTAACGTTTAAAAAATTAAAAACATTTTCACCTCCTACTTGAGAATAAATAGTAGCATTAATAAATAAAGTTAGTATAATTATAATCTGCTTCATATAATATTACAAAGAAACTAGAAATATAAGTCTTAAAATACTTATTTTATAAATATTTTACATATAAAACAAAAAAAATCCTCACTACAAAAATAATGAGGATTTGATTGATAGTATACCCTAATTTAAAATGAATATCTTCTTTTATTATTCCAATTTTTACGTTTTGTAACATTTGTTATTACAACATTGCTAGTTATATTTTTATCTTTTCTTGAGTTTAATGCTTTCATTTTTTTTAATTAAATATAGGTTCAATAAAATACCTATCAAAATAAAATGATAGGCATACTTCTAAATTTTTATTATTTTAAATCTCTGTAAAATATAGTTATAAAAAAAAGTCCTTGAAAATACAAGGACTTTTAAAAGAAAGGCGATGACATACTCTCCCACCATATGGCAGTACCATCTGCACTGATAGGCTTAACTTCTCTGTTCGGGATGGGAAGAGGTGAGCCCTATCGTTATAATCACCT
>NZ_RPFJ01000033.1 GCF_003813905.1 Aureibaculum marinum
CATAGTTAGGCTTATCAGCATCAATAAAAACCAAATCGTAAGTTTTATCTAACTCAGGAATTATATCTAAGGCATTCCCTAAATGTTGGTGTATTTGCTTTCCATAAGCAGATTTGTCAAAATATTTTCGTTGAAAATCTACCAATTCTTCATTTACATCAATAGTATGAATTTCTCCATCGGCTTGTAATCCTTCTGCTAAGCAAAGCGTAGCGTAACCCGTAAAAGTACCAAGC
>NZ_RPFJ01000034.1 GCF_003813905.1 Aureibaculum marinum
AAATTTGAAACCGGATCACAACTATGTAGTTATGTAGGAATTACACCGACTATAAGAGAATCTGGAAGTAGTGTAAGAGGTAGAAGTCGAATAAGTAAAGTTGGTAATAGAAAGTTACGAAACCTCTTGTTTCTATGTTCTTTTACGGCTTGTAAACATAATAAAGCTTGTAGAGAGATCTTTGAACGCATTACAAATAAAGGTAAAAGTAAAAAATTAGCATTAATTGCCGTTTCTAATAAGCTATTGAAACAAGCTTTTGCTATTGCAAAATC
>NZ_RPFJ01000035.1 GCF_003813905.1 Aureibaculum marinum
AACTTTCTATTACCAACTTTACTTATTCGACTTCTACCTCTTACACTACTTCCAGATTCTCTTATAGTCGGTGTAATTCCTACATAACTACATAGTTGTGATCCGGTTTCAAATTTCTTAAAACCATCGGTTACTACAATTAAAAATAAAGCTGTTTTCATACCGATACCTGGTATGCTTTGTAATAAAGTGAGTTGTGCTTGTTGGTCTTGTTTTACTAAAGAGAGAAGTTGTTTCTCTATTCCTATAAGCTCTTTGTCTAAATGTTTACGATCTCTTTTTAAAGAACGATACACCCATTTTGAAGGAATTCCTAACACTTCTTCTCCGTGTAACTTATTCTTCGTGGCTGTTCTTTTCTTTAAAAAACTATCCATCAGTCTAAAGAGTT
>NZ_RPFJ01000036.1 GCF_003813905.1 Aureibaculum marinum
AAATGATACACTTTATATAACAAAAACTACAAATCCGTCTTATTACAGAACCTTTTTAATCAAAAAAACACATTGGACCAGATTAAAACGCTATAAGCATATTTTGGAAAAGTACGACAAACTTCTGTTCACGGATATGTATGATCAATATGAAAAACAATTAAATGATTCCAATAAGTATTTTTGGAACGATAGTAAATTAAACGATAGCATTTGTTTTAAAATTTTGAATAATTTTAAATATACCCGAAAAGAGCTGAATGCTATGAATTCAGAAAAGAGAGATAGTATAGGTCGTAGCCATAGAATTATCGCAAGAGATAAAAACGTTTATACTCTTACCAAACCGTTATATTCTTCTGATAATAAATATGCCATAATTGTCTTTTCAAATTTCAGCACATACCATAATGTCCTATTTCTATTTGAGCATAAAAATAATGAATGGGTCCGAAGAGAAATTATTGGCATTAAAGGATATTTGTAGGCCGAATTTAAAAATCAATGATTGCAAATAAATTACTATTCCCCCCGCTCCCGCCAGTTTGCAACTGGTGGTTTGTTAGAAATGTCAAATAGAGTTTAAACCTATGATTATATTTTCACTATTTTAGTTGTATGAGCAGAAACTATAAATTTCATAATAAATTAGGTTTATATTTTGTGTCATGAATGCTTCGTTTTTATTAAAAAATAATGGAGATAGTTTAATAAAACATACAATCATATTTTACGGTTTCAACCATAAAAAATTGCGGTTATTTATAGAATATTTTGAGGTTTTTAATAAAAAATTATAATTTTTTTTCTCTAAATTAGTAACTACTATATACAAAAACCATTATAGTAGAATCTTATTGC
>NZ_RPFJ01000037.1 GCF_003813905.1 Aureibaculum marinum
AAAGAGAGAATTAAGGTTAATATATACGGTGAAGCTTAGACTTCGACAACATTGGTAATCCTCTCTCTTTTCTACTTAAAATCACGTTCAGTTCTGTGAGACCTAGATCTCGTTTTCAAGTTGTTGTGAGCCCAGTAGATTATTCTTTCATAAATCATTTTATATGAATAAATATACAGAAACTTTTGGAATTGACATTAGTGCAGCTATTTTTGATTGCTATGGCAGCAAACAAGGTCATTTACAATTTAAAAACACAGAAAAAGGTTTTCTAAAGTTTCTACAAACTTTAGAAGTTAATACTTTAGTTGTCATGGAAGCAACAGGCTATTATCATTATAGGTTAGCACAGTTTTTACATAGAAAAAAACAAATTGTTTCTGTAGTAAACCCTTTATCTGTAAAACGATTTATACAGATGAAATTAGCTAAAGTCAAAACAGACAAAAGTGATGCTAAAGCAATTTGTGAATATGGTCTTATTAATGAGGTTCCACTTTATAATGCCCTTACCGAGGTTCAAAGTGAATGCTTACAACTCTTTAGACTGATGGATAGTTTTTTAAAGAAAAGAACAGCCACGAAGAATAAGTTACACGGAGAAGAAGTGTTAGGAATTCCTTCAAAATGGGTGTATCGTTCTTTAAAAAGA
>NZ_RPFJ01000038.1 GCF_003813905.1 Aureibaculum marinum
AAGAGAGGGGATTTTCAATGTTGACGAAGTCTCAAGCTTCTACGTATATAATAACCTTATTCCTCTCTTTTGTCTTTTCTGATTTATGCTTAAATTTAATGAATTGTAAACTTAAGCCGTATAAAGTTAATGTGGGTTTTTATGGCTTAATTCAAAGGTTTGTGTCTCTTTACTATGTCACTTCTACTTATTTAAGTATTTTTAGCTCGACAAAGATAAAAACACATAATAAGTATAAGCTCAGTGCTAGGGCGAAAAGTCCGCGGACGTTTTCTCCCACACTAACCTTATACAAAAACGTTGTACTGCATTTAGGAAACATTTTATAAATATTAATGAAAGACTTAATCGACAAGACACTTTTAAAAGAATCTATTGAATTTAAAGGTTCAATATCTGAATTGAAAGAACAAATTCGATTCAAAAAAGAAAGAAAATTTAAACTTGATTGGGTTTCAGATAATGAATTTAAATTTCTCTCTAAACTTTCAGTCGGAACAATAATGCTTAACTATAATCCTGGATATTTTGACGGAATAAAAGGTTATGCAAAAATTACTGAATTGAATAACGGAAATACTAAAATTGAATTGACAACAAGATTGCGGATTGAAATGTACTTTATCGGAATATTATCTGTGATTTTTCTTTTGATATTTTTATTTAGTAATGAAAAAATGCCTGTTTGGATTCTTTTTCTATTTCCTTTGATGATTATCTGGTTTTGGATTGTTTACAGATTTCAAGAAAAAAGACTTTTCGAAAAAGTAATAAAATATTTGAAAACGGAATTAAAAACGCAGTACAACACCGTATAAAAATAATTACGGTTTAGTGCTTAAACAAGGGGATTTGCGTGTTTGCCTGCATCTGATTTTCCTTCGGAAAATCCTCGCATACAAACCCGCAACTATTCTTATACATAAACGTTGGCAAACATTTGAGAAACAGTACGAATGAATAATAAATCTGAATTAAATGCTCATTTTGAACGGAATGAAAAAATGTGGCAAATTTGGGAAGAAAGCGGAATAGATTCAGAAACTGAATTAGTTGTGAATTTTCATTTCTACTCTACTCGGAAAGGGAACACCGAACTTCTTTGCAAAATATTGACTGACGAAAATATACCACATAGAATTGAAAAAACTAGAACACTAATTTTTCTAAAAGGCTGGAATATTGAGGCTGATATTAAAAAGAAATGGACTCTAGCCGAATTACAAGGGAAAACTGGAAATATGTTTCTTCTTGCAGAGCAAACTGGAGTTTCCTTGGAAGGTTGTGGAGCATTTATGCCAAATTAAGAATTATGAACTTAGAATTAAAAAGACACAAGCTACTCGGAATTTTATCCAAACAAAGAAATGATTTGGAATTAAAAAAAGCCGAATATAATGCTCTTGGTGTTCCTTTTGAGAAAATTTATAGCGAATTAAATTGCAATGAAGACGAACTTAAGCTAATTACGTCCGAATTGTATACCGCAGATGAAATCGGATATCACGATGCTTATGATATTGTTGGAATTTTTGCCAAAGACAATGGTCTCTCTTCTTTTGCAAACAAAAAATATTCACGCATATATTGGAAAAGGGTTTCTGACTTAACAAAAAATGCTGTTCAGATTATTATTCCAATATTGTCACTTCTAATTGCGTTTATTGCTTTATCAATCAAAATTGAAAGTTTAAATAAATCGACTGATAACAAGATAGATAACTTAGAAAAACAAGTCATAGAATTAAAATCGGAGTTGGATAAAACAAAAAATAGAATAATTACAAAAGAGATTGACACTCTGAGTGAAAAATAAAAAACGATTTGCCAACAAAGAACTGAGCTAAAAACCAAGCCTTTTCTTCATTAAATTTTGACAATAGTTTTCTTGCATTGTTGAATTAGAATAAATCTCCTACGGTCGATTTTATTTCCAATGCAACA
>NZ_RPFJ01000039.1 GCF_003813905.1 Aureibaculum marinum
AACAAAGTACTGTGGTAAAAAACAAGTAAAAACTCATTAATTTTTCACTAAAGTACTTTTATAAGAATCATCATATATTAATCCTGATTTAGCAATGGCAAAGGCTTGTTTTAATAGCTTATTACACACTGCAATTAAGGCTAGTTTCTTACTCTTTCCTTTGGCAACTATTCGCTCATAAAGATCTCTACAAGCCTTGTTACATTTACAAGCATTAAAACTGCACATAAACAATAAATTTCTCAGCTTCTGATTCCCTATTTTACTAATTCGAGGTCGTCCATTTACACTGCTTCCACTTTGTCTAGTTACGGGAGTTAAGCCTGCGTAACTACATAATTCACTTGCACTTGTAAAACGATTAAATCCACCTGTTAAAACCACTAACATAATAGCTGTTTTTGGTCCAATACCTGGAATGGTTTTTAAACGTGTTAAGAGATCTTGATGTACTATTTTTACTAAATCCAATAGTTTATCTTCTAAGGTTTTCATCTCTTTTTTAAGTTGCTTTAGACTACGATTTAAAGATGATACAACAATTTTACTTGGATTACCCAAAACGGCTTCTCCATGTAATTTGTTTTTTATCATAGTACTCTGTTTTGTATATACAGAAAGGGCTCTGACGATTTGAAGACATTCTATTTCAGTCTTAGAATTACCTTGCCAAAGCTTTAATTCGACCTGCTGAGCATAATCACAAATAAGTTTTGAATCACTTTTATCTGTCTTAATTTTAGACAATTTCATCTGTATAAATCGTTTTACCGATAAAGGGTTTTCTACAGACACTTTTATACCAAATTCTAGCAAATGATACGCTAATTGATAATGGTAATAACCTGTTGCTTCCATAACACAATGACTATTATCATTTAAGAGCTTTGTGAACTTTTTAAAGCCAAATTCATTGTTTTTAAACTGATAGTAATTACCATCAGAATCGGTAACATCGAAAACTAAATGACTGATGTCAAGTCCAAAATATTTAATATCTTTATTCATAATAAAAATGTTTTTTGAAAGGACATACTACGCGAGTTTCTACGACTTAAAAGCGAGGTCTAAAAGCCTCATAGAACTGTACGAAATCTGTGTAGAAAAGAGAGGGGATTTTCAATGTTGACGAAGTCTCAAGCTTCTGCGTGTATAATAACCTTATTCCTCTCTTTTGTCTTTTCTGATTTATGCTTAAATTTAATGAATTGTAAACTTAAGCCGTGTATAATTAATTGCT
>NZ_RPFJ01000040.1 GCF_003813905.1 Aureibaculum marinum
AGTCGATTAGAGTGAAAGTAATACCCTTTATCTAATACAATGTCTCGGTTATTTTACTTCTTATTTCTCTCCATAATCATTGGATTTTACGAACATCCGTATTAATAACTCCTAACAATTGTATAAACGCATTGTGTTTATATCCGTTATGGCATTAAATATAATTAATTTTTTAAAATTATAAAATTGACTGTACGTATAGGTTTTAAATGTTAATGACTTGACATATCATTTTCAACAACAACTATTTTTGGTTCTTTGCTTTTAGGTTCTATTTCTAACCAATTTAACAATTCATCCTTAAAATAATACAATTCAGTACTTACTTTTTTTTAACACCCTTGCTTTTATAGACTTTTGAAGTGTAATTAATTATTAACTAAAAATAAACACTCATGATTAGAATTGTAACAGCACTCTTAGTTTTTTTAGTAAGTCAAGTAATTTTATCGCAAACAAATTTTGAAAAAAGTATGAAACAAGGGTTTGTATTAATGTCAGAAAATAAGTTTAAAGAGGCTGCAAATACCTTTGAACGTATTGCTCAAGTAGAAACCGACAATTGGTTGCCTTACTATCACTTAGCTTTATTAAAAACATGGACAACTTTTGAAATGGAAGACAAAATAAAAGTAAAAGCTCAACTAAAACAAGCCGAAGAATTGGCAGATAAAGCAGCTATAATCTCTCCAGATAACTCAGAAATATATGTGTTAAAAGCATTAATTAATGTAGCTAAAATTGCTATGGATCCTATGACTTATGGTGCAAGTTTATCGCCAGCAACAACCAGCCTATATCAAAAAGCAATAGCATTAAATAAAAATAATCCTAGAGCCCATAGTGGTTTAATAGAGTTTGAAATGGGTGGTGCTCGTTATTTTAAACAAGATTTATCGCCATATTGTAAAAGGTTAAAAGAAACCGTAGCATTGTATCAAAATTTTAAACCAGAATCTGAGTTTCATCCAAATTGGGGAATAGAAAGAGTTTTAGAAGTGTTAAAAGAATGTGGTGAAACTGTAGAAATATCTAAAAATACAGAAGGAGTTACAGTAACGGTACAAATACCTAATCTTACTAGTGATAAAGGGTCTGTAGTTTTCGCTTTATACAATAAAGAAACATTTATGAAAGAGCCATTACAAGGGGTAGAAGGTAAAATTACAAATAAAGCTACAGAGGTTAAATTTGAAAATGTAATACCTGGTGAATATTCAATTATATGTTATCATGATAGTAATGAGAATAAAAAATTAGACTTTTCTACTTCTGGTATACCAAGTGAAGATTGGGGAATGTCTAATAACCCTATTTTAATGGGACCACCATCTTTTAATAGTTCTAAATTTATAGTTGAAAATAAATCAGTAGATTTAACTATTAAATTTTAAGACATGATTTTTAGAAAATTAGCTTTCGTATTCTTACTATTCAGCTCATTGGTAACTTGGTCACAATCAACTTGTAATTTAACGGTTACATTAACTGGGCTAGATTCTAAAAAAGGGAAACTGTATGTTGCTGTATACAATACTAAAGAGAGTTTTCTTAAATCGCCTTTTAAAGGAGAAATTCTTGAAATAGATAATGGAAAAGCTATTGCAGTTTTTAAAGATTTACCACAAGGGGTTTATGCGGTTTCTTCATTTTACGATAAAAATAACAATGGTAAATTAGATACTAATCTTATGGGAATACCTAAAGAGCCACATGCAACTAGTAATAATGCAACAGGAAGTTTTGGTCCGCCAAAATTTGAAGATGCAAAATTTAAACTAGAGAAAAAAGAAACAGTGATTACAATTCAATATTAAAAAATGCAAAATTTTATAAAAACCATACTGCTAGGTTCTGTAATAGGTATTTTAGTATTTATAGTGTTTTTAGTTATTCGTTATGTAGGTGGTGGGTCTGTTGTATTTGATAACAATTTGCTAATAAATTTCGGATACTATCAATTGTATGCTATTGTATTAACTTTTGCCAATAGTTATTATTTCTATTATTTAAATACCCATGTAAAATGGGAAAAATATGCAAAATACAGGTTGCTTATAGGGGCTTTAGGTTCCGTTGCGGTAACTATGTTTAGTATATTTTTAATTAGAATGTTCGTTTCTGTTGGTATTCATAAATTAAGTTTTACGGAGTTTGTTGCTAATGAAAAGCCAATTTACTATTTAATTTCTTTATTAATTACTTTGGTAATCTCATTGTTTTTTCATGCTGTTTATTTTTATAGAGAATCTCAGAAAAATAAAGTTACCGAACAAAAAATAATTGCTGGTACGGCTTCTGCTAAATTTGATGCACTAAAAAATCAATTAGATCCTCATTTTTTATTTAATAGTTTAAATGTACTTACAAGTTTAATTGATGAAAATCCTGATGCGGCTCAAAATTTTACAACGTCGTTATCTAAAGTATATCGTTATGTATTAGAGCAGAAAAACAAAGAGTTAATTAATGTTGACGAAGAATTAAAATTTGCTAGAACTTATGTGAGCTTATTAAAAATGCGTTTTGAAGACAGTATTGTTTTTAATATTCCTGAAAAAGCTAGTAATCCAGAAGCAAAAGTTGTTCCGTTGGCCTTGCAATTGCTATTAGAAAATGCAGTAAAGCATAATGTAGTAAACTCTAAAAATCCGTTGCATATTAAAATTTACGAACAAGAAGGTTACTTGATTGTAGAAAATAATTTACAAACCAAAGAAGTATTAAAAAAGAGTAGTGGAGTAGGACTTGCTAATATACAGCAACGTTATCAATTGGTAACAAATAGAAAAGTATCTATTCAAAAATCAGCCACCACTTTTATTGTAAAAATACCCATGTTAACAAAACAAATTTCAGTTATGAAAACACAAGAAGATTATTTAGAAGATAAGCGATATTTAAAGGCTAAAGAAAAGGTAGAAAAAATTAAAGGTTTTTATGCTAATTTAATTTCATACCTAATAATTATTCCATTTTTGGCCTATTTAAATTACAAAACCACAAGTTTTCCTTGGATTATGTTTCCTGTTGTAGGTTGGGGGTTTGGACTTATAATGCATGGTATGGAAGCGTATGGGTACAATCCTCTTTTAGGTAAAGATTGGGAAGAGCGTAAGATTAAAGAATTTATGAATAAAGATTAAAACATGAAGGAAACTTTAAATAATTAGGAGCATAAGTAAATAATAATATCATGGAAAATTTAGATAAAGAAAATAAATATATAAAGGCTAAAGAACGTGTAGAAAAAATTAAAAAGTTTTATAATAATTTATTGTCGTATGTAATTTTTATTGGGCTTTTGGCAGGGTTAAATTATTATATTGATCATTGGAATTATCCTTGGTTTTTGTGGGCTGCTTTTGGCTGGGGAATTGGATTGTTTTTTCATGCAATAAAAGCTTTCGATTGGAATCCCTTTTTTGGAAAAGAATGGGAAGAACGTAAAATTAAGGAATATATGAGTAAGGGTGATAGTGATTATAAAAAGACACAGCATTGGGAATAAACTTTTAATTATGGAATTAGAACAAACAAATACTATAAAATATAGACAAGCGAGAAAACGAGTAAAAGAGTTAAAAGGGTTTTATTGGCATTTGGCAATTTACGTTTTAATAAACCTTTTTATAACTATAAATAAAGTGATTAGTAATTATTACAATGGACAATCCGAATCATGGAGCGAAGCCATTTGGAATTTTGATACCTTTTCCGTTTGGATTTTCTGGGGTGTTGGAATTGCTTTTCACGCTATAAATATTTTTGGTTATCCTTTAATTTTAGGTAAAGATTGGGAAGAATGTAAAATCAAAAAACTTATGGAAAAAGAAGAAGAGCAATCTAAATTATTTAGAAAATAATTTTATCTAATGTACTTATTTTAAACTGCTAATAGTTTACTTTTAAAACTACTAAGAATTATTTATGAATGTAATTATTATAGAAGACGAAAAACCAGCTGCTCGAAGATTAAATAGAATGCTGCAAAAAATTGATGTTAATGCAGCTGCTATGTTGCATTCCGTAGAAGAATCTTTACAGTGGTTTCAAGAAAACAAACATCCTGATCTTATTTTTTTAGACATACAATTGTCAGATGGATTATCTTTTGAAATTTTTGAAAAAGTTACTATTAAAAGTGCAGTAATCTTTACCACAGCTTATGATGAGTATGCATTACAAGCGTTTAAGTTAAATAGTATCGATTACCTTTTAAAACCAATTGATTCAGAAGATTTAGAACAAGCTGTATTAAAGTTTAAAGATAGAATTCCTCAAAAAGAAAAAGTCTCTATAGATTTTGATGATATTAAAAAGTTGTTAGTAAATCCGTTAGAACGTGAGTATAAAAAACGATTTACTATAAAAGTAGGGCAACATATAAAAATGGTTACAGTTGATGCTATTGAATGTTTTTATAGTGAAAATAAAGGTACTTATATTCATACCACTGAAGGTAGAGATTATTTACTAGACATGACTTTAGATCAATTAGAATCAGAGTTAGAACCACAGACTTTTTTTAGAACCAGCCGTAAGTTTTATGTCAATATAAATGCAATAAAAGATATTATTTCATATACCAATTCTCGACTTCAAATCAAGTTAAATTCTTACCAACATCAAGATATTATTGTAAGTAGAGAGCGTGTTAGAGATTTTAAAGATTGGTTATCTTAATTACTACTCAATTATTTCACAACCATTTAAATTAACTTTTGAAACATATATGTTAAAATCAATAGTAGTTTTACTATAAATAGTTCTCATTGATTCTGCCACATTTTTGGCTATTTTTTCACCTTTAGATAAGGCAAATAATGTTGGTCCAGAACCAGATATACCTACGCCTAAAGCACCTGCTTTTAATCCGTCATTCTTTATATCGTCAAAATGAGGAATTAGTTTTTTACGATAAGGTTCAGCAATAACATCTTCTAAAGATCGGCTTATAAGTTTATAATTATCAGTATAAAGGCCACTTATTAATCCGGCTAAATTAGCACTTTGTTTTACGGCATTGGCAACAGTTACAGTAGGTTGTAAAACATTACGAGCATCTTCAGTTTTTATTTCTATTTGTGGATGGATAACGGTTACCCACAATTCTTCAGGAACGGGTAATTTTACAATTTCTAAAGGATCATAACTTTTTACAAGGATAAATCCGCCATATATAGCAGCAGCCACATTATCGGCAATTGGAGAGCCACAAGCTGCTTTTTCTCCCAAACGAGCAAATTCCGTTAATTCAAGGTTTGAAAAAGGATTTCCCAATAATTTATTCATTGCAAAAGCTGCTCCTGCAGAACTAGAAGCACTACTACCTAATCCGCTTCCTGGTTTTACCTTTTTATAAAGGGCAATAGTAACACCAAAATCTGGTTTAATTTTGTCTAGCATAGCCCAAGCAACTACACTAGCAGCATTCTTATGGGAATCAAAAGTTAACTCAGCTCCTTCAATTTTACTTATGCTTACGCCCTTTGTTTCGGTTTTGGTAAAAATCATTTCGTCGCCTACAGCATTAATGGCTAACCCTAAAGCATCAAATCCGCATGAAACATTAGCAACAGTAGCTGGAGCAAAAATTTTTATTGAATCCATAATTAATTATTTGCAATTTTAATAATATCAGCAAAAAGCCCAGAAGCTGTTACATCAGCTCCAGCTCCAGCACCTTTTATAATCATTGGTTGTTCTGGATATCTTTTAGTATAAAACATTACAATATTATCCTTACCTTCTAAATTGTAAAATGGATGTCCTAAAGGTATTTCTTTTAAACCAACCTTAGCCTTACCATTACTTAATTCGGCTACATATTTTAATTGACAATTATTGTTATTAGCAGATTTTAACAAGTCATTAAAATGATTCGCATCGGTTTTTAGTGAATTGAAAAAATCGTCAACGCTTTCTGCTTTGTTATTGTTTTTAGTTAAAAAAGAATTATTTTCTATGTCTTCTAAGTTAATTTTTAAACCACTTTCTCTAGCCAAAATAAGAATTTTTCTAGCTACATCAACACCGCTTAAATCTATTCGAGGGTCAGGTTCAGTATAGCCTTCTTCTTGAGCTTGTTTTACAATTGTATAAAAGGAAGTATTCTCTTTAAAATTATTAAATATAAAATTTAAGCTACCAGATAGAACTGCTTGTATTTTAACAACTTGATCTCCAGATGTTATTAGGTTGTTTAATGTATCTATTATAGGTAAACCTGCACCAACATTGGTTTCAAATAAGTAAGGTACATTGTATTCTCTTGACAACTCTTTAAGTTCTTTGTAATTTTTATAATTGGCAGAACTGGCAATTTTATTGCAAGCTACAACGGCAGTGCTATTTTTTAAATATTTTGAATACATTGAAGCAACATCTGCATTGGCAGTAATATCAACAAAAACACTGTTTCTTAAGTTAAGCTTTTTTACTTGATCTAAAAATCCACCTAGCGAAGCTTTTTCTCCATTTTTCAACTGTTTTTTCCAAGAAGAGAGATGTATTCCTTCATCATCAAAAACCATTTTTTTAGAATTGGATAAGCCTATAATACGAATATTTATATTTAAATTATCTAATAAAAATTGATGTTGTTGTGCTATTTGTTCAATAAGTTTTGCCCCAACATTACCAACACCGGTAATAAATAAATTTAATTGTTTGTTGTTGTTTTTGAAAAAGCTTTCATGAAGACTATTGATGCCTTTTTTAACATCTTTAGCGGCTATTACTGCTGAAATATTCCGTTCAGAAGCTCCTTGAGCAATGGCTCTAATATTGACATTATTTTTCCCTAAGGTACCAAACATTTTTCCGCTAATACCTTGATGGCTTTTCATTTTATCGCCAACAATAGCAATAATAGACAAGTTTTTTTCAACTTCTAATGGCTTAATTCTTCCTTTTAAAATTTCAAATTCAAAGGCATTGTCAATAGCAATTTTTGCTAAGTCGGCATTACAATCATCAATAGCAATACAAATTGAATGTTCAGAAGAGGCTTGTGTAATTAATTTTACATTAATTTTTTCAACAGCTAAGGTTTCAAATAAACGTTTCGAAAATCCTGGTATTCCAACCATTCCAGAACCTTCTAATGTAATTAAAGTAACATTATCTATATGACTAATACCTTTAACAGGATTTTTTTTACCCTTACTGGTTTTACCAATTAAGGTTCCTTGATCTTCAGGTTTTAGTGTGTTTTTAATCTTTATAGGAATTTCTTTTTTTAATATAGGATGTATTGTTGGAGGGTAGATAACTTTTGCTCCAAAATGAGACAACTCCATTGCTTCTACATAAGAAATTTGCTCAATAGGCATTGCTTGACTAACTATTGAAGGGTTTGCCGTAAACATTCCACTTACATCTGTCCATATTTCTAACACATCAGCATTCAAAGCGGCAGCTATAATTGCAGCAGTATAATCAGAACCACCACGCCCTAAAACAGTAGTGTCTTTATGTTCAGAGGAAGCTATAAAACCTGGTAAAACAGTAACATTAGCCTCATTTGATTTGAAATACTTTTGAATATTTTTATTGCTTATTTCAAAGTTTACCGAAGCATTGGTGTAATTTGTATTAGTTGTTATTAATTCTCTAGTATCTTTTCGTGTTGCTTCAATAGCATTTTCTTGTAATGCTTTAGTAATAATAAATGAAGAAAGTAATTCTCCATGACTTACAATATTGGCTTCACTTTTAGGAGAAAGTTCACTAATTAATGAAATACTATCCAATACCGATTTTAGATTAGTCAGTTTTTCATTTACAAATCTTAACGCATCATTTTTTGCTTTATCTGTTAATAATTTATAGATAATTTGATGATGAATAGAGGTAATTTCATCGACAACAGAAGCGTAAGCAGTTTTTTTTATTGATGCTAGTTGTGCTGCTTCTAACAATAAATTGGTAACTTTTGCAAAAGCCGAAACTACTATAATTTGCTTTTCTTCTCCATTAGAAGAAATTATATTAATAATTTTTTTAATGTTTTCTGAAGAACCCACCGATGTTCCTCCAAATTTTAAAACTTTCATGGTTTAACTATTGAATTTGATAAAAGATTAAGTGCCATTTTTAAAAAATAGGCCAAAAAACTAGGAATAAGTACATGATTAACCCCTAAGGGTTGTAATGGTAGTATATGCATTAAAAATAGTACTTTTTATGCGAGTAGCTGAAATGATATATGGTACTGTTAATTGCATGGTTCAAAGGTACTAGATATTGTTTTAAAAACAAGCAATGTTTATCATTTTTATCAAATATTTATTCTTTTGGGTTTAATTTTTTTAAATTTTTAGTATTAAGCTCTGTTGTTGTTAAAAATATAATTGTATTTTTATACATAATCTATAATGGTGTGGAATTACAATTCGGATTGAAGATAATTTTTTATTACAAATGAAGGGGCTGATAATTTATCTGCTGCAGCTCCATAAAATAGAAATGAGATTGAAAAATTAATGATAGAACAAGTGTTTAAACAATTTTAAACTGCGGAAATTGGATGAGTTAAATTGATTTTAGTTGTTTAAAATAAATTTAATTTTTCTAGTCTTAATGATGGAATAAAAGGGGGTAGAATAAATAATTAATTTTTAAAATCAAACAGTTATGAAACTAGGTGTATTTTCAATAAGTTTAAGCGTAAAAGATATTTCTACTTCCAAAATTTTTTATGAAAAATTGGGTTTTGAAGTTTTTGGAGGGGCGTTAGAACAAAATTATCTTATCATGAAAAATGATAATACTTTGATAGGTTTATTTCAAGACATGTTTAAGAATACTATTTTAACTTTTAATCCGGGATGGGATGCAAATGCAAATACTTTAGAAACCTATGATGATGTTAGAGTTATTCAAGAAAAGCTTTTAAAAGAGGGATTAGTGTTAGAAAATAAGGTTGATAAAAACTCTGAAGGTCCTGGAAGTATTGTTTTGAAAGATCCAGATGGAAATACTATTCTTATTGATCAGCATATTTAAAATGGTCTTATATACAGTGGAAGTCTAATAAAATGCAGCAAAAACTATTAAATACAAAAATAAGAACTTTCTTTTACCATAATTTTGGAGTGTTTTTTATGTTATTATGCACTGTTTATGGTTTGGCAATTTTACAAGATTATTTGTTTTCTGAATTTTATGCAACAAGATTTTACTTGTCAGAATCTATGCTTTATAATATATACTGGTTGTTTTTTCTACCTTTTTTATTTGGTATACTTCTTTTTTATAATAAAACCAACTTATGGTCTATTGACAAAATAATAAAATACCACCTGTTTATAGGAATAAGCATAAGTCTGCTACATATTTTAGTATTTACCAGTTTTTTTATTTTGATAAGTTTGATGCTTTATAATACTCCGCATCGCTTTTTAGGTATTTTTAAATCTGCAATATCTAATCAATTATTTATTACCATACTAGTATATGTTTTTGTTCCTTTTACGTTTTATACAATTGTGAAAAGTCAAAAAGAAAAATCAATTTTAAATCGTAATTCAAGTTTTATATCTTTTATTGATATTAAACAGAATACAACTATTATTAAATTAGAAGTGAATACAATTCAAAGTATTGAAACAGATAGACCTTATTCTGTTTTAAGAACTGAAGATCGTAAATTTTTACATTCTAATAGTCTTAAAGCCTTTGAACGTTTATTGGATCCTACTGTTTTTTTAAGAGTACATCGTAAAGCTATTATTAATAAAAATTTTGTTATTAAATTGCAATCGAGAAAAAATGGAGATTATGATGTTACATTATCTAATGGACAGTGCGTTAGAATGAGTAGACATTATAGACAAAATTGGAAAAAATTAATTAACCATTTAGCCTAAAATACACTCCATACAGCTATTTTAAGCACCATTTCTTTTACTCAATAAGTAATTCCTATTAAATTGTCTTTCAAAAAAGATAATGAAAATTAATATGTACTTCCTGTTTTTAGTCCTTTTTTGTTTAACTAATTGTAAAGGGCAACCTGATAATTTAAAAACGGTATTAAGTGATAATTTTGATACCCAACCACCTTTTTATTACGGAATGCCAGATTCACTTAGTTATAAAGATGTAAATCCTATTTTTGATAATAAAGGGCAAAAATTGTTACTTACAGGAACTGTGTATAAATTGGATGGAAAAACGCCAGTGTCAAATGTTATTTTATATTATTATCAAACAGATGCTAATGGTAAATATGTTCATAAAAAGGTTGAAAGTAGAAGTATGCCACCTAATAAATTAGGGCAAACTCATGGTTATATTAGGGGGTGGGTTAAAACAGATGTTAATGGAAGATATGCAATTTATACTCATAAACCAGGAAGCTATCCTAGTGGTACAGAACCTGCACATGTGCATTTAAGTATAAAAGAACCTACTATTGAAAAGCCTTATTACGTTGATGATTTTGTGTTTGATAATGCTAAACTATTGACATCAAAACGCAGACGAAAGTTAGAAAATAGAGGAGGAAGTGGTATTTTAAGGTTAGTGCAAAAAAAGGATGTATATATAGGCGAACGCAATATTATTTTAGGTCTTAATATTCCTGATTATGCTAAAAAAGAAGTTGCTAACATTAAATCAGGAAAAAGTATAGGTGAAGATATAATTTCTTTTACACCAACACATGCTTGGGGACCTGATAAAGGAACAAAAACATGCCCCATTTGTAAATATGGTTGGTATAATGGAATACTATATTTTGTAGGTGATAATCCTAATTGGAATGAAATAGAACAATGGTTAATTTTTTTAGAAAACGAAAGTCAAAAAAGAAAAGCTTATTTAAAAGCCTACTTTATCTATGGTAATAAAACTAACTATAACAAAATTAAAGTGAATAACTTGTTAGAAAACATTGGAAGAAAGTTAAATTTAAATAATGTAGCACTTACATTTGTACCTTCTTTTACAGATATAAAATCTGAGGTTTATTTAAATGAAATTAATGCAGATGTAGAGAACACATTTTTGATTTACAAGCGAAGTATTGTTATAGATAAGTATATTAATTTAAAACCTACAGAAAAAAATTTTAATATGTTTTCAAAAACATTAGATGTATCCAATAACGAATATTTTGATTTACCCAGGGTAGAGAACGATAAGTAGTATTAAAAAATAACCCTAAAAGAACTTAACTCCTTTTAGGGTTTGTAATGTTAAAAATTAATTTTATTTCTTTTAAAAACTTAATTCTAAGTTCTGACCTTTTAATAAATCGTCAATAGTCTCCCGTTCTCTGATTAAATAATCTTTGCCATCTTTTACTAAAACTTCGGCAGGTCTATATCTGGAGTTGTAATTTGATGCCATTGAGAAACAATAGGCACCAGCATTACTAAAACTTAAAATATTACCTTCAGTTATTTCAGTAATTCTTCTGTTGGCTCCTAAGGTATCTGTTTCGCAAATATAACCAACAACAGTATAAAAACGCTCTTTCCCTTTTGGGTTAGAAATGTTTTCTATATGGTGATAAGCCTCGTAAAACATAGGTCTAATAAAATGATTTAATCCACTATCAATACCTGCAAAAACAGTAGAAGTGGTTTGTTTTACCACGTTCACATGAGCTAAAAATTTACCAGCTTCACTTACCAAAAATTTACCAGGTTCAAACATTAAGGTTAAATCTTTCCCATAACTTTTACAGAATTCATTAAAACGCTTACTTAGTTTTTTACCTAGTTCTTCTATATCTGTTGAAATGTCATTTTCTTTATATGGAACCTTGAATCCACTACCAAAATCGATAGAATCTAGGTCTTTAAAAGACTCTGCTGCATTAAATAGGATTTCAGTAGCACGTAAAAATGCATCAACATCATAAATATCAGATCCAGTATGCATGTGTATTCCATTAATTTTCATCCCTGTATTTTCAACAACACGATGTATGTGTGGCAATTGATGTACGGAAATACCAAATTTTGAATCGATATGACCTACAGAAATTTTAGAATTTCCCCCTGCCATAACATGTGGATTAATTCGAATACAAACAGGTGTTTCTGGATATTTTTGTCCAAATTGTTCTAAAATTGAAATATTATCAATATTTATATGTACACCTAAATCTCTGGCTTGTTCTATTTCTTCTAGAGAAACACCATTTGGAGTAAAAATAATATCTTCTGGTGCAAAACCTGCTTTTAATCCTAATTGAACTTCTTGTACAGATACTGTGTCTATACCAGAATTTAATTGTTTAAAAACCTTTAGAATATTTATGTTAGAAAGTGCTTTGACAGCATAATTTATTTTCAGATTTTTAACTCCTGAAAAAGCATTGGTCATACGCTCATATTGCGAAATAATCTTGTCTGCATCGTAAACATACAAAGGTGTATCATATTTTTTAGCAAGTGATAATAATAATTTTCTATCCATGGTTAAAATTTAAAGGGCGTAAAAATAAGGAACTAATTGAGAGGATTTATATTTTGTTTGAATAATTACAATATTAAGCTATTTGTTCAGTTCTTTTGATGCGGTAATCTCTGCAATTTTAACAATAACTTCTACGGCTTTTAACATAGATTCTACAGGAACATATTCGTAACGTCCATGAAAATTATGTCCTCCAGCAAATATATTAGGGCATGGAAGTCCTTTATATGACAATTGTGATCCATCTGTACCGCCACGAATAGCTTTAATAATAGGGGTTACACCTACAGCTTTCATAGCTTCTTCAGCAATATCAACAATATGCATTACGGGTTCTACTTTTTCTTTCATGTTAAAGTATTGGTCTGTAATTTCAACATGAACCAAATCTTTACCAAGTTTTGTGTTTAAATCATCAGCTACTTTTTGAAATGTAGCTTTTCGTTGTTGAAATAAATCCATATCATGATCACGAATAATATAACCCAATTCGGTCTTTTCTACTTCGCCATTAAAAGTATGTAAATGATAAAAACCTTGATAACCTTCTGTTTGTTCCGGAATTTCATTTTTTGGTAAAGCATTTACAAATTCATTAGCTATTAGTATTGAATTAATCATTTTTCCTTTAGCATAACCAGGATGTACAATTTTTCCATTGATGATTACTTTAGCTCCAGCAGCATTAAAATTTTCATATTCCAATTCTCCAATCTGACTACCGTCCATAGTATACGCCCATTCGGCTCCAAATTTATCTACATCAAAAAGATGAGCACCTTTACCAACTTCTTCATCAGGTGTAAAGCCTATTTTAATTTCTCCATGTTTTATTTCTGGATGTTGAATGAGGTATTCCATTGCAGTTACAATTTCTGTAACACCTGCTTTGTCGTCTGCCCCTAATAGAGTAGTTCCGTCAGTTGTAATTAATGTTTGCCCTTTATATTGGAGTAAATCTTCGAAATAATCTGGAGATAAGATAATGTTCTCTTCTTTGTTTAAAACAATGTCTTTACCATCATAATTTTTATGAATTTGTGGATTTACATTCGTGCCAGAATAATCAGGACTGGTATCTATATGAGCTATAAAACCAATGGTTGGCACTTTATAATCTACATTGCTAGGTAGAGTTGCCATGATATAACAATTATCATCAAGGGTTACATCTTTTAATCCTATTTGTTTTAAATCTTCAACTAAGACTTTAGCCAAATCCCATTGTTTTTCAGTACTTGGAAATGCTTTATTTTCTGGATCAGATTGTGTGTCTATAGTTATGTATTTTGTAAATCTATCTATAATGTGTTGCATGGTATTGTTTTATTTTATTTCTATTGTTGCTACAAATAATATTGCTTAGTAAGGTGAATTAAAACTATTCAATCAATTCTAATGTTTCAAATAATTCTACAGATTCGCAAATTCTTTCTTCAGTTAGTTTATTGCCAAAAATTTTAGAAGTTAGCATTATATATTCATCAATATTTGTTTTAAGATATACTTGTAAATAGTGATAACTAATTCCTGATCGATATCCTTCTGAAAGATTATAATACATTGGTTTTTCTTTAAAAGTTCCATATCCTTCTTTAGTTAATTTTAAAAGTTCTCTTTGTTGGATTGTATCGTTTATTTTTTTCGCAAAATCGGTATCTAAATTTAATTCTCCTTGTCTCCAAGCCATTTCAAGGATAATAGTTTCAGTTAATTGCTTGGTAGTATCGGCAGAATAAATTTCAGAAGAATATTCATCATAGTAATGTGTTGTTTTCCAGCTTTTTGGAACCTTGATTCTAAAGTTTTTTAGAAAATCTCTATGTTCTTTTAGTTCTGAAAAATTGGTATTTGTAACACAATCAAATTCCTTTTTTAAAGAATTGCTATTACAACTAGTAAAGGTGATAGCTAAAATAATTATTATAATTTTTTTCATAGTAGGGGGTGTTCTATTCTTTATTGTTATGATATTGCAATATTTAAGATTTGGAGGTTACAACTATATATATGTGATTTGAAATATTAATTATTAGGTTAATTTTACACGATTATAAGTGGACTTATTTTAAAATCATTTTCCCGATTTTTTTATCACCTGCTAACCAAGCAAAGTTTTTGTTCACAAATTTAATGGTATAATACCCTTCATTACTTACTTTTTTCCACGTATTTCCTCTATCATTAGAGAATGAAATACCAGTGGAACCAACAGCAAATAACTCTTTTCCATTTGTGTCAGGGACATATTGTACACAACTTTTATACCCTGGCTCTTTACCTTCAGCAACCAATTTCCAAGTTTTACCTCCATCTGTAGTAACGGCTTTATTGTTCTTATTATTATCTTTATCGTTCCAGTTTCCTCCGAAAATAATTCCATTTTTAGCATCGTAGAAATCAACACTATAAATTCCTGTCATCTGTTCACCTTGAATTATAGGAGTGTTGTATACATTCCATGAATTACCCATATCTGAAGAGTGAAAAACACGTGCTGATTTTCCGCCAGTAACCATCCATACATTTTTACCATAAATAGCAATATTAGTATTGCTAGCGGCAAAAGCAGCTTCGCCTTCATTAATTTTTGGTAATTTATCACAAGATATTTTTTTCCAAGTTTTGCCACCATCTGACGTTAAAATTACAGATAAACAATCATCTGTAGGGTCTCCCATGGCAATTCCATTTTTAGCATCAAAAAAAGCCATAGCATCATAAAATACTTTAGGGTGGTTTTCTTTATAAACAATTTCTAAGTCACCCTCATTATATTGGTACAATAAAGCGGGATTGCCAATACTTAGCATAAATATATGTTCTGTATTTGAAGCAATTGCCCTAAAATGAGGTACAATTGTGTCGTAAAAAACCCGTTTATCTTTTAAGTTTTGATTGTTAGGTAACATTAGCCCTAAATACCCATCAGAGGTAGCATAAAATAAACTAGAATCTTTCATGGCATAAATGGCTCTTATACTTGAACTATCAACAGGAATTTTTTCTATGTTTACTTTTTCAATAGTTCGAGGATTTTCTATTTTATCACAAGAAATAGAAAGAACTATTAATAAAATTAGGAGAATTGCTTTTTTCAATTTTATTTAAATTGTATTAGATTTACCAAAAGTAAAACTTATATCGAAATTAGCTAAAAAAATACAATATTTCTTAAATTGAAATAATGAAGTTCTCAGTTGGATTTTTTAATTTAACTAAAAAAATTTCATTAAAATTTCGATATTTTAAAGTTTAAACCTAAAAATAATATTTTTTGTCTAAAATAATAAGCAATTATAGGTTCGTATAAATTATGAGAGCATTGGTAATTTCAGGAGGAGGAAGTAAAGGAGCATTTGCAGGAGGTGTTGCTCAATATTTAATAGATGAAAAAAATAATAAATACGATTTATTTTTGGGTACATCCACGGGAAGTTTAATGGTTTCTCATTTAGCATTAGGGAAATTGTATGAGTTAAAGGCTATTTATACAACCATTAACCAGCGAAAAATATTCAGTAATAATCCATTTGTTGTAAGAACTGTACATGGAGAAAAAGTAGTTTCAGTAAATCATTTAAATACAGTTTGGAATTTTATTAATGGAAGAAGAACTTTTGGAGAAAGTAAAAATTTAAGAAAGTTGATAAAAAAGTATATCACTGAAAATTATTACGATAGAATAAAAAAATCTGATAAAGACGTAGTAGTAACTGTTTCTAATTTAACAAATAATGTAGTGGAATATAAGGCGTTAAAAGAATGTTCTTATTTAGATTTTTGTGATTGGATTTGGGCTTCGTGCAATTATGTACCTTTTATGAGTTTGTTGCGTAAAGATGGTTGTGAATATGCAGATGGTGGTTTTGGTGCTTTGGTGCCCATAAGAGAAGCTATTTTAAGAGGAGCAACCGAAGTAGATGTAATTATTTTAGAAACAGAAGTAAGTCAAGTTAATAGAATGCCTTCTAAGAATCCTTTTTCTTTAATTACTACTACCGTGCAATTTATGATGGATCAAATAGAGCGACATAATGTAACTATTGGAAAATTACAAGCAACACACGATAATGTAAAGCTTAATTTATACTATACACCAACAGTATTAACTACAAACTCATTGGTTTTCAATAAAAAACTTATGGCTAAATGGTGGGAATATGGATTTAGATATGCAAAAAAACAAGAAGAATTGAAATCTAATAAATTAAAAGATAAATAGAAATTATTTATATATACTGGTAAAAAAACTTTAAAATAGTTGCATTATAAAAAATATATCCTTTAAATTTGTGCATTATTATAAACAAATGAAGAATTTTAATACACATCGTCATCATTTTGCTACTTGCTTTCAAGCGAGCTGAATGTGTTGTGTGTCTCTATAAAACAATATAAAAGCCCGTTTGATATTTTCAAACGGGTTTTTTATTAGATTAAATTATTGAGAGAAAGCAGAATCGATATACTAATAATCGTGTCTTAATTAAAATTAAGCATAAAAAAAAATAATTACAATGACCAAATTAAAAATTGCCATCCAAAAATCGGGCAGGTTAAATGAAGAATCATTAGAATTACTTAAAAATTGTGGTATTTCTATTGACAATGGTAAAGATCAATTAAAAGCTTTTGCTAGAAATTTTCCGTTAGAAGTTTTATACTTAAGAAATGGAGATATTCCACAATATTTACTTGATGGAGTGGTTGATGTTGCTATTTTAGGAGAAAATACATTGATAGAAAAAGGCGATACCTTACCTATAATTGAAAAGTTAGGGTTTTCTAAATGTAAAGTATCCATAGCGGTACCAAAAGAGGTTGAGTACAAATCAATTGCTGATTTAGAAGGGAAGAGAATAGCTACTTCTTATCCTAATACTGTAAATCAATTTTTAGAACAAAAAGGAATTAATTCAGATATTCATGTAATTAACGGATCTGTAGAAATTGCTCCAAATATTGGTTTAGCAGATGCAATTGTAGATATTGTTTCTAGTGGAAGTACATTATTTAAAAATAATCTTAAAGAAGTAGAAGAGTTATTAAAAAGTGAAGCCGTGCTAACGGTATCTCCATCTTTGTCTGAAGAAAAGAAAATAATTTTAGATAAATTACAATTCAGAATTCAATCAGTTTTAAAAGCTAGAAATAATAAATATGTATTATTAAATGCTCCTAATGAAAAAGTAAAAGATATTATAAAAATATTACCAGGAATGAAAAGTCCAACAGTATTACCCTTAGCAGAAGAAGGATGGAGCTCTATACATACCGTTATTAATAAAGATAAGTTCTGGGAAGTTATAGATGAGCTTAAATCGAATGGAGCAGAAGGTATTTTGGTTTGCCCTATAGAAAAGATGGTCTTGTAAATTTTTTTCTAAAAGAATATAAAATTAGTAACCTTTATAAAATAGATTAAACATTTATCCTTGAAATTAATCGTAAAATGAATAAAATATACAATCCACATAAAAATGATTGGAAAACTATTTTGGCTAGACCTACTCAAACGGTTGAAGATATTGAAGCTACAGTACTCCAAATATTTAATGAAGTGAAAAGCAACGGGGATAGTGCCATTGAAAAATATACAAGTTTTTTTGATGGTACCATTATTAAAAATATGCAAGTTACTGAAGTTGAAATTTCAAAAATTGATAATTCAATAGATTATGAGTTGAAACAAGCAATTCAGTTAGCAAAAAACAATATAGAAAAGTTTCATAGTGCACAAAAAACGCCAAAAATAGAGGTAGAAACTGCACAAGGAGTAAAATGTTGGCAAGAAAAAAGACCTATTCAAAAAGTTGGAATTTATATTCCTGGTGGTACAGCTCCTTTATTTTCAACGGTATTAATGTTGGCTATACCTGCAAAGTTGGCTGGTTGCTCAGAAATTGTATTGTGTTCTCCACCTAATAAAGAAGGAAATATTCATCCAGCAATTTTATATTCAGCAAAGCTATGTGGTGTTACTAAAATTTATAAAGTTGGAGGAATTCAAGCTATTGCAGGGATGACTTTTGGTACTGAGACAATTCCGCAGGTTTATAAAATATTTGGACCCGGAAACCAATTTGTTACAGTAGCTAAACAATTGGCAACAAAATATAATGTTGCTATTGATATGCCTGCAGGTCCTTCAGAGTTACTGGTGGTAGCAGATAATACTGCCAATGCCAGTTTTGTAGCTTCTGACTTGCTAAGTCAAGCAGAGCATGGTGCTGATAGTCAGGTAATTTTGGTTTCTACTTCAAAAAAGCAAATTGAAGCAGTAGAGCAGGAGCTAGACGTGCAACTTCATAAATTGGAGAGAAAAGCCATTGCCGAAAAAGCTATAGCTAATTCTAAATTGATTTATGTTGAAAATGAACATATAGCATTAGATTTGATTAATGAATATGGTCCAGAACATTTTATTATATGTACTGAAAATGAGGATTTTTATGTTAATGGTATTCAAAATGCAGGCTCTATATTTATAGGAAATTATACTCCTGAAAGTGCTGGCGATTATGCTTCGGGTACAAACCATACGTTACCTACAAATGGGTATGCCAAACAATATAGTGGTGTTAATTTAGATAGTTTCTTAAAAAGTATGACATTTCAAAAAGCAAGTAAAGAAGGGATAGCAACTATCGGTAATGCTATTGAAATTATGGCTGAAGCTGAAGGGTTACAAGCTCATAAAAATGCTGTAACATTGCGATTAAATAGTTTAAAAGATGAATAATTTTAATCTCGACAATTTAATACGTGATAACGTAAAACGGTTAAAACCATATTCATCTGCACGTGATGAATTTAAAGATTTTAATCAGGATATGGTTTTTTTGGATGCGAATGAAAATCCTATTAATAATGGGGTTAATCGTTATCCAGATCCACAACAACTAACTGTTAAAAAAGTATTAGCTGAGCAAAAAGGTGTTTCAATTGAACAAATCTTGTTAGGTAATGGAAGTGATGAGGTTTTAGATTTACTTTATCGTGCTTTTTGTGAACCTAAAGTTGACAATGTAATTACATTACCTCCTACATATGGAATGTATAATGTATTGGCAGCTATTAATACTATAGACAATAGAGAAGTGTTATTAACTGATAATTTTCAGCCTAATGTAGAGGCTATTTTAAAACATGTTGATAAACGTACAAAACTTATATTTATTTGCTCTCCTAATAATCCTACAGGTAATGCTTTTAACAGTGAATTAATAGAACAAATTCTTAAAAACTTTGATGGATTGGTTGTTATTGACGAAGCGTATATCGATTTTTCTTCACAAGAAACTTGGTTGAATAAACTGAATACATATCCAAATTTGGTTGTTACACAAACCTTGTCTAAAGCATATGGTTTGGCAGGAATAAGACTAGGAATTTGTTATGCATCTGCAGAAATTATTGCAATTTTAAATAAAATTAAACCTCCTTATAATGTGAATGAACTCACGCAGCAAAGAGCTTTAAAACGATTAGTTGATTTTAATATTGTAGAGAGTGAAATTAATACTATATTAATTCAAAAGAATGAATTACTTAAACAATTACATCAAATAAAATTTGTAAAAGAAGTGTATCCCACAGACGGTAATTTTGTTTTGGTAAAAGTAGATGATGCTAATCATAGATATGCTCAATTATTAGAAAAGGGGATTGTGGTTAGAAACAGAACGAATCAACCCTTATGTGAACATTGTTTGCGATTTACCATAGGTTTACCACAAGAGAATGAAAAATTAATAAAAGCATTAAACGAATTGTAAAATGGGTGAGAAAGATACAAATAACACAGAAAGTGTAACATCTTTATCAAAGCTAAAACTACCAACTAAAGTATTGTTTATAGATCGTGATGGGACATTAATCAGAGAGCCAGCTGATGAACAAATTGATAGTTTTGAAAAGTTGGTGTTTTATCCTAAAGCATTAGCATATTTATCTAAAATAGCTCAAGAATTAGATTATAAATTGGTAATGATTACTAATCAAGATGGATTAGGAACATCGATTTATCCTGAAGAAACTTTTTGGCCTGTACATAATTTTGTGATAAATACTTTTAAAAATGAAGGTGTACTATTTGATGAAGTTGTTATTGACAAAACGTTTGCTAAAGATAATGCACCTACACGTAAACCCAATACAGGTTTGTTGACTAAGTATTTTTCTGAACAATATGATTTGAAAAATTCATTTGTAATCGGAGATCGTTTAACCGATGTTGAATTGGCTAAAAATTTAGGATCAAAAGGAATTTTTATTAATGACAATACCAATTTAGGTACCGATGAAATTACTGTTAAACGTGATGAGTTAAATACATATATAGCTTTAGAAACAAATGATTGGCAGCGTATTTATGAATTCTTAAAGTTAGAAAATCGCACAGCTGAAATTAAGAGAAAAACAAATGAAACAGATATTTTTATTAAACTAAATCTTGATGGAACCGGAAAAAGTAAAATTAATACTGGTATTGCTTTTTTTGATCACATGTTAGATCAGATTTCTCGTCATGGGCAAATGGACTTAGAAATTAATGTAAAGGGCGATTTAGAAGTTGATGAACACCATACTATTGAAGATACAGGTATTGCCTTAGGTGAAGTGTTTAGTAAAGCTATTGGTAGTAAATTGGGCATAGAACGTTATGGTTTTTCTTTGCCAATGGACGATTGTTTAGCTCAGGTTAGTATAGATTTTGGTGGTAGAAATTGGTTGGTCTGGGATGCCGACTTTAAACGAGAAATGATTGGTAAAATGCCAACAGAAATGTTTTCTCATTTCTTCAAATCTTTTACTGATGGAGCCAAAGCTAATTTAAATGTGAAAGTTGAAGGTGAAAATGAACATCATAAAATTGAAGCCATTTTTAAAGCTTTTGCCAAAGCTATAAAAGCAGCCGTAAAACGTGATGTAGAAAAAATGATTTTACCTAGTACTAAAGGAATGTTATAAATATTAGTCATTCTAATTTTTCATAAAGAAAAATGTATAAAGTATAATATAAATAAAGATTTCACTTTAATGTCAGATACACTAGCAAACACAAACAATTTAAAAAGCTCTGATAATAGAGAAAAAAAGGACATTTCTATTGTTATTATAGATTATGGTGCTGGAAACATACAAAGTATAAAATTTGCCATTCAACGATTAGGAGCTCAAGCACTACTAAGTAATGATGCAGAAATAATTAAAGCAGCAGATAAAGTAATCTTCCCTGGAGTTGGCGAGGCAAGTAGTGCTATGGAAAAATTGATAGCAACCGGCTTAGATAAAGTAATTCCTCAATTAAAACAACCCGTACTTGGTATTTGTTTAGGCATGCAGTTGATGTGTAATTACAGTCAAGAAGGGCATACTAAAGGACTTGGTATTTTTGATGTTGATGTTCTAAAGTTTAGCAATAAGGTAAAAGTACCTCAAATAGGTTGGAATACACTTACTAATTTAAAATCAGAATTATTTAGTGGAATAAAAAATGAAGAATATATGTATTTGGTGCATAGTTATTACGCTCCGCTATGTGATGATACTATTGCGATAACCAATTATGATATTGAATATTCGTCTGCCTTAAAAAAAGATAATTTTTATGGAGTGCAGTTTCATCCTGAAAAAAGTAGCACTGCAGGTGAGATTTTATTAAAGAATTTTTTGGAATTATAACTGAAAACTGCTTTTAAAGAAACTTAAACCTTCTAAGATAAATTAAATTGTTCTGTTTTTTAATATGTAAATTTTCACTAACAATTTAAAATCACTTATTTTAGCTAAATAATTTGGCAGACTAACGCTTATATGATTAACCTCTTTAAAAATCTTTACATTCACCAAGGCTTCTTTGTTTATATTAGCATTGTATCAGGTTTGTTTTTGGTATCTTATTGGGTAGAGATGGTATATCAAATAGCTTGGTTTTTACTTTTTACTTTGGCCGTTTTATTTTTAGTGGATATTATAATCTTATTTCGATTTAAAAATGGATTAAAAGCCAGACGTTTATTGCCAGAAAAATTCTCTAATTCAGACGAAAATCCCATTCCTATTACCATTGAAAATAAATATCCTATAAAAATCTTTTTAAAAGTAATTGATGAGCTTCCTACGCAGTTTCAAAAAAGAGATTTTGAATATTTTACTGAAATAAACGATAATGGATATCATAATTTTGAATATCGGGTACGGCCAGTAGAACGGGGTGAATATTATTTTGGAAATTTAAATTTATTTGTTTCATCGCCATTGCAAATAGTTGCCAGAAGATACCGTTTTAATGCCAAACAAATGGTGGCAGTATATCCCTCTTATATTCAAATGCGTAAATATGAATTTTTGGCATTTAGTAATAGGTTAACTGAGTTTGGTCTTAAAAAGATTCGTAGAATTGGTCATACTATGGAATTTGAACAGATTAAAAATTATATTGCAGGTGATGATGTTAGAACTGTTAATTGGAAAGCTACTGCTAAAAGAGGGCAATTAATGGTCAACCAATATCAAGATGAAAAGTCACAACCTATCTATTCTATCATTGATACAGGTAGAGTTATGAAAATGCCTTTTGAAGAGTTAAAACTATTAGATTATGCAATTAATTCTACATTGGCTTTCTCTAATATTGCATTATTAAAAAACGATAAAGCAGGCATGCTTACTTTTTCTAAAAAGGTGGAAAAAATAGTTGCTGCCAGTAATAAACGTACTCATATTAACACCATTAATGAGGCATTGTATAATATTGATACACAGTTCACTGATTCAGATTTTGGGTATTTATATGCAACTATTAAAAGAAAGATAAATCAACGTAGTTTAATAATTTTATATACCAATTTTGAGCATATTTCAGCCTTGCAGCGTCAATTACCTTATTTAAAAGCTATTTCTAGGCAACATTTATTGGTGACAGTATTTTTTGAAAATACAGAATTAGAAGAGTTAATTACAGAAAATGTAGAAGATTTGCAAAGTATTTATCATAAAACCATTGCTGAAAAATTTGCTTACGAAAAAAGGTTGATAGTTAAAGAACTAGAGAGTAAAGGAGTTCATGCAATTTTAACTAAACCTCAAAATTTATCAGTTAATGTGATTAATAAGTATTTAGAGTTTAAAGCCAAAGGACTTATCTAGATTGTTTTTATTATGTGACGGGCACTTTTACAACTTTTATAGAAAGGTAAAATTAGTATCAAGTAAATTTTAGTATTACGTAATCTCACTAAAGTTTTTTTTACCTAATACAAAATGCTGCCAAACAATACTTTTACACTGGTAGTAATTGTTCTTTTTATCAGTAATTCTTTTTCTTTTTTTAAGGTATTTTGGAATGTTATAATAAAAATTAAAATGAGCTTTTAAAATGGCAAAACAATGCCTAGGGCGTAATTCAAACAAAAATTTAATTCCAGCAACACCATCCAATAATAATCGGATTAATAATACAAAGAATAAATAATTGCTAGGTACATTTTTAAGTATAGAAAATAAACTATTTCTAAAATTTAAATAGGTTTTTCTAGGGTTAGCTTCATTCAGTGTAGCACCTCCAACATGGTATACTGTTGATTCGCCTACATATTTTATGTTGTATCCTTCATTTTTTATTCTCCAACACAAATCTATTTCTTCATAATGAGCAAAATAATCCTCATCAAAACCATCTAATTGATGAAAAATTTCTTTACGAATAAAAAAACACGCTCCAGAAGCCCAGAAAATATCGGTAGTATCATTGTATTGAGCTGTGTCTTTTTCTAAATTAGAAAATAAACGTCCACGGCAATATGGATAACCATATAAATCAATAAAACCTCCAGCTGCACCAGCATATTCAAATTTGGTTTTATCTTTAAAGTCTTTTATTTTAGGTTGAATAGCAACTGTATCTTTAGACGATTCAAATTCTGAAATAATAGGTTTTAACCAATTTTCAGTAACTTCTATATCTGAATTTACTAATGCGTAAATATCCGCATCTATATGTTGTAAAGCATCATTATAACCTTTGGCATAGCCTCCATTAATACTGTTTTCTATAATTTTTACAGAAGGAAAAGTTTCTTTTACAAATTTTACTGAGTCGTCAGGCGAGTTGTTATCTGCAACATAAATATCGGCATCATTACTACTATATTTTAGCATTGCTGGTAAAAACTGTTCTAATAGTTGTTTACCATTCCAATTTAATATGATTACGGCTACTTTCAAGGATTTTTTTTAAGTTGCAAACTTAACAATTAATAATGATACTTATTATATAGAAAAGTGTAACTATATTTATTGATAAAAAGTAAAGGTTAACGAATGTAGTTTGGTAAATCTTCTAAAAAAATATACTTTTCATTTTCTGTGTCCATTTTGCAGAAATAATGGTTTAATCCATTTGTAACCATTAAGTATTGAGCATTTAATTTTAAATTGTAACGAGCTATTTGATCAAAAGTATCTTGTGTAATTTTTACTTTAGGGGCTTTGCATTCTACAATTAGTTCAGGCAAACCTTTAGTATTAAAAACCAATACATCAAATCTTTTTTTTAAAGAGTTAATTGTTAGCTGCTTTTCAACTGCTATAATTGATTTTGGATAGTTTTTATACGAAATTAAATAATGGATAATATGTTGTCTTACCCATTCTTCAGGGGTTAACACCACATATTTTTTTCTGATAATATCAAAAATTAATTGCTTATTTTCTTTACTTTTGACGTTTAGTTGGGTTTTGGGTAAATTCAATACAATCATACTACAAAAATGAACCTTTTTTCTTAGAAATGAAACGCATCAATGAAATAGTTTCTGATATAAAATCGGGAAATATAAAACCTATTTATTTTTTAATGGGTGAGGAGCCCTATTATATTGATAAAATTTCTGATTATATAGAGCAAAACGTATTATCAGAAGAAGAAAAAGAATTTAATCAGGTTGTATTGTATGGTAGAGATGTTACTATAGATGATATAGTGTCTAATGCCAAACGTTACCCAATGATGGCAGATAGGCAAGTGGTAATTGTTAAAGAAGCTCAAGATTTATCGCGTACTATAGAAAATCTTTTGAGTTATGTTGAGAACCCGCAACCAACTACAGTTCTTGTAATTTGTTATAAATATAAACTATTAGACAAGCGTAAAAAACTTAGTAAGAGTATAAGTAAAAATGGATTGTTGTTTGAGAGTAAAAAACTTTATGATAATCAAGTAGGTGATTGGATTAGAAGAGTGTTGGCTGGTAAAGGATTTCAAATTGAACCAAAAGCTGCTATAATGTTGGTTGAGTTTTTAGGAACCGATCTTTCTAAGATTGCTAATGAGTTGGAAAAACTAATGAGTATTTTGCCAAAAGAGAGTACCATAAGACCTGTTGATGTTGAAGTAAATATTGGGATAAGTAAAGATTTTAACAATTTTGAATTACAAAACGCTATTGGAGAAAAAAAGTTAGTCAAAGCAAATCAGATAATTAATTATTTTGCAGATAATCCTAAAAATAATTCATTGGTTCTTACCATTACATTATTAAATAAATATTTTACCAAATTATTAATTTATCATGGGTTAACTAATAAGTCTAAAGGAAATGTAGTTAAAGCATTAGGTATTAGTGCTTATTTTTATGATGACTATGTAATTGCAGCTAGAAACTATCCAATGCGTAAAGTATCGCAAATTATTTCCTATTTACGCGATACTGATGTAAAGAGTAAAGGTGTAGGGGCAAATGCAGCTGACACTAGAGATCTTTTAAAAGAATTAATCTTTAAGATAATGCACTGATATTACTTAAAATATATCCTTTTTACTTGCTAATTACACTAAAACTTTAGCAATTTTTTTACAGCACTTATTTCATTATTTTTTTTAAATACCACAAAGTAAATTCCATTTTTTAAATTAGAAACATTAAAAGAATTGTTGGTCATTGGTTGTTTTAGAGAAACTTCTCTTCCAAAACTATCGTGTAATACTATTGCATCATACTTATCTAAATTATTTCCTTTCATAGTTACTTTTGATGAAGTAGGATTTGGAAATATAGAAATAGATTTATTATCTAATGAAGATTGAAAGACATTGATATTGGAATTTTCTTCGATATTAAAATCGGTAAATAACACTCTTTTTTCAATTTCAGTTTCAGTTTCTGCTGTCTCTTTAAATATTCCCCATTTTGGACGAATAAAATCAGCATCTGTTTTCCAAGTTCTTATAGCATCATCATTATAATCTAATAAGACTTTATCACCGTTAACGGTTTTAATAGTTATGTCGTAAGCACCTATTTCATTGTATGTGATTGTTTCAACAACTTCAAGCCATTGTCCTTTTAAATTGGTAATATCAATAGATTCTACAGTGGTTTGAGAATCCATTTCTGCATAACGTAACTCTAAATATTCAAATCTTCCTTTTCTAATGGTTGTTAATGTAAATAATGGAACATCAGCCTCAGAACCACCAATTGCTTTCAATTGATGCAAGTCCATGTTAAATTTACGTACAGTAAAATCATTAGTTAGTTTAAACTTCCATGAGTAAGTTATTGTTTCTCCTTGTACACCTAATAAATTTTTAGGAGCATCTTCGATGCTTTCAAACTCATTAAACCTTGTGCCAAAGTTTTCGCAAGCTTCTTTGTCAGATGTTTTATGTAATTGAAATTGACTAACTGTTCTGTTTAGTTCATCGTCCATTATTTCATTATAATGTCCGCCAAAACCAACGTGGTTACAATTGTTGTAACTCACTACAACGTCGGGTGCTAAAATTGCAGAAATAATTTGATTGTTATTTGTAGCGTTTTGAGAAAAACCAAGTTGAATTGTTAGAATGCAACTTATAATACATAAATTAAACTTCTTCATTTTTTTAGAAAAAACTATTAGGGTTGTTAGAAGTAATTTATGCTACATATAGTAAATGGTGTTTGTTTTTGTTAATAACTCTAAAAAATTAATTTTAGTATATAGTATTGTAAAAAAAATATAAATAAAATTTAAAAACAGCGAAAATGTATTTAAGTCATTGTAAATTAGTTGATTGTGTGGTTGTTTGTAAAGTTATTAGTTTTGTGGTTTTAGAAGTACGCTCAAAGTTTTTAACAATGTTATTAAGAAGTGGGTTTGTAGTTATTAACAATATGTAATATTAAGATACCTAGTGTATTGCGTAAAGTTTAAACCTTTATGGTCTGTGTAAATTAATAAGTAGAAGGTTTCAAACAACTAGGTTAATGTAAAATCAGTTATTTTTTTTTAAGTAAAAATAGTTGATTGAATTTCTTGTAAAAAAAAAGTGTTTTGAGAAGAAAAAAAAGTGTAAAACAGAAATTATCTGCTTCCAAAAATAGCACTTCCTACTCTTACCATAGTGCTTCCATTTTCAATAGCAATTTTATAGTCTCCGCTCATGCCAATTGACAGTGTAGTAATACCTTTGTTTTGTGATTTAATCTTTTCAAAGAAAGTATTAATTTTTGAGAATTCTTCTTGTACCTGAGTGGTATCGCTAGTAAAGGTGGCCATTCCCATTAATCCAACTATGTTAATGTTGCTTAATTCATTTAAATTTTCTGAAGTTAAAATGGATTCTATTTCTGTAAATGAAAGCCCAAACTTGGTGTCTTCTTCAGCTATTTTGGCTTGTAATAAGCAATTGATAACTCGATCGTGTTTTTTTGCTTGTTTGTTAATTTCTTTTAGCGTTTTTAAACTGTCTACACCATGAACAAGGCTAACAAAATGAGCCATATATTTTACCTTATTACGCTGTAAATGACCAATCATGTGCCACTCTATATCTTGAGGTAAGTTGTTGTATTTCTCAACCATTTCTTGAATTTTATTTTCTCCAAAAATACGTTGTCCAGCATCATAAGCTTCTAAAATGTCTGAAGCTGGTTTTGTTTTAGATACGGCAACCAAGGTTACATGAGAAGGTAAACTTTTTTTTATTTTGATAAGATTTTCAGAAATACTCATGGTTATAAGTTTTCAATTAAAGAGGGTAGTGCTATTGAAACATTTATTAAGCAAGCTTCATTCATTTTAAGGAAGTGATTACTTCCTTAAAATGAATGAAACAGTATCTTGTTACTCATTAAATTACAATCTATTAAAAGTATAGGTAATTAGTAAGTATTTATCCTAAAATTTTAACAATTTGCTCTGCCAATTCACTACCAATTCTATCCTGAGCTTCACTTGTTGCTGCACCAATATGTGGTGTTAATGAAATATTAGGATTCATTAATAGTTGAATTTCTGGAGTAGGCTCTTTTTCAAAAACATCTAATGCGGCATGTGCAATTTTTCCATTTTCAATGGCTTTAACTAAAGCTATCTCATCTAAAACACCGCCACGAGCAGCATTTACTATACAAGCTCCGTCTTTCATAAGTTCAAACTCTTTCGAGGAGATTATATATTCTTTTTGAGCAGGAACGTGTAATGATATAAAATCTGATTGTTTTAAAAGATCTTCTTTTGAAATGGTGTCAATTTTAAAATTAACACTTTGTCCGTCATAAAAATCTAATTTCACATTAGCAGATTCTATAAAAGGATCAAAAGCAACAACTTTCATTCCTACTCCTAATGCAATTTTAGCAGTAGCTTGTCCAATGCGTCCAAAGCCAAATACACCTAATGTTTTTCCTTTTAGTTCAACACCTTTGGCGTAAGCCTTTTTTAAATCTTTGAATTTAGAATCACCTTCTAAAGGCATATTTCTATTAGAATCATATAAAAAACGAACCATTCCAAATAAGTGAGCAAATACTAATTCAGCTACGGAATGTGAACTGGCAGCAGGAGTGTTAATTACATGTAATCCTTTAGATTTTGCATATTCTACATCAATATTATCCATACCAACACCACCACGGCCTATTATTTTTAAAGAAGGGCAAGCGTCTATAAGGTCTTTTCTTACTTTAGTAGCACTACGTACTAATAAAACAGAAATTTCATTTTTATTTATGTAATCAATCAATTGCTCTTGTGCTACTGTTGTTAAGTCAACCTTAAAACCAGCATTTTCAAGAGCTGTAACTCCACTTTTTGCTATACCATCATTTGCTAATACTATCATTCTAAAACTTTATTTTATTATTTGTTATTCGTTGGCATGAGAAAATATTATAATATGCCTTTTTTAAATATTCTTTTTACTAGAAATTAAAATTGTTATTTTAATGCTTTCATTACATTAACTAAAACTTGAACACTTTCTAGAGGTAATGCATTGTATATACTTGCTCTATACCCGCCTACAGATCTGTGACCATTAATTCCACTAATGTCTGCTTCTTTACACATACTATCAAACTTATCTTTTAAACTGTCGTCAGTTAAAACAAAAGTGACATTCATGTTAGACCTATCTTCTTTTTCGGCCACACCTTTAAATAACGGATTGTTATCAATCTCAGAATATAATAATTCAGCTTTTGCATTATTAATTTTTTCAATAGCTGCAATACCACCTTTTTCTTTTAACCATTGTAGAGTTAACATTGAGGTGTATACTGCAAAAACTGGAGGTGTATTAAACATACTATCTTTAGAGATATGTACTTGATAATCTAACATTGAAGGAATAGTACGTCCAGTTTTTCCTAAAATAGATTCTTTTACAACAGCTAAAGTTGTTCCAGCTGGTCCCATATTTTTTTGTGCTCCAGCATAAATCACATCAAATTGTGTGAAATCTAATTGGCGAGAAAAAATATCAGAACTCATATCACATACCAAAACATTATCTGATTTTGGAAATTCTTTTATTTGAGTACCATAAATAGTATTGTTACTTGTGCAGTGAATGTAGTCTACCGCACTTGGTATGGTATAATTTTTAGGAATATAATTGTAATTTTTATCTTTTGAAGACGCTACAACTTCTACCTCTCCAAATAATTTAGCTTCTTTAATAGCTTTAGAACTCCATGCTCCAGTATCTAAATAAGCAGCTTTTCCATTTTCTTTCATTAAGTTGTATGGAGTCATTAAAAACTGTAAACTGGCACCACCCTGTAAAAATAATACAGAGTAGCCTTTGTTTTCAAGGTCTAATAATTCTAATACTAAACTTCTTGCTTTTTCCATTACCGCAACAAAAGCTGGGCTTCTATGCGATATTTCAAGGATTGATAAATTATCATTATTAAAATTTAATACGGCTTCTGAAGCTTTTTGTAATACTTCTTGTGTTAATATGCTTGGTCCTGCACTAAAATTATGCTTTTTCATCTTGTAAATTTAGAGCACAAATTTGAGCATTTTATAGTAAATAATCATTAAGAATTATTTAAAATTTGATAACAAAATTGAAGAATTTGTTAATAAACATGCTTCTTTGTTTAAAGAATTCTACAATTGGGTATGTTAAATAGTATTTAAAACGCATTTTAAGAATTAAAATGTGTAATTATACTAATGGCTAGTTTACTAAAATGATAATAATTTATTTTGGTTCCATTATAATACATGGTATAATCATTTCCTCTAAACTTATACCACCATGTTGATAGGTGTTTTTATAATATTTAACATAGTGATTATAGTTATTTGGGTATGCAAAAAAGTAATCTTCTTTAGCAAAAACAAAAGAACTACTCATATGTATTGATGGCAATTGTATGTCTTCCGGATTTTTTACTGCATATACTTCTTTTTCTGTATATGTTAAACTTCTACCGGTCTTATAACGTAAATTAGAACTAATGCTTTTCTCTCCAACAATTTTTGTTGGTTTTTTAGTATTTATTGTACCATGGTCGGTAGTAATTATTAATTTTAGTCCAAATTCTTGGGCTTTTTGAATCATTTCTAACAATGGCGAATTTTTAAACCAGCTTAAGGTTAAAGATCGGTATGCTTTATCATCACTAGCCAATTCTTTTATCATTTCCATTTCTGTGCGTGAATGAGAGAGCATATCAACAAAATTATAAACTATTACAGTAAGGTCATTGTCTTTTACGGATTTGAAATTTGCCGCTAAATCACGCCCTTTTGGCATGCTTGTAATTTTAAAATACTCGTGTTTTATGTTTAAATTCAAGCGTTTTAATTGAGCTTCTAAAAAATCATTTTCATGTAGGTTTTTACCACCTTCATCAGTGTCATTTTTCCAATATTCAGGATGCCTTTTTGACATTTCTAAAGGTGTTAAACCAGAAAAAATTGCATTTCTAGCATATTGAGTGGCGGTAGGTAGAATACTATAGAAAGATATTTCTTCTTCTTTTTTATAATAATTGTTAATAATAGGTTCTAACACGCGTAATTGATCGTAACGTAAATTGTCTATTACAATAAGTAACGTCTTTTCTTTTTCTACTTGAGGGGCAATAACTTGTTTAAATAAATCTTGAGATAGTAAAGGTTTGTCTTCTCCTTCAAACCATCCTTGATAGTTTTTTTGAATAAATTTAAAAAATTGTGAATTTGCTTCCTCTTTTTGGCTTTCTAATATTTCAATCATTCCAGGATCAGCAATTGATTCGAGTTGAATTTCCCAGTGAACTAATTTTTTATACAGTTCAACCCATTCTTCATAATTACTAACCATTGCCAAGTCTAATGAAATTTGCCTAAACTCTTGTTGGTATGTAGAAGTTGTTTTTTCAGAAACCAATCTTGAATGGTCTAAATTCTTTTTAAGACTTAATAATATTTGATTCGGATTTACAGGTTTAATCAAATAATCTGCTATTTTTGAACCAATAGCTTCTTCCATAATATATTCTTCTTCGCTTTTTGTAATCATTACAATAGGAAGATTAGGTTGTTTTGCTTTAATCTTTGTTAAGGTTTCAATACCAGATAAGCCTGGCATATTTTCATCTAAAAAAACAACATCATAATTCTCCTCATCAATACTTTCAATGGCTTCTGCACCATTGTTGCAAGTGCTAACATCATAATTTTTCTTTTTTAAAAATAATAAGTGAGGTTTTAGTAATTCAATTTCATCGTCCACCCAAAGTATTTTGATTGCATTCATTCCTTTTATTTACTGATTAAATATTAAACATCTATTTTTGTAGTGTAATTTTAAAAATATTCGATTGAACAAATTTAAAATTTTTAACGACCCAATTTACGGATTTATAAACATTCCGAGCGAATTAATTTTTGATATTATTGAACATCCTTATTTTCAACGGTTAAGGCGTATTTGCCAAATGGGATTATCGTCATTCGTATATCCAGGAGCACATCATTCTCGTTTTGAACATGCCATTGGAGCTATGCATTTAATGCAAAAGACCATAAATATATTAAAAAATAAAGGAGTTTTAATATCAAAAGAAGAAGAAGAGGCACTTTTAATTGCAATTTTATTGCATGATATTGGCCATGGGCCTTTTTCTCATACGTTAGAGCATAGTTTGGTTACTGGAATTAAACATGAAGATATTTCTCTAATTTTTATGGAGGAACTGAATAATCAATTTAATGGAAAATTGAGTTTAGCCATTAAAATATTTAAAGGTGATTATCATAGAAATTTTTTAGTTCAATTGATTTCAAGCCAACTTGATATGGATCGATTGGATTATTTAAAAAGAGATAGTTTCTATACAGGTGTTACTGAAGGAAATATTAATTCGGAACGTATAATTTCTATGCTTGCTGTTGTTGATGATAATTTAGTCGTTGAAGAAAAAGGAATTTATTCTGTAGAAAAATTTATTGTAGCCAGACGTTTAATGTATTGGATGGTTTATTTACATAAAACTAGTTTAGTGGCTGATTATTTGTTAGTTAAAATATTAAAAAGAGCTAAAAGTTTATTTTTAAATGGTGCGGATTTACCTTGTAGCAATCCGCTGAGATTTTTCTTAGATTATAATCATGATATAAATTTTAACAGCATTCAGTTTTCTAATTTTTCTCAAATTGATGATTACGACATAATAATGGCTCTTAAACAATGGAAAAATAATGATGATTTTATCTTAGCTTCTTTGTGTACCTCTATTTTAGATAGAAAATTGCCAAAAATTATAATTCAAGATAATGAATTTTCTAAAGAGCAACTTCAGAAAATTACTGAGAAAGTAGAATTAAACATTACAGATAAAAAGGGAGAAATTGAATATTTTGTTGATACAGGCGTTATTAAAAATCAAGCGTATGATTTACACCACAATTCTATTAGTATTTTATATAAAAATGGAGAGATAAAAGATTTGACGAAAGCTTCTGATCATATGAATTTATTGGCTTTAACTAAACCTGTGGTCAAGCATTTTGTTTATTATCCAAAAAGTTTGTATTCATTGTTGTAGTATAAAATTAAATCGCTTAATTCAGTATTTTTTTTAAAATAAAAAAAACTGTATTTGAATAAAAACTAATTTATTATCTAAATCTTTTATAAAAAAATCTCAAAATATTATAAATCGTAATTTTTAAATCTCCTTAGGTTATTCTTTTTTTATATTTTTGCACCAATGAAATTTACAGCACAACAAATCTCTGATATACTCCAAGGGGAGATTGAAGGTAATCCTTCAGTGGAAGTTTATAAACTTTCTAAGATTGAAGAAGGTGAAAAAGGGTCATTAACTTTTTTGTCAAATCCTAAATATACATCATTTTTATATTCTACAAATGCTTCTGTAGCTATTGTAAATAAAAGTTTTACACCAGAAAAAGATATTGAAGCTACTTTAATAAAGGTAGAAGATTCATATAAAGCATTCTCAAAATTATTAGAATTTTATAATCAAGTAAAATTAAATAAAACAGGTATTGAACGTCCTAATTTTATAAGTGACTCTGCTAAATTAGGTAAAGATGTTTATGTTGGTGCTTTTGCTTATATAGGAAATAATGTGGTTATAGGTGATAATGTTAAAATATATCCGAATGTTTATATAGGTGATAATGTTATCATTGGAGATGGAACTACTCTTTTTGCAGGTGTTAAAATTAATTCAGAAAGTGTAATTGGAAAATCATGTATTATTCATCCAAGCGTATCTATAGGATGTGATGGTTTTGGTTTTGTACCTGATGAAAATGGAATATATAGTAAGGTGCCCCAAACGGGTAACGTTGTTTTAGAAGATAATGTAGAAGTTGGAGCCGGTACTACAATAGATAGAGCTACTTTAGGCTCAACAATTCTTAAAAAAGGAGTGAAATTGGATAATCAAATTCAAATTGCTCACAATGTTGAAATAGGTAAAAATACAGTAATTGCAGCTCAAACAGGTGTTGCAGGTTCTACAAAAATTGGAAAAAATTGTAGAATAGGAGGTCAAGTAGGAATTGTGGGACATCTAAAAATAGGTGATAATGTCAGCATTCAAGCTCAATCTGGTATAAGCAGAAACCTTAAAGATAATGAAGTGGTTCAAGGAAGTCCTGCATTGCCTTATGCAGACTTTAATAAATCATATGTACATTTTAAAAATTTATCGAAATTAGTTGATAAAATTGATTTGTTAGAAAAAATGTTAAATGCACAAAAAGAAGTAAATGAGCAATAAACAAAAAACAATTAAAAAGGAAGTTTCACTTTCCGGTGTTGGGCTTCATACAGGAAAACAAGTTAATTTAACTTTTAAACCTGCACCTGAGAATTATGGTTTTGCTTTTACTAGGATAGATTTAGAGGGAAGTCCAGTTATTGAAGCACGAGCGGACTATGTTGTAAATACACAACGAGGAACTAATATCGAAAAGAATGGAGTAAAAATTCAAACGAGTGAACATGTATTAGCAGCTGTTGTTGGATTGGGAATTGATAATATTTGTATAGAATTAGACGCTCCAGAACCACCTATTATGGATGGTTCTTCTAAATTTTTTGTTGAAGCTTTAGAAAAAGCAGGGTTACAAGAACAAGAAGCTGAAGTTGAAGAGTATGTAGTAAAAGAGATTGTTTCCTATAAAGATGAAAGTACAGGAAGTGAAATTATCTTAATGCCTTCAGATCACTATGAAGTTACTGCAATGGTTGATTTTGGTACTAAAGTTTTAGGAACTCAAAATGCAACTTTAAAGCAGATTTCTGATTTTAAAAAAGAAATTGCCCCGGCAAGAACATTTAGTTTTTTGCACGAAATAGAAATGTTATTAGACAATAACTTAATTAAAGGAGGCGATTTAAATAATGCTATTGTTTATGTAGATAATGAGATTTCTCCGCAAACCATGGAGAAGTTGAGAAAAGCCTTTAATAAAGAAGAAATTTCGGTTAAACCTAATGGTATATTAGACAATTTAACATTGCACTATCCCAATGAAGCTGCACGTCATAAGTTATTAGATGTAATTGGTGACTTAGCGTTGGTAGGTGTAAAAATTAAAGGTAAGGTTATTGCTAATAAACCGGGACATAGTGTAAATACACAGTTTGCTAAGAAATTAGCAAAAATGATAAAAATAGAAAAACGGAATAATGTTCCTCAATTTGATTTGAATGAACCTCCACTTATGGATATTCATCAAATTATGAATATTTTACCTCATAGGCCTCCGTTTTTGTTAATTGATAAAATTTTAGAGTTAACAGACAAAACCGTAGTTGGCGTAAAGAATGTGACCATGAACGAAAAGTTTTTTGTTGGTCATTTTCCTGGAGCTCCTGTAATGCCTGGTGTTTTACAAGTAGAAGCTATGGCACAGACAGGAGGTATTTTAGTGTTAAGTACAGTACCAGACCCTGAAAATTATTTAACTTATTTCATGAAAATGGATAATGTTAAATTTAAAAGAAAGGTATTGCCTGGTGATACACTAATTTTTAAAGCAGAATTGATAGAGCCTATAAGAAGAGGAATTTGCCATATGCAAGCTTATGGGTATGCCAATAATAAATTAGTAGTTGAAGCACAACTAATGGCACAAATTGTAAAAAGAACAGATTAATTATGAACCAACCACTTGCTTATATTCATCCAGGGGCTAAAATTGCTAAAAACGTAGTTGTTGAGCCTTTTACAACAATTCACAACAACGTAACAATTGGTTCTGGTACTTGGATTGGTTCTAATGTTACAATCATGGAAGGAGCCAGAATAGGGAAAAATTGTAATATTTTTCCAGGTGCTGTTATTTCTGCAATTCCACAAGATTTAAAATATCAAGGTGAAGAAACTACAGTTGAAATAGGAGATAATACTACAATTAGAGAATGTGCTACTATTAATAAAGGAACGGCAGACCGATTAAAAACTGTAATTGGTGAAAATTGTTTAATTATGGCTTATTGTCATGTGGCTCATGACTGTTTTGTTGGAAACAACTGTATTTTTTCTAATAATTCAACGTTAGCAGGTCATGTAACTATTGGTGACAATGTAATATTAGCTGGTCTAGTGGCTGTGCATCAATTTGTTTCTATTGGGCAACATGCTTTTGTAACAGGTGGGTCTTTAGTGCGTAAAGATGTACCTCCGTTTGTTAAAGCAGCAAGAGAACCTTTATCTTATGTAGGTATTAATTCTGTAGGCTTACGTAGAAGAGGATTTTCTTCAGAAAAAATTAGAGAAATACAAAATATATATAGAATTTTATATCAAAAGAATTATAATAACTCACAGGCTTGTCAAATAATTGAAGCTGAAATGGAAGCAACTCCAGAACGTGACGAAATTCTTCAATTTATAAGAGATTCTCAACGAGGTATTATGAAAGGATATTTTAGTAATAATTAATAGATTTTATGGCAACTACTTCAGATATTAAAAAAGGATTATGTATTGTTTTTAATAATGATACTTATAAAATAACAGATTTTCAACATGTAAAACCAGGTAAAGGTCCTGCTTTTGTTCGAACAAAATTAAAAAGTTTAACTACTGGCAGAACCTTGGATAATACATTTTCGGCTGGACATAAAATTGATGAAGTACGTGTAGAAACACGTAAATATCAATATTTGTATAAAGAAGGTGAGTCAACATATCATTTTATGAATAATGAAGATTATTCTCAAATTGCTCTTCAACATGATATTTTAGATAGCCCAGAGTTAATGAAAGAGGGAGAAACTGTTACTATTATAGTACGTGCAGAGGATGAATTGCCTCTTTCAGTAGAAATGCCAGCAAGTGTTATTTTAGAAGTAACAAAAACAGAACCTGGTGTAAAAGGAAATACCGCTACCAATGCTACAAAACCGGCTATTGTAGAAACAGGAGCTAATGTAAATGTACCACTGTTTATTAATGAAGGAGATAAAATACGAATTGAAACTGATAAAGGAACTTATCAGGAAAGAATATCAGATTAATTTTACATACATTACTCTTAATTAATCTATATTTTTAATTGTAAAGGGTCAATTCTATTGGATTTTTTAAGTGAACAACTAAGTATAACTTGATTGATTTATCATAATAATAGAAGTAAGCTTATTAATCCAATAATAAATTGTAATTGATTCTTTACAATTGAATAATTATTTGCAAATGAAATTTCCTAAAATATATACTTTAAAAGATATAGCACAACTTATTGATAGTGAGTTTGTTGGTGATGAAAATTTTCCTGTTTATGGAATGAATGAAATTCATGTTGTGGAAAAAGGAGATATCGTATTTGTAGATCATCCAAAGTATTATGATAAAGCTTTAAATTCTGATGCTTCTGTAGTTTTAATTAATAAAAAAGTAGCTTGTCCTGAAGGCAAGACTTTATTAATTTCAGATGATCCGTTTAGGGATTTTAGTAAATTGGCAACTTATTTTAATCCTTTTAATAAAGCTGATAAATCCATTTCAGAATCTGCTGAAATAGGTGAAGGTACCATTATTCAGCCAAACGTATTTTTAGGTAATAATGTTACAATTGGTAAAAATTGTCTAATTCATCCTAATGTAGTTATTTACGATGGCTGTACAATTGGAAATAATGTGACCATCCATGCAGGAACCACTTTAGGATCAGATGCATTCTATTACAAAAATAGAGAAACAGGGTTTGATAAACTCATATCATGCGGGAGTATTATTATTGAAGATAATGTAGATATTGGTGCCGCATGTACTATTGATAGAGGTGTTACTGGTAATACACTAATTAAAGAGGGAACTAAAATAGACAATCAAGTACAAATTGGACATGATACCATTATTGGTAAAAAATGTTTAATAGCTTCTCAGGTTGGTATTGCGGGATGTACCGTGCTTGAAGATGAGGTAACTCTTTGGGGGCAAGTTGGTGTTATTAGTGGAGTTACTATTGGTAGAAAAGCTGTAGTATATGCACAATCTGGGGTTTCTAACTCATTAGAAGGAGGGCAAGCTTATTTTGGTTCACCATGCGATGTTGCTAGAAAAAAATATAGAGAATTGGCAGGAATTAAAGTTTTACCTGAAATAATTAATAAAGTAAATAAGATTTAATCGTAATTATTTTTTAAAGTTAGTTGTAAGAATTACTTTTGTGTACAATAAATACGAAAAAAATAAATAAAATAACAAATAACCAATAACTAAAAATGAGTGTTTTAGTAAATAAAGATTCGAAAATAATTGTCCAAGGTTTTACAGGTAGTGAAGGTACTTTCCACGCTACTCAAATGATTGAATATGGTACCAATGTCGTTGGTGGTGTAACGCCTGGAAAAGGAGGTCAAAAACATTTAGATAGACCTGTTTTTAATACGGTTGCAGAAGCTGTTGAAAAAGCAAAAGCAGATACAAGTATTATATTTGTACCACCAGCATTTGCTGCAGATGCAATTATGGAAGCTGCTGAAGCTGGAATTAAAGTGATTATATGTATCACAGAAGGTATTCCGGTTGCTGATATGGTAAAAGTAAAATCTTATATTTCGGATAGAGATTGTAGATTAATTGGCCCTAACTGTCCAGGTGTAATAACACCAGGAGAAGCTAAAGTTGGTATTATGCCAGGTTTTGTTTTCAAAAAGGGGAAAGTTGGTATTATTTCTAAATCAGGTACATTAACGTATGAAGCTGCTGATCAAGTTGTAAAACAAGGATTAGGTATTACTACAGCTATTGGTATTGGTGGAGACCCAATTATTGGAACTACTACTAAAGAAGCTGTAGAATTATTAATGAATGATGATGAAACTGAATGTATCGTAATGATTGGTGAAATAGGTGGTCAGTTAGAGGCTGATGCGGCTAGATGGATAAAAGCAGATGGAAATAGAAAACCTGTAGTTGGTTTTATTGCTGGACAAACAGCTCCAAAAGGAAGAACTATGGGACATGCAGGTGCTATTGTTGGAGGAAGTGATGATACTGCACAAGCAAAAATGAAAATATTAGCAGAAAATGGAATTCATGTGGTGGATTCTCCAGCAGAAATAGGACTTAAAGTTGCAGAAGTTTTAGGAAAATAGATTTTTTTAGATTATATAGTATTAGTTTAACTAGAAAGAAGCCTGTTTAAAACTTTAAACAGGCTTTTTTTATTTTGAAGAAATTATTTTTAGTAATAGAAGTTCTAATTATAGAAACCAGTATCTAAGAGATTAGATGGTGGTTTTTTTATTTCAAGCTAAACAAATTCCTTATATTTGGCTATTAAAAATTTTATTAAATGAAACTACTAGAAAATAAAACCACATTAATAACAGGAGCATCTAGAGGAATTGGTAAAGGAATTGCAGAAGTATTTGCAAAACAAGGTTCTAATATTGCATTTACCTACAATGCATCAGCAGAAGCGGCTAATGCATTAGAGAAAGAATTGCAATCTTATGGAGTAAAAGTAAAAGGTTTTCAGTCCAATGCAGCAGATTTTAAAGCTGCACAACAATTAGCTGCTGATGTTATTAATGAATTTGGAGCTATAGACGTACTAATAAATAATGCTGGAATTACAAAAGACAATCTATTATTGCGTATTTCAGAAGAAGATTTTGATAAAGTAATAGAAGTCAATTTAAAATCGGTTTTTAATCTTACCAAAGCAGTTATAAAACCTATGATGAAACAACGTTCGGGCTCTATTATAAATATGAGTTCAGTAGTAGGGGTAAAAGGAAATGCAGGACAAGCTAATTATGCCGCCTCAAAAGCAGGAATATTAGGGTTTACAAAGTCTGTAGCTTTAGAATTGGGGTCTAGAAATATTCGTTGTAATGCTATAGCTCCTGGATTTATAGAAACAGAAATGACTGGTGCTTTACCAGAAGAAACGGTAAATGAATGGCGTAGTGCTATACCATTAAAACGAGGAGGAACTCCTGAAGATATTGCAAATGCTTGTGTGTTTTTAGCTTCTGACATGGCAACCTACATTACAGGTCAAACAATTAATGTAGATGGAGGTATGCTAACCTAAATTTCAGTTGCTAATTGATGGTTTATAAATCAATACTATTATTATCTATTAATTTTAACTTAATAAACACAATTGTCTTCAACTGTAATTTTACTAATCGTAGTAGCTGCCATCATCGCTTTGCTGATGGCTTTTTTTCAGTATTATTATAAAAGTAAAGACCGTAGTAAAACGAATATTTTATTGTTCTTTTTGCGATTTTTATCAATTTTTTCATTGTTAGTTTTAATAATAAACCCAAAAATTGAATCGAATAAAATTGAAAATGTTCGTCCTGTTTTAAATGTATTGGTAGATAATTCTGCTTCAATAGCTTATGCCAATGAGCAAGATAAAGTTTCTAATTTTGTTACTAACCTAAAGGTGAATTCAGCTCTTAATCAGAAATTTGACATCAATTATTATACCTTTTCAGATCGTCTTTCTGTACAAGATACACTTGCCTTTAATGCTCATAAAACTACTATTATTACCCCCCTTCAAGAGCTTCAAGAACTCTATAAAGACAGAATGGCTCCAACACTTTTAATAACAGATGGTAATCAAACACAAGGGGTAAGTTATGCATACTATAAAGCTAAAAACCCTATTTATTCTGTGGTAGTGGGAGATACATTGCAATACGACGATTTAAAAATTAGTCAAATAAATGTAAATTCATATACCAATTTAAATAATAACTTTCCTGTTGAAATTTTTATTCAGTATAAAGGAAAGGAAAGTATCAATAAAAGCATTTCTGTAACTCAAAATAATACAGTAGTATTTAAAAAGAACCTCACTTTTAGTAGAGAAAAATTATCTCAAAGAATTCAATTTAATTTAAAGGCTCATGCTATTGGAATACAAAATTATCATGTGCAGGTTGCTTCACTTGAAAATGAGAAAAACACTATAAATAATTCCAAAAGTTTTAGTATAGAAGTTGTTGATGAGCAAGCAAAAATTTTAATTTTAAGTGCAGTTAATCATCCAGATATTGGAATGATACGTAGATCTATTTTCTCTAATAAACAACATAAAGTAGAACTACACAATGATTTAAATAAAAAGTATCAATATAAAGATTATCAGTTGGTTATATTATATCAGCCAACAAGTGAGTTTGCTAAAATTTTTGAAGATATAGAGTTAGAACAAGCGAATGTTTTTATTATTACAGGACCTAAAACAGATTGGAGATTTTTAAATAAAGCTCAACCATTTTTTACTAAAAAAGCGATATCTAAAAAAGAAAGTTATTTTCCTGTATACAACCCTGATTTTAATGAGTTTATTACTGAAGACATTCAATTTTCTGAGTTTACACCGTTAACAGGATATTTTGGAGAACTGGTATTCAATGTTCCTTTTAAAACCGTATTGTATCAACGCGTTTTAAGTTTTGAAACAAAAAATCCGTTGTTAGCAACCTTTACATTAGACAATCGGAGAGGAGCACTTTTATCTGGTAGCGATAGTTGGAAATGGAGAATGCAAAGTAAAGTTACACAAAATACTTTTCAGCAATTTGATCAGTTTTTTAATAAACTGATTCAATATTTATCTTCAACAAAAAAGTATGACCGTTTAGAAGTTGAGTACAATCCTTTTGTTTATGCTAATGAAAATGTAATTATTAAAGCACAATATTTTGATGCCAATTATGTGTTTGATACAAATGCTAGCTTAACATTGTCATTAACTAATAAAACAACAAAAGAACAGTCAATATTTCCGTTTACCTTAAAAAATAATTATTACGAAGTGGTTTATTCTGATTTAGAGGCTGGTGATTATAGTTTTTCAGTTCAAACGAAAGACAAAAGCATTAGAAAATATGGAAGTTTTTCGGTGTTAACCTATGATGTTGAACAACAATTAGCAACTGCTAATGTGAAAGATTTGAAATTATTAGCAAAAGCTTCTGGAGGTATTTCTACTGCTATTGACAACACTGAACCATTAATTACCCAATTAATTGAAGATAATCAATACCGCATTATTCAGACAAGTAAACGACATTTACAAGCATTAATAGATTGGCAATGGTTGTTAGCATTAACGTTGTTTTTGTTGACACTAGAGTGGTTTATAAGAAAATATTATGGTAAAATCTAGTTATTTCATAGTTGATATTTTTATTTAAACTATTGCATCTATTTGCAATAAGTTACGTATTACTATAATTAGACATCATGGCACACAATCATTCACATCACCACAGTACAGGCAATATAAAAGTCGCCTTTTTTTTAAACTTATTTTTTACCATTATAGAGCTAATAGGAGGGCTTTATACCAATAGTTTGGCAATTATGTCAGATGCTTTACACGATTTAGGAGATAGTTTAAGTTTAGGATTATCTTGGTATTTTCAGAAATTATCAAATAAAGGGGCAACAAAAAACTACTCATACGGATACCGAAGATTTTCTTTATTAGGAGCAATTATAAATTCAATAATTTTAGTAGTAGGTTCTATTTTTATAATTAAGGAAGCTATTCCAGGATTATTAAATCCACATCAGGCAGATGCTAAAGGGATGATGTGGTTGGCAATTTTAGGAGTACTTGTAAATGGAGCTGCTGTGTTTAAACTAAAACAGGGTACTTCAATGAATGAACGTGTTGTATCACTACATTTAATGGAAGACGTTTTAGGTTGGTTAGCTGTTTTAATTGCTAGTATTGTAATGCAATTTTGGAATGTGCCTATTTTAGACCCTATTTTATCGCTTTTAATTGCCGCTTTTATTTTATTTAATGTCTTTAAGAATATTAGAGAAACATTACGAATAATTTTACAAGGTATTCCTAAAGAAATATCGGTTGATGCTATTCGTAAAGAAATGAAAAGTTTACCTGAAATAGAGGAAATACATGATTGTCATGTTTGGAGTTTGGATGGTGAATATAATTTAGCAACTGTACATGTTTCACTTAAAAAATCGTCAGTACTTATAAATGATATTGTTGAGATAAAACAACAACTACGAAAGTTACTTCATGATCATTTTGATATAGAACATGTAACCCTAGAAATAGAATCTTGTAATGAAGATTGTGAATATAAAGATGGTTGTTAAAGGTACAGCATATATGATATTTTAATCGTAAATTTGTAGTTAACACTAATACCAATTAATATGAGTAGCAACCAATTACAATTACCGAAGGCAGTCTTGCCAATTTTATTTTTAATAATAATATTTATTGTTTTTTTTTCTAAAGCTTTTGTAACTATTGACGCTGGTGAAGCGGGGGTATTATGGAAACGCTTTGGAGGAGGTGTAGTAACCGATGAACCTGCAATGGGCGAAGGGTTTCATATTGTAGCTCCATGGAATAAAGTGTATGTTTATGAAATTAGAAGACAAGAAGCATTTGAAAAAATGAAAGTTTTATCTTCTAACGGATTAGATATTTTATTAGAAACTTCTATCTGGTATCAACCAGAAGTGCCTGAATTAGGAAAATTGCACCAACAAATTGGAACTGATTATTTAAATAGAATTTTATTACCTACAATTCGTTCTGCTGCAAGAAGTGTTGTTGGTAGATATACTCCAGAACAGTTGTATTCTAGTAAAAGAGATGCTATACAGACTGAAATTTATGAAGAAAGTAAAAAAATAATCGACGATCAACATATTTTACTAAATGAAATTTTAGTAAGAGATGTTACATTACCAACTTCTATTAAAGATGCTATAGAGCGAAAATTAAGACAAGAACAAGAGTCTTTAGAATATGAATTTAGATTAGAAAAAGCTGATAAAGAAGCTCAACGTCAAATTATTGAAGCTCAAGGTAAAGCAGATGCTAATAGAATTTTAAGTGCATCTTTAACCGATAAAATATTACAAGATAAAGGTATTGAGGCTACATTAGAATTGTCTAATTCACCTAATGCAAAAGTAGTTATTGTTGGAAGTAGTAAAGATGGATTGCCTCTTATTTTAGGAAACAATTGATTTTAAATACGATATAATTTATTATAAAAAAGGAGGTCAACAGACCTCCTTTTTTATAACTATATTTTTAATTTTTGTTTTCGTTGTTTACTCTAACTTTTTCTTTACTAACAGTACCTTCTTTTATAGCTTTATAGTTTTCGTAACATTCTAAAACAGCCTCAATAATTTGTAAATCACTGGCTTTTTTAACAAAACTATCTGAATAATTACATTCCTTAAGTAAATCGTCCAATTCTTTTCTACTCATATCCATATAATCCATTAGAATTTCTCTACTGAATTTTTCTTCCATCATATCTCTGGAGTTGTCTTGCTCTTTAAGCTTTTTAAGTTTTTTAAGTTCTTTTGGTTTTTTACCAAATTTAGTATACCAAAAATCAACAGGATTAAATAATGCCGCACCAACTCCAGTATATTCTCTAGCTTTAGGTCTACCAATTTCATAAGTTTGAGGCAAGCCTTCAATATGAATTCTAGAGAATTTGTCCATAGGAACATTTTTAGCGTCAATCTCTAAAACTCCAATTAAGTTATGAACTTTTACTGTAACTTCTTCAATCTCTACAGTCTTTTCATGTATGGCAATTTCTAATTCATTACCTCTTAATAAGTCATTGGTAATTTTTAATTTTATTGATTGATAACCAATATACGAAATGTGTAAGGTGTCATTAGATTGTGCAGGAATTTCAAAATCACCATTGCTATTAGTAATGGTACCTTCTGCCGTATTCATATTAAAAATATGAGCACTTTGTAAAGGCATTTTATCATTCACATCAATAATTCTTCCCTTTAAAATTTTAATAGAATCTTGATTTCTAGTAATGTCAGTCTCAGTTTGACCATGTACAACACTGAAACATAAAAAGAGAGCAAGTAAAGTGGGTATTAATTTTTGCATATGGCAATGATACTAATAATTCAGTAAAATTTTTGTTAAATGATTACAAAAAGAATACCAAATGATAAAAATATTAATTTATAATTTTCAAATTTCAAAAAAAATTATAAATAATTTGCCATTTTGAATTTGAAATATGTGCACATGACAGGACTTGAACCTGCACATCCTAGTGGATATTAGCCCCTCAAGCTAACGCGTCTACCAATTCCGCCACATGTGCAAAAATCAAAAAAAAGCCAAGCATAGACAGCTTAACTTTTTAAAATATTAGCAATAGATTAAACTAAAATGTTGGGGGTTAAAAGCAAATCTATTTTAGTAATTTTATAAAGTTCACCAACTAAAAACTCACGGTTTATGAACCTTATTTTAATATAAACGATGTCAAAATAACTTAGATTGGCTGCAAATATAAACATTTTAGTTTTTTTAATTAAATTATAATTTCATGATATACTTTTGTAAAGTTAACTATTATTATTTTTTATTGATTAGATACATGACCTGACATATTGGCGTAAATAAGAGTGAATTTTGTGAAATTTTTAAACGGAATATTTTTGTTGTATTTGTTACGTATAAAGGGCTACATCTTGTTTTTAAAAAGCTAGGTTATTAATTTATAATATAATTTCTATATTTTAACCTTTGGCTTGATTTTAGATGCAATTTGAAAAATAAGTTAAATTAAAATAGTTGTTGCATAAAAATTATGTAAAGGGTATTTTAAAAATTAAAGAATATAGAATGAGTCAAGTAAAAGAAAACAACACAGTAAAAGTAAATTACACTGGAAAATTAACCGACGGTCAGGTTTTTGACACGTCAATAGGAAGAGAACCTTTACAAATTACATTAGGGCAAGGACAACTAATACCTGGTTTTGAAAAAGGATTGATTGATATGAAAGTCAATGAAAAGAAAACCATTACCATTGCTAAAGAAGAAGCATACGGAGATGTTATTGAAGAATTGATTCAAAAAGTTGAAAGAACACAATTGCCTCAAGATATTACACCTGAAGTAGGTATGGGCTTAGTTTCAAAAGCACCAGATGGTAGAGAAATGAATTTGCGTGTAGTTGAAGTTAGTGAAGATAGTATTGTTGTTGATGGAAATCATCCATTAGCTGGTAAAGATCTTATTTTTGAACTTGAAGTGTTAGAAATTTTAGAATAACACATCTTGTAACCTTATAAATATCCTAACAGTTATTGTATTATATATCAATTTCTGTTAGGATTTTTTTGTAAACATTTTACTATTCTGTTAACCTTCCTTTTTTTGAGGCAATTACACTAATAATTAGTATTTGTATGGCATGAAATAACATTAAGGGTAATAATAATAACCCTATAGAAGCCATATTGCCAAAAAGTATTTTAGAAAAAACAGTACCGTGTACTAAAGATTTTTTAGTTCCACAAAATTGAGCTGTAATTTGATCTTCTTTATTAAAATGTAATTTTTTAGAAATAAAACCAGTCAAATAATATACTACACCAAATAAAATTAGCACTCCAATAAAAAGTAATAGTAAATCTAAAAACGAAACGGTACTAAAAATATCATTATAAAAAGAATTGGCAAAGCTTTTATAAATAATTAATAAAATAATAGACTTATCAAACAGAGTTAGTTTACTGCTGTGTTTACGAGCAAATTCACCAAAATAACGTTGTAATAGTAAACCTAATATTACAGGTACAATAATTTGAATAATAAGATTGCTATAAATTTCAATAAAATTAAAATCGGCAGTTGAGGTATTAATAAATAAGCCCATCCATAGCGGAGTAATAGCAATGCCAATAATACCTGATATGCTGGCATTAAAAATAGCTGCAGGCACATTACCTTTTGCCATAGATACCATTACCACCGAAGAAGATACAGTTGACGGTAACGCGGCTAAAAAAAAGAAGGCCAGCCAAATAAGTTCTTGTTCTTTATGTTGAAGTAATGGATGTACTAACAAAACTAGTAATGGAAACATTAAAAATGTTGAAGTTTGTACTAAAACGTGCAATTTCCAATTGCTTAATCCGGTTTTTAATTTTTCAGGACTGAGTTTAAGTCCGTAGAAGAAAAAGATAAGTGAAATTCCAATAGAACTAATCAAGTTCATGGGAATATTACTATGTTCTGTTCCCCATAATGGAAAAAAATATGCAATTATAATAGTTGTAATAATTGCAAGTACAAATTTATTTATTTTAATGCTCATAAAAGGATTCTTTACCGTTGTAAACTATCTAATAAATGAGTAAAATTTATTTTATGTAGTGTTTTAAAAAATAAAGAGGGTGTTGTCTTAAAAAATAACACCCTCTTTTCATTATTAATTTATAAATACAAAAACAATGGTTCGCAAATTTAATGAAATATGAAATAGTTGCAAAAGGAAATAACCAACAAAAAACTATAAAAAGTAGTGATTGGAATAAAGGGATTTTATAAATTAAAATATAGAAATTAGAGTAGTGGAAGCTACTTTTTAAAGAGAAAAAAATATTATTTAAAAATAAAAAAGCCTATCAAAAAATGATAGGCTTAGCAATATTTGTTGTGACCGGGCTGGGGCTCGAACCCAGGACCCTCTCCTTAAAAGGGAGATGCTCTACCAACTGAGCTACCAGGTCTTCGTTATTGCGGTTGCAAATATAATATCAAATATTTATTTTGCAAGGTATTTTTTAAAAAATTTTCTACGATATTTGTAACCCTCATATTATAAGACAAATAAGTTTTTATGAAATTAGTTTTACTAGGGTATATGGCAAGTGGCAAGTCGTCAATTGGCAAAATTTTGGCACAAAAGCTAGATATTTTATTCATCGATTTGGATAATTACATCGAAAAAAAGGAAAATTTAAGTATTTCAGAGTTATTTAAAACGAAAGGAGAAATCTATTTTAGAAAAAAAGAAACCTATTATTTACAAAAATTGTTAAAAAAAGATGGTGATTTTATATTATCATTAGGTGGAGGCACACCTTGTTATGGCAATAATATGGATTTAGTTAATCAATTTGATGCGTCAATATATTTAAAATCTTCTTTGCAACAGACATTTTTAACCTTATCTAAAGAAGAAAATAAAAAATCAAGACCGTTAATTGCATCAATTTCTAATGATGACCTAAAAGAATTTATTGCCAAACATTTGTTTGAACGGGCTCCATATTATGAGAAAGCAATGCATCATGTTTTAATTGACAATAAGAAAATGGATCAGATTGCTGAAGAAATATTGTTGGTAGTGACATAAACTTAATCTAAATACGCAACCATTTTAGAGCCTTTTATTTCTAATGCAATATGTTCTTGTATAGATGTAGACAATGACAATCCTTTAAAATCTGCCTTAATTGGATATTTTTTATGATTTCTATTAACCAGTACAGCAGTTTTAAACTGTTTTAAAGGAACTTCTAAAAAATGCTTAACGGCATACATTAGAGTGGTGCCAGAATTTAAAACGTCATCTACCAATACTAGAGATTTATTTTTATATTCATTTTTATCTAATGAAGTTTCAATAGCATTTAAAGGATTTTTTTTGTCAATAATAACTTCGCAAACAGTAGCTTTTAGTGGAGAAATTTCTTCAACAATAGATTTTAATTCTTGGGCTATAACAAATCCATTTTTGGCAATACCAGCAATAATAACTTCTTTTTGATTGGCATTAGTTTCATAAATTTGAAATGCCATTCTTCTAATTTTATGTTGTATTTCTGTGTTATTCAGTATTATTGAACGCTTCATTGAATTCTATTTTAATGAGCATCAAAGATAAGGATAAGTTTCTTTTTTAAATGAACAAATAGCCTGATTGTTAGTCCTGCATTACTTAATTTTGTATAATCTTAACTATTTGTTAATACTTTTGTAGATGATTAAATAGTTTATATATATTTGTAATATCAACCAAAACTATTTTATGGAGTATTTAGATTTTGAAAAACCGATACAAGAATTAGAAGAGCAGTTATCTAAATGTTTGATAATTGGTAAAGAGAGTGAAGTAGACGTTACTGAGACCTGTGAGCAAATAGAAAAGAAGTTAGAAAAAACTCGTACCGATATATATAAGAATCTTACGGCTTGGCAACGTGTACAATTATCAAGACACCCTTCTAGACCATACACTTTAGATTTTATAGAAGCAATTACCAAAGGAACATTTATGGAATTGCATGGAGATAGAACTGTGAAAGATGATAAAGCCATGATTGGTGGTTTAGGTAAAATTGGAGACCAGTCTTTTATGTTTATCGGTCAACAAAAAGGGTATAATACCAAAACACGCCAATATAGAAATTTTGGAATGGCAAATCCAGAAGGATATCGTAAAGCATTACGATTGATGAAAATGGCTGAAAAATTTGGTATTCCAGTTGTAACTTTTATTGATACTCCTGGTGCATATCCAGGATTGGAAGCTGAAGAGCGTGGGCAAGGTGAAGCTATTGCTAGAAATATCTTTGAAATGAGTATTTTAAAAACTCCTATTATTTCTATTATTATTGGAGAAGGTGCTTCTGGTGGAGCTGTTGGAATTGGAGTAGGAGATAGGGTATATATGATGGAAAATACATGGTATACTGTTATTTCTCCAGAGTCGTGTTCGTCAATTTTATGGCGTAGCTGGGATCATAAAGAAGAGGCGGCAGAAGCCTTAAAGTTAACCGCAAAAGACATGAAAAAACAAGGGTTAATTGATGGTATTATTAAAGAACCTTTTGGTGGAGCTCATAGTAATAGAGAAGAAGCTTTTGCTATTGTAGAAAAACAAATTGTTAAAACCTATAACGAATTAAGTAAATTAACTATTAAAAAGTTAATTAAAGAACGTATGGAAAAGTACGAAGCTATGGGAGTTTACAATGATTAAGTAAAGTTATTTAGCTAACTGTATTTAAGTGTAATAAGTAGCTTTTTTGTCACGACAAAAACTAATAAGTTTCATTCCAAATTCTTTTGCAAAATCAATAGCTAATGAAGAACTTGCAGAAACTGAAGCTACCACAGGAATATTTGCAATAAAAGCTTTTGAAATAATTTCGTAAGAAACACGGCCGCTTACTATTAAAATAGAAGCGGCTTTTATTTTATTATTTGTTAAAAGGTTTCCAATACTCTTGTCAACAGCATTATGTCTTCCAATATCTTCTTTTACAGTTAGTAATTGATGTTCTTTATTAAAAATAGCAGCAGCATGTGAGCCTCCTGTTTTTTTAAAAAGTACTTGTTTTTGTTTCATTTCAAAAAATAATCTTTGTAATTGAGATGGTTTTATTGTAATTTCATCTCTCATTTTATTTCCCGTTACTTTAATATCATCAATTTTTTGTTTTCCACAAATGCCACAAGACGATACTGATAGTAAAGTACGTTTGTTTAAATATCCATTTCCTAAATTGTTTTTCGGTATGCTTACATTTATAATACTAAAACCATTTGTAGAGGCTTCTAAAATTTCATAATCAAAATTTTGAGGTTTTTTATAGATGTCTTCTGCAAATAAAAGTCCTCTTATAAGCTCGTAATCATTTCCTGGAGTTCTCATAACTACAGTATATGCTTCGCTATTGATATTTATTTGTAAAGGAGCTTCAATAACAAGCGTGTCACTGATTTTTTTTAAATCATTTTCTAATGCTTTATAGGCTTCGTAATTAAAAGTGGACATAGATGTGAGGTTATATTTTTTCAAAATCAACTGCAACCACTTTGTATTCAGGAGTTAAAGTTTCTTTGTCTCCAACACTTCCAGTTATTATGTTTATAAATACTTCAGGTTGATGAAAAGTAGTTCTTAACACACCTTTTTTTACATTTTTAGAAATTTTTACAGGTATAGTAACACTACCACGATCAGAAAATATTTTTACCATATCATCATTAGTAACTCCTTTTCTTTTTGCATCTTTCGGATGTACTTCTAAATAATCTTTAGCTAAAAGATATTGATTGTCGGTTCTTCGGGTCATGGTTCCAGAATTGTAATGCTCTAACTCTCTACCCGTTGTTAAAATAAAAGGATAATTTGTACCATGTTCAACAATTTCTGGAGATTCTTCAAAATCAAAATGATGGAAGGTTCCTTTTCCTTTTTTAAATGCTCCATTTACATGTAGTGTTTTAGTGTCCGTTCCATCGGCATTTATAGGCCATTGCAACCCATTGGTGCCTAACCTTTCCCAAGTTAATCCCTTCATAAAAGGAATAACATCTGCAATTTCTTCAATAATTTTTGCTGCATCATAAGTTAAACCTGTGGGTTGTGTATAACCTAATTTATGCATCATGTCAATAATAATTTGACCATCAGGTTTGGTATTTCCAATAGGTTCAATTACTTTATTAACGCGTTGTACACGACGTTCGCCATTAGTAAATGTTCCATTTTTTTCAAAATAAGAAGAAGCAGGTAAAATTACATCTGCCATTTTTGATGTAGCTGTCATAAATAATTCTTGAACCACAATCAATTCTAAATTTTCAAATGCTTTAATACTGTGATTTGTGTTTGGATCAGTCATTATAGTGTCTTCACCCATAATGTATAAGGCTTTCAGTTTTCCTTCAATAGCTGCATTTAACATATCAGGAATTTTTAACCCTTCTTTTTCTGGCATTTTATTGATTCTATATTTTTTTGCATAATAGTGTTGAATTTCAGGGTCATTTACATCTAAATATCCAGCTCCTTGATGTGGTTGAACCCCCATATCAGCAGCTCCTTGTACATTGTTTTGACCCCGTAACGGATTTAATCCTACTCCTTTTCTACCAACATTTCCAGTCATCATAGCGATATTTGAAAGTAGCATAACCGTTTTACTACCTTGAAAATGTTCTGTAACACCCAACCCATGAAACTCCATAGCTCTATTTGCATTGGCATAGGCAATAGCAGCATTTTTTACTAATGTTTTGGCTACTCCTGTAAGTTCAGACAGAGCATCCATATCTAATGCTAATACATGATTTTTAAAATCGTCATACATTTCAGTATAGGTATCAATAAAATCTTGTTTTACCAGATTTTCAGTGATAATATAATAAGCCATCATATTTAAAATAGCCACATTTGTACCTGGTCTAATTTGTAAAAAATGTGTAGCTAATTTTGCCAATGTTGTTTTTACAGGGTCTACTACAATAGAAGTTACCCCTTTCATAAATGCTTGTTTTAATTTAGCTCCTGTCACAGGATGTCCTTTTAAAGGATTGGCACCAAATAAAAATATAGCGTCTGCTTCTTTTAAGTCTTCAATTGAATTAGTAGCTGCTCCAGTACCAAAAGATTGTTGCATGCCAAATGCAGTAGGTGCATGGCAAACTCTGGCACAACCATCTATATTGTTAGTGCCAATTGCAACTCTTATCATTTTTTGCATTAAATAATTTTCTTCGTTTGTAGCTCTAGATGATGAAAAACCGCCAATTGCATTCGCACCATATTTGTTTTTTATATATAATAATTTTTTGGCTACAAAATCATAGGCTTCTTCCCAGGTTACAACTTCAAAAGTTCCATTTTTTTTAATCATTGGTTCACGTAAACGGTCAGGATGATTGTAAAATTGAAAAGCGAAACGACCTTTTAAACAGGTGTGCCCTTCATTTACTTCTGCTGTTTTAGGAGCCTGAATGCCTCTAATTTTTCTATCAATTACAGCAACTTCTAGTTGACATCCTACACCACAATAGGTACATGTTGTTTGAACAGTTTTATCAGGTATTAGGGTTTTTGTTTCAAATTTATCTGTTAAAGCTTCTGTAGGACAAGTTTGCACACAAGCACCACAAGAAACGCAAGCGGACTCATCAAAAGTAGTATCAAATCCTTTAATAATACGAGTTGCGAAACCTCGCCCTGACATGTTTAAAATCATTTCACCTTGAATTTCTTCACAGGCTCGTACACAACGATAACAGTTAATACATTGTGATAAGTCAGATTTGATATAAGGATGTGCTCGGTCAGGTTCTATTGTTAAATGATTATCTCCTTTAGGATAACGTATGGTTGGAATTCCTATTTGAGCTATTGTTTTTTGGAATTCAGTTGGAGCTTTGTTTTCTGGAGCAACTAATTTATCAGTAGGATAATCTGTTAAAACTAACTCTACAATATTTTTACGCAAGCGTTTTATTTTATCTGTGTTGTGATAGATGTAAAGACCTTCTGTAACAGGGGTGTGGCATGAAGCTAAAGTTTTTGTACTACCATTTTTTTCTTTTGCAACTTCTACAGAGCATACACGACAAGAACCAAAATTGTCAAGCCTATCGTCTTGGCACATTGTGGGTATAGCCTCTCTATTTTCAACTCTTCTAACAAAGTCAAGAATGGTTTCTCCTTTTATTATGCTATGTGCTGTGTCATTTATGTATGCTTTCATAATATGTTTATTTAACCACAAGTTTGGTAAAGGTAGTTAGTGATAATTTTACACTCTTTAGTAAACTACTTAAAATATTCCTTTAATTCGTCTTCAAAATATTGTAGTGCATTTTTAATAGGCAACGGCACACCACCTCCTAAAGCACATAATGAACCGAGTTCTAAGGTTTCTATAAGGTCATTAAATAATTGTCTGTCAATTTTATACGATTCATTTTGTGCTTTTTTTAGCATTTCATAACCTCGGTGCGATCCAATTCTGCATGGATAGCATTTTCCACAAGATTCGTCTGCAGTGAATTCTAATAGGTGTTCAATAAATTTTATTATGGGAAAATGGTTAGGAATAGAAACTATACTTGCGTGTCCTAATAAAAAACCGTGATTGGTAAACGATTCAAAATCTAATGTTAAGTCTTTAACTTTATGAATAGGAACTATGCCACCTAAAGGACCTCCAATTTGTAAGGCTTTAATCTCAGATTTAAATCCTTTTCCATATTCTTCAATTACTGATTTTAAAGGGGTTCCCATTTCAATTTCATACATGCCTGGGCGATTAAAATAACTATCTAAAGAAACCATTTTTGTACCTGTAGATTTTCCATTTCCTAAAGCAGCGTAAGCCGCTCCTCCATGTTTTAGTATCCAATGGATGTTTGCAAAAGTTTCTACATTACTTAAAACAGTAGGTTTTCCAAAAAGACCATATTGAGCGGGATAGGGTGGGCGTACTCGTACTTCAGGACGTAATCCTTCTATAGAATTTAACAATGCAGTTTCTTCTCCACAAACATAAGCTCCTTGTCCGCGTATAATTTTAAATCTAAAATGTTGAAGTAGGTTTAAATCTTCTAATTGTTTAATTGCTTGTTTTATTTTTCTAATAGAATTAGGATATTCACCTCTAATGTAAAGTACACCTGTATTTGCTCCAACGGTTTTACCAGCTATTAGCATTCCAAATAATACTTTATGAGCTTGATGTTCCATTAAATACATATCAGAATAGGCTCCAGGATCACCTTCATCCGCATTACAAACAATATATTTTTGAGTTTCATTCTCTTTTAAAACGGCATCTAATTTAAAGTAGAAAGGAAATCCAGCACCACCACGACCTCTTAAGTTAGACTGTTTTAACTGTTCTATTACTTTTTCAGGATGTTTGATATAGGATTCAAATAATGTATAAAATTCTGTAATATTTTCAATTTTTGAAGTTAAAATAGGTGTGGAGCTAGAGCCAATATAGTAGGTGTTTTCTAAAGCAGGTGTATCGGAAATTATTTTTTCTAGAGCTTCGATTGAATGAGCTGAGTACGTATGATTATTATATAAAAAGGCATTATTTTTATGACAATGGCCAAGACATGGCACATGTCCTATTTTATCAGCATCTACAAGTGTACTAAGTTTTTCTGTTAATTGGTCTTGAGTACCCGCAACCATACAAGCGGTGCCATTACAAACATGAACTTTTTTTTCTTGATTTTCTGGACGTAAAAAATCATAGAATGATGCAGTACCAATCACAACAGAATCATCTATCATAAATCGTTTGGCTAAGTTGTGAAATTCTTTACTACTTACTTTTTTCTTAGATAAAGCAGTTATATTTTCGAAAAGGTTATCGTCTAATTCTTTTCTATAGGATAATGATCTGATATTCTTATTTGCCATAACAGCACTAAAATACTAAAATATTAGATCAATTAAAAGTGTGAGTGTTAAACTTTTAGAGATATTAATACGATAAGCTGGTCTTTATGATTTTTTGTAAAAAATAAATAATGATTACCACCTTCTTTAAGTTTTGTTTTTTTTCGAATTTGAGCTACAGTTTCAGGAAAATTTCTAGTGGTAATATTTGCTTGTTTTAAGTTTAAATCCTTTTTTAATAGCTTAAGATTATAAGGAATAATATTTTTTATTTTAAAGCATCTTCCTGGAAATTCTATTAATTCTTTTGTGGTATATAAATGGCTATTAATATTAAGTTTATCTATGTTTAATTGATGTGATACTTCATTAAAAAGACCAGCTTTTAAAATGGCTGAATTTGGCTCATACACATAATTTAATGGAGGTGCTAGTTTGGCATTTCCATTGTTTTTATACTTTATAGCATTAAAGCGTTCAACAGAATTATTTTTTATGTTTATGGTTTTAATTTCAATTTCATTTTTGTAATCTTTTTCCAATAAAAAAAGTAATTCTTTTACTTCGTTCTTTATAGCAATTACATGTACTTCTTTTACAAAATTTAATTCAGATATGGCCGATGTAATATCTAACATTGGCGAAACCTTAAGCATAATTTGAGAACTGTTTTTGAATAAAGTATCTAAATCTTTTGGAACGTTAGGTTCACAGTCTTCTAGTAAAAATACTTTGCCTTTTACATCATTTCTACGAGAAGGATCTATATAAATCCAGTCAAATTGCTGTTGGGTTTCATTTAAATAGGTAATACCGTCCGCTGTTATAATGTTAATGTTTTTAATGCCAAAAGTTTCAAAATTATGTTTTGCAATTTCGGAAAGCTTTTGATTGATTTCACAATGTACTACTTGCTTAAATACATTTGCAAAAGCACAAATATCAACACCAAAACCACCTGTAAGGTCAATAAGTGAGTTTCCTTTTATAAGATTAGCTTTGTATTGGGCAGTAATTTCAGATGACGTCTGTTCAATATTTAATTTATTAGGATAATAAATGTTTTCAGTCTTAAACCATGTTGGTAATTTATGTTGTGCTTTTTTTTTAGACTCAATTTGGGTTGCTAATTCTTGAATAGAAATATTAGTAAATGGACTACCTTTAAAAATTAACTTGGCAATGTCTGTATTTAAGTTTTTTGATATAAAACTCTGTACCTCAGTATTTAATATGTTTTTATTCACTGTTTATAAATCCTTTGTAAGAGATTTTACAATTTTATTATCAGATAAAAATTCTTTTAAAATAACTTTAATTGCTGTATATCCAGGCACGGCTACTATCATTCCTACAACACCAAATAATAATCCTCCAATTATAATTACTAAAAAAATTTCTAAAGGATGTGCTTTTGTAGCTTCAGAGAAAATTTTTGGTTGACTAAAAAAGTTATCAATTAATTGAGCAATTAAATATCCAATTAGTACATATACCGTATTCGGAATTATTTCTGTTTTAAAATCTAGGGTAATATCACTAGTCATAGTAAGTGTTAGCATTAATACACCCCCAATTAAAGGTCCTATATATGGTATTAGGTTTAATAATGCACACAAAAAAGCTATAACTATGGCATTGTTTACACCAATAATTAGTAATACTGTTGTATAAATTATAAAAAGAATAGAAATTTGTAGGAGTAAGCCTAAAAAATAACGAGACAATAAATCTTTTATCTTTTCTATTGATTTTTGAAAGCGTTTTTCTTTATTTCTAGGAACTAATGTAAGTAACCCTCTATTTAACAAGCGACTATCTTTCATTAAAAAGAATGAAATAAATAATACTGAAAACAGACCTATACTTATGTTTCCAACGGCACTAACCAATGTGTTTAATAAATAAGGAACAGCTTTAAAATTTTTAAAAACATCTACACTTTTTAGTTGTTCAAATATATTGACACCAATTTCTGAAAAGTAAGAGTTTACTTCAACTAGTAGTTGTTCAATATTGCGTTCGAGAGCATCTATATCTAATAGTGATAAATTTTGACCTTGTTTATAGAGTAATGGAATAAACATGGAAATTAACCCAAAGGTTAATGTTAAAAAAAGAATCATGGTTACAACAACAGCAAGCGTATTAGGAAATTTTAATTTGTTACGTAGAAATAAAATTACTGGGCGAGCAATTAATGATAATACTGCAGCGATTATAATATATACAATAACTGATTGTATCAAATAGAAAAAATAGAGTAGCAGAGCTACGCCTATTATAATTGCAAGAGCTCTTAAGATTCCGTTAGCTATAATTTTTGAATTCATAGCTGTAAATATAGTTAATAATGATATTATAGCTAAATAAAAAACCTCAAAGTAATTTTACTTTGAGGTTTTGATTTTACCTGTTTATTACTGGAGCGATAAGCTATTGTTTTGTACTTTAATACACTTTTAAATGTTATAATTCTAATTCAGATAAAAGAGTTCTTAATGCTGGGTCAGTAGGTCTTGGAGCATTATTATCTACGATATTACCTTCTGGATCTATCAATATAAATCTAGGAATGCCTGTAATTCCATAACTTTTTACAAAATCAGAATGCCATTCATTGTCAGCCATTATTTGTGTTCCAGTTAAGTTTTTTTCCGCAACCATGTTTTTCCATTTTTCTTTATCTTCCATTTTATCAATAGAAAGACTAACAATTTCTAAATTTTTACCTTCATAATCTTTATGTAATTGTTTTAATGCAGGTATTTGTTGAATGCAAGGAGCACACCAAGTAGCCCAAACATCAACATAAACATATTTTCCTTTAAAATCTTCTAAAGAAATAAGTTCTCCTTTTGTATTTGGATATTTGAAAGTAGGAGAGGGTTTTCCTTTAGCAATTGGAGCTAAAATGGCATGTTGTGCATCGTAATTTGTGGTTAAATATTCAATAAAACGACTGTTTCCATCTTTTTCCATAGCTGTAAATGTAGAATCTAAATCTTGAGCATTATCAAGTAACGATTCCATTTTGGTTGTAACAGCATTTAATTTTTTATCAAATTCTTCTTTTTCTAATTCAAAAAAACTTCCAGGATTACTTAAATTAAATTCATTTTCTAACTTCATTTTTTCTGCCATATAATTATTTGTTCCAGCACCAAGACCTGAAAACTTAATAGAATTAATTAAATCGTTAGCATCAAAATTAAAATCTAAATTATACCCATTTTTTAAGTTTAGAAAGGTTCTAGTATCACCATGGGTTAGCATATAAAACTCTTCTTTTGCAACCAGTGTATCTGAAAAAGTTCCATCGTCGTTAAGAGTTAGGGTTTTTTGAGAAGTTTGGCTACTTAATGTTAAGATAGAATCTTGTGCATTTGTAATTTTACCAGAAAGTTGAGCATAATTTTTGTTAGATGTTATTTCTTTTTTACAAGAAACTAAAAGAATTAAAATTGTAAAGACAGTTGCTATTTTTTGCATTTTTTATTTTTTTTTATATCGGTCGTAAAAATACTATATTTTATACATTAAATACTTAAAATTTAGTTAAGAGAGTGTGTTTTCTTTGAATAAAGATATACCCAAAGTTCATATAAAATATTTCTTTACATTTGAAAATTAAATTTTTGATATGGTAGAAATGCATAGCATAGATGGTTCATATTTAAGCTTGTTTACAATAGACACTATTGTAAACTCTCATAAAAACTTATTTTTATCTCAAACGGCTATTAATAAAATTAATAGGTGTAGAGCGTATTTAGATCAAAAATTAGCTAAAAATAAAAATCCTATTTATGGTATTAATACGGGGTTTGGTGCGTTGCATAATATTAAAATCTCCAATAAAAATTTAACCGTTCTCCAAGAAAATTTAGTAATGTCTCATGCTTGTGGAACAGGTGAAAGGGTACCTGAGTCCATTGTAAAACTAATGCTATTTTTAAAAATACAGTCGTTAAGTTATGGATATTCAGGAGTTCAATTGGCAACTGTAAATAGGTTAATTGACTTTTATAATAATAATATTTTACCAGTTGTTTATACTCAAGGATCTTTAGGTGCTTCGGGAGATTTAGCTCCACTTGCTCATTTAGCATTGCCTCTGATTGGAAAAGGAGAGGTTTTATATAATGGAGAGCTATTTTCTGGTGAAGAAATTTTACAAAAATTTGGGTGGAGTAAAATTCAATTGCAATCAAAAGAAGGGTTGGCTTTGTTAAATGGCACTCAGTTTATGAGTGCTTATGGTGTTTCTATTTTATTAAAAAGCTACAAACTATTGTATTTAGCCAATGTTATTGGAGCCATTTCTTTAGATGCTTTTGATGGAAGAATAGAACCTTTTAATGCATTAATACATTTAATTAGACCTCATAACGGTCAATTACATACAGCAAAAAAAATAGAAGAATTTTTAGAAGGAAGCGAAATTTTAAATCAAAAGAAAAAACACGTTCAAGACCCTTATTCATTTAGGTGTATTCCTCAAGTGCATGGAGCCAGTAGAGACACATTAAATTTTGTAAAAAAAACAATAGAAACCGAAATAAATTCGGTAACAGACAATCCTAATATTTTTGTAGAATCTGATGCAATTATTTCAGGAGGTAATTTTCATGGTCAACCATTGGCATTAGGTTTAGATTATTTAGGAATCGCTTTGTCTGAATTAGGTAATATTTCTGAACGTCGTACTTTTCAGTTAGTTTCTGGGTTGCGTGGCTTGCCAGCATTTTTAGTTTCTAATCCAGGATTAAATTCAGGATTGATGATTCCTCAATATACTGCCGCCAGTATTGTTAGTCAAAATAAGCAATTGGCAACACCAGCTTCTGTAGATTCTATAGTTTCAAGTAATGGACAAGAAGATCATGTAAGTATGGGAGCAAATGCGGCAACAAAAACCAAAAGAATTGTAGATAATTTAGAAACCATTTTAGCCATTGAGTTGTTAAATGCTTCTCAAGCTATTGAGTTTAGAAGGCCGTTAAAAACATCTGATTTTTTAGAATCTTTTCTAAGTATGTACAAACAAGATGTACAATTTATAAAAGAAGACGAAGTATTACATGATTCAATTGCTAATAGTATTGCTTTTATTCAAAATTTGAATGTAGATAGTGAAGAGCTGTTTGGGTAAAGATAAATGCTATTTTTGATTCGTATTTTTATAGTTTGCAATTATTTTTAATCCAAATTGTTCTACTTTATTCCAATCTGTATATTCTATTGGAACGTCTGATTTTGTTGGTCCATGGGTTAGTTTCATAATTAGTTTAATCATTATCTTATCAAAAAATGAATATGAATTATAATCTAACTTTCCCGCAAATACTTCTTGGAAATCAGCATTCCAATTTACTTTTTTTATAAATTTAATAAAATAAGGGTTGGTATTTATGCTGTTTTTTTCCTTTTTTCGAGCTACAAGATTCACAGAAAAAAATGCTGTAGTTATCTTATTAAGTTCATTTTTATTAGTCTGTATAAATTGAGTAACATTAGTTTTATGGTTACCATATCTAATACTTGCTCCAATAATTAAGGTATGATATTTAGATATTTCTTCAGTAAAAGTATCTATAGAAAAGAGTTCTGTTTCTATTTGATTTTCATTAAATAAGCCATTTAATTTTTTACAAATTTTTAGTGTATGCCCGTCAACGGAAGAATAAATGATTCCTACTTTTGTCTTCATAAGACAGAAAAATTTAGGACACTAAATTTAACAAATAAAAATGGAATAGCCACTAAAAATATTGAGTTGTTATAGTGCTTAAAGAGAACTGTAGTTATCCCATTCTATTTAATTCAGAAGCTCCTTGCATTGCTCCAATAGATTCAAAAACATCGTCTTGATCTTCTTTTTTAGTCCAACCCATTTTAGCCAATTCAGATCTTACTTGGCTCTCGGTTTTATCTTTTATAAAATGATAACAAGCAAAATCAACTACTTCAATAGGTACTTTTTCCAATTGATAAGCTATTAATCCTGTAGCTAGTCTAGAGGTTGTAATAAAATAAGTTAAAAGCAATTGTAGTATCCAACTGAGTACCAAACCTATCCATCCAGTATTTAAACTTTTTATGGTTAATCCTGCGTCAAATCTTGCTTGGATAAAATTCCAGAAACTAAACGCTTCATAGATATTTTTAGTTAATACTAAACGAAATTGAAAATATTGATTTGAAACATAGGTGATTACGACCATACCTATGAGTAAGTAATGTAAATTTTTATAGAGTGTGTAGTTGCTTAATTTTACTAGTTGAATAAGAGCAAATGACATCATAAAGGCTACACCAATTTCAAAAAGACCAATTACATACCTTCCATTAATTGATATATAAGCAAGGCTATAGCCTAATAGAAGTGCAGTAATTATGCCTCCAACAATAGGAATCCAAAATTGAGGCTCTTTTCTGTTTTTTGGTTGAGGTAAACTTTCAGGAATTACATAATCATCCCAATCGTTTGATTTTTCAACTTCTTGTTCTAGTTTGGTCAAAGATTCTTTATCAAATTCTTTTTCAGTTTGATAAAAAGCATGGATAAACAATAATACTCTTTTAGAATTTCTACCATTGTCCCAAAACTCATTTCCTAGAGAACTACTTTTTATTTTTAATTTTCCATAATTAAAAGAAACTGTAATTTTTTCAGTCCATCTATTCCAATCGCCTTTTCGTTTTGCTTCAGCACTTTTTTGATCATGATATACCAAATCCCAACCTAATTTTTCAAAAGTTTTTACGACAATTGGAATAATTACCTTTTCATTTAAATCAGTTTTTATTTCTTGTTCAAATTTTGGAGTAAAATTAAAACTATGCTTTTTCTTTATTGATTTTTCGTAATTCTTTAGTGCTTCGGTCATTTATAATCTTATAAGCTAATGAATCTCAAATTTATGTTAATTCAATTATTTATTCTACTTTTTTTAAATAAATAGAGCATATAAATAAGTAACGCCTTAACATGTGTTTATTTTTTAAGTTTATTAAAATTAGAATCAGTGTACTTATTAAAACTTTCAAATGTTGTAGGAAAAGTATTGTTTACAAATTCATATTCCCAAAGCTCTAAATATCGAACACCTATTGTTTCTGATTGACTAAATAGTGTACGGTAATCGTTATTTTCGAACCTTTCAATTTGATCAGACCTTCCAATAGCTTGTGCATATATATCTCCTTCAAAATCAGTTAGAGCATCTATGAGATTGGGTTGATAAGAATTTTTCCCTGAAATCCACCAAATGGCAGCTCCTACACGCTTATTTAACGAATAATCATTCCATAAATCATTAATAATTCGATTGGGAATAGAAGTATCTCCCATAATATCGTGAACTTCTACAGCTATCGCTTTATTAGAAAAGTAATTCGCAAATATTTTAGCAGTTTCTTTGACTGAACTAACCCATCTATTAGCAGTTAATCCAGCATTTATTAATTCTGATGAAGTGACGCCATTAAAATGACCTTCTATTCCATTAACAGTCATTTGAGGCACATAAACTAAAGTTAAATCAATATCATTATTGTAGGTTTCTGCAAGTTGTCTTGCTAATAAGTCTAATCTTTCATTAACCTTTGGGTCCCAAATTTTAGGAATTTTTTTTAATGTGTTATTGATATCAACAATTTCAAAGAAATCAGCTTTTATATCAGTAAGTAACCATTCAGGACTGTCATTACCAGCAATAATTGCTAAACTCCACTTTTTATTATATGATTTTACTATTGATATTTTTTCTTCTAAAGCTGTAAAATCATAAAGACCTTTCGCTGGTTCTAAATCTTTCCAAGTTACTCTAATTAACGAACCTTTTGCTTGAGGGTGGGCTAAAGCTGTTTCATTTCCAAAAGAACTTGTATATAATCCTGTGGGTTTATAAATAGGGGTGTTATTTTCTAATTCAATATGGTTATTGCTAGTAGAGCAAGATTGAATACTAACAAGTATAAGAAAGAAAAAAAACTTATTCATTAATTCAATTATTTGAGTTACCCTCAAATTTGACTTAACTTCAATAAAAAGGTTTAAAATGTGTGGTGTAAAAAACTAAAATTTTAATTTTTATACTATTTTCTAATTAATAAATCAATGTCTACACGTCTTGCTTTATCATTAGATTTAGACTCGTAATCAATTCCATGATATTGTGTTAGTATTCTAGTAGGGTGAACCCCTTTTGCTACTAATATTTTTTTTACTGATTCAGTTCGTTGTAAGGATAAGTTCTCGTTATAAACAGGATTCCCACTGTTACTGGCAAATCCTTTTATAAATACATCAATATGATCATTGTTTGCTAAAATAGAAACAATTTCATCTAATGAAGCTACCTGATTTAAATCCAAGTCTTTTTTATTGGTTTTAAAAAAAAGTTGTTTCCTATAATTGGCATAGTCAGATGCTAAGGAATCATATTTTTTTAAGGGTTGTTCTGTTACCGTTACTAAAGTATCTTTAGCAATCATAGAATTTTTTAAATCTGCGAGTTGTCTTTGAATAGAATCGATATAAGTAGTATTAGAAGCATTTAACTGCTGCTCTTTTAAAGTTTTTGATAATTCAGTCAATTCAGCCATTTTTAACTCATAATCAGTGCCATCAACTGTGTATTGTATGTTTGGTTTATTTTCTTTTTTTGGATTTTCGGTATGTACAGTTTTTATTTCATCCTTTTTTGTAGTAGTTGTCTTTTGATTGTCTAATAAAGACTGTAATTGAGATAATTTATTTTCTAATGTTCTAATTTTATCGTCTCTTTCTTTAAGACTATTAGTATAAGTATCTCTATTTATAGGTTGGCTAACTCTATCTATGTAAATAATTTTATCAGTATTGTTTCTTTCAAAAATAGGATGTTCAGAATTGGTAGTATTGGCGTTAGTAGTTGCTAAATTTAATTTTATGTTTGTTATTAAATATTTCAATTCAGCTATTTCATTTTGTATTGTCTGAATTTTTAAATCTACTATAGAATCAGAATATCTATTTACTTCTATAGTGGTTGGCTGTTTTTCCAATTGTGCTAATTGTTGACGTAAATATTCAATTTTATAAAAATTTTCAGATTGAGTTAATGGTTTTGTTTCGTTACTTTTATTGCTTTGAGTATTTGTTTTTTTATATTTGTTTAAAGTTTTAATTAAAGAAGTAATATCTGCTTCAGACATTATAATTTTACTGCTACTATCAACTGTTTGGCTATTAACAGTTCTAGTATTTAATAATCCAAATATTATTAAAAGTAATGCGGTTAAAAATTTAATCATTTTGTATTTTTTAATTATTTGGCTCTTCTTCTCCCATTTATCTTAGTAACACAACAATAGTTAGAAAGTCACAAGAAATCTTATAAAATATTTTCTTTTTTGATGTGACCTTATTGAATTTCATGTGTTATACAGGTATAATCAAAATTGTTAAAATGAAAAGAATAAAGATAGTAGTATTGTTGGCAGTTTTATATAATCTCACAGCAAAAGCCCAAGTAAAAGACATTAGTTTTACATTTTCGCCCACAGGAGCATATACATTTTGGGATAAAAAAGCGGGAATGGCTGATGGTGTATTGGTAGGAGGTAAAATAGGTTTTGGTTTTGGTGAATATTTAGAGTTACGTGGTATCTATCAACAATCTTTAGATTTAAATACAAATTTTGAAAATTTTGGGCTAGCAAATTATGATACTAATCTTTTTACGAAACAAGAGGTTAAATTAACAAGATGGGGAGGAGAGTTTAAAGCAAATATTGGAACAAAAAAATTAAGTCCTTATCTAACTATTGGAACAGGTATACAAGCTATAGAATTAGACAATGCAGATAAATTGGAACAGATTTATGCCGGGTTAGGGTTAGGAATTAAATTTAATATAGCAAAGAGGTTGGTATTTACGTTAGAAGGTAGAGGAACTACATATAAATTTAATGCAGCAAAAAACCTTCTTGCTAATGAAGATAAAACCCTTTTTGGAGTTACAGATGCTGATTTTTCTAATGAAAGATTAATGAACTGGTCAGTAATGGGGTCATTACAGTTTTATTTAGGCGGACGTAAACCTGGAACATTGTCTCCTTTAGACCAAGCTTATTTAAATAAATTTAAAGGAGGCTTTAAAGGGCTACAGTTTGTATTAGAGCCAAGTGCAAATCGATTAACTTTTGATGACAACTCATTATTTAGAGACACTTGGATGTTAGGTGGTTATGCAGGTATTGATTTCAATGAATATGTTGGTCTTAGAGCGTTTTATTTTCAAGCAACTGAAGATGATGAGTTATCTACTAGTTTTGATAAATTATCAATGTATGGTTTAGAATTTAGAGCTAACTTAAATGATGGCAATGGAGTAGTACCTTATTTAATTTTAGGAGGTGGATATCTAAATCCTGATTCTAACTATTTAGGAAAAGACAGTTTATTTGTTTCAGGTACAGAGTTTGCATCTGCAGGGTTAGGGTTAACCATTCCATTAGGTAGTAATGTTTCTATTACTGGTGGAGCCAGAGCACTTGTAACTTCAGGTACGGATATTACAGATATTAATGAGCCTAAAGATTTGCAATCACATTTAATGTATAATGTTGGGGTAAAATTTAATTTAGGTAAAAAATCTGACAGTACAGAAAAAATATATCAAGACAATTTAAATAAAGAATTAGAAGCTCAACAAGCAGTTAATAATGATAAAATACAACACTTAAAAAGTGAGTATCAAAATCAGGTAAAATCACTTGAAATAGAACTAGAAAAGGCCTACGAAAGTAAAGATGTTGATAAAGTAATTGAAATATTAGAAGAGAAAAAAGAGGTGACAGAATCTTTAAAACAAGTTGAACAAGTTGAGGGAATACAAGAAGAACAAGTAAAAACTAATTCAGATAATGGAGTTTTAATTGACACTACTCAAGAGAAATTAATTCAAATGACACCAAAAGAATTTGAATCTCTTATTGAGAGAATTCTTAATAATTTAGATGAAACTCCTAAAACAAAATCTAATGATATTATTCAATTTGATAGTACAAATCAGCAAGAACAATTTAAGTATTTGAATAATAGAATTGATACGTTAGAAAAACTATTGTTAGATGTAAATGTTAGAAAAAAATCTAATGAAGATATAGAAAACAATGGGTTTGTTGAAGATGACATGTCAATTAAAATTTTAAATAAATTAGAAGAATTAAATAATAAGATTGAAGGTAAAACTAACAATGTAGATGAGCATTTTCCAATAAAAGATACTAAAACCAGTACAAAATTAGAAAATAAGGAAGTAAAACCTACTGAACATAAAATAGATGTTGAGGTAAAAAATAATAACGTTGAAGAACGTATAATTGTTAGGGATACTGTTGTTGTAGAACAATCAACCAAAAGAGTTTCTGAAAATACTCAAGAATCTGAGAAAGAGAATGTGGCTGTTGAAGTAGAAAATATACAGTCTAACGATTCAATTACTGCTACTAAAAATAAAGTTGAGAATGTAGTACTTGAAAACAAAAAAATAGAGGAAGAAAGTACTATTTCATTTTTAAATTACAATAGTACTTCCGCTTTTGGAGGTGTTAGTTTTGGTGATGTTACAACAGCTAATTTTGGAGCAAGAATGTATTATGATGTTAAGTCGTCAAATTTTCAATTGATGCCTGAAGTATTTGTTGGCATTGGAAAAGATACTTCTTATGGCTTGTCTGCAAATGTTATTTACCAAATTGCTAAACATAATAATAAGGTAAAACCTTATTTAGGTGTTGGAGGTGGATATGGTAAAATAAATGACCAATCAGATGTTTTTTCTACTATAATAGTTGGTGCTGAATTGCCAGTGTTACTTAAAAATTTTTACGTTGATTTTTCAACACGTAATTTGTTAGACAACAATCAATTGTCAGTTGGTTATAAATTTGAGTTTTAGTAATTGGTTAATAGGTTAGTTCAAAATACCAGTAGAGTAAGTAGCTCTACTGGTATTTTTTTTACAATTAATTATTAATTAAAGGCTATTTTTCTTTTTTGATTAATTTACTCTTTTAGAAATTTTCCTAGTAATTTTCGCTATTTCTTAATTGCTTTTTAAAAAATATTTTTTTTATAGAAACTAAAATGCCTATAGTTAAACTTATAACATAGGTTTAAAAAAAGTCATATTTATACGAACTTAATTTCTTATGGGCACTGAATAGGTAAGTAGGGTTTTGACTTTTTAGATCTATGGTGTTATAAAATTAAGAAACATCTTTCTAACTATATTTTGAGGTAGTATAGAAAATTTTGGTTGTAAACCTCTAAATATAAAAATAATTGTTAAAAATACACTTAATATTAATTAGATTCTTTAAATTTGCTTCAAATAGTATATAAAGGTAGAGTAGATAGCTATATATTAACAATTCGCCTTATATGATAAGCTTAACCCAAATAACGTATTTGTATGAAAAAACATCCTTTAGTAGTCAGCATATTTATGCTATCAATTTTGTTAGTTTTTACCAGCTGTTCTAATGATAAATTTAATACGGATCAGCATATCGGTGATATAGAAGAGAATGAGGGTAATAATCCTGATACGCCAGATGAGGAACCTGTAACTTTAGACCCTAGGCTTCCAGCTGATATTGATTCTACTTATACCATAACATTTGAAGATAATTTTAACCAAGCGGCAGGCACTTTACCAGATGCTAATAAGTGGAAGAGCAGACTTCCTTGGGGGCCAGATGTAATTATAAATAAGGAACGTCAATATTATACGGATGTTTTAAACGGAGATAATAAAGCACCTAATCCTTTTAATTTTGATGGAGAGCATTTAATTATTACTGCAGGTTTAAACACACCAGAGCAAGCAGAAGCCACAGGACAAGATTATTATTCAGGAGTACTAAGTGGTGCTGAATCTACTCCATATCGTGATGGTTATATAGAAGCTAAAATTTGGTATGAACCAGATGTTGACGGCTTTTGGGGAGCTTTTTGGTTATTGCACAAATACTATAGTTCTCCTGAAGATACAGGTGCCAATGGTATAAGTAGAACTGAGATTGACTGGGAATTTGTACGAGGACCAGGTGGAGAGTTTTTAGGAGGACCTTATGATACGGACCAAGCTACTATAGCTTATCATTACAATGATGGTGAATGGTCAATATCAAGATCTGGATATCGAGGACCAAATAATACTTCAGGAACATCTGTACAGTGTGATGGTACTCCGTTAAATCAGTCCTCAGGTATAGGTCCTGTAACACTTCCTGAAGGTGGAGATATAGCAGGAGAATGGCACCGATATGGTGTTTGGAAAACTGATGAGTTTATAAAATGGTATTTTGACGGAGTTATGGTAGCGAGTATTTGTGATCCTGAAATTGTTAGTCAGATTGAAATGTATCCGATTATTAACATTGCTGTTGGTGGCAACTATCCAGGTCCGCCAAATCCAGAACATTTCCCTACATCTATGTTGGTAGATTACATATGTTTATGGGAACCAAAGTAATAATAGTATTAAAACTAAAAAATAGTTTTATTTAGTTTTTTTAAGACATTTGGATTATTATACAAGGAACTAATCTGAGTACATTTTATCAATTAGTTCTTTGTATTTTTTTGCAATTACTTTTCGTTTTAATTTTAAAGTTGCTGTAATTTCACCAGCTACAATACTAAATTCTTTAGGTAATAAGGTGAATTTTTGGATTTTTTCAAATTTAGAAAATTCCTTTTGAAGTTCTTCAAATCGTTTTTCAAAAAGCTCTATAATTTGATTATTTGCAATTAAATCTTCTATATCTTTAAAATGAATTTTGTGTTCTAAAGCATATTTCTTTAAATTCTCAAAACTAGGAACAGCCAAAGCTGTAACATATTTTTGTTGATCTCCAATAACAGCAATTTGTTCAATAAAAGAATCTGTAATTAGTGCATTTTCTAATTTTTGAGGTGCAATATATTTTCCTCCAGACGTTTTCATTAAATCTTTAATTCTGTCTGTTATTATCAAATTTCCTTTTTGATCTATTTTACCAGCATCTCCAGTTTTAAACCATCCATCTTCAAAAACGGCAGCAGTAGCTTCTGGTTTTTTATAATAGCCTTTCATTACGCCAGGCCCTTTTATTAAAATTTCGTCATTTTCACCAATTTTAATTTCAGTTCCTTTTAATGGTTTACCAGCAGTATTAAACTCAAAATGAGTATCTCCAAAAAGAGTAGCTGTAGCTGTTGTTTCAGTTAATCCATATCCACACTTAATATTGAGTCCAAAAGAGTGAAAAAACGAAACAAAATCTGCAGCTAAAGGAGCTCCTCCACATGGCATAAATTTTATGCGTCCACCAAAAACATCTCGTAGTTTACTCAATACCAATTTGTCAGCAATTTTATATTTTAGCTTTAAGCCTATTGGTATTTTCTTTTCTAAACGTTTGTGTTTGTTATAATAATTATTCCCAATACCTAATGCCCAACTTGCCAATTTCATTTTAGTAGGCGAAGCTTCTTTTCTTTTGTCTTGAATAGCGGCAAAAATTTTCTCAAATATTCGAGGTACTGTACACATTAAAGTAGGTTTTACCTCTTTAATAACCTCTACAATTTTTTTAGGATTTTGATTAAAATAAACTTCTATTCCTTTTTTTAAACAAAAAAATACCCAACTGCGTTCGTAAATATGACTTAAAGGTAAAAAACTTAATGATGAATCTTTTTCAGTAACATCTAATTCATAATCATGAGCAACTAATGAAGCACCAAAATTGGTATAATCTAACATAACACCTTTAGGCTCTCCAGTAGTTCCGGAGGTATAAATAATACTTGCAATATCTTCAAAATTTCGTTCGTAATATCTCTTTTGAAGTTCTGTATTAATTTCTTTAGAAGGTTCAAATGCCATAAAATCTTCTAAATATAAAGCATTATTTGAAGGGTGAAGTTTAATTGTTTTTGTTAATGCTACTATACATTTTAAATAGTTAGAAGACTCTAAAAGTTCATACGCTTTATCATATTCATTTTGATCACCAACAAAGAGTAAACTTACTTCGGCATCATTTATTACATATTCAACTTCTTTTTTTGAATTTGTTGCAAAAATTGGTATTGTAACAGCTCTAATACGCATAATTGCACAATCTGCAATAATCCAATTAGGCATGTTTTCAGAAAAAATAGCAATATTTTGCTGTTCTTTTATTCCGTAATTTATAAGAGCTTTAGATAGTAATTCTATCCTCGAATCAAAATCTATCCAAGAAATTCCTTCCCAGGTATTGCATTCATTATTTTTGTAGTAAACGGCATTTTTATTTTTGAAAAGTTTACTATTTTCTTTAATTTCTTCAACTAAATGTTTGTAACTCATTAAACTATTGTTGTTTGTAAATTAAAATAAACTATAGTCTATTTTAACAGCTACAAAGGTACTAATAATTGTACTTTTACGGCTTTTATTTAAGCATTTTGATTTTATAAAAGCATAAAATGTCTCAACTTTTTTTAATGATATTTATGTTGATTTTTATGAAAAACTAGTTCATAAAACAGCTTATTTGGATACGAATTCTAATTGTTTTTTATAAGCTTTAATTCTAACATGAGCAGAGCGTACTCTTTATAGTATGCCTTATTAATTTACATTAACTACAGTTCTTCCTTTTAATTTGCCTTGTAACATTAAATCAATTTTTTCTTTTAATTGTGCTAACGTTATTTCTGTAGCTGTATCAGATAATTGGTCTAATTTCCATTGACTAGCGAATTTTTCCCATACTTTTTCTCGATACTTCATAGGGTAATTTTGAGAATCTATCCCAATTAAAGTTATTCCTCTTAATATAAACGGAAAAACGGTTACGTCTAGTTTTGGAGAAGCAACATTTCCGCAACAAGTAACAACACCCATTGGTTGTATTGATTTTATAATATTTTCAAGAATTACACCTCCAACGGTATCTATACCACCAGCATAAATAGATTTTAGTAACGGTCTTTTATCCATATTTTCAACATCTTTTCGCATAATTATTTCATCGGCACCTAAATCTTTTAAAAAATTAATTTCTACTTCTTTACCGGTTATTGCAACAGTTTTATACCCCATTTTTTTTAAAATTTTTAAACTCATAGAACCAACACCTCCAGTGGCTCCAGAAACAATTATTGGACCATCTTCAGGTTTAACAAGCTCACTTAATTTTAATACAGATATACCTGCAGTTAACCCTGCTGTGCCAATAACCATAGCTTCTTTTATTGAAAGATTTTTAGGGAGTTTTACTGCCCAACTTGCAGGTACTTTTATGTATTCTGCAAAGCCTCCATCTGTATTCATACCTAAGTCATAACTGGTAACAATTACGTGCTCTGAAACTTTAAATTTGGGCGACTTAGAAGCTACAACAGTTCCTACAGCATCAATACCGGGTGTATGAGGATATTTTTTGGTAACTCCTTTATTTCCTGATGCAGATAAGGCATCTTTATAATTTAATGAACTATAACTTACTTTTATAAGTAGTTCATCTTCGGTTACATTAGAAAATGGCATTTCTTTAATAGTAGAAACATAAGTATTATCAATTTCTTCAACTCTAAAAGCTTTGTATGTTGCTTGCTTACTCATAATCGTTATTTTATTTGTTTTGCTTATTTTTACATCAAATTTCGATAAAAATATACTGGTATACAAGAACTTACAATTTATACAGATACGAACATTTTGTGCTGTATTGTCTGTTTACAAAGGGTAAAAGCATAAAAAAAAATGAAAAAAAGTTATTGTCCGATAGATACATTTATAAATGCTATAAAAGGGAAACGAAAAGGCACTATTATTTTACATCTTTTTCAAGGGACTAAAAGATATAATGAGTTGGTAAAACTGATGCCTGACATAAGTGAACGCATGCTTACCAAACAGCTAAAAGAATTAGAACATGATGGTTTAATTAAAAGAACTGTTTTTCCTGAAGTGCCACCACGAGTTGAATATAGTTTAACAGCATTAGGTAAAGATATTCATCCAGTTTTAAAAGGAATGTATAAAGGTGGACTACTTTTTGAAGAACGTATTGTAAGTTTATAAACTTGATTTACAACGGTTGTACATGTTTTTTTAATAGTACATCAATTCTTCTTTTATTTTGTTGTTGTAATAATGCGGGATATAAATTCAATAAAATATTAGCGAGCATCATGGTGAGTGCAAAAACGATATGCTCACTAAAACAGTTATAGATTGCGATAATTGTTACAAAAATAAATCCGATTAAATGACTTATTTCAGAAAAGGTCATTTCTTTTCGTATTTCAGTTAAATCTGTTTTTTTATGTTCTACTTTAAGTTTCTGATTTAAGTATTTAAAAAAAGTGTTTTTAACAATCCATTTAAAATAGTTTAGGCCAATAATAGTATTACGTTTTTTACTAGTAATAAAGTTGAGGTGTGATGCTTTTTTATAATACTTAGTTTTCATAAATAAGCTATTGAGTATCATTCCTACAATCCATGAAATAACCGACATAGATATTCCATTTAAAAACCCTAAGAGTGCATATTGTAGAATCACTTTTTTTGTTTTAATTAAATTTTAGGGGTAGTACTTTTTTAGAATACAACTTCCATTTGATATTTTTAAGCTTCGTTATAAATTCTACTCAATTCTCGTTTAATGTCTATAAAGTCAAGGTCAATTTCCAACGTTTCGGATAAACCTGTGTTTATAACATAAACAAAAGACTCCTTTCTGTAAATATATTCGCCTTTTCTCAAAGAATTTTCGATGTTGTCAGATTTTGCAAGTAGGCAAACTAATTGATAATCTTTATTTATAGCGTCTGTTTTATTACTTGGATGAGCTTTTGCGTAATGTTGAGTTGGTGTTAGTTTGATTAAATTTTCAAGATAATGTGCTAATTGAGGAAATTCTGATTTTGGAAAAATGTGATGAATTTGTGTTGCTTCACCATTTGCCCATTGGTCTTTAATTTCACTTTCTTTATACATTTTTCGAATCATATTCATTGCTTTTTGAACTTGATAATCTGAATATGCTTCATTTTGAGCCATCATTAAAGTTTCGTGTTCTTCTACAGCTTCATTTCTTGATACATTCTTGTTTTTTCCAACATCTCTCCAATTAGGACGATTGTACATTAAATCTGTATAGTAAAATTGGTTAGCTGAAAGTCTACCTTTTACAGTACCTTGAATATTATTTTGACAAGCATAAACATTTAGAATTTTAGGGAAAATCCTGTTTACCTCTGTAGTTCCATTTATAGCTGTATTGCCAATAATAAATCTTTGAAAGCGAGTTTTTAAATCTTGAAAGTCAGCATTATCAACTGAACCATTAATACATTTACTTTTAAATTCTTCAAAATATCTTAATTCGTTGCTATCTGATAATACTTTTATCAAGTAATGGTAAAGAAATAAATACGCATTTCTTTCTTTCATTGCTATGAACTCAAGAATTGGTTTATTGGTTATGTGATAAAGATTTTTATTTCCATCTTTTCGCATTGCCAAAACGCCTGAATAAGCTAATGTTCTTAATGGTTGAGAAGTAAACTTGTCATATTCTTGACGAGTTGTTTCATTTTTTGCATCAGGTTTATTGAAAATTGCCTTTACGTTTGTATTAAAGTAGCTGTCGTTCCAAATATCATCTTTCGTAAATTCAATATCTCTGTCTGCTGTATAGTTTAAAACACAGTCAGCCATAATGCAAAGTACATCTGGCGTAACTTTTTGGTCCATAAATCTTGCATCTTTAGATTTTCTAACGTCAAAATCAAAATTTGCAAAGTGCTCGTTAAGTTGTTCTATCATTCAGTTATTTCTTTTAATAAGCCAAAGAAAAATACGGAATTGTTGTCAATATTTAAAGACCTTGTTCCGTAGTTTCTTGCAACTCTATAATAGTTTTCAAATTCTTCTGTGCTATAAAATTCTAAATCTTGTTCCGTAGGTAAACGACTTCCATTTTTTAAAGTCAATAAAGCAACTGAACCATCAGTAATTGTATTCTTTGGTAAAAAACTTGCTCTTGGATAATAAGTTAGATTTGGAACCATTACTACATCAGATTCGTTGTAGAATTTAGAAACAGCAAGTTCCTCAATTTCATCAACGTAACAATCATAGCCATCAATTTTTTTTATTTCATTGTTGCCAATGTTTCTCGATTTTAAAACTCTTACTTTGCCTTTGTCTTGTGTAATTGATTTTGTGATTTGCCTATCTCTGAAACTATTAAAAATATCAAGTTTCATTTTAGAAACGACATTATCGAAACTTGCATCTCTGTAAATTAGCCAATAAGGAAAATCATCAGAAAAAATATATTCTTTGCTTTCTTCCTTATACGAGTTTTTGATGTAACTTTCAATTATTACACTATCTTTTGTTGAAACGGAAGAAGAGCATAAAAAACTTACAGTTTCAATTTTTACACCCTTAAAAGCTTTTTCTCCATAGTCACATATTTTCTGTAAATCACAACTTTTTAAAAGGTCTCTTGTTTTATTAAATTCAGGTGCATTTAATAAGCTTTTAGGAACAATTAAAGAAACATAGTTTCCTAAACGCAATGACTTTTCAATAAAAAAAGAAAATATATTATTAGTGTCGGAATTATGTGCTTTAAACTTATATATATCTAATAATTCTTTGTTCTTTGTTACTTTTCCATATGGTGGATTACCAACAACGATGTCGTATTTTGTTTTACAATTCCAAAGTAGAAAATCTGTATGTTTAAAGTTGATTTTAAAGTTTTTCGGAACTTTAATTTTTGACAAAATTGTCTTTAAAATTTGCAATGAATTGTTGTCAATATCACAAACATCAAGAATTACTTCGTCTTTTTTTTCATATTTTTCAAACAACATTGGAATGAAATTACCAACTCCTACAGATGGTTCAAGAATTCTTATTTTCTTTTTCTTTTTTAGTTCTGGTAAATCTTTTATTACAGAATAAGCAATATCTTTTCTTGTAAAATAGGCACTTGTTTTTAATCTTTCCGAGTTAGAATGCTCTGCTATTAAAAAAATATTATCTAAAGAATAGTTTTTGAAGTTATTCTTGATGAAACTTACGATATTCTCTGTTTTGTTTAGCTTGAATTCTTCTTCAAGAGATTTTATTTGAGATAAAGACAAACTTTCATTTTTGTTTGCTTTTTTAATATTAGAAGCAATATTTTTAAAAACTCCTGTTGGCACTGCTTCCCCTAAACAATGTCTAATATTAAGTTCTTCCTTTTTTAAGAAAGCCTTTTTTTCTAATTCTGTTAACTTATTAAGTTTATCAGTTTTAATATGAGACCATTCAAAAGATTCTGGAATAGATAACATTCTCATTAATTCTCTTATTGAAAATACTCTATTATCTGATGGATGAACCGTATTTTGACTTGCTAAAATGTCATTTCTTGTATGGACACAAGGACCTTCTTTATCCCAATACCATCGAGCATATTTATCTCCATTCTTACTCTTATTATTGACAATTTCGCCGTTAATAATTCTGTGAGGAATTCTTTCAGGTTCGGAATTTTCAAATGCTGATTGACCTTCTTCTAAATTTTCAATCCAAGGAAGCATTCTTTGGTCAAATTCGCGATAAGAATGAAAAATGTCATTTGAAATTTCTCCCATTTCTGTTAATGATGGTAAATCTCCAATTAGCTGACGTAAAGTTTTTGATTTTTGCTTTTTAGGAAATATATCATAAGGTGTTATGTTTGGAATATCTTTTCTTACTCCAATAACTAATGTTCTTGTTCTGCTTGAATTGGAACCATATTCTTTGAAGTTTACAATTTTATATAAAATATTATAATTGCCTCCAAGATTATATTTAATAGCTTCTTTTATTGGTTTTACAACACCATCAATGTCTGTACACGTAGTGTTTAAAAATGCTCGTACATTCTCAAAAACAAAATATTTTGGAAGAATCTTATTTGTTAATTTTATTGATTCAACAACTAAAGAATTCCTTGATATTTCATCATTCTTTTTGTGATTAGCAACAGACATACCTTGACAAGGTGGCGTTGCTATTAAAACATCTGGCGTTTTAATTTTATGTTTCTCTTGCCAAAACTTTAATTCATTAAGAAGTTTTTGTTTAACTTCTTGCTTAGTAATATCTCCATCAATGTATCCACTTTCGTATTTACATTTGTTGTTAAAAGCTTGTATTTTAAGTCTTTTAGTAAGTAGTTCGTTAGTAGCAATGCATTCAAAACCATTAAGTTTGAAGCCATAGCATCCAACACCAGCACTACTGAATAGGCTAATATATGTTAATGGTTTTTTCATAATTCTAATTTTCCTTGTTTTACATTGACATTTCTGTAATAGTTAGCAGTATCTTCTGCTACAGAAAAAATGGATTCAGAGCATTTATATTTTAGAGCTTCTTTTACAAATTTGTCAGCAAAAAATAAATCGGTAACAATTTGTAAATCAGTTTGAAATAATTCTGCAAGCTTTTTCAATTTAGATTTACTGAATTTTTGACTTCCATTTTCAATTCTACAAATAGCACTTGTATTGATTCCGATTTTAGTTCCGAGTTCGGTTTGTGTCCATTCTCGTTTTTCTCTTTCAGTCTTAATATAATTTCCGAAACTTGTCATTTGATCCATTTTTAGCAAATGTAGAAATAAATTGCGATTTTTGTATCAACTTTTAGTATTATTTTCAATCAGCGTTGGGAAAAGGTAAGCTCATTTAATTTTACTCACCTATCTATTCTAATTGATTTTTTTAGGTGTTTGTAGATTGGTATAAGTACTTTTAAATAGTGAGTAAAAACGAAGTATAATAAATTGATATAGCTAGTTTTTTTATTAAAAAAAAGCATCCATGTTTTTAGAAAAGTAATCTATCAATTCAGAAATTTTTGAATTTTCTAAGCTTTTTGGAGCATAAGATAATCCTATTTCTCTAAAATTTACAGGGCCATCATGTTTTTTTACTTTAAATCCAGTCCAATCACTAACAAAAAAATCAGGTAAAAAAGTAATACCAAGTCCGGAAATTAGTAGAGTTAATACTTCATAGTTTTTTAAAATAAATATAAAGTTTAATCTTCTAGATAACCAAATTTTCCATTATTAAAATCATTAAAAGCTTCTTTCAATTCTTCTTTAGTATTCATTACAAAAGGTCCGTGAGCCGCAATGGGTTCGTTGATAGGTTCTCCACTTAATACCAATACAAGAGCATCGTCTGTTGCTTCTATTTCAAAAGCTTCACCATCGTTTGCCATAAGAGCCAAATGATCTGTGGGTACTTTTTCACTTCCATTGATTATAATATTACCTTCTAAAACAAGAAGCGTGGTATTGTAATGTGATGGAAATTGAAAATCGGCTTTTCTACCTTTGTTCAATTTTGCGTTTAACATGTTTATAGGTGTAAAAGTTGAAGCAACACCATTTGTGTTTTTATAATTTCCTGCAATTACTTCTATATGACCCGAATTATCTTTTAGTATATAATGGTTAATGTCTTTATATTGAATTGCTTGATATTTTGGAGCACTCATTTTATATTTTTTAGGTAGGTTTACCCAAAGTTGAACCATTTGAAAATCGCCACCTTTTTTGCTCCATTCTTTTTCGTGATACTCTTTATGTAACACGCCACTAGCTGCGGTCATCCATTGTACATCACCTTCTCCAATAACGCCACCGCCGCCACTACTGTCATGATGTGCCACTTTGCCTTTGTAAGCAATTGTTACGGTTTCAAAACCTCTATGTGGATGAACACCAACACCTTTTGGTTTTTCTGAAGGAGGGAACGAATACGTTGAATTATAATCCATTAAAATAAATGGATCCATACGCTTCATATCCATTCTATATCCACTTGGAATAAAATTATGTACTCTAAAACCATCACCAACAAAATGAGGCTCTCTTGGACTTGCTACTAATTCTACAGTTCTTGTTTTCATAATTTATAATTTTATAGCACAAATGTACCTCGAGAAAAAAAGCTGTGCATTGATGTATGATAAGAACTTACTTTTTAAAATTTTTAGATGCCAATTCTTTTCGAACGCGACTTAAACTTTCAGGTGTAATACCTAAATAAGAAGCAACCATTGTTTGTGGAACTCTCAGTAGTATGTCTGGATACATTTTTATAAACTCTAAGTATCTATCTTCTGCAACTGCACTTAATAATAAATTAATTCTGTTTTGTAAATGTCGTATATGATTATGTAGTAGTTTGTTATTAAAATCAGTAAAGTTTTCAACTTTTTTAGAAAGTAATTTTACAAAATTTTCATCTATCAGAACAACTTCACTATTTTCTAAGGCTTGAATAAAATATACAGAAGGTTTATTAAAAAAAGCACTTTCTCTGTCTGTTACAAACCAATTTTCAGGAGCAAAAGAAAGTATGTGTTCTTTGCCTTTTTGATCAATAGAAAATTGTCTTAACAATCCACTTTCAACAAAAAAAGTGTGTTTACAATGTTCACCACTTCTTAATAAGAATTCCTCTTTTTTAACCTTTTTAACTGTGCAATTTTCTACTATTGATATAATTTCTTTTTCATCAATATTAAGATTGGAAGTTAAAAATGTTTTTAGAATAGGAGTGTTCATTGTTGTTTTGAGTGTTTTATAAATAATACACAAAGTGATTGTACATGGTTAAACTTCGCTAATTAATTTATCAAGATTGAGTTTAAATCACCTAATTTAACAAATATAAGTTGAATCTGCCTACTGGCAGGTAGGTTGGTATAAAGTTTGTAATTTTTTAAATTTATCAAATGTTAATTGTAAAAATGTTAATGTAACTGATAAAGAACAATTTGAAACTGCAGTGCGTGATGCCGAAGCTATTTATAGCAAAACAGATTTATTAGTTAATAATGTAGGTATTTCTAATTATTATTGAATCTCTTCAATTTCAAAACCTAAATCTTTTACAGCATTGAATACTGTTTCTTTATTATCGTCATCAATTTCCACTTCTAAAACTTTATCTGAACTATTAAGATCTACCTTCCAAGAATCAATATTATCTATTGCATTTAATACGGGAGTTAAAGATTTAATACACCCTGTACATTTTATGTTTGTTTTATATTTTACTATTCTCATATTTTATGTGATTTTAAATGAATTAAATGGTACTATTTTTTAATCGTAAACTATTGGCAAGTACAGATATTGAACTCATAGACATTGCTGCTCCAGCAATCATAGGATTTAATAAAAAGCCGTTGATAGGGTAGAGCATACCTGCAGCAATAGGAATAGCAATTAGGTTATAAATAAAAGCCCAAAATAAATTTTGTTTAATTGTTTTCATGGTAGCTTTGGACAATTGAATGGCTTTAACAATTAGTTTTAAATTAGATTGCATCAAGGTAATTCCTGCACTTTCCATGGCTATGTCTGTTCCGCTTCCCATTGCAATACCTACATCAGCTTGAGCTAGAGCCAGAGAATCATTTATGCCATCTCCAGCCATAGCAACAATTTTTCCTTGCTTTTGTAATTGTTCCACAAATTTTCCTTTTTCGGAAGGCATTACATTGGCTTGAAAATGTTTAATTCCAACTTGTTGGGCAATAGCTTTTGCAGTTTGTTCATTGTCTCCAGTTAACATGTGAATGTCAATTCCTAATTTTTGTAGTTTTCTAATGGCGGAAATAGTGGTTTCTTTTACTTTATCAGCTACAGCAATAATTCCTACCACAGAGTCTTGTTCACTAATATAAACTACTGTTTTTGCTTCTAATTTTAATGATTTTGCTTTTTGCTGTAATGTATTAGGAATATTAATCTTATTTTGAAGCATTAAGTTTTCATTACCTATTCTATAGCGTTTATTATTGACTGTAGCTTCAGTTCCTAGACCTGTTATACTCTGAAACGATTGAATAGCAATAAGTTCAGTAGTTATTTTTTTAAGATGTTGAACAATTGCTTCTGCAATAGGATGTTCTGATTGAGACTCTATCGTTAAAACTACTTTTTCTAGTGTAGTTGATACTATATTTTTATCCCAAATAATATCGATCACTTGTGGTTTTCCTTCTGTTATAGTCCCTGTCTTATCAAGAATTAATGTGTCAATTTTATAAGCAGTCTCAAGAGATTGAGCATCTTTAATAAGAATTCCTTGCTCAGCACCCTTTCCAATACCTACCATTAAAGCGGTTGGTGTTGCTAAACCTAATGCACACGGACAAGCAATGATTAAAACTGTTATTAAGGCAAGCGTAGCGTAAGTTGAAGAGGGCTCTGGCCCTAGTAAATACCATATAATAAAAGCTAAGACTGAAAGTCCAATTACAACGGGAACAAATATGCCAGCTATCTTATCTGCCATTTTTTGAATGGTAGGTTTGCTTGATTGTGCTTGTTCAACCAATTTAATAATTTGAGAGAGTAAGGTGTCGTTACCAATTTTATCTGCCAATATTCTTAAGGCTCCTTTTTGGTTAATAGTACCTGCAAATACTTTACTTCCTTTTATTTTTTTTACAGGAATAGGCTCTCCAGAAATCATACTTTCGTCAATAAACGAATTTCCTTTTTTTACTTTGCCATCAACTGGTACTTTATCTCCGGGTTTTAAAATAATAAGTTCTCCTTTAAGAATTTCATCATAGGATATAATTACTTCTTCTCCATTTCTAATAGCAGTTACCTTTTTAGGGGTTAAACTCATTAGTTTTTTTATAGCAGAAGATGTTTTACTTTTTGCTTTTTCTTCTAAAAAACGCCCCAAAAGTATTAGAGTAATAATAATTACGGCAGATTCAAAATAAACATGTGGGTTAATCCCTTTACTTATAAAATAATGAGGATATACTGTGTTAAATACACTAAATAAAAACGCAATGCCTGTACTAAGTGCTACAAGTGTATCCATATTGGCAGAAAAGTGCTTCAACTTTTTCCAAGCAATAGTGTAAAATTCAGCACCACTAACAAATATAACGGGAATGGAAAGTACCATCATAATCCAATTTTCATAAGGTATTTTTCCCATCAAAAACATTGACATAATAAAGATGGGTATTGAAAATAAAGTTGAGAAAATCAGCTTAAATTTAAGAGAACGTAACCTGTTTTCTTCTAATTTTTTAAATATCTTTTGGCTGTCTTGTGTGTTTCCTACTACAATTGTATAACCTATTTCTTTTATTTTTTGTTGAATGTTTTCAAGTGTTACTTTACTATGGTCATATTCTAGTAGTACAGTTTGATTTGGATAATTCACAGTAACATCAATAATACCTTCTTGAGGTTTTAAATAGGATTCTACACTAATGGCACATGTTGCACACGTCATTCCTACTATTTTATATTGTTCTTTCATACTATACCATTTTTTGATAGAACAAAGATATAGCAACTGTTTACAGACACTATTACATAATTATGACTATTAGTTATAGAATTATGATTCGTCTAATTTTTTTATCTAAATAGAATCTATAGCTTGATAATTTGGATCTTTTAGTTTTTTAAACTCAGAAGGAGACATTCCAGTTTCTTTTTTGAACTGGGCAGAAAGGTGAGCTACACTACTATAGTTCATTTGAAAGGCTATTTCTGAAAGGGTATATTCTTTATAGAAAAGGAGTTCTTTTACGCGTTCAATTTTTTGTTTGAGTATAAAACGCTCAATGGTAATACCTTCTACAGATGAGAAGAGTCGGCTAAGTGATGAATATTCATGATGCAATTTTTCAGAAATATATACTGAAAAATTAGAAGTTAATTGTTCTTTTGAATGGTGTATTTGTGTTACAATTATGGTTTTAATTTGTTCTATAATTTTTTTGTTTTTATCTTGAAGTAATTCAAACCCTCTTTCTATTAAGTTATTGGCTAGTTTAGATTTTACATCATCACTTATTTCTTTATAACTTTCTACTTTACCCAATTGAATATGTTTTATTGGAATATCCAATTCTTCATAAATAGTTTTAACCACATCAATACAACGTGGACAAACCATATTTTTTATATAGATAATATTTGATGAATTCATTTGAATGTCTTCAGAAATATGTACAGGTTAAAATTGAATTTAGGTTGCTAATTTATATATCCTATTTGGTGTTTTAAAGTTTAAAGATAAGTGTAATCTTATTTGATTATATAAATTTATTGCTTTTTTTTATTTTTTAGCCTAAGTTATACTAGTTAAACACTTAAGACCATTAAGTGAAGCTAGTTCAAGATTATATTCAATTACCAAAAGTGGCAAAAAAAAGTGCTATTTAGTTGTTAAAAAATAGTTGTACTTGTGTAGTTTTTATTGTTATAATTTATTTTTTTGTAATCCACTTTTCTTTACGGTATATAAAAATAGTAATCCTAAAATTACACTACTTACTCCATAAACGGCATCAGTTTTGTCAGGTGTATTTAAAATTGAAATAAAAAATTCGAAAATCATATTTATAATTCCAAAAACAATTCCAATAATTGTTATATGTTTTAATTTTAAACCTACCATTAGTCCAATATATCCTATGGATACAAAAACTATTAAAGTTAAGGAAAAGTTTGATACATGTTTATAGAAATCTGGAAATACTTTTAAAAGTGATGCTATTCTAATTTCAGGAATACTTCTACCAAAAAATAGAAATAATGAGAATACCAACAAAGCAGAATAGCTTAACGCTGCCCATATTTTTGGAAGGTGTTTTAGTGATTTAATAAAGTTTTTCAACAGGTAACTTATTTAAGTTAAGTTTTTTAGGAAACAAAATTGTAGGTGTAATTGTCCATGAAAATTGTTTCATAAAAATAAGTATTGGTTTAAAGATACTAATTTTTATGTAAAAAAAATGAGTGTCTAACAAAATGTTAAAACAAGCATTTTCTATAGTAAAAAATGGAATTTCTTACGATGATAATTACAAAAGTACTTTGGTGAAAAATTAATAGACTTTTTATTTGTTTTTACCTCAGTTCTTTGTTGGGCTTTCGTTATTTTTTTAATTCCTTATTAATAAGAATTTCAATTTCTTCCATATCCGATAGAATATTCTTAAATCTTATAAGACTTCCTTGTTCCGATTCCACCTTCATATATTGACTAAACTCTAATTTAATAAGAAGCTCTATTAAGTTTTTTTCTTCAAATACATATTCCAATAGTTTGGGCTGATTTTGTATATTTTTAAAGGCAAACTCTTCACTTCCAAATTTATTAGCTGCCGCAGATGTCCCTTCACCAGATTTATCATTGTTGTATTTAGAAACTTTTTCTGTTTCTTCTATATATTTTTCTAAACTGATTAATTGTTCTCTAATGATAGGTGGCATTAATTTGATGTCACCTGTATTTTGCAAAGTATGTATCGTGTTAGATTTGAATTGAACATTATAAAGTGGCCAAGCTAAATTTCTAACTTTAGAAATTATTTTGTTTATTGGTAAGTTTGGCTGATTATAGATGTCTTTAAAAGTTCTAAATTTTACCATATTAGAATCTATTCTTGAAGAATGCTCTTTTATATATGCTTTGTCGTTCTCAAAATCTTGTAGTAATTGTTTATAATAAACTTGCCTTAAATTTTCAGTTTTCCGTTCATCATTGAGGTTGTTAAGTTGTAGGGCAATTAAAATCCCTAGAACAACAAGTATAATTTCACCGATTGCATATTTAAGGTATTTTCCAATTTTGCCTTCTAAAAGCAAGTTTTGTCTAATTTTTCTAAAGAATTTTATCATTGATTAGCGGTTTCTGATAATGTCTCGTCCTGAAATATGGCTACAGGTTAATAATTAATTTAAGCTGATAATTTATATACCATATTTGGTGTTTTAAAGTCTAAAGATAAATGTAATCTTATTTGGTTGTATAAATTTATTG
>NZ_RPFJ01000004.1 GCF_003813905.1 Aureibaculum marinum
ACAGAACTGAACGTGATTTTAAGTAGAAAAGAGAGAGGATTACCAATGTTGTCGAAGTCTAAGCTTCACCGTATATATTAACCTTAATTCTCTCTTTTATTCTTTCTGATTAAGTATCAAATTTATTAAAAGACAAACTTAAGCCGTATAAAATTAATTGCTAGTTCTAGTCTACTTACGAAAGTCCTCGCGGACTTTCTATCTGTGATTTATTTGCTAACTTTAGTGCTTAAACCACGTAACGAAATCATATACAATCACGTTATAGCATATAAAAATGAAGAAATAGTTACTAAAGATTCGCAGAATAATTATGGAAATTTTAAGAAATCAATAATCAATAACCCAAAAGAGAAGAAACAACTGATTTCCGAAAAAGATATTAAATAAAAATGTTTGCTAGCAAAAAATAAAGTGCATTTGGCAGATAGTACTAAATATGAAGATGATAGCAATAAAGAAACATAGTAGTAAATTGAAAATTTGGAGCGTTGAAATGCCAAACGTACCACATTCAAACCTTTAGCCACCAATTATGAAAAACATCTTGCTAATCACAATATTTCTGTTTTCAATCGGAGTTTTCGCTTGTGATTGCGATCAACCGAAAATAACGGAAAAATTTATTGAGTCCGAATTTGTTGCTAACGTAACAATTCTGAAAATTTATCCGAATAAAAAGAACGAACAAGGATATAAAGCAGATATTAAGATTAACGAGTTATTTAAAGGCGAACGACTGAAATCAATTTATATTTATGGTAGAAGTGATAATGGAATTGGAAGTTCTTGTGACATTTATATTCCAACAAACACAAAATTAGTTGCTTATGCTCGAAAAAATAAAGACGGAAATTATGGAATTGGAATGTGTTCTGGTTTACTTTATCTGAACAAACGTAACTTTAAAAGACAACAAAGAGAGTTAGATATTTTAAAAATGTTTAAATCCAAGAATATTGACTTTACCGATAAAATAAATTATATAGAAAAATCAAATCTTCACAAAGATTTAGAGCAATTTAAGGGAATTGAACTTGAGAAAAGTTATGGTATTTATGAAATAACATTTGAATCTGATTTGACAATTAGCAATGTTGTGGAAGTTAGTGGTTTTGGAAATTCAGTTGACCAAAAACTAATTGAAATTATAAAGAAAAGCGAATGGTCGAGTTTCGACAAAGGAATTAAAGACAAAGTACCTGATAACAGTAAATTATTAATTGGAATTTATTTCTACCCGAAGGAAAAAGGAAATCCGAGCTTTTTGAGTCAATATTATCTCTAAAATAACAGAGACTAAAAAAATGTATTTTCCAACTTCGTTTGTGTATGTCAATTCCAATGAATAACTTTGGTTGAGCAGTAGATTCTGTTTTCATATCTTATCGTTTTGGTGAACTTTAAAGATAAGCAATCTACTGCTTTTTCATAAATGCTATAATTTAGTGCTTAAACCACGCAACAAATTAAAAATAATCCCATTAGCGATAATTTCAGAAAAATAAATGAATTTTAAGAGTTTAGAAAGTGTCAATAGTAAAGATATTTTAAAAGTCTTCAATGAATCATTTGCTGACTATTTTGTGCCTTTTAAATTAACTGAAAACCAATTAGTATCAAAAATGACTTCAGATAAAATCAACCTTAATTTATCGGTTGGTGTTTTTGAGAATCAAAAACTAATAGCTTTTATTTTGCATGGATTTGACACAATTAACAATCAAAAAGTGGTCTATAATGGAGGAACTGGTGTTATGCCCAAAAACAGAGGGCAAGGAATTACAAAAAAAATGTACGATTTTGCTTTACCCATTCTAGAGAAAAATGGAATTGACAAAATTATTCTAGAAGTAATCAATGAAAATATTCCTGCCATAAAATCTTATGAGAAGGTTGGTTTTAAAACAACAAGAGAATTAGCATGTTTTAAAGGTATTTTTAAACCTAAAAATTCCAATACTGTTGTAGAAACTATCGAACTACAAAACTATGACTGGAATTTAATGGAATCTTTTTGGGACATCCATACAACATGGCAAAACTCAAAAAATGTATTGGACGATTTGAAGAAAGATAATGATGCTCGTGCCGCATATATTAATGGACAATTGATAGGTTATGTAATTTACAAACCCAAAAGCAAACAAATACAACAAATTGCTATTCATAAATCATTTAGAAAAAAGGGAATCGCCACAAAATTAATAGCTGAATTAGCAGAAAAATATGGGAGCTATTTTTCTGTAATTAATGTAGATAAAAAGTCAAAGCATGTAACTGGTTTTTTTGAGTCATTAGGTTTTGAATATTCTATAGAACAATTAGAAATGGAATTAGACCTGAATAAAGATTAATACTCTAATTACCCTATAAATTAATAAAAATAATGTCTGATATTAAAAAACATATAATTGAAGCTTTAGGACTTACTAAAAGGGAATTTCAAGAAATAAAGGACTTCTTCCAACCCAAAGAAATTAAAAAAGGAGATTACTTTCTGAAAGAAGGTCAATATGTAAGACAAATGGGATTTGTAGAAAAAGGCATCCTTAGAGAATTCTTATATGTCAACGAAAAAGAAGTAACCAAATGGTTTTCTACAAGTGGCTACATTGCTGTTGATTTATCAGCTTTCCTTTTCGATCAAAAATCAAAAGTAAACTACCAAGCCATAACAGATGTGGAGCTTTTGGTAATTTCAAAAGAGAATTACAATAGAATATCAACAAGAGTACAAAGGTGGGACAAATTGGATAAAATGTTTTTAGCCAAGTGTTTTTCTGTTTTGGAAAGTCGTGTCGTGTCACACTTGGCTTTAAGTGCCGAAGAAAGGTATAATCAGTTTTTTAACTTAAACCCTCGTCTTTTTAATGAAGCTCCGCTCAATCAAATAGCTTCAATGCTTGGGATGTCAGCCGAGACTCTAAGTAGAATTAGAAATAAACAATCAAACTAACTTCTTGATTTATGTCAAGCCAACAGAGAAATAGAGTTCCTAACTTTGCTTTAACAAAATGCAATAAAAGTGAAGCAGTGTTAATTCTAGTTTTTCTAATCGGTTTGGCAAACAATGTCAAAGCATAAAATGAAGAAGCATGACCATCAATCAAGAAGCACCAGTAATTCAATCCAAAGAAATAGTTATTAATGCTACCCCAGAAAAAGTATGGCAAATTTTAACCAACATTGACGGTTGGAGCGAATGGAATGAGAGGATACAACAATCGTCATTAAAAGGAGGTTTAAAAGTTGGAAATATTTTTACTTGGAAAACAAATGGAAGTAAAATCAAATCAAAAATTCACACCACAATACCAAACAAAATGCTTGGCTGGGAAGGAAAAACCTTTGGTGCAAGAGCCATTCACAATTGGTTCTTACAACCAACGGAAAACGGAACAAAAGTAAGTGTTGAAGAAAGCATGGAAGGTTGGATTATCAACTTAATAAAAAAGAAAATGAACTTAAAATTAGCAGACGACATGACTCATTGGCTTGAGAAATTAAAAGCAGAAATTGAAAAATCAAACACAACAAACAATACCATTGACGTAGTTACATAAACATTCCAAACATCTGAATCACATGAAAACAACACTTAAAACAAAAGACAATAAGCAGGTACTTAGTCTTACGATACTATTATTATTAACTGTCAATTATATAATGAGTATTTTCATCAACCAGCACATGACCGACATCACAGCATATGACAGCCTTGGATTTTGGCTCATGGTTTCTAATTTTACCTTAATGACGTTAATCGTTTTGGGCTATAAAAAGCATGCTCATTTAAAATGGATTGATTTGGGACTTGGAAAACCCAAAAATTGGTGGCAACCGATACTCATATTCATTGGTTTATACATTGCTTTTCAATTATTTGCCCGTTATGTTTCACCCGAAATCGTTAAGCTTGGAGAGCGACCAAACATTTCTCATTTAATGAGTTTGAAAGGAAATCTGCCAGGTCTCGTTTTCGCTCTTGTGATAGTATGGATAACTGCCGCTTTTTTGGAAGAGCTTATTTTTAGAGGCTTTTTACTTAATGCAATCGACAAATTGATGGGCAGCACCAAGTGGTCTATGTGGGCTTCTGTTGTCATTAGCTCTATTATCTTTGGACTCATTCATGCCTATCAAGGCATTACAGGGATTTTGATTACGGGAAGTATTGGATTCATTTTTGGTGTGGCTTTTATTATGAATGGAAGAAGGCTTTGGCCATTAATGCTCATGCACGGAATAATAGATACTATTTCCTTTATAAGCATTTACCAAATGTAATTGTTATAAAGACATCCGATTAAAATACTTCAAGTCTATAATAACATTTTGAAAATTGAAAATATACTACTAACAAAAAATAAACTGTGTTAAAATACACTTTATTAAATCACGTTGTGTAATTTTAAAAAACGAACTACAAATGAAAAATATTATTTTATTTTTTCCGATTTTATTAATTATTACATCTTGTACAAAGACAGAAAAATTAAATAAATTAGAAAACCGAATTACTAAAATAGAAAATCAAAACAAGATATTAGTAGATAGTCTCAACTATGTAAATGCTGAATTTATAAAACCTTTTAAGATATACGAAAAAATAGTTTTATCTGAATTAGAAAATTCACCAAATAAAATAATATCAGATTATGAGTTTTTAATAAAAAATTATCCGAATTCCTTTTGGAAACACGAGGCAAAAAAAAGAATTGAAAACATTAAAGAACGGAGAAAATACTGGTCTAAAAAAGATGGATGGAAATTGCCTTCTAATGTCAAAATATCAGAATTAAATGAAATAATAAGACCACCAGTGGTATACTGTCCTGGATGCTGAAAAAACAACACACAACAACGGCTCCTATGATATGCCCTTGTCTCTCACTTTAAAGTTACAATTTTATTTTTTAGAATGATTATCAATAATTTAATACCCTATATAACTTGCTCCGCATTCTGTCTTCCGGCAGGTAAAAATGTAATGGCTTTATGTGTAAACGGAATCTTAAAAAATGAATCTTATATCAAGCAAACCTTTTATAATGTAGCTCATGCAAAGAAAGCGGCAAAAAATGTAATTAATTTATACAACTAAATAAGATAACAATTATTTTTAAACTTTAAAACACCTAGTATGGTTTATAAATTATCAGCTTAAAAATTATTATTAACTTGTAGCATATTTCAGGACATGACATTTTGCCCCGTTCCGAATAAAGGTTACATAATTTTAAACAAACTATGAAAAAATATATATTCCTACTTTTTATAATACCAATGCTATCTTTCAATTCTGATTTTATAAATATAGATATTGTTGGAAGGTGGAAGGTGGAAGATAATGGAGCTCTTGGGTTTATGACATTTGATTCTGAGGGTTACGCATCAATGGAATTTGAGGGAAAAAAGATGGGAGGAAAAAACTTCTTATATGAAGGAAAGAAGGCTAAAATGACCTATTCACTTAACACTGAAAAAAATCCAGTGAAAATTGATGTGATAGTAACAAGCGAGAATAATGAAATTTTGAGAACAATGTATGGTATTATAGTTTTCAAGGATGAAAATAATATGAAACTTGCGGCTTCTTTCGATAGTCCAGAAAGACCTACAGAATTTAATGATGATAATACAATAAACTTAACTCGAATTTTAAAAGATTAAATTATTTTCTCGATTCTTTCATTAGCGAATGTTGAATTCCGCTATGGACAATCTCATTCTATTTATGAAAGCTTAACTTTCGATTTTCTAAGGTTTAAGATAAAATTTTTTAGAATAAAATAGAATTCGCTAATTTCATTTTTATAACTTAAATTGGAATAATGAAAAAAATAATAGCTGTAATAATTATTGTCATTTTAGCAGGAGTAAATGTTAATGCACAAGAAATTAAATTTGGGGCAAAAATAGGTTTAAATTACGCGTCTATAGTTGGAGATAATACAGAACAAATAGATCCTGTAACTTCTTTTAATGTTGGTGTTTTAACTGAAATACCTATCTCTGAGAAATTCTCTTTTCAACCTGAATTAATGTATTTCGGTCAAGGGTATAATTACAATGATAATACAATTTCACTAAATTATTTAAGTATTCCGGTAATTGGAAAATATTATTTAATAAAAGGACTAAATTTAGAAGCAGGACCACAAATAGGGTTTTTACTTTATGCAAAAAATGATAAAGCAAGTACTAAAGATCTTTATAATTCAGTAGATTTTGGTATTAATTTTGGCGTAGGATATAAACTAGATAATGGTATTAATTTTGGAGCAAGATACATCTATGGTTTAACCAATATAAATAATGTTGAAGGTATTGTAGATAAAAATAAAAATGTTGGATTTCAATTGTCTATTGGCTATTTCTTTTTCTAAATTTTAATAATTTCAATATTTTTTTAAGCCCAATATTAATAGTAATATGGACTTCACTTTTATAACTTTTAGACCAAAGAACTTATTAGTTTCAAAATATGTCGATTACTATTACTTAGATATAAAACCTAACAATATAAATACAGAATTTGAATGCTTTCCTCATTATAATACTACAATTTCACTTTATAAAGAAAATGTAAGTTTTAATAAAGGAGAAGTTATTTTTAAAAATAAAGTCAATCCGCTTCAAATTTTTACGCCAATTAGAGATAATGTATTTAAGGTTAAACAAATAGGTAAAGTACATCGTATCGTTATTGTTTTTAAACCATTAGCAATTCAACAATTTTATAAAAACTTAAACTTTAATGATTTTATAAAAGATTATCAATTTTTTTCTAATCTAGAACTTTCAAAGCTATTTGATACTATTGATACGAATATAATTTTAGCACAGTTAGATACCTTTTTAAGTGAACGATTTATTGAATATAAAAACAATAGTATTGAACAATCTCTTTCATTAATTTTTAAGCATAAGGGGTCTTTATCAATTCAAGATATAGCTACAGAAATAAAAATAAGTAGAAGACATTTAAATAGACTTTTTAATTTCCATTTTGGAGTTTCGGTGAAAAAATTCAATGAAATTGTACTTTTTAGAAAAACTTTAGAGAAAAAACTTTTTAAAAATGCAGAACAAAGTTTTACTGAATTAGCATATGAATTTAACTATTGTGATCAATCTCATCTTAATAAAACTTTTAAAAATTTCACATCAAACTCACCTAAAAGTTTTCTTAAGAAAGGAACTCATCTTGGAAATGAAGATACATTTTGGCATTTAATAAAATAAATTATTGTCCCAATTTTACAATTTTTACAATTTCATATCCAATAAATTTGCTAAAAAAAGTTTATGAAGCCAATTGTAATTTATTTTCTAGTATTCTTTACACTATTAGTTAATGGACAAGAATCATTTTCTAAATCAATTGAAAAAGCAATTAATATTGTTCAGACTCAAGATTCTACCAATTACAAAAGAGCTCTCAATATTTTTGACAATGCTTTTAAACAATACCCAGATAGCATAAACGGCATTGAGCTTTATTATGCATCTGTTGTGGCTGCAAGTTTAAATAATAGAGACAAGGCATTTGAGTATTTGACACCACTTGCTAATATGGAAATAGATGACGAAGGATATCCAGGGTGGAGTAATGTACTAGATGAATATGCTAATGAAGATTACAAAAATTTACTTAAAGATAAACGTTGGTACAAATTAAAAGCAAAAGCATTAGTTGATAGAGAAGAGTACTTCAATAATTTAAAAGTAAATGAAAAAGAGTTTTTTATGAGTTCAGATGTTGAGTTGAATGCAAAAATGCCTTCTAAAAAATTATATAAAAAGATAAAATCATACAATCCTTATTTGTCAAAACAACAACAAGATTATTCCATTTCTCTGAAGATTAACGACACAACAAATACCTCATATCTTGTTCATTTGCCAAAAAATTATAACCCTAAAAAAAAGTATGTCACTTTAATTTTTCTTCATGGTGCGGTACGATTTTCACGTTTAGAAAAATACCGAATTGCTCAACAGCTTTTAGGAGGATGGAATAGGTTCTATACCAAATATGCCTCAATTTATGATGTTATTTTAGTGTTTCCAAGTGCTAATAAAACATACAATTGGATGACCAGTGATGATGGATTTTTTATAATACCCAAAATAGTTAAGCAGTTGAAATCATCTTTAAATATAGACGACAATAAAATTTTTATTTCTGGACATTCCAATGGTGCTACAGGTTCATTTTCTTACTTAATTAAACAACCAACTCAATTTGCAGGATTTTATGGATTTAATACCAAGCCAAAGGTTTATACAGGAGGCACTTTTATTGAAAACACGCTCAATCGGTCTTTTATTAATTTTTCAACAGATCAAGATTATTACTATCCACCAAATGCAAATGACAGTTTAAGTAAATTAATGGATGTTCTATCTGCAGATTATAGCGATTATCGGTTCAATGGATTTCCGCATTGGTTTCCCCAATTTGACGAGTCAGAGCCTGCCTATAAGATTCTGTTTTCAGATGTGATTAATAGGGAAAGAAATCCATTTTCAACTAAAATAACATGGGAGTTTGACGATAATGAATATGGAAGCATTGATTGGTTAACAGACATTAAATTAGATACTTTAGATACCAAAAAAAGTTGGCATCAACATTTAAATTTTGAAATAAAAAAAGAATTAAAATTTAATAAAAATGATAGTTTGGTTGAAGTGAATGTTAATAAAAAAGCTTTTGATTTTCCTAGAAAATCTGGTAAAATAATAGCTGAATATCATAATAATATTTTCAGAATTAAAACATCTTGTATTTCATCATTTACTATCAATATTTCACCTGAAATGATAAATTTAAAGAAAAAAGTCAAAATTTATATTAATGACAAAATTTATTATAATCAAAGAGTGAAATATGATAATGACTTTATGCTAAATAGTTTTAAAAAGAACAAAGACAGAAAACAAATTTGGATAAATTCATTACAATTTAATGTATAAGTTTGGCTGGTAATAAAATACCAAGATAATAGTGATTAAAAACAAGTAAAATCTTCTTACTTATGTTTAAATTCAATGAATTACAAGCTTAAGCGGTATATAATTTATTGCTTGTTTTAGCTTACTTACAAATATTGATTACGACAGTCCGCTCTGCTTGTAAATAAAAGGTGTTCTATCTGCTTATCGACAGGCAGGTTTGGTTTTTATTTGCTAAATTAGTTGCTTAAATCACAAAACTATTGAAACAAGGAGGTGTTTTATAGGCATTTTGAAAAATGAAAACTTAAGAAAATAATCACCTTAGGTAATTTATACATACACATTTGGTAGTCAGCTAAAAAATAAAACTGAATGAAAAGAAAAGTTGCTATAATTGGAGGTGGTATAGCAGGTCTTACCTTTGCTCATTGTCTTTCAAATGACTATGAAATTCACATTTTTGAAAAAAAACAAGAATTTGGAGAAGTAGGTGCTGCAATTAGTGTGTTTCCAAATGCACTATGTGTAATGGATGAAATAGGATTACTAGATAGTATATTAAATACAAGTGGAAAGTTTAAAAATGTGTACCTCAAAACAAATAAAGGAAATATTTTAAGTAAAACAACACCCAAAAGTGATTACCCTGTTATTTGTATTCACCGGGCTGATCTTCATAAAATTTTATTAACCGGTATTAAATCGCATCTACATATTGATAGGGGGATAAAGCAACTCACCAATTTAGAGAATGGTCAAGTAAAAATAGTTTTTGAAAATGGTGATATTTCGGTCTTTGATGCTGTAATTGGAGCAGACGGAATACATTCAGTTGTAAGAAAACACATTATTAATGATGGAGCCCCAATATTTAGAGGATACAATGTTTGGCGTGGTGTAGTGAAAACTAATTTTGATATTGGTTATGCAAGTGAAACCTACGGAAAGGGGCAGCGTGTAGGAATTGTTCCTATAAAAGATGGCGTATATGGTTGGTGGGCTACCTGCAATGAAGCGTTTTTACAAGACGATTCTCCAGAAGGTACAAAGCCAAAACTTAAACGTCTTTTTGGAGATTGGCATTATCCAATTCCTGAACTAATTGAAAATACAGAAGATATTTTAAAAAATAGTTTGTCTGATAGAATTCCACATAAAGGATGGACAAAAGGTAATATAACACTAATTGGAGATGCAGCACACCCAACAACACCCAATCTAGGTCAAGGTGGTTGTATGGCTATTGAAGGAGCTTATCTTTTAGCGAAATGCATCAACAAATACGGATTATCTTCTAAGGCGTATAACATTTACGAAAAGTATCATTTTCCACGTTCAAAAGAAATTGTAAATGAAAGTTTAAAGCTTGGAAAACTTGGACAAATTTCAAATCCAGTTTTGATTGCTTTACGGAACTTTTTTTTCAAAATAATGCCTTCAAGTATAGCAATGAAAATGATAGATAAATACTTTTCTTATAGAGTAACAGAATTAAAAATATTGACTGAGTTTTACATAGACAATATTGAGCAAGATGTTCTTAAAAAGTAAAATCAATATTATAGTAAAGGGGTTATTCCAGACTATAATGTAGTACAACCTTTTGAGGATTTTTTTAACAATGTGGATACACAAATGAATTTTACTCTTGACTAGATATAGCAAACCGAATGAAAAACTGATAGTTATAGCATTATTTTTTTTGACAAGTAACTTGCTTTTTGCTTAAAAAAATGATTCATAGGTCAAAGATATTCTTGTAAAATAAGCTGAAATAAAATCCAATCTGCACACAATAGATACTACTATAATTACTTAAGTGAAAATATAATTCTAAACTGTTGTTTAGTATCTCTAAATAGTGTGTATAATATTTAAAATAAAAGAGCTAGTATATTTTTTGTAACTTTCAATACATTAATTAATATTTAATTATTATGAAAAACTTGATACTATTACTCGTTTTAAATTTTAGTTTTTTTTATTCTAATGCTCAATCTTTTAAACTCGAACATGATCACTCTACAATTCAAGTTGAAAATATTGATACAAGTGTTCAGTTTTATAAAGATATTTTAAATCTAAAAGAATTAGAAACACCTTGGCCAGAATATAAATTGATACGTTTCTTAGATACTGGAAAAAATCAACAACTACATATTGCACAAGCACAGGTTGATAAGTACGGGGATATAAAAGTTAATAAGGTTCTTCATCTTGCTTTTGCAGTAAAAGACTTTGATGGGTATTTAGAATATTTATCTGAAAAAGGAATAAAATATTCAAATTTTGCTGGTGAAAGCAAAAAACAACAATCAAGACCAGACGGAGTACGACAAATATATTTTCAAGATCCAGACGGATATTGGATTGAGATTAATGATGTAGGTCGTTAACTTATAGAGATAAAACTTTAAATTATAATATTAAAATAATGTATAAATCTAGAAGTAATTACTAACGATGAGTTTTGTAAAGAAAACACAAGTAAATTATTGTAAAGTAATTTTTTTAATAATGTTTTTCTAGTAAAATAAGTGATACTACAGATATAAAGAAGAGAAGTCTTTGTAGGCAATTTGAGAAAATCACGACAAATGAAATATGAATAATATTTTAATCGACTTAAAGACTGAAAATAACTTTGCATTTGGAAAATTATATCAAGATAATTTTACTAAAATCTCAAAGTTTGTTCAAAATAATAATGGAAACCAAGCTGATGCAGAAGACCTATTTCAAGATGCTATGATGGTACTTGTAGAAAAACTTCGACAAGATAATTTTAAACTCACAGCTTCAATAGATACCTATGTTTATGCCATTTGTAAAAATTTATGGTTTAAAAAACTTCGTAATAAAAACTACGAGATATCTGTTGACGAAATGCAATCTTTTGATTTTTTAAATTCAATTAATGATTCCATTGAAGACGAAAAAAACTATTTAGAAAAACTTAAAGGGTATTTAGTCAAAATTACTGACCATTGTAATAGACTTATTCATGACATTTTTTTTAGAGAAAAAGCTATTGAGCAAATTCAAAAGGATTATGGTTATTCTTCACGTCATAATGCTCAAAATCAAAAGCATAAATGTGTTGAACAAATTAGAAAAGTCAAAGAAAAAGAAGAAAAATTAAAAAAAAGTTAATTGACTTGGGTGATTTTTTGAAGCTATTGGTATAAAGATATAGATAGTTCATTTTGGCTATCATAACTTTTAAAATTAAATAAAAATGGATTCAAAAATCAAAACAATTGTTTTAGCAGTAGCTGTTACTGCATTAAGTACATTATCTATAAAAGCACAAGATGCTACGCTTTGGAAAATAGACAAATCTCATACTTCGGTCAATTTTTCAATTAATCACTTCTTTTCGGCGGTTACCGGAAAATTTTCTGATTTTGATGGAAAAATATATTTCGATCCCACTAATCTGAATGGAAGTAAAGCAGATTTCACGGTAGCCATTAACAGTATTGATACTGATAATTCCAAACGAGATAAGCACTTACAATCAAAAGATTTTTTTGATGCAAATACGTACCCTAAACTGTCTTTTAAATCTACCAAATTCGAAAAAAAATCTAATAAGGAATATTTAATGTATGGAAAATTGACAATTAAGAATACATCAAAAGATGTAGTACTTCCGTTTAAAATTACAGGAGAAATGGAGCATCCAATGATGAAACGTACCCTTATTTTAGGAGTAGTAATTGACACTACAATTGATAGAACAGATTATGAAGTAGGAACAGGAGATTGGGCAGCCACTATGGTAGTTGGTGATAAAGTAAAAATTCATATTCCAATGGAATTAAATCGTAAAAAATAGAGTAAAAAATATGAATACAAAAATGCAAAGAACAGTATTAGCAGGTATTGTAGGTACTGCTATAATGACAATAATAATGATGATTGCTTCTCTAATGGGAATGCCCAAAATGTCGCCACCTCAAATGCTTTCAGGAACGTTAGGGATGCCAATTTTTGTAGGTTGGGGCATGCACTTTATAATAGGCGTCCTGTTCGCTTTTACGTACACTTACATGTGTTTTTTTAAATATAAATTAGTAATGTTTGGTTAAAAGGAGTTGTATTTGGAATTATAGCTTTTATAGTTGCACAAATTATGATGGGTGTAATGGGAAGTATAATTCCAATGCCAAAAATGGAAGGTTCTATGATTTTAACTGTTATTGGGAGTTTAATAGGGCATATAGTATTTGGAATAACCGTTGCTAAAATAGTAGGAGATACGTATTGTTTGAGTAGTACTTGCGAGACTAAAACAAAATAAAACTACTTACAACACCTGTACCGGTGTTGAATAAGCTCTATAATACATGCATTTGATTAATTAGTGACTTATTTTTAGCTGTTTTAAGTGATAGTATAAGACTTTATTATACTTCAGTGACTTAAAGCAGCTTAATATTTTTTTTACTTTTCTATATAAAAATAATGATTTTTGTACCTTGTGGAGTAAATAGGTACTGTAAATGCGTATAAAGGTTTGGCTCTCAGTAATGATTGATTTATGGAAGTATGATGGATTTGGAAAATATAATAACGGAATAATAGAAATGATTAATTCTAAATATTATAAGCCTATTTATTGGACTTGGTAGGGTAGAAAAGTTGAAAGTTATGTTCCCTTGGTAATCTTAAAGAAAGGAAATGCACAAATTTATCAAGATATTGTATTTCAAATGACAATATAAAAACATAGCTATCAATTTATTTGATAGCTCTAAATATACCTTGTTTTAATACATGTGTCAAAATATAACAACAGCAAATTTCCGATAAAAAAATAAAAATTATTCCTAATAGAAGTATAAACTCTTCTGTTTTATAAGTCTGATTATCTACTGGTTATGTTAATGTTGTAAATAAAGTACATTTTCTTGTTATACCCATACCCATTTTACCGTTATATAAATAGAATGAATAAATCAGAATTTCGACTTAAAGTTTTTTCGCTATCTGAACGCTTATTTCCTATGGTTTCTCGAATGCTAGGATCTAATGGAAATGCCGAAGATGCCATTCAAGAAATAATGATGAAACTCTGGATAAAACGTAAAGAGATAGGTAATCATCCCAATATTACGGGGTTGGTTTTTTTAACAGCTCGTAACTATTGCATTGATGTGTTGAGAAAAAGGAGGCTAGAAATTGAGGATACATTCTTTGAACTTGAAATTTTAAAATCTGATAATCTCCATGAAGAATTGGAATGGAGAGAGTTAAATAAAATGATTAAAAAAATTCTTAAAAGTTTACCAGAGAAACAAAAAGAAATTTTGATAATGAGAGACTTAGAAGGATATGAATTTCTAGAAATTGCAGCAGCTACTCAGCTTAAAATTGAACATGTAAGAGTATTATTGTCTAGAGCACGAAAAGAAGTTAGTGTTAAGTTAGAAAAATATTATGGCTATGAAAGATGATGGATTAAAAAAATTAATAGAAAAATATAAGGAAGGAAATAGTACGCTAAAAGAAGAACAGTTTTTGTTTAATAACAATCGAAATTTAGAACCTTCTTTAAAAGCGTGGTATAGTTTTATAAAACAGAATAGAAAAGAAACTCCAAATAATTTTAATGATTCTTTATGGAAATCTTTCCAAAATAAAAAGATTAAAAAGAGAAGGTTGATTATTGGAATGATATCAGCTGTAGCTTCAGTACTATTATTGATTTCTCTATTTGTTAGTAAACCCAAAGAGAAAGAATTCAGTTATTCTGATAAAGAAATATTGTTAAATCAAGCTTTAAATATGTTTTCTGGTACAAATCAACAAGAGGTGGAACAAAATATAATTTATGAAAATGAAATTATTATTATTTACACAACCACTGATTAATTAAATAGTTTCAACTAAACATTTTATAAACAATTAAAAGAATTAAAAATATGAAAAAATTAATTTCAACTGTATTTGTAGTCTTACTATCTATTTCGTTAATTCAAGCTCAAGAAAAAAAAAATAAAGCAAAAGAAAATATTGTTGTTAAAGTAAAAGAAGGTGCAAAACCTGATATTTATGTAGACGGAAAGAAATTTGATTTCCCAATGGAATTATTGGACAATACACGTATTGAATCTATAAATGTTATAAAAGGAGATAAAGCTTTAAAAGAGTACAACTCACCTAATGGTGTACTACTTATTAAAACAAAAAAAGAAATAGATTCAGAGAAATCTACAGTAAAAATTTATAAAAAATCCGTTTACAAAGAAAAGGAACCTTTGATAATTATTGATGGAAAAACCTCAAACCAAGAGTTGCTTAAAAAATTATCTCCTGATGATATTGAAAGTATTAATGTGGTAAAAGGAGAAACTGCAATTAAAAAATATAAAGCACCTAATGGAGTTATTATTGTAATAACCAAAAAAGTAAAGGATAAATAAGTTATAAAAATAGTACCGGATTAATAGTTCTAAAAAGGTTTATAATTCAGTTAAATAAGAAATTTTAGAACAAAAAATTGTAGTTAATATTTTCTATTTGATTGTACAAAAAAATTAGGTTATTATAAATGTTATGTTTTATATTAACATCTTAGAAATAAGCTAATGAAAACCAAATTGTATATATTTAAAGTTGTTGCTAAACATTTAAGTTTTACCAAAGCAGCAGAACAATTGTATCTATCTCAGCCTGCGGTATCTAAAGCAATTAAAAATTTAGAACAAGAATATAAAACAACATTCTTTATTAGAAAAAGAAACTCTATTGAAATGACAGCCGAAGGAAAGTCGTTTCTTGTTTATACAAATAAAGTATTGGCTATTTATGCGGAAATGGACGAAAAATTTTTGCATAAAAAAGATGCCTTTCCAGAATTTATTAATTTTGGTGTAAGTACTACCTTATCTAATTATATTATTCCTAAAATAGTTGCAAAATTTAGAGTTCAATTTCCACAAACAAAGTTTACTATAATTAGTAATAATTCTGAAAATATTGAAAATTTAATTCTAAATGAAGAAATTGATTTCGGAATCACAGAAGGAAGATCTACGAATTCTAAATTACAATTTGAAAAATTTATTAAAGATGAAATTGTTCTTGTAACAAATGTTAACAATAACACTTTTCGTAAAGAAAGTATAGATATAAAAATGTTACAGAAAATCCCTATGATAGTTCGAGAAAAGGGGTCAGGTACTAAAGTAATTATAGATACCTTTTTAGCAAGTCACAACATTGTAGAACTTAATAGTGTTGTGTCTTTTAGTAGTACCGAAGCTATTAAAAATTATTTATACAATTCAGACCATTATGCTCTTCTTTCTATTAATTCTATTAGTGATGATTTGATAAATAATAAACTTAAAATTATAGATATTAAAGATTTAAGTATTGAAAGATGGTTTTATTTTGTAAATAGAACGGGCTACATTTCAACTACTTTTGAATATTTTAAAAAGTTTATTAGATTTAATTATAACTTTTAGTTATCTCACATAGCTAAAAGTATTGCTTAAAGGTTATTGTTCCTTTCTACTTTTGCATCAAATAATAGGCACAAGTATGAAAGATGTTTTTTCAAGAATAGTATATTTTGTTTTAATAATAATTGCCTTGCTTGGATTTTTAAATAGTCCTATGGCATTGATAATCGGGTTTTTATATGTTATTGTTTTTAATAATCCTTTTGAGTTATATAGCCATAAAGCGATTCACTTTTTTTTAAAAATATCTGTTGTAGGGTTGGGGTTTGGAATGGGAATTAAAGAAACACTAGAAACGAGTAAAGCAGGATTAAGCTTAACTATCTATTCTATAATTTTGACCGTGGTATTAGGGATGTTATTAACTAGATTTTTAAAGTTAGATTCAAAGTTAGGACATCTTATTACTTCAGGCACTGCAATTTGTGGAGGAAGTGCAATAGCTGCAATTTCCCCTGTTATTAAAGCAAAAGCTAAAATAATAAGTATTGCTTTAGGTATTGTATTTTTACTAAATGCAATTGCTCTATTTGTGTTTCCGGCTGTAGGTCATTTTTTAAATTTAACACAGAAACAATTTGGGTTATGGTGTGCCGTTGCAATACACGATACAAGTTCAGTGGTTGGGGCAACTTTAGGTTATGGAGAAGAAGCCTTACGAATTGCTACAACAGTAAAACTATCAAGAACATTATGGATTATTCCATTGTCAGTTTTTTCAATGTTTATTTTTAAAACAAAAGGAGAAAGAATTAAAATACCTTATTTTATTGTAATATTTATTTTAGTTATACTTAGTAACAGTTATCATATTTTACCAGATTCAATTACCCATTTTATTATTGTAATGTCTAAACGATTGTTAATTATAACTTTATTTCTTGTAGGTTCAACAATTTCAATAAGAGATTTAAAATCTATAGGAATAAAGCCGATACTTTTAGCACTTATTTTATGGGCATTTACTTCTATATTTTCACTAATTTATATCTTATAGTAATGTTAATTTAGACTTTAATTTTAAATAAATCTATACGTAGTATTAATAACATGTTTATATAATCAAAAAATAATTAAATTTATCTCGTATATAAATTATACTTTAATTGTATTACTATTTAGTGATTCTAATAGAAAGGTACTTATTGTAAATAAATTATAACCAATCTTGTTTACTTAAAACGGTTCCTTTTTTAAGCAACATGTAAAATAATGCCAATTAACATAACTAAAATAATAAATAAAAGGAATGAATAAAGAAACAAAAAAATGTCCTTATTGTGCAGAAACTATTAAACTGGAGGCGGTAAAATGTAAATATTGTGGTGAAATATTAGATTCTCAATTAAAAAAGACAAGAGAATTAGAACAAAAACAATTACAGCCTAAAATCAGAAAATGGAGTCCAGGAATAGCCGCTTTATTAAGTTTTTTGATACCAGGAGCAGGTCAAATGTACAAAGGCAATGTTTTAGCAGGATTGTTATGGTTGGTATCTGTTTTTATCGGGTATTTCTTTTTAATAGTTCCAGGATTAATTCTTCATTTAATATGTATTATTACTGCTACTACGGGAGATCCTTATAAATAGTTGTATTTAATAAATTTATAAATAGGGTTTATCAACTCACGGTATTCATTTCTAAATCAAACCTTTTTTTCTATAACTATTAATGGTATAATAAACCTTTTTAAAATAATTAGGTCTAAAATTAGTTAATAAACACAAAACTTAACTGATGAGATTTTTAATTTTTCTTTTAATACTATTTCCTATTATTGGATGTAGTAAAACTGATGATGAAATACAACAAACTGATACTGAGAAGGAAATGTATTTTCCTTCTACTTCTAATGATGATTGGGAAACTAAATCTATTAAAGAATTAGATTGGAATGAAAGTGCTATAGAACCTTTAAAAGATTTTTTAGAAAATACAGATTCTAAATCGTTTATGATTCTTGTAAATGGTAGAATTGTAATGGAAGAATATTTTAATGGCCATTCTGCTACAACTACATGGCAATGGAATAGTGCAGGAAAAACTTTAGTCACTGCCGCAATAGGAATTGCCCAAGAAGAAGGCTATTTAAATATAGACTCTATGGTTTCTGACTATTTAGGAAACGGGTGGACTAATGAAACCTTAGATAAAGAAAATTTAATTACATCAAAGCATTTATTGTCCATGACCTCAGGAATTAATGATGAAAAGGAGTTGATAATTAAACAAAATTTGACCTATCTTGAAGATGCTGGTTCTAGATGGTCATATCATAATGTTTTTCAAAAACTAATGGATGTTGTAGAGCAGGCAACTAACCAAGAGTTTGAGTCTTATTTTAATACAAAGATAAAAGACAAGTTAGCTATGGATGGTTTTTGGAATAACGGACTTATCTTTAGAATATACCATAGTAATACACGTAGCATGGCAAAATTTGGATTGTTGGCATTGAATAAAGGAAAATGGGACAATAATCAAATTATAAATAAATCTTTTTTTAATGAAAGTATAAATACATCACAAAATATAAATCCTTCATACGGGTATTTATGGTGGTTAAATGGAAAATCCAGTTTTATGTTACCAGGAGAGCAAACAGTATATGAAGGACCATTAGTTACAAATGCACCGTCAGATATGTATGCTGCAATGGGAGCTGCAGACCAACGAATTTATGTTATACCGAGTAAAAAAATGGTAATTGTTAGAATGGGAGAAGCTTCAGACCCTTCAAATCCAAATTTTGCTGTTTCTGGTTTTGATGCTATGCTATGGGAAAAATTAAATGATTTAATCAATTAGAATTACTAAAGGATTGAATAACAGCCTCAACACAACGCTCGCCGTCCATAGCTGCTGAAACAATACCACCAGCATAACCACCACCTTCTCCACAAGGAAATAAGCCCTCTATTTGTGGATGCTCTAAATTTTCGTTTCTAGGAATTTTAACAGGAGAAGACGTTCTAGATTCCACACCTACAACATTAGCTTCTTCGGTATAAAAACCTTTCATTTTTTCGCCAAAAACTTTAAATCCCGTGCGTAATCTACTACCTATAATTTTAGGTAATAGTGAGTGGAGTGGAGCTGATTTTAATCCAGGTTGGTACGAAGTAGAATTTAAATCTTTAGATATATTTCCCACAACAAAATCGGTCAATCGTTGTGCAGGTGCAGTTTGTGTTTTTCCACCTGCATTAAACGCTAATTTCTCTAAACTTTTTTGGAATTCTAACCCTTTTAATACACCGAAGTGATTGAATTTTTTTATATCCTTTTCTACATCAATTTCTACCACAATGCCTGAATTGGCAAATTCATTATTTCGTTTTGAAGGCGACATTCCATTTACAACAACTTCGCCCATCGCCGTAGCTGCAGGTACTATAAATCCACCAGGACACATGCAAAATGAATACACACCTCTGTTTTTTACTTGATGCACTAAGCTGTATGGAGCGGCAGGTAACAATTCATCTCTCTTACCTTTGCAATGGTATTGAATGGAATCAATAATGTATTGAGGATGTTCTACACGAACTCCCATAGCAAACGATTTGGCCTCTATGGTAATATCCTTTTTATCTAATAAATAATAGATATCTCTGGCAGAATGACCAGTAGCCAAAATTACCGCATCAGTACTCATTTCAATATCATTTTGCAATCTAATGGCTTTTAGTATATTATCTTTGATGACAAAATCAGTCACCCTACTTTCAAAATGAACTTCTCCACCATACCTCAAGATGGTTTCTCTTATGTTTTCTACTATTTTTGGTAGTTTATTGGTGCCAATATGCGGATGAGCATCAATCAGTATTTGCTCTGTAGCACCATGAAATACAAAGTGTTCAAATATCCGTCTTACGTTACCACGTTTTAAGCTTCGCGTATATAATTTACCATCAGAATACGTGCCAGCACCGCCTTCACCAAAGCAGTAGTTAGAGTCTTCATTAACGAAATGATCTTGATTAATTGCTTTTAAATCGCGTCTTCGTTCCTGTACTTTTTTACCTCGTTCTAAAACAATGGGTTTATACCCTAACTCTAAACAACGTAATGCCGCAAACATACCCGCAGGTCCAAATCCAATAATATGAATGTGTTTGGCAGAAGAAACGTCTTTATAATGAAATTTTTTTATTTCGCTTTTGGGTGCAGGTTCGTTTATAAAAACAGCAACCTTATAATTGGTAATTATATTAGGCTTACGGGCGTCGATAGATTTCCTTAAAATCTTAACACTTTCAATATTTTTAACCGAAGTTGATAATTGCTGAGCTGCTTTAATTTTTAGAATATCAATTATTCTTTCTTCTGCTAAAGAGAGGCGAAGCTGAATTTTTTTTATCATCACTACAAAAGTAGTTAAATTCAGAACACAAAATCAGAATGTATAATTATCATTTTCTAGTGTGTTATGAAAATACGATAAAGTAATATGCTGTTATTATTAATAGAAAGACCAAACCTAATGCTAAAAAGCGTAACGCTCTATTTACATTTTTAAATTTTAAGGCAGCAATTTTTGAATTGATATAGACTTGTTGTCCCAGTTGATCAAACAATCGGTCTTCATCCTTGCTAATTTCATGAAATAATTTAGAGAATTTATTGATGTCACCAAACTTGGTAATAACATCGCCAAAAAAGAAGATGTTTTTGTCAAACTTCGTTTCAATTCTTGGCATAAAGCATCGTATGCAGAAGTACACCGAAATAACAGTACATAGAAGCCAGAGTGCTATTAGAATATAAAAGAGGGTGTGGTATGTGTTAGTACCTGAAACACTTGTAAAGCTTTTGTAGATAAAATTGAACAGAATACCATAAAACGAGAGTATTAAACCTGCTTTAATTTCAGAAGCTTTAATTAAATTGAAAATATAATTGATACTTCCCCAATAATGATCTACTAAATCATCAGTATGTTTATTTTTAATTTCTGGTGGGGTCTGAGGTATTTCAGGTGTTTCCATGTTAACTTTTTTACTTGTATATGGGTTTCTTTTATTAAAAATTTTATTTGGATTTTTACTTCAGTTATACATGTTTATTCCAACACTTCATAAACGTTTATATCTTCTGATTTGTTTTTTACACTTATACTTCCTAAAGGTTTACAAACAAAAGATTCTTTAATATGTTCATGACAAGTTTCGCAAATAATAATTTGATTTTCTTTAGCGGCATCTTGTAATCGTGCAGCCGTATTTACGGTATCTCCAATTACCGTATAATCTAACCGTTTTAAACTTGCTGAACCAATATTTCCAGAAATCATTTCACCACTCTTTATACCTATGGATACTTTAGGTTTAAATTTAATTTCATCACCCATTTCTGGTAAGTTATTTATTTTATTACGCACTGCCAATGCGGCATCTATAGCTCTATCTAAATGGTATTCACCTCTAAAAACAGCCATAATTGCATCGCCAATGAATTTATCGATATACCCTTCTTGATTCATTATTTCTTTAACCATCTCGTCGAAATAAGAATTAATCATTGTAACTACGGTATCTGCAGGAGCATGTTCACTAATTTTTGTAAACCCACAGATGTCAATAAAAACGACTGTAGCTTCAATGGTTTCATTGGCCATAATGGTATTTTCATATTCACGACTTCCCATAAAATTGAGCACATTTTCATCTACATACATTTTTAAAATATTATTTTCCTTAATGGCTTGTAGTGTTTTTTTAATATGTTTTGCATGTTTTATGGTTTTCTCCATGGTTAGTGTCAAGTCTTCAAAATTTATAGGCTTGGTTATAAAATCAAATGCACCTCGATTCATGGCAACACGAATGTTATCCATATCTCCATATGCTGAAACTATTACGGATTTAATAAGTGGGCTAGATTCACTTAGTTTGGTTAACAAGGTTAGTCCGTCCATTTCTGGCATGTTAATGTCGCTCAAAACTATATCTGTATCAGGCTCCGCAATCAATTTTTCAAGGGCATCTTTACCATTGATTGCAAATAAAAATTCGTACTCTTTTTGCCGAATCTGTTTACGGAATTTTTGCTTAATTAGTGTTTCTAAATCCGGCTCATCGTCTACTACTAGTATTTTTGCCATTAGATATTATTTATTAGTTTATCTTTTAATAATTTAAAATCAACAGGTTTGGTTAAAAAGTCGTCTGCTCCTAAACTCTTAGCGGTGTTAAAGTTTTCTTCATCTCCATAAGCAGTTATCATCATTACTACTGGAGGAGGTGCTAGATATTCCTTTTTTATTTTTTTTAACAGTTCAAGTCCGCTCATACCTGGCATATTAATATCTGATAGAATTAAAACTGCCTCTTGTTTCATACGCTCTAAAACCATCAAGGCTTCTTCTCCAGAAAAGGCAAATACGAACTCGAGTTCTCCCTTGCGAATTTCTTTTCTAAAACGTTGTTGAAATAAGGTCTTAACATCGTGCTCATCGTCAACTACTAATATTTTCATAATTTACAGTATTTTATATTTATTGGGTTAATTGATTTATTTTGGAATGCTAATAGTAAAGGTTGTTCCTTCACCTTCTTTACTTTCAACGTTTAAATCTCCGCCATGCGATTTAACAATATCGTAACTCATCGATAAACCCAATCCTGTCCCTTGTCCTGAAGCTTTTGTTGTAAAAAAAGGCTGAAAAATTTTATCTATTATTTTCTTAGGTATACCTGAACCATTGTCTTTTATTTTAATTACAACAGTATCACCTACGCTTTTTGTGCTTACCCAAATGGTTGGATCTTTCACCGTTTTCTCAGGTGTTTTTGAGTTCGGTGAGATGGCATGTAATGCATTGGTAATTAAATTCAAAATTACTCTACCCATATCTTGCCCTGCTACATTTATTAAACCAATAGACTTGTCAAAATCTGTATTTAAAGTAGCATTAAAAGATTTGTCTTTAGCACGCAGACCGTGATACGCAAGTCGTAAATACTCATCAGCTATAGCATTGATATTCGTTGGTTCTTTTTCTCCGCTGGTATTTCTACTGTGCTTTAACATCCCTTTTACAATAGAATCAGCTCGCTTACCATGGTGGTTTATTTTTTTTTGATTTTCCTTAATATCATTAGAAATCTCTATTACTTCTTCGAAGTTACCCACTTTTAATTCCTCTTGCATCTCGTCAATTAGTTCTACATTAATTTCAGAAAAATTATT
>NZ_RPFJ01000041.1 GCF_003813905.1 Aureibaculum marinum
AAAGGATATATAGTTCATGGATTAAAACGAAGATCTTCTTTATTTAACACTGATAGAATAGATCACTTATATCAAGATCCTCATGTAGATAATGCAAATTTCATCTTGCATTATGGAGATATGACAGATAGTACCAATTTAATAAGAATTATTCAAGAAGTTCAACCTGATGAAATCTATAATTTGGCTGCAATGTCACATGTTAAAGTAAGTTTTGAAACTCCTGAATATACAGCCAATGCTGATGGCTTAGGTACACTCAGAATTTTAGAAGCTATTAGAATATTAGGTTTAGAGAAAAAAACTAAAATATATCAAGCTTCAACTTCTGAATTATATGGTTTGGTACAACAAGTACCACAATCTGAAAAAACCCCATTTTACCCTAGATCTCCTTATGCAGTTGCAAAAATGTATGCGTACTGGATAACAGTAAATTATAGAGAAGCTTATAACATTTTTGCTTGTAACGGCATATTATTTAATCATGAATCGCCCATAAGAGGTGAAACTTTTGTAACTAGAAAAATTACTAGAGCTACCGCACGAATTGCTTTAGGACTTCAAGATAAACTTTATCTTGGAAATTTAGATGCTAAAAGAGATTGGGGACATGCAAAAGATTATGTAAGAATGATGTGGATGCTTTTACAAGCTGATAAAGCCGAAGATTGGGTTATTGCCACAGG
>NZ_RPFJ01000042.1 GCF_003813905.1 Aureibaculum marinum
CCATAATGCAAGATGAAATTTGCATTATCTACATGAGGATCTTGATATAAGTGATCTATTCTATCAGTGTTAAATAAAGAAGATCTTCGTTTTAATCCATGAACTATATATCCTTTCTTCAATAAGAACTCACTTAAATAAGCTCCATCTTGTCCTGTTACTCCAGTTATTAAGGCAATTTTTTTTATCATTATTTTCGTTTATTTTAAATATTACATAGCGACATTATAATCAAAGATATTGGAAAATTAAATCTGTTAAACTAGATCTGAAGCAAACTGTTTATGTTGGTAGATTTCGAATAAAAAATTGTATGTTTTCATGTTTTTTTGATGTATTTTTTATTTTAACGAAATGTTATGTGTAAAATTTATCTAGATTTTAAAAACAAAATATTAACTTTTATGAGAGTGACTATTGTGTTTTATCGGATGCGTTGTTAGCTGCAGTGTTTTTATTCTCTAGTCCCATATATCTGGGCGATTAATTTTCATAGCTCTCAAATATGAAAGGAATTGTCCTGCGTGAACAGATTCATGATAACCAATTCGTAATAAATATTTTCCGAGTTTTTTTTTGTCTCCATTTCCAGGGTGAATGATTTCCGTTTCGTTTAATTCTCTATCTGAAAATTGGCTAATGCTTTCTAAAAAGGTATTTCTATAGGGTTCAGCAAATTCAAGTTCATCAGAAACGCTAATAAAAGGTCTATTTTTCCAAGGTGTTTGATAATTGGTCATACTCCCATTTTTGATTATTATATTCCATCCATAATCGGCTTCCAAAACGTGCCTAACCATTTCTATGGCTGTCATTGCTTTTTCGTCAGGTTTCCAATTATTATATTTCTCGGGTAGTCCATTCCAAAGTTTTATACTTCTTCTCCTAATCTCTGTGAAGTTTAAAATTATGAGTTCAGATTGAGTCATTTTTGTTTGTTTTTGAGAATGTTTTTTTACATGTCACGTTCTAAAATATGGTTACAGATTAAAATTTAATTAAGCTGATAATTTATATACCATTTTATGTGTTTTAAAGTCTAAATATAAGTGTAATCTTATTTGGTTGTATAGATTAATTGCATTTTTTGTAGCTCTTTTTGCATAAGCTACGTTATCAAAGGTTTGATTGAGATAAACTTCATCTTTTAAGATTCCATTTACACGTTTAACCATGGCATACCTATCTGCCAGCTGAATGCTGAGTAAGTTATATAGGGTATTATTGTTGATAATCAAACATAAAAAATGAAAAGGATAATCAACAATTTAACACCTCAAAAACATCAATATACAATAATTGAAAATAAAATAGTAATTTAGAAGTGAGTGACTAGTGCTTTTCATAGGATGCGTTGTTACCAGCCGTTTTTTATTTTTTCAGTTCTGATTTCTTCAATAATTTCACTTTTTCCTTCCCAATTGTTTTCAATTGTTGTTAAAAGTAATTCAGCCTTTTCTAAATATTCTTTTGATGTTGCTTTGTTATTATTCAGTGTTAATTCATAAAGCGATAGATAAAATTCATAATAAGCAGGGTAGTATTTTACTCCAAGTTTATAAACTTTAGCGGCATAATCTTCTAAGTTATTATTCCAATATCGAGAAGCAATACCATTTATGTCAGATATTTCGGGAGGGTAATAATAGCTTCCGATTTTTGAAGCACTCTTTATTTTGTTCAACTCTTCAGACATTGAACTTGGTTTGTGAATTAGATTATATTCCATATCTACTTCGGCAATTTTATTATAGCGACTTCTATAACCTTCAAAAATTTTTGTTAGTAAAGTTGGAACAGCTGTGATTGGAACTGCATTATGAGCTGAATAATCAGCTTCAAAAGTATTAATGGATTTAAAAAATGATGGATATTGAGATTTTAGAACATCATACTTCTTTCTATGATAAACGTCTTTGTTAATACTACCTATCGAAATTGAAATTCTTGATTTATCTAACTCTCTTGATTGTTCAAATGCTTCAACAAGCATTTCCATTTTGTCATATGGCGAATTGGCAATTACAGCAGTATAATAGTCTCGGTGATTATAAAATGAATACAGTGAAAATGATGCAGAAAAAGAATGCCCAATAAGTATTTTGTAATCACTTGGATTATACTTTTTTAGTTTTTTATCAAGTTCTTGGGTTATAAATCTATCTAATGGTAATTCTGTTTTTAAATCTGCAATAGCACATTCTTTTACTCTATCCCTAAGTGGAATGACAACGATAATAGAACTTGGAATTTCTTTAGTAAAGCGTAAATATTCAATATCAGAAATAGTTGGATTAACAAACCACTTGTGTTGTCCATCTAGTAAATAGATAACAGGAAACTTAACAGAATCGGATTTGTATTTGTAGAATTCTGGTTTGTGAATATAGACAGTTCTTTCTTCTTTAAATGCTACTGAGTAGAATGACAATGTATCTATTTCTTGTCCATAAGTTAGGGAAGAAATAGTAAATAATATTAGGATAGTTAATATCTTCATTAATGTGTTTCTTTTAATGACCGTCAGGTACGAGTTAATATGCGTTAATTTTCGGTTTATCATTGATGTTAGCAATTCCGAGAGGATTCGGACATAGTCGAATCCGCAGTAATTGAGGTTATAGATTGTTGTAGCCAGTTTTTTAATCAATCAAACCAGTGCTAACAGCAACCTCGTTTAATTCGGTTTTTAAATTTTTTATTCGTTCTTCCAGTTGTTCTGTCAACTTATTGGTTTTCGAGAATTCCTCAAAATATTTCAGTTCAACTACTAATAGATTTACTTTTATTTTATTTAGAAAATTAGGGATTCCCAGATTGTGTTGTTCCCAATTTCTGTCTAAAAACGGATTGTCATAATATCTTACTTCATCCCATTTTTTGATATCTCCTCCATTTTCTTTCACAAATTTTTTTACATCCTCAAATAATTCTTGGTCGCTTTTTATTAATTCGTTGTGGTTTTTGTCAAGCCATTCCAAGTCATTTCTGATTTTATCAATCAGTTTATCAAATCCAATTTTAGTATCGATTTCTATTTTTAAATCATCAATGATATGTTCATTATCATTCAAGTTTTGTAAGTCAGACCAAAAATTGTTGAACTCATCATTAATTTTCAAGAACCGTTCGAAGTCAAAATGAAATACTTTTTTCTCCTTTAAATCTTTTTCGTGTTCCTGTTTAATTTTTTTCAATTCCGTAACGCTATATGTTTTAATGTCAGAATCTACTTCTTTGTGATGTCGATGACATAAGAATACTAAATTGTCATAGCTGTTTATTTCTTTTATGGAATTTTCAGGATTAAATCTCGGTCCATTTTCAGAGTAGGCTTCAATGTGGCAAAGTTCTGCTATAAGTAAATGATTGTCATTAATAATTGGATGTTGACATCCTTTAAAAGCACATTCGTTTTTTGAATTTGCTAATAATGACTTTACGATATTTAATGGTACTGATTTTCTCAATTTTCAAATTGGCTACAACGTTTAGTATAAGTGCAGTACTTTAAACAGGAGATGCACTAAAAATATTTCTCAAAGTTAGTAAATTAGCCGGATTTTCCCGTGGGAAAATCCCACGAGTATTGCATTTAGCATCTATGAAAAAGCAGCAGATTGCTTATCTTTAAAGTTCACCAAAACGATAAGATATGAAAACAGAATCTACTGCTCAACCAAAGTTATTCATTGGAATTGACATACACA
>NZ_RPFJ01000043.1 GCF_003813905.1 Aureibaculum marinum
GAACAAGGAATACAAGGATTAACGGGTGCTACTGGTGCTCAAGGTCCTAAAGGTGATACCGGTGCAGCTGGTGCAGACGGAACTAACGGTACAAATGGTATCGACGGTAAAGATGGTGCCAAAGGCGAAAAAGGTGAAAAAGGTGAACAAGGAATCCAAGGATTAACAGGTTCTACTGGTGCTCAAGGTCCTAAAGGTGATACGGGTGCTGATGGTGCAGACGGTGCCAAAGGCGATAAAGGTGATCAAGGTGAAAAAGGTGAACAAGGAATCCAAGGATTGACAGGTGCTACTGGTGCTCAAGGTCCTAAAGGTGATACGGGTGCAGCTGGTGCAGACGGAACTAACGGTACAAATGGTATCGATGGTATAGACGGTGCCAAAGGTGAAAAAGGTGATCAAGGTATTCAAGGATTAACGGGTGCTACTGGTGCTCAAGGTCCCAAAGGTGATACTGGGGCAACTGGTGCAGACGGAACTAACGGTACAAATGGTATTGACGGTAAAGACGGTGCCAAAGGCGATAAAGGTGAAAAAGGTGATACGGGTGCAGCTGGTGCAGACGGAACCAATGGTACAAATGGTATCGACGGTAAAGATGGTGCCAAAGGTGATAAAGGAGATCAAGGCGAAAAAGGTGAAAAAGGAGAACAAGGAATCCAAGGATTGACAGGTGCTACTGGTGCTCAAGGTCCCAAAGGTGATACTGGGGCAGCTGGTGCAGACGGAACTAACGGTACAAATGGTATTGACGGTAAAGATGGTGCCAAAGGTGATAAAGGTGATAAAGGTGAAAAAGGAATTCAAGGATTAACGGGTGCTACTGGTGCTCAAGGTCCTAAAGGTGATACGGGTGCAACTGGTGCAGACGGAACTAACGGTACAAATGGTATTGACGGTAAAGACGGTGCCAAAGGTGATAAAGGAGATCAAGGTGAAAAAGGTGAA
>NZ_RPFJ01000044.1 GCF_003813905.1 Aureibaculum marinum
TTTGGGAAGATAAATACTTTTGCGAAACGGAGGACTTAAAAGAGGACACTGAATTATAAGAATTTATTAAAATTTAGAAATAACAAACGTTAGCTAACACCGTACAAAATTTATTGCTGGTTCTAGCCTACTTACGAAAATTTGCATACGCACAGTTCGCACTTTGTGCTCGTGTCTCGCGGATTTTCTATTCGGTTTTTATTTACTAAATTAGGTGCTTAAAAACGCAACAAAGCATATTCAAACTCGTTGTGTGTAATGTGGGAAAACGAGCAACCTTTTAATTTTAACTTGCATTGGTATAGAATTTGTTATATATTTGATAAATGAGCATTAAGAAAAGAAATATAGTTAAATCTACTAAAAGCGGTAGACTTTATATAGAAACAACTGACTTTTTAAAACAAAAAAAAGTTAGAGCTACTATTAAGTTACTTTTAGAATCTGATTTAATAAAAGATATTGAAAAAAAGCGTAGAGACGAACAAAAAGTTCACGCCTAAGTTATGCCTTGGAATTTATTAATACTTCCTTTAGTTGGTGGATATTTTATACTTACGAAATGCTACATCTTTAAGTTTCACCAACAAAGATTAGACAGACAAAGACTTATTTTTGAAAGTGTTTTATTAGGCATAGCATTAATTGTATCTACTTATTTAATTAGAATTTTATTCGTAAAATTAACACCAGACTTAATAGATATAGTTCACAGTTATTCGCCTTTTAAACAACCTTTTGCTTTAACAAGTTTAATAAGCGTCGGAATTGCAATATTTTTCACAATTGTTTATAATAAATTTAGCGAAGATAAAAAGTGGATTAGAAAAGCTATCGATGATGTAGGAAATGAATTCGAATCGTTAATGAAATATTCATTCGATGAAGAATCTTTACTACAATTCACCTTAAATAATGATAAAATATACATTGCTTGGGTTAAAGAACTTCCAATACCATCAATTTCACCGTACGTAAGAATTATACCTGCTATTAGTGGATATAGAAAAGATGATAAAAAACAAGTTGAATTTACTACGCATTATTTGTCAGTATATGCGTCTTATATTAAAGAGGGAGTTGTAAAATATGTAGATGATTTAAATACTGATTTGATTCTTGATATATCAGATATTACAACAGTTTCAAATTTTGACCCTGAAATGTATAAAAAATTCCAAGAACAACTACCGACTGAATAAAACACTACACAGAACAAAGAACTGAGCTAAAAACCAAGCCTTTTCTTCATTAAATTTTGACAATAGTTTTCTTGCATTGTTGAATTAGAATAAATATCTACGAGCTTTTTTACAAAGTAACGGATTTAGATTTCATATTTGGGAAGATAAATACTTTTGCGAAACGGAGGACTTAAAAGAGGACACTGAATTATAAGAATTTATTAAAATTTAGAAATAACAAACGTTAGCTAACAC
>NZ_RPFJ01000045.1 GCF_003813905.1 Aureibaculum marinum
AACAAAGAACTGAGCTAAAAACCAAGCCTTTTCTTCATTAAATTTTGACAATAGTTTTCTTGCATTGTTGAATTAGAATAAATCTCCTACGGTCGATTTTATTTCCAATGCAACAAGCAATAATTATCACCATATTTTTTTAGTTATTTAGTTTTAATACTGAAATATGGCTCGCATCATAAGGGTTTCCCGATTTTGCAATAGCAAAAGCTTGTTTCAATAGCTTATTAGAAACGGCAATTAATGCTAATTTTTTACT
>NZ_RPFJ01000046.1 GCF_003813905.1 Aureibaculum marinum
AAGTTATTTTACTCACTAACTCAAAGGAAACTTCCTTTGAGTTCCGTTTAACAACAACTAACACTATGTAAAGAGAATAAAACTAACGTTTTACTATCTTTACACATCTTATTAGCATACATTTGATGAAAACGCAATTAACAATATTCCTATCTTTAATTATCTTATCGTGTAATAGCGAAAAAGACAGGTCAAATATGAAATGGAATGTTCCAGTAATTAAAGATTCATTACCCACAGCTAACAAAATCCTTGAAACAAAATATATCAGAAATCCAATTAATCAACTATTATATATTGGAACTAAAAAAGATACAATTCTGATTACTAAAAAAAGCCTAAATATAAATCAATACTATTCCGAATTTATCGAAATTGACACTATACAAAGAGAATCGAAAATAGAATTAATAGCTGACACCGAGCAAGAATTAAGTATTGATTTGGAAAATTTTTCTTTTCCACCACCACCAGTAGCACTAAAAGGAAGTGATGGGCTAGAAATAGACGAAACTAAAACTGACTCTGTTTATGAAATATGGAAAAAAAGACCAAGAAATTACGTAAAAGCATATCCTGTTTTTATTAGAAACCCATCAAAAGACACAATACATATTGATAATCAAGATGGAGCTTTATTTTTAATTCAAGAGGCTAAAAATAAAATGGGAGAATGGAAACCAATAGAATATTGGATATATTCGACTTGTGGAAATAGCTACGCTTATACTTCATTAGGACCAGATGATATTTTGATATTAAAAAAAGTAAAATATAAAGGAACTTTTGAGACTGAAATGAGATTAAAGCTTCGGACTAATAATAAATTAGTTTATTCAAAGCCTTTTAAAGGTTTAATCAATATTGAACAATTTGAATTGGAAAACGTGGATGGTTTTACAAAAAGAAGATTAAAAAATAGAGATGAAGATTATATTGACCATATATTTCTGAATCAATAAAAACGTATGCTAACAATGGCTATAAGTAATTGCTTGTTCTCGCCTACTTCTGAAAATCCTTGCGGATTTTCAGCTTGGTATGTACTTGCAAAATTAAGTGCTAAACCACGCAACTACTCATAGCCCAACCGTTAGGCACAATATGAAAAAAAAATGTACGAATGAAAAACAACATAGATAATTCATTAATAACGAACCGAAAAATCATAATTGAAATTCGGTTTCAACCTGCACCAAAATTTTTGGATTTAAAAGGTACGATATTGGACAAAGTAAATACTTTGAACATAATAAAAGCAGCCGATTGGAGTATTGGAGATTCTGCATTAAAGATTGCTGACAGTAATCAAGATGAACTAATCAGAAACCTAATCCAAGTCGAAATAAATCGATTATCGATAATTAGTACTAAAGTGGATTCTATTGAAAAATTTGTTGATGATTTTTCCAAATTGTATTCAGCTATTAAAGAAATATTAGGAGAATTAAAAATTCAAAGAATAGGATGTAGAATTCAAGGTACATATAAAACAAAATCAACTAAATTTTCTGATATTTTAAAAAATTTCAAAGAATCATTTCCTAATCAAATTTTCTTACAAGATTATCCAACAAAAGATTTAAGATTACAAGTAGTTTATCAAAACGGAACTTATCATATTGGACCTTTAGATAAAAATGACCAATTTCTTTTAAGAACTTTTAAATATCCCGAAAGAAAAAATTCAATTGGTATTGCAGTAGATACAGATAATTATTTATTGAATACTGAAAACACTAACTTAAATAGTTTTTCAAAAGTCAAAGATGTAATAACTGCATCTCTTGCTGTAGAAAAATCGTTAGTTGAGAATTTAAAGGATTTCTAATATGAGTAGAAAAAAGAAAAAAAACAGAAATCCTGTCATACCAAAAAATGACGATTACGACTTAAAGAAAAGTTTAGGTAAATTAAACCAACGAAAAACCTTTCCTGAATCAGAAACATCTACCAATTTTGAAATAAACAAAAGTCAAAGTGCGAATATAAATTCTCAAACGATAAATGAAAATTTAACATCAGAGACAAATATTTACTTTAAACTAACTGACAATATTAATTCTCGTTATGATAGTTTAAATAAAGACTTAAAATCTGTTAGTGAAAAAATAACTGATTCGAATGATAATTTAAGGCAAGAACTTGAAAGTAAGGTTTCAGAAAAATTAGATAAAAATATTTTCTTTTATGCAATTGCAGTTTTACTTGCAATAACGAGTCTGATTTATGCTCTTTCATATTCTGGTTTGTTAAATGACACAAAAGAAAACTCAACAGAAATAAAACAGCTGAAATCTGATGTTGAAAATCAAAACAAAGCAGTTGAAGAGAATAAAGAAGAAATTGAAAAATTAGAAGAAAAGCAGAACGAATTAGAAATTGAATTGATTAAAAAAGAAAAATAATACTGTGCCTAACAAAGAACTGAGCTAAAAACCAAGCCTTTTCTTCATTAAATTTTGACAATAGTTTTCTTGCATTGTTGAATTAGAATAAATCTCCTACGGTCGATTTTATTTCCAATGCAACAA
>NZ_RPFJ01000047.1 GCF_003813905.1 Aureibaculum marinum
TTTAGTACACCTATGCAGAACATCAATAATTATAAGGGTTTTTATTAAATTTTCAAAAAAATTATTATATTTAAAGCCATAACGGATATAAACGCAATACGTTTATACAATTGTTAGCCACAATACGAAAAAAAAACATCGCATTAAAGAATGGCATTTGAAAGGACGATAAAAGAGGCTTTTGACAAATTATCTGGAGAAATCCTTAAAGCTGATGACATTTTTGACAAAGCCAAAGACGCTTTTCTTGTCCGAAAACAATTTCACAAAAACGAGATTGAACTCTATTGTCTTGAATGTCAACAGAAATTAAATGTTTCTACAAGTAAATACGACAGACTTCATTTTAAACATAACCCAAATGCAGATTATTGTCTTTTAAAAGACGGAAAATTATCGCCTGATGAAAGTGAAAAAATCTATGCAATTTATAGGTCGAAAGAAAGTGAACGACATAAATTTCTCAAAAATCAAATAGGAAAACAGCTTTCGTTGCTTGGAGATGTTTCTAATGTACAAATAGATGATAAATTCATTTTTGATAGTGATAGTAACGAAAAAAGAAAACCAGATGTTTATTGTAAATATTTAGATAAAGAAATTGTATTTGAAATACAGCTTTCTGACCTTTCATTACGATATATAATTAGTAGACACGAGTTTTATCAACGTAACGGAATTTACCTTATTTGGATTTTAGATAAATTTAATGCAGAAGGTAAAAAACAAACTGAAAGAGATATAAAATATCTTACTGAATATCAAAATTTCTTCAAATTTGATGAAAAATCAGAACAGTTTAGACTTATTTGCAAATACAAATTTCCATTCCTAAACGAGAGAAATAGATTAATGAACAAATGGAAATCTAAATCACTTGCTTTATCTCAAATCAAATTTGACAAAGAAACTAAGCAAGCTTATTACTATGATTTTCACGAGAAGACTTCTAAAAAAAAGGAAGAACAAATAAAAAAAGAAAAGGAATTAGAAGAGCAACAAGTAATAGCGGAAAAGAAACGCAAGGAAAACGAAGCAACTGAAAAATCAGAATATATAATTGGTTTATTAAAAGAAAACTGGATAAAAGGACAATCTTGTGGTTTTGCAAAAAGAGAAATAGAAGAATTAAACGATTACGAAATCTCAATTCTTAATAAATCAAATGCTTTTAAGGCAGAAAATGGACAACCGAAAATTCATCGATGGTTTAAAATAGCAAAAGAAAAACATATTCATTTTTTATATTTTATTCTTGACTGTAAACAGTTAACTTTTGATTTCAATTTAAAATCTAAAGACAATAAGACAATAATTCAAACTCTAATTGAAAATCCAAACTTACATAGTAAGAGTTATTTAATTCGTCAAATTTTAAAAAATGGATATGTTTTTAAAAATAGTGATAGAGCCTTTATAAATAAATTGCCTAATAAAGCCAAAGAAAATCAAGCAACGGAAATACTCTGCGAATTGAGTTCAAAGATTTGGAATAAATCGCTAATCGATGATTTATTTGAGCATCAAGGTTTGATTTGTATTATAGAAAGTGCAAAAAGAAATGAAATTGTTGGTTTTGGTTGGAAAGGAAATCAATGGATAGCTTTTGCAAATAACGCAATTGAATTTTATAGTCAATATTGGGAATATATTGAGTTAGCTTTCAAACATTACGGAATATGGGAACGACTGATTGAATTAGACAAAAAAGGTAGTTTTCAAAAAAAGCTGAAAAAATATTATGAAACGAGTCCTGTCCAAAATTATGATTGTGACATTTTATTTAGATACCTTTATAACGAATTAAGTGAATAAGTACTGTGGCTAACAAAGTACTGTGGTAAAAAACAAGTAAAAACTCATTAATTTTTCACTAAAGTACTTTTATAAGAATCATCATATATTAATCCTGATTTAGCAATGGCAAAGGCTTGTTTTAATA
>NZ_RPFJ01000049.1 GCF_003813905.1 Aureibaculum marinum
TCATCAGTTACCTGAACAAATGCATCTGCATCTGCTACATTTCCATCTGCATCTTTAAAACGGATAAATGCCCATGCTTCATCAACGTCTTTTGTATAACTAAAAGTGATATCAACAGTACTATCTGCAGTAACTGTTGCTGGTGGGTTTACTATGGTAATTGAATTTGGCACTGCAACTGTTATTCCTCCAACATTTTCTGTATCTAAAACATCCCAATCAGCCGAAAATAGTTGTGCTTGCAATCCATAATCACTACCTGAATCTGATGGAGACATTACACTTAATGTCAATGTTCCTTCATCATCAAAAACTTCAGCATATATTTGTTCTAAATTACCTTCAGGACCAGTAAAACGAACTAAGGCATAAGCAATAGCAACATCTTTGGTATAACTTAAAGTGATATCAACCATTTCACCTAATGGCACTGAAGAAGGTGGATTAACAATAGAGATAGAATTTGGCGATGGTTCCTCAACTGTAATTCCATCTATGTCTTGAGTAGCCAAAGGCTCCCACTCTGTCGTAAATAGTTGTGCTTGTAAACTATAATCACTACCTGGTGTTTCTGGTGCCTGAAGACTTAAAGTAACTTCTCCTGTTGCATCTGTAACTTCCTCAAATGCTTGATTAAGATTTCCAGAAGCATCTTTAAATCGTATCAAGGCATAAGCCACATCTACATCTTTTTTATAACTTAAAGTAAAGTCAACTGTTGTTCCTATTGTTACTGTAGATGGAGGATTAACAATTGAAATAATATTTGGTGCAGCACTTGGATCTTCAATAGATATTCCTTCAAAATTTTGAGTATACAAATGACTCCAACCTGTAGAAAACAATTGTGCCTGATAACTATAACCATCTCCTGGAGGAGAATCTGCAGGAATTTCAAGACTTAAGGTTTCTGTACCAGAAGGTTCTGTTAACTTTATGCTTACTTCAGTTAGATTATCCGAATCTTTAAATCGTATATAGGCCCAAGCTTCCGCTTCATCTAACGTATAATTAAAAGTAATGTCAACATAAGTACCAGCTTTAACCGTAGTTGGTGGATCAACTATAGTTATGGTGTTTTGTGCTTGCAGTGACATCATAAAGAGCATTGCAAAAAATAATAAGTATAATTTTTTCTTCATAATTATATTTTTATTTGAGTGTTAATTCTAAAAAAGTTAGTGTAACTATACTTTTATACCTTTAATAGGATAAATATACATCTTTTTTTTATAAATGTAACTTTTACATTTAAAAAAATTAAAAAAAATTATTACACAGACAAATAGACTAACCCTTTTACCTTTAAACACTTATACAAAAATGTAATAAATACGGTTTCAAAAGAACAAGAATCAGCCTATTAAAAATCAATCTCTAACAAAAAACTTGGTATTAAGTTAATTTTTAAAAGGTTTAATATAAAATGTGAATTCATAGTGTTTAGGAAGTACTCTATACTTATTTAAAATAGAAATTGCTGTACCTCCAACTCCTGACGTTTTATGATCTAAATTTAAGGTTACATAATCTACCTCTTTTAATTGTCTTCTATAATAAGACCTTGTCATATTATCAGTATCGAACATTTGTACACTTGTATTAAACGGTTGATCTCCCTTTACAAGCAATCCGTACCCCTGGCCATCACCTATTGAAGTCCAATACACATCCGTTTTATTTCCATAATCTTGTGGAATTATATAAGGAACATAATCTTCTTTAACTGTAGTAGAATAAGTACCAAATTTTGCACCAGTTTTTCTATCTGGATAAGTTTCGTAAGGACCTCTTCCGTACCATTTTATATTCTGAAAACTATCAGGCAACTGAAGTTGAAGTCCTATTTTAGGAATCCAATGTGTAAATTCACCTGCTGGCGAAGATTTTGTTTTTACAGTAATTTCTCCATCCTGATTAATTTCATAATTAAATTCATTATAAAACCCAGTAGCATCGTTATTACTTGTAGCTAAAGTGATAATATTCAATCCAACTTTGTTTTCCTTTTTTACAATTTCTATAGATGCTACTTTATGCTTCAAATTATTCAACCCTAAAGCATACCATCCATTAGCCATATTTTTTCCCATACCTTCTTTTTGTTGACCAATAGATACCGTAAAAGTACTCCAAGCATCTAGCTCATTAGCCAATGGGGCACGCCATATATTAAACTTAGGACCTTGTTTTAAAAATTCTTTTTCTTTGTATACAAGAGAAGAAAGCAATCCACTCTCTTTGTCGAAAGTATATGTAAAATCAGCCCCTTTAAACACAATACTTTCTAGTTTATCTTCAATAGTTACATCAGCAACATTAGATGATTTAAGCTTTTCTGAAACAAAAGGAAATTCAAACTGTTCCCAAGCCACTTCATGCCCTTTAGTAGCCCACTTTGTATTCTTAGAGAGGGTAAAACTTATTTCTAAAACATAATGCACTCCTTCTTTTAAATTTTTAGTTTTATATGGAATTTTAAAATTCCCTTTTTTTAAAGGAGCTAAATCAATCAGTAGCGAACCTGATTCTATTTTCTTTCCATTTGCAGATAAAATCCAATTGGCATTTAGGGTATTTAAATTGGTAAAATGAAAACGATTAAAAATTTCAATCTCTCCAATTTCTAAATCTAAAAGTTTTATTTGTATAGGTTGTGGTGATTTTTTTAACTGCCATAATTCAGGTTGAATACTTCTATCTGGCCAAACCAAACCATACGTTCTTCCTGGTAACCCAATTGTGTAATAATGAGATTCATCATTAACCGATTCAAAATCAAGCCAAAGAGAAGCTGAACTTTTTAAATCTTCATTATTATTTAATAAATCATTGATAGCAACAACTTGATTAAATATTCTCACATTATCAATAGTGGTATGTGTAAGATAGCCTAAATGATTGTCTATAATATTAGCAGATTTACCAACATTTACAGGATAAGGTCCATTAACTATGGTACCGCTACAACTTTTTGAAGCCACTTTTTGTCCGTTGATATAAAGTATGAGATTTTCACCATCATATACTCCTGATACTTGATGCCAATTTCCTATCCAATTTTTTGGAAGTTCTGCTTCAACAAAAACTTTCTCTCCAGTATGAACATAAAATTGAATTTTAGTTGCACTGGACTGAATAATACCATATTGATAATTTCCCTTAGTTATAAAATAAGCATCTCCATTATATTCTTCAGGTTTAACCCAAAAAGAGAGCGTAAGTCTATCATCAGAAATATCTAAAGCCTTATCTCTATAGACTTCTAACCAATCATCATGACCACTTAAATATAGAGCTTTTCCAAATTTTCCTTCTTTTAAAAAGGCTTTATTCATTAAAGCAGCACTTATATTATTTGGAGAAGCATCAGGAGTGGTTCTCCATCTGGCATCAATTCCTGGGCTTACCCAATCCCAAATTGCACCACCAGTTAGCCTCGGATATTTATAAATAAGATTCCAATATTCGTCCAACCCTCCAAGTCCATTACCAGCTACAGATAAATATTCATCCATAAACGACGGACGAGAATCTTCTTCTAATGCAAATCGTTTTTCAAGCATAAATGGGGTGACATATCTTGGACCTACAATATCTTCACATTTTATAGGGTTTGTCTTTGGATCTTCATCTCTATTACCACCATACATCCAGGCAGGACGACTTGGGTCTATTTGTTTACCTTCTACAATTAAATCACAAATATTATCACCTGGACCACTCTCATTTCCTGCACTCCATATTACTATTGAAGGGTGATTTCTATCTCGATACACCATTTTTTTCATACGGTCTAAATATTGAGCTTTCCACTCTGGTTGACTAGATAATTGAATATTACTATGAGCTTCATCACCAACCTCATCGACAATATACATACCAAGTTCATCAGCCAACTCTAAATATTCCACATTTGGCGGATAATGACTAGTACGAACACAATTGATATTAAATTTCTTCATTGTTATTAAATCTTTACGCATAGTTTCAACATCCATTGCATGACCCGTTTTCGGATGCATCATATGACTATTAACCGCATTAAACTTAATAGGCATACCGTTAACATAAATGGCTTTATTTTTTACTTCTACTTTTCTAAAACCTATTTTATGACTAAAGACCTCTATTACGCTATCGTTTTCATCCATTAATTCTAATATTAATGTATATAAATACGGATATTCTGCTGACCATTTCTTTGGATTTTCTATATCCATAGAACCTGAAATTTTATCAAAATCTCCTGTTAAAACATTTTTCTCCAGGTTGATTAATTTCTCACTTACAATCTGTTTCTTTTTACCGTCATATAGAGTAGCTCGAACTCCATATTGACGAAAGTTACCCTGTTCAAATTTAGTTACAAAGGCATCAATATTAAGAGTTGCATCTTTATAATTTTCATCTAAATCTGTAGTTACATAAAAATCATGAATATGTACTTTTGGAGTAGACATGATATAAACATCACGATAAATTCCGGCAAGTCTCCAAGTATCTTGATCTTCCAAATACGAACCATCACTATAATGTAAAACTTTAACAGCTATGCTATTTTTTCCATTTTTTAAATAGGGGGTTATATCAAATTCAGATTGCTCCATAGCCCCTTGATTGTAACCAACTTCTTCACCATTAACCCACAAGTAAAAAGCAGATTGAACTCCTTCAAAATGTAAAAAATGTTGTTTTTCTTTCCAGTTTTTAGGGAGTGTAAATGTTCTATAATACGACCCAATTGGGTTAAAATCTTTTGGCACAAAAGGAGGTGTTGCACTATAAGGTTGTCCTATATTTCTAAACTTGGCATATCCAAAACCTTCCATTTCCCAATTAGAAGGAACTTTTATCTGATCCCATTTTTTTCGATTAAAATTCTTTTTGTAGAAATCTTTAGGAGCTTTATCAAGATTTTCTGAGAAATTAAACTCCCAAATTCCATTAAGACTTAAAAAATTAGGCGATGATTTTTTACTCAAATTCAAAGCCTCTTTTACAGTATTAAAAGGCATTAAATTAGCATGAGGTAAAGTTTGGTTACGCTGAAATATTTCAGGGTTTTCCCAATCATTATAAGATTGTGCGGAAGCCAAATTAATTAATATAAAAAAACAACAAAAGAAGAATAAAGCTCTGTATAATTTAATCATGTTCTTTATTTTTATAATTTCAATGGATTAAGACATTAAAAATTCTTTAATACTACTCTTTAAAAATTGATGAATTTATTATCAATTTTATGAAAAAACATTTTCATATTTATTATATTTACCAAATATAGTGTATTTTACACACTTTTAAATATAAAGATAAAAAAATAGATTCTAATCTGCAAAAAAACAATACTTAGAATAGTAAATAACTTGTATAATTAATAGTAATACCTTGATAAATAAATATAAATCTTTATGAAAATTCAAAAAACAATTGTAGCGGTAATTAGTTCTTTTTTTATACTAACATCTTGCAGTGCTCAAAAAAACAAAAAGCAACAATTACCCTATAAAGACAGTAGTTTACCTGTAGAAGTTCGTGTAAATGATTTGTTAGAAAGAATGACACTTGAGGAAAAAGTTTCTCAAATGAATATGTTAAGTCTCAAAAAATTAACATTCAACAAAAAAGGAAATGTTAGTAAAGCATCTTTAGACTCTCTGTTCAAAGGCAAAAGTATTGGAACACTTGAGAGTCCTTTTATTGGAGTTGATGAAATTTCCAAGCTTTCAGAAGCCGCTGATCATTATTTACGAAACAACACTAGATTAGGAATTCCGGCAATTCAGATTGCAGAATGCTTACATGGTCAATTGGCTTTCGGAGCAACTATTTTTCCTCAAACGATAGCTCAGGGTAGTACTTGGAATCCTGATTTGATAAAAAAAATGGGAGCTACCATAGCTAGTGAAGCTACACTTTCTGGAGTTGACCAAGCACTATCTCCTATATTTGATTTAGCTAGAGACCCTAGGTATGGAAGATATGAAGAGTCTTTTGGTGAAGACCCTTTTCTTGTAGCTGAAATGGGAAAAGCTTTCGTTATTGGAATGCAAGGAGAACCAAACATTACAAAGGATAAGATTCCAGATGGAAAATTAATGTGTACTGCAAAACACTATGTTGCTTATAGCAATCCTATTGCAGGTATCAATCTTGGTCCAAATAATTTAGGGCCAAGAGATTTAAGAGATTTACATTTATATCCTTTTAAAAAAGTGATACAAGAAGCCAATATCTATGCTGTTATGCCAGCATATAATGAAGTCAACGGTATCCCATTACACTCCAATACTTATTTGATGAAAGATATTTTAAGAGATGAGCTTGGTTTTAAAGGATATGTTTTTTCTGATTATGAAGCAATTGCTATGCTTAATTACTTTCATAAAATAACAAAAGATGCTTCAACAACAGCTATAGCAGCTTTAAATGCTGGTATTGACCTAGAAGCCCCTTCAAGCTTCGCTTATTCTCAATTACCTGAATTGGTAAAAACTGGTAAAGTTGATATTGCGTTAATTGACAATGCAGTTCGGAATATATTAACTGCTAAATTTAAGGCTGGGTTATTTGATAAGCCATACAAAGCCCCTAAAAAAGTATCAGAACTTATTCATACAGAAGCTTCAAAAAATTTGGCTCGAGAAATTGCCGAAGAATCAATTATACTTCTAAAAAATGAAAACAATCAACTTCCTTTAGATGCCTCAAAATTAACCTCTATCGCTGTTATTGGACCTAACGCTGATCAAGTACAATACGGAGACTATAGTGCTACTAAAGACAACGAATCTGGAGTAACTATTTTGGAAGGAATCAAAAATTTAACAAACAATAAGGTTAAAATAAATTATGCTAAGGGATGTGATATTACTGGAAACGACACCAGTAACATTCCAAAAGCGGTAGAAGCAGCTTCAAAAAGCGATGTAGTTGTTTTAGTTATTGGAGGAACAAGTAGTACGTTATCTGGTATTGGTTGGGGCAAAGACATTCCAAATGATTATCCAACTAGTGGAGAAGGTTTTGATAGAGCTTCTTTAACTCCTCCTGGAGTACAATCAGAATTAATAAAAGCTATTTATGAAACTGGAAAGCCTATTGTATTAGTGATGGTTCATGGTAGAGCATATTCAATACCATGGGAAAAAGAACATATCCCTGCAATTATAGAGGCTTGGTATCCTGGTGAAGAAGGTGGAAATGCTGTTGCCAATGTGTTGTTTGGCAACGTAAATCCGTCTGGTAAATTAACCGTTAGTATTCCAAAAAGTGTAGGTCATGTACCTGTTTTTTACAATCACAAACCTTCGGGAAGAGGTTTTTACAAAAATCCTGGTAGTCCGGAAAAACCTGGTAGAGACTACGTTTTCTCGTCTCCTGACCCTCTTTTCCCTTTCGGACATGGCTTAAGCTATACTAAATTTGAATATACTAACTTAAAAGTAGATAACACCAAATTAGATGCAAATGGAGATGTAAAACTAGCGGTTACAATTAAAAATGCTGGAAAAGTTACTGGAAAAGAAGTTGTTCAAGTATATATCAATGATAAAATTAGTTCTATAACCACTCCTGTCAAAGTATTAAAGGCTTTTAAAAAAATAGAATTACAACCTTCTGAATATAAAACAATTGAATTCTCCATACCTATAAAAGAGTTTGGTTTATGGGATAAAGACATGAACTATATTGTTGAGCCTGGTGAATTTGAAATAATGATAGGAAGTTCTGCCGAGGATATTAGGCTTAATAAAACAATTACCATCAACTAGAAGTATTAATAATTTTTAAAATAAAAAGGCAAATGGTTATTTGAAATCATTTGCCTTTTCTTTTTAAGTTAAACAGATAGCTTACCTCCCTTTTTTACATCACTAAATGTGAATTTACATTTAGTGCAAACGTGTTTTAAGCATTAATTACTTTTAAGATTAAGATTCAGTCTAAAAGGGAAGTGTTTAGCATAACTAAACATTAAACAGACTATTTATTATTAATAGCTAATACTATTTTTAAATAATTAATTTGAGACTGGGCACAAACCCATTATTTTAATAAAAAATAGTTAAACAGTTTTAAATAAATAAGACCAAATGAGATTTATGCTCATTTGGTCTTATTTATTTAAACACAGAAAAGTGTAATATAGCAAAAATTAAATTCTTTCTAACTTAACAGACTTTATAATAATACCATTAGATTGCTTTCCTATATCTAATAATATTCGTGCTGCTGGGGTATCAGCTTTACTCATTGTAAATACTCCTTCGTAAGTACTATATTCTGAATCTACAAGATACAATTCTCCTCCACCATCATATGGTTGATATCCATCTCTACCATCACCGTCACCTACAGAAAATGTAAAATTGAAGTTTCCTTGTCCTGGATAAGCTTTTACCACTAATGTTAGTTTATACTTACCTCCATTTACAAGTGTAAAACCAGGTTTATAAAACTGAACATCCCAATAGTTAGCACCAGGTACAATATCAGTAATAACAATGGTTCTGTTCTCTTCATATACATTTGCAGATCCTCCACCATTCTGATTAGTAATCCAACCGTCAAAACCTTGAGAAAAATCAGATTCATAAAGCGTTTCTGCACCAAGTGATATTGAAACCGAATCAGCCAAGCCAGGATAAGAGATTTCTATTTCAGTTGTTCCTTCGCTAAAAGTTTCTCCATGAGCTGGTGTAGCCACAATACCATAAATATCAAAATCTGTATAGGATACTATTAATTCATCACTACCATCAACTATTAATTTAACAAATAAACCTTTCAAATCTATAGTTTCACCATCTTCATAAGCCACTTTTTCAGGTTTAGTTTCAATTTCTATACCAGTAACATTTAAAGAGTTCACAATAATAGGAACCGCAACCTGAATACCCGAAACATGTCTTACATTAACTTCAGTTCTACCAGCACTCAATTTCTCGTCATTTGCTGGAGTTGGAGTAAGTTTAAACGATTCAAAATCTTCAAAAGCAACGTCTACTGTGCTATTATTTAGTAATGTAAAACGAATTACTGTACCTGAAAGATCTAACCGTTCTCCTATTTCATATTCACTTTTTAATGGTGTTGTTATTAATTCTCCTCTAACTGGAGTAAACCGAACCAGTTCTAATTCTTGAACTGTTTGTACCTCAGTTTCACCATAAGTTATCAGCACTTCAGTATCAGTAGCTTTAATAACATCTCCATGAGCAGGCACGGTTACAATATCTTCTTTTATGTTTTCATACTCAAAATCTTCTTCATCTCCATTCTCATAAACCAATGTAAGAACCATATCCGATAAATCTAATTTTTGTCCATTAACATAATTAATATTAGGTTCTGTTTTAATTCTTATTTCAACAACATCATTGGTAACGTTTATTGGTTGTATTAGACCTTTACCTGTAGTTCCAAATTTAATAGTTACTGATTCGTCAGACAATTCTAGCGGTTTACCATTTTCAGGTTCTGTAATAATCCCTTCTGCTTCAAAAGAACTAAAAGGGATATCTACTGAACCTTCACCTCTATTTACAGTTATAACCATATCAGACAAATTAAGAGTTTCTCCAAGCACGTATTTAACTTGAGGTAAAGTTTTCATAGATATACGATTGATATCAGATGAAGGACCATCATCTTCGCTGTTACATGAAGTATAAAGAACAACAAAGGCGAATGCAACTAGTAAATACGTAAACTTAGAGCGTGTAAATTTTATTGTTTTTTTCATCTGTTAGAATTTTATTTATTTCTATATGGTAAAAAACTTGAACTCATTTAGAAATTATAATCTTAATACATTTTTTGATTTAATGAAACGTACTTATTTAAATTCAACCTCAAATTCTTCGAAGACAGCTGTTCTGTCTCTAACAACTAGGGTATCATTAACCACATGTGTTTCGGTATTATCAATATCCTCGTAGGTATAGTTTAAATAAATTACATCTCTAGGTTTTCCTCCCCATTCATCGCCCTCCTCAACAAATTTACCAGATCCTGTAATATTATATTGGTCTCCTTTAAAACTAGAGATTGTACAAGTACCATCATCGTTAAATGTAAGTTCCAAGACTACATTTCCAGGGCTTGTTTGTTCTCCTCTACCAATTAAATTTTCTAATTTAACCTTATTAAAACCTGTAGTTTCAACAAAAACAACCTCGTCGTCTTCTACATACTCCTCATGATAAACTCTCCCTATTCTATTGCTTGGTTCTGTTATTAAATCTTCTCCTCTTCTAAGGTAATTTCCATGATATTTATTCATATACTTAATACCAAAAAGTGTATAATCTTTTGGTAAAACCTCCCAATCTTCTGGATTTACTCTATCTGGATTATCTACTATACTAACACCTGTAAGAAGACTATCAATATTTTCCGCTTTTGTCATTCGTAAAGGAATTACATAATTAGTTGTATTTACAGCCCCAAAAGAAAGCGTATCTTGAAAAAACGCATCGTGCAACTGTACTTTTATGCGTGCTTTAGTATCTCCAGAAGGAATAATAACAGGACTAATTCTTTCCATAGTATAGTACTCAGCAGGTAAAGCCTTTACGTTCTTCACATTATTTAACAAACTATTATCTACTTCAAAATAGATACTTCGTTCTTTACCATTTTCTCTTACACCAGTCATTAAAGCTGTAATTTCAAAATTATGAGCATTGTCATTATCATTAAAACCTTGATCATATTTACCTAATATAAGAGTACGAGCAGGTGTTTGATATGGAAAATAAGCTGCGATAACATCATAATCATCAAATTCAGGTTCAGAATTGCTACATGACATTGCAATGACTGCACTTATTAGTAAAATTATATTTCTTGTCTTCATCGAGTGAAAAAATTTACAATTGTTCATTTATTATCAATGATTTCATTGTCATTGATGATTTTAACCTTTGGTAACGATTAACTTGTGTTACCAACCAATATTTTGTTCTAATGCATCGAACTTCACTATTTCACTTTGTGGTATCGGTGCATAATTCGGATTCTCATAGTTAGAATATAACCTTTGTTCAACTACAAATTTATTATAGCTACTACCATCATATTTAGAGCCTATAACATTAGGTATATCATCTAACATATTCCATCGTCGTAAATCAAAAAGGCGGTGTCCTTCAAAACAAAGCTCTAATCTTCTTTCATTACGAACAAGGTCTCTCATTTGTTCTTTTGTACTGATACTAGATAAATAAGCATCTCCAGAATCAAGTCCAATTCCTGCTCTTTTCCTTAGAGCTTCAATAATTGTTCTAGCAGACATTCCATCAACCATATAATCTGGCCCTCCTAATTCATTAGCCACTTCTGCAAGCATTAGATAAAGATCAGTATATCGTAAAAATACATTCATTTTTTCAGATGCAGAAACACTACCATCACTACTTATTACTACTCCTGGATCTAATAATTTTTTTAGATAATATCCAGATCTAGTTGAGCGAAACTGCACCCTATCTATTTCATCACTACCACCACCAACACCAGTATAAATAATTCTGTTATTTAAATCGTTTCCATTGTATAGAATATATTTCTTTAATCTAGGATCTCTGTTATTAAATGGATTCTGAGGATCATATTCAGGATGACTTTCTGAGAAAGGGAAACCATCTAACATAGGAAATGCATCTACTAAATTTTGAGATGGATTTAGTTTACCTTCACCATTTAAAGAAGGTGGATAATGTTGTTTTTCTAACCAAGTAAAATTTGTAGAAACATTTTCACGCCATAGTACTTCTGGAAAATTTCGAGTACCAATATTAAAATCGTAAAAATCATAATACCCTTCAGGGTCTATTCCTGCAACCCCACCATTATCACTTAATAGTTCTCCAAGTATATCTGCTGCTTTTTGATAATAATCTCCAGAACCATCCATAAATGCAGGACTAGCAGCTAAAAGGTTAAGTTTTGCCTGAAAAGCTTTAATAATTCTTCCGCTTATACGACCATCTTGTGTAGTTCCAAAAACATATTGGTATATATCATCATCTACACCACTATATCGAGATGGCTGTTTTGAAAGATCTCCATCCCAATCCATTGGCAAATATTCTAATGCTTCATTAAAATCGTCATTAATCATTTGTACAGTTACTTCAAAATCAGGTCTTGGTAAATTAAAATCTGCATCATGTTCTAAAAACTCCGTAATGTAAGGCACTCCTAAAAGTTTACCAGAAGTTCCTAAACCACCATGCTCTTGAAGAATCCAAAAATGTCTTAAAGCTCTCATAGCAATAGCCTCACCATACATACGCTGTTTAAAAAGATTATTAGTTTCTTCATCTCGTTTCCATTGAACCTGATCAATAACGGTAAGAAATTTATTTACATAAAGCACTTGTTGATATTGTCCCCATCGGCTTGAAAAAGGATTATCGGCATTCCATTCTCCTGTTGCCATTCTACTATAACCACTAAGGTAATTAGTAACAGCATCATCAGTAGATGTGTCGTTAAATAAAAACTGATTAGGCATGCCTTCATAGGCATCTAACAATAGCCCTTCTGCCATAGCTGGGTCAGAAGTTAATCTATCATCTCCAGACAAATTTTCATCGAGAGGTTCAAAAGTATTACATCCTACAACGAATAGTAGAATCAATAAGAGAAATGTATATTTTATAAGAGTCTTCATATCTAGATCTAATTTTTTCAGTTAAAACTTCACTCTAAGTCCCAATGAGTAATAACGGTACGACGGAGCATAACCCAAGCTTAATTGCTTTATATCTTTATTATTAGCAAGCATTAACAGGTTAGAACCACTAGCATATACACTAAAATCTTCCATATTAAGATTAGACACCCATGTTTTAGGAAGGTCGTATGTTAATTGTACGCGTTCAATTTTAAAATTACTATTATCATACATCCAGAAATCTGATGTTTGACCAAAGTTATTGGTGTTTTCTATAGAAGATAATCGTGGAAACGTAGCTATTTCAGCTGTAGCTTCTGTCCATCTACCTCTAACAATTTCAGAATATTTATCTCCACCTTGTGGCTGATAATAGCTATTTGAGACCATTGCATCACTACCTGTTTGAGCAGTTAGTAAGGTGAATAGAGTAAACGATTTATAATTTAATTTAATGTCTGCTCCAAAAGTCCATGGAGCATCCCAACGACCAATAACTACCTGATCTTGATCGTTTACCACACCATCATTATTTACATCTCTATATTTTATATCTCCAGGTTGTACACTACCAAATTGTGTTGGCACGCCATCTTTTAAAGTACCGTCAGTATTAAAATCATCTAAGGTAAAAAATCCTAGAGATTGAAGTCCCCAATAGGCGTCAATTTCTGTTCCTTTTCTATATTGATACTCATCTGCGTATACCTCATCTACTTTAGTTAGTTCAGAAGCTGTATGAAGCACACGAGCACCAATATTCATGCCAACCTCTCCTATCTTATCAAAATAAGTTACACCAAATTCAAATCCTGAACGTAGCTCTTCATTATAATTAGAATAGGGACGAAAAGCATTATAATATTCAGGATATACTGTAGATACTCTAGTAACCTTATCTTCTAAAGTAGAACGGAAATAATTAGCTTCTACCCATAATTTATCAAAAACAAGTCCTTCAAAACCAAGATTAAAGTCCACTCTTTTTTCCATACCTAAGCTATTGTTTTGACCTCTATCTATTTTAGTATAGCCATTAGAAGAGCTTAATCCGTAATGATCTCCCCAATAATAATTACCTTCATTTTGTCTGTAAATTGCATCATACAAGAAATATCCTGGAATTCCTAAATCTGAATAAACAATTCCGGCAGATGAGCGTATTTTTAAATAATTTAGCCAAGTTAAATTTTTAAATAATGGTTCTTCAGATAACACATAAGCCAACCCTAATGTAGGAGCCAATTTACCTCTATTTCCTTCAGCCAATTTAATTGAATGCACATAAGAAGTATTGATATCTAATAAAAATTTGTTTTTAAAACTATAATTTAGACTTAAAGCAGCATTAGAATTTTTATCAGCTTGTTGTACATTTCTTTCGTGTGTATGGTTAAAGAAACCTATTAAAGAAGCTTTTAATAAATGATCTTCTTTTAGTTGTTTTTCATAATTTATCAAACCATAAAATCCGTATCTGATAGTAAACGTATTTGTTTCTACTTCTTCTTCTTGCCCTACCCTGTCAGGACTTCCCACATTAACTAGATCAATAATTTTATTATCATCACTCCAAGTAGGTTGATATATTGCAAATTCATTATTCACTGTTAAATTATACCGATTATAAAAATCGAAACTTAAATAAGTTTTTGCAGACAAGCCTTCAGTAATAGAACTAAGGTCAAAATCAATAGAATTATTTACTTGACTAATTCTTGTCATACTAGTTTGACGTCCTCCTCCAAATATTTGTGCTAATGGAACATTATCACTATAAGATTGGTTGCCACCTAAAATAAAGCCGTTATATTTATTTGCAGCTTCAACAGTACCTTGCAGGTTAGGATTTCCTGTAAAATCTATTAAATCTATTGGAAGTAATGGGGCATATAAATTTGGTTTAAAAGTTTGTCCTGCACTATAAAGGTTAGCTAATGAACTTTTATTTTGTTCAATAATTGCAACCGCATCTAAGCTACTTGTAATCCAATCATTAATTCTAAAATCAATATTACCTCTTACATTAAAACGGGTTGTTCCTTTATCATTATCGCTAACATCTTGTAAGCTTCTATCTGATTTAAATCCAACATTTATATAATATCTTGTATCCTTTATTCCTCCAGAAAAATCAGCTATAACATTGGTAAATGATGCTTGAGATTTAAAATAATCATTAGAATAAAAATCAACATCTGGATATCTATACGGATTAACTCCACTACTAAAATTCGCAATGTCTTGATCTGAATAAATCGGAGACAAACCATCGTTTAAGCGAGCTTCGTTATAATATTGCATATATTCAGCTGAATTGAGATACTTAGGCATAGAAATTGGATTTTTTATCCCTGTACTTGCACTCACATTAAACTCGGTTTTATTTGACCCTCGTTTTGTTGTAACAACAATTACTCCATTTTTACCCATAGAACCATATAGAGCAACAGCACTTGCATCTTTCAATATGGTAATTTCTTGGATTTCTTCCATATTAAGAAGATCTATTGATCTTCCCGGAATACCATCAACAACTATCATGGCATCTCCTAGGCCCCGAATGTTATCGCTGTATTTAAGCCCAGTTATTTTACCATATAGAGCATCTCGTACCCATTGGGTATTATCATATTTTAAAAATTGATTAGGTTCAATTGAAGAAACAGCACCAACTGCATTTCTTGTTTTGTCTTTGCGAAAACCTAAATTTATCTCCTTGTCAATTTTTGAAGCCAACTTATCAACCTGATCGGTTAATTTGATACTATCGATAGCAATAGTGTCAGTATTTTGGATGTTTTGCCCAGCCAATGCAAAAGAAAACAACATAAAGCTTCCTATGCACAGTAGAGATTTTTTATATTTAATAAAGTGTATCATAAATTTGGTTGTTAATATCTAATACAGAAAATAGCTACTACGAATTACCATCCTGGATTTTGAGGAAACCCTTCATAAAGTTGAGTATCATTTTTAGGAAGTGGTAACCAATAATGTTTTTCTTCAAAAACCCTTGTTCTTAAAACTTCTTCTACCATATTAATAGGTTTACCGTCTGCATTTCTATCAAATCGGATTCCAGTTTTTAATTTATATTTCATGTCTGTACCTACTTTCCATCTTCTAATATCCATCCATCGATGATTTTCCCATGACATTTCCATAGCACGTTCACGACGTATTTCATCCATAAATACATTAGGACTTGTTAGATACATGTCATCTACTTCCATACTACCATCAGGCATAGCACGATTTCTAAGCACATTAATAGCGTCTAAAGCAGAAAGATTAAAACCATCTGGTTTACCATGAATTCCATATCCCATAACAGCAGCTTCAGCGTACATTAAATATACATCTGTTAGTCTTACATGATTTCTCCATGCAAACAAGCTTTGGTTATCATATTTATTATATGATCTTGGGTACCATTTTTTAGCTACATATCCTGTTCTGGTTCCATTAGTTTTTCCTGGATATCTATGTGCACCACCATCATAAAACTCAGCATATCTATTTACTGTATCTGCACCAGTAACAGCACCTAAATTATCTACTAATTGATCTCCATCAACAACAATCCATTTATAAAAACGAGGATCTCTATTACTCCATGGATCGTCAGGATTATAAAGAGGACTATCATCACAGGCTAATCCATCTTTCATTCCAAAATAATTATGAATATAATTATGTGTTGGAGAATTAAGGGCATTAGATTTACCTATTGCACCTAACTGCCAAGCATCTCCTAAATATCCACCAAACCAACCTACAAATCCAGATTGTCCAAAAATGTATTCGGAATGGTAAGAATATTTTCCATCAGTAGAATAAAAAACAGATTCGTAATTATCCCAAGGTACTAATTGATATCTAGGTATCTCTATAACTTTAGCAAACGCATCTGCAGCTTGCTTACAAAGTTCTTTATCATAGCCGTAAGTATCATTACTATTTTGCATTAACGGACTAGCCGCAAATAATAAGTTTTTTGCTTTCATCGCTAGGGCAGCTCCTTTTGTTAGTCTAAACATATTCTGCCCTCTAGTTTTAGCACCAGGAGCCCAATTTGCATCATCCCAATCTACAGGTAACAATTCTGCTGCTTTATCAAAATCTTTGTCAATTTTAAGAGCTGTTTCTGCCCATTCTGTAGGCCTTGGTATTCGCCAATCATCTTGTAAAACTCTATCTATATAAGGCATTGGCCCCCAAAATTTCATGATTTCATGATGAAAGAAAGCTCTAAAAAAATAAGCTTGCCCTAAAATAGCATCCTTTTCTTGTTGAGTAGCATCTACCATTAAAGAATCTGCATTAGCAATAACAACATTAGATTTTCTTATCCCTGCCCAACTACTAGGCCATACTGCACTTTTATCCATTGGAGTATCTGCACTTGTATCTGCTTTTCCACTAAAATAATTGAAATCATTTTGCCAATCCCAATATGTTCCTTGATCTGAAGAATAATCAAAAATCCAACTTTCAACACCAATAGCATCTTCTCCATAATAAGAATAAGCAGACCAAAAAGGCACAGAATAATCTACAATCATAGCATACATTTCTTCAACAAAACCTTGAGCATTATCAAAGTTTTTAAAGACTTCATCTATAGTAAGATCAGTTTCTATAGTTTTATCCAGATAGTCCTCGCAGGAATTCATAACTCCAACAAGACATAATAAACCGATTAATTTGTATAAATTTTTCATTGTCTTTTATTAAAAATTAATTGTTACCCCTAAATTCATTCTTTTAAAGGTTGGATAATTACCTCTATACTCAGACTGATTTCCAATATTTTCTTCCCTATCATCAGGAAGATCTGACCAAAAAGCTAGGTTATTACCATTTAAAAATATTCTATATTGACTTCCGTTTTTTGACCCGAAAGTGTATGCTAACTCTACATTTTGCAACCTTAAATAAGATGCATCATACCAATACCTGTAAGGATCAATACCTCCTGAAGAACCTCCATACGAAGGAAGAATATCCACACCATCAGGATTATTAACACTCCAATAATCAGATTTATGATCAAAAAACAAAGGCGTACTTGCCGCAAATGTTCTGTCTTGATATTCTTTTGTGGTATTACTTACCCCATAAAACTGAACCATAAAAGATAAATTTTTATATCCAGCTCCAAGAGTTAGGTTATATGTATTTTGAGGACGGGTTGGATAACCATAAGGCACGTTATCATTATCATTTATTACACCGTCTCCATTATAATCAATCATATCATAAGATCCTGGTCTAGCTGCACCTTGATTATTTTCAACTGGAGAAGAACCATAAACATCATCCCAAGATTGCATCATATCACCTCTAATAATAGTTCTATGCTGTCCAATAGGATATCCTTCATCTTTTTGATATGCCTCTTGTAATGCAGGATCTTCTTTATAAATCACTTCATCCTTAGCGGTGGTGTAAGCAAAATTTGCTGACACATCCAAGTCATCGGTTAACTGCTTTTTAAAGTTTAAAGCAACTTCTAACCCTTTAACACTAGTTTCACCAAGATTTACATCTGCAGGGTCAAAACCTAAGAAACTAGGAACACTTCGATCTTCTGCAGGAATTATAATATCATGTCTATCTTCTTGAAAATAGTCTACATCTAACGAGAACATATTTCCAAGAACTGCCATTTCGAAACCTATATTAGCTTTTTCTGAAGTTTCCCATTGTAAATCAGGATTTCCAATTACACTCTCAGCATAATACGTATATGGAGATTTTTCTCCCCACACATTAGCATTATTCATATATGCACTTCCTCCATTTGTCCATTGAGATAAATAAGCCCATCTATTTCCAGCCGAATCATCACCTACAACCCCATAAGAACCACGTATTTTTAGTTTATCTAACCAAGTTACGTTTTCCATAAAAGATTCATTACTAACCATCCATCCTAATGCCGCTGAAGGAAACAATTCGAATTTATATCCTGGTCCATATTTTTCAGATCCATTATAAGCACCATTTACATCTATAAAGTAACGATTATCATAATTATAAACCAGTCTAGTTACCCAATCTTCTCTATAACGAGGTAACATATCACCAATAGCATATTCTTCTCTATTCATCAATCCTAACAGACTTACATTATGTTTATCTGCAAATGTTTTATCGTAATTAAGTGAAAATTGATAAAACAACCTTCTACTGGTCTGCCAATCTTGAATTTCAAGAGCATCTCTGGTCCAAGGTTGAATTACGTAATCAAACTGATTGGTTCCAGAAGGAGCAATAATTTGCTCAGTACCATCAGAAAGATATACTCTATAAATTACATTATCACCACCTGAAGGATCAGGATCATTAATACCTCCTTGTCCTCTAAAGTTATTATCATATGACAATGAAGCTTTAAAAGCTAACCCCTCTGTAATAAAGTCTAATTTTTGAGTAAGAGCGAAGTCAGTATTTACTTGAACTCTATGATTTTTTGTAGAACCTTTGGTAGATAATACTACTGCCGGATTGGCAAGCTCGTAATTTTCAACAACAGTTCGTCCATAAGCACCATCAGGATATATTGGATAAAATAAACTTGGTGCCAAATTATAAATACTACTATAGAGTAATTGACTATCTGCATTGCTACCATTTTGAATTCCATAATGTCCAGATAAATTTACTGAAAAGCGTGTAGACTTAGTTATATCAAAATCTATATTACTTCTAAAGTTGAAACGATCATAATCAAAATTAGGAGCATAATCTCTTCCATTATTAAATGAACCACCATCAAAAATATCACCTACGTGCTGATAACCTAATCCTCCAAAATATTTTACAGCATCTGTACCACCACTAACTGAAAGATTTACTTTATGATCCATGGCAAAATCCTTTTGAGTAACATCAACCCAATCAACATCAGGATATACATACTGATCCGTTTCATTTCTACGATTTCTATATCTATCTGCAATTTCTGCAGGTGTATATTGCCCCCAAACCTCTTCATTTATAGACACCACTCTTTCAATAGCCTCATTGGTTACCATAATAGCATCGTAAGAATTGTATTTTTCAGGTAATTTTGAAGGCATCTTTATCGATGAACTTGCCGTAACTGAAAGTTGAGCTTTTCCTTTTTTACCACGTTTTGTCGTAATAAGAATAACTCCATTAGCACCTTTAACCCCAAATACCGCAGTTGCAGATGCATCTTTTAGCACAGACATACTTTCTATATCACTGGAGTTAACATCATTCATACTTCTTTCTATTCCATCGACAAGAATTAACGGTTGTCCACCGCCATTCCAAGTACTTTGTCCACGAATATAGATAGCAGGATTTTCATCACCTGGACGCCCGGTAGAAGACACTGTTACCACACCAGGCAAACGACCAGTAAGAGCCTGACCAACTGTAGGCACACCTCCAGATTGTACCAAATCATCACCTGACACTTGAACAATAGAACCTACTACACTTTCTTTTTTCTGTTTTCCATAACCAACAATAACAACTTCATCAAGTACAGAAGCTTCAGCAACCATAACAATATTTATTTCGGTTCTACCATTAACTTTAATAGTTTGAGTAGCAAAACCAATATAACTTATTACTAGCACCGCATCTTTTGGAACTTCAATAGAATAATTACCATCAAAATCTGTCATTACTCCATTGGTGGTACCTTGCTCAATAATATTAGCACCAATTACAGCCCCAAACTCTGCTTCCGTGACAGTACCTCGCACAGTAATTTTTTCAGAATTAGTTTGTGCAAAGAGAGCAAATTGGGAAATAAAAATCAATACAAAAAGCCCTATGTTAATAACATACTTCAAACTAGAATCGGGCCGTTTTGTGTAAGGAACTTGTTTTTTCATCTCTATAATATGGTTGATACTTGTTTTTAACTCTAACTACATTACCTGATAATATCTAACAGTTAATCTAATAATTATATAAACTTCTATATAAAATATTTAAAAAACTATTATTTTACTAACCTAAATACCAAATGCCTAAATATATCTCTTAAAAGTAAAAGTGACACGACGTATTTTATATTAAATGTATTTTTTACATTTACAAATATAAGGAAAGAATTTTCTATTTAACAAATTTTTCACAATAAAAATGTGACTTTAACACTTATTAGTTTATCTTAGCCTCTTTCTTAATCATAAAGAAATGTTATTTTTGACAACTATTTGACATTCAACTAAAAAAAATTCAGTAAAGAAAAATGAAAATAACCAGTAAAGACTCCTCAAAAAAAGATGCAAACATGAAATTACAATATTACCAAAAAGAAGATCAGGTATTATTAGCAGTAGATTGTATCATTTTTGGATTTGATAAAAAAGACCTCAAAGTTCTACTTGTAAAGCGTGATTTTGAACCAGAAAAAGGAAAATGGTCTTTAATTGGTGGCTTTTTAAAAAGAAACGAAAATTTAGACGAAGCAGCTAACCGCGTATTAAACACACTAACGGGAATCAAAGATATATACATGGAACAATTTTACACGTATAGTGAAATTGATAGAGATCCTGGTCAACGAACAATTTCAGTAGCATACTTTGCTTTAATTGATGTACATTCTCATCAATTTGATGGAATATTAATTGATGGTGCACAATGGTTTAAACTCAACAAACGACCACAATTAATTTTTGACCATAATCAAATGGTTCAAAAAGCAATTAATAGATTAAGGCGTAAAACACAAACCAAGCCAATTGGTTTTGAATTATTACCAGAAAAATTTACAATGCGTCAACTTCAAAATTTATACGAATCTATTTTAGATTGTAAATTAGACAAAAGAAATTTTATTAATAAAGTAAATCAACTAGATATTTTAGACAAATTAGACGAAAAGGACATGACTAGCTCAAGAAAAGGATCATTCTTATATAGGTTTAATGAAAAAAAATATAAAGAAAAATTAGAAGAAGGATTTAATTTTAAAATTTAATTGCCTTACACATATAAACCTTTGTTAATATTAAACTAAATTTAAATAATCAACTTTATATCCCCTAAAATGAAGTTTATTATCTTTAAACTTTAAAACTCTACATCATTATAGTTTAATACGTTTTACTTAAGAATAACTAAAAATTAAGTAATAACCTTGAATTATTCTTTAAATTAGTCACTATAAATAAAATGTGTTGAAGCAACATGGGGATAAAAAGAATAGCAAAATTAGCAAATGTTTCTATAGGTACTGTTGATCGGGTCTTACATAAACGACCAGGTGTTTCAAAAGAAACTGAAAAACGGGTCTTAAAAATTATTAAAGAAACCGGGTATTCAAAAAACACAACTGCTAGCCGATTAAAATTGGCATCAGTAAAAAAAATAAAATTTGCAATTTTAATACCAAAAAGTGGTAGTAAATGGAGTTATTGGAAACAACCTAAAAAAGGAGTTTTAAAAGCAATTGAAGAACTAACCGAACTTGGTGTTAAGGCCGATTTTTATGAATTTTCAGATGAAGCCACATTTATAGATAAACACGATACCATTTTTAACAAAAATTACGACGCCATAGTAACGGTTCCTTTTTTTAAAAAAGCGAGTAATTCGTTATTAAAAATAGCAGATTCTAAAAACATTCCGGTTGTATTTTTAGATACAGAAATAAAATTGGATAAAAATGCCCATTTCATTCGTCAAAACGCATTTAAAGCAGGCATGGTAGCAGGGAGGTTGCTTCACGGTTTAGTTGGAAAAGATGGACACTATTTTGTAATAAATATTTCTAATGACAAAGGCATTCATGCCAACGGAAAACAACGAGAAAACGGCTTCAAATCATTTTTTAAATCAATTGATAAAAATGTCAAAATACATACTATAAATCATCCTGTAGGCAACACTTTTGAAATTTCAAAAGAGATGAAACTTAAATTTGAGAATACGAATTCAAAAGGAATATTTGTAACTAATTCTAGAGCACATCTAATTCCTCCTTTATTAAAAAAATACAACATTAAAAATACATTTGTTCTTGGGTTTGACTTAAACAAAGAAAATTTGAAATGTTTACACACTAATGAAATTGACTTTATCATTAATCAAAACCCAAAACAGCAAGGATATAAAGCTATAAAGGGATTGTATAAATACATAACAGAACAAGATACCTCAGAACTTAACATAGATATTCCAATAGATATTATTGTTAAAGAAAACATTATAGACGATACTCAAATATTATAATAGTAATGTAAAATTACCGAATTACAGCCCAAATAGTCGGGGCAAAAACAGCGAAATTTCCTCAACATATGTAATCAACATCAACACTCCAACCATAATTGCTAAAAATGGCAACAATGGTTTAATTACCTGCGTAACTGAAACTTTAGCCACACCACTACCTACAAACAATAATGTGCCCACGGGCGGAGTACAAATTCCTATACATAAATTTAACACAATTACAATTCCGAAATGCACTGGATCCATTCCTAGCGTAGTAACAACTGGTAAAAATATAGGTGTAAATATTAAAACAGCTGGCGTCATATCCATAAAGGTTCCTATGATAAGTAAAATAATATTAATAGCTAAAAAGATTGCAATTTTATTACTTAAAGAATCTAATAGAAACGAACTTATCATTTCTGGAATTCCTTCAAATGAAAATAACCATGACATCGCCATAGAAGTACAAATTAAAAACATAACTACTGCTGTGGTTTTGGCACTAGTTAATAACACTTCAGAAAAATCTCTCATTTTGATATCGCCGTAAATCAATGCTAAAATTGCTGCATATAATACTGCAATAACAGACGCTTCTGTTGCAGTAAAAACACCAGCAACGATACCTCCAACAACAATAAACAGGAGTAATAAACTAAAAAAAGCCTTTCTAAAAAATGTCCAAACTTCTATAAAAGTTGCACGCTTACCTCTTGTAAAATTTTTACTAACAGCTATAAAAGCAACATAGCCCATAATGGCAAAACCCAATAATATTCCCGGTAAATAGCCTGCAACAAAAAGTGCTGCAACAGAGGCTGCTCCTCCACTTGCTAAGGCATATACGATAAGTATATTACTTGGCGGAATTAATAAACCTGTTGTCGAAGACGTAATATTTACTGACGCACTTAACGTTCTTGGATAACCTTCTTCTTCCATTCGGTCAGTCATTATAGAGCCAATTGCTGATGCCGCTGCTAAAGCCGAACCAGATATGGCTCCAAAAAGCATAGAAGCCAATACATTTACATATGCCAATCCACCTGGAAGACTTGCTACTAAAGATTTTGCAAAATTTATAAGTCGATTAGCAATTCCTCCACGCTTCATAATTTCTCCAGCTAAAATAAAAAAAGGAATAGCTAACAATGCAAAACTATCAATACCAGTAGTCATCCGTTGAGCAACTGTTGTTACCCCTGGCATTTTATCAATATTTAATAATAAACTAAGGGTAGTAGAAATTCCAATACTGTATGCAACAGGGACTTTTAATAATAAAAGCACAAAAAAACTAACAAATAAAACGATTATACTTATTACTTCTAGGCTCATAATTAATTTGGTATTTTGTTCGTATAAATTCTTGAAATGTGATAAATGGAAAAGCACATGATAAGGAAACCACTAAATGGCATAATGGCATAAATATAGCCCAAAGGGACTTGTAATGTCCCTGAAAGTTGATTTAAATGCAAAGTGGTATAAACCAAATTTACCCCACCTATTACCATGACTATTAATGCAAACAGAAATATTAATACTTCAATTAAAAGAGATGCTTTTCTTTTATTTTTTTCAGAGAACTTTTGATATAAAAAATCCATAGACAAATGTTCTCTTTTAGCATTGAGATAAGCAGCACCTAACACTGTCATCCAAATTAATGAAAACCTTGCAAACTCTTCTGTCCATGCAAAAGATTGTCCTATAAAATATCTGGAAAAAACTTGAAATAAAACATCAAATACTAAAAGAGCAAAAATTACAATGAGAAACCATTCTAAAACTTTACTTATCTTATTAAATACCCGTTCGGCTTTTCCCATAGTTATTGATTTTTAATTTGATCTACAATAGTTGCCATTTCGGGATTATTTTTAACAAAATCTTCCAACACAGATTTAGACTTTTCTGTAAACAAAGATTTGTCAGGTTTAATAACCTCAACTCCTGCTTCTATGGCAATTTTCATAGACTCTTCTACAGATTCATTCCAAAAAACTTTTTCTGCTTGAGCACTCTCATCTGCTGCTTTCTGAACCCATTTTTTTTGCTCATCAGTTAATTTATTCCAATATTTAGTGCCTATTAAAAGTACATCGGGTACGGCAGAATGTTCGTCGAGCGTATAATATTTACAAATTTCATAATGATTTGAAGACACAAAAGAAGGCGGATTATTTTCAGCACCATCTACAACTCCCTGTTGAATGGCTGTATATAACTCACTATACGATAAAGGAGTGGCAGACCCTCCCATAGAATTCACCATATTAATGGCCATCTGATTGTTCATTACCCTAATTTTAAGGCCACTTAAATCATCAGGTGTTCTAATAGCTTTATTACTGGTATAAAAACTTCTGCTACCAGCGTCATAATAGCAAAGCCCTCTTAACCAAAATTTAGATCCTTTTTCTAATATCGACTTTCCTATTGGACCTTCTAAAACATCGTATTGATGTTGTTTATCTCTAAACAAATAAGGAACTCCAAAAATATGATATTCAGGCACAAAATTAGACAATGTAGCGGCACTTACTTTGGTGGCAGCAACACTACCTATTTGCAATAATTCTAATACTTCTCTTTCTGAACCTAATTGAGCATCTGAAAATATTTTTACTTTTAGTGTACCATTAGATTCTTTTTCTAATACTCTTTTAAACTCTTCCATCCCTTTATGAACAGGATGAGTCCGAGGTAAACCATGTGCTAAGTACAACATTTTTGTACCATCATCTTCTTTACAAGATATTAAGTTTGCAAAAAGAAATACTAATAGTATTAGTTTATAATTCATTAGATTAGTGATGTTGAGTTGTTTGAGTACTTATTATTTAACAAATATAACAAAAAATACAATCGATTGTATTTTGTTTTGTTTTTCATTTTTATTGAAACTTAAAATAAGTAACTGCATTATTATAACAGATATCTTGTATCATTTTACCAATAAAAGGAATGTCATTTGGAACTATTCCCGCTTTAATATCTTCTGCAATTAAATTACATAAAATTCTTCGAAAATACTCGTGTCTAGGAAATGATAAAAAACTACGACTGTCAGTTAGCATTCCTACAAATCTGCTTAAAAGCCCCATATTAGAGAGCGTATTAAGTTGCTTTTCCATCCCATCTTTTTGATCTAAAAACCACCAGCCAGACCCAAATTGCATTTTCCCAGGAATACCAGCTTCACTATAATTTCCAATCATGGTAGCAAACACTTCATTTTGAGAAGGGTTTAAATTATAGGTTATGGTTTTGCTCAAACAATTTTCTGCATCTAAATTGTTAAATAAAGTAGACATGGCTTCGGCCTGGTTAAAATCTCCAATAGAATCACATCCAACATCGGCTCCAACTTCTTTTAGCAAACGACTATTATTATCTCGTAATGCTCCTAAATGAAATTGTTGTACCCAACCTTTAGCGTGATACATTTTACATAAATTAAATAAAATATACGAAGCATATACATTTACTTCATCTTGTGTTAACTTTTTATTATTTAATCTCTTTTTAAAGATTATATCAACTTCTTTTTCATTAAAATCATAAGCATAAATTTGTTTCAATCCATAATCAGCCAACTTACATCCATGTTCATCAAAATAATTTACTCGGCATTGAATAGCCTCTAAAAAATCACTTAGATTATCAATTGAAAAATCAACACAAGTTTCAAGTTTTTTGAGATAAATTAAAAAAGAATCCTTTTCAATTAAAACCAAATCATCAGGTCTAAAAGTAGGTAATACTTTGGTATAAAAATTCTTTTTAGCAATAGTTTTATGATGTTCTAAACTATCAGTAGGGTCGTCAGTAGTACAAATAACTTCAACATTCATTTGAGCCAATAAATCAGCTGGCGTTTTTGTAGCTAAAACAGCATTTGCTTTTGTATAAATTGCCTTTTGTGTACTAGGTTGCAATATTTGGTCAATGTCAAAATATCTTTTTAACTCTAATTGTGTCCAATGAAACAACGGATTTCTTAATGTATAGGGCACTGTTTCTGCCCATTTTTGAAAACGTTCTTCTTTTGTTGAATTTCCAGTAATAAATTTTTCTTCGATTCCGTTGGCTCGCATCGCTCGCCATTTATAATGATCTCCGTTTAACCATGCGTCAGTAATATTACTAATAGGCAAATCTTCTGCAATTTGTTTAGGCGATAAATGATTGTGATAATCTATTATAGGCATATCCTTAGCATAATCGTGATATAAAATTATAGCCTCTTTTGAGTGAAGCAAAAAGTTATCAGTTATAAACTTTTTAGCATTTATTTGATTCATTTCTCAAGGCTTTTAGAAATTCCTAATTCCAATCCTCTTAACTCTGCTAAACCTCGTAACCGTCCAATTCCGGAATAACCAGGATTTGTCTTTTTATGTAAATCATCTAACATTTGATGTCCGTGATCTGGACGCATAGGCATTCTTAAATCTTTTCTTCCTTCATTTTTTCGTTTTTGTTGCTCTTTTATCAAAGACTTCATAACGGCATACATATCTACATCACCTTCCAAATGATTAGCTTCATGAAAATTACCTAATGCATCTCTTTTTGTACTTCTTAGATGAATAAAATGAATTCTACTTCCTAAACGTTCTACCATTCTAGGCAAATCATTGTCAGCTCTTACTCCAAAAGAACCTGTGCAAAAAGTCAACCCATTATTTAAACTATCAACAGCTTTATATAAATCTAAAATATCTTGTTCTGTACTTACCACTCTAGGCAATCCTAAAATTGGATAAGGAGGATCATCAGGATGAATACACATTAATACTCCTGCCTTTTCAGCAGAAGGAATAATTTGTTCTAGAAAATAAAACAGGTGTTTTTTTAATTCTTTTGAACCTATTTGATTATAAGTTGCAAGAATAGCATTAAATTCTTCTAAAGTATATCCTTCCTCTGCTCCGGGTAAGCCAGCAATAATATTTTTAATTAACAGATTTTTATCAGCCTCGCTCATGTTGTTGAACGTCACTTCTGCATCTGCCAATTGCTTTGATGTATAAGTTTCTTTTGCTCCGGGTCTTTCTAGTAAAAAGACTTCGAAAACTGCAAATGCAGTAGCATCAAAACGTAATGCTTTTGACCCGTCTTCAACTTCAAATTCCAAATCTGTACGTGTCCAGTCTAATACAGGCATAAAATTATAACAAACGGTATCTATACCACATGTTCCTAAATTAAGAAGTGTTTGTTTATAATTATCTATATAGGTTTTAAAGTTACCTGTTTGGGTTTTAATATTTTCATGAATTGGAACACTTTCTACAACAGACCATGTTAATCCGGCTTGCTCAATAATTTGTTTGCGTTTTAGTATTTCTTCAATTGACCAAACTTCACCATTTGGAATATGATGCAATGCAGATACTATACCTGTTGCACCAGCTTGTTTTATATCAGATAATGTTACAGGATCATTTGGCCCATACCATCTCCATGTTTGTTCTAAGCTCATTACTTTAAAATTAGATTATAATTTATTTGTTTTCTTTTATCTATTTGATTGCTCATTTATAAGTAAAAAGAGACATTTAGACATTAAACACCACTATATGCAGCAAATCCACCATCTATTGGCACCACAACACCTGTCACAAATTTTGATCCTTCTCCACACAACCAAAGGGTTGTACCTATTAAATCTTCAGGTTCTCCATAACGCCCCATTGGTGTTTGATCTATAATTTGCTGACCTCTTTGAGTTAAACTACCGTCTTCATGAGTTAATAATGATCTATTCTGATCTGTAAGAAAAAAGCCTGGTGCTAAAGCATTTACACGAATACCAACTTTTGAAAAATGCACTGCCAACCATTGTGTGAAATTTGAAACAGCAGCTTTTGCACCACTATAGGCAGGTATTTTTGTTAATGGTGTAAAAGCATTCATTGAAGATATATTTAAAACACTACAACCTTCTTTTCCAACCATATCTCTGGCAAACACTTGTGTAGGAAGTAATGTCCCTATAAAATTTAAATCAAAAACAAATTTAATACCTTCAGAATCTAAATCGAAAAATGTTTTAAAATCATCGGAATCATTAAGTAAATCTTCTTTATACAAAAAAGGATTAGATGTGGTACCTAAAGGGTGATTTCCTCCGGCTCCATTAATAAGAATATCACAACTTCCTAATATATCATTTACCTCATTTCTCGCAACCTCTAAAGATTCTTTTTTTAACACATCAGCAGCAACTGCAATAGCTGTTCCACCTACGTCTTTAATTTTGTTGGCTACTTTTTCTGCTGCCTCTATTCTTAAATCTAAAACAGCTATTTTGTTTCCTTTTTTGGCAAGTGCTTCTGCTAATGTACTACAAAGTACACCTCCAGCTCCTGTTAAAACTATTACTTTATTCATTTTTATTAAATTTTATGTGATTTACTGGTTTTAAAAGTAATTTAATTTGAACTTTTTAAAAGGCTTAAAACTATTGATAGTCAAATGTAATCATAATTTTTCGTGTACGTACACGAAAAAGTGAATTTTTTTAATTCAACACTAATTACTAAAAATCTAGTATGGTTTTACAAAACAGGAAATAAGTAGAAAATTCATTTACATTGAATTTTAACATAGAGCAATTTAACAAAAAAAAAGCCCACTCTTCAGCGGGCAATTTTTCTCTAACTAAACTATCAATTTAAACTAACTTTTTAAGCTCTCTTTTTAAAAGTAATCTATAATTTTTGGGAAGTGAATTTGCTAAATAAGATTAGCAAATCCACAAAAGTATTTATAGCAATTTTCCCACTACGCCTTTAAACTACTCTTGATAAAAATATTGTAATAAATGTTTCTTTTTAGTGACTTATAAAAAGTTTACTTTATGTTTCATTTATTAAACCTAAATCAAGTGCGTTAAAAGTTCTATTTTATTTAACTAATTAGTTTCGGCTCTTTAGGTATAGAACAACAACCGTGCTAAAATTCCTACCTTATAATAAAAAAAAATCAAAAAAAATTATAACCTGCTATTTATCAATGTTTTAAATTTTTAAAAAAAATTTACTTTCTATAATTCATCTATTAAATTAAATCTTAAATTGCGAATGTCCATTTACAATTTAATAATTATTAAAAATAAAATAGCGTCTTATTTTTCTTTAAATCCTCTATTAAACCTTATTAATCGTATAATTCTAGCATATAAAAACAATAATTTATACTATTTTGTAGTTATTAGAGTGTTTATTATTAGGAATATATTAACAAAGTTAAGCTGATATTTTCTTGAATAAAAACTCTAAATCAACCAATACTAAATAAATTATCTCAATTAAATGGTACAGTCTTTAAATACAAATGTTTGTGAGGAGCGTATTTTTTCTAACTTATTTAAAACCCTGTCAAAAGATGTACATAACTTTTTACGGTATAAGTATGGGGATAATTTAAATCCGAAGGATAAAGTTCAAGAAGCTTTTATTAAATTGTGGGACAATTGTAAAAATGTAACGCCAGAAAAGGCAAAATCTTTTTTATTTACTACGGCAAATAATATGATGCTTAATGAAGTAAAACATCAAAAGGTTGTTCTTAAACATCAACAAGTTAAGCCTAAAGATTATACGAATGAGAATCCTGAATTTATAATGGAGGAATCAGAGTATATGAAAAAATACCAACGGGCATTAGGTAATTTAACTGAAGCTCAACGAGAAGCTTTTCTAATGAACAGAATTGAAGGTAAGAAACATAAAGAGATTGCAGAAGAATTAGGTATTTCTAGAAAAGGTGTAGAAAAAAGAATTTATGGAGCTTTAGAGAAATTAAGAAAGGAAATTGATGGAATTTAATATATATTAGTAGGAATTAATGCGAAGAAGTTGTTACATAGATGAAGTGTCTCTAAAAAGAATTAAAAATAATTCTATACTTAGGGTAGGAAAAGTCCAACTTCAGTTGTTATGTAATAAGAAACATTGATATGAAAAAAGAAATTTTAATACAAAAATGGTTAGACGGCGAGTTAAACGACGCCGAACTTGCTGCTTTTAAGGCATTGCCTGAGTATGCGTCTTACATAAAGATTTCCGAAAAGGCAAAGCTTTTTGAAGACACATCTTACGATGTTGAAATGGAGTATAGCAAATTAGATGCTATTATAAAAGAACGGCGTCAAAAAGATCCTCCGGTAAAAACGCTAAATTGGATAAAACCTTTAATGCGAGTAGCTGCAATACTTGTAGTAGGATTAGCCATTTATTACGCTCCTCTTTATGGAGATACAACCACTGTTAAAACATTAGCAAGCAATCAAAAAACATTAGAATTGCCAGATAATTCAAGTGTAAAATTAAATGCTGAATCATCTATTCAATTCAAAAAAGGAAATTGGAAAAACAATAGAGAAGTAAATTTAGTAGGTGAGGCTTATTTTAAAGTTGCAAAAGGATCACAATTTGATGTAAACACTTGGTTAGGTAAAGTAAGCGTATTAGGTACACAATTTAATGTTAAACAACGCGTTAATTATTTTGAAGTTACCTGTTATGAAGGTTTAGTAAGTGTAAACTATAAAGGGAAGGAAATAAAACTTCCAGCAGGTAAATCTTTCAAAGTAATTGGAAATGAAATTGTTGAAGACGAAACTAAAGATTCTTTGCCTTCATGGTCAAGTAAAAAAATGGCTAGTTTCAAAAGTGTTCCTTACAGCGAAGTTATCAATGAATTTGAAAGACAATATAACACTAAAGTAGAAACTAAAAATGTAGATACAAACCAATTATTTACAGGTAGTTTTGCATTAAATGACCAAGAATTAGCTTTAAAAGCAATAACATTACCATTACAGTTGAAGTATAACAAGGAAAATAAAACCAAAATTGTATTAACTAAAGAGTGATAAAAAAGCGATTACTTCTTAGTCTAATCTTTTTATCTTTTTTTTGTCTAAACTCACTTACAGCCCAAACCAAAAAAGATAGGCAATCGCTTATTAAAATTTTAGAAAAATTAGAGTCACGTTTCGACTCTAATTTTTCATTTATAGATAAAGACATTAATAACATTTTTATTCCAGCCCCCGCAGATTCTCTTAATTTAACAGAATCTATTAATTACCTACAAAACAATACTTCTTTAGTATTTACTATTCTTGGAAGTAACTTCATAACCATTACTAAAGACAGATCAAATTTATTCTCTGTTTGCGGATATTTAATGGATGGAACCACAAACTTTCCCATTGAAAGTGCCGTCATTCAAACAAAGAACACTTCTGTTATAAGTGATGAAAATGGGTATTTTATATTGGAAGACCTTTCGAAAAATGACATCATTACAATTCGACATATTAGTTATAATGTATACACTGATTATGCTAAAAATTTAAATACCGAAAGTTGTGAAGTTATTTTTTTAGATTCTAAAATTGAAAACTTATCTGAAATTATCCTTAAAGATTATATTACTCAAGGTATAAACAAGGTTATGGATGGAAGCATAAGTGTAAATTACAAAAATTTTGGTACAGTACCAGGATTAATAGAAACAGATGTTTTACAAACCATACAAGTAGTTCCTGGAATTCAAAGTATAGACGAAACGGTTTCAAACATTAATGTAAGAGGTGGTACACACGATCAAAACTTAATAGTATGGGACGGCATAAAACTGTATCAATCTGGACATTTTTTTGGTTTAATTTCTGCAGTAAATCCTCGTATTGCTAAGAAAGTAAAACTCTATAAAAACGGTACACCAACCTCTTATACTGATGGGATCTCTGGCACTATTGACATGGAATCTGACCGGATTACAAATAAGGTTTTAAATGCTGAAATAGGATTAAATTTTATAAATCTAGATGCCTTTATAGACATTCCTATTCATAAAAACTCGTCTTTACAAATAGCTTCTAGAACTTCTATAAATGATTTTTTAAATACGCCAACATATACACAATATTTTGATAGAGCTTTTCAAAATACCGACGTTGTAATAAGTACAAGTAACACTAATACTACTGATGAAAAATTCGATTTTTACGATCTAAGTTTACGATGGCTTTACAAAGTTTCTGCAAAAGACAATATTAGAGTAAATTTTTTACACCTTAACAACAATTTAACCATTAGTGAAAATGCTTTTGGCGGTGGGCAAACAGCTTCATACGAAAGTTCTTTAAATCAAAGTAATATTGCGGGTGGTGTTGAATACAAAAGAAGATGGAATGACAAATTTCAGACTACAGCTCAGGTATATGCCACAGAATATGAATTAAAAGGAACCAATTTTGATGTTATTAATGAACTTATTTTAAATCAAAATAATAAAATAACAGAAATAGGAATCGATATAAACTCAAGACTAGAATTGAATGATTATTTAACGTTACACAACGGCTATCATTATAGAAATACGATGATTTCTAATGCTGATAAATTAAATTTTCCGCCATTAGATACTGTCGCAAAAGAAACTATTCAATCTCATGCCATCTCTTCAACAGCGGCCTATAGATCTGAAGATGGCAATACCAACATTAACTTTGGTCTTCGGTTTAATTACCTCAATGCTTTAAATAAACTACTAATTGAGCCTAGATTAAATTTTAATTATAGAATAAATGATAAAATTACATTAGAAGTTCTAGGTGAATTTAAAAGTCAAACTACAACTCTAATTAATGATTTTAGAAACAACTTTTTAGGTATTGAGAGTAGAAGATGGACATTAGCAAATGACAATTCTATTCCAATTTTAAAAAGTAAACAAATTTCTTTCGGCTCTAATTATAGTAATGAAGGATTATTAATAAATGCCGAAATCTATTACAAACACGTTAATGGAATTACCGCTCAAAGTCAAGGATTTCGGAACCAATACGAATTTATTAATACAACCGGAGATTATAATGTTAAAGGTTTTGACTTTATGGTAAATAATAAAATTGGAAATTTTAATACATGGTTAGGCTATTCTTTAGCAGACAATAATTATAAGTTTAAAGAATTGGATACTGAAAAATTTCCAAGTAATTACGATATTAGACACACAATCTCGTTGGCAGGAGGCTATAGATTTGATAAACTAAAACTTTCTGCTGGTGCCAATTGGCGTACAGGCAAACCAACAACAAAACCTGTAGTAGGTAATGAAATCTCTAACAATCTAGTCAATTACCAGTCACCAAACAGCAGTAATCTAGATTCTTATTTTCGAGTAGATGCATCAGTTATTTATGATTTTAATTTTTCAAAAACCATAAAAGCTCAAGCTGGACTTTCTGTACTTAATGTTTTAGACAGGAAAAATATTATCAATACGTATTATTATGTAGATTCAAATACAAATACAGCAAAAGAAATTAATACATATTCGTTAGGTTTCACCCCAAATGTTGCGTTTAGGGTATTTTTCTAGAAGCTAATAAGTTTTACAATAAAAAAAAGAAATCAATTTTACTAAAAAACCCCACAAGCTTATTGGTTTGCGGGGTTTATTTTAAAAATTCAATGGTATTTAAACCACTCAAAATTTACTTCTTATTTTGCATTTTCCTTTTTAATCAAGTTTAACGCAGAACCTTCTTTAAACCATTGTATTTGACTATCATTATAAGTATGATTTGCAATAATGGTATCTTCAGTTCCATCTGCATGTTTAACTAAAATAGTTAAAGGTTTGTCTGGTGCGAAATCAACTAAATCAATAAAATCAAAAGTATCATCTTCTTGAATTTTATCATAATCAGCTTCATTAGCAAAGGTTAAACCTAACATTCCTTGTTTTTTAAGGTTTGTTTCATGAATCCTAGCAAATGATTTCACTAAAACAGCAATAACACCTAAGTGTCTAGGTTGCATAGCTGCATGTTCACGAGAAGATCCTTCACCATAATTATGGTCACCTACAACAATAGTTGGAATTCCTTCTTTTTTATAAGCTCTTGCAGTATCTGGCACACCTCCATACTCTCCAGTTAATTGATTTTTAATCATATTTGTTTGCTTATTAAAAGCATTAACAGCACCAATTAACGTATTGTTAGAAATATTATCTAAATGACCTCTATAACGCAACCAAGGGCCTGCCATAGAAATATGGTCAGTTGTACACTTACCAAAAGCCTTAATTAATAATTTAGCTCCTGTAATATTTTTACCATCCCAAGGTTTAAAAGGTTCTAGCAATTGTAATCTTTCACTTTCTTTAGAAACTTTTACTTCAACAGAGCTTCCATCTTCTATAGGAGCTAAATATCCATTATCATCAACATCAAAACCTTCAGGTGGTAATTCTAATCCTTTTGGTTCATCTAATTTTACTTCTTGTCCATCTTCATTTATCAAAGTATCATTCATTGGATCAAAGTCCAATTTACCTGAGATAGCAATAGCAGCAACCATTTCTGGAGACCCTACAAAAGCATGCGTATTTGGATTGCCATCTGCACGTTTAGAAAAGTTTCTATTAAAAGAGTGTACTATGGTATTCTTTTTATCCCCTAGAGCATCACTTCTATCCCACTGTCCAATACATGGCCCACAGGCATTTGTAAATATTGTTGCACCTAAGTTTTCAAATACACTTAACAATCCATCACGCTCTGCAGTAAATCTAATTTGCTCAGAACCAGGATTAATACCAAAATCACTCTTTGGTTTTAATTTTTTATCAATAGCTTGTTGAGCAATAGAAGCGGCACGTGTTAAATCTTCGTAAGATGAATTTGTACAAGAACCTATCAATCCCCAATCTACTTTTAATGGCCAATCATTTTTTCTTGCTTTCTCTCCTAATTCTCCAACTGGTGTTGCTAAATCTGGAGTAAAAGGACCATTTAAATGAGGACGTAATGTAGAAAGATCAATTTCAATAACTTGATCAAAATATTTTTCAGGTTCTGCATAAACCTCAGGATCACCAGTTAAATGTTCTTTTATTTTATTAGCTTCATCAGCGATATCATTTCTATCGGTAGCACGTAAAAAACGTTCCATAGCTTCGTCATAACCAAAAGTAGATGTGGTAGCACCTATTTCTGCTCCCATATTACAAATAGTTCCTTTACCCGTACATGATAAGTTTCTTGCTCCTTCTCCAAAATATTCAACAATAGCTCCTGTTCCTCCTTTTACAGTTAAAATACCTGCTACTTTTAAAATAACATCTTTAGAAGCGGTCCAACCATTTAATTTTCCTGTTAACTTTACTCCTATTAATTTAGGAAATTTTAATTCCCAAGGCATACCTGCCATTACATCAACAGCATCAGCACCTCCAACACCTACTGCAACCATTCCTAAACCACCTGCATTTACCGTATGTGAATCTGTACCAATCATCATTCCTCCTGGAAATGCATAATTTTCTATAACTACTTGATGAATAATACCTGCACCTGGTTTCCAAAAACCAATTCCATATTTATTAGAAACTGATTCTAAAAAATTAAAAACTTCGCTACTCGTTTCATTAGCTCGTTTTAAATCTTGTTTAGCTCCTTGTTTGGCTTGAATTAAGTGATCACAATGAACTGTAGTTGGCACAGCTACTTTTGGCTTTCCTGCTTGCATAAATTGCAATAATGCCATCTGTGCTGTAGCATCTTGACAAGCAATTCTATCTGGTTTAAAATCAACATAAGATTTTCCTCTTGTGTAAACTTGAGTTGGCATACCTTCGTCTAGATGAGAATATAAAATCTTTTCTGCTAATGTTAAAGGCTTTCCTGTTAATGTTCTCGCCTTGTTAATACGTTCACCCATAGTTTTGTAAACGTTCCTAATCATTTCAATATCAAATGCCATAATATTTATCTATTTCTTAAAATTAATGCTCACAAATGTAACTAATTATTAAAACTTTTTAAAATATTCATAAAATAAAATAACCCTAAACAGAACGTATTAGAGAATAATCAAAAAAAACGAATTTTCATTACAGAAAATGTTACTTCTGGTAAGAATTTTTACGATTTACTTGTAGCAAATAAAACTGAAAGTGCAGTTTTCAAACGATTTCGGCAGACAAACCTAACTCTAATAAACGTGAGCAACGTGGTTTTAATTCGTCATACTCACCAGTCTTAACTGTGCATTTTCCATTGTAATGCACAATATAGGCACATTGTTCTGCTTGCTCAGGAGTGTGATTACATACGCTAATTAGTGACTCAATAACATGTTCAAAAGTATTAACATCGTCATTAAATAGTATAATTTCATATTGCTTGACATCCTGTTCAAGAACATCAAAATCTTCCTGTTTTTTATGTTGTGTAGTACTCATAATGTTTGTAAATGTAAAAAAAAGATTCCAAATTCAAAACATTTTAACAGTTTAGCTTTTCACGTATTTCAGTGCAACCCAGTTGTTTCTCTCTATTGTATCTTCTAAATTGAATCCATATTTTATGGCTTCTGAATCAATAATTGGAATGTCTTCTTGATAAAAACCGCTTAATAATAAAATTCCATTTTCAAACAAACAATTCGCATAGGTTTTTATATCATTAAGCAAAATATTTCTGTTAATATTAGCAATTATTACATCATAACTTTTATTAGTGAGCAAGGTGGCATCACCTTCATAAACACTAATATGTTTACAATTATTGCGTTCTACATTTTCTAAAGAATTTTCGTAACACCAATTGTCAATATCAATAGCATCAAGGGGTTTGGCACCTTTCATTTCAGCTAAAATTGCCAAAATTCCAGTACCACATCCCATATCTAAAACTTTTTTATCTTTTAAATTTAACTTTAAAAGATGTTGTACCATCATGTGTGTAGTTTCATGATGTCCAGTACCAAAACTCATTTTAGGTTCAATTACAATATCATACTTTAAATTAGGATTGTCATGAAAAGGAGCTCTTATACTTACCAAATCATCTACCTGAATGGGATTAAAATTTTTCTCCCACTCACTATTCCAATTTACTTGTTCTATCTCCTCCTTAGTGAATGAAATTTCAAACTCATCACTTTTAAGAATGTATATTTCATCTAATATATCATCTGCATCATCCTCCTTTTGAATGTAAGCAATAAAACCATTTTCGTTTTCCACAAAACTTTCAAAACCAACATTTCCTAATTCTGCAATTAAAATTTCTGTTGTTGGTTGTAATGGTGAAACAATAAAGTTATAAGCAATGTAAATGTTTGACATTTGTGAAACTCAATAAAGTTAATACTGTAGTTTTTTTAAGTTTAAGGCTCCAAATTTGGAGCCTTAATCATAAAATTATATTTATTTCTAGTTATATAGCATCAATTAATGCTACAAAATCATCAGCTTTTAAAGATGCACCACCTATTAAACCTCCATCAACATCTTCTTTAGAAAAAATTTCTTTTGCATTAGCAGGTTTTACACTTCCTCCATATAAGATAGAAACATTTTCTGCTACTTTAGCATCATATTTTTCAGAAATTATTTTTCTAATAAATGCATGCATTTCTTGAGCTTGTTCAGGACTTGCTGTTTCTCCTGTACCAATTGCCCAAACTGGTTCATAGGCTAAAATTATATTTTTCCATGCTTTAGCATCTAAATGAAACAACGCATTTTTTAATTGACTTTCAACAATTTCAAAATGTTTGTCGTTTTTTCTCTCTTCTAGTTTTTCTCCAAAACAAAAAATAATTTCTAATTTATTTTTTAATGCTTGGTCTACTTTTTTAGTCAATATTTCATCTGTTTCACAAAAATATTCTCTTCGTTCAGAATGACCTAAAATAACAGTTTTAATTCCTATACTTTTTAACATATCTGCAGAAATCTCTCCAGTAAAAGCACCACTATCCGCTTGATGCATATTTTGTGCAGCAACTTCAACAGCAGATTTTTTTGCTTTTTTAACCACAGCTCTTAAATTAACATAAGTTGGAGAAACGATTACTCTCGTATTCTTCAATTCTTTGCCTTTTATAGCTTTTTTAATACCCTTAACTAATGCTTTAGATTCAGATAAATTATTGTTCATTTTCCAGTTTCCGGCAACTATGTTTTTTCTCATTTTATGGAATTTAATGTTAACTTTATTTAAAGTACAAATATAAGAACAAGTGTTGACTTTTGTTTTATAATTACAAAAGAATAATCTATTAATAATTACTATTTTTGTGAAAATTATTGAGGTTTATGACAAAAAAGCAACTTATTGAACAAATCCGATTAAAAAAGTCTTTTTTATGTATTGGTTTAGATGTTGATTTAGATAAAATTCCTTCCCATCTAAAACAATTAGACGATCCTATATTTGAGTTTAATAAACAAATTATTGATGCCACACATCATTTAACCGTTGCTTATAAACCCAATATTGCTTTTTACGAAGCTTACGGAATTAAAGGATGGCAATCTTTAGAAAAAACTATAAAATACCTCAACAACAATTATCCTGAAATTTTTACTATTGCTGATGCTAAACGAGGTGATATTGGAAACACATCAACGCGTTATGCAAAGGCTTTTTTTGACGATTTAAACTTTGACTCAATTACGGTTGCCCCTTATATGGGAAGAGACTCTGTTGAACCTTTTTTAGCATTTGAAGATAAATTTACTATACTTTTAGCTTTAACATCAAATGCTGGCGGGTTGGATTTTCAAACCTCAGAATACAACAATGAACAACTTTACCAGAGCGTTTTAAAAACATCTCTTAATTATAAAAATTCAGATAACTTAATGTATGTAGTTGGTGCTACAAGACCTGATTTTTTTCAGAAAATTAGAAAAATTGTACCCCATCACTTTTTATTAGTCCCTGGCGTTGGTGCTCAAGGTGGAAGCTTGCAAGAGGTTTGTAAATACGGTTTAACTGACAACATTGGATTATTAGTAAATTCAAGTAGAGGCATTATTTACGCTTCTAATAGTGAAGATTTTGCAGAAAAAGCAACAGAAAAAGCTTTGGAATTGCAAAAAGAAATGGAACTATTAATTAAAAGCTAAACAAAACACTTATTTTTATAAAGAGATTTAACTTAAATAAGAGTTCATACTAATCCTATTTAATGATTGATTATTCTTTTCACAAACTCGTCTAAGGCTAACATTTGACGATATCCTTTCTTTTTTCCTAACTGCCCAAAAACATAAAAGAGAATCCAAATAATTGGCATAGCAATACACATGCTCATAGCAAATTGATACTCCTGTTTTAAACTATATTGTGTATATGCCATAATTAAAAAAACAAAAAAGGCCAACCCAACAATAAAATGAAAAAACATAAACATTGTCCAAACTTGAGGTTTAGGTCCAAATAATCCTTTTAAAAAAGCTTTACCCTCTTCTTCTACAATTTCAATCTGTAATTGTGGAGACCAAAAATGATCTTCATTTTTAGGAACATCAATAATAATATGACTATCAGACATTTTTGTTCTAAATTCATATTTATTTTCAGCAAAAAAAGTTTGAAACTTTTTTAAAATAACGTCTTTACTCTCTTTTAACTCTTCTCTGAAACGAGGTTTTAAAAGAATAGCATTTAGTTTATTATCATGAAGTGGTTGGTTCAAAAGTTTATAATTTTTTATTTTTTGTTAATGGTTAAAAATAGTAAATAAAATTTAACATCCATTCCAAGCCATTGAGAAACTTTTAAATAGAGTGCAAATTTTTTCACCTATCTTTGTAGCCTAATTATTTATTAATTATGAGTATAGTTGCTATTGTAGGAAGACCCAATGTAGGGAAATCGACTTTTTTTAACCGTTTAATTCAACGCCGTGAAGCGATTGTTGATGCTGTTAGTGGTGTTACACGAGATAGACATTATGGAAAAAGCGAATGGAATGGTAGAGAATTTACATTAATTGATACTGGTGGTTATGTAAAAGGTTCTGATGATGTTTTTGAAACCGAAATTGATAAACAAGTTGAATTGGCTATTGACGAAGCAGATGTTATTATTTTTATGGTTGATGTGGAAGCCGGAGTAACAGGTATGGATGAAGATGTAGCAAAATTACTTCGCAAAATAAAAAAACCTGTTTTATTAGCAGTTAACAAAGTAGATAATAGCAAACGTAACGCTGAAGCGGTAGAGTTTTACTCATTAGGTTTAGGAGAATATTATACCATTGCAAGTATAAATGGTAGTGGTACAGGAGATTTATTAGACGCCTTAGTTAAAGAATTACCTGAAAAAGAAGAAGAAAATAAAGATGATTTACCCCGATTTGCGGTTGTAGGAAGGCCTAATGCTGGAAAATCTTCATTTATTAATGCTTTAATTGGTGAAGATCGATATATTGTAACTGACATAGCCGGCACAACTAGAGATGCTATAGACACCAAATACAATCGTTTTGGTTTTGAATTTAATTTAGTAGATACCGCTGGCATAAGAAGAAAAAGCAAAGTAAAAGAAGATTTGGAGTTTTACTCTGTTATGCGTTCGGTGCGAGCTATTGAACATTCTGATGTAATTTTATTAGTATTGGATGCTACGCGTGGCTTTGAAGGACAAGACCGAAATATTTTTTGGTTGGCAGAAAAAAACAAAAAAGGCATTGTTATACTTGTTAACAAATGGGATTTAGTTGAAAAAAACACAAAAACAACTAAAGAATTTGAAGCTAAAATTAGAAAAGAAATAGAACCTTTTACAGACGTTCCTATTCTCTTTATATCTGCACTTACTAAACAACGTATTTTTAAGGCTATAGAAACAGCTGTTGAAGTTTATGAAAGACGGAAAAGAAGAATTTCTACAAGTAAATTAAATGAAATAATGTTGGATATTGTTCAACAAAATCCGCCACCAGCTTATAAGGGCAAGTATGTAAAAATAAAATTTTGTACTCAATTGCCTACACCTACTCCTCAATTTGCATTTTTCTGCAATTTGCCACAATATGTGAAACCTCCATATAAAAGGTATTTAGAAAATAAAATGCGTGAGTTATTTAATTTTAATGGTGTACCCATTGTAATTTATTTCAGAAAGAAGTAAATATAAACATGTAAAAATAATTACACTTGTCCTGGTTTAGCAGCATACAAGCCAGACAGCAGCTTTAATACTGCCACAATCAGTAATAAAACTAGTGCATAAATCCAATTTCCCGTAAAATCGAAAATACTAGCAAAAATAAATGGACCTGTGGCTGCAACTAAATAACCTATAGATTGAGCCATACCCGAAAGTTCCGTTGCGGATGCAGTATCATGAGATCTTAACACAATAAACAACAATGACAAGCCAAACGAGCCACCTAGTACAAATCCTATTAAAGACACCCAAATTTCTACACCTCCAAATTGAGGTAAAATAAGTCCAACAATTCCAACTATTTCCATTAAAATTAACACCACAACAATACTTCTTTGATCTTGTGTTTTTCCTGCAATTGTAGGTACAATTAATGAAGCTAAAATACCAGTGGCTTGTGACAAAGAAAGCATCCAACCAGAATAATTAGCATTATACCCTCTGCTTTGTAAAATGGCAGGAAGCCAAGCTAAAACAATATAAAAAGTCATAGATTGTAAGCCCATAAACAGAGCTACTTGCCATGCCAAACGCGACTTACTTAATAATTTCATTGCCTTTATGTAATTGTTTTTTTGCAACGGTTTTTTTAATTGTTTTACCTGAGGAATCCATACCAGCATAGCCACAAAAGCCAATAGAGCCCAGATCCCCAAAGAACCTCTCCAACCAACTCCTTTTATATGCGTTAAAGGAACGCTTAAACCTGCTGCTAGAGAAGCTCCTACAGCCATTAAAGAAGAGTACAAACTTGTTACAAATCCTGATTTTTCAGAAAAATTTCTTTTTGTTATTCCAGGTAATAGTACATTACCAAAAGCTATCGCTATTCCAAACAATAACGTACCAAAATAAAGAAAAAAGTTCCCTTCAATAGTTCTTATTAAAATACCAGTCGTTAACAACAGTAAAGCTACTAATAAAGTTTTACCAATACCAAAACGATTTGTAAACAGTGGAGTAAGCATAGAAATAACACCAAAAGCTATTAGTGGTAGTGTTGTTAAAAGACCTAACATTGCATTAGAAAGACCTGTTGCCATTTTAATATCATCAACTAAAGGACCAACACCTGCAAGTGCAGGACGCAAATTAATAGCAATTAATAAAATACCAACAAGTAATAAAACATTAGTTTTTTTTGAAGACTTATTCATTAAATATAGCTTTCTGGTAATGATTTGAATATGAAATGGCGAATGTATTAAACCTATACAACATAATAACAATTTCTATAATTCAATTTTCACTTTACACATATCTAAATGACATTTAAGATTCCTTTAACAAAATTTTAAACTAATTTTTTAGTTGTTCCAGTAAAAAAATTAGTTATTTGCTTTTCATTTTACTAACCCAATAATGAAAAAAACAATCACCTTCTTACTATTGTTATGTTCCATAACAATAGTAGCTCAATCTAAACCATATTACATTTCAGGAACTGTTGTTTCTAAGATTGATCAAAAACCTTTATCTGATGCCACTGTTTATTTAGAAAGAGCAAAAGACAGCACTTTAATTACATACACTATAACAGACAAAAATGGTAAGTTTGAGTTAGAAGGAAGAACTTCATGGACAGATTTTAGTCTAAATGTTTCATATATTGGATACGAACCTCACAACCAAAATATTGATTACAAAGGCACACCTATAAATCTTAATACCATTTCATTAGCTAATGCCAATGTATTGGATGAAGTAATTATAAAATCGAGATCTCCTATCACCATAAAAAAAGATACTCTTGAATTTAATGTGAGCTCTTTTAAAACAAAAAAAGATGCCTCTGTTGAGGATTTAATTCGAGAATTACCTGGTTTTGAAGTAGATGAAAGTGGCCAAATTACGCATAATGGCAAACCTATTAACAAAATACTAGTAAATGGCAAACCTTTTTTTGGAAATGACCCAACAATTACTACTAGAAATTTAACTAAAGATATTATTGAAAAAATTCAAGTTACAGACACCAAGACAAAATCTCAGGCTTTTACTGGAGAAGAAAGTACTAGTGACGACAAGACTATTAATTTAACAATTAAGAAAGAAAACAATAAAGGTATTTTTGGTAGAATATCAGCAGGAGCTGGAACAGATAAACGTTGGGAAGGAGCCGGCATGTTAAATTATTTTAACAACGACAGACGCATTAGTGTATTGGCTGGAGGAAACAATATTAATTCTCCTGGATTTAGCTTTGGCGAAATTGAAAAAATGTTTGGTGGTGGTAACACTACTTTTCGAGTATCAAATGGAGGTCAAACGTCATTTTCTATTGGTGGACGATCTTTTGGTGGTGGACAAGGAATTACCACTTCAAAAAATACAGGTTTTAACTACGCAGATAAATTGAGTAAAAAAGTAGATGTTTCTGCAGATTATTTTTATTCAAATAGTAATTCTGAAGATGAAAGTTCAAAAGAAAGAGAAAATATATTGCCAGATAGAAGGTATTTCTCTAATTCAAATTCAGCAGCTACAAATCAATCAGAAAGCCATAGTGCTAATCTAGAATTTGAAATAAATATTGACACCACCTTATACATTAATATTCAACCTTCTTTTGGATTTTCAACCAACAAAAGAAAATATGAAGAATACGAAGGTACTAGAGATGAAATACAATCATTAACTAACGAATCTACCACTAATTCTTTTGTTGAAAGTTCTGCTAATTCATTTGAAAATGAATTTAGTATTACTAAAAAATTTGGTAGTAAAGGGTCATTCTTAAAATTTGAATTAGACAACCAATTTAACTCTAGCAAAAGTGATGATTTTTTAAGTTCTGAAACAGAAATTTATGGTGACACTCCTGAAACAATTTTAAGAAATCAATTTACTGATGGTAGTAATGATAATAGCAGTTTTGGCACCGAACTTACTTACCGATTGCCTTTGATGGGTAAAACATTTTATATAGATTTTCAGCATGAATATAGCCGAGACAAACGAGAAAATGTTAGAAGTACATATGACTTTAATCAAATAGATCAAGATTTTACTGATTTTAACACAGAATTAAGTACAAATTACCAATACTTAAATAAAACGAGTGACCAAGGCATACGCCTAAACTACAGAAAAGATAAAATCTATTTTAACCTTAGAGGATCTCACGTATATCGCGTATTGGAAAATAAAGATTTATTACGACCAGAACTTGATTTAAAAAGAAATTTTAACACCTTTAGAGCTTCTTCAAGGTTCAGATATCAATTTAGTTCAAAAAAATCATTTGGGTTACGATATAATTTAAGAAGTAGAGTACCTGCATTAAGTCAATTACAACCATTTGTTGACATTTCAAATCCTTTAAATACACGTATAGGAAATCCAAACTTAGTACCATCAAATGAGCATAGTTTAAACATGAATTTTAATAGTTTCGACTTTCAAAAAGGTACTGGATTTTATAGTTATTTATGGTCTAATTATACTAATAACGAGGTTGTTTCTAAAACCACTATAGACAATAACAATATACGAACTACTACTTATACTAATGTAGATGGTAATTATTATGTTGGTGGAGGTGCTTTCTTTAACAAATCTGTAAAAATAGACTCAGTAAAAACAATAAAGTTTGGTTTAGGCACAAATATTAGTACCAACAAACAATACAGCTTTAATAATGATGTAAAATACGCTACAACTAACACTTCTTTTTCTCCTACTTTATCCCTTACTTTTGATTGGAGAGATGTATTAGAAATAAGACCAGATTACAGACTCTCTTTTAATAATACCTCTTACGATATTGAAAATTTTGACAATAGGGAATTTACAACTCATAATTTAAGAATTTCTACACGTACCAATGTGCCAAAGAATTTAGAATGGGAAAATGTTGTAAATTTTAATTACAACCCTAACATTGCTGATGGATTCCAAAAAAGTGCTTGGTTTTGGAATTCAACAATCTCTTATTCTATACTTAAAGATAAAGGAATTATTAGTTTAAAAGCCTTTGATTTATTAAACCAAAACACAAATGCCAGAAGAGTATCAAATGAAAATTATATAGAAGACTCTCAGAGCATGGTTTTACAACGCTATTTTATGGTTGGTTTTAGTTATAAGTTTAACACCCTAGGTAAAGCTGGAGAAATAAGAAAAGGAAGACGTTATAGAATGTTTTAAAAAATAAAATTAGCAAACTTAGTCTGTAAACATTTCTTTTAATTCTGCTTCTGAATACTCTACACCAGTTTTTGATTTTTTAGACCTTAAAGCGTTAATTTTATTAGCATCGATATGTTGCTGTTTATTAGTAAAAGCATTTGTTATATAAGAAATAATTGATGACAAATCTTTATCTGAAACTTGTTCGTTATTGATTACTCCTGGCATCGTACTATTAAAATGATACTGTTTACCACTTACAGTAACTGGTCCTTGCAAGCCATGTAATAAAACAAGAGCTAACTTTTCCACATTCCCCTTTAAATAATCTGAATTTAATAAAGGAGGTGCAAGACCTTCAATTCCTTCACCACCAGAATTATGACAAGCAGAACATATTTGACTATATAATTTTGCTCCATTTGTTCGAGCATCTTTACTCGGTCCTATTTGTACATAAAGCGAATTTGGCTTTTCATCTTTAAATTGATTTATATTTTTAAGTAAAACATCTTTAAAAAGAATGTTTTTAGCATGTATAGTCTCAATCAATTCCATTTGCAAAGCTATATTCTTATTAGAAAACCCACTAATTAACGCCTCTTGAAAAATTTTATGATTCTTATATTTCCAACTTAATAAAGTTATAAGCGGTATAAATTGTTCTTTATCAACAGATGCCCAACCACCAAGTGTGGTAGAAATATAAAAATCAATTATCATACTATTTTTTCCGAGAAGCTCATTAAAAAGATTAGCAACAGTATTCGTGTGTTTTTTCTCTAAAAAACTTTCTAATAAAATAATTGCATGTGCTCCAACTTCAGCATTACTATTTTTAGCAACAGCTATTAAAGTTTCAAAACTTAAGGCATCAATACCTTTTAAAGTGTATAAAGCATGAATTTGTGCTAAAGGATGCTCTACATTTTTGACCAATTCATTTAATAAAGGAATTACTTTCTTATCATTTTTAAAAATAATTAATTGCTGGGCTCTATCTCTTAACCAACCATTGCTATCTTTTAATAAATCAACTAATTTATTTGCTGACAAATTAGTGAGAATAGGTACTTTTTGATTGGGAATATCCTTTTTTGATACTTTTAAAATACGTCCAAAATCTACAATTGAATCCAACTTTTTCTTGGCAGATATATTTCTCAAATATGGACTCAAATAAGCATGATGTTGAATAACACCACGATGCATATCTACTATATACATATTTCCATCAGGTCCGGTACTTAAATTAACGGGTCTAAATCCCTCATCGGTAGAGGCTAAAAATTCTCTTTCTTGCCAAGCTTGATTTGCTTGTGTATAAATACCATTAAATTCTAAAATATTTCTTTTAATAAGATTAGCTGCTGGTTCACATACAAAAGCATTTTGGTTATAATCATCAGTAAAATTATTACCACGATATACCAATGGTCCACAAGCTGCAGTAAAATGAACTAATAAACTATCTTGATTTAAAACCCCTTTAATATAACCTCTATTTACAGGTGTAGGATGTATAGGATATACTCGTTGGTCATCTGTTAACAATTTATTTTGCCCTTCTTTTGGTGTATAATATTTGTTGCGTATTAATCGATTAGGCAACACATAATCACCTAATAACTGACGTGAATTATCGTTAAAATAAAGTCTACCAAAGTTATCTTTTGTAATACCCCATTGCCCTCTAAATGAAGTTGGTTCTTTAATCCACTTCCCTTCTTTTCTTTGATATCTGAAATTTGATTTGGCACTATAAATCCAATTGTCAATATTAATCAACAATCCATTAGGTTGATGCTCAGGATTACCATCAGGTGCATAAAGAGAATCTACCAAAACTTTATTTTTCACCTTATCATTTTCTAGTTCTGCAAACCATAATTTAGGAGGCTCTACATATAATAATCCATCATAAACCAAAGCCAAGGCCCTAGGCATAACCAAACTATCAAGAACAATTTTGGCATGATCAGCAACACCATCATTATCTAAATCCTCTAAAATTTTAATAGAACCATTTGGAGTGGTTTCTCCAATAAAAAATCCAGGCATTTCTACCACCCAAATACGACCTTGATTATCAAAATCTATCGCTACTGGAGCTTCTAATAAAGGTTCTGAAGCAATTACTTCCAATTGAAAACCATCTTCTATCTTATATCCGTCTAAATTAATAACTGGCTCTTCAACAGTGGGCTTACAGCTAAATAAAACTAGGGAGACAACCGTACAAGAAAAAAATTTCAATAAAGAATATTGCACATTAATCGTTTTTTGGGTCTGAGATACAAATTAAATGAAATTGTTGGACTAAAGGAACTACTTTTTATTGAAATTTCAAATATATACTTCGCTAATTAATTGGTAGTAATCTATAAAATAAAACGTACCTAACACATCATTTTAAAATCTGACCACCATACCTTGTTCAGCAATATTAAACCCTTTTTTTAAAACTGTTTTTTGTGCTTCACTTCCTTTAATTAACAATGGGTTTGTATGGTTAAAGTGGATAAAATAGATTTTTTGTTTTTCTTTAGCAGTTAAGTTTTCAAACAAAGCTACACTTTCTTGGACAAAAGGATGTGGTACTTCATTCATATCACGATTAATTTCACCATCTTTAAAAAATGTAGCATCTAAAAAAGCAAGGTCTACATTTTTAATATAATCAACTATACTTCTATCCCACTTTTGCCATTTATCAATATCAGGAATAAATAATGCTTTTTTCTGTTGATTATTAATCATATACCCAACAGTTTCTGTAAATTCATCACGATGAGGTACTTGAATAGGTTTTACGGAAATTCTCTCATTTAATAAAATTGTAGAATCTTTTTTAATGGTTTTTAATTGAATATTATTAAGCTCAACTAATTGACTCCAAGGTCCATTTTCAATTAGAAAAGTATTCATTTTTGGCATGGCATACACTGGCATTTTATCTGCTCCAAGAGCTTCTCTACCTAAAAACATTAATCCGGTATAATGCCCAATATGACCATGAGTTAAAAAGATACCATCTGGCAATTCTTTATTTTTTAAATGATAAGATAAAAGTTTCGTTTGAGCAGTAAAATCAGGAGTAGCATCAAAAATCCAACTTTCATTAGAAATTGGATCAACCACTGCAATAGCACTCACATACTCTTTCAGTTCAGGATTTTGTTGCACACGTTTGCAACATTCTTTTTCACAAGCAACTTGAGGATATCCAGCATCTTGAGCAGTACCAAGCACCACTACATAAGGTTCTTTTGGAACGTTAAAAACTAGGGTTTTGTTTTGCCTTTCAGCACAACAAATAAATAGAATAAATAGGATAAAAAACAGTCCTTTATTCATAACTCCATCGTTTAATAATTTCGTCAACAGCATTATTAATACCGGTATAATAATTTTCGTTTTTAAATTCAGGTATCATCTGTTTATCAATAATAGTTTTACAAATTGAATCGGTTAAAATAAGCATAGTACCTTTTCCTGTGGCAATACTTACTTTCTTCATTGGCTTTACCAAGAGTATTAACAACCCATTGTCTTTATCTTTTTTTCCAACACCAATTTGATTAGCCAAATAAGTAGCGTTAGAAACAACATCACCAACAATAGAATCTAATGTAAAAATGGCTATTTCATTGGTAGTTTTTTGTTCAAATTTTGCTAATTTTAAATTTAAAGAAGCTTTTTGATTATCGGTAAATACTTTAGAAAAATCACTTATAAAGCTAAAAGAATTATCTTCATGAGGTATTATTTCTGATTGTAACGTTGTTTTGGTTTCTGTAGTTGTTACTGGCGTTTTTACTTTGCAAGAACATATAGAAATTACAAGAGCTACTAGTATAATTTTTTTCATAATACAATTAAAATAAGGTAAAAATATGTTCAAGCAGCATATTACCAGCTGCCTCCGGCACCACCCCCACCAAAACCGCCGCCGCCAAAGCCGCCGCCGAAACCGCCACCACCAAAACCACCAGAGCTACCACCACCAAAACTGCCGCCACCAAAGCCACCTCGACCAACACGACTTAAAATAATAGCTTCTAATATAGATTGTGTAGCTCCATCGTGTCTATGGCCTCTATTGCCGCCATTTCCTTTATTGCGATTAGTAAGGATTATAAATAAAATAATAACAAAAAATACAATAAATACTATTGGAATATGGCCATCGCTCTCATTCTGCGGAGTTCCTTGAAACTCACCATTAAGCACCTGCATAATTGCAGAGGTACCTCTATCTAACCCATTATAATAATTCCCTTGTTTAAATTGAGGAGTAATTATATTGTTTACAATCCGTTTTGAAAGTGCATCTGTCAGTAAATGCTCAACTCCATAACCTGTTGCTATCCATAACTTTCTGTCATTTTTTGCCACCAATACAAAAACACCATTGTCTTGTTTTTCTTGACCCACACCCCATTCATGAGCCCATTTTGTAGCATACAATGCAATATCCTCACCGTTTAAAGTGTTGATAATAGCGACAACAATTTGTGTTGAAGTAGTATCGTTATAACGAATTAACTTTTGTTCTAAGGCATTTTTTTCAGAAGCTTTTAACAAGCCGGCCTCATCATAAACACTAGTTTGTAAATTAGGTTTAGGAGGAATTGTTAACTGTGAAAATACAGAAATATTACCTAAAAAAAGTAACGTTAAAATGAATAAAAAAAGTATATGTTTTTTCGGAAATATTTGCATTTAAAGCTATAGGTAAAATCGAAATTTTGAACCTGCAATATACTAAAAAGTACTAACAATTGATTTAGCTTTTTGCAACATATTTGTATAATTTCTAAGAATTAAATTTGATATAAAAATTAATTATTTTAATTAGCTATTTCAAAAAAAAGTCAAGTATAGGCTTTTAATTTACATACTTTCTAAATTTCTCTATATTTTCAGAACTTCCTTGAATATACAACAAATCGTTCTGATAAATTTTTTGATCAGGATGTATATCATCATTTATTTTATCATTGTGTAAAATAGCTAAAATGCTTATTCCGTATTTTGCTCTGATATTGGCTTCTTTTATGGTTCTACCATTAATTTTACTACCATCACAAGTTACTCTTACACAAGTTATATTAAAATCTGGAATTTGAGTATTTGTAAATGTTTTAGGTTGTTTGTTTTTCATTTGGAATATGTCATAATTATTAGACCTTACATAATCAATTAATTGATCTATCTGACTTTCAGGAACTAAAAAGTTATGCATTACTCTTGAAAATATTTCAATTGAAGTTTCAAATTCTTCAGGAATTACATCATCTGCACCTAAGGCAATTAATCCTCTTATTTCTCGCACATATTTAGTACGTACAAGAATATGTACAGATCGAGAAGTTTCGCGTATATTTCTAATAACAGTTTTGGTAACTTCTTTATTTGAAATAGCAATAACAACAGATCTTGCTTTTGTAAGATTTGCAGTGTCTAAAATATGAGGCTCTGAAGCATCTCCAAATAAAATAGGAATTCCTTCTTGTTTAGATTTTTTTACAATAGAAGCGTTCATTTCAATAACTACGTAAGGTATATCTGCATATTGAGCTGCTTTTGCCAAATTAGATCCATTAATACCAAAACCAATAATTATTAGGTGATTGGAAAGTTCATGATCAAGAACATCTTCATTTTCAGTATCACTAAACACGTTATTATCAATTCTTCTACCCAATTTTGTGCTTAAAAATTTATCTGAAATAGTATGAGAAAACATAATTACAAATGGGGTAAAAATCATAGAGACAATAGAAACTGATAAAAAATATTGATTTACTTCATGACTTAACAAACCGTATTCCATTCCAATGGTAGAAAGAATAAAAGCAAATTCCCCAATTTGAAATAAAGACAACCCAGTAAGTAATACTGTTTTTGGTGGATATCTCAATACAGCTACTGCAATAGAGGTAGCTAATGTTTTAACAAGAAAAACAGCCATTACTAGCAATAGAATAATTCCAATATGCTCAAAGAAAAATGCCAAATCTAACAGCATTCCAATAGATATAAAGAAAATACTCGTAAACAATTCTCTAAATGGTAAAATAATACTTGTAGCTTGATGAGAATACTCCGATTCAGAGATTATTAAACCTGCTAAAAAAGCACCTAATGCTAATGAGAGTCCTGCTTCAGAGGTTAAAAATGCTACTGCAAAACAAATTGCAATTGTGGTAAGTAAAAAAAGTTCTTTACTATTCGTTTTTGCAACAGCATACATTAACTTTGGCACAATATATCTTGCACTAACAATTGTAATAATTACAACAATAATTGATTTTACAACAAGCATTATAATACTCATAGTTACATTTTCTGATGCTCCAGATAATATTGGTGTTATCAGCATCATAGGTACAACTACAATATCTTGAAAAATAAGTATAGCCAAAGCATTTCGTCCATGAGCAGTTTTCATTTCGTTTCGGTCTTGTAATATTTTTAAAACAATAGCCGTACTAGACAATGAAAACAAAAAACCTACAAACACAGCTTCTTCCATGGTTTTACCAAGAAAGTAATATGTAACTCCTGAAAATAAAATAGAAAGTCCTACTTGTAAAGAACCACCAATAAACACAGTATTTTTTATAGATGCCAATTGTTTTATAGAGAGTTCCATTCCTATAACAAAGAGCAGTAAAATAACTCCAATTTCTGAAATTACTTCAATTTGGTCACTTGCTTTAATTAAACTAAGACCATGTGGACCAATAATAATACCCGTTACTAAAAAACCCAATATGGAAGGTAATTTTAATCGTTGTAATAAAAACACAATTAAAATTGAGAATCCTAATAAAATTACAAAATCTTGTAATAGTGGTGTATGCATAAAGTAAGTCTAGTTTATAAACAATAAATAAAATATATCGTTTTTAGCGGTGTATTGCGAAAATAAAACAAAATAGGTTTAAATTATATTAAATTTGATATTAAATTATTAAAAATTTACTATAAACAAACCACCTAATTAACGAGTAGGTATTAAACATTTATTATTGTCCCACTTCCCTTTTAATATATCATGGGGTATAATTTGACCTTGGCAATCTAAGAAATTACCAAAATTATCTTTTTTTAACATTCTTAATTTACCTTGACGGATAGCGTCTAATAAATGGTTTATAATTATTTTTTTTGAAGCGTTTTTATATTTTTTACCAACTGTAGCACCAACTGAATTATTATAAAGATCCATATCAGAAGAAGGTTTATCAGGTAACAAGCCATCCTCCAACTTTCTATTTAAATAAGATTGGTAATTTCCTTTTTCATGAGCTCTACCTAAACTAAGAGCTGCATTTTTACCAATAACTTGTGCTGATCTTGCCATCCAGAAACTATGTTTAAAAGCATCCAATTGCCCTCCATTATTATCGCTTCCAATTATATTTTCTTTGGCTATAGAATCAGTAACAACTAAAACTTCTTTTGAAATTTGATAGCCTTTTTTTGCCTTAAAAGGATGAAAAATAGCCCAAGTTTTTTCAGGTTTTGACAATTGAGAAAAAGACTTCTTTAATTTCGGTGAGCAATTGGCAAATAAAGCAATTGTGAAAGAATAGAACAGAATTTTCTTAACTGTTGTAATTTGCATACTATTTTAGTAATTTAATATAATTTTCCGTTTGTTTATCTAATTGCATTTTCGCTTTTTTTATAGCTCTATTTAGTTTAGTATTTGGGGTATTGCTCATATCTTTTAGTGATTCGAATGATTTTTGATACCAAGTATTCCATGCCGATAAAATTTTAATTTCTTCTAAAAAATCATTGCCTTCAGCGATAGATTTCTGCGACAATAAAAACTCATTTTTAAGTCGTATTTCTGCTTTGGTTTTTATATTTCTTAATTCTTTTAATGCAGTTTTAGTATTTGCATTTAACAAAGTAAAAGCACTTGCTAATGCAGCAGTACCTACATTTTTTAAAGTTTCTTTAGAAACCTTATCTATTCTATCATTATCAGTATGATAAAACTGATCTGTAAAATGCCACAACAACAATCCAGGAATATCAGCTTTTAAAAATGGAGTATGATCACTACCTCCTTCAAAAGGATTGGTATTTACCACCCAATTAGCAAACTTACCTTGTTTTTCAAAAACACTTACTATAAAATCATTTAAATAATGAGGTTTCATATCTTCTAGTGTTAAAGGTCTTCCACCCCACTCTGAATGTTTATCATTTCCTCGTGTCCATATTGCACTTGGATCTGGCATTTTTTCAATTAAAAAAGAACCTCCTGTTAGGGCTGTATTTTCACCCACCATGTCTAAACTAATTCCCCATTTTATAGTTGATGCTCTAAGACTATCTTCTTTAATGTATCGTTGAGTAGAGATAATTTCGTCTCCCCATAAAAAAGTTAATGTTCTGTCTAGTGGTATTTTTTTATCCTTTACAAATTTGGCAGCCAACTGTGCCATTTCTAATTGAACACCTACTCCAGAAGCATTATCATTTGCCCCCGGCTCTTGAACATGAGCACTAAAAACCAACCTTTCTTCTGGGGTTACATTTCCTTTTATATCAGCAACAATAGTAAGCTCTTCTGAAGGATAAATTTTTGTATTTACAACTGCTTTTACTTTAACTTTTCCACGCTCTAAAGCTTTTATTAATCTTTCTTTTGCTTGATAAGATAAAGCCATACCCCATATATTTTTTTCATTATAGGGAATACTTCTAAATTGTATAGAAGTACTATTTTTTTCTGGTTGTAAATAAGCTGGCATATTATAGGTTAACATGCCTAAAGCTCCATTTTTCAATGCTGTTTTATATAATCTATAAGGACTCATTTCTGCAAAAACTACCTTACCTTTTATGTCTATTTTTTCTAATAACTCTAGATCTTTTATATAGACGACTTCAGCGACAACACCACCTTTTGGAGTTGATGCAGAGTTTAAATATGTCATATTTCTATTGGTAGAAGACTCTAACAATGGCATATCTTCACCTACTATAGTTAACCTAGCATCAATAGGTTGCCATGTAGGGTTCTTCAATGGTCTTTTTTCAATTCTATAGGTAAACCTATCAGTTTCCTTAGCATTACTTTCTAAAACATAACCAGAGTTTTCAAGTGTTGTTGCAATATGATAAATACTTTTATTAAATCCCTCATTACCAACAACTCGCCAAAACTGCTCTACAAATACAGTAGTTTTATAGGCTTGATTCCCAGTAAATTCATCTCTTACTAAAGATAAATATTCTGATACATCAGTTTTAGTATTTTGAGAAAAGCCCATTCCAAAAGAAAGGAAGATAATACCAAAAATTAAATTTCTAATCATAGTTAAAAAATTATAAGCGAAAACTACTAAATTAATATGAAATGCACCTCTAAACTCTATAAGATTTAATAAATTTGTAAGATTAACTTTACAAAATATAGATGTATGAAATATCATCCTATTGACAACAGGCTTTTTATAAAAAATCGTAAAAACTTTATGGCTCAAATGAAACCAAGCAGCCTTGCAGTTTTTAATTCTAACGATATTTATCCTATAAGTGCAGACAGCACTATGCCATTTCAACAGCACCGAGACATTTTTTATCTTAGTGGTGTTGACCAAGAAGAAAGCATTTTAGTGTTATTTCCAGATGCACCAAAAGAAAACCATAGAGAAATACTCTTTTTAAAAGAAACCAATGAACATATTGCAATTTGGGAAGGTGAAAAACTTACAAAAGAAGCCGCTTTTAAAACGAGTGGCATTAAAACCGTTTATTGGTTACAAGACCTAGAAAAGGTAATGTTTGAGTTAATGACACAATGCGATACTGTTTATATTAACACTAACGAACATTATAGAGCTTCGGTAGAAACTGAAACTCGTGAAGACCGATTTACAAAATGGTTAAAAGACAAATATCCTGCACATGCGGTAGCTAAAAGCAACCCTATATTACAACGTTTACGCTCTGTAAAAGACCAAATTGAAATCGATTTAATACAACAAGCTTGTACTATTACAGAAAAAGGTTTTAGACGTGTACTAAATTTTACAAAACCTGGGGTTTGGGAGTATGAAATTGAAGCAGAATTTATGCACGAATTTCTTATAAATAGATCTAAAGGATTTGCCTACACTCCTATTATTGGGTCTGGTAACAATGCAAACGTATTGCATTATATAGAAAATAACCAACAGTGTAAAGATGGGGAATTAATATTAATTGATGCAGCTGCTGAGTATGCTAATTACTCCAGTGACATGACACGTACCATCCCTGTTTCTGGAAAATTTAGCCAAAGACAAAAAGATGTATATAACGCTGTAAATCGTGTAAAAAACGAGGCTACAAAAATGCTTGTTCCCGGAACTGATTGGGCCGAATATCACAAAGAAGTTGGTAAAATAATGACTTCTGAATTGCTTGGATTAAAATTGTTAGACAAAGCAGATGTTGAGAATGAAAATCCTGATTGGCCAGCCTATAAAAAATATTTTATGCACGGTACTTCTCATCATTTAGGGTTAGATACTCATGATTATGGTATTTTAACTGAACCTATGCAGGCAAATATGGTTTTTACTGTTGAACCAGGCATTTATATACCTGATGAAGGATTTGGTATTCGATTAGAAGATGATGTGGTTATTCAAGAACATGGAGAACCTTTAAATCTGATGAAAAATATTCCAATTGAAGCAGAAGAAATTGAGGATTTGATGAACAAATAAAACCCAATACATCCTAATTTTAAATAAAAAACAAGGAGGTATTGAAGTAAAATTCATTACAAAAACACCTCAAAAGGATTTAAAAATCCTTTTGAGGTGTTTTTTACTTTTTTAACATGCCATATCAGCAATTAAATAGAAAATAACTAAAGTTTACACCTCTCCATAAACGCGTTTAACAAACGCTCCATTTAAAAATGTGCTAGCATCCAATTGACTTTGAAGAGTAATCCCTTTTGGTTTATTTTCTAACAACCAATGAATAGATTGTACTAAAGGAGCTGCCGTTGTAGTTTGTATAGCTCTGAGCAAATGTTTACCAACCTTTTGGGGTTTTATATGCTTAGAAATTTCCTGTCTACGTAAGTTTCCTTTATCATCTTTCCCTTCTACCGCTACATAAAGTACAATTTGATCATCTTCCACAAGTGGAATTTCCGACAACATAATTTCTTGCAAATCTGTTATAATAGCATCAGAATTTTTTATCTTATTTAGTTGCTTATCTACCCAATCATAATGGCCAGGATGACGTAATGTTTTATAATCTAGTTTTTTAACTTTACCACTTAACGCATCAGGGAGGTCAGCAGCACCACCAGAAGTAAGATCTTCTTCATATGCAATACCATCAATAATTAGTGTAGCTCTTTCAGACAATGCAGGGAGGTTCACTTTTTTAAAATTACGAAGTGCAATACACTCTTTTACATATTCAGTTGCCACACCAATAGGACTCCAAGTAAAACCATAATAATGAGGAGCAACTGCATTTGTAGTCAAAGCTCCAACTTTAAACTCAAGACAATCTACTTCTGCTACATTATATTGATTACAAAATTGTTGAAACATATAATTTGCCAACACATCAATATAACCAGGAGCCAAACCTGTTTGTAATACAAAACCTGTATTAGAAGTTTTTCCTATTTCTAAAATTTGATTTGTTTCTGCAACATATTCTGTAAGGTTAGCATAATAAAGGTTAAAATCTATGGAAAATTGTGCCATTTTTGGAGCCAATTTACCAGGCAAACAATCTAATAAAGCATCTCCTTTATTAAAAATAGACTTCATTTCTTCAGTAATTTCTTCTGAATTTAAATAATATGGAATTACTTTACAGTTTTTAGAAGCTCCATTTTCTATCCATTGAGCTACTTTTTTTGCTTTTTCAAAATTACAATCTCCTATAAAAATAGTAGGGGCAACCGAACTCCATTCAGCTAAAAGAAGCCCCGCAGCTTCTGCTATTCCGCCTGCTCCAGCAATTATAATATGGTAATGTGTTTGCATGTTTTTTATCATTTTTATACGCAATACCAAGGTAGTCATTATTACTCAAATTTTAAGAATTACTACTAAAAAGGATAAAAGGTTGCGGCTGAAAATTTTAGACTCTTTTTTAAACAATAAAACAAAGCGTATTTACGTTAAATATTTAATCGCTAAACATATTTTTATTGCAAAACACTACTTTAATATTATGTATTAAATATTTTAAGTTTGTGATACCAATTTTTCTCTTATTAGGTACCACCAAAATATGCTATGCTCAATCTCAACAAGAAGATACTAAAATTCGTGAATTAAAAAATCCAGATATTGAAGATTATGAGCAATTAGTATATGATGCTACGCAATATCTTTTAAACAATCCAATTAATGAAAAATCGGCTGATTTTGTCAGTGCTTGTAAAATTGTTAATTTTTGGATACGTCAAGATACTGGTTATGGGTTGCCTTTAGGAGGAAATTTTTATTATAAACTTACCAATACAAATCATCAACAGTTTTATTATGCGGTAAGTATGGTCCATTATTTACTAGATCAAAAAAGAAATCACAATCGTATTATAAAATGTGTTCCACAAATAGGTCAATGTTACAAAAATCAAGAAGATGTGCAAGAAGTTCGTGTTAAGGCTGCCGAAATCTTTTTGAATTATGCTAAAAAAAGAAGAAATCGCATAAAGTTGACCGTAAGATCTAGAAAATATTTAAAACATTATAGAAAAGGTACTCTGGCACAAAAATTTAGAGACGAACTTGACGAACCTCCTATAAAAAAAGAAATTAATTCTCCGTTTATAATCTACCTCACATCTAATTAATATAAACTTCTAACTAAAAATAATTGCTTATTACTCTTATTAATCGTAATATTGCAATTAAGTAATTGTACTTAAAAAATCCTATTCTTAAAGGCTAAATCAGTTGTATAATCTCTAAAAATATTAAGCATGCAAAACGAACAAGAACTAAAAAATATAGTTAAAGATAGATATACTAAAATTGCTGAGCAAGGTAAAGTAGAAAATGCATCATCATGTTGTGGAGCAACCACATCGTCAAATAAATTTTATAATATTATGATGGACGATTATTCAGAAACCGAAGGTTACAATGAAGATGCCGATTTAGGTTTAGGTTGTGGTTTACCAACCAAATTTGCAAAAATTAAAAAAGGAGATACCGTTATTGATTTAGGTTCTGGTGCAGGGAACGATTGTTTTGTTGCACGGCATGAAACTGGTATTGAAGGAAAAGTAATTGGTATTGATTTTACTCCAATTATGATTAAAAAAGCCCGAACCAATGCTGAAAAACTAGGCTATAACAATGTTGAATTTAGAGAAGGTGATATTGACAACATGCCTGTTAACGATAATGTAGCTGATGTAATTGTAAGCAATTGCGTATTAAATCTGGTACCAAACAAGCAAAAAGTGATTGCCGAGATCTATAGAACTTTAAAACCAAGTGGACATTTTAGTATTTCTGACATTGTTCTAGTTGGCCATTTACCTGAAGCATTAAAAAACGATGCTGAGATGTATGCTGGCTGTGTTGCAGGAGCCATTCAAAAAGAAGACTACTTACAATTTATTAGCAATCAAGGTTTTAAAAATATAAAAATTCAAAAAGAAAAGCCCATTGTTATACCCAATGATATACTTGACAAATATTTAACTCCAGAAGAAGTTACTAATTTTAATAATGGAACTACTGGAATTTTTAGCATTACAGTTTACGCAGAAAAACCAAAACAAGCACAAGAAAAGCCAAAACTAAAACTTTCTGAAATTCAATCTAGCTCATGCTGTGGCCCTAATAGTGATTGTTGTTAATGCAACTACTGTTTATAAATAAAAAGTAACATCGCTTTACTAGTAAACAGAACTAGTAATTCGCATTAAAGTTGTTTTATATAAAAATAAATATTACATTTAACTACTTACAAAACAATTAAATACATACAATTAGCTTAAAAAAAAGATTATGAATACTTTTAAAATTCCTCAGAAAAATAAGAACATAATTTCCTTAGCAGCTTTACTTTTTTGTATATTTTTTACTTTAGCAAGTACTGCTCAAAACCTTATTGGAGCTTGGGAAAACTACAATACCCTTGATGATGGAAATCAAGTTAAAAATGTTATAATTTATTCAGATGGCTTTTATGCTATAAGTACATACCATGCAAAAACAGGTAAATTTATAAGTACCAAAGGAGGCAGTTGGAAATTAAAAGACAATACCCTGTCACAACAGATAGAATTTGACACTCAAAAACCTGAAAATGTTGGTACTAAAAAAAGTTTTACTATTGCTATAACGGACACTACACTAGCGATTACAGACTCCAACACAAAATATACCAGAATAGATGACGGAACACCTGGCAAACTAAAAGGAGCCTGGCTAATGTCTGGTAGAGTAAGAGATGGTAAAACACAACAACGAGATACTAACAGACCAAGAAAAACAATGAAAATATTGTCGGGAACTCGTTTTCAATGGATTGCTTACAATACAGAAACAAAGCAATTTATGGGTACGGGTGGCGGAACCTATACCACCCAAGATGGTAAATACACCGAGAATATTAAATTCTTTTCAAGAGACGATACCAGAGTAGGCAATAGCTTACAATTTAATTACGAATTAAAAGAAGGCCATTGGCACCATTCAGGATTATCTAGCAAAGGAGACCCAATACACGAAATTTGGAGTAAAAGATAAGAAACAATATAGTTACCCAAATAATGCGTATTAAAATAAATAATTTAGGTTCTGTTTAAAAATGTAATAGACAAAAAAATAGTATAGTTGCAAATTGTTTATTTACTAAATGCTAAAAAACCCAAATTAAGCTAAACTTAATTTGGGTTTTCTTTTTGTATTTTGTTTATCCGTTACTTAACGGTTAAGTAACGGATAATCTTTTAGTACACCTATGCAGAACATCAATAATTATAAGGGTTTTTATTAAATTTTCAAAAAAATTATTATATTTAAAGCCATA
>NZ_RPFJ01000050.1 GCF_003813905.1 Aureibaculum marinum
ACATTAGAAGATGGTGGTACGGTTGATTTATCTAATTACTTAGACAATACAGATAATCAAAAGATATCTGACTTTAGTTTGAATGGTACTATCTTAACTATTACTTTAGAAAATGGCAATACTCAAACCGTTGATATTGCTGCTGTAAGTTCTGATGACCAACAACTAAGTATTGATAATAATATCTTAACATTAGAAGATGGTGGTACGGTTGATTTATCTAACTACTTAGACAATACAGATAATCAAGAAATTACTGAGTTTAGTTTAGATAATTCAAACAATATAATCACTTTAACGCTAGAGAATGGTGGTACACGAAGAATTGATTTGACACCTATTCTTTTGAAAGGTGAAAAAGGAGATAAAGGCGATGATGGAGATTCTGCATATCAAGTAGCGTTAACAAATGGGTTTTCTGGCACTCAAGCTGAATGGTTGGCTTCTCTAAATGGGACTGATGGTGATAAAGGTGAAAAAGGTGATACGGGGGCAACTGGTGCTCAAGGTCCTAAAGGTGATACGGGTGCAGCTGGTACAGACGGAACTAACGGTACAAATGGTATTGACGGTAAAGACGGTGCCAAAGGCGAAAAAGGAGATCAAGGTGAAAAAGGTGAACAAGGAATCCAAGGATTAACGGGTGCTACTGGTGCTCAAGGTCCTAAAGGTCCTAAAGGTGATACGGGTGCAGCTGGTACAGACGGAACTAACGGTACAAATGGTATCGATGGTAAAGACGGTGCCAAAGGCGAAAAAGGTGATCAAGGTATTCAAGGATTA
>NZ_RPFJ01000005.1 GCF_003813905.1 Aureibaculum marinum
TTTTATCAAGAGCATTTGCAGTAGTAAAGAGAGGAACACCGTACGTAGAACTACAAAAGTTTGTAGCTTAAAAATAATCTTTAAATAATTTGGATTTGACCTTGGAATACGTATAAGAGCAGTAGCGGATTTCAAAGCAATTACCTGTCCGCCACCACGAAAGTTTATTAAATGCACAGACTTTGATTTTACCACTTCACCCGCTATTGCTCTTATACAATGTTGGGCAATCGTGCTTTTTCTTTTCTGTCCGTGCGTTGGCTCAGACACACTCTTTGACAAGCTTTGGCTGGTGCGTTGGTTTTGAGCGGCTTGGCAATGTGTGTGGATGTTGAGCGTTGGAGTCATTGGTTATCTTATTTCAATTATTTCAACTTCACTGTTTGTGTCGCCTATTGTTACCCTGTCTCCAATTGTTCTACCTTTTATTGAAGTAGCTAAAGGCTTCATAATATTTACAATTTGCACTCCATCAATAATTTCAGCACCATTAGTAGGATAGTCCACCAATTTCACCTTCAATTCCTTTTCATTACTTAGGAATTTGATTTTAACTGTGCTGTTAAGTTCGACTCTATTGTCAAAGAGAGAGTTTGGAATGAATTCTACTCGTTCTACTACTGGTTCTTGGTCTTTTTTCGAATGCCGTTTAATTATAGACCATTCAGATTCGTAATAATTATTATCAACTGGTTTTCCATTGGCAGTAAAACTTTGGAATACTAATCGACTGATGTCATTGTAGATATCCAAGGGCAAGACATTGTAATCTATCCGGTCAAAATCATTGTAAATTACTTTGTAGCCTTGCAAGTGAAGTTGCTCCCGTGTCGAAATGTTTTCGGTCAAATGCGCTTTGAATTTTCTACGACCATTCTCATTGAAGTAAATGCCAATGATTTTTTCAGTTTCAACAGCTTCGATATGCACCAATTCCCCATCTTTATTCAATCCATTCATATATTCTTTCCCAATTCTCCTTGAAAGAAGTATTGGAATATGGACTTTATTGACATGACCTGATTTATAGCATTGTAGAAGAAAACCTGTCTGGTAAATTTCTTGTATTGGAATTACATAATCAGCTTCCAATGGCTCTTTATCTGTCAGAATATATGTCCCTGATTTAAATAGGTTGAAGTATCGAAGTATTTTATCAGTTCTTGGTCTTGAATCAATCGGTTCAAATTGTTCTTCGGGAGTTTCTTCATCATATGTGTCAATGACCAAATCTGAACTTTGCACATCTAATGAATCATCCGTTCTTACTTCTTTTTCCTGTTGAATATTAGATTCCTGATAGCCATAATCTGAAATGGATTCTATCTCTTTTTCTTCAAATACAGGAATCATGTTCCAAAGGGGTTCTAATGCTTTCTCTCTGTTGGTGTAATACTCATAGCCACGAACTCTAAAGAACTGCCAACCGCATCTTTCAAGGACTTTTTGGCGCATAATGTCATTTTGATGCTGTTCGGGACCATGCCATTTATCCCCATCACACTCAATTGCTATTTTAGTTCCATCAGGTAGTAGAGCAACCATATCAATCTTGTATCGACCTTTCGCCACTTCGTATTGAGGAATTATGCTAAGTTGCTTCCTTACAATATCGTTGTAAACGTCAACTTCAAACCAACTGTCGAAAGGCTCAGGTTGTGTTCCCATTCGCCTTTCTATTGGCGTGTTGAAAATCGGTTGATACGAGTTGTAATTTTTGAAATGGTCTAATAGTTTGTAGCGCAAATCATTTGTATTACTCAAATCGTCTAACTGCACCGAATGGAATAAAAAAATCTGCTCTTTGGCTCGACTTACTGCAACATTGAACCGTCTTTCGTCTTCTGGTTTCACAAGTGCTGACCTATTATGATTGTGAGCAGTAACCAAGCTTAAAAAGATAATATCCCTTTCATCACCCTGAAAGGATGAAGAGTTCCCGCAAACAATTTTACGCTTATGAAATTCCTTTTCTCCAACTCTTTTCAAGAGTAGGTTTTCAATCACACTTGCTTGCTGATTTCCCTGAAGGGTTATCACTCCGATTGTCTTCCCATTATAGTTTTCGTCTTCGACTAACTTCCCAATTGTTTCAGCAATGTGATTTGCCTCTGGCTCATTTATAATTCTTGCTCCTCTGCCCTCTGTGTAGCCATTGGGACAAAACTCTGCCATCAATGGTTCAAGACGATTTTCTGAATATTGTTTAAGTGGATAAAGCCCTTTTCCATCAGGTGCATAAAAATGACGATTTGAAAATTCAATTATTTCAGGCATGCATCTGAAATGTTCTCTAAGAACGGTAACTCCATCACAGAAAAATTTAGCATGGTCGAAAAAGCTGAACTCCGTTCCGTAATAATCTGAAAACGGGATTCCATTTAGATGACGCTTAATGTGAGGTGTCATTGTATTTGCATCAACACCAACATATTCAGGTGAAGTCTGCTTGTCATCTCCAACGATTATAATATTCTTTGTTATGTAGAGTAGGAATATCGCATCAGGACCAAGTTGACTGGCCTCATCAATAATTACATAGTCGTACATTTCTTGTTCAGGCTGTATCGTTTCGGCAACCTTGTATAACGGCATAATCCAACAAGGGACAGAATCTTTGCAATGTTCCATTTCTTGTTGAGCAATCTTTCGAAACTTCATTGCCCTTTTGCCTTTTCCTGTCTTACCAATTTTCTTTACTGCCATTACCCAAGCATCTAAATGCTGTCTTAAAGAGCGGTTTTGTTGAAGACCTTCAACAACTTTATACCATGCTTTCTTTGAAGCGAGCTTTGCAGTCAGTTTCCTTTCCTTTCGTTCTAATTCACTAAGGTTTTGAATGAGTTGATTTTCATAATTCACATCCATCAACTTTTCAAGTTGATGTTGTGCATTTCTGAAATAGATTGCTTGTTTTAAATTTTGTACATCTTGGACTGAAAAAGAATTCACCTCCACAGATTTTACCGTATACGGGACTTCTGAATTAACTTCTGACCGTAGTTTATTAAAATTCATAAAATTCTCTTGAGCATAAATCAATTTATTGACTTTACTCAGTAACTCATCATAAAAGTGATAGTCAATTTTATCATACGCTTCAAGGATATCCTCTTTAATAGGATGAAAGTTGCCATGATTGAGATATGCTTTGGATTGATTAACCAAATCTTTATGCTCTGATATACTTTCAGTTATCTTGCTAAACTCAACTTTTAAAGCAGCTGTCTTTAGGTCTTCTTTATCAAAGAGTTTTATTTGCAAACTACTGATGGATTCAATAGCCGATTTTAATGCGTTTGCTTCATCAATTAACTTTGATAGTCGCAGAACCTCATTTTGAATTTGCTGGAAAAATGAAAACTTCTTGAATAACAAGTTTCCTTTGGGCACTTCCTTTTTCCAAATTTCCGATAGCTCTATAAAGTCTTGTTGAAAAGAGATATCCTTCAATACTGTTTCATACTCTGCAATAGTATCGCAAGGACTTCCATTGACACGAACCGATTCAATAAAATAAAGTCGTTCTTTTATTTCTCTTGGTAGGAAGGGCTTTTTAATTGAAAAAGTAAACCCTGTTAATGGATTGCCTTCATTTAAGTAGGCAAGAAGTATTTGAGCATCATTTTTAAGTTGCTTTAAACTTTTGTCCTGAGGATAAGAGACTTCAATATCCTTATCAATCTGTCGTAAATCATGCTTTTCGAACTTTTCGAGCACTGACTTTGACTGATTCAATATTTGCAACCATTCCTGATTTCTGCCTTTCAAAAAGGATTCTATAACAGAAGAAGTGAAGTCAATCTGGAATTTATCTACTTCGTTGTAAAAGTTTTGAAGGTTATTTAGCTGTTGAAATAGTTGGTCAAAATCTGAACATGAAATTTTAAGGTTAGCATCTTTTGGAAAAGAGCCATTAGCAAGCTTAGCAGTAAGACCTGAATATTCCTTTAACTGGACAGCAGTAAGTAATTTATTGGGATCAGGTATTTCAAAAACAAATTCATCAGTCTCTATTTGCTTGTAATTTTCATGCAGTTGAATGAATTCCGTTAAGCGTGAAAGCAACTCATTATTTTCAATATTACTGAAATCGTCTTCGTACCATTCGAATAATGGAGTATCTCTTTCAAGGCTCTCAGCAATTTCAGTTAAAGTTCCTTTGTATTTTTCGTTAATCTCCTGTTTTCGTGTTGCTTTTTCCTTAATCTTGACAAGACTGTTAGAGGTTTCAGCGATTGATTCTCTCGTCTTCTTTAATTCATTTTCAAACTCATGAATTTGTGATTGATATTGAGTAAGATTGGCTCTAGATAATTCATCATTTATGGCATTGACACTTGATTGTAAGTCTTGGATGGAAGATGAATCCCCACTCAAAAGGTTTACTGCCAAATCTTGAAATTCGGGAGGGAGTTTATCTTTTAAAACTTCCAATGCTCTTTTTGTATAGGCGGTAATTAGAACCTTTTTACCGTTTGCGAGCAAGTGACAAATTAAATTGGCAATAGTGTGCGACTTTCCTGTGCCTGGAGGACCTTGTACGAGAACTTTATTGTTTCTTTTGGATTTATCAACAATCTCTAATTGTTCGTCATTGTATTCCTTCGGGAAAAATATTGGCTCAATCTGTGAACTATTAACTGAGTTATCTGATAGAGAATTATCATCTTCAATATTGGGGTGGATGCCTATAAGGTCATTAATTGTCGGAATTTCTAGACTATCTTCACCATTTTCAATATTCTCCAATATCTTCTCATATAGAGCGGTAAAACTTCGTGTATTTCTTTTTCTAAGTAAGAGAGCTGGGGAAAAAGTGATATTTGGTTTTGAAGGTGTTCTATTTGGCTTTTCAATTAAGTGGTTATAGCTGCCATCAGGAGAAACCCTTTCTGCAAACATTTGTAGGGCATCCTCTGTGTTGCTAAAAATTGTTTCAATATTTTTCTCTTTAATGTAGTTTTCTACCGCCTTTTCGGCATCTATGATGTTTTGCGAATCAAACTGGTCAAATAAGTCAAGGATGGAATCAGTTTCAATCTGGGGTGCAGATTCTAAGTTTGGTGAAACGAAAATTTGTGAGTCCTTTTGAGAGTACTCGAAGTTAATGTCAACTCTTTGGGTTAAAATATGTCTGAAAATCTTCGGTCTTTCATCATTTTCCTTGAAGTTCAATAGTCCGACACCAACCACTAATTCGTACTCTTCTCCAAATTGCTGGGTCTTGTTGAATATTCGGAAAAGTTGTTTGTAGACAGAGTTTAATTTCTCATACTTCTCATGTTCAATTCTGTATGCTTTGAGTTTCTCGTTATATTCTATCAAGTCATCAATCCATTTTTTGTCAATGTATTGCTGTAATTCTTTTTCAAGTTCTGGGAAATCTTCGATTGAAAGAGTTTCTCCATTGATTTCAAGTGATTCCTTTAACTTAGGTTCATTTTCTTCATTTAATAATGTTGGCTTGTCAATCCATTTTTCCAAGTTTTCCGTAAGCTTGGAAAATTCTGGTTTCGTTGGCTCTTTAGGCTTCCTTACTTTCAACCAATAGTCGTTGTCTTCGTTGAAGTCGCTTCTGATAATGTTTTCAAAATGCTCATTTTCGGGAATATCGTTCAGCCAAAATTTCTCTGGATATTGTGTTTCTTGAGCGTCAATGTCGCGGACAGGGTTACTTCTAAGTTTCGAGAACTCTTTGAGGTAATTAAATATTTGTAAGTATTTGTCCTTTTTCATTTCACTCCATTATTCATTTTTCAATTTATCAATTTCCTGTCGAGCGTTGGCAAAAATTCAGGCTCTTTTGGTTTTTTGCGTTGGCTTTGTGTGTCGGCAAAACCAAATGTGCCTGAATGTGCGGTCGGCTTTTTGCATGTTGCCCAACAATTGTATAAACGTATTGCGTTTATATCCGTTATGGCCTTAAATATAATTATTTTTTTAAAAAATAAAAAAACACCTTATAAACATTGATGTTTTACCTAGGTACAAATAAATTTATCCGTTACTTAACCGTTAAGTAACGGATAAATAAAATACAAAAAGAAAACCCAAAATAAGCTAAGCTTACTTTGGGTTTTTCTATTTCTGTAAAAAATTTTATAAAATATAATCTGTACTAATAAAATTAGATTTTCTAGATTTTAATAAATCTAATAAAATTTTATTGTTATACTCATTGTCTTTTGAAGCTACAAATGTTCTAATAGAAAAAGAACGCAATGCATCGTGTACACTTAATGTAGAAACCGCAGAATCTTTACGTCCTGTGAATGGAAATACATCTGGTCCTCGTTGGCAAGAGCTGTTTAAATTTACCCTACATACCAAATTAACTAAAGTATCAATTAATGGTGCTAACGAATGTACATTTTTACCAAATAAACTTACTTGTTGCCCGTAATTAGAATCAGCCATATCATGTAATGGTTCTTGTATGTCTGTAAAAGACACAATAGGTACAACAGGACCAAACTGTTCTTCTTTATAAACACGCATATTTTTAGTTACTGGATATAATACCGCCGGAAAAATAAAATTATCAGTGGTTTCGCCACCTTTTTTATTAATTATTTTTGCTCCTTTAGACAAGGCATCATCAATTAATTCTTGAATATAAGCAGGCTTGTCTGGTTCTGGCAATGGTGTAAGTTTTACGCCTTCTTCCCAAGGGTTACCAAATTTTAAAGCGTCTACTCTTTCGGCATATCGTTTGTTAAACTCTTCTCTAATGTTTTCATGTACATAAATTAACTTTAATGCTGTACAACGTTGTCCGTTAAAAGATAATGACCCTGCAATACACTCATCAATTGTTAAATCTAAATCTGCATCTGGTAAAATTATTGCCGGATTTTTAGCTTCTAATCCTAATACCAAACGCAATCTATTTTTATTAGGATGTTGGTCTTGTAATGCTATTGCAGATTTGCTATTTCCTATTAAGGCCAATACGTCTATTCTGCCGGTTTGCATAATAGGCGTAGCTACTTGCCTACCTCTTCCATAAATAATATTTACTACACCTTTAGGAAAACTTTTTTGAAATGCTTCTAACAACGGAGAAATACATAAAACACCAAATTTTGCGGGTTTAAAAATAACTGTATTTCCCATAATTAATGCCGGAATAAGCAATGCAAATGTCTCGTTTAAAGGATAATTATAGGGTCCCAAACACAAAACAACACCTAATGGCCCTCGTTTAATATGTGCATAAATACCATCTTGATTTGTAAATTTTGCACTATCTCGGTCTAACTCCTTGTACTCTTCAATGGTATCGTAAATATAATCTATTGTACGATCAAACTCTTTTTGAGAATCTTCAAGTGATTTTCCAATTTCCCACATTAATAACTTAACAACCTCATCGCGTTTTGTTTTCATTAGGTCTACAAATTTTTCTAGACACGCAATGCGTTTTTCTACTCTCATTGTTGGCCAATTTCCTTGCCCTCTATCATAGGCATCACAAGCAGCTTTTAAAGCCTCAAGAGCTGTTTCTTTTTCCATATATGGAATAGAACCCAATAACGTAGGTTGGTATGTTTCTGTTGTAGATATAGTAGAAAAAACATCTGTTGTTTTACCTGACCATGTTTTTAACTCTCCATCTACCAAATAAGTTCTTTGGTGTAAGGGTTCATTAATTTTATATTTTGTTACTATAGTATTCATCATATTTTAATTTGAACAGTAAAAATAATCTTTTAAAGAACATAACTTAAAAGATTCTATAAAAAAAGACAATAAGGTTTTCGATTAAATGCTTGTATTTTATTCTAATTCACCTTTAAAATTAAAACAATTTTATACTAAAAAGTCGAACAGATTAGGCTTGTCATTAATATACTCACCAAAGAAATTATGAGCTTTCATACGTGCAATTAACGGCTCTAAATCGTGTTGATTTTTTAATTCTATACCCACAACCGCAGGTCCGTTTTCTTTACTATTTTTTTTAGTGTATTCAAAATGAGTTATATCATCATTAGGACCTAAAATATCGGCCACAAATTCTTTTAAAGCTCCCGCTCTTTGCGGAAACCTAATTATAAAGTAATGTTTTAAATTAGCATAAAGCAAGGCTCTTTCTTTTATTTCAGACATTCTGGTAATATCATTATTACTACCACTAACAATACACACCACATTTTTACCTTTAATTTCTTCTGCAAACAAATCCAATGCGGCAATAGATAAAGCTCCGGCAGGCTCAACCACAATAGCATCTTTATTGTAAAGGTCTAAAATAGTCTGACATATTTTACCCTCAGGAATTGTTATCATTTTATTCAAATTCTGTTTACAAATAGTAAAGGTTAAATTACCTACTTGTTTTACAGCGGCACCATCAACAAAGCGGTCTATTTTATCTAAAATTACAACCTTATCTTTTTCTAATGCAGATTTCATCGAAGGAGCTCCTTCTGGCTCTATTCCAATAATTTTTGTAGTTGGTGACAACCATTTAAAAACACTAGAAACGCCAGAAGCCAACCCTCCTCCTCCAACTGGTAAAAAGATATAATCTATTGGTTTTTGTGCTTGCTCAACAATTTCTAGACCTACAGTAGCCTGACCTTCAATAATTTTTATATCATCAAAAGGATGAACAAACGTTTTATTTTGATTTGTACATAGTGTTTTTGCCATTGCTGAAGCATCATCAAAAGTATCTCCTGTTAATACTACTTCAACAAAATCACCACCAAACATTTTTACTTGTTCTATTTTTTGTTTTGGTGTAGGCGTAGGCATTACAATAGTACCTTTTATTTTTAATTTGTTACAAGCAAAGGCAACACCTTGTGCATGATTTCCTGCACTTGCACATACAATTCCGTTTTCGGTTTCTTTAGCAGATAATGAGCTTATATTATGATAGGCTCCTCTAATTTTATAACTCCGTACTTGTTGTAAATCTTCTCGTTTTAATAAAATAGTAGCATCAAATTTAGACGATAAATTTAAGTTTTTTTGTAATGGTGTTTTTGTTGCAACATCTTTTAAAATCTCAGCAGCTTGTTTTATAGATTTTAAAGTTATTTTATTTGTAATACTTTCAGCCATACTAAAATTAAAATAAGGAAAGGTATTTGTTTTAAATTGAAAAAGACCTACAAGATTTAAACCTTGCAGGTCTGTATTATACGCTCTTGTTAATAAAAAGCAATGAGAGCCTCTGTTAAAAATAAAACGTTTTACATATTTATTTTCTTTTTCGGTCTCCGCTTAATTTCTTCTATTATACAATCTTTTTCATTGCAGTCATAGATGCTCTTAAACTTGCACCTATTTCTTCAACAGGGTGTTGTCTAATAGATTTATTTACTGCAATTAACTCTTGATTTTCAACACTATTATCTTTACCTTTTCCATAAGGAGTACCTATTACATCGATATCAATTTGTTTCATAAAATCAGCTAATAAAGGTTTACAAGCATGATCAAATAAATAACAACCATACTCTGCTGTATCAGAAATAATTCTATTCATTTCAAAAAGTTTTTTTCTGGCAATTGTATTTGCAATTAATGGTGTTTCGTGTAAAGATTCGTAATAAGCAGATTCAGGTTTGATACCAGCTTCTGTCATGGTTTCAAATGCCAATTCTACACCTGATTTTACAAAAGCAACAAGTAACACAGCATTGTCAAAATATTCTTGTTCTGCTATTTTTTCACTTGTATTTTCAGTTTTTTCAAAAGCAGTTTCACCAGTAGCTTTTCTCCAGGTTAATAAATTTTTATCGTCATTTGCCCAATCTTCCATCATGGTTTTAGAAAAATGACCACTCATAATATCGTCCATATGTTTTTGGAAAAGTGGACGCATTATTTCTTTTAATTCTTCAGATAAACTATAAGCTTTTATTTTGGCAGGATTTGACAATCTATCCATCATATTTGTAATTCCACCATGTTTTAAAGCTTCAGTAATAGTTTCCCAACCATATTGAATTAGTTTAGAAGCATATCCAGGATCAATTCCTTTTTCAACCATTTTATCGAAAGATAAAATAGAACCTGTTTGTAACAATCCACATAAAATGGTTTGCTCTCCCATTAAGTCAGATTTTACTTCAGCAACAAAAGAAGAGTTTAACACTCCGGCTTTGTGACCACCAGTTGCAGCTGCATAAGCTTTTGCTTGTTCAAAACCTTTCCCTTCTGGATCATTCTCTGGATGTACAGCAATTAGAGTTGGCACTCCAAATCCTCTTTTATATTCTTCACGAACTTCTGTACCAGGACATTTAGGAGCAACCATAATTACAGTAATATCTTTACGAATCTCCATGCCTTCTTCTACAATATTAAATCCATGAGAATAAGACAATGTAGCACCTTTTTTCATTAAAGGCATAATTGCTTTTACTACAGCTGTATGTTGCTTGTCTGGTGTTAAGTTTACAACTAAATCAGCTGTTGGTATTAACTCATCATAAGTACCAACTTTAAAACCATTTTCACTTGCATTTTTAAAAGATGCTCTTTGTTCTTTAATTGCTCCTTCTCTTAAAGCATATGAAATATCTAACCCTGAATCACGCATATTTAAACCTTGATTCAAGCCTTGTGCACCACAACCTACAATTACAATTTTTTTACCTTTTAGTGCTTTTACACCTTCAGCAAATTCAGATTGATCCATAAAATCGCATTTCCCTAACTGTTCTAATTGTAATCTTAATGGAAGTGTGTTAAAATAATTTGTCATTTTTAAATACTTTATTTAGTGTTTGATTTATTCTTTTTGTGTTTTCTCAGTATCTTCTGTAAAATTAATTTCATAAAGGCATCTATTTAATCCAATTTTTATGGTAGTAAATGCTGCCTAACAATTTAATTAATTTCTTGTAATAATTCTGAAATTGCCATCTGTGACCTAGAAACTGCAATACGACCAGAACGCACAAATTGCATTAACCCATATGGTTTTAATTTATCATACATATTGTCAATTTCCTCTTTAAGACCTGATGCTTCTATTACAAAATAATCTGGTGTAACTGTAACAATACTAGCTCTTCTAAATTTTAATCGTTTTTGAAGATCTTCATCATAAAGATGTTTTGACGATATTTTAAATAAAGCTGTTTCTTGATAAATAATTTCGTCTTCGGTATGAGAATACGCTCTTATTACCTCAATTTGCTTTTCTAATTGACCAATTAATTTATCTGCTTGAGATTTGGTAATGTTTACCACAAAGGTAAATCGATGCACATCGTCAATTTCAGACTTAGAAACTGTCATACTTTCAATATTAATATGACGTTTCAAAAATATCGCCGAAAGGCGATTTAATATGCCTATATTATTTTCAGTATAAACCGAAAATGTAAATTTTTGTATATCTTCCATGTACTTGTTTTATATATTAGGACTTAACTTAATCTAACATCTGAAACACTAGCTCCAGAAGGAATCATAGGGAACACATTGTCTTCTTTTTCAACATTAACTTCTAAAAAATAAGCTTCTTTAGAATCCATCATTCTCTGAATAGCATTTGCCAAATCTTCTCTTTTAGATACTCTTTCAGCCTGCATATGATATCCCTTTGCTATTTTTATAAAATCAGGATTTGTCATTTCAGTTGACGCATATCTTTTATCGAAAAATAATTGTTGCCACTGACGTACCATTCCTAAAAAGTCATTGTTTAAAACAACTATTTTAACAGGCACTTTGGTTTGAAAGATTGTACCCAATTCTTGAATGGTCATTTGTACACTTCCATCACCAATAATTGCTACCACTTCTCTATCTGGTTGCCCCATTTTAGCACCAATAGCTGCTGGCAACGCAAAACCCATTGTACCTAAACCACCTGAAGTTACATTACTTTTAGATGAATTAAATTTAGCATATCTACAGGTAATCATTTGATGCTGACCTACATCAGAAACAATAATTGCATCTCCTTTTGAAGTCTCATTAATTTGATTAATAACTTCACCCATAGTTAATGCTTCCTTTTCAGGATATAAATCTTTTTTAATTACTTTTTCAAATTCTATTGCATCATATTCTTTAAATTTTTGCATCCAATCTGAAAAAGAATTTTTATTGATTTTTGGTAAAATTTTTGCTAACGTTTCTTTGACATCACCTAATACAGCAACATCTGTTTTTACATTCTTATCAACTTCTGCCGGATCAATTTCAAAATGAATAACCTTTGCTTGTTTTGCATACGTATTTAAATCTCCCGTAACACGGTCGTCAAAACGCATACCTACAGCGATAAGCACATCACACTCATTAGTTAATTTATTTGGTGCATAGTTACCATGCATACCAACCATACCAACATTAAGATTATGATCTGATGGTAAGGCTGACAATCCTAAAATTGTCCATGCTGAAGGAAATCCTCCTTTTTCTATAAAAGCCTTAAATTCCTTTTCTGCTTTCCCTAAAATTACACCTTGACCAAATACAACTAATGGTTTTTTAGCATTGTTTATAATTTCTGCAGCAGCATCTAAATCTTGTTCTTTCACTTCTGGTACTGCTTTATAACTACGTACCTTAGTACATTTTTTATAATCAAAATCTAATGTATCAAATTGGGCATTTTTTGTAATATCTATTAACACAGGACCTGGTCTACCAGAACGAGCGATATAAAATGCTTTTGCCATAATTTCTGGAATTTCAGAAGCCTTAGTTATTTGATAATTCCACTTGGTTACTGGCATAGAAATACCAATAATATCGGTTTCTTGAAAAGCATCTGAACCTAACAATTGTTTTGTCACTTGACCTGTAATGCAAACCAACGGTGTTGAGTCTATTTGTGCATCAGCAATACCTGTAACCAAATTGGTAGCTCCTGGACCTGATGTTGCTATAGCTACACCTACTTTACCAGTTACTCTAGCGTAACCTTGGGCAGAATGTGTAGCTCCCTGTTCGTGACGCGTTAATACATGATGCAGTTTGTCTTGATATTTATAAAGTTCGTCGTAAACTGGCATAATTGCTCCACCTGGATAGCCATAAATTAAATCGACTCCTTCTTCTAATAAACATCTTATAACGGCTTCTGCACCGGAAATATTAACTTTTTTAGAAGTTTCTGTTTTTTTAACAGTTTGAGTTTCTGTATTCATAATTTATATATTAAAATTCGTCAGTTACGCATCCTTTAGACGCTGACGACACCGTTTTTGCATATTTGTATAATACTCCTTTACTAAATTTTAAATCGGGTTGTTTCCATTTTGCTTTTCTTTGTTGAAGCTCTTCATCTGAAACTTCTAAAGTAATGCTATTGGTTTCAGCATCAATAATGATTACATCTCCGTTTTCTACCAAGGCAATTGTACCTCCTTCTTGTGCTTCAGGTGTTATATGTCCAACCACAAAACCATGTGTACCGCCTGAGAATCTACCATCAGTAATTAAAGCTACATCTTTACCTAACCCTGCTCCCATAATGGCTGCTGTTGGTTTTAACATTTCTGGCATCCCTGGTCCTCCTTTCGGACCTTCGTAACGTATAACTACTACATCTCCTTTTTGAACTATACCATCTCTAATACCATCATTTGCATCATATTCACTATCAAATACCCTAGCTGTACCTTTAAAGCGTAACCCTTCTTTACCTGTTATTTTTGCAACACATCCTTCTTCTGCTAGGTTACCAAACATAATTCGCAAATGTCCGGTAGCTTTTATTGGGCTTTCTAATGGTTTTATCACATCCTGATCTTTCTCTAAATCTGGAACATCTAATAAGTTTTCTGCTAAAGTTTTACCTGTTACCGTTAAACAATCTCCATGTAATAATCCTTTCTTTAAAAGATATTTTAACACTGCAGGAATTCCTCCTACACGATGTACATCTTCCATTAAATATTTACCACTTGGTTTTAAGTCTGCTAAAAATGGAGTTTCGTCACTAATTCTTTGAAAGTCTGCTAATGTAAATTCAATATTAGCTGCTCTTGCTATGGCCAAAAAGTGTAATACTGCATTGGTTGAACCTCCCAAAATAGTAACTAAACGTATGGCATTTTCTAATGATTTACGAGTAACGATATCTGAAGGTTTAATGTCTTTTTCAAGTAAAATACGCATCGCTTTTCCTGCTGCAATACTTTCTGCTTCTTTCTCTTTGCTAATTGCAGGATTTGAAGAATTATAAGGCAATGCCATACCCAACGCTTCAATTGCTGATGCCATAGTATTAGCAGTATACATACCGCCACAAGCTCCAGCTCCTGGAATTGCTTTCTGGATTATCGCTTTGTATTCAGATTCATCCATGGTACCTGCTACCTTTTCACCCCATGCTTCAAAGGCTGAAACAATATCTAGTTTTCTATTGTTATGACATCCTGAAGCAATTGTGCCTCCGTATACCAATATGGAAGGTCGGTTTAATCGTAACATTGCCATTAATGCTCCTGGCATATTTTTATCACAACCTACAACAGTTACCATTCCATCATATGCCATAGCTTGAACTACAGTTTCCATTGAATCGGCAATTACGTCTCGAGATGGTAACGAAAAACGCATTCCGGGTGTACCCATAGAGATTCCATCACTTACACCAATGGTATTAAAAATAAGTCCAACTACATCCGCTTCTTTTGTTCCCTTTTTAACTAATTTAGCTAAATCATTCAAATGCATATTACAAGGATTACCTTCGTACCCTGTACTAGCAATTCCGACCAAAGGTTTGTTAAAATCTTCTTCACTTAATCCAACTGCATGCAACATAGCTTGTGCTGCTGGTTGAGTATCATCTTGGGTTACAACTCTACTATATTTATTAATCATAAAACTTTATATTGATATTGAATACTAATCAAACTTCATTTTGAACATACGAATGTAGTTTTTACGCAAATTATTCTAATGTCTTATATTATAAATCACATTAAATTCAACGCTTTTATTACAGTGTTACTAACTGATTATAAGTATATTAACTAAACAATTATATTATATTCAATTCATAAAAAAAACCTTCCAAAAATTAGGAAGGTTATTATTTTATAAAATAATATGACAATCCTAACTACTGCGATTGAATAATCACAATATTAAGAATACCAATATTTAAACTGTTATCTACTTTCATTTCTTGAACAAATGTGATTAAATAATTTTTAAAATCCTAATTAATTGTCAACCTTAAAAACCAATTTTGTTTTAAAACCTTTAATTTTATCTTCATTTAATAACATAGGGACAAAATCTCCATTAGTATACATTTTTGCTTGGTCTTTATAATGAGGACTTAATACATTACCCGATTGTCCTGTAGGCAAAATAGTTGTACTATTTTCTATATCAGAAAAATCTATAACTCTACGTGTTGATGGCCCTGCGGTGACTTTATAATATCCTGTACTATCTAAATTAAATGTTAGATTATTGATAACTTCTGACCCTCCATTAATTTCAAAAGGACCAACATTAAAATATTTTCGTAAAGCGGCAATTTCTCCCATAGGATGATTATGTTCTAACGTATGCACTCTATTCCATGTCCATTGTTTTGGTGAGTTACCTAATTGTTTTTCTAAAAAAGAAATAGCATCTTTTATAGATTTGGTAACAATATCTCGCTTTGTTTCAACTCTATTTTCAGTAGTAACATCATCCCACCAAATAGAACTATCCTTTGCCATTTGTACTGCATTAATTTTTCTCTGAACCCTACTATTCAAAAAAAGTTCAAAGCTTTCTACCATTTCATCTTCAAAGGTATTTCCTAGAAACTCATATAAAAACCGATTATAAATAGTCGGAGCAACACTATTTAGGTGATAACTGCCATCCCAATTTTGTAAAATTTGTATGGCTTTTTTTTCATCATCATTAAAATCTTCTGCTTTTATACTGCTTAATGCATTTTCAACAATAGTAGGTGTTACAGCACTTGTTACGTCATTTATCATTTCCATTACGTCTTGCTTAGTGAAATCATTTTTAGCTTCAAGAAATTGTACTATCCGTTTTGCTCGATCTTCTGGTAAATAGTACCCAGGATATAATACTCCAGCAATAGTATCAGGTTGGTTATTCGCGGAATATACATAATTACTTTTAGGGTTTATAGCCTGCGGATTTTGTGTAAAATCTAAATACTCAATAATTTCATCGCTACCACTTGCCCCATCTAAAATAACTTTTGTATTCACACTATCATTTAATTTGTACAATTTAGCAGCAGCAAACCAGGCTATATTATCATCTACATCACCATACATTAAATTTAATCCGGGAGCATGAATTAAAGCTGTTGCCTCTTTAAAACCATATAACGATTTTGCGTGTGATAAACCATAACAAGCCTCTAACAACTTATTAGGTAATTGTGTATATATCCAACTCATGGCAATAGGTTGTTCATCTGAAATATGGTCAATAATATCATTCATTATTGGACCATGTTTACTGACCTTAATTTGATAAGAAACAGATTCTGAATTTTTTACTTTTATTTCTTTATCAATAACCTTATAGGTTTCATAACCATTTGGCGTTTTGTACTCATTCTCATTTTCAGGATTATTTATTTCAAAATAAAAATCGACATCATCGTTTTCAAACATTGTAATTCCATAAGCATAATCTCTGTTATGAGCTAATAATGGAAACGGAGTTAAAGCCAAATTATATCCATACATTTCATAATTCGGGGTTTTAATATGAGACTGATACCAAACTGAAGGTTGCCCAAATTTAATGTGTGGATCATTAGCTAAAATTACCTTTCCTTTTTTAGTTTTCTTAGCTCCAATGACCCAACTATTACTCCCAATAAATGGTTGCACGGGTACATTATTATAAATATCAGTAACGGCTTGGGCTAAATCTTTTTCTAAAATAGGATTTACTTCATTTTTTAGCAAGGTTGAATTTTTATAAATAGGAATATTCAATTCTTCTAAATAATCTGCTCCCAATTTTTCTTGTATTTCAGTTAATAAGGGGTCTGTTTTATGAGCAATTGCAAAACTGAAGGCCATATACCCAAAAACATTATAAACATCGGTTAAAGTATATTCTTCTTTATCTAATCCTAATAAATAAAATTCTATTGGTTTTGGGCCTTTTTTTATAAATTGATTAATACCATCTAAATAAGCTATTGTTTGTTTATAAGCTTCGGTGTTTTTATCTAAGTTAGCAATGGTTTTTGCAGAAGCTTCTTCAATACCCAGTCCTGAAAAGAACTTATCAGTTCTAACTAGTTTTTCACCAAATAATTCAGATAATCTGCCAGCTGCTAGACGTCTAATAACTTCCATTTGCCAAAGTCTATCTTGGGCATGCACATACCCCAAAGCTCTTCTAGCATCTAATTCATTTTGAGCATAAATATGAGGTACACCATAATCATCATAATAAACTTCAACTTTATCAGATAAAGAGGCAAGGTTTAATTCACCTTCATACGTTGGTTTTAGGTGTTGAATAAAGAAATAAGCACATATAACAACTAAAATAATGAAGATGATTACATATTTGAGTAATTTTTTAACGATTCGCATAAAATAAAGGGATTGTTTATTCAAATATAATGATTTTAGTAAGAATAAATTGGTTATCAGTTCTATGGAACTCTGATGGTACAATTTCTAAGATTAAGTCTTAGTTTTATAACATGATAGAAAACAAACTTAAAAAGAAAAACCTCTCCGAATGGAGAGGTTTTTCTTTTTAAGTATAAATGTTATGTTGTAATTAGTATCTAAAATTCTTCTTCACCTTCCCTTATAGGAACAGTTTGAACAGTATAATCTTGTCCACCCCAAAGTTCTCCATTACTATCTAATTTACTATAATCATAAGCCCAACGATAAACTGTAGGTAACTCACCTGCCCAATTTCCATGAATATGTTCTACTTCTGTAGTCCATTCTAATGTATTTGAATGCCAAGGATTTTTTGGAGCTTTTTTTCCTTTATAAATACTAAAGAAAAAGTTTGCTAAGAATATTAATTGAGCCAAACCACCAATAATGGCAAAAACAGTCATTACTTTATTGATATGTAATAAGTCATCAAAAATTGGAAATGCCGTATTGTTATAATAACGTCTAGGTAAACCTGCTAGACCTACAAAGTGCATTGGGAAAAATACTCCATAAGCAGCAATAGCAGTAATCCAGAAATGCAAATATCCTAAATCTTTATTCATCATCTTACCATACATTTTAGGAAACCAATGATAAATACCAGCAAACATTCCAAAAATTGCAGAAACACCCATTACTAAGTGAAAGTGGGCTACCACAAAGTAAGTATCATGCACATTAATATCAATAGCACTATCACCAAGAATTAATCCTGTTAATCCTCCGGTAATAAATGTAGATACAAAACCAATTGAATATAACATGGCAGGATTCATTTGTAAATTTCCTTTCCATATTGTGGTTGTCCAGTTAAAAGCTTTTACGGCAGAAGGTATTGCAATTAATAAGGTTGTGAATGTAAATACAGAACCTAAAAATGGGTTCATACCGGTTACAAACATATGGTGACCCCATACAATAGTAGATAAAAATGCGATGGCAATAATTGAAATAATCATCGCTCTATATCCAAAGATTGGTTTACGTGAATTCGTAGCCATTACTTCTGAAACAATACCCATGGCAGGTAAAATAACAATATATACCTCCGGGTGACCTAAGAACCAGAATAAATGCTCAAACAATACAGGAGAACCTCCTTTGTAATGTAACACCTCGCCAGCAATATAGATATCTGACAAGAAGAAAGAAGTACCAAAACTTCTATCCATTATTAATAATAACGCAGCTGCAAATAAAACAGGGAAAGATACTACTCCAATAATAGCAGTTACAAAAAACGACCATATAGTTAAAGGTAACCTTGTCATTTTCATTCCAATAGTTCTCATATTAAGAACTGTTACTATATAATTTAGAGATCCCATTAAGGAAGATGCAATAAAAATAGCCATTGATATTAGCCATAAAGTCATCCCTAACCCAGAACCTGAAATTGCTTGAGGTAAAGCACTTAATGGAGGATAAATTGTCCAACCTGCATTTGCTGGTCCTGTTTCAATAAATAAAGAAGCAATCATGATAACACTTGCTAGAAAAAATAGCCAGTATGATAACATATTCAAAAATGGCGATGCCATATCTCTTGCTCCAATCTGAAAAGGAATTAACAAGTTACTAAAAGTACCACTAAGAGCAGCAGTTAAGACAAAAAATACCATGATGGTACCATGTATAGTAACTAAAGAAAGATACATATCTGGTGTCATTACACCACCTTCTCCAGCTCTACCTAAAAAAGCTTCTATAATGCTAAAAGATTGTTCTGGATAGGCCAATTGCAAACGAAATAACATAGACATAAAAACGCCTATACAACCCATAATAATACCAGTAATAAGGTATTGCTTAGCAATCATTTTATGATCTTGACTAAAGATATACTTTGTTACAAAAGTTTCTTTATGATGATGATCTGACATATTATAAAGATTTATTTTTTATTTTATTATTTAGTAATTAATTGTGCAAATGTTTTTTGAGAGGCTAACCATTTGTTGAAATCAGCTTCTTCATCAACTACGATTTTCAATTGCATATTGTAATGAGAAGATCCACAAATTTTATTACACAAAATAAGATAATCAAATTCTACAGGTTCTTCACCTTTCTCTTCTCTTAACTTGTTAATTGCATCAAACTTCGCTTTTGTATCTTTATTTTCACGCATTTCAGCAGTAGTAACCGATGGAGTAAACGAAATTTCTGTTACCATACCTGGAACCGCATTCATTTGAGATCTAAAATGTGGCATATAAACAGAGTGTAATACATCTTGAGAACGTATTTTAAAAATAACTTTTCTACCTTTAGGAATGTGTAATTCTTTAACAAACTTACCTTCATTAACAACTAAAGGAATATCATCCAATGCATTTTTGTCGGTCATATCTACCCCCATAGTATTACTACCTTCAATAAAACGAACATTAGCACTACCTAATTGATTGTCGGCTCCGGCATAACGTGCATCCCACTGAAATTGTTTTCCATACAATTCAATAAATAAAGGGTCTTCAGCACCAGAAGAATCCATTACATGGTTCCACGTCCAAATACCATAAATAATTAAACCTGAAAGAACTAATGTAGGAATAACAGTCCAAATTGTTTCTAACTTATGACTATCTGCAAAAAAGAATGCCTTTCTATTATTTACACCTCTAAATTTAAAGCTAAATGTAAATAGGATAAATTGCATAACAAATTGAACCACCAAAATTAGCCCCATAGTTATTTTAAATAAAATATCTACATGCTCTCCTTCTTGTGAGGCAGATAATTGTGGTAATAATACTACGCTACCTTTGAATAGGGTATAAATCATTAATCCATAAATAAACCCCATTAGTCCAAGTAGCAACCACCCATTTATGTTATTTTCTTTTTCTGTAGCTGTTTGATTATCAACTTTTGTTAAGCCTAATAATTTAACAAATTGCCAACAAGCAACAATTAAAACTACAAAAATGATAATATAAAATAATGCTTTCATCTTCTATGCTTGATATTTTTTAATAATGAAAAATTTCACTTTCTTTAATAAATGGATCCTTTTTAATTTCTAATGGTTTTTTTGCAAGTGAACTAAATACAACTAAAATAAATAGTCCTGCAAAGAATAACAATGCACCTATTTCAGGAATCCCAAAACTCCAATGATTTCCAACTGTACCTGGAGACACCATTACGAATACATCTAAATAATGCCCTACTAAAATAATTATCCCAGCAAATACAACAAACCAAGGTATTCTTTTATAATCGCTATTCATCAATATTAAAATAGGGAAAACAAAATTTAGAATTACCATTCCCATAAATAATGGTTGATAATCACCTATTAATCTAGGATGAAAATAAGCTGCCTCTTCAGGGATATTCGCATACCATTGTAACATAAATTGTGCATACCATAAGTATGTCCAAAAAATACTAAATGCGAACATATATTTTGCCAAATCATGTATATGGCTATCATTAACTTGTGGTAAAAGTCCTTTAGCTCTTAAATATATTGTAACTAATGCAATTACGGTAATTGCAGAAACAAACATACTAGCAAAAACATAAAAAGAATACAATTGACTAAACCAGTGATAATCTATAGACATTAACCAATCAAAAGCCATAAATAATTCTGATGCTAAAAACATAACTAAAAAGATAACAGAAAATTTAAAGCTCTTTTTAAAGTACTTCATATCTCCAGTTTCTTCTTGCAATCTGGCATTTTTTAATATCAAATGTCTAAAGCCTATCCAAATTAGAACGTATATAACAGAACGGATTAAAAACCAAGGTACATTTAACCACCATTCTTTAGTTTCCATAGCAAAATCAAAATTAGCAGCTGTAGGATCTGAACTTTTAAACATCCAAGCAAACATATGATTTGCATGCATTGCAGAAGCGGCTAAAAATACTAGGATAATTACAGAACCAATTACAATATATCCCGTAACACCTTCCATAACTCTAAATAATACAGGAGACCAACCTGCACTAGCTGCTCTTTGAATTGCATAAAATACCAATGCACATACACTTATTAATAAGAAAAATATCATAGGTATATAAATAGCCGTCCATGGTCTATTTTGAGCTTGCGATAAAACATGTTCGTAATGTGATGCCTCATCTCCGTGGCCTTCACTTACTTCAGAACTCCCATGGTCTTCTGCAGATTGCATTGCATGAGCGTCTGTAGCTTTTTCCTCATTATGAGTAGTAGCACCATGTGAATCTTCAGCACTGTGCATCATTTCTTTAACGTCATCAACTGTTTTTGGTGCTGTAATAAAGCCATAACCTATACCAAATAAACCTATAATAATAAGTGCTATTGAAAAGGTTCTTAATCTACTTGAAACTGTGTACATATCTTTTAATTCTTGCTAAATCCAATATTATTTTAACAAATCATTTCTTAATTGTTCTACATAGTGTGTTACTTGCCATCGCTCTAAATCGTTTAGTTGAGAGGCATGAGAACCCATTAAGTTTCGTCCATACATTATTACATGGTAAATACTACCTTCAGTAATGTCTCTATCTTTATAATTAGGTACCCCTAAGAATTTTTCATTTTTCACCAAATCTCCCTGGCCATCTCCTGTTGTTCCATGACATGATGCACAATAGATACCATACAAATATTTACCTTGCTTCATATTTTTATCAGAAATTTTAGCTACCGAGTCAGTAGCCGATTTTTCCCATAATGGAGATTTTACAGAATCTTTAGCATATTGATATCCTTCTTCACTAAAAGGAACATCGTAAACTGTCTTACCTCTAGCAATAGTACCTTCAACAGGTAATTGAGCAGAAATACCATCCTCAAAATAAGGATTAGTAGAATAGGTTTCATACGGTACGGCATTGTACATATCAGTATCACCCATATATTGCACTTCTCTACTTCTCTGACTATCACCGGCACAAGAAAGCATCAGTACTGCCAAAGTTACTATTGAAGTATATTTGATAAAACTTTTCATCAGTTATTATTTAATATTTATAATGGTCTGATAGAATGTTTGAATTATCCTTTCGATTGCTTTTAATCGAAGTCACAAACATTATATCTTATATATTAATGTTTTTCTTTTACTTTAATTTCTATAGCACCTGTACTTTCTAATAAAGAAGTCATTTCGTCTTCATTTCCATCAACCTCAATCTCCATCAAAAACTTATCGTCAGTTGTTCTAGGGTCAGGATTTTCAGCTTTTCTAAAAGGCCAAATTTTACTACGCATGTAAAATGTAATTACCATTAAGTGAGCTGCAAAAAATACGGTCATTTCAAACATTACAGGAATAAAAGCTGGAACATTCTCTAAAAAACTACCACTAGGCTTACCTCCAATATTTTGTGGCCAATCTACAATCATAATGTAATTTAAAAACCAAATTGCAAAGCCTAAACCAGTGATACCGTATAAAAAAGCCATAATAGCCAAACGTGTTGGAGCTACACCCATCGCTTTATCCAATCCATGAACTGGAAATGGAGTATAAACCTCTTCAATATGATGGTTTGCTGCCCGTACTTCTTTTACAGCATTTAAAAGCACATCATCATCATCGTATAATGCATGTATTACTTTAGAACTCATAATTACGATTTAAGTTTTTTTGCTTGTCCTGCCCAATCATCTCTTTGTGCTCTTCCAGGGAAAGAACCCGTGATTGAATCTAACAAATCATATTCTTTATTTGTCATTTTACTTACTTGATCAAAGGTATAAATACCTATTTGATTAAGTGTTGTTTCCATTACTGGACCAATACCACTAATTTTTTTAAGATCATCAGGTTTTTGAGTAGTTGCATCAAACTTTCCTAAACTATCTAATAAACTATTTGTTTTAGCTTGCTTTTCTTCATCAGATGCAATATCAATTTTCTCAATAGCAACCTCCTCTTTAACCTCTTCTTTTATAATAACAGTTTCTTTTTTAACTTCTTCTTTCTTAGCTGTAGGATTATCTCTTTCTCTCTTGTAATTATTACCTGAAGATTTTAAAATAGATTTAACCTCTGCTTGAGCAATAACAGGGAAAGTTCTAGCATAAAGAAGGAAAAGTACAAAGAAAAATCCTAAAGTTCCTACAAATATACCTATATCAACAAACGTTGGTGAGAACATTGTCCAAGATGATGGTAAATGACCTCTACTTAAGTTTATTACAATAATATCAAAACGCTCAAACCACATACCTATATTAATAAATATAGAAATGATAAATGTCCAAATGTAGTTTGTTCTAATTTTTTTAATCCAAAAGAATTGTGGAATTACCGCAACACACATAATTAATGACCAGAAGGCCCACCAATAAGGTCCTGTTGCAGCACCAACTGATAAGTATACAAAATCTTCATAACTACTACCTGTATACCATCCTACAAATAATTCAGATAAATAAGCAACTGTTACTATACCTCCTGTTACTAATATTACTTTATTCATGTTCTCAACATGGACTCTTGTAATATAGTCTTCTAAATTACTCACTTTACGCATAATTAGAAGTAAGGTTTGTACCATTGCAAAACCTGAGAATACCGCCCCAGCAACAAAGTAAGGAGGATAAACTGTACTATGCCATCCTGGAATTACTGAGGTAGCAAAGTCAAAAGATACAATAGTATGTACAGAAAGTACTAAAGGTGTTGCTAAACCAGCCAATACTAAAGATACTTCTTCAAAACGTTGCCAGTCTTTAGCTCTACCACTCCATCCAAAACTTACTAAACTATATATTTTCTTTTGAAATGGCTTGGTTGCTCTATCTCTAATCATTGCAAAATCAGGTAATAAACCAGTCCACCAGAATACCAATGAAACTGATAAATAAGTAGAAATTGCAAATACATCCCATAACAATGGAGAGTTAAAGTTAACCCATAACGATCCTAAAGGATTAGGTACTGGAAGTGTATAGAAACCATTCCATATTCTACCCATGTGAATTAACGGGAATAAACCTGCCTGAAAAACCGCAAAGATTGTCATGGCTTCTGCAGAACGGTTAATACCCATTCTCCATTTTTGACGGAAAAGCAATAATACCGCTGATATTAATGTACCTGCGTGACCGATACCTACCCACCATACAAAGTTGGTAATATCCCAAGCCCAGTTAATTCTATTATTTAACCCCCAAACACCGATACCTGTACCTATGGTATAAATGATAGCACCAACTCCCCAAAGAAAGGCGACTAATGCAATTGTAAAAGCAATGTACCAACTCTTATTGGCTTTACCTTCAATTGGAGCGACTACATCTAATGTAACATCATGGTAACTCTTGTCCCCAGTGATAATTGGCTCTCTAATAGGTGCTTCGTAATGACCCATAATTATATACTATTCTTAATTATTATTATGATTCGTTTGTATTTCTAACATCTAATTGATAAAACACATTAGGTTGTGTACCTACAAAATCCAATAAATGGAACGTTCTATCATCTTCTTTTATATGTGCAACTTTACTCTCCTTATCATTTATATCTCCAAACACCATAGCACCAGTACTACAAGCATTAACACATGCCGTAGAGAATTCTCCATCTTTTACAGGACGTCCTTCTCTTTTTGCTTTTAATATTGTAGCCTGTGTCATTTGAATACACATAGAACATTTTTCCATAACCCCTCTAGATCGTACAACCACATCAGGATTAAGTACCATTCTACCTAGGTCATTATTCATATTGTAATCAAACTCGTTATTATCAAAATATTTAAACCAGTTAAATCTTCGTACTCTATAAGGACAGTTATTTGCACAATAACGTGTTCCTATACAACGGTTATATGCCATTTGGTTTTGACCTTGACGACCATGAGAAGTTGCCGCAACTGGACAAACAGTTTCACAAGGTGCGTGATTACAGTGTTGACACATTACTGGTTGAAAAGTAACATCAGGATTGTCAGAAGGATGTGTTTGTGCATTAAAATATTTTCCTGTTCCGAAAATACCTTCTTCTTTTCCTCTTTCTTCTGTCATATCTGAAGAGTAATATCTATCAATACGCAACCAATGCATATCTCTACTCTTTCTAATTTCATCTTTACCTACTACTGGCACATTGTTTTCTGCGTGACAAGCAACAACACAAGCCGCACAACCTATACACGTTGCCAAATCAATAGAAAGATTAAATTTTGTACCTATGGTATCATCAAATCGTTCCCATAAATCAACCTTTTCTAAAGATACATTTTGATGATCTAACTGGACATGTGGCTCAGGATTCCATTCACTTTTAGGTTTATTGATAAAATCTTCTAACGTAGTTTCTCTAACAATTTCATCTCTACCCATTAAAGTATGTTGTAACTGAATACAAGCAAACTTATGTTCTCCACTAACTTTTTCTAAGGTAACCTCTTGATGGTTTGAAAAATTTTGATATAATGGATATGCATTAACACCTACTTGCAATTCTTTTTGAACTGCATTAGATTTTCTACCATAACCTAAGGCCAAACCAATACTTCCAGGAGCTTGACCTGGTTGAATATAAACAGGTACATTTTTTATTGTAATACCATTAACAGTAACATTAGCTAAATCGCCATTTAATGCTCCGTTAGATACTGTTCTATTTGTAATTCCTTTTGCTTCTGCATCTACCCTAGAGATAGTAACATAATTATCCCAAGAAGTTCTGGTGATAGGATCTGGCAATTCTTGTAACCAAGGATTGTTAGCCATTTCTCCAGTACCTAAACTAACTTTAGTATATAATTCCAATTCTAAATCTGCAGGTTTTATAGACGCAGATAATGCCGATAATGCATTTTTAATAGAAATTGTTTCTGGTTGTACTTGACTTGGAATTTCTTCATCAAATGTGACTGTTTCAACAGCATCTGCAACAACGCCAATAGTACGTACACCATCATGCAATGCACTATTCCAAGAAAGTCCTTTTAAAACATTAGACTTCCAGTAAGATTTTAAATAGTCATAATAAGATTGACTACTACCCATCCATTTCAACAACGTATCTTGAAATTGACGTGTATTAAATAATGGTCTAATGGTTGGTTGTGTTAATCCAAAATGCCCTTTCTTAATTCTGACATCTCCCCAAGATTCTAAATAGTGAGGTATTGCACCAACATACTGAGAAACAGAGGCTGTTTCGTCATCTGCCATAGTAAATGCTATTGACAATTTTACTTTTTTAAGTGCTTCAGTATATTCATCACTGTTAGCTAAAGTATATACTGGATTTGTAAGATAAGTAATTACCCCTCCTACACTACCTGCTTTCATATCTGAAATTAGTTGAGACACCTTAGCATCGCTACCACTTCTAATATATTTTGGAGCAACTGTATTTACAATTTCACTACCAATTGCTTTGTTTATAGCTAATGCTAATAACTGAGCATTTTTATCTTGAATTCCTGTAACAACAACTGCCTTTCTACCTGCTGCTTCTAATTGCTTAATGGTTCGTTTTAATCCCTCGTCAACAGAAGTAGCTTTTGAAGAGCCACCACCAACTAATGCATTATATATATTTAATAATACTTGTTTTTGTTCTGATGGTTTCAACATATAACGCTTATCCGCATTACCACCAGTTAAAGACATATTAGATTCAAATTGAATATGTCTTGACATTTTTCCATTTTTTGGAACTCTACTTTTAGCATAGCTCGCTTCAAAACCTCCACCTTGCCAATCTGCCAAGAAATCTGCTCCTATACTTACAATAACTTCCGCTTTTGAAAAGTCATAATCTGGCAACGCTCTTTCTCCATACAATGTCTCAAATGCATCTAACGCAGCAGAATCAGAAACTGCATCATAAGTAACGTGCTGAACATTACCATAAGAAGCTTTAAAATCAGCAATTAATTTATTTGTACTTGGACTAGCCGTTGTACCTGTAAGAAAAACTATTTTTTCATTATTCGCTTTTAATTCATTTAATTTAGCTGAAGTTTCCTTATCAAAAGTACTCCAGTTTACAGGCTCACCTTTAACTCTAGGATTTTGCAAACGATTATTATCATACAACGACAATACAGAAGCTTGTACTCTAGCATTTGTACCTCCAAGATCTCCTGCTAACTTGTTAGGTTCAATTTTAATAGGGCGGCCTTCACGAACTTTTACTAATACATTTGCGAAGTCTTGTCCATTACCAATTGAAGTAGCATAATAATCAGCAATACCAGGTGTAACTTCCTCTGGTTTTACTACGTAAGGAATAGATTTTACAACCGGACCTTCACAAGCCGCTAATGAGGCCGCTGCTGTTGTAAACCCTACATACTTTAAAAAGTCTCGTCTAGAAGTTGATGAAGATTCTAATGCTTTTTTATCACCAAGAAACTCATCTGTAGGTAAATCTTCAACAAATTCTGATGTTTTTAGCTTTTCAACAATAGAGCTGTTTTCGTTAAGCTCTTCAACACCTCTCCAGTATTTCTTGTTTGACGCCATTATTTTTTTAAGTTATTGGTTATTTAGTTATTGATTTTGAAATTACTTTCCAAATCAATTCTAAATTTTAATTTAATTCTTATACTTTCTAAGCTTTGCACTACTTTAAAACAATTCTTATACAAATTAATAGTGACATTTACCACATTCCATACCTCCCATTTGAGCCACAGTTACTTTCTCTACACCATACTTCTTAGACAACTCTTCATGTATTTTTGCATAATACTCATTATCTTCTACTTTCACCTCAGTCTCTCTATGACAGTTTATACACCAGCCCATTGTTAATGGAGAATGTTGTTCTAACTCTTCCATTTCTTCTACAGGACCATGACAAGTTTGACATTCAACACCTCCAACAGTCACGTGTTGTGAGTGATTAAAATAAGCGAAATCTGGTAAATTATGAATTCTTACCCATTCAATAGGTCTTTGTTCGTATCCAGCAATATACTCATTAGCCTCTTTATCCCATCCGATAGCATCATAAATTTTTTGAATTTCACCATCATAAAAGGCTTTATCTTTTTCATCTGTTACAGGACCATTATATTCTGAAATACCTTTATGACAATTCATACAGACATTTACTGAAGGAATACCTGAAGTTTTACTATGTTTTGCAGAAGAGTGACAATACTGACAATCAATTTTATTATCACCAGCATGTATTTTATGTGAAAAAGCAATTGGCTGAATTGGTTTATAGCCTTGATCATTACCAATACTCATCATCCCCCAATAAGCAAAATAACCAACAGCTAAAAGTATAGCAATTGTAGTTACCAATTTAAGGAATTCATTTTTACTCATAAAGTAAACCCAAAGAGCTCCTAAAACTAATACAAAAACAACAAAATAAGTTGCCCAAGGGATTGGAGTTGTTTTAGCAATATTACTAGCCTCTTCTCCACCAACTTTCTTAGCTTCTAAAATTGAAGAATGCTTAGTGTATAATAAAATTGCATCAATATCATCATCAGACAGTTGTGGAAAAGCCGTCATTGGAGAACCATTATACTCATTAAAAACAGCAATAGCATCCGCATCTCCACTAGCTCTTAAAGCTGCATTATCCTTAATCCAAGCATGCAACCACTCATCAGATCGTCTATCTTGAACATTAGCTAAAGCAGGACCTATAAGTTTAGAATCTAACTTATGACAAGCAGCACAATTAGCATTAAATATTTTTTTACCAGTAACTACCTTTAAAGAATCTATCCCTAAAGAAGCTGCTGTTACAACACCAGCACTTTCTGCTTCTGTTTTCTCTACAGGTTTATCATCGGTATACGCTAGAATATCTATAATGTCTTGATCAGAAAACTGAGGATAAGCCACCATTGGCATTTTATTATACTCCTCGTATATAGCGATGGCATCTTTATCTCCAGATGCTCTTAAAGCTTCGTTATCTCTAATCCAAGCAATTAACCAATCTTGATCTCTCCTTTCTGTAACACCTTTTAGCGGAGGCCCTATTAGCTTCCCTTCTAATTTATGACAAGCCGCACAATTAGCATTAAATAGTTTTTTACCATTGTCTAGATTAGCCTCTTGAGCAAACAGCTGCGACGTAAAAAGTAAAACGAAAGAAAGACTAGATAAAATTAATCTTAAAGTTTTACGGTGTTGATTCACACTTTTCATATTATAAAATATATTATCTTGTATCGTTTTGGCACGACTTTTTCTATTCTTTAAAAATGAAAACACATTCTTTGAAAGATTGGACAAAAATAACATTATTTGAATAGAAGCAAAATCTAAAAATAATGTTAAACATAATTTATAATGATTCTAAATAACAAAGTTAATGTCAAAGCTCATAACAAAGTTTTAAATTTGCAAAAACAAAAAAGTATAATGAAATCATTTTTAAACAGATATAGTATTGCAATCCTCACAACATTCATGTTTTACACATCTTTTATGCTGGGTCAAGAAGAAGGTAATTTAACCATTGAAAGTAGCGAAAGCATAAAAAATATTATAGCAAAAAAGAAAGCCCACAACAAAAACACAGCCAAAGTTGCTGGTTATAGAATTCAAATATTTTTTGGTAGTGAGCAAGGTGCTTATAAAGCTCGTGAAGAATTTAAAACACTTTTTCCTGATACTTTTTTAAAAATAGAAAACTTTCCTCCTGATTGGAAAGTTAGAGTTGGCAATTACAAAACCCGATTAGAAGCAGATAGAGCTTTGATGGAAATTCAAGAATCGTTTACCGGAGCGATTGTACTGGAAGAGTTAATTGATGTTATTAGAGAGGAATAAAAACTATTGTATCAAAAAAGTTTACTATTTTTAGTGTCGCATACAAAAAATGCTTTAACTACTGGATACATTGTAACTTAGCAACACACTAATATTGTATTAGGTACTCTATTTTTAATAAACACTTCAACAAATAACTTATATTGTTAAATGAATAAAAACCTAAATCCATCTGATGAAAATCTTTCAAATGAAGAGTTAGATGTTGAAAGAAAATTACGTCCCTTAGATTTTAACGATTTTACTGGACAAGAACAAGTTCTTGAAAATCTAAAAATATTTGTTGAAGCGGCTAACATGCGTAACGAAGCACTAGACCACACTCTATTTCATGGACCTCCAGGACTAGGAAAAACAACCTTGGCACATATACTATCTAATGAACTAAATGCCAACATTAAAGTAACTTCTGGCCCTGTACTTGATAAACCTGGAGATTTAGCAGGTCTTTTAACTAATTTGAATGAGCGTGATGTATTATTTATAGATGAAATTCATCGACTGAGTCCAATAGTAGAAGAATACCTCTACTCTGCTATGGAAGATTACAAGATTGATATAATGATAGAGTCTGGCCCTAATGCTAGAACTGTACAAATTAATTTAGAACCTTTTACTTTAATCGGTGCTACAACTAGATCAGGATTATTAACCGCACCTATGCGTGCTCGTTTTGGCATAAATAGTCGATTAGAATATTATCAAACCGATTTATTAACCACTATTGTACAACGTAGTGCTACTATTTTAAAAGTTCCAATAACTATGGAAGCGGCTATAGAAATTGCAGGAAGAAGTAGAGGAACTCCAAGAATAGCAAATGCTTTATTGCGTAGGGTTCGTGATTTTGCTCAAATAAAAAGTAATGGGAGAATTGATATTAATATTGCCAAGTTTGCACTTAAAGCTTTAAATGTTGATGCTCATGGTTTGGATGAAATGGATAATAAAATTTTAACAACCATTATTGATAAATTTAAAGGTGGACCAGTTGGAATAACAACACTTGCTACAGCTGTTAGTGAAAGTGCAGAAACCATTGAAGAAGTATACGAACCCTTTTTGATTCAACAAGGTTTTATTATGCGTACACCACGAGGTAGAGAAGTTACTGCTTTAGCATACAAACATTTAGGAAAAATAAAAGGAAATACTCAAGGCGGACTTTTTTAAATAGAAACAACATATTCACTTGTTTCATAAAAGTTCTGAATAAAATTTAAGCACGCCTTTTTTGTTAGTTGTACTAATAAAAGGGTAAAAACCGCTATCAAAATTAGAGACAAAACACCTTGATATCAGATGCTTATCGTAGTATTTTCACAGAAAAACTATAAAAATTTACCTTATACTTCTTATTTTAATTGTTTTTAATGTTATAGCATTACTATCTACAATTGCTCAACTAATAAAATGGCACCAACCTATGGTTATTTATTAGTTTAAAACTACTATTAATTATAGGTTATCAATTTAATAATGTATTAAAAAAATTAAAGCAACCTTTGACTTTGATTGCAACTATTTAAATATATGTGTGACCAACCTGAAAGAATAAGCACATATTCTATTACCACATTACTAATAAATATAATGATGTTAGCTTTATTTAGTAATTCTACAAAAATGGTGACAATAAGCGTACCATTTTTTCCCATAGATGCAAATATTTAGGTCTTTCTAACCAAGATTTAGCATCAATTTTTGTCGATACTTTTAAATCATTTTCAAATGCTTCAATCAATTGTTTTGCTATTTTTCTGCTATAAAGTATTGCATTAACTTCAAAGTTAAGATCAAAACTACGATAATCCATATTTGCAGAACCCACTATGGCTAAATCATCATCAACAACCATTGTTTTAGCATGTACAAACCCCTTATCATATTTATAAATTTGAGCTCCACACTTAATTAACTCAGAATAATATGAACTTGCAGCAGTATTAACCAAATTTGAGTCTGACACACCTGGAACAAGAATTTTAACGTCTAAGCCACTTTGTGCAGCAATAATAAGAGCATCCATCAAACTTTCCCCCGGAATAAAATAAGGGCTAGTAATATAAATTCTTTTTTTGGCAGAACTTATAGCCTCCAATAATGAATAAAGAATTACAGGTTGATCTGAATCAGGACCAGAAGCTACAATTTGAACTATTTCTTTTTCTAAACTATCACTTTCTTTGACTAAAGGAAAATAGATATCATTATATTCTAATTGATTTACACTACAAAAATTCCAATCACAAACAAAAAGATATTGTAAATATGAAGTGGCTTGACCTTTAATCTCTAAATGGGTGTCTCGCCAATATAAATTATCTTTTACTTCTAAGTCATTTCTATATTTATCACTAATATTTATACCACCTACGAAACCAACAGCTCCATCTATAACAATTATTTTTCGGTGATTTCTATAATTTAATCGATTTGCAAAAGCATACCATTTTATTTTATAAAAAGGTGCCGTTTGAACCCCTGAATCTTCTAATCTTTTAATAAAATTTTTACTTAAACCATGACTCCCAAAATCGTCGTATAAAAAACGAACTTCTACTCCTTCCTTAGCTTTTTTAATAAGTATTTCTGCAATAGCTTTACCCGTAAAATCATTTTCATATATGTAATATTCTACATGAATATGAGTTTTAGCTTTGCTTAATGCAGATAACAATTCTGGAAATTTTTCTTCTCCATTAATTAGTATTTTCACCTTGTTATTAGCCGTAGGTGGACTAAACTTAGAGTGATGAATAAATTTAATGAGATTGCGGTAATTATTATTAGTTAACCCCGAATTAAGTATTTTTTCGGAATACGAATCTATGCTCTGTTTAATGAGATTACTAAGGGTTTCGTCTTTTACAATTTTTCTACTGTACATTTTTCGCTTACGATAGTTAATCCCAAAAGAAAAATAAAAGAAAATACCAACAAAAGGAACAAAAACTATAAAGAGAATATATGCTAAAGCTTTTACACTACTTCTAGTATCGTATAACACTCTTAAAATAACCAAAAGCATTATCAAAACATAAGCAACCTGTAATAGTAATGTCCAGTTCATAGATTAAGCTTTCTATTAAAATCAGCAGTAAAAAATACTAAATTTAATGTTAACCTTTAAACTTTTTTCAGATTTCGACCAGGCATTATATATCTATTAATTCTAATAAATAGTTACCTTTTTAGCTACTTACCTTAATGATTATAGCAATAGATACTAGTGTTCTAATTCAGGTTGATTTTCTTCATCTTGCTCTGGAGGATCCATAGCAATGGCATCTTGATCGTCTGTAGCTTTGAATAGTACATAATAACCAAATATTCCACTAATACATGACCCTACAAGGATTCCTATCTTAGAATATTCTAGCAAAGACTCTTCAGAAAATGACAAGTTGGTAATAAACAAAGACATCGTAAAACCGATACCACAGAGTAATGCAACACCGTGAAACACTTTCCAAATAGCTTTATTAATATGCATTTCTTTATAAAAAAACTTTACTATAATCCATATACCTAAAAGCACGCCCAATTGTTTTCCTACAAAAAGTCCTGCAATTACACCCCAAGTAATTGGGATTTGAAAAGCACTTGCCAATACTTGGCTATCAATCATAATACCAGCATTAACAAAAGCAAACAAAGGCATAATAATTAAGTAAACAGGTTTACGAAGTTTTCGTTCCAATCGACGAGCTGGAGATTCCATCTCTAGTTGCGATTTTTCGATAAAGAAATGTGCTTCATCAGCAGTATTTTTTAATGTTTTGTCAGCAGACTTTTTAAATAAGTCAAATATTTTCTTAGTAAATGCTTTTGTCTGTTTTAAATTCCATCTTTGATTAAGTGGCAATGTAAATGCCAAAATTACACCAGCAATAGTAGCATGAATACCTGAAGCCAATACTGCCCACCACAACACAAAACCAATAGTTAAATATGGTGCAAGTTTCATCACTTTTTTATAATTCAAAAATAACAAAACTACTACACATAAGGCCGCAATACCCAACGCCGTCCAAGAAATACTCTCTGTATAGAAAAAAGCAATAATTAAAACAGCAATCAAATCATCTACTACAGCAACGGTAGTGATAAAAACTTTTACCCAAGAAGGCACGCGTGAACCTAAAATTGCAATAATACCAATAACAAAGGCAATATCTGTTGCCATTGGAACAGCCCAACCATGAGTATAATTAGTACCGTAATTAAATGAATAATAAATAATAGCAGGCACTAATGCACCACATACTGCAGCTACAACCGGAAATAAAGCCGATTTTACAGAATTAAGCTGTCCAAATTTTAATTCACTTTTTATCTCTAAACCTACCAGCAAAAAAAACAACACCATTAACCCATCATTAACCCAATGAAAAATGGATTTAGAAATGTTTAATTCAGGAAAACCTATAGTAAATTCTAAATGTAATATGTGATTGTAATATTCTAATAAAGACGTATTAGCAACAATTAATGCTGTAATTGTAGCAATAATTAAAAGTATGCCTGTAGTTGATTCTTTTTCTAAAAAAGTTTTAATACTATGTCTACTTACCAATTGTTATGTGTTTTTAATTTATTAAATGTAATACTGAAAATAAATTTTGTATCTAGTAAAATTAACTATTTTATTGATTTTTTAATAGTTTCTAACCATTTTTTTTGAAAAAAATCTTACTCCTATAACTTTCTGAAAATAACCAGTTTTTCAACATTATCTTTATAAGAATCTGACAATCAATCTAATTTTTACTTAGTTTTTTTCACTATTTACAGCAAATCTAAAGTCTTTAAATATTTATTTTTACATATAAAGAATTAAAACTAATGGCCCGGCCATTTTCTAAATTTTAAAGTTTCTAGATACACTTTTATATTTATAGTTAAATTACAAACACTATTGGCATTTTAACTCAAAAGACAACTATAAACCATAAATAAAACCATAAAAGGAAAAACACATACCATATATAAATACAAAAGAATCTGTACTTTCGCAATACTGACATTACAAGAATTGAATATAAAAAATAAAAATATTGAGCGGTGGGCAACCCTGATAAAAGCCGAATCGAAACGACTCGGTTTTTTATCGTGTGGCATTAGCAAAGCTGAATTTTTAGAAGAGGAAGCTCCACGCTTAGAAAAGTGGTTAAACAAAAATATGCATGGAGAAATGCAATACATGCAAAACCATTTTGACAAACGATTAGATCCTACAAAGTTAGTCGAAGGATCTAAATCTGTGATTTCTCTACTGCTCAATTATTATCCAGAAAAAAAACAAGTTAAAAATTCTTATAAAATTTCTAAGTATGCTTATGGTAAAGATTATCATTTTGTAATTAAAGATAAACTGAAACAGTTACTCTACTTTATTAAAGAAGAAATTGGCGAAGTAAATGGCAGGGTATTTGTAGATTCTGCTCCTGTATTAGACAAAGCTTGGGCTGCAAAAAGTGGATTGGGGTGGATTGGCAAAAACAGCAACCTATTAACTCAACAAGTAGGTTCTTTTTACTTTATAGCAGAATTAATTATTGATCTGGAATTAAAATATGACAATCCAACAACTGACCACTGTGGCACCTGCACAGCATGTATTGACGCCTGCCCAACCCAAGCTATTGTGGAACCTTATGTTGTTGATGGTAGTAAATGCATTTCCTATTTTACTATTGAACTAAAAAATGAAATACCCCCATCTGTTGAAGGTAAATTTGACGATTGGATTTTCGGCTGCGATGTTTGTCAAGATGTTTGTCCATGGAATCGATTTTCAAGACCACACCAAGAGCCCTTATTCAATCCTCATCCTGACTTATTATCTATGACAAAAAAAGAGTGGACAGAACTTACACAAGATGTATTTAGTAAAGTTTTTAAAAAGTCTGCTGTTAAGCGAACTAAATTTTCAGGTTTACAACGCAACATTAGTTTTTTAAATGAAAAGAGTTAAATTTGTACTTCATATCGAGCTCACTTATATAGCTCTTCAAATTAAACAAATCTTTCATGGATAGTCGCAAGAAAAAAAATGAAGCCTTAAAATATCACGCTTCACCAAAACCAGGAAAAATTGAAGTTATTCCAACAAAAAAATACGCCACACAACGTGATTTATCCCTAGCATATTCTCCAGGCGTTGCCGAACCCTGTTTAGCAATAGAAAAAAATCCGAATGACGCTTATAAATATACATCAAAAGGGAATTTAGTTGCCGTAATTTCTAACGGAACAGCTGTTTTAGGACTAGGAAACATTGGTCCTTTAGCTTCAAAGCCTGTAATGGAAGGGAAAGGTTTACTCTTTAAAATTTTTGCAGATATTGATGTATTTGATATTGAAGTAGATACTACAGATGTGGACAAATTTGTAGAAACTGTTAAAGCAATTGCCCCAACGTTTGGAGGAATTAATTTAGAAGATATAAAAGCTCCAGAAGCTTTTGAAATTGAAAGAAGGCTTAAAGAAGAGTTAGATATTCCTGTAATGCACGATGATCAACATGGAACAGCTATTATATCAGCTGCAGCATTAAAAAATGCTATCGAAATTGCAGAAAAAGATATTTCTAAAGTACAAATTGTAGTAAGTGGTGCTGGTGCCGCAGCAATTTCATGTACTAGACTATATATTAAATTAGGAGCAAATCCTAAAAATATAGTGATGTTAGACAGTAAAGGCGTTATTAGAAAAGATATTGAAAATCTAACAAAAGAAAAAGCCGAGTTTGCTACTGACAAAGACATTTACACTCTAGAAGAAGCCATGAACGGAGCTGATGTTTTTATGGGCTTATCTCAACCCAACATACTAACAGCCAACATGATAAAATCAATGGCAAAAAATCCAATTGTTTTTGCAATGGCCAACCCTAATCCTGAAATTGATTACAATTTGGCAATTAAAACACGTAAGGATATTATAATGGCTACAGGTAGGTCTGACCATCCTAATCAAGTTAATAACGTATTAGGTTTTCCTTTTATTTTTAGAGGTGCTTTAGATGTGAGAGCCACAAAAATTAATGAAGAAATGAAAATGGCCGCCGTACATGCGTTAGCTGATTTAGCAAAAACACCTGTACCAGAACAAGTAAATATTGTCTATGATGAAATCAACTTATCATTTGGTAAAGACTATATTATTCCTAAACCTTTTGACCCACGTTTAATTTATGAAATCCCTCCAGCAGTTGCTAAAGCGGCTATGGATAGCGGTGTTGCAAAGGCTCCAATTAAAGATTGGGATAAATACCGTGATGAACTGATGGAAAGATTAAGTACCGGCAGTAAGGTTGTTCGATTGCTTCATAATCGTGCAAAATGCAATCCTAAAAAAGTGGTTTTTGCAGAAGCCGATCATTTAGATGTACTAAAGGCTGCTCAAATAGTTTACGATGAAGGTATCGGTATTCCAATTTTGTTAGGAAGAAAAGAAACTATCTTAGGACTAAAAAAAGAAATTGGTTTTACTGGCGAGGTAGAAATTATAGATCCTAAAACTGATGAAGAAGAAGCAAGAAAAAATAGATTTGCCAAAAGCTATTGGAAAGCTAGAAACAGACAAGGAATAAAATACATAGATGCACAAAAATTAATGCGTGAACGCAACTATTTTTCAGCTATGATGGTGAATGAAGGGGAAGCAGATGCTGTAATTACTGGTTATAGTAGAAACTATGCTAATGTAGTAAAACCAATATTAGAATTAATTGGAATGGCTAAAGGTGTAACTCGAGTAGCTGCAGCTAACTTGATGTTGACAAAAAGAGGACCTATATTTTTAGCTGATACTACATTAAACATGGATCCAAATGCTGAACAGCTTGCAAAAATATCTCAACTCACTGCATCATTAGCCAAAATTTTTCATATCAAGCCAAATATTGCCATGCTTTCTTATTCCAATTTTGGTTCATCTAATCGTAAAAATGCAACTAAAATTGCAGAAGCAATAAAATATATTCATAAAGAATATCCTGATGTAGTTATTGATGGTGAAATTCAAGCTGATTTTGCTTTAAATCCGGAAATGCTAAAAAAAGAATTTCCTTTTTCTAAATTGGTAGACAAAAAGGTGAATGTACTTATTTTTCCAAATTTAGATTCTGCTAACATTACCTATAAATTAATGAAAGAATTATATGATGCAGAATCTATTGGGCCCATTATGTTAGGACTAAAAAAACCTGCTCACATTATTCAATTGGGTGCCAGTGTAGATGAAATGGTAAATATGGCAGCCATTGCGGTTATTGATGCTCAGGAAAATGAAAAACGGAAAAAAAAGAAGAAAAAATTAATATAGAAAGCTATATTAAGTTAATATTTTTGATGAATTATGTGCTATAAATAATTTTCAAAATAGGTAGGTACTACCTAAGACAAAAAATAGATTAAACAAAAAAAGATTATTTACCAAATTCAACATACTTATCTCTTGAATTATCATATATAGTACATAATATTCACAGCAACAATAAGAAATTTATAATTTTAAATTTTAGCTAATCAGATTTTAATAACTACATTTACAGATTAATTGATAACTCTAATTCGTCAACCTAAATGATTACGCATATCAATGGAAAATTAGTAGAAAAAAATCCCACATATGTTATTATTGAATGTAATGGCATTGGTTATTTTCTTCACATTTCCTTAAATACTTATTCTAAAATTGGAGATTCCGAAGCCTTAAAATTATACACCTACCTCAATATAAAAGAAGATTCTCATACTCTTTTTGGTTTTGCCGATAAAGTAGAACGAGAGATTTTCAAATTGTTAATCTCAGTTTCTGGTGTGGGACCTAGCATTGGACGTACCATGTTATCTTCAATGACCCCAGAACAAATACAACATGCCATTGCTTCAGAAGACGTTGCTACCATACAATCTGTAAAAGGAATTGGAGCTAAAACGGCTCAACGAGTCATTATAGATTTACGTGATAAAATTGTTAAAACTTACGAAATTTCAGAAGATTTTTCATCTAACAACAATACAATTAAAGATGAAGCGTTATCTGCTTTAGAAGTACTTGGGTTTTCGCGTAAACAAGTGGAGAAATTAGTACAAAAAATAATTCAAGAAGCCCCTGATACTACTCTTGAAAACATCATCAAGCAAGCATTAAAAAACTTGTAAAACATTGAATAAGAGCTTAAAAAAGACATATAGTCTATTTTTATTAGTACTGTTTTTTGCATCAACCTACATTTTTGCTCAAACACCCCCCTCTGCTCCAAACTCAAAAGACACAACAAAGGTAACTAACACTAAATCAACTATTAAAGTTACTGACACATTAAAAAAGGATACTTTACCCGATTTACCTTATCGCTTCAAACAAGATCAAAAAGGAAGCCTTTTCCTTGATAGCCTGTCAGAATATGAAATTGTATATGATGCAGCCTCAAAACAATACATTTTTGCAAAAAAAGTTGGAGACTATTATGTAAAACATCCATCTTACATGACAGAAGAAGAGTATAAAGAGTACCGCTTAAATAAAGATATGCTCGATTACTTTAAAGAAAAAGTAAATGCCGTAAGTGGAAGAAATAAAGATAGTGAAGCTCAAAGAAATTTACTACCAAAATATTACGTAAAATCAGGTCTTTTTGAAAATATTTTTGGTGGAAACACTATTGAAGTAAATCCTAGTGGATATGTTGGTATTAAAATGGGAGTTTTATATCAAAAAGTTGAAAATCCACAATTATCAGAGCGTAATCGTCAAAGTACTACTTTTGATTTTGATCAAGAAATTGGTGCTAGTTTAAATGCTAAAGTTGGTAATAGACTTCGAGTAAATGCAAATTTTGATACTCAAGCAAATTTCACATTCCAAAATCAGATAAAATTAGACTATACACCTACCGAAGATGATATCATCCAAAAAATTGAAGTTGGTAATGTTAGTATGCCTGTTCAAAATTCTTTAATAAGTGGTGCCCAAAACCTTTTCGGATTTAAAACACAATTACAATTTGGTAAAACCACCGTAACAGGGGTTTTCTCACAACAAAAATCACAAACAACGTCTGTTGCTGCCGAAGGTGGAGCCACTATTACAGAGTTTGAAATCAGTGCAAGTGATTATGATGATAATAGGCACTTCTTTTTATCTCAACGTTTTAGAGATGATTTTAATAGTGCCATGGCTAAGTTTCCTTTAATCAGTAGCTCAAAACAAGTTACACAAATTGAAGTTTGGGTTACCAATACAAATAGCGAAACTGAAGATGTTAGAAATATAGTAGCATTAGCCGATTTAGGAGAAAATGATCCAACAAACATTTACTCTACTTTGGTAAATCCTATTGCAGGCCAAAAAGATCCTTCTAATGCTGCAAATAGTTTATATAATTTTTTAACTGCATCAGGTGGTATTAGAGATATTTCTACAGTAAGTTCAACCTTAGCAGGATATCAACAAGGAACTGATTATACTATTTTAGAAAATGCTAGAAAATTAGTACTAGGAATTGATTTTACATTAGACGCTCAATTAGGATACATTACCTTAAATAGAAGATTAGCCGATAGTGAAATTTTAGCAGTTGCTTTTGAATATACCGATAGTAGCGTACCTGGTAACAACGTTTTTCGTGTAGGAGAACTTTCTACAGACGGGGTTACGGCTCCCTCCAATTTAGTGGTAAAATTACTACGTAGTGAAATTGTAAATACCACAATACCAATGTGGGATTTGATGATGAAAAATGTTTATGCTTTACCAGGGGCATATCAATTACAACCAGATGGTTTTAGATTAGAGTTAATGTATCAAGATGATGAAGAAGGAGTTCCATTAAATATGTTGCAACATGCAACAACTTCTGGTGTTAGTGATAAAACCTTGTTAAATTTAATACGTCTTGACCGCTTAGATCAGTCAAACGACCCTGTAACCGATGGTGATGGTTTATTTGATTATGTTGAAAATATTACCATTAATTCTACAGAAGGGTATGTAATATTTCCTACAGTTGAACCTTTTGGAAATAGTAATACATCAAACCCAACCGAACTTGGAGAACTTGGAGAAATACTTACAGATGCTGCTGATGACAAGTATGTATTTACTGAGTTATACGACAGAACAAAATCACAAGCTCAAAACGATTTTCAATACAAAGATAAATATGTTATAAAAGGATATTTTAAAACAGAAAGTGATACAGGAATTCCATTAGGAGCTTTTAATGTTACAAAAGGTTCTGTAAAAGTAACTTCAGGAGGTAGAGAACTGGTAGAAGGTGTTGACTATGTTGTCGATTACTCTATTGGTACTGTACAAATTATTAATCCAAATTTAACAGCTTCTAATGCTCCAATTGATGTATCTATCGAAAACAATAATGGTTTTAATCAACAACAACGTACTTATTTAGGTGTTGATATACAACACGTATTTTCAGATAACTTTACCATTGGTGGTTCTATTATAAATATGAGAGAAAAACCTTATGGCAAAATGCAATTTGGTTCAGAATCTGTAAACAATACTCTAGCAGGGTTTAACTTAAGTTACCAAACAGAAGTTCCAAAATTTACTAAATGGGTAAATAAATTACCTAATATTGATACCGACGTTGCTTCTAATTTTTCTATTCGTGCAGATGCCGCTTATTTAATGCCTGGAACAGCTAAAAATACCAACGGTGGTATTAGTGGCGAAAATGCTTCATATATAGATGATTTTGAAGGATCACAAATTCCATTAGATATTAGTTCATACAGACAATGGTTTTTGGCTAGTGTACCACAAAATCAAAACAATCCTGATTTACAATTTTTTAACGATTCTGATCCCGATTTACTAAAATATGGTAAAAAAAGATCTCAATTGGCCTGGTATACCATTGACAGATTGTTCTACGGAAACTCTTTAAAACCTGATAACATTGATGATGCTGAACTGTCAAGAGCTGAAGTTCGACAAGTAAACTATAATGAGTTATTTCCTGAGTTAGATTTAGATATTACACAATCTAATATTGTAAATACCTTTGATTTAGCTTACGCTCCTCAAGAACGAGGATCTTATAATTTTGACACTGAAAATGTAGTCAATAATAAATTTACTGATCCAGAAAAACGTTGGGCTGGTATTATGCGTTCTCTAAATACTACAGACTTTCAACAAGCTAATGTTGAATATATACAGTTTTGGTTAATGGATCCTTATGAAAATTATTCTATTACTCCTGAAGAAGGTGCTCCTGAAGTAATAAACCCAAATGATTTTGGTGGTGAATTGTATTTTAATTTAGGAAATATTTCTGAAGATATCTTAAATGACGGTCGCCGCATGTACGAAAATGGTTTACCAGCAGATGGTGTTAAAATTCCAAAACCTGACATTGGTGCTAATATAGATCAAACAGCATGGTCTGACATTCCTACCAAACAAGCATTAGTGTATGCCTTTACAGAAGAAGATGATGAAAGACCTAATCAAGATTTAGGTTTAGACGGGCTAAAAGATGAAGAAGAAGCTGAAAGGTTTGGCACACAATTTGGCCCTGACCCCGCTAATGACAATTATAGCTTTTTTAGAGGCAGTCACTTAGATGAGGCTGACGCATCTATTTTAACACGTTATAAAAATTATAATAAAACTCAAGGCAACTCGCCTACTATTAATAACTCTACCGAATCTTATCCAACGGCAGCTACTTCATTTCCAGATACTGAAGACATCAATAAAGACCAGACAATGAGCACAGTAGAAGCTTATTTTCAATATAAAGTAGATATAGATCCTAACAAATTTGTAGTAGGTCAAAATAATATTGTAGATGAAAAAATTGTAACTGTTAATTTACCAAATGGCACGCAACAACAAACCAAATGGTATCAATTTAGAATTCCTATCAACTCTCCTGACGAAACTATAGGTCAAATTTCAGATTTTAATTCTATTCGTTTTATGAGAATGTTCTTAACAAAATTTAAAATACCCGTGGTATTACGTTTTGGAGAATTAGAATTGGTTCGTGGAGACTGGAGAAGATATACAAAAACATTAGATGATGCTATAGACCCGCCTCAAGAATTAACAGAAGCAGAAAATAGAAATTTTGAGGTAGGGGTTGTCAATATACAAGATAATGAAAGAAAAAACCCAATCCCTTATGTATTACCTCCAGGTTTAGAACGTGAGCGGTTACAAGGCACAACTACTTTACAAGAACAAAACGAACAATCGTTATTGATAAGGGTAAACGACTTGCCTCCCGGAGAAACAAGAGCTGTCTACAAAAACACTCAGTTTGACATGCGTATGTTTAACACTTTAAAAATGTTTGTTCATGCCGAAGCTATAGCTGGTCAAGGAAGTTTAAATGATGATGATATTGTTGCCATTATTAGAATGGGAAGTGACACTGATGATAATTTTTATCAATATGAAGTACCTTTAAAAGTTACTCCTTTTGGAGCTAGTTTTGATGATGAAATTTGGCCTGAAGAAAATAATATAGCTGCCAACCTAAAAGCTTTTGGTGATCTAAAAATAGAACGCGTGTCTTCTTCTGTATCTACTACCGAATTATATCCTAGCGAAACTGCAGAACCTGATGCGAATTTACGCATGAAAGGAAATCCTAATTTAGGAAATATAAAAACCATAATGATTGGCTTAAAAAATAGATCTAATATGTCTAAAAGTGCTGAATTATGGTTTAATGAATTACGTGTAACAGATTATGATAATGAAGGAGGCTGGGCGGCTGTTGTAAATGCCGATGCCAATTTTGCAGATTTTGCAGATATTTCAATTTCAGGTAGAGCCAACTCGCAAGGTTTTGGTTCTTTAGAACAAACTGTAAATGAAAGAAGCCAAGAAGACGTAAAACAATATGATGTTATTAGTAATGTAAATGTAGGTCAACTATTACCTAAATCTGCTGGAATTAAAATTCCATTAAACGTAAGTTTTGGAGAAGAATTTGCTGACCCTAAATGGAACCAGAAATATCAAGATGTTCGTTTTAGTAAAAATGATGCTGAAGCAGAAAGTTCTAGAGATTATACAAAACGTAGAAGTTTAAATCTTATTAATGTAAGAAAAGAACGTACCAACCAAGAGAAAAAACAACGTTTCTACGATATTGAAAATCTATCTGTTTCATATGCTTATAGCGATACCTATCATAAAGATTATGTGGTAGAAAAATATCTAGACCAAAATGTTAGAGCTTCTGCAACCTATAATTACGGATTTAAACCTATAGAGTTTCAACCTCTTAAAAACTCACAATTTTTAGAAAAAAATAGCCTCTTTAGATTTGTAAAAGATTTTAATTTAAATCCACTTCCTACATCAATTTCAGTAAATTCTAACATTATAAGAAGTTATAATGAACAAGCTTCTCGAGCTTTGGTTTCTGGATTTGATCCGGTAAAATTTACACAAAGACGCTATTTGTTTGATTGGAATTATAATATAGGTTACGAACTTACCAAATCATTACAACTAACTTTTAGTGCAGCTAATAGTTATATTAACGACGAAAAAGATGACAACAACGAAGTTATTGCAGATCAACTATTTGATAATTTCTTTAGTGTAGGTAGACCTAATCAATACCATCAAACTTTAGATGGAACTTACAAACTTCCGATTAATAAAATTTCTTGGTTTGATTTTATAAATGGAACTTATAGCTATACAGCTGATTTTGACTGGCAAGCTTCTGCACAAGAATATGTTGAAGAGATTGGAAACACCATACAAAATGCCAATACACATACATTTTCTGCAGATTTAGATATGACCAAACTTTACAAACGAACTGGTCTTTTAGATTTAGCAAAGAAAAAAATCAAAAAATCTAAAAACACTAAAAAACGAGATTCAACGTCAAAAACCATAGCTGCCCCAAGAACTAGAAGAATAATTGAAAGTAAAAACAAAACAGGGGGACAAAAAATACTACAAGGTGTTGTTGATGTGGTTTCTTCGGTTAAAAAAATCAAAATTGCTTATACAGAACAAAATGGTACTGTTTTACCAGGTTACAAACCAGAGGTGGGTTTCTTAGGTAGAGACAACTATAGTGGTAGCCTTGCTCCTACATTGGGCTTTGTTTTTGGTAGCCAAAAAGACATTAGAAGTTTAGCAGCAGCCAATGCCTGGCTTGTTTCTAGAGATACATCTACAATCGGTGGAAATACCGCTGATGCTTATTATAGTAAAACCTTTGCCACTACTCATTTAAGTAAGTTAGACATTAACGCAGACCTTAGACCATTTAAAGATTTAAATATTGAATTATCTGCAAATAAAATATTTACAAAAAACAAATCACAACAACTTGATGTCATCAATGGAGCCCTGACAGATCAACCTTTTAACGAAACTGGTAATTTTAGCATCAGTCATTTTATGTTAGGTAAAGCATTTGATGGTAATGGAGATGCTACCTTTGAAGAATTTAAAGCAAATAGAGATATTATAAGACAACGTTTAGCTGATAAATATAGCAATGAAGGTGCAATACTTAACGGTTTTGGTGAAAACAGCCAACAAGTACTAATTCCTGCTTTTTTAGCAACATATTCTGGTAGAGATGCTAAAAAAGTAAAATTAAGTGCTTTTAGAGATATTCCAATACCTAATTGGAGATTAACCTACAAAGGTTTTATGAAATTTGATTGGTTTAAAAAACACTTTAGAAGTTTTATTATAGAACATCAATATAACTCAACGTATTCTGTAATTGGGTTTAATAACAATCTTTTATACAACGACAATACTAAGTTTACAGATTTAGATGACAATGAAAGTTACAGACCTAGTAAAATATTTTCAGGGGTTAATTTAGTAGAAGATTTTAATCCATTAATTAAGGTAGATATGCGAATGAAAAATTCATTATCTGTACGTGCTGAACTTAACCAAGATAAAACCTTAAATTTAAATGTAAGTAACAATACAATTACAGAAGTTAGAGGTAAAGAATATGTTTTAGGTTTAGGTTATCGCTTTAAAGATGTTAGATTAAAACTTAGAACTGGCAATTCAATTACAAGCTTTAAAGGTGACGTTAATTTAACAGGAGACATAAGTATTAGAAATAATTCTACTACCATTCGTTCAATTGATGTTTTAAACAATCAAGTAACTGGCGGACAACGTTTATTAGCTTTTAAATTTAAGGCAGATTACCAATTAAATAAAAATTTATTGGCTTCATTTTATTACGATCAAAACAGCTCTCGTTTCCTAATTTCAACTACATATCCAAGAAAATCTATTAGTGCTGGTATAAGCATTAGATATACTATTGGAAACTAAACAGATCAAACTATAGTCCATAATAAAAAAATGATTTATATATCCTTTTATATTTACTAACTTTGTATTTCTAATTTTAATTTTAAAAAAAAATGAATATTCCATCAGAATTAAAGTACACTAAAGACCACGAATGGGTTAAAATTGACGGAGATATAGCCACAGTAGGAATCACAGATTTTGCTCAAAGCGAATTAGGCGACATTGTTTATGTTGATGTTGATACCCTTGATGAAACAGTAGAAAGAGAAGAAATTTTTGGTTCAGTAGAAGCTGTAAAAACTGTTTCAGATTTATTTATGCCATTATCTGGAGAAGTTATTGAATTTAATGAAGATCTAGAAGACAGTCCTGAAACTGTAAATTCAGATCCTTATGGTGAGGGTTGGATGATTAAAATTAAAATTAGTGATTCATCACAAATTGATAGTTTATTAGATGCTGAAGCGTATAAATCAGTTATTGGAGCGTAATGCTCTAATTTTTGCAATTTTATTAACGCTATTTGTTGCTTTTTTAAGCTTAGTCTCTCTAAAAGGTATTTCCAAAATAAATATTAGTGTAAGCAACTCTGATAAAATTGGACATATAATAGCTTATTTTACGTTAGCAACAAGTTGGTTTTACGTTTATAGATACCAAAAAAAGAAATGGAAATTTATAGCTTTACTTGTTTTTATTTTCGGCATGGTTCTTGAGGGATTACAAGGAACGTTAACTTCTTATAGAACAGCTGATTGGCAAGATCAAATTGCCAACACACTAGGCCTATTTATCTCCTATGCCTTGTGCTATAGGATGTTTAAAAAACAAGAGAAATAAAAAAATTTCTTGTGTAAGTAAATTTATTTATTAAATTAGCAAACGAATTAACATTTTTTACCCATGGAAACTAAAAAAAGTCCAAAAGCAAATTTGGAAAATTACAATAAGCTGTTTGTACAGTTAGGTCTGATACTAGCATTGCTCATTGTTTATTTAGGTATCGAATACAAGACCTTTGACAGAGAAATTGGCGATTTAGGTATGCTTAATCTAGAAGAAGTTGTTGAAGAAGACATTCCAATTACGGAACGTATTGAACAAATAAAACCACCACCTCCACCACCTCCAGCTCCTGAAGTTATAGAAGTTGTTGAAGATGAAGAGGAAGTGGAAGAAACAATGTTAGAATCTACTGAAACAGACGAAAACGAAGTAGTTGAAGTAGAAGAAATTGTTGAGGTAGTTGAAGAAGAAGTAGTTGCTGAAGATGTACCTTTTGCAATTATTGAAGATGCTCCTATTTTCCCCGGATGTAAAGGAAATAAAGCACAATTAAAAAAATGCTTACAAGAGTCCATTCAAAAACATGTAAATAGAAAATTTAATACAGGTTTGGCTGGTGATTTAGGGTTAGACCCTGGTAAAAAACGTGTTATTGTTGTGTTTAAAATTGACAAAACTGGAGAAATAGTTGATGTTAGAGCAAGAGGTCCTCATGCAAGATTAGAAAAAGAAGGAATTAGCGTTGTTAATTCATTACCTAAAATGATTCCTGGTAAACAACGTGGTAGACCAGTTGGTGTAAAATACACTCTTCCAATTACCTTATTGGTAGAATAAATTTTAATTTTATTAGTAAAAAAGACCATCTTAAAAGATGGTCTTTTTTTTTACCATATTTATTGCTTCTTTAACACAATTTTTAAACCTAATAAATCTATAGTTGACATATTTTACAATTTTGGAACATAAAATTGTCCCAAAATCCTACAAAGAATCAAAATAAAATTAATAACAAAACTATCCATTTATAGACTTAATTACACAAAATTAAGTCAAACGTTGATTTATTTATACCATTATTTAAATTTTAATAAAATTTAATCTCTTCTGAAGTTCAATACTTTACATGATATTTATCATTTTTTTTCTATTCTAAAATTAAGAACTTAGTACTATTCTTAGAGAGGTATAGAATTCAGTTCAGTATTTCATCTAAGTACTTAATTAAAATTTAAAATTATGGAAGCTAAAAAGAATCCCAAAGCAAAATTAGAGAATTATAGCGGGTTGTTTTTACAATTAGGACTAGCGTTATCTTTAATTATTGTATACCTTGGCGTACAGCACAAAGTATATGAAAGGACAGTATCAGACCTGGGAGGTCTGGTATTAGAAGAAGAAATTATAGAAGACATACCTATTACAGAACGAATAGAACAAATAAAACCACCTCCACCACCTCCACCTGCTCCTGAAGTAATTGAAGTAGTTCAAGATGAAGAGCAAGTTGAAGAAACAATGCTTGAATCAACAGAAGTTGATCAAGATGATGCTGTTGAAGTTGTTGAACTTGACCAAGTAGAAGAAGTTGTTGAAGAAGAAGTTATTGTAGACGATGTTCCTTTTGCCGTTATTGAAGATGCTCCTATTTTTCCAGGCTGTAAAGGAAACAAGGCACAGTTAAAACAATGTTTGCAAGACAAAATAATGGAGCATGTTAGTAAAACTTTTGATCCTAATCTTTCTAATGAACTAGGATTAGATGCAGGTAAAAAACGTGTTATCGTTCTTTTCAGCATCGATCGTAATGGAAACATTGCTAAAGTTCAAGCAAGAGGACCTCATGCACGGTTAGAAAAAGAAGCAATTAGAGTTGTAAAATCACTACCTAAAATGATACCCGCAAAACAACGTGGTGTACCAGTTGGTGTTAAGTATACATTGCCTATTACTTTAGAAGTTAGAATTTAAAGCTCAATATAAACGAGTAATTAAATACTGTTAGATTGAAAAATAGAAGAACAAAAAATTCATAATAATTTTGGTATGTTTATTGATGTTAACATTATTTTAACACTTTAAACATACCATTATGAATTTTTCCAAAAACCCAAAAAACAATCTACTACAAACCGAAAAATTCTACAGAAGTCCTGCCATTTTTATGCAGTTAGGGTTAGTATTAGCATTGTTAATAGTTTATATTACATTGCAATACGCATCTACCAAAACAATTATAGTATTAAATGACTCGGAACCCGACGTTGACCCAACTTATGTATTCCAAATTCCTCCAAATATAACCATAGAACGCAAAAGCAAACCACAAGACCTCAAACAACCAAAAAAAGTAATTTTGGTAGAACCTGAAATAGTTCCAAATAATACTTCTACTGAAATTTTACCAGACTTAAATCAGAAAGAAACCACCACTACTGACGAAAAAATTGAAAATATTATTGAAGTTATTGATCCACCAGAAGTAACAGAACCAATAGACTTTATTGTTTTAGAAAAAGCTCCTATTTTTCCAGGTTGCGAAGGTTTAGAAGAAAAAGAATCAAAAGCTTGCTTCACTGAAAAAATGAAAAAGTTTGTCAATAAAAAGTTTAATTCATCCCTTGCTGAACGTTTAAATTTAATTGGAAAACAGCGTATTTATGCTCAATTTACAATTGATAAACATGGACTGGTTACTGATATAAAAATTAGAGCTCCTCATAAAACCTTAGAAAAAGAAGCTTTGCGAGTTATTAAAAATTTACCTGAAATGATTCCTGGAAAGCAACGTAAAAAACCAGTACCAGTAAAATATACACTTCCAATAGTTTTTGAAATACAGTAAGCCCAAACTGAAATATTATGTATTCTAAAAAGAAATTTTAAATAGCGGTGTTAATTAAACTATACCGGTACAACTCTAAAATTAAGATTAATTTATTACTACACTTAGTAATTTTTATAAACAGTAAAGAAAGTTAAGTTCTGATAAAATCATTACTTTTACATTTTAAAATTAATAGCTTTGAACATTAATCAATACTTAGATTCTACTTACCTAAAAACGGCTGCACAAGCAGGTATTTCAGAAGACGAAACTCAAAAAAATGTAATAGAACTTATTAAAGAAGCCATTTCTGAAAACTTTAAATTGGTAATGATAAGGCCAAAATTCGTTTCTTTAGCAAAAGAATATATTACCAATGCAAAAAGTAGCATATTAATAGGTACAGTAATTGGTTTCCATGAAGGCACTGCTTCTGTTGAAGAAAAATTAAAAGAAGCAAAAAAAGCCATTGCTGATGGTGCTGATGAGCTCGATTTTGTAATAAATTATCATGCATTTTTAAATGGTAATATTAACCTTATAAAAAGTGAGGTATTTAAAGGTTCAAAATTAGGATTAGATCACAACAAAGTAGTAAAATGGATTATTGAAATTGCAGCATTAACAGACCAAGAAATCATAGCTATTACACAATTGATAAAAGATGTAATTTTAAGTAATTTTGGTGAAGAAAATGCAAATCGTGTTTTTGTAAAATCCTCTACAGGGTTTTATAAAACTACCGACAATAAACCTTCTGGAGCAACGTTTGAAGCCATGGAGTTAATAGTTAAAAATGCAAAACCATTACAAGTTAAAGCTGCCGGTGGTGTAAAGAGTTATAAGGATGCTGTTAAAATGATTAATTTAGGTGTTGACAGAATTGGTACTTCATCAGCTAAAGCAATTGCTAATGGTAACCAAACTACTACCAACTATTAAACTGATAATTAATATTTAGAGCTTTTACTTTTAACTAAAGTTCTGGAAACTATAAAAATTTATGCCCCATAAATAAAAGATTATTTGTATGAAAAAATTAGATTATTTTGCACATGAAACTGCAGTTATTGATGACAATTGTACTATTGGTAAAGGCACAAAAATTTGGCACTTTAGTCATATTATGTCTAACTGTGAAATTGGAGAAGAATGTAGTTTCGGACAAAATGTTGTAGTTTCTCCGGATGTTGTTTTAGGTAGAAATGTAAAAGTTCAAAATAATGTATCTATTTATACTGGTGTTATCTGCGAAGATGACGTTTTTTTAGGTCCTTCAATGGTATTTACTAACGTTATAAATCCTAGAAGTGCAATTATTAGACGTGATGAATACAAAAAAACATTAGTAAAAAAAGGAGCAAGTATTGGTGCAAATGCTACAATTGTATGTGGCAATACTATTGGTGAATTTTCTTTAATTGGGGCCGGAAGTGTGGTAACAAAAGAAGTACCTGCCTATGCTCTGGTAGTAGGCAATCCCTCAAAACAAATTGGTTGGGTTAGTGAATACGGACATCGCTTAAATTTTGACGAAAACGGAATTGCGATTTGCCCTGAAAGTAACCAGAAATATCAATTGAATAATAATAAAGTAGCTAAAATATAATGATATCTTTGCTGAAAATTCTATAAAATAGTATCGAATGAGAAAACTTATTATAGTTACCCTTTTAATCTTTTCAAACTATCTACTAGCACAAGAAGATATTTATCCCATTTATAAAGGCTGTGATGCTTCAGATGAAACTACATTAGCTTCGTGTTTTAATCAAAATCTTACTAAAGATGTATTAGCAGAATTTAAAGTTCCTGATAATGTTAAAAGAGATAATTATAAAGGTACTGTTCATGTTATCTTTGTAGTAACTAAAACTGGGGAATTTGAAGTTTTATATGTACGTTCTGCCTATAAAGAATTAGAAACTGAAGCTAAAAGAGTATTTACTCAATTACCAAAAACTAAACCAGCTACTTACAATGGTAGACCAATTGACATGCGTTTTGGATTGCCTATTCAAATTCCATTAGGCTCGCAACCAACCCCTGAAAAGATAACAAAAGAGCGTGGTGAAGAAAATTTAGTTGTAAACAATCCCACACCAACACCTGCTCCTCCTAAACAACCATCTACCATAAAAACTCCTAAAAAGGACATACAAAATGCCGTAAAAAGTACTTATTTTCCAGAGCATCAAAGTGAATTAAATATTCCTTTTACACATAGTACTTATGACGAATTAAATTATTATTTTGACAAAGGGGAGAATTCTCATACAGGTTTTAAACCTTACTTATACAGCGAAGCTGCAAAATATGTGAATTTAGATACTCAAAAAACAGCTTTATTTAAAAACAAATCCTCAAAGTGGGGTCAAAAATTATGGAATGAACACTTTTTTAAAGTACAGAAAGACGATTATTGGTTTACAATTAATCCTATTTTTGACTTGCAATTAGGTAAAGATAATTCAGATGATGTAGATTATACCTACAACAATACAAGAGCAGTTCAAATTCAAGGTGGATTAGGTAAAAATTTTAACTTCTCTGCTTCTATCTATGAAAGTCAAGGCCGTTTTGCAGACTATATAAACGATTTCGCTAGAGCCAATAGGCCCTCTGGAGCCAGCTCTTATGGATTAGTGCCTGGAAGAGGAAAAGCCAAAGATTTTAAAGAAAATAGTTTTGATTACCCTGTTGCTGAAGCATATCTGACATATACACCTAGTAAATTTTTTAATTTTCAATTTGGACATGGTAAAAATTTTATTGGTGATGGATATCGCTCAATGATGCTATCTGATGTAGCAACTTCTTACCCTCATTTAAAAATAAGTACACAGTTTTGGAAAATTAAATATACCAACGTATGGATGTGGTTAGAAGACGTAAGACCTACTCTGAATGAAAATGGTTTAAGTGCAAGAAAATTTGTCGCTATGCATCATCTCAGTTGGAATGTCACCAAAAAAATTAATATAAGTTTATTCGAAGCCACCGTTACTAAAAAAGATGAAAATAATGGTTTTGACATCAACTATTTTAATCCAATTATATTTTACCGAGCTATAGAATTTTCTAGAGGTTCTGGTGGAGGCAATGCTCTTATTGGTTTAGGTACTAAATACAAAGTTTCTGATAATTTTTCTACGTATACCCAATTTGTATTGGACGAATTAACTGTAGGCCGCTTTTTTGATGGCGATGGCTATTGGGGAAATAAATTTTCATTACAACTGGGTGCAAAATATTACAATGCTTTTAATGTTGAAAACTTGTACCTTCAAGGAGAATTCAATTTGGCTCGTCCATATACCTATTCACATGAAACACCAATCTTAAATTATGGCCATTACAACCAACCTTTAGGCCATCTATGGGGTAGTAATTTTTGGGAATTTGTAGGCATTGCTCGATACAAAAAAGACAGATGGTTTGGTAGTGCAAAACTAAATATTGGAAATAAAGGATTTGACATTAACGGATTAAATTATGGTGGCAATATTTATTTAAGTAATGATGATAGAACTGGTAATACCGGAGTAGAATTATTACAAGGTAATAATACAAGAGTATTTATTGCCGATTTACAAGGAGGATATTTAGTTAACCCTGCAACAAACACAAAATTATTTGCAGGATTCACGTATCGAAAATTTAATCCTGCTCAAGCAATAACTGATAATGGCAATGAAACTACAACATGGTTTACAATAGGCTTAAAAGCCGATTTATTTAATTGGTATTTTGACTTTTAATAAAGAAATTCACTTTCATTATTTACAAACTAAAATAGTGTCAAGTATAGAAAATACAAGCGAATTATCACTAAATACAAAAAAAAGGAAGCCTAAAATTAAATTTTAAGCTTCCTTAAAAAAATTAACTCAAATAACTATTTTATTCTTTCGGAACTTCTAACTCAGAAAAATCTATCATTGGTTTAGTTCCATTTGATTTTCTTGTAAACTCAGTATTAGCTGGTGTAGCTTCATTAAAAAAGCCACAATTTTTCAAAAAGAATGAATTCTCTTCAACGCCTCCAGCATAATCTAATCTAGATTCTTTTTTACCTGTAGCATCTATAGTAAATTTTGCTTTTGTTAATTCTATCCATTCTTTTTCTGTTGTATAAACCCATTGATTATTATAACTCGCTCTACGAGGTATATTACCAGTAGTAGTATTAAAGTTTTCTAAAAAAGAATAAAACCCTTGAAGATATCTACTACCTTTTGGTCTTCTAAAACTAGCTATTAGACTCCATTTGTTTTCATCAGGAGCATAAAAATAAGCCGTATAATCAGTTGAGTTATTTACCGATGGTACTCCTTTAAGCAAAAACTTATATGAAGTATTGGATTTCCAGTTATACACTTTATAACTCTGACCTCCAGAGCCCTCATTTCCAAATTCGCCCGAAGTAACCCCCTCTCCTTTACCTAATAAAATAATTTTATAATCTTCAGGAATATTATTTGGATCTTGAGTTTCGTAAGGGCTCCACACAGAAAACAGTACTCTGCGTTCCGTTTCTGAATTTACCTGAATACCAAAATATCCATCCCTAAATCCATTTGCCATATAATAAGAACCTATAACATCTTCACCTTCAGGAACATTAATTTCGCTATAAAACCATTCAATATCTTTTTCTGCTGGTAATTGATACGATAAATGTACCGATGGGCCACGTCGTCCGAAATAAAAATCGTCTTTTATAAAATAAACTTTTCCTTCTGTGGCTGGTCCTCCAATAAGAATCTTATTGATATTTGCAATAGAAGTACCCGACTTTTCTAGCCCTTCTATTTCAATAAAATTATATCCCGATTTTACATCAAAAACACCAACTTCAATTGTTGTATTTTCAGAATTACTTAGCTCAATATTTTTGGAAGTATTACCTACTGTAACTTTTAAAGTTGATACACCATTTGGTACATTTGCATTTAACCCTACGTGTAGCTTACCATCTGTATCTGTTTTAAAATAGGTACGTACAACCACTTCTAAATCTGTCCAATTTTTAATTTCAAAATCATTAAACATGTTAGAATTGGCAGACATGTCATTTGTCCAGCTATTAGCTCCAGCCGGAATTTCTATTGATAAATCTAAGGTTTCATGCTCATCTGTTTTATTAGTGGTACAACTCATCAGATGCATAAAAATCAATAAAACAAAAAAATAAAAGAAAGTTTTTTTAATCATACTTTTTAGTACTTACGTTTAATTTACTTTATTAAAACAACAACTTCTATTTGTAAAGAAAAGAAGCTTAATTAAGTAATCAAGCTTCTTTTCAATCTTTCTCTTTAGAAACCTTGTTGTTTTACTGCATCGTTATTCCGTCGGATTCTGTGTTAATGTACCAGGATACGAATTAATAGCATCTTGTGGTATATAAAAAGTTACCCGATAGTCATCAGCTGAAATAGTTTCAAACTGTTGATGTGGTCCTGGATAATGACGAGTAAGATCTTTTCCATTACGAAAAACATCATAACTTCGTTCAGCTTGATAAGCCAATTCCAATTGACGTTCTTTGTCAATACGTTCGCTAGCATTAGAAGCATCAAGAGAACTATATCCTCCCCCAACTATAGAACGCTCTCTGACCAGATTTAAATCGATTAATGCAGAACCATAATCACCTAATTTAGCATAAGCTTCAGCTCTATTTAAATAAATCTCACCTAAACGACTTATAACTGGTGAATGCAAATGAGATTCCTCCCCCTCAAGTGATGCTTTTATAATATAAAACTGTGGATAAACACGATTTAATGTAATGTAATTATCTATTACACCTGTATAAGTTTTTCCATCTTTATAGTTGATTGAATAGATTTCTTGACTTGCATCAACAGATGTTAACGTATAAGTATCGTCACCTTCTGTGCAAGTTATTGTACTTCCACTTCTAGTGGTAGCTGCTTGTACATAATTTAATACATCACCATCTTCCTTAATAAAACGAAATACTTCTGTATATTCTCCTGTGCTGGCATCTTTTGCGTAAGTAGGTCTAATAAAAGCAGCACGAGCGTCAACCATATTATAACTATCTTCACGCCAGTCATTTCGACCAGTTTCGTCTAACAAACTAATATACTTGGCACTAGCATACATTTCTCCCCAACCCATACCGCCAATATTAGCGTACATACCTCCAACACCATAATAATGGTCATAACCAGAAAATTCTGATGCAACACGTTTTATGGCAAATATTGTTTCGGCATTATTTTCAGGAATAAAAGTATTATAAATCATAAATTGATCTCTAGGTAATAAAGAATATTTCCCAGAATTAATCACTTTATCTGCATATTCTACAGCTAACTGAGCATATTCTGTATTCGGAGAATCGTAAGTACCACTCATATAAAGATAAATTCGAGACAACATTGCTTGAGCTGCTTCTTTCGAAGCATAAATTGAACTTTTATCAATTGTAAGTAATTGTTCAGCTTTCTTTAAATCAGAAATTGCTTGTTCATAAGAATCTTTTACAGTTGCACGGTCTGGCAAGTCAAGATTAATAACATCATCAGGAGTACCATTCACAATAGGCACACCTAAATTTGTTTCTGGATTTTGATAATAAGGACGCCCAAATGCACGTGTTAGATAAAAATACATCATTCCTCGAACATAATAAGATTCTCCAATGTTATTGTCAATCTCTGCACTTTGCCCTTCATCTATCATATCTATAATGTTAGAAGCTTGTGCAATAGCCTTATATCCAGAGTTCCAAAACTGGGTTAATCGGTAATTATTTGGAGTTCGTGCATAAGAGATAAATTCGTAGAATGCATCTGTAGACGAACCTCTAATCATCATATTATCTCCTGCATATTCACCCATACGGTGCATTGGGTCAGACCAACTTTTTAATTGAGCATACATCCCATTTAACAATGGTTGTAGAGAAGCATCTGGGTCACTGACAATAGTCTCAGAGTCCATGCTTCCGTGCGGATAGCGATCAATATCACAAGCTGAAAGTACTACTGTTGCCAATATGGCTATAACTATTTTTTTCATTTTGTTTCAATTTAAAATTTTACATTAAGTCCAAGCATAAATTTACGTGTAGCTGGATATACGCCAGGACCGGTTGATCCTAAAATAGTTCCACCAGAGCTGACTGGAATTTCAGGATCTACCCCTGAATAATCAGTAATAACAAACAAATTTTCTCCTGACAATGAAATTCTTACATTATCAATATTGTATTGGCTTAGGTCAAGGTTATACCCTAATGAAAGTGAACGTAACTTTAAAAAATCACTTTTCTCAATATAACGAGTAGAAGGAGAATTTCCTTTATCTTGATTATTATATCTAGCAATAGGATGTGTAGCTATATCACCAGGTTGTTCCCAACGGCTCCAACCCGACATCAACTTCATTTGATTCCGATCAGTATAGGTTCCATCTGAATCGTATTCTTGTCTAGAGTAATTGTAAATTTTACCTCCAATTGCGTAACCAAATACTGCATTAAAATCAAATTGTTTGTAAGACAAAGCTGTAGAGAAACCTCCAAAAAGATCAGGTGAAACTTTTCCTGTTTTTTCATAGGTTGCTTCTGAATAATTAGAAGTGGTAGTTCTTGACAGTTCGTTTCCATCATCATCTCTTTCAACAACATACCACATTGGTAATCCGTTATCTGGATTTACGCCAGCCCATTCTTTTAAATAATAAGTATCTACCGGTTTTCCTGGTTCTAACATACGCTGTGCAGAACCAGCAATTCCTAATCCGTCTCCAGTTATAATCGGTCTAACCACATAATTTCCACTAGCGTCTTTGGTTTTATAGAGCTTAGTCAATTTATTGGCATTATGACCTAAATTAAGGTCTAAACTCCAAGTTAAATCTTGCGTACGAATAATATCTCCACCAATGGCAATTTCTATCCCTTTATTTTCCATTTCACCAATATTTTGCCAAATACTTGTTACACCTGTTATTCCTGTAATAGGCACACTATATAAGATATTATCGGTGTTTTTTAGGTAATAATCAAGGGTAAGTCTCATTCTGTTGTCAAGAAAACTTGCATCAATACCTACACCAGTAGTATAAGTTTTTTCCCAAGTTAAATCTTTGTTTCCAATTTGACTAATAAGAGCTCCAGAATTTTCGTTATACCCTGCTCCTGTAGATACAGAATAAAGATCGTACTGCGGGTAGAGTGAACTTGGACGATTTCCAACAGAACCATAAGCCACACGAAGCTTTAAAGCATCAGTCCATTCTACATTAAACCAATCTTCACGATCAATATTCCACCCTCCACTTACAGAAAAGAAATTTCCATATTTCGCATTGTCACCAAAATTTGAAGCACCATCTCTACGGAAAGAAATTTGAGCCATATACTTATCATCATAAGAATAATTTGCATTAAAAAGAACAGATTGAACTGCCCATTCACTAATTCCTCCTTTTGTACGCTCAGGCTTGGCAACCACATCTAACACCTCAAAACCAGGAATAAATCCAGTGCCATATACGTCTAAGCTTTCACCTCGATAATCATTAAACTCGTAAGCCACCAAAGCATTTACATCATGTTTATCAAAACTTTTATTAAATCTTAAAATTTGATTGGTGTAATTACGTGTTGATTCAAATCTATATTCTGATATACGTCCGTTTACACTTTCACCTCCATTAGAACGTGGATCAGTATATCCTTTAGATTTATAACTAACATAACGTAGATTGTTAACAGAAGAGAAAGTAAGCCAATCTGTCAATTTTATATCGAAATCAAAATTCCCCATAAACTCATAATTTTTATTAGAAGAGTGATTCCATTGAAGGTCATACAGATAATTAGTACTAGCACTATTTACCCAACTGCTACTGCGGTGCGGAACAAGATTGCCATCTTCGTCATAAGGACTATCCCATGGTAAATTAGAATACATTGCTGTTGTAGAATATTGTTTGTTATCTACATCACGAAGTGATCCGGTTATTGAAGGTTTAATAGTTAACCATTCAAATGGCTTGTATTCTGTTTTAAAACGAACATTGTAACGTGTATAATCGTAACCTTTTACAGCTCCCTGTTCATCATACAACCCAAGAGACATAAAAGATCGAAGTGTTTCTGTGCCTCCTTGAATCGAAACATTATAATTTTGCGTAAAACCATTTTTAGTAGCTAAATCCCACCAATTGAAATTGCTGTTACGCAATTCTGAATTCCAACGAGGAAAAGAAATTTGATCAGCATTAGAAAAAGAAGCATAATAGTCATATAATTCTGCTCCATCCATCATTTCCAAATTTCCATTATTAAGTTGATTATAACCTATTTTGGAAGAAAAATTTACAGTAGTTTTTCCTAATTTCGCTCTTTTTGTTGTAACCACAATAACTCCATTTGCACCTTGAGAACCATAAATTGCGGTTGAGGCAGCATCCTTTAAAATTGTCATTGTTTCTATATCGTCTGGGTTTAAATCACCAGCATTAGAACCTACAATAACACCATCAATAACCCACAACGGACTTGTAGTACCACTTAAAGTTGCTTGTCCTCGAATAACAACACCACCTCTAGAACCTGGTTGCCCAGATCCAGGAGCTACATATACCCCTGGAGCCTTACCGTTAAGCATATTTTCAACTGTAGGCGTAGTAACATCTCTTAAATCATCACCTTTAACGGTTTTTAATGAACCAGTTAAACTTTCTCTTTTTTGTGTACTATACCCTACTACTACAACTTCCTCTAAGCTCGCAATATCTTCTTTTAAAAGTACATCAATTTGTGAACGTCCGCTTACTTGAACTTCTGTATTTGCGAACCCCACAAAGGATATTATTAGTGTCGCATCACTGCTTACTTCAATAGAAAAATTTCCATCAAAATCAGATACTACACCATTAGCAGTACCTTTTTCTAAAATAGTAGCTCCAGGAACTGAATTTCCAGTATCAGTTTCTTTTACTGTACCTCTTACCATAATTTTTGATTCTTGTGCATAAGCCGAAACAAGAAACAACGATAAGAATGTCGCAAATAATAGTTTCTTCATAATTATAATTTTAAGTTAGTGTTCATATTAGTAGTATTAGTAATTTTTATTTTTACATAATTAATTTAATTAATACGTGTCTTTCATCCAGTTATAAGGTTCTCTTTTAATCCAGTTTCCTCTGGTAAAATCCGGAAAATCTTGAGGTTCTCCGTTATTTTCTATCGACAATTCAGATAATGGTGTAATGGCACTCCATGCAGCCGCATCATAAGCATCCATTGGCGGAGCAATGTTTTCTTTAGCTGATTCAACAAATGCATTCATTACAAAATAGTCCATACCTCCATGACCTGCACCTTGAGCATATTCACCATACTTTTTCCATAAAGGATGATCATATTTTTTTAACCATTCATCAGCCTTATCCCATTGATGTGATTTAGATACCCCCTCTATATACATTCTATTACCATCAACCTCCCAAAGACCTTTTGAACCTTGTACTCTAAACCCTAAGGAATAAGGTCTAGGCAAATGAACATCATGAGTTACAATAATGGTTTCTCCATTAGCAGTTTCAATAGTAGAAGTAATTACATCTCCCATTTTAAAATTAACTTTTGCATTAGGATGGTCTTTACCGCCATGTTCTACTATATAATTGTGCATGCCTCTACTTTTTGTAGCATGAGAGGTCATTGACACAAATCTATTTCCTCTATTTATATCGCACATCACAGCAATTGGACCAGCTCCATGTGTAGGATACACATCTGCATTTCTAGATACCGAGTGTTGTGTTCTCCATGCAGCTTCAGAGATACCTTTTTCACCAAATTCTACCCCTTTTCCATAAGCAGTTTTACCATCATTTAGCATTACAAAGCGTAAATCGTGCTGATAACCACATCTAAAGTGAATTAGCTCTCCAAAAACATTTTGTTTTACCATATTAAGAACAGCCAAAATATCTCTTCTATAGTTCACATTTTCTAGAAGCATTAAGTGTGAGCCTGTTCTTTCATGTGTATTTACCAAATCCCAACATTCTTCTAAGGTATTAGCGGCAGACACTTCTAAGCCTGTATATTTCCCGGCATTCATTGCATCAACAGCCATCCTTGTATGCCACAACCATGGAGTAGAAATTACTACGGCCTCTACATCTTTTAATGCAAGTAAATTTCTATAGTCATAATCATTTTTTCCAAAAACCTTCGCTTTAGGAAAATTTTTATCGCTAATAAGTTTTTCTGCTATTTTTATTCTTCGAGGATCAATATCACAAATAGCTGTAATAACAACATCATCTCTATTTAATAAATTTGATAAATGATTAGTACCTCTAAGACCTACTCCTATTAGAGCAACCTTTAGCTTATTTTTTTTTCTACTATAACCATACGTTAAGTTTGGTAATACTGATATACCAGCACCAACAATGGCAGATTTCTTGATGAAATTTCTTCTTGAGTTCATAAAATTGGCTTAATTAAGAAAAGTTAACAATCTTTGTATTATTCAAAGTTGCATGATACTATTGATGAAAAAGTGGAATAATCATGCAATTTTTCGTAATTTTATTTCATTCTCATATATTGACAGATATATTATATAATTATGATAAATATTTATCTTTTCTTTAATACCCTCAATAATAAACTCATATCTAAAAACAATAAGTAGCTATCTAATTCAAAAAAAACTAAACAGATAAATGTTAGAAAAATTACTAAAAGTTAAACCCATTCTAATTATCAGCTTATTATTCTTTACAATAGGCTACACACAAAATACTGTTAATTTCAATCATATTTCGCCCTCTATTAATAATAAGCCAATAGCGGTTAAAAAAACCATTCAAGATTATTTAGGAAACATATTAATGGTTTGTAATGAAGGAATTCTAAAATATGATGGTTATGATTATTATCTAACAAAAAAAGAACACATCTTCCCTAATATAAAGCCTAACGATGCTATAAAAGACATTATAAAAATTAATGATAAAAAATACTGGGTTCTTACTAAATTGGGATGGCTATCTGAATTTAATCACAAGACTGGCTATTATCATAATTTGAGCGAAAGAGTATTAAATAACACACTCATTTCTGCAATATATTACAAAAATGATATTGGTTGGTTAATTTCTACTACAGGAGAATTATATCGTCATAAAAACAAGAAAATAGAGCTCATAACCACCCTTAAAAGTAATGACGGTCACATTGCCAATATTAATGATTTAGTTGTTAATGAATTTAATAACCAAATTTATTTGGGCACTAAAAATGGGAAAGTTTTTAAGTACACAACAGAAAATAAAGTATTAACAGAAATTGTTGGTCCGTTTACAAATTACCCTGGTAGTATTGTTTTAACTATAGATGATTTTAATAGACTTTGGATTGGAACAGAAACTCACGGACTTTTTGTGTATGACCTTTTAAAAAAAGAATTCGTTCAAAAAAGTTTATTAGCAGATAATTTACAAGATATTAATCAAGAATTATTCTTAACACTATTTAAAGATAGCTCTGGTAATATATGGGCAGGAACGGATGGTAATGGGTTATATTTTATAAATACTAAAACAGGACGTACTACTATTTACACAAAAAAAGAAAAAAACAGTTTTTCTTTAAGCAGTAATACTGTATTAGACATAAATGAAGATAGCAATAACAATATTTGGGTTGCTACAAATTATGGCAGTTTAAATATTATTGCTCATACCAATAAAAACATTAATTACTTATCAGGATCTGACAGTGATAAACCCTTAAGAATACTTAGTATTTACAAATCTCAAGATTATTTATGGATTGGCACAGATGGTTGGGGACTTACACAGGTAACTTTCAATAAAGATGGAAGTACCGAAAAAAAACAGTTTTTTAAAAGAGAAGGACAAAAAAAAGGATTTTACATTCAATCTATAACAAATGACAATAATGGTAATTTATGGTTTGGTACCTATAAAAACGGTTTATGGATTTACAATATTAATAAAAACACTTTTTCTCAATTACCTATTTATAATTCTCAAAATCACAGAGCAACTGATGTAAGAAAAGTATTTACAGATTCAAAAAATAGAATCTGGGTAAGTTCAAATGTTTCTTTAAACATTTACAATTCTAACAAGCAAATTTTAGCTTCATTTGAGAAAAACACAAAAGGTTTGGATGGCACTATAATTGAATCTATAGTAGAAGATAGTCACAACAATATATGGTTAGGTGTTTTTAATAGTGGTTTATATAAATTTGAAGAAAACCAAGGAAACCTCAACTATTCATCATTTAAAGATTATACACATTATGTTAAAGATGATGATTTTATGTTTACTGCTGTTAAATCAATGAGTATTGACTCAAAAAACAAACTATGGTTAATTACTGGGCATGGTAAATTTTTATCGTTTGACCCAACAACTAATATCTATCATGATTACAATGATTTCATAAATGGTTCTGAACAGAATTTTAATGGCATTTTAACGGACAATAACGACGAAATATGGATGACTTCAGATAACGGGATTTACCATTTTAATCCTAACAACAAACAAGTAAAAATCTATCAACTTACCGACGGATTACAAAGTAATACTTTTATGAATAGAAGCGTCTATAAAGATAGTTCTAATTTACTTTACTTTGGAGGCGTTAAAGGACTAAACTATTTTTCACCCACAAAAATTGACAAAATTGAATCAACTGCTGAACTACAGATACAACATATAGAAATTTTAAACCGCCCTATTGATTCATTTCCTGAGTTTAAAAAAAACAGTGCCTTAACAAATTTGAACACTATAAATTTAAAAAATAAACAATCTTCTTTTTCTTTTAAATTCTCTGCTATAGGTAATATTATTAATCCCAATTATTTTTATGCATACCGGTTAATAGGTTTTGATGACGATTGGATTACCAATCATTCTGAACGTGTAGCAACTTATACAAATATACCTCCAGGTACTTATACATTTGAGGTTAAAGCGGGTACTAAAGCTGGCGTATGGAATATTCCAGTAAAAAGGTTTACCATTATAATTGACCAACCATGGTGGTTTAGTATACCAGCCATTATAGCTTACCTATTACTACTAGGTATTTTTATTTATCTAGTAAGACGTTGGTACAATTTAAAGAAAAGATTGTTTTTACAAAAAATAGTACATAAAAAAGAGAAAGAAGTCAACAAGTCTAAAATAGACTTTTTCACAAAAATGTCACATGAAATTCAAACTCCTTTAACCTTAATCTTAAGCCCAATTGGAGACATGATTAAAAAGGCTACAGAGAGTGGAAATTTGTTATTAGAAGAACAATTGCAAATTATAGCTAATAATGCCACAAGGTTATCAAAAATAGCTCAAAACTTAACCTTCATAAGAGACAATGAAGCCAATAAACTAAAGTTAACAGTATCTAAAAACGATCTTTCTGCTCATTTAAACACCATAAAACTTTCTTTTAAAGAACAAGCTAGACAAAAACATATAGATTTTGATATACAACATGCAGGTGACCTTACAAACATTTGGTATGACAAAGAGAAATTAGAGCATATTGTTTATAATTTTTTATCCAATGCATTTAAATTCACACCTAATGATGGAAAAATTTTAATTAATGCTAGTACAATAAAAAATAATAGTAAAATTAAAATTTCTGTAAAAAACTCAGGATCTATAATTCCAAAAAAAGAATTAGATAAAATTTTTAAATTGTTTTATCAAGTTTCTAAAAGTAATGGAACTGGAATTGGCTTAGCACTTTCCAAAGAGTTGACCACACTTCACAAAGGAGAAATTAAAGTGAAATCAAATAAAAAAAATGGTACCATTTTTACCATTGTTATTCCAATTACCGAAGATGCTTACACCGAGGATGAAAAAATAATATTACATGAACAAAAAGAACTTGTAAACAGAACTCCTCCTCTATTACAAAACACCTTAAGTAAAGCATTAGAAACCAACAAGTCCTCAAAAACCATTCTAATTGTAGAAGACAACATAGAATTACAGAACTTTTTGAAAAACAGCTTAAACCAACAATACAATATTCTTTTAGCCGATAATGGAAAAGAAGGTTATCTAAAAGCGAGCAAACACACTGTTGATTTGATTATTAGCGATGTAATGATGCCTATACTTGACGGAATTAGTATGTGTAAAAAGCTACAAAGCAATAAAGCAACTCAACATATTCCTATTATTTTACTAACTGCAAAATATTCAACATATTCAAAAATATTAGGCCTTGAATCAGGTGCAATTGAATACCTGTACAAACCTTTTAACACACAAGAATTATTTCTTAAAATAAACAATATACTAACCAGTAAAGAACATATTATCACAGAATACAGAAAAGGAATTATAAACACCCCTAGTGTAGCAAATGAAAAATCTAAAGATGAAAAATTTTTAGAAGAACTTGTTTATGCAATAAATTCAAAACTTGAAGATTCAAATTTAAAAGTTGAAGATATTTCTAAAAAATTAAATATGAGCTACTCTACATTATACAGAAAATGTTTAGCAATTACAGGAAAAAATGTATCCGATTTTATAATAGAATTGAGACTAAAAAAAGCAGCTATATTATTAACCAAATACAAGCATACAATTTCAGATACTGCATTCTTAACAGGATTTAACGATCCTAAATATTTTTCAAAATGCTTTAAAAAACAATTTAATAAAACCCCTCGTAAATTCTTAAAAGAATCTCAATTGATTGGGGTAAATAAACTTCTTGAAAACTATGAACTGGAACAAATTTAAAAATAAAATCCAAATCCGCCTTTAATAGCAAACTTGGTTACATCTGGCATATTCATATAATTGCCTCTAAAAACAAAGTCTATTCTTATAAATTTAAAAATATTATCAATTCCTACAAAATATTCATAATAAGGTTTTGTTGGAATGTATAAATTTCCTGCAACATTTCGTTCTGAAAGAAAAACACTTTTGTTTATATTTTGCTGAGAGAGATTACCAACTACAGCTCTTGCTCCAACAATTTCACGCCATTTTAATTTACGTAATAAAGGAATTCTTGATAATATTCTACCATTAAAATTATGTTCAATATGAATTGCAGCATATTCATCAGTCACAAAATCATAATAATTCAAAAGATCAAAAGTACGAGGCACAGTAAAAATTGCCTGATTACCAGGAACTACGTCTAACATGGTTAACGGCACATCTCCATAGGTTTTACCAACTTCTAAGAAATATTTTAATTTCCCAAAGCCTCCCATTAACACTCTATGGTTGTAATATAATTGCAATTTATCATAATCAAAATCACTATCTAAAAACCCTTTTACACCTTTAGTATAACTTAAATACACGGTAGGATATCTACCTTCATTACTTACACTTCTTTCCACTCCATACCCTACTGGTTTACGACCAGGAGTGTATGTAATGGCCATATCTAATTCTGTTTGTTTTATTTTTGATTGGATACTACCGTTTTCATCTAAATAACTTATGTTAAACAGAGAGTCTGGAGCTGCAGAACGCATGGTTTTATAAGTAGCTCCAAGTCTAAAATTAAGATTTTTTACAGGCTCAACATCAACTGCAAAATTTGACAAATTCATATTTGTCAATCTATAATTTTCTCCTCTAGCAAAAAACGATGATGATGCAAAACTTCTACTTAGCACATCATTTGCTGTTGTTAAACTCACTCCAGTTTGTTCAACATCTCTTCTATTACCTGCAGAAAGAATAATTCTATTTTGCTTATCTACTAGCCACTTACCAGAAACGCCGTATTTAAATTTATTATCTTTAAAACCATAAGCCGTATAGCCTTCTAATCTCCAAGTATCATTTTGAGTAAAATAAGTTCTACCTCCTACCCTAACTCTAAATCCTTCAATATCATTACTTCCAAAAGAAGAAAATAAAGGTCCATAATCAAAGCCTTCAAATAGTTCCCAATAACCAGTAGCTAACGTAGCACCTACATTATAGAGTTGCTTAAATCTACGTACAGTTTTTAATGTATCTAACATTTTATATATCCCTACCTCATCATCATTTAATTTTTCCATTCGGTTTTCTTTCCAAAAATTGTCTGGCCTATTGTATATTTCTTTTTCATAAGCAAAAACTTTTGGTTTATACACTTCTTCGTCACGTTCTTTTTCGAATTCATAATTATTAAATAACGTGGTTCTTCTACCATAAACCCCTTTAGACTTATCTTTGTTTGTAAAAGCAAAATCAGACATCATATGATCTCTTTTCAATAAAAAAACAGAGTCATTTAAAACGTCAAATTCTTGCTCTACATAAATCTCTTTAACCCAATTTATATTAGCACTTCGGGAGGCATTCATTTCAATTTCCTTGATAGCAAAAGTGGTGTCGTTTACCCAAAAATCACCTTTAAAAGTAAGTTCATTTTTTCGTCTTGGATAAAACACAATATTGTAACACCATTTGTTGCCAATATATGCACTATCTGCCAACACATAATTATAAACAGAAACGCCTGTTCTAGAAAGAGGACTGGTAAAACTTTTATCAAAAAACTTGAGGTAATTATCGTAAATATTATAATCTACATACAACTGTTTAACAAACTCTATTAATTCTTGATTAGTGTCAAATCCAGAATTTTTATTTGCAATTAATTCTTCATTTGATTTTTTAATAGGTTCATTTTTGCCATAAACTTTGTATAAAGCCTCATTAATAAAAATTGGTAAATAAGGTTTTCCTGTTATATTTGAAGTATCTACTTTTTCAAAAACAAACTCCATGCCTTTAAAAAGTCGTTTTTTCTTAAATTTCTCATCAATATTATTAAGATCAAACTCTATTTTTTCATACTTATCATACTCATACTGTTTGTAAAGACTTAATCCATTTTGTCGTTTCTTAGCCCATATTTTCTTCAATATCTCAACTGCTGGGTTTCCTTTCTTTTTTGTTTTACCGGTATAAATCATTACTTCTTTTAAAGTAGCAGCATCCTCTTTTAATTCAATTTTTAAATCAAAATTTCTAGATTTTAATGGAATTATCTTGGTTTCATATCCAATAAAAGAAATTAACAACTCAGTATAAGTTTTCTCTGACTCAATGTAAAATTTCCCATTTTCATCTGAAACCCCACCTTCTGTAGACCCCTTAAAAATAATATTAGCAAAGGGTATAGGCTCTCCCTGCTCGTCAACAATATGACCACTAACTTTTACTTGCGAAAAAGCAAAAGAGGTTAACAATAAAAAAAATATTATTAGATATCTCAATAGTTATAGTTTTAAGTTCATAAAAGCCCCACTAAACATCTAATTTTCAAACGCCTTATTTAGGGATTAAAGTATCTTTTTAGTAGATATTCTTTATTAAATTCATAAAAAAACCTTTTACAAGTTATTTGTAAAAGGTTTGATTATTACAAATTTAATGCCATTATTTTACGTACATCACAGACTTAACGGCTTTTACAACATCATTTGCATTTGGCAACCATTCTTCTAAAAGAACAGGAGAATATGCCGCTGGAGTATCTGCTGTAGTTATTCTTTGAATTGGAGCATCTAAGAAATCAAAAGCCTGCTCTTGAACTTGATAAGTAATTTCAGATGCAACACTAGCAAACGGCCATGCTTCCTCAAGAATTACTAGTCTATTTGTTTTCTTAACTGATTTCAAAATCGTATCATGGTCCATCGGTCTTACTGTTCGTAAATCAACAATTTCAACAGATATATTCTCTTTTTCTAAAATTTCTGCTGCTTTAAAAGCTTCTTTTATAATTTTACCAAAAGAAACAATAGTAACATCTGTACCTTCTCTTTTAATTTCTGCAACCCCTATTGGCAAAACATATTCACCTTCTGGCACTTCTCCTTTATCTCCGTACATTTGTTCCGATTCCATGAAAATAACGGGATCATCATCACGGATAGCTGCTTTCAATAATCCTTTAGCATCATATGGTGTAGATGGTACAATTACTTTTAACCCAGGTGTGTTTGCATACCAATTTTCAAACGCTTGCGAATGAGTAGCACCCAATTGTCCTGCAGAGGCTGTTGGACCTCTAAATACTATCGGACAATTAAACTGACCACCAGACATTTGTCTAATTTTAGCTGCGTTATTTATTATTTGATCAATACCTACTAGCGAAAAGTTAAAGGTCATATACTCTACAATAGGTCTGTTTCCATTCATGGCTGAACCAATAGCAATACCCGCAAAACCAAGTTCGGCAATTGGCGTATCAATAACACGTTTGGGACCAAATTCGTCTAACATCCCTTTTGAAGCTTTGTAAGCACCATTGTATTCGGCAACTTCTTCTCCCATTAAAAAAATAGACTCGTCTCTACGCATTTCTTCGCTCATTGCCTCGCAAATGGCTTCTCTAAATTGAATTGTTCTCATAGTTATTATATAATTACCATGCAAAAATAGAAAATAAAGGCTAGTTTATAAGGTTATGTTTTAAATATTTTACTATGCATGCATAGTAAATTGAAAAAAAAGTAGTAACTTCGCTTTAAATAATATTAATTGTTTTATAAATGATTTACTATAACTCATATTAAGCAAGAATTAATTTAATTTTATGGTATTCATTTTAACCTACAAAACTAATTTAAGATTAGGTTTTACAATTAAAAATCAAAAAATTAACAGATGAAAATATTAGTTTGTATAAGTCATGTTCCTGACACTACTTCAAAAATTAACTTTACAGATGAAAACTCAAAATTTGATACTAACGGTGTTCAATTTGTAATAAATCCTTACGATGAATTTGTATTGACTAGAGCCATGTGGTTTAAAGAAAAACAAGGTGCTTCAGTTACTGTTGTTAATGTAGGTAATGCTACCAATGAGCCCACTTTACGAAAAGCATTAGCCATTGGTGCTGATGAAGCTATTCGTGTAAATGCAGATGCTACGGATGGGTATTTTGTTGCAAAACAATTAGCCGAAGTTGTTAAAAATGGTGATTTTGACTTAATACTAGCCGGTAGAGAATCTATTGATTATAATGGCGGAATGGTTCCTGGTATGCTTGCTGGTATATTAGATTTTAACTTTGTTAATGCTTGCATTGGCTTAGAAGTTGATGGCAACACTGCTACCGTCATTAGAGAAATTGATGGAGGTAAAGAAACTTTAAACACTAATTTACCACTGGTTATTGGAGGTCAAAAGGGAATAGTAGAAGAAAAGGATTTACGTATACCAAATATGAGAGGAATTATGATGGCTAGAAAAAAACCATTATCGGTTGTAGAGCCTGTATCTTTTGATGCTACCACTCAATCAATAAAATTTGAAAAACCAGAAGCTAAAGGTGCAGTAAAATTAATAGATGCTAACAATGTTGGCGAATTGATTAATTTGTTACACAATGAAGCCAAAGTAATCTAAAAGTGCGAAAACAACGCACATTAATATGCTGAAATTCTAAAATTCAGTACATCTAAAGTTTAATATCTAAAGTTTAAAAATATATGTCTGTACTAGTATACGCAGAATCCTCTGAAGGAAAATTTAAAAAAATTGCTTTTGAAACCGTATCTTATGGTAAAAAAGTAGCCGAACTACTTGAAACAAGTTTAAGCGTAGTTACCATAAATGCTAATAATGTATCTTCATTATCTGATTATGGAGCACAAAAAATTATTACTGTTAATAATGATAAATTAAACACTTTTAATGCTAAGGCCTATGCTGATGTTTTAAAGCAAGTGGCAGAAAAGGAAAGTGCTAATATTGTCATTATCGATTCTAGTAATAACGGATTATATCTTGCTCCTTTACTAGCAGTAAACCTAGAAGCTGGCTACGCTTCAAATGTTGTTGAAGCACCAAGTTCAATTTCACCATTTACTGTAAAACGCAAAGCTTTTTCTAACAAAGCATTTAATACAACTGAAATAAAAACTGATAAGAAAGTAATCGGATTAGCTAAAAACTCTTTTGGGTTGGTAGAAAACAAATCTACAGCCACTGAAGAAACTTTTTCTCCTACACTTACTGATGGTGATTTTAATATCAATTCAACTTCAGTAGATAAAGCAAAAGGAAAAATTACTATTGCTGATGCTGATATTGTGGTATCTGGTGGTCGTGGTTTAAAAGGTCCTGAAAATTGGGGCATGATAGAAGAACTAGCTGATGTTTTAGGTGCGGCCACAGCGTGCTCTAAACCTGTATCAGATTTAGGATGGAGACCACACAGCGAGCATGTTGGACAAACAGGAAAACCTGTTGCTTCTAATTTATATATAGCAATAGGAATTTCAGGAGCAATACAACACCTAGCCGGAATCAATTCGTCAAAAGTAAAAGTTGTTATCAATAATGACCCAGAAGCTCCATTTTTTAAAGCTGCTGACTATGGTATTGTTGGTGATGCTTTTGAAGTTGTTCCAAAATTAATTGAAAAGTTAAAAGAATTTAAGGCTCAAAACACATAATTTTAGTAAATTGTGCCTCTTAAAAAGGCTGTCTAATCTATTGGATATGTAAGTCCTTGAATTAGACAGTTTTTTTTTATCTATTTAAATTTTAATATGAGTTTAGTCCGCCTTAACATAAAAGGTATTTCATACAGCCAAACACAAAGTGGTGCTTATGCATTGGTTTTAAGTGAAGTTGAAGGGGAACGCACTTTACCTATAATTATTGGTGCTTTTGAAGCTCAATCAATTGCAATTGCGTTAGAAAAAGAAATAAAACCTCCAAGACCACTCACACATGACCTTTTTAAAACTTTTTCTGACCGCTTCCATATTAAGGTAAAACAAGTTATTATTCATAAATTAGTTGACGGAGTATTCTATTCTAGCCTAATTTGTGAAAGAGACAAAATAGAAGAAATTATTGATGCTCGCACCTCTGATGCTATAGCTTTAGCTACACGTTTTAATGCTCCAATTTTTACGTATGAAAACATATTAGACAAAGCTGGCATCTATTTAAAAATAAAAGATGATTCATCTCTTACTCGAACAAAAATAGAAGTTGAAGAAATGGCAATTGAGCTTGCCGAAGAATCATCTCTAAAAGAAATTTCTTTAAATGAATTGCATAAACAATTAGATGAAGCTGTAGACAATGAAGATTACGAATTAGCTGCAAAAATAAGAGATGAAATTTCTAAAAGAAAAAAATAGCGTAACCTCAATTTTATGATTAGAAATCTATTTTTACTTAGTATAGCAATTTTAAGCCTAAATTTCAGTACAGCACAAGAAATTGAAAAAAAGTGGCAACTAAATTCAATCGAAAATAATGCAAAAGAAAACTATATAGGTAAAATTGGAGATTCATTAACCTTAAATAAAGGAACATTTACCCACACTTACGGCACTTTAAGCTCTGGAAATTATATTCATCAGAACAATTTACTAATTTTCTTTTATGACAGTCCTAAAGATACCATAATTAAACATAAAATTAGTGAAGTAACGGACTCTACGTTAGTAATTAGTACGAATCAAGCATTATTTAAATTTAAAGAGTTCAACGATTTATCTGCCAGCAATATTGCAATGACTGATGCAAATGCTATTATACCAAATCAAGGATTTTCGTTAAACTCTCTATGGCGTGGCGTTTTAGGAATGTTGGTATTGTTAATAATAGCCTACCTATTTAGCAGCAATCGTAAAGGAATAAATTGGAAAACAGTTGGTATTGGTTTACTTCTTCAACTCATTATAGCATTTGGAGTATTAAAGGTTCCATTTATTCAAAAAGGTTTTAATTTTGTTGGACAAATTTTTGTAAGTGTATTAGATTTTACCCGTGCAGGAAGTAAATTTTTATTTGAAGGGTTAGTAGTTGACATGGACACTTTCGGATTTATTTTTGCTTTTCAAGTACTACCAACTATTATTTTCTTTTCTGCTTTAACTTCTGTTTTATTTTATTTAGGTATAATCCAAAGAGTAGTCAAATTTATGGCAATGCTTTTAACTAGATTTTTGGGCATTTCTGGTGCTGAAAGTTTGTCAGTTGCAGGTAATATTTTTTTAGGTCAAACTGAAGCTCCTCTATTAATAAAGGCATACCTTGAAAAAATGAATAAATCTGAAATGCTCTTAGTCATGGTTGGAGGCATGGCTACTGTTGCTGGTGCAGTTCTTGCTGCCTACATTGGATTTTTAGGAGGTGACGACCCCGAACTACGATTGATGTATGCCAAACATTTATTAGCAGCTTCCGTTATGGCTGCTCCAGGTGCTATTGTTGTTTCAAAAATTTTATATCCTCAAACAGAAGAAATAGATACTGATGTACATGTCTCTTCAGAAAAAATAGGATCAAATATTTTAGATGCCATCGCCAATGGTACTACGGAAGGTTTAAAATTAGCTGTAAATGTAGGAGCTATGCTTCTTGTATTTGTAGCTTTTATAGCCATGATTAATGGAATTTTGGGATGGTTTGGAGAGGTTACAACTCTAAATACTTGGATGGCAGGAAATACGCCATACCCTACGTTTTCTTTAGAAGCAATTCTAGGAACCATTTTTGCTCCGTTAATGTGGTTAATTGGTGTTGCAAAAGAAGATATGATGTTAATGGGGCAACTTTTAGGTATAAAATTAGCAGCAAGCGAATTTATAGGTTACATTCAATTGGCTGAATTAAAAAATGTGGTTAACACAACACATTTACACTATCAAAAATCTATTATAATGGCTACCTATATGTTGTGTGGTTTTGCCAATTTTGCATCTATTGGTATCCAAATTGGTGGTATAGGATCTTTAGCTCCAGGACAACGTAAAACGCTATCAGAATTTGGAATAAAAGCGTTAATTGGTGGTTCTATTGCTTCATTAATTTCGGCTACTATAGCAGGTATGATTCTAGGATAATAAACATTGTTTCGTTTATAAACCCAATTTCTTGAAGTAACATAAAAACAAGTTAACCTACCCTAAATGCTTAATAATACTTCGTTAATAACTATTTGTTAAATAACAATCTTTCATTATCAAAAATTATTGGTTTTCTCTATTTTTACATTTTATTTAAATAGTTGCTTCTCAAAATTATTTTCAACACAAAAAAAGGACAAGACAGATTTCTATGAAACAATATCACGATTTAGTAAAACATGTATTAGAAAATGGAAACCAAAAAGGGGATCGTACAGGAACAGGAACAAAAAGTGTTTTTGGATATCAAATGCGATTCAACTTGGCAGATGGTTTTCCCATGGTTACCACTAAAAAATTACATTTAAAATCTATTATTTATGAACTACTATGGTTTATAAATGGAGATACTAATATTAACTATTTACAACAAAATGGTGTACGTATTTGGAATGCTTGGGCAGATGAGAATGGTGATTTAGGTCCTATTTACGGCCATCAATGGCGTAACTGGAATAATGATGAAATTGATCAAATAAGTGATGTAATAGATACATTAAAAAACAATCCCAATAGTAGAAGAATGTTAGTTTCTGCTTGGAATCCTTCAGTATTACCAAACACTTCAAAATCGTTTAGTGAAAACGTTGCTAATGGTAAAGCAGCTTTACCGCCTTGTCATGCTTTCTTTCAATTTTATGTAGCTGACGGTAAACTTTCTTGCCAACTCTATCAACGAAGTGCTGACATATTTTTAGGCGTACCATTTAATATTGCTTCTTATGCTCTATTTACAATGATGATTGCACAAGTTTGTGGATATGAACCTGGAGAATTTATTCACACCTTTGGAGATGCACATATTTACAACAACCACATTGAACAATTAAAATTACAATTATCTAGAGACGTTAGACCTTTACCAAAAATGAAAATTAATTATGAAGTTAAAAATATTTTTGACTTTAAGTTTGAAGATTTTGAATTGCTAGATTACAACCCGCACCCGCATATCAAAGGAGATGTTGCTGTATAACTATTAGAACAACTTTTTAATATAAAAAATCCCAAATTAGCTTAAGCTAATTTGGGATTTTTTATATTTCTAGTCCTAGGTTTACTACAATTCTAATACTCCGTTTTCAGCTCCAGCAAAATCATTCCAAGCAAAAGAATCCGCTTGTTCTTCATTCTTATATGATCCATCTATTAAATATCTAAATTGATAAGATTGATCCTTTTCTAAATCTATAGTTCCTTTGAAATTGCCGTTTTTTAATTTCTTTAATTCATACTTTTTTGTTGGTTTCCAATTGTTAAAATCTCCAACAACAGATACCTTTTCTGCATCGGGCTCTGCAACGGTAAAAGTTACCTTACAAACCGGTCTTGTCTTTAAATAATTTTTAGTAATTGCCATAATTTTTGTGTTTTTAAAATTTGTTACAAAATTATACAATATAATCTACACTTCAAACCTAAACACTTGATAACTAAGTATATTTAGTGATTATTTAATTAAAAATAATTTAAAAATGAAAAACATAAAATAAAGCGTTAATATTTACATAATTATTGGTTTTAATAATATTAGATTGAATAAAATTTGTAATTTTATGGATACTTTTGTAGTGAGTTTATGTTGTTTTCCTATAATCCTATATTGATTTGATAAATTACTCATTATATAGTACTCTAAGATAAGATATAACTCTAAAAAAAAAATAAAATGAAAAAAGAAGAATTAAAAAAACAGTTAATAGAAAGAATTAATAAAATTGAAAATGAAAATAAGCTAAATGCAATACAGGCAATTTTAAATACTCTTGAAAACGAACATATTGAATTTGACAATTACCATAATGCCCTAGAAACTGAAGACTTTTCTGGTTACATTAAAGAGTGGTTAAAAAGTATGTAATAAACTCTGTCTTAATCGTTTTCTTATTTTACTAACTCAAAACAAAAAAAGATGCTTTTTTTGTAATAAAATTAAATCTAGGAGTTCTATTTCGTAGAACGAATTAAGAGGTTTATTTTCTAGAATAAAACATATATCAATACTAGATATAAGACTAAAAAAGAAGAAGAATTTCTAGAATACGAAACAAAAGAGCAAACCAATCAACTAAAATTAATGGAAAAAGAACAAATAGAATTATACGAAAAGGCTCGTAAACGCATAAAACAAAAAAAGCGATTATATTATCACTTTATTGTCTTTTTAATAGGTTCCGCTTTTTTAATTGTATTAAACATCATTTTTAACGTTGGAAGTGAAAAATTTGGTGATTGGTTTAAATACGCTGTTGCAGGATGGCTGTTAATTTGGATTTTTCATTTTATTAATGTCTTTATTACAAATAAGTTTTTCGGCAAAGAATGGGAACAAGTAGAAACTGAAAAATTAATAAATAAACATAAAAAGAAAATTGACAAGTTGGAGAAAAAGTTGATTAAGACAGGTATAATATCCCCAAATAAAACCGAAGCCGCCAATCCTGAAAAAAAAAATCTTAAAAGAGAAGTTACAATAATTGCTGCATTAGGCAAACATAGAGAACTCGGTAAAAATAATCAACTCATTTGGCACTTACCTAATGACTTAAAACGTTTTAAAAGGGTTACTTCAGGCCACGATGTAATTATGGGACGAAAAACTTACGAATCTTTAAAAGGCCCTTTACCTAGTAGAACCAATATAATTATTACTCGAAATAAAGATTATAAAGCTCCATTATGCGTGGTAGTGAATTCTTTAGAAGAGGCTTTAAACCAATCTGGAGACCCTAATCCTTATATTCTCGGTGGTGCTCAAATTTATGCTGAAGCTATACAGATTGCAGATAAATTAGATTTAACATTAGTAGATGCCTCTTTTGAGGCCGATGCATTTTTTCCAGAAATTAATAGCAAAATATGGAAAGAAACAAAACGTGAAGACCATAAAGCTGATGAAAATCATGACTTTAACTATAGCTTTGTAGAATACAAAAAAAAGTGAACCAATTGGCTCACTTTTTAACTCAAACTAACTAATCTAATTATGATTGTTGCTGTTACCCCTCGATTAAAGGTTTATTCTATTTTCAAAAATTCTACTAGGTGTTGACATCACTATTCTGTACTCACCTTTTAAACTTGAAGAGAAATCTAGAGTTTTATTAAAAACGAATTTATTTTCAACTTTCTCTGTATAAACTAAATCTCCATTTTCGTAAAAAACTTTAATTTGTAATGGTGATTTATCCGGCATAGATTTTTGAATTTTAACAAGTCCTTTTTCTATTACAACAGATGGCTTAAACGTAACTGATTGCAATTCCTTTTTAAAATGAACTTTATTCATTTTAACTTTAAATGGAATTATTTTAATTTCAAATTCTTTGTCCATTTCAAATATATAATCTCCATCAGGTAACGCTGTTAAATCAAATTCTTTTGAATAAACACCCTGTTCTAAAATTGTTTCTTTGTATAGAACCAATCCGTTTAAATCCTTAATAGTTAAAACAGACCCCTCTGTAACATTTTCAAATGTTACGTTTGTAATATCATCTTTTAAAAGATCAGCACCAACAAATTCATTTGCATAACTGAACATAGTAGTTAACATTACTACCATTGCTAAACCATTCTTAATTACTTTTTTCATGTCTTAATTTTTTAAGGTTATTATGTTACAAATGTATAGGCAATCATTCATCTTAAAAACATCAATTTTGACAAATATATATGGCATATTAACACAACAGACACTTATAAAAACTTTATAATGTTAATATTACATACATTTGTGTTAAATATGCATATCACAACCAATCTACTTTGTACTCATTTAAATAATAAAAACCAAAATCTACAGCATAAAAAAAGTGAGCCTACTGGCTCACTTTTAAACTCAAACTTTAACTAACTAATCAAATATTTATGAACTAACTAAATCCATAAATGTCTTTTAAATTTTAATTTCTTTTACAAAAGTTCTATTGCCATTAGAAAATTCTATTCTATAATTACCTTTTACACTTGAAGAAAAATCATATGATTTACTTAAAATTTCTGTATTTTCAAATTTATTAGAGTGTACCAATTGACCATTCTCATAGTAAATATTTACAGCTAATGGTTCTTTGTTTAATAATGACTGTTGAACTTTCACAAATCCATTTTCTACAATTACTACTGGTTTAAAAATAACAGATTCTAATTCTTTATTGAAATCAACTTTTTTTAGATTCACTTTAAATGGAATTATTTTAATTTCAAATTCTTTTTCCATTTCAAAAAGATAATCTCCATCGGGTAAAGCTGATAAATCAAAATTTTTGGAATATTTTCCGTAACTCTTAATTGTTTCTTTGTAAAGCACAAAACCATTTATATCTTTTATAGATAAAATATTTCCTTCATTTACGTTTTTAAAAGTAACTTGAGTTACGCCACCTTTATCATTATTAGAATAAGTAAAGTCGTTTGCATAACTGAAAATAGTAGAAAACAAAGCTATTATTAATATATTATTTTTAATTATCTTTTTCATATTTTAATTTTTTAAATAAATTATGGGACAAATATAGAGGCATTCACAATCATAAAACACATAAATTTTAATCAATTTATGTGCTTAATTATCATCAAAAATGCGTTAACAAACTGTTAAGGTTAAAATAGAACACTTTACTGTTAACTATCTATAGTTTTGTATTATTAAATCTTGTAATTTTGTGTTATGGAAAAGTTAACAGTAAATAAAAAACCTACTCTTGAAAAAATTAGCCCTGGCTTTGGTAGTTCCATATTAGTAAGACAACACACAAAAAAAATAAAAAATAAAAATTCTGCATTTTGGCATTTCCATCCAGAAATTGAATTAGTTTACGTAGATAAAGGAAAAGGAAAAAGACATATTGGAAATCATTTATCATATTTTAATAACAGTCAATTAATTCTAATTGGTTCTAATTTACCTCATAATGGTTTTGCTGATCGCCTAACCACTAGAGGTACAGAAACTATTATACAGTTTAAACCTGATTTTTTAGGGGATACTTTTTTTAAGATTCCCGAAATGAGTGCAATTACCAATTTATTAGAAAAAGCTAAAAAAGGATTATTATACAAACCTGAAACAAAAAAAACAGTAGGTCCAAAAATTCAAAGCTTAATAGATTTGAAAGGATTTCATAGAATTTCTATGTTATTAGAAATTTTAAATGATTTGGCCGTTGCTGAAGATTATACCTTATTAAATGTAGATGGTTTTGCCTTTGAAACTGAAGCACAAGATAGTGCAAAAATTGATATTATTTTTAAGCATATTAACACAAATTTTCAAAGACCTATACCTTTAGATGAAATAGCAGAAAAAGTCAGCATGACTGTACCTGCATTTTGTAGATATTTTAAAAAAGCAACTGGAAAAACATTTACTAAATTGGTAAATGAATACAGAGTAGTTCATGCAACTAAATTGTTATCAGAAAGCCAATCAAGTATAACTGACATCTGTTTTGAGTGTGGTTTTAACAACTTTTCTCACTTTAATAAACTATTTAATGAGATAACAGGAAAAAGTGCATCAAAGTATAGAAGTGAGATAAAGCATTTTTTACAACAAGATTAATTCAGTTTTTCTAACAAACATCGTGATATTAAACAAAAAAAAGACCGCAAGCTACCTGTTGCGGTCTTTTTTATAGTAAAATAAACCTATAAATTACTTTATGTTCAACTCAAAAGGCATTCTTGCTTGCACCCCTTTTAATTTTGTAAAATCTTTAATATTTTTATAAATTTTGTAATTCTCAAGTCCCAATTCATCTTTTAATATCTTTTCTTTATTCAATTCTATAATTGAAATTGGATTAAAAGCATCTCTAAAATCGGTTTTATATCGAGGATAATTAGTAATACTATAATCAGACAACTCCGCTAATTCTGCTGCTCTAGTTACTGCATCATTTAAACTACCTAATTTATCAACTAAACCATTTTCTATAGCTTCAGCTCCTGTCCAAACTCTCCCTTGTGCTATACTATCTACTTGTGCTTCTGTCATTTTTCTACCCTTAGCAACTCTACTGACAAAAGTTTTATAAATGTCTTCTACACCTTCTTTTGTTACATTATAGAATTCTTCAGAAATGGGCTCAAAAGGACTATAGGCAAATGAATTTTTATTTGTTCCCACTTGTTCCGCATTTATACCTATTTTTTCAGTCAATTCACTAAAATTCGGAATCATACCAAAAACACCAATAGAACCAGTAATAGTAGTAGGCTCAGCTATAATTTCATCCGCATTACATGCAATATAATATCCTCCTGAAGCGGCATAATTACCCATAGAAACCACTAATGGTTTTTCCTTTTTTGTCAATTCCAATTCTCTCCATATTAAATCTGAAGCCAAAGCACTTCCTCCTGGAGAGTTCACTCTTAAAACAATAGCTTTAATTTTATCATCTTTTCGTGTTTTGCTTAAAGCCTTAATAATGCTCTCTTGCCCTATCACATCTACTGTACCTTTACCATATATAATTTCTCCTTGAGCATAAATAACAGCTATTTTATCAGTAGAAGATGACTTTACTTTTCCTTTTCCTGTAGAAATATAATCCGCAATACTAACACTATTTAGTTCTTTATCTTTCTCAACACCAGCCAATACCTTTAATTTGTCTTCATATTCATCATTAAACAATTGATCATCTATCATATTATTTTCAATTGCCAACTTAGGTGTTCTTGCTAATAAATCATCAGCTATAGCATTTACTTCATCAATTGATTTATTTCTACTATCTGCTATATCACCCACCATTTCATACCATATAGAATTTAAAAAAGATGATATTTGCTCTCTGTTGGCTATACTCATTTTATCTTCTAGAAACGGCTCTACTGCACTTTTATATTTTCCATGACGTATAACCTCCATTTTTACGCCAGATTTTTCTTGCAAATCTTTATAATACAATATTTCTGTTGAAAGTCCCCTGAAATCAATTTGACCAACAGGATTTACAAAAATGGAATCTGCAACAGAGCTTAAGTAATAAGTATCTTGTAAATAAAAATCAGAATAAGCCATTATAAATTTACCCGATTCTTTAAAATCAATCAATTTATTTCTAATAGCTTGCATTTGAGCCTTTCCACCATTTACAAATAGGGTTTTAATACTTATACCTTTAATTCTATCGTCTGTTTTTGCATTTTCTATAGCATTTAAAATTTCTTGCAATCCAAGTTGTTCTTCTTGAATACCAAAAATTTCTGCTAACGGATCATCACTTTTTGGAGCATAATCTTTAATAACATTCTCTAAATTTAATTCTAATATCGTGTTGTCTTTAATTGTAACCTTTTTATCATCTCCAAAAGATGAAGCTGCAGCTGACATAAAGAGTATAAAAATTAAAAACATAATACCTGTAGCAATAAAAACACCTAATATGGCAGCTAATAACTCTCTTAAAAATTTCATATATTATTTTATTATTTATTATTTTACAAATGTCTCTAACAAAAGATATTTTATCATTTATATTTATGATAATTTTTTAACATGTTTGCTTAATTCCTATAAATTAATTGAGGATTGTTATCCTGTTTTTATTCCAAATAAGTCTGATTTACATTTAAAATGTTACAAAGAAATCCTATTAACATTTAAAATGTTTATAAATAGAGCCACAAAGATAATCTTTTATCTAATGATTTTATTTTTCTTTGTACCACTTTATATGTACTCATATATATGGTTTTTTATCAATCTCATGCTGTTCGCTATTTATCAACCATTTACATTTAAAATAATTTTTATGTCCGTTTTATGAAAACTCAAAAAACTACATATTTATCTTTAGGTAGCAATCTTGGTGACCGATTGAAAAATCTTCAAATGGCAATTGATTTAATTGAACAGATTGGGTGTAGAATTAGTAACGTTTCTTCTGTTTATCAAACAGCTTCATGGGGATTTGAAAGTGACGACTTTTTAAATATTTGTATTGAAGTTTCTAGCAACTTAAAGCCAGAATCATTATTAAAAAGTGTTTTAAAAATAGAAACTGACTTAGGGAGAGAACGAGGAAATTTATCAGAATATAAAGCCAGAATCATTGATATTGATGTATTACTTTTTGACCATGAAATTATTTTAAATACTAATTTAACCATTCCCCATCCTCATATGTTGGAACGTAAATTTGTTCTAGCACCTTTAGCAGAAATTGCCCCAGATGTTAAACATCCCATAACAAAAAACACTATTAAAAAATGTTTAGAAAATTGCACAGACACTTCTGAAATATTAAAGACTGATTTGACTTTAAAAAAACCTATTTCTATAATTGAAAAATATAATTACATAGCTATTGAAGGTAATATAGGAGCAGGCAAAACAACATTATCAAAAATGTTAGGTGTAGATTATAATGCCAAATTAGTACTAGAACGATTTGCTGACAATCCTTTTTTACCTAAATATTACAACGATATGGAACGGTACGCTTTTCCTTTAGAAATGAGTTTTTTAGCTGACCGCTACCAACAACTATCTGATGATTTAGCTCAGTTTGATTTATTTAAAAACTTTATAATTTCTGATTATTATATTTTTAAGTCATTAATTTTTGCACAAGTATCCTTATCTAAAGATGAATACAAATTATACAGACGTATTTTTGATGTGATGTATAAAGAAATTACAAAACCTGACTTGTATATTTATCTATATCAAAATACTGAAAGTTTACTTGATAATATCAAAAATAGAGGAAGACATTACGAACAAAATATAAAACCTGATTATTTGGAACAAATTCATCAAGGTTATGTCAATTTTATAAAAACAGAACAAGATTTAAACACTTTAATTATAGATGTTTCTGAAATGAATTTCGAGAAAAATATTACAGATTATCAAAAAGTTATTGCTGAAATTAATAAATATAACCCAGTATAAATTATACCTCCTTAAAAAAAATAACTCGTAATAATTCAATTGTAAATAATTACAAGATTATTTCTCAAGTAATTCAAGCTTTTCGGCAAAATAATCACAAAAATCACGCATTGTAGCTGTCATTTTCTCATCATTAGTAGCTCTATAAAAAGTATCAGAAAGAGACAATAAGGTTTGATGGAAAAAATGTTGCATCTCGTTAAGAGGCATATCTTTTGTCCATAAATCCATTTTTAAAGTTTCCTTCTTTTTATCATCCCAAACAGAAATTAAAACAGCTTTGGTAGATTCATTTTCTATACCTCCATCTTTGGCATCCCAAGATAATTTTTCAGGTATTTTATTTTCATCTAATCCTACGGTAAATTTTATTTCAGAAGTATGTTTTGTTGACATATAATAATGGCTTAATAAAAATTAGTTTGTGTATATAATACTAAAGTTAAAGCAAAGATTTAGCTTCACCGAAATACTATTTACTTGGTTTATATTTTGATTTTTTAAATATTTCTTCGTTCTCAGCTTTTAACATTTCTTGCAACGAAGTATTGGTATTTTTCATATAAGCTCTTACAATTTGCCAACCAAACCAAACACCAATTCTTCCAGGAGTTTCATTATCATTAGCTTGGTAAAATTTAGAAAAAGGTGCATTGTCTAAAAACCTTCTTGACAACTCTTGCTCTGTACTAAATAACAACTTATTTGTTATAAAATACTTCCAAACCTCTTCATCATTATATTCTGCCCAATCAATTTGCTCTTGAGTATATCCCATTTTTACAGCATCATTAACTTTAGGCAAATAGGCATCTAACAGATACATTTTTTTACCTTGTTGTACCATTCTAGATACAAAAGTTCTGTCTGTAGAAAATAATAATTGTACGTCCGTAATCGCTTTAGCTACGTCAACTATTAAATGATTCTTTGTGAAATTTTGCTTAATATAATTTGGAAAACTTTCATAAATTTTACTATCACTACCCAAAAACACATCTAAAGAAACTAGTAACAAACTATCTGCATAAACTGTTTTTGCTTCATAATCTACATTTGAAATTAATGTAATTACTTTTGGCGAAGTAAATTCGGGATAATAATATTTAATATGTTTAAACAAATTTTTTAACTGTTTTTCTTGATCAGAAAAATCACTAAAAACATTTTGAGTTTCAGTATATAATTCTCGTTCGTCTTTGTCTTCAATTTTTTGCAACCAAATACTATCAGGCGTCTGTTCTGGAAACAAATAGGGATATTTCACTTTTAATTCGGGTAATTTTTCTGCATTAGCCGTATAGAAAAGCTGATCAAAACGATGAATATCCAAATCTACTGAGATGTCTGAAACATCAACATCTAACTTATCTTTTTTTGTACAGTTGACAAAAGTTAATAGTAAAATTAAAAAAGAAACGTATTTAAACATCTATTAAAATTTAGTATTTTCGCTGAAACGGAAATATGAATTTATGATTTGCACTTAGAATAAACAAATTCTAACCTTATCGCTAACGTGCAAAGCTACTAAATTGTTTTACAATGCAAACAGAAAAAGTAACAAAACATATTGTAAATTGGTTAATTGAATATGCCACAAAAGCTGGCGTAAACGGATTTGTTATTGGCATTTCTGGAGGTATAGACTCTGCAGTTACTTCTACCTTATGTGCCGAAACTGGGTTAAAAGTACTTTGTTTGGAAATGCCCATACACCAAGAAGAAAACCAAGTTTCAAGAGCACAAGAACATATTGCCCAACTTAAAGAACGTTATACGAATATTAGTTCAAAGAATATTAATTTAACTACTGTTTTTGATGCCTTTGATAATTTATTACCCGATGAGGCTTCAAGTGACAAAGTAGCTCTATCAATGGCAAACACCAGAGCAAGATTAAGAATGAGTACATTATATTATTTTGCAGGAATACATAGCCTTTTAGTATGCGGTACCGGTAATAAAATAGAAGATTTTGGTGTTGGTTTTTTTACTAAATATGGTGATGGTGGTGTAGATTTAAGTCCAATAGCCGATTTGATGAAATCAGAAGTTTATAAAGTTGGAGAATATTTAAAAGTGCCTGAATCTATTTTAAAAGCAAAACCAACTGATGGTTTGTTTGGCGATTCGAGAACCGATGAAGATCAAATTGGTGCAAGTTATGACGAATTAGAATGGGCCATGAAAATGATTGCTCAAGGTAAAACTGTTGATGAATTTGATGGGCGAGCTAAAAAAGTGATTGAAATATACTTACAACGTCATAAAGCAAACAAACACAAAATGGTAGAAATTCCGGTTTGTAAGATACCAGAAGAGTTAATAAATTAAACTACCCTATTTAATTTTTCGTAAAGTAACTTCTTTAGTTGAGTGTAGTTTACAATCATTTCCAACATGCTATTACGCTCTTCTTCTGAGGTCTCTTCTTCTACAAGCTCCTTAATTTTTAATTCAATTAAAATTCTGCGTAGATTTAGAATAGCATCCATAACTAACTTGGAAAGATTTTTATCTTTTGTACGAACATAAATTTCTTTTCGTCCCCAATCGCTTAAACTATATTTTTCATCATCCATTAAAATATCAGTGACTACTTTACCTAGTTCAGTATCTTCATGATTGATAAAAAATTCTGGGTTTATCTTTTCTTCCTGATTTAATTGATGAATGATATCAAAATATATTTTTTGAAAAATTTCATTACTGAATTCAATTTCATCTTCTTGTAAATGTAAATAAATCTCATTTGCTATGGTGTTCTGATAATTTTCTTTTACCAATTTAGTTCTTCCTTCACTATCCTCAACCTCTACATAATCTTCAAAATCAATTTCTTTATTTCCGTACAGCAAGAGTATTTCTATCAGTTTTCTTTCTAATTTATTTAACTGATCTGTTTTTTTAAAAGCAGTTTTTTCTGACTTTTCTACCGTAAATGCTTGTTGTTGCTCTTCTTTAGGACGTTTAGACGCCTCTCGTTCTTCCTTTTTAGATAATTGTGCTAATTCACTAAATAATACACGCTCAGAAATATCCATGATTTTAGCACATTCTTGCACATAAACTTCACGTTGAATTTGATTAGGAATTTTTGAAATTGTAGCCACAATATCACGGATTAATCCTGCTTTTTTAACAGGATCATCCTTTACTTCATCCATCAGTAAAGAGACTTTGAATCGAATAAAATCTTGAGCATTTACTTCTAAATATTCTTCTATTTGATCTAAAGAATTTTTTCTAGCAAAGGTATCTGGGTCGTCTCCTTCAGGAAAAGTAACCACTTTTACATTCATACCTTGCTCTAAAATTAAATCAATACCACGAATAGAAGCTCTAATACCCGCAGCATCTCCATCAAAAAGCACCGTAATATTTGGCGTTAAACGGCTTACTAATCTAATTTGATCAGAAGTTAATGCGGTACCTGAAGAAGCCACAACATTATGAATTCCTTTTTGATAAAAAGAAATAACATCAGTATATCCTTCAACCAGATAACAATTGTTTTTTTTAGCTATACTTTGCTTTGCATTAAAAATCCCATAAAGTACTTTGCTTTTATGGTAAATTTCACTTTCTGGTGAGTTAAGGTATTTTGCTGCTTTTTTATCTGTAGTTAATATTCTTCCTCCGAACCCCAACACACGCCCTGACATACTATGAATTGGAAAAAGAACACGTCCTTTAAATCGATCAAAAGTTTTTGTTTGATTTGGGTCTGATTGATTTCTTTTTACTATTGTAAGTCCCGTTTTTTCTAAAAACTCGAGTTTATATCCTTTTTTTAAAGCTGTATCCGTAAAGGCAGACCACTCATCTAAAGCATACCCCAATTCAAACTTTTTAATAGTCTCATCAGTAAAGCCACGCTCTTTAAAATAACTTAACCCGATGGCTTTCCCTTTTTGAGTATTTAATAAGATGTCTTGAAAATAATTTCGGGCATACTCAGAGACCAAATACATACTCTCTCGCTCACTAGCCTGAACTTTTTGCTCATCAGACTGCTCCGTTTCTTCAATTTCTATATTGTATTTTTTAGCTAAGTATCGGATTGCTTCAGGGTACGAATAATGCTCGTGCTCCATTAAAAAAGAAATGGCATTACCCCCTTTACCTGAACTAAAATCTTTCCAAATTTGCTTTACAGGAGACACCATAAAAGATGGCGACTTTTCATTAACAAAAGGACTTAACCCCTTATAATTACTCCCTGCTTTTTTTAGTTGTACAAAATCACCAATAACCTCTTCAACACGAGCAATTTCAAAAACTTTGTCTATGGTATTTCTGGTTATCATAATTTATAACCCAACTGGTTTGTTTTAATTTTTAAAGTTTGATCTTTAATTTAACTCGAATTCAAATTGCTAAGAATTCAATCTTTGACCCATATAGAAAAATACAATCTACTACCTTTTAACCTTCTTAACATTTAGTCTCCATTATTTTTGATAAGTTTTTCTAAATTTAAGGAAGAATACAAACTCTAAATATTTACAATAATAACTAAAATGCTATACGTTTAAAGGTTATAAACGTATAACATTTATTATTTTAAATAGGTCTATTAAATAGAGTACTCTGTAACTAATTAACCTTAGGAAACTGCCTTTAATTTACTCAATGTAGATTTTTCCATTTTTTCTTCTGCATATTTTTTGGTAACCCTTAATTTCTTTTCTTCACTACCAGGCAATTCAAACATGGCATCGGTTAAAATGGCTTCACATAAAGAACGTAATCCTCGAGCACCAAGCTTATATTCCACGGCCTTATTTACAATAAAATCTAGAGCTTTATCGTCTATAGAAAACTCGATATCATCCATAGCAAACAATTTTTTATATTGTTTAATTATGGCATTTTTAGGTTCTGTTAATATAGCACGTAAAGTCTCTGCATCAAGAGGGTTCATGTACGTTAATACAGGTAAACGTCCAATTATTTCAGGGATAAGACCAAAATCTTTTAAATCAGTTGGCACAATATACTGCAATAGATTTTTTTCATCTACACGTTCTTCATTTTTTGAAGCACTATAACCAACGGCTTGCATGTTTAATCGTTTGCTAATAATTCTATCTACACCATCAAATGCTCCTCCTGCAACAAACAAAATATTTCTCGTGTTTACTTCAACAAATTTTTGATCAGGATGTTTTCTTCCTCCTTTAGGAGGTACATTAACTACAGTACCTTCAAGCAATTTTAATAATGCTTGTTGTACTCCTTCACCAGAAACATCTCTGGTAATTGAAGGGTTATCACTTTTCCTTGCTATTTTATCAATTTCATCGATAAAAACGATTCCTCTTTCTGCTTTTTGAACGTTATAATCTGCTGATTGTAATAAGCGTGTTAAAATAGTTTCAACATCTTCACCAACATAACCTGCTTCAGTTAACACAGTAGCATCTACAATAGCAAATGGTACATTTAACATTTTGGCAATAGTTCTTGCCATTAATGTTTTTCCTGTACCTGTTTCACCCACCAACATTATATTGCTTTTTTCAATTTCAATCTCTTCCTCGCTTTTTGAAGGTTGCAATAATCGCTTATAGTGATTGTAAACAGCTACCGATAAAACTCTTTTAGCCTGTTCTTGTCCAATAATATATTGATCTAAAAAGCTCTTAATTTCTTGTGGTTTTTTTAAAATTAGCTCACCAGACAATCCACTAGTTTCTACTTCTGCCAATTCTTTTACTACGAGTCCATGTGCTTGTTCAATACATCTGTCACAAATATGTCCTTCCAATCCTGCTATAAGCATATTGGTTTCGGATTTTTTACGTTTACAAAACGAACATTCCAATTCTTTCTTCTCTGCCATAATTAAGCCTTCTTAAAATCTTTTACTAAAACTGGTTTTATTACTTTTTATTATTAATTTCTTGATAAAACCTCATCTATCATTCCATATTCTTTTGCTTCTTCAGCTTTCATCCAATAATCTCTATCAGAATCGTCATGTACCTTTTTTATATCTTGGCCAGAATGTTTAGCTATAATTTGATACAATTCATCTTTTAATTTTAGAATTTCTCTAGCAGTAATTTCAATATCTGACGCTTGTCCTTGGGCTCCTCCTAAAGGTTGATGAATCATGATTCTTGAATGTGGTAATGCAGAGCGTTTTCCTTTTGCTCCAGCACACATTAAAACCGCAGCCATTGAAGCAGCAATACCTGTACAAATTGTTGCTACATCAGGTTTTATAAATTGCATAGTATCATAAATACCTAAGCCAGCATATACTCCTCCACCTGGACTATTTACATAAATAGAAATATCTTTAGATGCATCAGTACTTTCTAAAAACAATAATTGTGCTTGTATAACATTAGCTACATAATCATCAATCCCTGTTCCTAAAAAAATTATTCTATCCATCATTAAACGTGAAAAAACATCAAAAATAGCGATGTTCATTTTACGCTCTTCAATAATATTTGGGGTAAGATTCATAGGGTACATTGCACTAATCATTTTATCATAGTACAAACTGTTTATCCCTTGATCTTTTATAGCGAATTTTTTAAACTCTTCTCCGTAATTCATATGTTTTATTTTAATAAATATGTTATTAATTAAGACGGTAAATATACTAACTAATTACGAAAGTAAGAACTTGATGTTGTGCTACTCATAATTTTTTACAACAAATGTTTTTCCAATTAAAAAATTAGCTAACTTTATTATACTTAAATTAAACAGTTATGGAAAAATAATTTCCTACATCCACTTTTGTGTTTTTACCTTAACATCAACGGTAATAGCAAAACAGTCTTTTATATGACTGCTTCCACAGCATATTTTCTGAATATTTTAGTAAAAAAATTTAACTTAAAACTTATTAAGAATATGAAAACATTTGTAATATTAGTTTTTATACTAATGTCTTTTGCAAACATTAATGCTCAAGACCAACATAAATTTACCGGAACTTTTTCTGGTATTACCGATAATTATTACTTTAATTTTAAGGATACTGACGGGAAAATAATTGAATTTAATGAAATGTCCGATGATGTTACCATAGATTTATTTGATGAAAATGTTATTGGTAAAAAGTTCGAAATTAAATGGAAAGTTATCACAATAGAACTAACAGACGAAAGTGGTGAACCCACAGGAGAAACCACTACAGGTAAACAAATTGTTACTATAAAAGAAATTCTATCTAAAAAATAATAGCAATTTTATTGATTTTACTTTTCAAGAATCAGCACTGGTTAAATTAAGTAGCAAAAAAAATCCCAAAATTAAGATTTCGGGATTTTTCTTATAGATTAAAGTTAAGTTTATTTATAAACCTCTTTTACAAATTCATCAAAAGAAACTTCTTTAATTTTTAACTTTACGTTTTCTTTATAGAATGTTAATAATTTTTGACTCATTAATTGCTCAGACAAACGTTTCGCTTCTTCTTGATTACTAAGAATTCTTCCTGCAATTTCTTCCAATTCTTTTTCTTCTGGATTTACATTTCCATATTGAGCCATTTGGCTTTTAATAAAACCTTTTGCAAATTCTTTTAACTCATCAAAGGTTACTTGCAAATTATTGTCTTTACTAATTTTACTTTCAATCAATTGATAACGCAATCCTTTTTCAGAACGCTCATACTCATCTTTTGCTTCTTGTTCTGAAAGTTGTTTTTCACCAGCTACAGCAATCCATTTTTGTAAAAATTCTGCAGGCAAATCAAATTTAGTATTTTCAATCAATGCTTCTGTTACAGCATTTAATAATTGCTGGTCTGATTGTTGTTCAAATTGCTTTTCAGCATCTTCTTTTAAACGATTTTTGAACTCTTCTTCACTTTTTACAATACCTTCACCAAATAATTTATCAAATAATTCTTGATTCAACTCAGCTGGCTCAGTTTCAGAAATTTCATTTACAGTAAATTGCACTTCAACATCTAAATCATGTGCAACGTCATGCTCAACACCTAAATGATTTTGCAATAAATGATCATCAACAAAAAGGCCTTTAGTTTTTAAGGTAATTACATCCCCAACTTTAGCTCCTTTAAAAAGTTTTGCATTGGTTTTACCTTTTACCTTATCTAATTTAAATGTAGTTTTTTTCTCAATTTCTTTCTCTTCATTAACAAAAGTTCCTGTAATGTTAGAATTTTCAGAAATTTCTGTTTGCGAAATCATTTTACCATAACGCTCTTGAATATTTTTTACTTGATCGTCCAACATTTTTTTGTCGGCAACAATTTTATAGCTATTTATGGCTTTTTTAGGTTGTAAGTTTACCTCAAAATCAGGAACTAAACCTAATTCAAACTCAAAAGAAAACTTATCGGCATCCCAAGAAAAATCTTCTTGCGTTTTAGGTAAAGGATTACCTAAAATATCCAATTTTTCTTCAATCAAAAACTTATTCAATGATTCTTGTAATAATTTATTTACCTCATCAATAAGAACAGGTTTTTCGTATTGTCTCTTTACCAAACTCATAGGTACATGCCCCTTTCTAAAACCTGGTATGTTTGCATTTTTACGATAATCGCGTAAAATTTCAGCTACTTTATTTTGATAATCTTCTTCTGTAATATCAATTTTCACTACAGCATTTAAATCATCAATATTTTCTTTAGTAATATTCATCTTATTTTTGTTTACTTTAAATTTGGGAAATGTAATATCTCCTTAGCGGGTGCAAAATTAGTAAATTTCTACTATATAACAAGTTATGAAACACGCTTTTGTTCATCTTCTTTTAACAAGGAAAATAAAATGGATTGAAAAAATGATAGCAACAAACTAAATAGCAGTGCATACCAAAATCCTGAAACTGCAAATCCATCTACTAGCTTACCTGCTAACAAAATAATAATTGCATTAATTACAAATAAAAACAACCCAAGTGTTACAATAGTTAATGGTAGTGTAAATAAAATTATTAAAGGTTTTATAAAAACACGTAATATACCTAAAACAATAGCAACTAATATTGCTGTTGTATAAGACGCCACTTCAATTCCTGGTAAAATTTTTGCTAAAATAACCACAGCAATTGCAGTTAACAGTACTTTTAAAATTAGTTTCATATATTTTCATTTTAATTCTCTTGATTACATTAAAAGAGAAGAAATTTAAATTATTACATTTTGCATAATAATATGCATCTGATTTTATTCAACTAACATGCCAAAATATTATTTCGCTATAAAGTCGACAACATAGTTATAAAAATCAGTCGGATTCTCTGCATGCAACCAATGACCTGCATTTTTGACAGTTTTTATTATCGCTTTTGGAAAATGCGATTTAACTAATGTAGCATCTCCATCAGAAATATATCCTGAATTTTCTCCTTTTAAAAATAATGTTTCTCCTTCAAATACAGATAACGAAGGTAATGGAGTTCCAATTTCATCCATATTTTCAATTAACCCTTCCAAATTAAACCGAAATGCAAGCTCTTCTTTTGTTTTCCAGTATACGTTTTTTAGTAAAAATTGCCGCACTCCCCATTCTGGAATATATTTTTTTAACACTTCTTCTACTTCTCCTCTTGTCTTTTGTTCTGAAAAATCTATAGCTAACAATCCTTCCAAAATTGTATCGTGATGTCGTGGATAAAACTTCGGTCCAATATCAGCCACTATTAATTTATTCATTCTTTCAGGATAGGTTACAGCAAACAACATTGCTACCTTACCTCCCATTGAGTGACCAATTAAATTGACTTTTTTCAGATTATGATACTCAATATAACGTAATAAATCTTCAGCCATAAGCTCATAATTAAAATCAGAGGAATGAAAACTTCTTCCATGATTACGTTGATCTACTAAATGAACTTGATAATGTTCTGAAAATTTATTTGATAGCGATTTCCAATTATCTCCCATACCTAAGAATCCATGTAGTATAATAAGCGGATCTCCACTACCCTTTACATTTGAATTTAAAATTTCCATTATTGCAATTTATGTAAATACATTTTTACTACATTCTCCAAACCTAAATACAATGCTTCCGAAATTAACGCATGACCTATAGAAACCTCTAATAAATTAGGGATTTTATCAGCAAAATATTCTACATTATCAAGACTTAAATCATGCCCAGCATTTATCCCCAACCCTAATTCATTTGCCAATTTTGCAGCATCAACATAAGGAATAATTGCATCTTTATTGCCTTTTGCATATTCTGTAGCGTAAGCTTCTGTATAAAGTTCAATTCTATCTGTACCAGTTTTAGCTGAAGCTTCAATTAACTTTAAATCAGGATCCATAAAAATTGAAGTTCTAATTTTATTTCTTTTAAACTCTGCTACAACTTCAGTTAAAAATTCCTGATTTTTAATAGTATCCCAACCTGCATTTGAAGTAATAGCATCAATAGCATCAGGCACTAATGTAACTTGAGTAGGTTTTACAGCCAATACTAAGTCAATAAATTGTTGAATAGGATTTCCTTCAATATTATATTCTGTTACAACTAAAGGTACTAAATCATATGCATCTTTATATCTAATATGTCTTTCGTCTGGTCTTGGATGTATTGTAATTCCTTGTGCTCCAAACTCCTGAACATCAACTGCAACTTTTAACAAATCAGGCGTATTACCACCTCTTGAATTACGTAAAGTTGCAATTTTATTAATATTTACACTTAACTTTGTCATTATAGTTTTTTTAATTTTCTGATTCTCATTAACTTTTGTACCGTTTACATTCAGAGGTTTAGTTGATAAGAAGTTACAACATACTTTTACATAGTTAATAAGCTCAGTTTGTTATTTATTAAAATTTACAAAAACAAAATTAGTGTATTTGTTGTATAATTTTAGTTATTTTGCAATATAATATGAATACATCAAATTACATATCTAAAGATATAAAACCTTTACTACTTACAGACAAAATAAGTAATGCTAAAAAATTATTTAACTCACTTACTTGCACGCACTTGCCAATAATTAAAGAAGGTAATTTTATTGGTTTAATTGCTGAAAATGATATTCAAACTATTATTGAAGATAATCAATCTATTTCTGAATACTACTACCTAATCCAATCTTTTTTTGCTTTAGAGAACGCCAACTGGTTTGAACTCTTAAAAATATTTGCAATAAATGAGACTACCATTATTCCTGTTGTAACTAACAAACAAAAGTATTTAGGATATTATGAATTGGCTGATATTTTAAATATTTTTAACAACACACCATTTTTAAATCAAAGTGGTGCGGTTGTGGTTATTTCTAAGGATGTTAATGATTATTCTTTTAGTGAAATTTCTCAAATAGTAGAATCTAATAATGCAAAAGTACTTGGAGCTTTTATTTCAAAAATAGATAAAGAATTTGTTGAAGTGACTCTAAAAATAAGTGATCATGACTTAAATAACACCATTCAATCTTTTAGAAGATACAATTATAGCATTTTAAATAACTTCCATTTTGACGAGTATCTTAATACGTTGAAAGAGCGGTCAGATTATTTGCAAAAGTATTTAAATATGTAAAACAAGCATTTAAACAAAGTCTAATCACCAAACACTTCTAACCTCTATTCCGTGTTACACATTATAAATTACACGTTGTAGTTACATAAAATATTATACTTTTTAATCTGTTTCGTTTAAATTATAACTTTTAATGAATTAATAAACATTTACTACTATTTCTACATTTTAATTTTTAATTTTGCTACCTAATTTATAATTTGATTAATAATTATGCAACAACTGTCAAATAGAATTAACAATCTGCCTGTTTCTCAAACATTAGCTATGGCAGCAAAAGCTCGTGAGCTAAAAACACAAGGTAAAGACATTATTAGTTTAAGTTTAGGTGAACCTGATTTTAATACTCCCGATTTCATCAAAGAAGCTGCTAAACAAGCAATTGATGATAATTACAACTCATATTCACCAGTTGATGGTTATTTAGATTTACGGGAAGCTATTTGCAGAAAATTTAAACGAGATAACAATCTTACTTATAGCCCAAATCAAATAGTAGTTTCTACTGGAGCGAAACAGTCTATTGCAAACGTTGCTATGGTATTATTAAATCCAGGGGACGAGGTATTATTGCCTGCACCTTATTGGGTAAGTTATTCAGCTATTGCTACGTTAGCAGAAGCCACTTACAAAGAAATTCCTTCAGGTATTGAAACAGATTTTAAAATTACTCCTGAACAGCTGGAAGCAGCAATAACACCAAAAACAAAATTAATTTTCTTTAATTCTCCAAACAATCCTAGTGGTACAGTTTATACTGAAAGTGAATATAGAGCATTTGCAGAGGTATTAGAAAAATATCCAAATATTTACATTTTATCTGATGAAATTTACGAGCATATTAATTACGGCCAACCTAATTTCAGTTTTGCAAGTATTGAGAGTATGTACGACAGAACCATTACTGTAAATGGCGTTGCCAAAGCTTTTGCCATGACTGGTTGGAGAATTGGTTATATGGGTGCTCCTGATTGGATTGCCAAAGCGTGTACCAAAATGCAGGGACAAATTACTTCTGGTGCCAATTGTATTGCTCAACGGGCAACAATTGCTGCATTAAACGCTCCTGTTTCTAAAATTCAATTTATGGTCGATGAGTTTCATAAAAGACGTGATTTGGTATTAGATTTATTATCAGAAATTGAAGGAATATCTATAAATACACCAAAAGGAGCTTTTTATGTTTTTCCAGACGTATCGTCATATTTTGGAAAAACTATTGATGGTGTTACTATTAATAACGCTGGAGATTTTTCAATGTTTCTTTTAGAAAAAGCAAATGTAGCCACTGTAACAGGTGAAGCTTTTGGAGCTCCAAATTGCATTAGACTTTCATATGCAGCATCAACTGAAGAGTTAAAAGAAGCATTTAAGCGAATTAAAAACGTATTAAATTAATGGAAATTAATAAAACATTTAAATACTCTTTTAAAACAAGATGGTCTGATTTTGATCCGAATAGACACCTTCGACATACAGCTTATAATGACTATGCCGCAGAAAGTAGAGTTCGTTATTTAAACGAACATGGATTTGATATGGCTAGATTTTCAAAGGAAAATATTGGTCCGATTTTATTCAAAGAAGAAACCACTTTTTACAGAGAAATAACTATGGGTGAAGACATTACTATAGAATTATTTCTAGAAGGTTTATCAGAAAACGGAGAACGTTTTAAATTTCTGCATAAAATTTATAAAGAAAACGGTGTTTTAAGTGCCGAAATTATTGTTTTAGGAGCTTGGCTAGATTTAATTAAGAGAAAACTTACCCAACCACCTGCCGATTTAGTAACTACGTTTAAAACCTTGACAAAATCAGAAAATTTTGAAGAAATTGTTTTAGGGGTTAAAAATTAAAAGTTTTGCATTTAAAAAACAAACCTTTTGTCTACCTTTTACTATTACTTTTAATAAGTGCAGTCATTTATTTATTTCTTCCCAATAAGGATAGAAATAATGATAATGTTACCACTGTTATTAATTCTGATTTTAATTACTTACCTACATCAACCACAAATACCATAATTAAACATCAGTATTACAGCTTGTCTTACCACGAAGATTATGAACAAGCCGAATGGGTGGCTTATGAATTGAAAAAAGAAGATTTAAGTAATTCTAATAGAAAACGTCCTTATTTTATTCAAGATAAAAAGGTAAAAACTCAGTCGGCAGACTATAGAAATTATAAAAATTCAGGATATACAAAAGGACATTTATGCCCTGCAGCAGACAGAAAATTTTCTAAAAATGCTTATGACGAAACTTTTTTAACTTCAAATATATCTCCTCAAAAAGGTGATTTTAATAGTGGCATTTGGAATAGATTAGAACGAAAAACTCGATATTGGGCTAATAAAGACGAACAACTTTTTGTGGTTACGGGTGGTATTTTAAAAAACAACCTCAAAACTATTGGCCAAGAAAAAGTTGCTGTACCTGAACAATTTTACAAAATTTTACTTGACTATTCTGAACCAGAAATAAAAGCCATTGCTTTTTTAGTTCCACATGAAGAGTCAAAAGCACCACTATACAAATTTGTAGTTTCAATTGACAGCTTAGAAACTATAACAGGTATAGATTTCTTTCCTACTTTGCCAGATACTATTGAAGAAAAATTAGAATCTAATTCCAGTTATAAAGATTGGAGTTTTTAGAAGAAATTATTAAATTTCTGTACTCGATTTTAATATGGTTAGCAATCTGGTCATCTCTTCATTCTGATTTGTAAAAAGCAATAAAGCTAATAACGGTAAAGCAATCAAATAATTAATAAATCTTATACTTATTTTAACAATTCTTTTTTTCATAATTAGGTCTGTTTAGCAACTACTAGAAATAGTAACGTAAACTATCAAAAAAAAATTGTTTAACATAACAAAGAAAGCTTCTTATGAAAGACCTTTATTGATTAATTTAAAACTTATTAATAAAATTTACTTACTGTAAAAACAGCAAATCTGTTAGAATAATTCTGTATATTGTGCTTATATAATTCTAAATTAAATACAGTCAAAAAGAACAATCACATACCTAACATAACCTTTGAAAGCGATAATGATGAAAAGGAATTTGAAATTCTCAATTTATCTACTTTATTTGCTAAAATAGAGGCTGGCTTAGATCATAATCCCAATTTACCACATAGGATTGACTTTTTTATACTTTTGATTGTTACAGATGGTGTTGGCACTCATAAAGTTGATCTTATAGATTATTCTTTAAAAAAAGGTACAGTTTTAAAAATTGCAAAAGGACAAGTACATTCGTTTGAGCAAAATCCTAAATACAAAGGTTATCTAGTATTATTTACAGAAAAATTTGTACTGAATTATTTTTCAAAGTCATCCATTAAATTTATCTCACATCTTTACAATTATCACATATCCGATACAGCTGTAAATGGCATCCAATATAATGATGACTTCATTACCCAACTTTACATTGAATTAGAAACCAAAAACAGTTATGCACAAAAAAATATTATAGCAGCAATGCTTGAATTGTACTTACTTAGATTAGAACGACTTTCACAAACCAACAATCTTCTACTACAAAATAAATTATATTCATTATTTACCAAATTTAAAAATCTTGTTGAAGAAAAGTACATCGCAACTAGAAATGTAAAAGATTATTCTAAAATGTTATCAATATCTCCAAAACTCCTAAATATAGTAGTTAAAGAATTCACCTTTAATACGGCCAAGCATTTTATTGATAATTTTGTGATTCTTGAAATAAAAAGAGCTGTAGTAAGTACAGATAATAGCTTAAAGGAAATAGGATATGCTGTTGGGTTTGATGACATAACAAATTTTACAAAGTTCTTCAAAAAACACACTGGCATTACCCCTAAACAATTTAAAAAGACTATAAAATAATCTCTGGATTACTTTTACCATTCTTTCCCTAACATTAACCTACTTTTTTTCTTCTCATTATTTCAACTTTGCTCCCAACTTTAAAACAGAAAAAAATGAAAATAAAATTGGTTACATTAATTATTCTTGCTTTATTAAATGTTGGATATAGTTTCTCACAAAGTAAAACAACTGAAAAAAATCAATATCAATTCGGAGAACCTGAACATTTCTTAGATGGTTATACTTTAAATTTTCAGTACCAAAATGGCACTGCAATACACATGGAGTTTAAACATGGAAAAGCAAAATATGAATGGATTGCTGGTCCAACTAAGGGAAATGGAAATACTAATATCCCTTATCGTTCTCGTAAAATTGGAGACAATCTTTATTTAATAAATTGGCATGAAACGGGTATAAAAGACTATTTAACTATAGTTTTTGATTTTGAAAAAATGATTGTTCATAGCTCTATAATTATTGGTTATGAAAACAAACCAGAAAGACAATTAAAAACAGTATTCAGAAGTGGAATTATTGATCATTTGAAAAGACCAGAATAGTTTTAATCAAAAATAAAACCTCTAAAAAAAGGTAAACAAGACAATTTTATTGAGGTTAGATTATACTTTTCCCTTTTTTCATACTACAACCAATAATAATGTCAAAATCTACAATAATCAGTTATTTTTTAATAGTCGATTAAAATAACAAGGATCAATTAAACTTAACTAAGAGTTACTAATAACTTAAAAAAAATAAAATTATGAGTCAAGTAACAAGCTGCCCAACTTGTGGAGGAAAATCAAAATTTAAAGAAAATAATAACAAAATAACTTATCAAGCCATTGAAGATGATGAGCTAATAAAAAAAGTAGTGCAACTTAAAAAAGCCATGCACAAGTATAAAGAAAAAGCTGAAAAACTTGAAAAAGAATTAGCTGAAATTAAAGCTAAATCATAGTAGAAGAAATACCATTATTTAACAATGATAATCTATTATAAAATATAATTTTACATGATACTATCATAACAAAAAAAGGTAAAAAAGCGGTTTACATAGCCGAATATTATAGAGTTTACGTAGCTTTAAGCAATTATTTTAAAGAAAGAGTTAACCTGGAAAGCCAAACAGATTAAAATAAACCACTTTTGGAATCCAACAAATTAGGGACTTGAATACATGAATATTAGTGAAATATATAAACAGATAAGAGAGCAAACAACAGTTTTTTGTAGTTACTTACAAACTGAAGACTATTCAATACAAGTAGTTAAGTTTGCAAGCCCACCTAAATGGCATTTGGCTCACACAACATGGTTTTTTGAACAATTCATATTGAAAGAATATGTAAAAGACTACAAACTGTTCAATAAAGATTATAACTTTCTATTTAATAGCTATTATAATAATGTCGGCAAAAGAATATTGCAAGCCAACAGAGGCAATATGTCTAGACCAACTATTGATGAAATATACGCGTACCGACAACATGTAGATACAAATATGCTACAATTACTTAAAGGGACCCCTAACAAACAATTAACAGATTTAATAATTTTAGGATTAAATCATGAACAACAACATCAAGAATTATTGATTACTGATGTTAAATATATGTTTGGACACAACCCAATTTTTCCTCTACTAGATAAATCATACAATCTTGTTAAAGATAAAAATACAAAAACAGAAACCATAAAACTAAAAGCAGGAATATATGAAATTGGTTATCAAGGAAACAACTTTTGTTATGATAACGAATTAGGCGTTCACAAGGTTTACATTGATGATTTTGAAATAGATAATTATTTAGTTACCAATGGCGATTATCTAAACTTTATGCAAGATGGAGGCTATGCTGATTTTAATCTTTGGTTAGACGATGGTTGGTCATGGCTAAATAGGCATCAAATTAATTCACCTATGTATTGGCATAAAGTGGAAGAAGAATGGTATTGTTATACCCTTTCCGGATTACAAAAAGTTGATAAAAACGCCATTTTATGTCATATAAATTACTATGAAGCTAATGCTTTTGCTGAATGGAAAAACAGGAGGCTACCGACGGAATTTGAATGGGAAATTGCATCTCAAAAAATGGACTGGGGCAAACGTTGGGAATGGACTAATAGTGCATATTTACCTTATCCTAATTTTAAAAAAGAAAATGGAGCCTTAGGTGAATATAATGGTAAGTTTATGAGCAATAAAATGGTATTGAGAGGTGCTTCTGTTGCCACATCTAAAAACCATAGCAGACCTACTTATCGTAACTTTTTTAACCCAACTGAAAGATGGCAATTTACTGGAATTAGATTAGCTAAATAACATGACTGAAACCTATAAAAATAGAGTTAATAACTACCCTAAAGAAAACTCTAAAATGATTGAAACATTTAAGAATGAAGTTGCTGAAGGCCTAAATTCTACCCCTAAAACTCTACCGTCTAAATATTTTTATGATAAAAAAGGTGATGCCCTTTTTGTAGAAATAATGAATCTACCTGAATACTACTTAACCAGAAGTGAATTAGATATTTTTAAAAATAAAACCCAACAGTTAATAAATGCTATTGATTTAAAACCTAATACTTATTTCGAACTAATTGAACTTGGTGCTGGTGACGGCTTAAAAACAAAAAAGTTGCTAGATTTATTAGATAAACAAAACTTTGTTTTTGATTATTTTCCAATTGATATATCAGCAAACTCCTTAAATTTATTAGAAGAAGACTTAGCTAGCACATACCCAAATGTTTCTGTAAAGAAAAAACAAGGCGACTATTTTGAAGTATTAGCTTCATTAAAAAATAGTAACAAGCCTAAAGTTATTTTATTTTTAGGCTCAAATATTGGAAACATGAACGACCAATTGGCAAAACAGTTTATTCATAATTTAGGAAAGAACCTACAACATGGAGATAAATTAGTATTAGGTGTTGATCTAATAAAACCTAAAGAAATAGTATTACCTGCCTATAATGATAATAAAGGAATAACAGCCAAATTCAACCTTAATCTTTTAAATAGAATTAATAATGAACTAAAAGGTAATTTTGATTTAAAACAGTTTAAGCACCAACCAGAGTACAACGAAAAAGAAGGTATCGCTAAAAGCTTTATTGTAAGTAAAAAAAATCAACATGTAGAAATAAAAGCACTAAAGAAAACTTATAATTTCACTAAAGGTGAAAAAATTCACACCGAAATATCAAGAAAATATAATGATTCAATTATAAAAAATATTATTTCAAACACTCAATTAACTATTGAACACAAAATTATGGATAGCAAAGCATACTTTGCTGATTATATCCTTACAAGAAGTTAATAATGAAAAAAACAAATCTTGCCGTTTTTGGACTTGGTAGCAGATCCACTCTATACTACATAAAAGAATTAAATAGATTATTTAATAATCAAAAAAAAGGATATAGTACCTGCCCGTTTATTTTATTAAATGCAGATTTTAATACAATAAATTCACTTTTACCTAATCCATCAGAAAAATTAGACACAATTACTCATCATTACATCAAAGAAATTGAAAAATTAGATATTGAACAAATTTTAGTTCCTAACATTACACTTCATGAAACCATAGATCGGTTAATAATTCATAAAAAAATAATTCATCCAATTCATTTAACCGCTTCTAAACTTACACAAAACAAGTGGACTAAAATTGTACTGTTCGGTTCGTTACACTCCATGACATCAACTTATATTGGTTCAAACTTTAAACTAAATGGAATTGAAGTAACACTTCCTTCTAAAGAAGATATGTTTAACATTGATGAATTTCGAAAACAGGTGTATAATGAAACAGAAACTATAAAAACGATTAAAAATTATCAGTCTATAATTTCTAAATATTCTAAAAATTACCCTGTGGTATTGGCATGTACCGAATTATCTATTTTTAAAACAGCGAGTAATAATGTTTTAGATATGGCAGAAATTCAAATTACAGAAGCTATAAAGAGTATTTTATAGATTATCTCATTTCTACCATTTTTAAACTATGATTCACCTACAGTAATTCTAAACAAATTTTCACTTTTGTAGAGTAAAATACATACTATTATATACACAACAGAATACATTTAAATATTATGAAAATTGCAGTAACATCAGCAAGTGGCAAATTAGGAGCTTCTATAGTAAAAAACTTAATCTCAAAAATTGGTAAAGACAATGTCGTTGGAATAGCGAGAACACCAAGCAAAGCATTACATTTAGGTGTAGAAATAAGAGAAGGCGATTATAATAACCGTGAGCATTTTAACAAAGCGTTGCAAGATATTGATGCTGTATTACTGGTTTCAGGTATGGATAATCCACAAAAAAGAATTCAACAACATAGAAATGTAATTGAAGCCGCTAAACAAAACGGTGTAAAAAAAATAGTATACACAAGTATTGTTGGAGCTGAAGAAAACAATGCTTTTAGCCCAATAGTTCAGAGTAATCGACAAACAGAAAAAGATGTAAAAAATTCTGGTTTAGACTGGGTTATTGGTAGAAACGGTATTTATATAGAACCAGATTTAGAGTACTTAGATACTTATATTGAAGAAGGTGAAATTAGAAACTGTGCTGACCAAGGCAAATGTACGTATACAAGCAGAGAAGAATTAGGTTTTGTTTATGCTAATTTACTTATTAATGATAAGCACAATAGTAACACCTACAACCTTGTAGGAAATCCTGTTACTCAAAAAGAGCTTACAAATATTATTAATCAAGTATATCACACCAACCTTATTTATAATTCGGTTTCAGTAGAAGATTATGCTACAGAAAGAAAAGCTGCTTTAGGTGATTTTTTGGGAACAATAATAGCTGGAATTTATCAAGGAATAAAAGAAGGTGCTAACGATGTAACTTCTGATTTTGAAATTGCAGCTGGAAGACCACATAAATCTCTTCTTGAAATGATTAAAACTTACACTATTCAAGAAGGATAACAAATTAGAATTTTAGTAGTAAAATTCCTATATAAAAAATTAAAATAGACTCTATTTAGTAGTGTTATATCAGGGTTTCTACACTTTAACATCTAACACCCTAATAAAAAACACCTACAAATCTAATCAAACTCAATTCTTTATACATTTTAAAAGCTTGCATCTTCAGAAATAGAAGGCATAATTTTCTATTACAAAAACAAACAATTAGTTTCTAAATTTGAGTAATAATAAATCCAAAATAAGGATAAAATATAACAAATTACAGAATAAAAAAATCTCAACATCCCAAGCAAAAAAACGCATCAAACGTCAAGTCAAGCACTAACCACAAGGCATTTCTTTTGAAATTACTAGACAAAAACTATACAAGCTTAGATTAGTTTAATAATTCCATGATTACCATAAAAAGATTGTATAATTTAATCTCCGAAAACTAAAATATTTTTTTTCAAAAGACTCAATTTAAATAATATAATTTTTAAAATAATGATTAAAACAACAACATTTTATACCAATTTAAGACCATTATTTTTAACATTCACTCTAAGTTTTATACTATTACTTTCGTGTAATAAAACGAGTAAGCCAATGACTCATAAAATTTGGGGTTACAATTCCGAAATAATTCTAGATGATTTTGAAAACACAACGATCAACGAGAGTTTAAATACTTTTAAGTCGAAGGTAGAATTAGATTCGAAAGAGGCTACAAGAGGAAAACAATCTTTAAAAGTTTTCTTTAAAGGGGATGAAAAGGAATCAGGATTTGTAATTGCCCCAAAAACACCTTGGTCCATCGACCCCAATAAAAAATATTGCCTCGTTTACGATGCAAAAAGTCTAAACGGTGAATCTTCTTTTATAACGGTCGAGGTCGAAAACGACAAAGGGCAATCTACACGAAGAATCGTCAATATCCATCCCAATGAGTTCAATTCCTATTTCTTTGAGATCACCACTCAAAAAGAGGATATAGAGAGTGGTTTAAGGGATACGCCCCCAGCATGGAAAACGGATGCCATTCACATGAAAATTAGTGGTCTGTTGTATCAAATCGATTTTTCAAAAGTGGCGAAAGTGAGTTTTTATCGATCTCAAGGTCTCAAAGACAAAACGGTTTTAATAGATAACATCCGTCTTGTTGAAAGTCCGGAAAGGGACCCTAATTTTCTAAAGGGTATCGTAGACAAGTTTGGGCAGAATGCAAAAAGGGAGTTTCCTATAAAGGTACATTCCGACGAAGAGCTGAAAGCAATAGCCGACGAAGAACTAAAATCGTTGGCAGAGTACACCTTAATGCCCGATAGAAGCCAATATGGTGGTTGGAAAGACGGACCAAAACTGAAAGCTACCGGATATTTTAGAAAAGAAAAGTATAATGGTAAATGGGCCTTGGTAGACCCTGAAGGCTACTTGTTCTTTTCCATAGGGCTGGCCAATGTTAGAATGGCCAACTCTACCACCTATACCGGAATAGACTATACCGATGAGAAGATCAAATATAGAGATCCCGAAGATGTTACCCCCGAAGACTCAAAGGGCATTGTTGAAGTGCCGTTGGAAATTATGAAAACCGGGTATGTGGCAAACAAATTAAGAAACGACATGTTTCTGGAGTTGCCCTCCTACGACAGTCCTTTGGCCAAACATTACAGTTATAGAAAAGAATCGCATATAGGGCCTATACAACATGGGCAGACCTATAGTTTTTACAGGGCCAACCTAGAGAGAAGATATGGGAATTCATTTTTTGAAAAATGGGTGGAAGTAACGGAAATCCGAATGCGTAATTGGGGGTTCACCTCTTTTGGAAACTGGATCGACCCTGCTTTCTATCACAGAAACCAACTGCCCTATTTTGCCAATGGTTGGATTATCGGTGATTTTCAAAAAGTATATTCGGGCCAAGATTATTGGGGGCCCATGCCCGATCCCTTTGACCCCGAATTTGAGCGTAGGGCCAAAAAATCGATCGATGTGGTGGCCAAGGAAGTTAACGACAACCCATGGTGTGTTGGTGTTTTTATAGACAATGAAAGAAGCTGGGGCTCCGAGGCTTCGGTTAACACCCATTATGGGTTGGTGTTGGACGGCCTATCCAAGGACATGAACAGTTTCTTAAAACAAAAATTCATGACCATCTTAAAATCAAAATATAAATCCATAGCCGATTTAAACAAATCATGGGAAACCAATATTACCTCATGGGAAGAACTGGAAAAGGGAGTAGACTATAAAAAGCATGAGAATTTTAGCGTAGGCATGCTGGCCGATTTTTCGGTCTTACTGGAAACCTTCGCCACAAAGTATTTTAAGGTAGTTCACGATGCCCTCGAAAAAGCCATGCCCAACCATATGTATTTAGGGTGCCGGTTTGCGGTTTGGGGCATAACGCCCGAGGTTAGAAAATCGGCCGCAAAATTTGTCGATGTTTTTAGCTACAACTATTACAAAGAAGGTATCGGCAAAAAATACTGGAAGTTCTTGGAAGAGATAGACATGCCAACATTAATTGGTGAATACCACATGGGAGCCTCCGATTCCGGATTGTTCCACTCCGGTTTGGTCCATGCCGCAAACCAAGAGGATAGGGCCAATATGTGGGCCGATTATGCCCTTTCTACCATAGACAACCCTTATTTGGTCGGGGCCCATTGGTTCCAATATTTAGATTCACCTATTACAGGTCGTGCACATGACGGCGAAAATTACAATGTGGGCTTTGTTTCCACGACCGATATCCCTTATCCGGAGATGATCAAAAAAGCCAAGGAAATCAACTCTAACTTATATACGAGACGGTTTGGAAATATAAAAACAGAAGAAAAATAATCTTTTTACAATGCAGACTATTAAATCCATAATATTGATATTACTGCTTACTTACTTCCATTTGAGTAATGCCCAAGATGAAAGTATTATCAGGTTGCCCGATAACATTCAACCAAAAGACCGCATTGCTTTTGCAATGTATACCGTACATGAGAATACATTAAAAGTAACAGCTCAATTTCATCCACTTAAAAACTATACGCCTATTTATGCCTCTTTAGAGATTGAAGAAAATGGTAAATGGGTAGAAAAAGCGAAAACCGAAATTATTTATCCTGGGTACACTGCCCCTTTTAGAATTGAGAATTGGGATGATACCAAAGAGAAAAAATACCGCGTAGCTTATAATAATGAAGCTTTTTATGAAGGAATAATCAAGAAGAACCCAATAGATAAAGATGAGTTTGTACTGGTAGCATTGACCTGTAATTCTATGTATCCAGAGCATGGTGGTGATTTACCTAAAGACGATATCGTAAATAACATCTTAAAGTTAGATCCAGATTTAATATTCTTCTCCGGAGACCAAGTGTACGAACATAACGAACATTATTTGGCGTGGTTAAAATTCGGAAGGGAATTTAGCGAGGTTTTTAGAAACACCCCTGTTATCATAACTCCCGACGATCATGATATTGGGCAAGGAAATTTTTGGGGCGAAGGTGGTAAAAAAACAGACGAAAGAAGAGGTATTTATGGTGGCTACTATATGCCCGCCGAATACATTAAAGAGGTTGAACGTGCACAGACCAGCCACCTTCCAGATCCTTATGACCCAACTCCTATAGAACAGGGAATAGGGGTTTATTATACCGATTTAAAATGGGGAGGTATCAGCTTTGCCATTTTAGAGGACAGAAAATTCAAATCAGGTTTAACGGCCCTAGCGGAGGCCTATCCCGATATTTTCCCCAACGGACCGTATGAAGCTATTTTTGATAAGAATATTGATACCCGTAAATTCGATTTAGACGGGTTGACCTTGTTAGGCGAACGCCAATTAAAATTCTTGGAAGATTGGACTACCGATTGGGAAAATGCCGAAATGAAAACCGTTCTATCACAAACGGCATTGGCCATGGTGGACAATTATACAGGAAAATACGATAAAGAGTTTTATGCGGATTTTGATTCCAATGCTTGGCCACAAGCAGGAAGAAACAGGGCCTTAAAAGTTATTAGAAAAAGTTTTTCCCCTACCATTACCGGAGACACACATTTAGGTGCCGTAGCTAAAATGGGAATTGAAAAATGGGGAGATGCAAGTTATAATTTTACGACTCCGGCCATTGCTAATTTTTGGTTAAGATGGTGGCACCCAAAAACCCCCGGTAAAAACAGGGATAAAAATGCACCTAACTATACAGGTGATTTTTTGGATGGATTTAAAAATAAAATTACCGTAAAGGCTGTTGCAAATCCTACATTACCAGAAATTAAAGAGGGCGGATATTTATCAACTAGGGCAGCTGGTTATGGTATTGTCAGATATAACAAACCACAAAGAACAATAACCTTTGAATGTTGGCCAAGAAATGTAGATATACATAAACCGGATGCCAAACAATATCCGGGGTGGCCAATCACCATTTCACAAGAAGATAATTTCAGTATAAAGGATGGTTATCAACTACCCAAATTGGTTATTTCTAAACCGGACCAAGTGGTAACTATTAAGGAACAATATACTCGCGAGGTGATTTCATCTATTAGAATTAAGGGAAAAGAGTATCGACCAAAAGTTTTACATCAGGGTGAATATATCATTCTTGTAGGTGAAAACAACAACATAAAAAAATTTGAATACGTAAAGGCTGCTAAACGAAACAAAAAGGAAATAAATGTCACGATAAAATAAATTGATATCGCAAAATGAAAATAAGGCCATATATCTATTGTCTCTTGGTAATCATATCCTGTACAAGCTCTAAAAAGGAGCGTCCGAGTATTGCTGATACCTCCATAAAGTTTTCCGAAGTCACTGAAAAGGTGGGCTTAAAAACCGAAAACAATTGGAAATATGGGGGGCCAACTATTGCCGACATCAACAATGATGGTAAATATGATCTGTTGTTGGGAAATCACGATACTTCGCCGATTCAATTATTCTGGGCACAGGAAGACGATACGTTCGTAGAGCAAAAAGGACTTTTTCCCAAAGCGGATTTACATGGTATGGCAGCGGGCGATTATGATAAGGATGGCGATCTGGACATCTTAATTTCCTTGGGGGGTGGCAATGGTACCACGCCACAGCCCCAACGTTTATTGAGGAACGACAATGGCAATTTTGTCGATGCCACCGAAGAAGCGGGACTCTCCGAAATGGGTGCCCGTGGACGCTCGGTACGTTGGATAGACCTGGATAACGATGGCGATCTCGACTTTCTACAGATTAACGCCCAACAGATGGTCAATGAAGATATTCCAAGGAACATTTTGTTTGAAAACAATGGTGACGGAACCTTTACCTACAGAAAAAGTGAGGTTTTTGAAAACATTGATGCCGAACGCTTATTGATTACAGATTTTAACAATGACGGCATATTGGACCTGTTGACCTTTTCACCGTACTCCCCTTTCCAATTTTGGAAAGGAAACAACGATTTCACTTTTACCAATCTTTCCCAAGAATGGTTGCCAGAAAATCTGCAAAGCATGGCACAGGTAAGCACCGTTGCCGAGGCCGATTTGGACAACGACGGCGACATGGACTACTACTTGGCCCGGGGGAAAAGCTACTATCAAATTGCAAACAACTCCATTTCGTTCAACGAAGATGAAAAACGTTTGGATTTAAGGGACGAAGGCAATAAAAGTCATGATGGCATTACCTTTTACGCCGATGCCGATATAGAATTATCGGATTTCTATCGATTTCCAAGAGGCCCGGAAAAGCCGCGTATTCCCTTGTTTATAGGTAACTCGAAAACCGAATATAAAATGCCTTATGAAGTTCAAAAAGTAACCCAGACCGAAGCAAAGGGTTTTCCTGAAAACCTAGATAAAAGCGGTTGGTATCTGGGGTATTTGGGAGAAGGCAAATGGCGGTTGGAATGGTTGCTAAAATTGGATTTGGCCTGGGATGTTAGGGCCTCGATTATCGGGGTTACCAAAGTGGAACCGGACTGGGAACCACAGAACCTGGGCGTGCCGGATATATTGTTGGTCAATGAAGGAACTCATTTTAAAGATGCTTCTAGCAGCCTGCCCAAGGAAAGTCTTGAAAATAACTGGGGAATTACAACGGCAGATTTTGATAACGACGGACTTAGCGATTTTTTCCTATATCGTTTTGGGGGATTGATCCAAAGAACGGAAGACGTTCTTTTAAAAAACAAGGGCAACCTACATTTTGAAGCCATTACCGATCACGGTGCCAATCACATCCCCGCCAAGGCCCATGGTGATATGGGAGCGGCCTTCGATTATAATCTAGACGGTAAGGTTGATGTTCTAAGCGGTGATGACGACAATGGCCAATGGCTTCTCTACCAAAACAAAACCGATTCAAAAAATAACTATGTGTTCTTTTGGGTAGGAAATTCAAAATCGGGGGTTGATGCTTACGGAGCTAAAGTAAAGATAACAACGGCTTCTGGAAGTCAATTCAAACTAATTGGTTCGGGAAGTGCCTCGCACGCCCAAAGCTTTTTGAATATGGTCCATTTTGGTCTGGGTAGGGATAATAAGATAGAAACTGCCGAAATAATTTGGAGGAACGGGGAAAGAGAATCCCTTTCAAATATCGATGTGAATACAGCGTATCAAATTCCCAACGAATTAAATAAAGGCAATTAATACATATGAAAATGATAGGTTTAAAAATAAAAAATCGGATAGGCTATATAGTAATCAATAAGCCAAAGGCAAACAGTTACGATATAGACTTTATGAAGCTAATGGCGGACATTATTGATGAAGCCGTTGCCAATGATGAAGTTAAGGTAATAGCGATAAAGAGCAAACTGAAAAAGTTCTTTTGTGCCGGGGCGGACATCAATATGTTTCAAAAAAACACGACCGACCAGAACAAAGAGATGGTCAAGTACGCCAATTTGGTAGCCGAAAAATTGTCAAAAAGTCCTAAGATCACGGTTGCCCTTTTAAACGGGCACACCTTGGGCGGAGGTTTGGAACTGGCCTTGGCCTGTGACATACGATTGGCTTCCGATGCCGAATATTTAATTGGGTTGCCCGAAGTGAAATTGGGACTAATGCCCGGAAATGGTGGAACCCAAAGGTTGATTCGACGCATCAACTTAAGCAGGGCCTTGGAGTTTTTATTGAACGGAGATCCTATAACTCCAGATCAGGCCTTCGAAATCGGTTTGGTGCATCAGTTCTATCCCGAATCGGAATTCAATACGTTAACCGCAGAATATTTGGAAAAATTGGCTTCCGGTCCTGCACAGGCCATGAGTGCCATAAAACAAGCAGTCTACCAGGGCAGCGAAATGTCTTTGGAAGAAGGATTGCAATTGGAAACCGAATTGGCCAACTCCTTATACGACACCGATGACGCAAAAGAAGGATTAAAATCCTTTGTTGAAAGAAGAAAACCAACCTATAAATAGTTCAAAAAATGGAAAAGATATATCATACTTATATCAATGGTGAATGGATCAAGAAAAGTTCAGGCGACAAAATAGAAGTTGAAAACCCCGCTACGGGAGAAGTCTTTGCTACCATGTACACGAGTACTATCGACGAGACCCAACTAGCATTGGAAGCGGCCGAAAAAGCCCAATTTGCCTGGCAAATGTTACCTGCCCAGGAAAGGGCGAACTATTTGTACGCTATCGTCGATAAATTAAAGGAAGAGAAAGAGCACTTTGCCAAGTTATTGGTAATGGAGCAAGGAAAAACCTTGGTAGAAGCCCGATATGAAGTTGATGATACCATTAGGTATATAACCTATTCCGCGGAAGCGGGAAGAAGGATCCAAGGAGCCATTTTTCCTTCCGAAGCCCCTAACGAACAACTGTCTATCCACAAAGTGCCCTACGGTGTTACGGTCGGACTTATGGCCTTTAATTATCCCTTGGCCTTGATCGGACGCAAAATCGGTCCGGCCTTGATTACGGGTAACACAATGGTCATAAAACCTTCCGAATTAACGCCTGTGACAGCATCGGAATTTTGTAGGGTCGTGCATGAAGCGGGACTCCCAAAAGGGGTTATTGGCATGGTCGTTGGCTATGGCCATGATGTTGGGGCCTATTTGGTGGAAAATCCCATTACAAAACTAATTTCCATGACCGGAAGTACACGAGCGGGACAGGCCATTTACAAAGCGGCTTCACAAAATATTGCAGGTTTGGTTCTGGAGCTTGGTGGAAAAGCCCCTTTTATCGTATTGGAAGATGCGGATATCGACAAAGCCGTCGAGGCTGCCGCTATCTCCCGCTACGCCAATTGCGGCCAGGTATGTATCTGTAACGAAATGGTGTTCGTAGATGAAAAAATTGTAGACGAGTTCACCGAAAAACTTATAAAACGGGTCAAAAAAATTAGAGTTGGAGACCCGATGACCGATGTGGATATGGGCCCTAGCTTAAGCCCCAAGGGACTCGAGCACATCGAAAATATTGTAAAGGAAAACCTGGCCCAGGGTGCCAATTTGGTGCTGGGAGGAAAACGTCCTGAAGGAAAACAATTTGAAAAGGGCAATTGGTACGAACCTACCGTGCTTACCGATGTTAAACCCGGGCAGGCAACGGTTCAAGAAGAAATGTTCGGACCTGTGCTACCCATTGTAAAAATAAAAGGGTACGAAGAAGCCAAAGAGTTGTTGAACAAACGGGAGGATAGCCTATCGGCATACTTGTATACGCAAAACCACAAATTGATCATGCGTTCCATACAAGAATTCCAAACCGGGACCATATTTATAAACAAACCTATTGTGGGGTACATACAAGGCTACCATTCCGGACACAAAAAAGCGGGATTCGGAGGGGAAGACGGTGTTTATGGTATTGAGCAGTACTTACAAAAACGAACAATTTACATGAGTTACGAATAAATTATGAAACAACTTAAAGGCATTACATGGAACCACAGTCGAGGTTTCACATCAATAGTCGCTTGTGCACAGCGATTTTCAGAATTAAACCCAGATGTGGATATTGTTTGGGAAAAGCGATCTCTACAAGCTTTTGCCGATGAACCCATAGATCAATTGGCAAAACGGTACGATTTTTTAATCATTGATCACCCTTGGACAGGTTTCGCGGCACGAACAGAGGTCATTTTGCCTTTGAACGATTATTTGTCGGAGGCCTATTTAAAAGATCAGGAAATAAACTCGGTCGGCAAGTCCCACGAAAGTTATTCCATCAATGGTAAACAATGGGCCTTGGCTATTGATGCTGCTACACCTGTCGCAGCAAGCAGACCAGATTTATTTGAAAAATTGAATCTAAAATTTCCAGAAACCTTTGATGATTTAATAGAATTATCAAAAACAGGCAAGGTGGCTATTCCTGGTATTCCACAAGATACGCTGATGAGTTTTTATATGGTATGCTCCACGTTAGGTGAGGATGTCTGCCAAAGCAAGGAACGGGTCATTTCAGAAGAAATTGGAATAAAGGCCTTGGAACTACTTCGCGAACTGGGGCAATATATAAAGCCCGAAAATTACAACTTCAACCCCATAAAGGTATATGAGGCAATGACCTTGACCGATGACTACATTCATAGTCCGTTCGCTTACGGCTACACCAACTATTCCCGTCAAGGCTATGCCCGAAAACAGTTAAAGTTCCACGATATGGTCGCCATCGATGGACAAAAACTGATTACCACCTTGGGAGGAACCGGTTTGGCCATTTCAGCGGATAGCAAGCACAAGGAAATTGCAGGAAAATTTGTGGAGTATGTAGGTTCTGAAAACACCCAAAAAGGGGTGTTCTTCGATAATGGGGGGCAACCGGGGCATAGACAGGCTTGGCTCGACAAACGGGCAAATGACCTAACGGACAATTTCTTTATGGATACCTTACCAGCATTAGATCGTGCTTTTTTAAGGCCCCGCTACCATGGCCATATGTATTTTCAAGATAGGGCCGGTGCACCTATTAGGGAATATATGATCAATGGCGGCGATGCTAAAAAGCTTCTTAACCAACTCAATGAACTTTATATTAAATCTTTAAAGGAACTGTTATGAAGTTACCATTGGAAGGTATATTGGTGCTTGAATTTTCCCAATTCATGGCCGGTCCCTCGGCGGGTTTACGTCTAGCAGACCTAGGGGCAAGGGTCATTAAGGTCGAAAGGCCCGGTTCTGGAGAAGCAGGTAGAAAAATTGCGTTAAAAAACCTGTTCAAGGACGGAAGCAGTTTGGTCTTCCATACGGCAAACAGAAACAAAGAGTCGTACACCGCCAACCTCAAGGATGCCGAAGATTTGGCCCGCGTTAAAAAATTAATAGCAAAGGCCGATGTAATGACCCATAACTTTCGACCTGGAGTGATGGAAAAAATAGGTTTGGACTATAAAACGGTACAGCAGATCAATCCCAAATTGGTGTACGCTACCGTTACGGGCTATGGCACAAAAGGGGAATGGGTAAAAAAACCAGGACAGGATTTGTTGATTCAATGCATGTCGGGATTCGCCAACTTGACCGGAAACAAAGACGATAACCCCATACCCGTTGGGGCCGCCGTGTCCGATTTAATTACCGGAACCCATTTAACCCATGGAATTTTGGCGAGCCTTTTAAAACGTTCAAAGACCAATAAAGGTGCTTTGGTTGAAGTAAGTTTATTGGAATCGACATTAGACATTCAGTTTGAACTTATTACGGGGTATTTATATGACAACGGGCAAAAACCCAACAGGGCAAAACAAGGAAATGCACATGCCTATTTAGGTGCCCCTTATGGGGTTTATAAAACAAAAGATGGGTACTTGTCCTTGGCAATGGGATCTCTGACCGATTTAGCAAAGGTTTTAAAAACATCGGCCCTAGATTCTTATAAAGACCCTACTTCCTGGTACGGGAAACGGGATGAAATAATGGATATTCTCCGCGGTATTTTAATTCAAAAAAACACACAAGATTGGTTGGGTCTATTGGAACCTAATGGTATTTGGTGTTCCGATGTTTTTGATTACGAGACGCTCTTAAACCACGAAGCTTTTAAAGTGTTGCAAATGGACCAGAAACTACCGTTGCCTTCTGGAGAGGAAATACACACCACTCGTTGCCCTATACGATTGAATGACAAAAAGCTTTTTAGCAAAAAAGCGGCCCCAAGAGTAGGCCAAGATACAGAAGCAATTATTAAAGAATTTAATCTATAGCCCCATGAAACCTTTAGAAGATATTTTAGTTATAGATTTAAGCCAATTCTTATCGGCTCCCTCCGCCACTCTACGGTTGGCCGATTTAGGGGCAAGGGTAATCAAAATAGAAAAACCCGAAACGGGGGATATTGGTCGCCAATTGAGTGCCGCTAATCTAAAAATAAACAACGAATCCCCTTTGTTTGTTCCTGTTAACAGAAACAAGGAAAGTTTTGAGGCCGATTTAAAAAGAGATCTTGACAAACAGCGTGTCTTAAAATTGATTGAAAAAGCGGACGTTCTGGTTCATAATTTTAGACCGGGTGTTGTAGAACGTTTGGGCTTTGATTATGAATTCATTAAAAAAATAAACCCGGGAATCGTGTATGGCGAAATTTCGGGCTATGGAGAGGAAGGACCTTGGGCTAATAAACCGGGACAGGACCTGTTGGTACAATCGCTATCGGGTTTGACCTGGCTAAACGGTAATGCCGGTAGCGGTCCCACACCCGTCGGATTGGCCATTGCCGATATTCTATCGGGTTCACATTTGGCACAGGGCATTTTGGCCGCCTTGCTTAAAAAAGCTACCACTGGCGAAGGATCTAAAGTATCCGTAAGTATGCTGGAATCCATTATCGACTTCCAATTTGAATCGATTACCACGTATTTTCACGATGGTGGAGAGCCTACAGTCCGACCAAGAAGCAATAGTGCCCACGCCTATTTAGGGGCTCCTTATGGGGTTTACAAGACCCAAAATGGGTATTTGGCCTTGGCGATGGGATCCATTCCCGGTATAGGAGGTTTGATTGGATGTGATGAATTGGATGATTACCAAGAACCTGAAAGTTGGTTTACCAAACGTGATGAAATAAAAACGATCTTGGCCGATAAATTGAGCACCAATACCACGGAGCATTGGTTATCCATTTTAGAACCAGCGGATATTTGGTGTGCCAAAGTGATGGATTGGGAGACACTTTTTAATCAAGAAGGATTTAAGGCATTGAATATGATTCAGAATGTAACCATGGGCGATGGCTTTGAGTATAAAACAACTAGATGCCCTATAAAAATTGACGGAGAATATTTTACATCGCCATTGGGTGCCCCAAAATTAGGGGAACATACAAATCAAATTTCATCTAAGTTTAATATTTCTTTTAAATAAAGTTATTTAATAATGAAAAGAAGAATTTTTTTTAAAAAAACGGCAAAAGGAGCTCTCGGAGCAACAATTATACCCTTAATAGGTAATTCTTGTACATCATCAAACAAGATTATTAGCCAATCTAATATAGAAAAGGATTTTCCATATGGTAATACAAATCCTAAACAATGGCATAAAATGGGATCAGGAAAAAGACCTAGACCAAACAGAAAAAAAACAGTAACCTATGATGTAGCTGTAATTGGTGGAGGTGCAGCAGGAATGTGTGCTGCAGTCGCTGCAGCACGTAATGGATCAAAAGTAGTTTTAATTCAAGACAGACCAGTTTTAGGAGGAAATTCTTCAAGTGAAATTCGTGTTCATTTAAATGGTGTAAATCAATTAAAAAATGGACTACCTGAACGTGAAACAGGTATAATTGAAGAAATTTTACTTCATAATAGATTTTATAATCCTCAAGATTCTTATCCTGTTTGGGATCATATTCTCTATGATTTTATAACAAAAGAACCTAATATTGATTTAAAACTTAACACCTCTGCTATACGAGCTATAATGTCTGGTGACAAAATAGAAGCTGCCTACTGTTGGCAAATGACAACAGAAACAGAATTTACTGTAAAAGCAAAAATTTTTATAGATTGTTCTGGAGATGGATTGTTAGGAGCAACTGCAGGAGCATTATATAGAACTGGAAGAGAAGCATCTTCAGAATTTAACGAAAAATATGCACCTAAAGTAGCCGACGGTTGGCAAATGGGCTCAACGGTTTTATTAGGATCAAAAGATATGGGGAAACCAATGCCTTTTGAGCCACCACATTTTGCTATTAAATACGATGCAGAAAAATCACATCCAGGAAGAAATTTAATACCATTTGAATTAGGGTTTTGGTGGGTAGAATTAGGAAGTGATGATGATATAATTGGAGATTATGAAGATAATAAACACGCTTTAATGGGGTATGCATATGGTGTTTGGGATTATTTAAAAAACTCTGGCAAGTTTCCAGAAACCGAAAATTATGCTTTAGATTGGGTTTCTTCTTTACCAGGTAAGCGTGAGAGTAGAAGATTTATTGGAGATTATATACTGTGTGAACCAGACATGTTAGGAAATAAACAATTTCCTGATGCAGTAGCTTATGGAGGTTGGTCTTTAGATGAGCACAATCCCGGAGGAATTACAAATTTAAGTGAACCACCTAGTTATTTTCATGAAGAGTTTGAACAGCCATACCAAATTCCTTTTCGCTGTTTATATTCTAAAAATGTGCCTAACTTACTTTTTGCTGGCAGAAATATAAGTCAAACCCATATAGCTTTGTCATCTACTCGTATTATGGCAACCTGTGCATTAGAAGGCCAAGCCGTTGGTACTGCAGCAGCTTTATGTCTAAAAAAGAAGGTTTTACCACGCGAACTTGGACAAAAACATATTAAAATATTACAAGAACAACTGTTAAGAGATGATGTTTTCATTCCAAATAGACCTGCTAAAGATGAAACAAATTTAGTAAAGAAAGCCAGTATAATTTTTGCATCAAGTACATCATCTGGTGAAGCTAATTTATTAAACGATGGGTGGTCAAGAGATTATAATGGTAAAATTCATCATTGGAAATCTGAAGATTTACCAGCTGAAGTACAAATAGAATGGGAAGAACGCATTAGTTTATCAAGCATAGAGATAAAATGTGACACTAATGTTAAGCGGAATATTATGATGCGTAGAGATAGGTTAGAGAATGATATCTACAGCACAAAAGTACCTAAAGAATTAGTTAAAGCTCTATATATCGAAGCACGAATAAATGGTGAATGGGTAAAAATTGGTGAAATAGACAAAAATAAAACACGATTAATTAAGTTTAATTTTAAAACTATAAAAACAACAGCAATTCGAATCAATCTTAGAGAAACTTATGGTGATAAAAAAGTTAAACTTTTTGAAGTTAAATGTTATTCAAAATGATTAATAAATTTTTAAATATTGTTTTAGTAATCTGTATTGGTAATTGGACATTTTTTAACACTGTTTCAAAAAATGAGATAATTCATTCTATTAAAGTTTTCCATAAAGGTATTAGCCTAACGGAATCTGTTGACTGCAATTTGATAGAGGTTCAAAATGAGTATCAGCAACCAATAGAATATTATATGGATGTAGAATCTGTGGTATGTGGTGACAATCATTGTAAAGTAGATTTTGTGCGTATATTTTGGGATATATTTGGACAATATAAGAGATTTGAACTACCTGATAAGGTGAAACTTGAAAAAGCAGAAGGCAAAGATTTTACTGCAGAAGATTATGAAAAACTGAATTCAATCCTACATGACGAAAATTCTTCTTTAAAAGATGTCTATAAACATGAAATTGTCAGTACTGTAGGAACTGAAGGAATTGACGCTTTATCTGGCTCAACTATTTTGTTAGAAAAAAGTGCATATGTTAAAGGAGCTGTTTGGACATGCTATTCCCTTTGGCACTGGGTTCATGGAGACATTAAACAGATAATTCGAAATATTACAGGAAAATCTCAATCAATTAAATCACTACAAAGCTATTTAAGTTCAAATAAAAAAGTAAAAAAATTGTTTGGATTAGAGCAACTTAACCATCGTAAGGACTATTCTGAAAAATCAGTTCAATTAGTTGTTTCAGCAATTGAACAATCTTCAACACTTTTAAAACCAAGCTTATTATATTTGGAAAATGCACCAAACAAAGTATATATAAATACAATTCAAAAATTATTAAAGCAATTTGAAAGTGAAAATAGATTATTTTGTCTTCAACACTTGTTGAAAACAAAACAAAAATTACCTCTCGAGTTTTATTATAAATTAAGTGATTTATATAAAGATTTTACTTATCAAGAAATTCATGTTTTATTAAAAATTTTAAATACAAAATACGATATTTCACCACAGATGATTAATCATTTATTACCTCTTCTTAATCATAATGATTTTTTAATAGCACGTCGTTTATATTGGTTTTTGCAGAAACAAGATTTGTTACAAGAGCAGGAGAGCAGAATACAAACATTCTATCTTGAATGGAAAGATAAATTGTAAATTTTTATAACGCAGCAAAGTCGTTTCATCTTTGTTGAACATTAAAATCAAATTAAAACAAAATTTGAATTTTTAATTCAATTTTACAACTATCAAGTTTAAATCAAGCATCTGTAAATACGAAACATATATATTTTTAATACAATTACCTTAATATTATTCTAAAATGTAAGAAAATGAAAATTACTACATTAATAATACTGTTTTTTACTTTTATTGCCTTCTCTTGTTCTATTTCAGAAAGTGATGAAGATACTAACAACAACACCGATAATAATCCTTTACCAGCAGAAACATGGATTACAATTCCAGTACCTGCTAATCCTGGCAACGGAATGAAATGGAAATTTCAAGCCAACCTATCTGATAATTTCGAATACGAGGCTCCTTCAGATGATAAAGGGGATATCTTTTTTGATAAATGGGATGATTGGTACCATAACAGTTGGACGGGGCCAGCCCCTACCGAATGGAGCAGAACCCATTCGGAAGTAACGGATGGAAAATTGCTTATTAAGGCCAGTCGCCCCGAGGGCACCTCAAAAACGAATACGGGAATCATTACTTCAAAAAAGAGGGTTCAGTACCCCGTATACATCGAAGCAAGGGTAAAGATCATGAACTCCGTTCTTGCAAACGGCTTTTGGTTGTTAAGTCCCGACGACACCCAAGAAATAGATATTGTTGAAGCCTATGGTAGTGACCGGTGGACAAACGAGTGGTTTAGCCCTAAAAGAGTGCACTTAAGTCACCATGTCTTTATCAGAGATCCCTTTCAAGATTGGCAACCCAGTGACGAAGGTAGTTTCTATACGGATGGTTCTACGATTTGGAGAGATGACTTTCACCGATTTGGAGTCTATTGGAAAGATCCATGGAATTTAGAATATTATGTAGATGGAAAGCTTGTTAGAACTAGGTCTGGAATGTCTGAAATTGATCCTTTAAATTATGCCGAAGGAACAGGTTTACATAAGGAAATGGACATTATTATAAATGCAGAAGATCAAACTTGGCGGGCAGAACAAGGTCTTACACCTACAGATGCTGAACTTGAAAACGTAGACAATAATACTTTTAAGATAGATTGGATTAGGGTTTTTAAGCCTGTTAGCAACTAATAATGAACTTTACTTATAAAACCGAATTAAAAAACAGTAGTGTATTCCGAATATGTTTTTGCCAATAAGACCACTCATGCTCACCTTCAAATTCTTCATAAATGTGTTTTACACCTGATTGCTTTAATTTTTGATGCAGCTCTCTGTTATATTCTATTAGCAAATCATTTTTTCCACAATCAAAACGAATTGGAGGTAATTCTTCTTTGTTTTGGTACATCAACTCAAAAACATCTTCACTAATTTTATCGTATTGATTGTAGTTGCTTTCTTTTTCTTCAACAAATAAATGCATCTGATTAACGTTGGTAATAGAAGAATGTCCAGAAATACCAACGTAATTTTTAGGGTATTTGGCTCCAATCCGTAATGCTCCATAACCTCCCATTGATAAGCCAGAAATAAATAATTTTGATTTATCGCTAGTACAATCAATAGTTTCTTTTACCGCATCGATAACATCTTTTACTATCCAATTTTCAAAATTAAAGTTATTATGGGGCAAATATCCTGAACCATCTCCCCAAAGACCATCTGAAGGCATTGCTATTACCATCGGTTTTATTAAACCTTTGTTAATCATTTTCATAGCCGTAAAATGCACTCCTGCTTTATGGGCCCAAATCCAAGCACTTCCATATACGCCATGTAACAATGTTACTATCGGTGTATCTTGAAGTTTTTTTATTGGCGGAACAAAAACACAAATATCACCTCTCCCTTTTAAATTTTGGGTTTTTACGGTAATAAAACGTAAATTATTACATTCAAACTCCGGATTGGATATTTCTGTAGTTCTAAATTTGGATTTTTCTTTATTTACCATGTTCGTTATTCAAAAACAATTACACCTTTAGCGTTTTTACCTGACAGCATATCGTCAAAAGCGTTTTGTAAATTTCTTAAAGGGTATGTTCTTGTAATCATTTCATCCAACATAATATCTCCATTTTTATAATGATTTATAATTTTAGGAAAATCGATTTGAGGATTACATTTTCCGTACAGTGGATTAATGTATTTTTTATCCCATTCAAACAAGGTCATATCAACCATTATTTCCTGCTCGATTCCACTTACCTGAACTGCTGTTCCTGCATTTCTAACCATAGCTAATGGAGCCGCTCCCAACTCGGGTATAGCAGTACACTCAAAAGCATAATCTGCTCCTCTACCCTCTGTCATTTCTTTAACTTTTCCAGCAGCTTTCAACAGTCCTTTGTCTGATTTATTGGCTAATATGGTATGCGTTGCTCCAAACTCAATGGCTATATCCAATCTTGTTTGATTGACATCGATAGCTATTATTTTTGAAGCTTTAGACACCTTAATACCTTGAATAACATTAAGGCCAACACCTCCAGTACCTATTACCACAGCTGATGAATTTTTTTTCACTTTTGCAGTATTTACGGCCGACCCAAAGCCCGTCATCACACCACAACTTACAATACTTGCCGCTGCAAAAGACATGTCTTGAACTGGGTTTTTTATCACAGCAGATTCTTTTACCAAAGTATATTCAGATAATGTTCCAATGTTAAATGACCGTACTATTGGATTATTATTCCATTTTGTTCCTTCTAGATGTGCATGTCCTGGCGTAAAACCATTGCCACCAGCTACGACTGGCGAATTGTTTTCGCAAATATGTTCATTTTCAAGTTTGCATTGAAAACACTCTCCACAAGGCGTTGCCCAATTTAAAATAACAGCATCTCCTACTTTTACCGTCTTAACTTTGGTTCCCACAGCCTTAACAATACCCGCACCTTCGTGTCCCATAACTATTGGTTTTCCCCACTGTAAAGAATCGTAATCTGTATGGCATATCCCAGCTGCTTTTACCGCTACCAAAACCTCATCTTCTTTAGGACCCTGAACTTCAATGGTGTCTATCACAAAAGACCCATTACCTCTTGCAATTGCCGCTTTACAAATAATACTCATATATTAATTATTTTTTACTAGAGGAAACTATTTGGTTTTATAGGGATAGCTGTATCCTTTAATTTAGTTTTGTTGATTTTTTGTCTGCTTTTTATAAATCTTCTTCCCAATACATAGGCCTTAGGGTTATTTACAGCATCTACCGCTAATAATTCATCATTTTTAAAATACCAAACAGACCTACTCTTATCATTATCTAATTCTACTCTTTCTATTACTTCTTTATATCCCGTTGAAAGCCCTACCATTTGCAATTTAACGTCATATTGATCCGACCAAAACCAAGGAATTGAATCGTACTCAATTCTGTTACCGCAAATAGCCGCAGCTGCCACTTTTGCTTGGTCAACCGCATTTTGCACAGATTCCAATCTAACAAACCTATTGTAATGTTTATTGTAATGGAACGTGCAATCTCCTATAGCATAAATATGGTCGTTATTGGTTTTAGCGGTAGCGTCTACCTTAATGCCATTTTCAATAGCTAAACCTGCTTTTTCGGCCAATTCTGTATTTACCTTAATACCAACCCCTACCACTATTAAATCTGCTCTGTAATTTGTATAATCGTCACAGAACACCGTATTTCCATTATCGTTATTTTCTATAGAAACAACATTTTTATTGGTTAATAGTTCTACCCCATTCTGATGATGCAACGTATGAAAGTAATTCGACATTTCAGGAGCTGTTACCCTAGCCAACACTCGATTTTCACGCTCTAAAACGACCACTTTAGCCCCTAGCTTTTTTAAAGAGGCCGCAGTTTCTAAACCAATATAACCTCCACCAATAATTACAACACGTTTGTTTTTACTGGTCTTAATGAATTCGCCTATTTGAATAGCATGCGAGGCTGTTCTTAAAGGATAAAGATTTTGAGCCTTATTAATCCCTTTAATTTTGGGTATAAATGGCCGTGCTCCTGTTGCTATAACCAATTTATCGTATTCTTCAATAGAGCCATCTTCAAGAGCGATTGTTTTTTTCTCTTTATCTATTAAGGTAACTGCCTTGCCCAAATGAAGTTGTATGTGATCTGTAATATAATTTTCTTTTGGAAAAAGTAAATCTACTTGAGAGCTATCTTCATTGGAAAAATAAGCCTTTGACAATGGAGGTTTATGATATGGAAATACAGAATCGGCATCAAATATTTTAATGGTTCCTTGCCACCCCTCTCTTCTTAATGCAAAGGCAAAATTAGTGCCTGCATGACTTGCACCAATTATTAGGCAGGTTTTATCTACAGTGTTATTACCGGACATATTGTTTACTTTGCTACTTTTAACACGACTCCATCAATAGCATCGGTTACTTGAATTTGGCAAGATAAACGGCTATGGTCGCTTATATTCTCATCAAACTCCAACATATCATTCTCTAATTCACTAGGAGCACCTATTTTGTCCCAATATTCTGGTAATACGTGTACATGACATGTAGCACAAGAACAAACTCCTCCACAATTACCGTCAATCCCTTTAATTTTATTTTTTACTGCAAGTTCCATCACGTTTCCTGAATTACCTTCTACGGTAATGGATTGCTCGTCACTCGTTATAAATGTTATTTTAGCCATTATTTCTATTATCTTGATTAATTAGTTTATTTTTTGTGAAACTTTACGTTGATATTCTTGTACCCCACTTTTCGTTTAAACTCTCCTAAATTTTCTATATTCTCTTCGTAATCAAAAATATCAATAGCACCTACTTTATCTATAAGTGTTTGAACTAAAACTTTCATAATTTGTCTTGCATGTGTTGCCCCCAAACAATTATGGGTACCAAATCCAAAAGCTACGTGTGGGTTAATTTTTCTATCAATGACTACTTCATCAGCATTTTCAAAAACGGAAGCATCTCTATTTGCCGAAGCCCAATTTAAAGAGATTCTCGTATCGGCCTTTATAGCACGGCCACAAATTTGAGTGTCTTCTGTAACAACCCGTCCCATATGTGTTAACGGAGAGAAATACCGTATTAATTCTTCTATTGCAAATTTTATTAATTCAGGCTCCCTTCGTAACCTTTCAATAGATTCTGGATGTTCAGCAAAGTAAGCAATAGAGTTTGTTATAGCATTTATAACCGTGTCTCTACCTCCTGCAAAAGTTAATATCACAACGCCTTTTATTTCTTTTTTTGTTAGTTTTTTACCATTAACTTCTGCTGCTAATAATTTTGAATAAAAATCTTCACCAGGTTGTGCTATACTCTTCTCTATCTGCCTATCTATATAATCGTATAAAACATTGGCTTTATAGGAATCTAACGCAGTCTCTTCACTTCTAAAAACATGTGTACCCCAAGAAATCCATGTTTCCGATTCTGAAAAAGGCACATTAAATAATAATGTTAATGCTCTTGATTGTAATACTAATGCAAATTCATTTATAACCTCTACAGAGTCTTTAACCATAGACACTTCAACAAGAGCTTCAATTTGTTTTCTCAATTCATTTTCATAGCTTTCCTCTAAGGGTCTTTTAAACCATTTTTCTAGAATAATTCTGTATTCTCCATGCATTGGAGGATCTACTTCAAATGGTATTTGGCGAACATCTCTAATGTTTACTTCTGACGGAATAACAATACGCCCTGGTTTGGCTCCCGATTGAAAAGTTTTCCAATTATGGGCACATTTACGAACATCTTTATGACGTAAAACCATTACAACAGGATCGTCCTGATCATTCATCTCCCCATAACCTTTTTCTAATCGAGATTTTTCAAATGGGCATGAAATTGCACTTTTCTTCATTTTATTATATGCCTAATTATGTTTTTAAGAAAACCTGCTAATACCACCGAAACGTTACACTTAACTATTTCAGTAAGTTAAGAACCAAAACTACATCTATAGTAACTTGTAATTAAACACTATTTAATCCAAAAAGTATACTATTTTTCCATATGACATATTAATACACATGATAAAACGCAAATTAAGACACAAAAAAAAATTACCGTAAGAATGCTGCTCTATATTGAGCAGGAGTTCTTTTTGTAAACAACTTAAACTGGCGGTGAAAAAAAGAAAGGTTAGGATAGCCCGTTTCAAAGGCAATTTGTTCTACTGAAAGTTCAGTATCTTTTAAAAGTTCACAAGCTTTGCTAATCCTATATTCGTTTAAATAAGAGGTAAATGTTTTTTTAAAAGTTTTTTTAAAGAACTTTGAAAAAGAAACTGGAGTCATAAAAACCAACTCTCCTAGTTGAGAAGAATCAATCTTTTTTTGATAATTATTAGCCACAAAGTTTATTATCTTTTCTATTCTTTTTGAAACCACAGCGTTAACATTAAAACGAGCTCCTAAACTTAAAATCTCAGGTTTTTTCAGAGATAACTCATGTAGTAATTTTATAAATTCAATTATTTGAAGCGTAGGAGACATTGTTTTTAAAGAAATCATTTTTTGGCCCACACTTTGGGCTGTTTTTTTATCAAATATCAATCCGTAAGTACTTCTATCGAGCATTCTCTTAATCAAAGTAAATTCTTCTTTTTCTAACCATCCTGTACCAATAAAATCTTCCTGAAATTGTACTACAGTAGATTTTGCAAGTTGCTCTGATGATGTATTTGTTCTCCAACAATGAGGTAAATTTGGTCCTAACAAAACCAATTCTCCAGGTTCATAAGCTTGTATAGAATTACCCACACTTCTTATCCCTGTGCTTTGGGTTATATAAGTTAACTCGCATTCTGGATGATAATGCCAAGGAGTTTCAAATTCAAGTTTTTCAAATACACGATAATGAAATGATCTATTTAACGCATTAGAAATTGGTTCAAAAACAGCTTTCATTATGTATATTTTTTCGTATTAAACATCTAATTATTCAAATATATGGAAAAATAGTATACTATATGAATAATTCCGTATTTAACATCTCATTTTATCTCGTTGTACTTTTACTTAATAATTATAAACTTTTGAGATGAAAATTGATGTTCTAGTATCAGGAATGATGGTTGTAGATATTTTGACAAAAGTACCATCTTCATTTAACAAAGGAACCAAACATGAGGTTTCTAAAATTTTAGTACAAGGAGGTGCTCCTGCAGGAAATGCTGCTTGCGTAATTGCAAAAAACAATATAAAAACAGCTTTTCTTGGATATAAATCAACAAGCACTTTAAGCCAAATAGCAACCGAAGAATTTAAAAAATGTAATGTTGACACCTCGTTGTTAATCACACATGCTAATTTTCAGCCTGCAATAGCTGTAGTTAATGTAGATTCAAAAAATGGAGATAGAACTGTTTTTTATTCCACTGAGAACTACCAACCTCTTCGCCCAAAGGACATTAATGAAGTTTGGATTAAAAATTGTCGTCTATTATTTGTAGATGGATATGATGTTGTTGGAAATTTAGAACTTTTAAAAATTGCAAAAAAATATAACGTCCCTTCCGTTCTCGATATTGAGTCTGGTGACGTCAATATCCTAAAAGAAATGATTTCGTTGGGCAACCATATTATTTTACCGTTAGATGGAGCCCAAACACTAAGTAAATTGAGTTCTCCTGAAGATTGTTTAGAATACTTAAGCTCCTTAACCGAAGGCCAACTAGTAATCACAGATGGAGCCAATGGCAGCTGGGCTTCAGATGATAAAAACATAATTCACCAACCTGCTTATAAAACAAAAGTGGTTGACACCACTGGCTGTGGAGATGCCTTTCATGGTGCCTATGCCGTGGCCTTATTGGACAATAAAAATTTAAAAGAACGACTTGAATATGCTTCTGCATACGCTTCAATTATAGCTTCACATTTTGGCGGAAGAAGCTACTTCCCTAATAAAGAAGAGATTACAAATAAAATTTTAAACGTATAAAATTATGGAAACTCATGTATTAAACAAGCCAAATACAAATTCAATCCATTTGAATTTAGACATCGCTCAACGACAAGGTGTGGTAGCTGATGAAATGGAAAAATTAATCTGCAACGCCCCTAAAAAACCACTTGTCAATATAGGTTTTATTGGAATAGGTTTTGAATTGCACTTTGATTGGGAAAAAGCAAAAAAGTCCTACTCAGATGCTGTAAAACAAACCAAAAATAGTTTTGGTTCGCACAATAAACTTTTAGCTTTAGACGAACCTATTCAAACTAAAAAAGAATTGGTAGATACATTAAACAAGTTTAATGCTAAAGGCATGAGTGGATTAATTATTTACCAAGCTTCATATATTTCTGGCGATTTAGCTCTAGCTCTTGGCTATTGGTTACGAGAAAACAAAATGCCTTTACTTAGTTGGTCTCATGGTGAGGTTACTGGTGGCAGATTAACAGCTAATAGACTCTGCGGACAAAATTTTTTATTAAACATTTTAAACTCATTAGAAGTAAAGTATTCTTGGGTATTTAATTCCCCTAAAACAAAACAGTTAGATAGTATTCTAGACCGATTTATACGTGTTGCAACCGCAAAAAAAAGAATGCAACATACCAATATGCTTATGATAGGTGGCATGCGTGTTCCTGGTTTTTACGACTGCGAACTCAACGAAATGTCTATAGCAAAGCATTTTGGTTTAGGTGTAAAAAGAGTAGATATAGAAACCATTTGGAAACATGGTGATAAATTCAAAAAACAAGACATTGAACATATTGTATATAAATTAACAAACAACAACAACTGTGCTTTAACTAAAATAAACCAACGAGAGTTATTTTTATCTGTAAGATTCAGTTTAGCTATTGCAGATTACGCCCGTCAGGGAAATTATTTAGGAGTGGCATTAAAGAACTGGCCCGAATTATTCGATAATTATCAAATAGCTGGCGATGGAGCAGGAGCATTAGTACAAGATTTAGGAATTCCTGTAGCCGATGAATCCGATATGGGAGGTTTACTCACCATGATTACAATAAATGAAATCAGTAATGGAAAAGCCGTACCTACACTTACAGACCTGTCCATTCTTAATGCTGATGAGAACAAATTAGGAATGTGGCATTGCGGAGGTTCATCTACCAAATTACTAAAATCAGGTACTAAATTCGAAATTAGAAACCATAGCATTTTAGATAATTATGATAAAGAAAAATCATACGGAATGTTATTGGAATTTTTACTTGAAAAAGGAGACATAACTATAGCTAAATATCAATACCCACACGCTTCTTCAATGTTTTCCTTTGAAGGTAAAATCATAGACTCTCCTATGCGATTTAGAGGAGCCTATGGAGAAGTAAAACCTAAAAATATAAACGCTACTACTATACTTAACACCATTTTAAGCAAAGGATTGGATCATCATTGGATTATTGGAAGAGGTCATATACAAGAAGATTTAAAAGAGTTCAACCACTGGTCAGGTATAAAAAACATATTAGAAGTAGGGCATAGCCTCTATGGAAGAAGTATTCAAAAAGAATTGAACTATTAAATACAAGAACATTATGAAAAAAGAGAATTTAATTACATTACTAAACAATTATAGAAAACAACAAAAATGTATAATTGGCTTTAATGTAAACGATATATACGACTTAAAAGCAGTAGCTTTAGCTGCAGACGAAGCTAATTGCCCTGTTATGGCTATGACATACCCCCCTGTGGTTGAACTAAATTCAAGTTATCTGTGTAGAAAAATGGTAGATGGCATACAGCCATTTTCTAAAAATCCTATTTACTTACATTTAGACCACAGTATTTCTGTTGACATGTGCAAAAAAGCCATTGATGACGGTTATGATTCTGTAATGATTGATGGCTCCCAAAAAAGTTTAAAGGAAAATATTGCAATGACCAAAGAAGTGGTAAAATATGCTGAAACCGCAGCAGGGGTTATGGTGGAAGCTGAAATTGGAAAAATTATGGGAAGAAATGTTGTTGTAAAATCAGATGACGATTTTTTAGCTAGCGTAGCCGATGTAAAAGCCATGGTTGAAGAAGCAGGCCCACATATCATGGCAGTTGGAATTGGTACCGCTCATGGCTTTACTCCTCAAACTCCAAAAATTCATTTTGATAGACTCTCTGAAATAGCCACTGCTATTAAAGAACCTTTAGTTTTACATGGTGGCACAGGAATACCTGACATCGACATTCAAAAGTCAATAAAAATGGGAGTTGCAAAATTAAACGTAGGTACCATTGTTCATACAACTTATATGAAAGAATTGTATAAAGAAATGGCTAAAGATATCGACTCAGCGTACCCTCCTTATTTATTAAAGAGCGTTATTCCTAAAATTAAAGAAGTTGTTCTCGACCGCTTAAATGTAGTTAACTTTAAAAGCAAGGCATTAATATAAATTTTAACTCAATAGATTAGATATAAAAGGTTCGTAATTACGAACCTTTTTTTATTACAATATTATTCTATTTCAATTTGTAATGGAAGTATATCATCTTCATACATTGTGCCGTCACTTGAAGTAAAAGTTACCCGTATTTGATAAAATTGCCCTTTGGGCAATGCTTCCGAAGGTATATACCCTTTTAAAGAAAAAGTTGTTTCGGCTGTGCCCGACTCCGTATTTAAAGCCTCTTTATATACATGGACAACATCTTTTATGGGAATCCATTTATTTTTAAAGTGCCGCAACCAAAACCTAATACCTCCTTCATCGGCAGAGATTACGCGGTTTCCAGAACCGGCATGATAATTTACCCTCACTTTTATAACATCATTCACTATTAGGGCTTTGTTTTTATATTGAGCCTTGTTTGTGATTTTAATATAGGGTGCAACAAAGGTTTCGATATTAAATTCGATTTCGGAGGTAACGGAACTATCCTTGGTTGATACACGCACCGTGGTTTTACCCGGGGCAATGGCATGAACGGTACCGTTGTTTTCTACGGTGAGGATGTCGGTATTATCTGATGACCAAATAAGTTCAGGATTGTCGGCATTATTTGGTAGAACTGTTGCCAACACTACTGTACTTTGCCCTGTATATAATTTTGTTTTTGGGGCCCGTAAAGAAATTGATGTCACTGGTTTGGGAGTACATTCAATGATTTTTATTTTTCTATTGGTCGACAATCCATTCGCTTTACTTGTAACCTTTATTATAGCCGATTTATCAGGTTTTCCAAGTGCAGAAACAACTCCATTTTCATCAACGGAAACTATCTTTTCGTTGCTTGATGACCATATTACATCTTTATTGACATTTTGCGGAATGACAGAAAGTGAAAGTGGAGTTTTAGTCCCTTTACGGATTGTTGTTGGTTCAAAAGATAATGATTCAGGGTCCAGTTTATCGGTATCATAAATGACATTCGCCGATTTGTTTTTAAACGCAACGATTTCCCCATTTCTCCAACGTATTCGGATGCTTTTTATTTTTGATTCTTTACCGATTCCGAAATGTACTATGTTCAATAAGCTTTGTGAGAATACTTCTCCGGCCGACCCAACACGTTTTCTATATTCATTATCGGTTGTATTTACGATAACCTCTGCGGAAATAGGATCAACATTCGATTTTGGGGCATATCCGACCCGTACCAGCACATAGTTATTTTCGGTATTGGTGGTATTGCTAAACAAATACCATTCTCCGCCTTCGCTGCCGTTCAATAAGTCGATTTTTCCATCCAAATCAAAATCAAATGCTTGTCCCATGTCTCCGTTTCCTGGAGCTCCAACATCATTTGCCCCGTGCATTGTAGTTATTTCAAAAGAACTGTTTCCGGTATTTAGGAGCATCAGGTCAGAAACCCGTCCCCCAATTCGTCCCCATCGATAAACAAAAAGGTCTTGATGGCTATCATTATTAAAGTCACCCGTGGTAACCCCCATGGCATTTCCTCCTAGTGGAATATTCCACTCATTGGAAACATCTTTAAAACCAGTGCCGTCATTTCGTAGTAGAACATCGAAATGGTTCCTGTTCTGTGGTATAAATTGGGGATTTACTTGGTTAACGCCCGAAAGACTAAATCGGTATTGCCAAAAGAAATTATCGTCCCGAACCAAAATACCTTTCCACATTGAGTTGCCTATATACCCTAGATAAAATCCATTTTCAGAAATATCATTTGGCCATCCTTTAGCTTCTTCAGGTTTAATTTCGAGCTCTTCGTCAGATTTTACAATTTTTGATGTTTTGTTCTTTCCCAAGAAAATAGGGTAATCCTTACCGAGTAGAGAACCTTGGGCCAAGTAGTAGTATTTATGCAACTTTATTTTCCCTTCAGAATTGAATTCAAAAGCATCGGTGCCTTTATAACCACGTGTTTTTATTGCCAGTTCTTTTGTAATGGGGTCAAAATCAAGAAAAGGTGTTTCGCCTTTTCCATGCTCAAAACGCATTCCCCTCGCCAAATAGAGGTCTAGATCACCATCATTGTCGATGTCTATATCCGTTACGGCATTAATATACCTCAATGAACGAATATTCTCAGGAATAAGTGTGGTTACTTCTGTAAAGGTAAAACCCCCATTCCCTTTCCATAAAGTTAAGGGGCTAAAAAAAATAAGGTCATCAATATTGTCATTATTAAAATCTGTAACCAGTACGCGAGATTGCTCAACATCCTCAATACCTTTTACAGACCTATAGGTAAATGTTCCATCCCCGTTATTTTCATAGAAAAAGTGCTGTGGCTTATCAAAATTGAGGGTAGACTCATTGTATAGCAACAGATCAAGATTTCCATCTAAATCCATGTCCATCCATTTAGAACCTCTTCCCCTTCCTCCTTTATCTATACCCACATCTCCGGTAAATAGTACAAATGTATTGTGGTCGTTTAAATAAAAATTTGCTGTCGAAGGATTTGTACCATTGCCACCCCCTTGTTCTAAAACAAGATCTAGGTCACCATCATTATCATAATCTCCCAGAGATGTTCCATGAAGATCGTGTTTAAACCATCTGGACAGATCCTTATCATGTTTTGTTACCGTACCATCGCCATTGTTCCAATATAATTTGCTTGTTTCGGCATTGTGGTTGTTTACGATAAAGTCATAATCCCCATCATTATCTATATCTGCAATTGATGGTCCTGCATATTTTAGGGAGCTTACTTTATCCAAGCCTGCTTGTTCCGAAATATCTTTATAAACCGGAATGTCGATTTCATTAATATCTTCAAAACGATAACTGTATATGGTCAATTTTTCGTCCAATGCCCGAAATTGTATCTGAACATCGCCTTGTTTATAAAAATTAACAATTGCTGTTACTACCTGTTCTCCTTTATTCGGAAGATTTATATCATCTATTAAAAGTCGATTGTCTTCTAGAATGCTCAAGCCTGCATAATCACCAGGGTTATTTACCTGCAAAATGAGTTTTTTATCCAAGCTTCCGGTTACCTGATAATCTATTGTTACAGGTTTTGAGGGTAAAACTTCAATTGTTTGTGCATGTATACTATAGGTAAAAGCAACAACAATCAGTAAAAAAAAGTGTTTCATAATAAAATTAACAATTTGCAAAAAACCATCTGATTTCCAAAGTCTTGACCTCTATACATTTCTTGTCAAACAGCACCTATTCTCCTAGGATCTTTACCTATTAAAAAGGACTTATAATATTCAATGACTACAACAACAGCCAATTCTCTAGTTGATATTCCTGAAGCCTCCCAACCATAACATCCTTTATTAATCTCAACTTTTACATCCAATTGTGTTCAATTTCCAACTCTGATAGGATAAGTTTTTATATTTATAATTTTCATAAAAATCTAATTTTTTATAAATGTAATTTAGAAACCCCACCTTTATATAATTACGAACTAGACAAAAACTAAACACTACTATATTTTTAACCACTTAACAAGTCATACCTTTTTATTACAATGTATATTGTGGTGACAATTTTTTTAGCTATGGCAAAACAAACTGGAAAACGCTACAACTTACCATTTAAAGTGTTTACAATATTGACAACCAGACATTTACGCGGAAAAAATATATCTATAGCGGCTTTTACCATAAGAAAAGAACTAAATTTATCAACTGTTCAAATGGGATTCATTTTTTCCGCATTCGCATGGATATACTCTATACTTCAAATTCCTGGTGGAATAATAGTAGATAAGGTAAAATCTAGAATATTGTATCCTATTATATTAATCCTTTGGACTATTGCTACTTTAATACAAGGTTTTGTAAATCCTCTTTCATCTTTAATAGGTCTAAGAGCTGCCATAGGAGTTTTCGAAACACTTTCGTACTCTTTGAATAATAAAATTATTACAAATTGGTTTCCTGAGAAAGAAAGAGCTAGTACAATTGCAGTTTATATTTCAGGACAACTTATAAGTTTAGCATTTTTAACCTCTGTTTTAGTAATAATACAGGATGCTTTAGGATGGAGAGATTTATTTATTGTATCTGGATAAATAAGTATAATATGGGCTTTTATTTGGTATTTTTATAATTGATAAAAACGGCAAACATTTAGGTGCCATAAAGACTAATTAATTAACATCAAATTGTACTTTCAATGACGATGAATCTATTTTAGATGTTCCTTGTCATGAATTAATATTAAGAATTAAAATAACTATGAACCAATTTTCAGAAAAACTTTTTTCTAAAACTCCAATTGTTGGAATTTTAAGAGGTTATGACAAAGAAACTGTATTAAGCATTTCTAGAGTATTTGTTAACCCCGGTTTTACCAACCTAGAAGTTACTAAAAACTCACCTAATGACTACGGTATTATTGAAGAATTGGTTGCTGAATTTGAAGGAAAATTAAATATTGGTTGCGGTACAATTCTATCAATAAAAGATGCTAGAAAAGCAATAAAAGTAGGAGCAAGTTTTATAGTTACACCAATAGTAGAGAAAAAAGTGATTAAGTATTGTGTTAAAAAAATCTGCCTATTTTTCCAGGAGCTTTTTCACCTACAGAAATTCATAATGCATGGAAATGGGGAGCTAAAATGGTAAAAGTTTTTCCTTCCGCAAATATGGCTCCTAGTTATTTGAAAAATGTATCTGCTCTCTTAGATTTTATAGATTTAATGCCAACAGGTGGTGTATCCTTAGAAAACATACTTGAGTTTAGAAAAGCTGGTGCGAAAGCTTTTGGTATGGGAGGCTTACTTTTTGATTCTGAATTGATAAAAAATAAAGATTGGGAAGGGTTGGGGCAGCATTTCAATAAATTTCAACAACTTTTATAATGATGAAAAAATTATTAATTCTTCTAACATTTGTAATTTCAACTTTAAACTCTTGTAAAAAAGAAATACTTTTAAATAGAGAAACAGATTTTAATTTCGATTGGAAATTTACTTTAATAGAAGATACACTTTCTGTTTTCAATACCCCGTTAATAGATTCAAACTGGAAAGACATTAGGTTACCTCATGATTGGAGTGTAGAAGCTTCTTTTGACGAATCGCTAGAAGGTTGTACTGGGTACTTACCAGGAGGCGTAGCTTGGTATCATAAACATTTTTCAACACCAATTAATCCAAAAAATCAAAATGCTTTTATTCTTTTTGATGGTGTATATAACAATGCTAAATTTTGGATAAATGGGCATTATTTAGGTGAAAATCCATATGGATATTCTCCTGTATATTTTGATCTTACAGATAAGCTAAACACCAATGGAGAAGATAATATATTAAGTGTTTATGTAGATCATTCGAGATATGCAGATAGTAGATGGTACACGGGAAGTGGAATTTATAGAAACGTAAAATTAATTACAACTAACAAACTTCACATTCCTATATGGGGCACTTTTGTAACCACTCCAGAAATAACAAAAGAAGTAGCGAAAATTAATATAGAAATAACAGTTAAAAATGACAATTCGAATTCTGAATCTTATGAAATAGAAACCAATATTTTAGATAAATCTGATTCTATTGTTACCTCTTCAAAACAAAAAAAAGAGATTAAACCTGATGAAGAACAGATTATTAATTTACAAGCCTTTGTTAACAAGCCTACATTATGGAATGTTAATACCCCATACTTATATAAAGCCCAAACTATACTTAAAAAAGCAGGTAAAATTATAGGTTTGTACGAAACTCCATTTGGAATTAGAAGCATAAAACACTCTAAAAAAGAGGGCTTATTAATAAATGGAATACCAACTTTAGCTAAGGGAGTCTGCCTACATCACGATGCCGGAATTGTAGGTTCTGCTGTTCCAAAAGAAGTTTGGAGACGAAGATTACTATTACTTAAGCAAGGTGGTGTAAATGCCATAAGAACTTCACATAATCCATTTTCTAAAGAGTTTTTAGATTTATGTGATGAATTGGGTTTTTTAGTTCAAGCTGAACTATTTGACGAATTTGATTACCCAAAAGATAAACGGTTAAATTATCATGAAAGAAAGACTGATTATATAACTACTGGCTATACAAAAAAATTCCATAAATGGGGTAAAAGTGATGTAACAAGAACCATTTTAAGAGACAGAAATCATCCTAGTATATTTGAATGGAGTATTGGAAATGAAATAGAATGGACTTACCTTAATTATAGATATGTTACCGGTTTTTGGAAAGACCCAGAAGATTCTCAAAACTCTGGAAACTATTGGGGATCTTCACCAATATTTTCTCCTGATGAATTAAAAAAAAGATATAATAATTCAAAAAAAGGTGAATATATATTAGCAGAAACTGCTAAAAAAATTAATGCTTGGGTAAAAGAATTGGACACTACTCGTAAAACAACGGCAAATTTGGTAATTCCACAAGTTAGTCACATAAGTGGTTATGCAGATGCTGTAGATTTGGTAGGTTATAGTTACAGAAATATAGATATTCCATGGGCAAACAAACATTTTCCTCATAAGCAAATCACAATAAACGAATGTCCAGGCTCATGGGAAGATTGGAAAACAGTTACAGACAACCCAGAAGTTTATAGCATGTATATGTGGTCCGGAATTGCATATTTAGGAGAAGCTCATAATCAATGGCCTAAGAAAGTATTTTTAGGTGATATGCTAAATCTTGCAGGTTTTAAAAACCAGGGTTTTAATTATTTTAAAAGTATTTGGGTTGATAAACCTCATGTTTCTATAGGTACAATTCCTTTGAAGAAATCTGGGTTCCATATTAATAAAGACGGAAAAGTAAAAGCAGATTCTGATGGGTCATATCGTTGGAGAAATTCCAATATGCACTGGAATTACATAAAGGGAGACTCTGTTTTAGTAGAAGTAAATACAAATCAAAAAGAAGTAGAATTATTTTTGAACGAAACATCATTAGGAATTAAAAGATTAATAGACAATAAAGATCATATTTTAAGATGGTTTGTGCCTTTTACTGAAGGTAAACTTACTGCAAAGACAACTAACAGTTCGGCTTCAGCAATATTAGAAACCACTACAAAACCAACTCAATTTTCTTTTGAATCGGACAAAAAAGAATTAAATGCAGATGGTTATGATGTGGCTCATTTAGTAGTACAGTTAAAAGATAATAAAAACAGAGACGTAAAAACCTTTAATAAAAAGGTAACTTTTAAAATTGAAGGAGAGGCAAAGTTATTGGGAGTGGATAACGGACTACCAGAAAATGTTCAAAAATTTCAATCGAATACAATTATAACTGGTGATGGAAGATGTTTATTAATTATTCAATCTATTAGAGGTAAAAGAGGATTAATTAAAGTGATTGCTTCTATAGACGGATTTAGTAATCAGGAAGTACAAATAAGTATAAAATAAATTTTAAATACCTTTTCAATTTTGAAATTATCATTTTTTTTTATGCTTAAAACTAGTATTTCCATATCCAAATAAAAATCTATAAACTTAATATAATCAATTCCTAAGCAAAAGTCCTGTTTCTGTACTACTTTATTTTACTCATTAAATAATAAAAAGGAAATTTTCGACTTAAGTCAAAAATTTCCTTTTACAAATTAAACAATACCTTATTTGTATTTATTCAAAACCCCTTGCGATGGGCATTTTTTGATCTGCCTCTGGCAAATCCTCCTCAGCACCTAAACTAGGATAATATCTAAAGTAATTGGCCCAACCGTATTTCTGTTTGATGTCAAAGGCTTCCAAACCAATAGCCCGTAGTTCTTTTTTGTCTTTTTCTTTATCAGCCACTAGTAACATATAGTCATTTTTCGATAAAACATTTCCGTTGCCGTCGACCAATGTCATTTCGGCGTAAAACTTATCGCCGATGTTACCCGGAACCTTACATGAAACATCCACAAATTTGGCCGAGCTGTCACCACCGATTTCCGCAATATCAAACGATTCTTCCTTGATGACGGATTTATCGTTGTCTAAAAATTTGATGGTGGCCTTACAGTTCTTATAAGAGCTGTAATAATCGTTTACCACCCATAATTCCCCTTTAAACTCTTGCCCGGGCAGCCAACGCCTATTGTAATGCTTCATGGTAAGCAAAACAGGTTGATACGCTTTTCGCACATAATCAAAAGATTGTTTTTTCTCTTGGTAGTAATCTACGATTCCCCATTTCATGTCCGGGGCAAAAGTGATGTAGTGACAGATACAGATAGCACTTGTCTTGGGTTTTCTCGTTCTAAAATGCTCCAGTGCGTATTGAAAGATGACGCCTTGAGCAATCTGTGTTGCTTCAACAAATTTTTCGAAACCATCCCTACTTTGATCACCTAAAACCTCGAAATTCAAGGTTCTTAAAGCGTCAAAATCGGTCCAATGATGTCCCCAACTTGGTCCTGGAGGCCAAATTTCATTGGCCGGGATAAATTTCTTGATACTTTCCACGTTCGGGCAGGATGAAATCGCCAATTCTGGAATTACGGCATAATCCAAGCTTGGAAAATACTCTTCCATTACAAATTCCCCTTCTCCATAGAACAGGTCATTGGCATGGAAACTCTCGTTGGGCTTAAAGCCTAAATTTAAACCGACCTCATCACTTAATGGGGAAGAAGGAAGGAAATGTAAGGGCGTGTAAGGCTTGATCGCTTCTCCTAGTCCGTTTACAAATTCCAGATTGTGTTCCGGATCGGAAGCTGTCATGAACAACTCTTCGGAACCTTCCAACAACACGATACAAGGATGGTTACGTTGGGCTTTGACCGATGCAATAGCTTCTGCATATACCGCTTCCTTAAATTCTTCGTCCTTGGGCAAGGATAAACTGGCCAAAGGCAACACATCCTGCCAAACCGTTATACCGGCCTCGTTACATAATTTGTAGAACAAGGGTATTTCTTCGGGGTGCCAACCAAAGATTCGTAAATTATTAAAATTGGCCTCTTTGGCTAAACGGATCAATTCTTTGTATTTGCTAGGGTGGGCACGTCCCATAAAGATGTCCGGTGGGCCTCCCCAAGTTCCTGAACGCATAAAATGGCGTTTGCCATTGATCATTACCGTCCATGGATTTTCAACTTGATCTCTGGTAAATCCTGGATTATGCTCCATTTTTACCTCCCTGATACCAAAAGAGGTATCCGTGGTATCCAGTAAGGTATCGTCGTCTTCCGTAACGGTAACTTTGGCGTTATACAGGTTTTGCTCACCTAAATCCCAAGGCCACCACAATTTGGCATCGTCGATATCCAAACCGATCTCGTAGTTGTTGGTTCCTTCCGAAACTTTTACTTTTTGTTGTGTTTTATAGGTTTTGGATTCGAAGTTCTCACCTTCTACCTCAATATTTAAAACAACTTCCCTTTCTGTAGCTTCATGGTTTTTAAGCTCAATTTCTATATCCAGTTTCGCCGAATCTTTAGAAGTAATATTAGACTTTACATAGGTATCCTCTATGGTTACCTTTCCTGTTGCTTCCAAGCGAACAGGTTTCCAAATTCCTGTGGGCGGCAAACTTACCCAATAATCGCCATGCCATGCCGGTTTTCGGCCTGCAACTTGGCTATAACGTCTTGGTGCAGGATGTAAGCGTATCATTAACACATTGGTTCCAAAACGTAGGCTTTCAAAGCGAATCGTATCAGAAACATCAAACTTGAACTGGGAGAACATACCCTCATGCGAACCTAAAAAATGGCCGTTCAACCATACATCACAGCCAAAATCGACCCCGTCAAAAACTAATTGAATGTGTTTGCCAAACATGTTTTTCGGAACATCGAACTGGCGTTTGTACCACCATTCGTTTTCTGGCACCCATTTGGCTTTTAAGCTGTTTCTTCCGAAATGGGGATCTTCAATTCTACCGGCCCTCCATAGATCTGTATATACATCACCGGGCACTTTGGCATAGCTCCAATTAAAAGCATCGCCTGTAATGTCAAAATTGAGTTCGTGAAATCCTATTTTTACACCTTCACCGGGCCGTATTCCTTCAAACTGCCAGTTGTTGCCACTCAAGTCAAAAACAACCTTTTCGTTGGTTTCCTCACCTTGTGCAGATAAATACTCCCTTTCTTCTTGGCTTATATTTTTCATTATTTATATATTTTATTTATCTTCTAATTTCCAAGTTCTAACCCAATCAATTTTCATAGTATTAATTGAGTCGTTGTTTAAATCTGTTCTAGTAGGAAGACCTCCTAACCAACCAGCTTCATTGGTCCATAAATCGAATATTATTTGTAATTCTCTGGTAAACTCTCTATCATAGGTATTTCCATCTTCATGCTCTCCAACTACAACACTACCTGCAGGCTCACCATTTAAATAGAATTGAATGTTTTTTGAATCTTTCCACCAAACTCCAAACGTATGGTAATCTTCATTCCAACCTGTATTTTTTAATGGATTTACAGAAGATAAATTTGATCTTAAAAAGTTTCCTTTATTTCTAACTGTTTGAGGTGTTTCATTTTCATCAGCTTGAAAATATTGCGAGTTCATTTGATTTGGAAAATCATCTGCATTACAGTTAGTACATGAAGGATTCGAATTATTCTCAATAATATCAATTTCATCTCTATTATTTATATCGCCATTATTTAACCAATATGTATTATAGGCTGAAATATGTGAAGATTTTATTCTTGCTTCAGTATACATAGGATAACTTGTTTTTGCAACAGAATGAATTCTAGCCGTTTGAAACCATCTTTCTTCTAGGTTATTTTCATTTAAAGTTGCTTTTATCCATAATTTACCATCTGTAACACCTGAGTTTTCTTCAGAAGTTGACATAAATACTGGAACATCATAATTCCAAGTAGATTTAAACCATTTAGTGGCATCCCAAGTATCAAACTCATCAGACATAGATTCTAATTTCACCCATTTTTTCCCTTCAGGAGTTGTATCTTCAATAGAAGTAAAGGAAGGAAAGTTTGGATCTATATTGTTAAAACTTTCGGCAGAAGGCTCAAATTCTGTGACATTAACAGAAACTGTTGCGGTATCTGTATCTCCATCAATATCACTTATTTCATAAGAAAAACTATCATCACCAAAAAAATTGGCATTAGGTATATACTCAAATATGCCATCACTTATTTCAGTGACGCTTCCATTGGAAGCAGAAGAATTTAAACTATAATTATCATTATCGCCTCCATCATTCCCTAATAAATCATTGCCAGATACATCGATTTGGTTTGAAGTTCCTGAGCCACTGTTTTCTTCCACAGTTAAAGCATCATTAACGGCAGTTGGTGTATCATTGGTGTCTTGTGGATCGCCATTACTTGACGAACTGGTACAATAGCTCAACAGTGAAGCTGCAAATATTAATGGGAATATTTTTTTTTGTAACATAATTTTTTTATTTTTTTAAATGTTATTTGTCCTATACTCATATAAAGAGTAAGTTGTCTCTTTTACCTTTTCAATCAATTCCTCATAAGGATTATCACATATATCCAAAAAACCTACGTTGTAATTCTCTCCATCGAAACGCCCCGTATTAGGTTCATCTATGTATTGAAACCAATGTGCACCAACAATATTTGGATGCTTTAAGGCTCCCTGGATATAGTCTTGAAACATTTGACCGCGTTCCGCTTGATCCTTTGCTTTTTTAATTCCTACATGAAAACTGCCTCTATCCAATGCCCCAAAATGAAACTCACCTATCATTACGGGTTTGTCCACGCCTTCAGGAAGTTTAAAATCGGCAACACTGTATTCGTATTTATTAAAACTTATAATGTCTAAATATTCGCTTGCCGCAGTTAAAACAACGTCGTTGTTCGCCCAAGCAAAACGACAACCTAAATAATTTTGATTGGGGGCTACTTTTTTAAGCTCTTCGTTAATGGTCTTGAAATAGGTTTTTGCTATTTTCTCGTAAAAGGCCACCAAATCTGCCTTAGCCTTTTCGTGATCAGGTGATGCGGTAGCCTTCAATAGAGCTTCCCATGATTGGTAATCCGTGCCCCAAACCTTGTTCAACTTATCTATTTGGACGTATTTTCTTTTTAGGTCATTTACAAATACTTTTTTGGCATATTGGGTCGCCGGACTTTTAAGCGTACCAATAGATAATGAACCCAATTGCCCCCAAGACAATTCGTTATCTACGAAATAACCAATGCAATAAGGGTCATTAGCTCCCTCTTTTTGTGAAAGGATGGAATTGCGGACCGCAACCCTGAACGAAGGGTCGAACACATCGTGGAATTCCCCCCAAAATCCTTCCGAACCTTCGATTTTAGGCGTGTCATTTATCCAAACGGAACCTACGTAAGGTGTTCGGTGTTGCCTTGTCGCCCCAAAATCAGACATGAATCCAATGGTATTCATACCCCAATCCTTTATACGCTTATGGGCTACATCTTGAAACGTGGCCAACCAATCATCGCCATACTTTCTGTAGAGGTTACTTTGATAAAAATTGTAGGTATCGTAAGGCAATTTATCTTTATAGAACCCGTGGATCGCAAAGCTTCCCTTTCCGTAAAATTGTCCAAAATCACTGTCCTTTCCGGGCAAGTTGGCAAAATAATTTTCACGATGTGAAATACCGGTAAATACGGCATCAGAAGCCACACAGTTTAAACCTACCGTCCAGAACAAATAGCCTTCCGGATCTACAATCCACCATTTGCCATCTACTTTTTCGGTTCTAAAAAAACCGGTTGCCTCAAGTTTTGGACCGCCCGTCCACCCTCCGAATGTTCCACGTTCTTTAGGCCCCGTCGCTTTTGATAAATAGTCCAGCTCCAATTTTGCCTTTTCTTTCAATTCGATATCAGAAAGCATTTTACCCTTCCAATTATCATGAATATACTGGCCAAACTCATCTATAAATGGGAAGAAATTATCTGGACTTCTTTCTTCATATTTACCTTCGGCCCATACATTGTCTACGGTAAAACTATTAGATTGAGTCGCATATCTCGAACAAAAGGTCAATTCGGTTACCTGGGTCAAGTTCGCCTTAATTTTACCTGGAACACCCCGCATTCCTTTTACATCAATTTGCGGTTTGAAAATCCAAGGGGTCCAAGCCAAATCGACAACAATAGTCTTGCTTTCTCCCGGAGCTAGATCAACGTAGTCGGAACAATACCACCTCAGCAAGCCATCGGGATCGTTACCTACGAACAGCTCCACTTGCATTTTTTCGTCACCAACATTCGAAACATCAGCCCTTATCTGATAATATCCTGACAAATCCCAAGGTTTGTTTTCTGGGCTCAAAAGTTTTACCCCGGTTTCCCTTAAGGTAAAACCGTTGTTGACCTGTATATGGCTATTATCTTTGTCCTTGACCAACTTAAACGTGGCGTCCTGGGGTTTCACAAATTCAGTCTGTGCCTGATCTTCAAAATCGAACAGCACCAATCTATGCACCTCCTCTTTATTAAACCTTGAATTACAACTAATTGCAACCAAAAAGATAAACCCCATACCCCCTACTTTTGAAAATATCCTTGTTAAATCCATTTTTCTATATCAGAATTTTTAAAATTGACATGCTCCCTATTTGACTAATAATTTTTCTAGCTCTTCAAGAGACTTTCCTTTGGTTTCGGGCACTTTAAACCATATAAACAGGAATCCTATTACGGCAAACAGTCCGAATAACAAGAAGGTCATGGCGTTGCCCAATATGGAGAGTTCCCACGGAAATAAAAGTTGTACCAAAAAACCAACTCCCAAATTAGCAAAGCCGACAAATGCAATTGCCAATCCACGTATTTTAGTAGGAAACAATTCAGAAAACAGTACCCACATTACTGGCCCTATGGACATCGCATAGGCTCCAACAAAGCCGATAATTCCAATAAGAATCAGTAAAGTATTCATTTTTGCAGCAGCAGTAACCAAGGTTGCTTCGTGCACTTTGGCATTATCTTCACCCAAAGTAGAAACAAGTGCAGCCTTAAAATCGATATCATTTTCAAAAAGTTCGTCTTGAAGTTGTGTAATTTGTGCTTGATTTATTTCTTTTGGAAGTGCTGCTATAGCATCTTCGGTAAGGGTATAGGTGGCATTGTTAAACCCATAGCTTAAAAGGAACAAGCAGAACGCAATGCCCATCATTCCAATAATTAATAACGGTTTTCTGCCAAACTTGTCAATTACCAGCATGGCAACAATTGTAAAACCTAGATTGGTAACACCTACCAATGCAGCTTGAATAAAAGAAGCGTCAGTACCAATACCAGTCTGTTCGAAAATCATAGGGGCATAAAACAAAACGGCATTAATCCCCACAATCTGTTGAAAAATCCCAACGATAAGCCCAATAATAATCACTTTTCGCATGGACTTGTTGAACAGGTCTGCAACCTTTGATTTTTCTTTCTTTTTGTCTTCGTTTATACTTTGCTCGACCTCATTAATCTGCTCTATCGCTTTTTCTTCGGAGACTACCTTGTTCATAACTTCCAAAGCCTCTCCTCTTTTGTTCTGGGTCATGAGCCATCTCGGACTTCTGGGCACCATCATGAGTCCCAGGAAATAAAATATAGCTGGTAAAGTTTCTAATCCCAACATCCACCTCCAGTTCCACTTATCGAAGCCTATAGTTTTTGCCCATTCCATATCCGAATTGCCCCATTTTAAGATCAAATAATTCGTAAAAAATGCAATCGAGATACCGATAACGATGTTCAACTGGTTAAACGACACCAACTGCCCGCGTTTTTCAGGAGGAGAAACTTCCGCTATGTACATGGGAGCAATAATCAATGCGGCACCAACACCAAGTCCACCAATCATCCTAAAAATGATCAACCAAAAGAAATTACCTGCCAGTGCGGAACCCAAGGCAGAAACTATAAATAATATTGCAGCAACTTTTAGAAGTTTTCTTCTACCATGCTTATCGCTCATGGGACCAGCTATTATCATCCCTAAAGCTGCTGTAAGGGTTATTGAACTTACTGCCCAACCCAATTGGATTTTTGATAGGTTAAACTCAGGTTCGATGAATTTTACGACTCCAGAAATCACCGAAGCATCAAACCCTAATAAAAATCCGCCCAAAGCGACTATTGCTGCTATGCGTATCGTGTATAATTGCTTACCTGACATATATTTGTTTTTTAATTAATCTATTCTCCTCTTTCTCCTTTTGCGGTATGGTGTTTCATTTCCCAGGTGGTGAACCTTTGAATGTACTGGTAATCATCATTCATATACTTATGGGTCAACCCCCATCGTAAAATATGGGTCGGATGTATTTCAGCATCCACCGATCTATTAAGACCAATGGCGTGGGGAGCACCTTTTACGACCGATTTTATTTCAAAGTTGATACCATCGGGAGACCATTGTACCGTATTTTTTTCCGGTCCATCGGTAGTGATCAGGGAAGCGATTCCTCCCTTATATTTCCAGACACAAATTTCATGTCCACTATTTGAAATTGGGTTGTAGGGCGATTTTAAATAAGGCCCTTTCGGATGGTCGGCAATGGCGACCCCGTGTCTAATTTGCCGTCCACCAAAGGTTATTGCCTCGCCCATTTGCTCCCCTTTGTAGTACAAATAGAATTTTCCATTATATGGGATAATACAAGGATCGTGCACCTTATGGCTATCAAAATCGCCTTTTTTTATTACGGCAAACCTGTTATCGGCCTCCCCTTTCCAAATTCCATTATCCGCCGGACTTAAAATAGGTTCTTCGCTTTTGGTCCAAGGACCGTGGGGCGAATCGGACCAAGCCAAGCCTACCTGGTTTTTAACCCTTACAGTATACGGGCATTTTACCGTTTGATAGCTTAGGTAATACATTCCGTTATACTCCATAATCTCGGGCGTAAAAACGGACCTATCATCGTAAGCTCCGTCTTCTCCACGTTTTACGGCTGGGCCTTCTTCTGTCCATGTGATGCCATCGGGAGAAGTGGCGTACCAAATATCGCACCTGTCCCAAGGGAATACCTTGCTCGTTTTGATATCCCCGGCAAAGCCATCGGTAGGACCTATCGATTTTGAATACCAAACAAAGTATTTGCCTTGATACTTGATCATGGCACTCGGGTCTCTTCGTACCACACCTTCCTCGTATGCCAGATCGCCCTTTAGATCTTCAACCTCATATTCAAAAAACCATTCGTTGCCCAAATCCATGGGCCACTTTAGTGCCCGCTTACTCGCTGCACTGAGATAGTCTCTATTAGTAATCCCCAAAAAATCTAATTGTTCGTCCGAAATTTCTTTACTCATATACTCAGGTTTATTTTTGTTCGTAGGGCTGTAGTTTATCCCAATTAAAAATGACTCCCGTTCCTGGGTAGTCTGGTGCCACGGCCCTATGATTTTCTACCACCAAAGGTCGCATGGTATATTCGTCAATTGGAAAGCTATGTACTTCTAACCAGCCTGCATTTGGTTGTGATGACACTAAACTTACGTGTAACTCTTGCATGCCGTGCGAACATGCGGAAATATTGTATTCCTTGGCCAATTTGGCTGCGGCCAACCATCCCGTAATACCTCCACAATTGGAAGCATCGGGTTGTACGAAAGATAATTTTGATTGCTCCATGGCATATTCAAATTCATGAATGGTATGCAAGTTTTCGCCCATCGCCAAGGGAAAACCTGTTTTATCCACAATTTCACCATAGCCTTTATAATTATCCGGTATAATGGGCTCTTCAAACCAAGTTATATCATATTGCCTAAAACCTTCAATAGCTTTTATGGCCTTATCTACAGTCATAGAATAGTTGGCATCGACCATGAATGTAACGTCTGGACCAATATATTCTCTAACCGCTTTTATACGTGCCAGATCTTCCTCGAGGTTTTCTCGACCTATCTTGATTTTTACTGCATTAAAACCTTTTTCAAGATACCCTTTCATATTATTCAAGAGTTTTTCTAAGGGAAACATAAGGTCGATTCCCCCACAATATGCCTTGCAGGTATTGTTTGCTCCGCCAGCTACTTTCCAGAGGGGTTGCCCAAGTTTTTTACATTTTATGTCCCAAAGTGCTATGTCTACGGCCGAAATGGCGAAAGATGCTATTCCGCCCCTTCCTACATAATGAATATGCCATTCAAGAAAATCATATATACCATCGATATCGGCTCCGTCCTTTCCTATTAAAACATTAGTAAAATCATGCTCTACCATGGCTTTAATGGCATAGCCTCCTTTTCCTCCGGTATAGGTATATCCGGTGCCTTCACTACCGTCTTCCAGTGTAACGGTAACAGTTATCAATTCAAAATGATAATGGTCTCCATGTTTGGCGTCGGACATGACTTCAGGCAATGGCACCGTGAATAAACGCGTATCGATTTTAGAAATTTTAGTACTCATGGTCGGTTATGCTTTATGTCTTACGTAAAAAGTTTTCTTCTCCATGTATTGTTCAAATCCATATTTACCATCTTCACCACCTGAACCCGATAGCTTATAGCCATTATGGAAACCTTGATGCTGTTCGCCATGCCCGCGATTTATATAGATTTCACCATACTCCAATTCATCGTTACATTTCATTATGGTGCTCATATCATTTGTAAATACCATGGCCGCCAAACCATATTCACAATCGTTGGCATACCCCATCACCTCTTCAAAAGTCTTAAATTTTAACACCGGTAAAATGGGGCCAAAAGATTCTTCATGAACTATGGTCATATCTTGCGATACATTGGTAAGTACGGTAGGTTCAAACCAATATCCTTTCTCGAATTGCTTTCCTTCTGGGCGTTTACCTCCTGTGGCAACCGTAGCACCTTCTTCAATACTCACTTTTACCAAATGCTCCATATGCTCAAGTTCAGCCTTGTTTACTTTAGGCCCCATATCGGTATCCTCAAGCATAGGGTCCCCTACTTTTAAGGCTTTGGTTGCCGCTATAAATTTCTCCATAAAGACCTCATAAATATTCTCATGTACATACATGCGTTCGTTACAGGTACATACTTGTCCGCAGTTATCGAACCTTGAATGTAAAGCGGCTGCTACGGCCTCATCTATATCGGCATCTTCAAACACGATAAAGGGTGCTTTGCCTCCTAGTTCCAATTGAATGTGCGTTAAATTTTGGGCAGCGTTTCGGGCTATTTGTTGACCAACTGGAGTTGAGCCCGTCATTGTTACCATTTTAGTAATCGGACTTTCAACCAATGCATTTCCCATAGCCCTACCCGGACCGGTTAAAATATTAATGACCCCCTTCGGAATTCCTACTTTATTAGCCATATTACCTAATTCTAGAGTAGCTAATGGAGTTTCTGAAGTTGGTTTTATAACCAAGGTGTTACCCGCTACTAATGCTGGACCTAATTTTCTACCTGCTAGTGCAAAAGGAAAATTCCAAGCTGTAATAGCCACCACTACACCACGAGGTATTTTTTGAATCCATATTTGCTCATTAGGATTATCCGAGGGAATAATATCTCCCTCGATTCTTCGAGCACCTTCCGCGGCATACTCGATAAAAGAAGCACAAACGGCAACTTCACCTTTTGCCACTTTTAAAAGTTTACCCTGTTCCTTAACCAATAGTTCAGCTAAATAATCTGTATTGGCCTTTATTTCTGCAGCTAGCTTATAAAGTAGTTCCCCACGTTGGCGGGTCGGCATTTTTTTCCATTCCTTTTGAGCCTTATTCGCAGCTTCTAGGGCTTCATGTGCTTCTTTTACCGTACCGTTTTGTACCCTAGCTACAATTTCTTCGGATGTTGGACTAATGACATCAATGGTTTCACCTGACTTAGACGTTCTCCATTCACCATTAATAAAAAGTTGATATTCCTTAATTTGTTCCATATTCTAAAGATTAATTTTGTACCTTTTTCTTTCTATAATTATCCATTCTCATTACCGCTTTCCCTTCAAACTCCCGTCTTAATTGCCAAAGTGGCCTTTCTAAAGTCAATTCCCAATCAAATAGCTGTTTAAATAGTTCTTTTACTTTTTCTGGATATTGTACCGCCAGATTATTTATCTCAGAAATATCTTCTTGCAAATTGTAGAGCTCTGCGGGACGATCTGGAAAACGGATCAACTTCCAATCCATATTTCTAATGGCCGCCCTGTTTTCTTTCTTCCAAAAAAGCACTTTATGCGGACGGGTCTTATTTTCCCCTTTTACGTACGGGAGTAGGTTTACACCGTCCAATCCTTGTATTTCATTCACATCGCCACCTGCTGCCGTTAAAAAAGTGGGAAAAAGATCTAAGGAGCTAATGGGGTAGTTATATGTTCCTTTGGTTTTAATTTGCTTGGGCCAAGACATTAAAAAAGGAACTCTTATTCCCCCTTCTAAATGATTTGCCTTGGTACCGCTTAACGGACTATTGTCCGAATCGTTGGCATCGGATGGTCCTCCGTTATCATTGGTAAAGACAACCAATGTGTTTTCTGAAAGTCCCAATTTGTCCAACTCATCCAATACGGCCCCTATAGCACGATCCATGGCCAATGTCATGGCTGCCAATGTTTTTCTTTTACCTTTTAGTTTTGGGAATTGCCTTAAATCTTTCTCTAAAGCTTCCGTTGGCGCATGTACTGCGTTAAAGGAGAGATAAATAAAAAATGGATTTTCTTTATTACGGTTCATGAAAGAAATTGCTTCCGTGGCCAGCTCATCGGTAAGATATCCTTCATGTTCCAAGAAATTTCCAAAACCTCGTTCAAGCCTATCTTCATTTTTGACCGTAGGATTGTTCTCGTCATATGGGAAATAGCTACGTGACCCCCCTCTAAAACCATAGAATTCTTCAAACCCTCTTTTTGTAGGGTGAAAACGATCGGCATTCCCTTGATGCCATTTTCCAAAAAGAGCCGTCTTATAACCAAGTTTTTTTAAATAATCCGCAATAGTCTTCTGATCTAGAGGCAAACCCATATCGTCACCTGTAATACCAGACTTGCTCATATACCCTGGGACGTTATTCTCTTCATAACCGAATCTCTGTTGGTATTTGCCTGTTAAGATACCGGCTCTTGATGGCCCGCAAACAGCTGCACTAACATACGCCTGTGAAAATTGGATGCTTTTTTTGGAAAGCTTGTCCAACTCTGGTGTTTTAAACTCCTTACTGCCTTGAAAACCAAAATCCGCATAACCTGCATCATCCGACAAAATGAAGACAATATTCGGTTGGGTTTGTGCAGTAATATTTTGACCCCACAACGTCAAAAACAAAAAAGTAAGCCCAATTAAGAAGTTCTCTTTCTTGATAATTGAATTTAAAAACGTTGTCTTCATTTTATCTATACTCTTTTTTTCTGTCTTCATTTTATCTATACTCTTTTTTTCTATTTGATTTTACGGAAAGTAGAGGTTCACAACCCCAACTGACAAAGAGTTGGCGTTCCCTTAATACTTTCTCTTGTATTGTTATATGGTATGGCGGATGGTCGTTTATCTACCCATCCATCCCCCGTCTACAAGAACTATGGAGCCGTTCATGTACGATGACGCATCTGAGGCCAAAAACACGATCGGACCTGCAAAATCTTCGGGTGTTGGACTAATGACATCAATGGTTTCTCCTGACTTAGACGTTCTCCATTCACCATTAATAAAAAGTTGATATTCCTTAATTTGTTCCATATTCTAAAGATTAATTTTGTACCTTTTTCTTTCTATAATTATCCATTCTCACTACCGCTTTCCCTTCAAACTCCTGTCTTAATTGCCAAAGTGGCCTTTCTAAAGTCAGTTTCCAAGCAAATAGTAGTTAATTATCAATTATATCTCATTTTCTCCTTTTACATAACCGAAGTTTGCTAAGATACCTCCGTCAACATAAAGCACTTGACCATTTACAAAATCTGCTGCTTTAGAAGCTAAGAATAGAGATGCATTTCCTACATCTTCAGGCTCACCCCAACGATTGGCCGGAGTACGAGTCATTACCAAATCATTGAACGGATGACCACCAACACGGATTGGAGCCGTTTGTGAGGTAGCAATATATCCAGGACCTATACCATTTATTTGGAGTCCATATTTAGCCCATTCACAACACATATTCGCAGTTAATAATTTTAAACCTCCTTTTGCTGAAGCATATGCTGAAACATTTTGACGACCATAAACGCTCATCATAGAGCACATATTGATTATTTTACCTTCTCTTTGCTCAATCATTTTTGGAGCAACACGTTTGGCAACTATTAAAGGAGCTACTAAATCTACACTGATAACTTGTTCAAAATCGGATATAGGCATATCTAAAATTGGTACCCTTTTTATTATTCCTGCGTTATTGACAAGAATATTAATAGCTCCAACCTCTTCTTCTATTTTACTAATCCCTCTATCAACATCTTCTTCACTACAAACATTAAAATTAATGGTAAAAACATCTATGCCTTCTTTGGCATATTCAGCTTTACAGGATGCTAACTTTTCATCATCAATATCGTTAACACATAATTTTGCACCTGCCTTTGCTAATGCCTTACCACATGCCATACCAATTCCATGCGTTCCTCCAGTTACTAGAGCTACCTTACCCGATAAATTAAATAATTCATTCATTTTATTATATTTTTTTATTTCACTTTTTGACTACAAACTACAATCCATTAGAACTTTCATACCATCTGGGTTTTTATCAATATTTTCAAATACTGTTTGAATATTACTCAATGGTTGTACATCAGTTATCATATCTTTAAATGGCAACTTATTGGCTGCTACTAATTCTATTGCTTTTTCATAATCTTGTTTTTCGTATACTCTAGCTCCGATAAGACTTAACTCTTTCCAGAAAAATTTAAACAAGTCTACAGGCTTTTTCTCTCCATGAATAGCTACCATAACAATTCTCCCTCTAATTCCAGCCACTTCACACATTATATCTAGTGCTGGCTGTACCCCAGCAACTTCAAACACAACATCTGCTCTTTTGTTTTCAGTTTTACTTTTTACATAATCCACCAAATCTACTTCCATAGGGTTAACAGCATCAAAACCTAATTCTTTAGCCTTTTGAATTCGCTTGGGATTAACTTCAGAAATAATAACTTGGGCTCCGACCTCTTTAGCAACCATAGCTACCAACATTCCAATAGGTCCACCTCCTAATACAACAGCCGTTTCTCCTTTTACAAGTCCACTTCTACGCACATCATGTGCAGCTACAGACAAAGGCTCTATTAACGCAGCCAACTTCAAATCGGTTTCTGGTTTAAGTTTATGTAATACAAAAGAAGGTACATTCCAGTATTGTTGCATTGCTCCCTCACTATCAATTCCTATAAATTTTAAATCTTCACAGATATGGTTATACCCTTTATCAGATGATTTTACCAAGCGATCATCTAAAGGACGTACGACCACTTTTTCACCAACCGAGAAATCGGCAACACCTGGCCCAACAGCATCTATTACCCCTGACATTTCGTGACCTATTGTTTCTGGTATTGAAACACGTTTATCCATCATTCCATGGTAAATATGAACATCTGTCCCACATACTCCAACATATGCTACTTTTATACGCACTTCTCCTTTAGATGGTTCTGTAATTTCTTTTTCATGTACTTTAAAGGTTTTATTACCTTGGTATTTTGTTGCTATCATTTTATTATAATTTTATTCAACTGGTTTATGTTGTAAGCTTTTTAGTTCAAAGTCAATATTCTTTTCAATTAACAAAAGTGTAACCAACTTTATAATGAGTAAAGAGTATAAAAACTATAAGAACTGAACTTTTAAATATTTGAATTATATTAAAGAGTAGCTTTGAATTGAAAATAGCACCTAAAAATTAGCTAATGTTTTTATTATAATTCACAGCTAATTGCCAAGCTTTAAGTGTCTCAATTTAAAATTACTTCCGCTAAGTTAAATGAATTGGATAGGTAAGTGGTTAAAACAAACTAGACATAAACTAAACAAAAAAAAATTGTCTAGATTTATGTCTAGTATATGGTAATTTTTATATAGAATTTATATAGTCTTCAAGATTTGTGCTTCTAGAAAGACCCATTTTTTTTCTCAATCTATAACGAGTAGTGTGTACAGACTCAACTGATATACCTAAAAGGCGAGCCATATCTTTACTAGAAAAATTTAATTTTATTAATGCACATATTTTTTGATCTCCTTGACTTAACTTGGGGTGCTTTGAGGATATCTGTTCATAAAACTCTTTATTAACTTCAATAAATCTTAATTTAAATTCTTCCCAATTGTTATTATTACTAACCGAAATAGTTCTTAAAAGTCTATTTACTTCTTGAGTTTTTATACTACCATCTGTACCCTTAACTTTAGCCTTTAGGGTTTTCAAAAATTCATCTTTTTCTATCAATTGCAAAGCTGATGATGCTAATTCTTTATTTTTTAATTCTAATAATTCCTGAGCTTTCTTTATTTCTAGCTCTTTATTTTTTCTAATTAATAATTTCTCTGTTTTATGTTTTGATTTAAGATAATTAAAATAAACAACACCAATTATTACTAAAAACACAATTACAGCTATCAGAATAATACGCTGTAAATTTGTTATTTCTTCCTCTTGTTCTAACTGTTTTATATGCTGCAATTGAATTAAATCTTCTTGCTTTTTTTTCTCTATTCGAAATTTATCTTTTATTTCCAATAAGGATTGATTCCTTTTACTTCTACTATCAAAAATCTCTACATCCAGATTCTTTGCTTTTTGTTGATTTTCAAAAGCTTTTTTATAATCTTCTTTTCTAACATATAACTCAGTCAATTTTTCATAAATTAACGGAGTAAAATCTATATGACTATTATAATTCTCTGAATTTTGTAAAGCTTTATTATAATGAACTTCACTTTTTTTAAGATCTCCTAAATCTAGATAAATATCTCCCCAATACTTATAGACTAATACCAAATAAGAAGGATCATTTTTATTAAACCAAGGAATTAAAGTTTTTATAAGTTCTATAGCTTCATGCTTATTACCTTGAAGAGATGTCACAACAGCTTTTTCAAAATTAAGATATGCCTTATCAATAGGATTTCTACTTTCTGAATAATACAAAAAACAACTATCAATATATTGATGAGCTAATTCAATCTCTTCGGCTTCTCGATAATTAGAACTTAGTAAATAATAGTCTACTACTAAATCTCCCTTTTCTAGAACTCCTTTAGCAACTAAATCTTTATCAATTGATAAAGATTTATTCAAATATTCAAAAGACTGCTCTTTTCTTCCTGAATAACCATAAAACCTTCCTAATCTTTTATATATAACCGATTTTAACATTTCGTTGTCAATCTCATCAACTAACAACAATGCCTTCCAAAACGCATCATATGAATCCATATATTCAGCATTGGTACCAGAAATATTCGCTATTCTAAGTAAAATATCAATAGCCTTAATTGTATCTTTTGGCAACACCTGCTCAAACCTTTGCTGTAATATTACTTTTGCACTATCAGGATATTTATACCTTAATTTTTCTGCTTTTTCTGCAACACTATCAATTTTTTCAATATATTTTTCTCTTATAATTTGAGACCATGTTAGCTGAAAAGTAAAAATTAGAATGAGTAAAATTATTTTATTCACTTGCTTTAAAGGCATATATCTAGTTAATTTCATGTAATAAAATGTTTATAGAAATAGAATTAATCTTAATTACTTTTTATCACAAATATATTTTTTTGATTAATTAAAAAAAGAATCATTTTTTTCTAGTTTTTAAATGACACTCAAATTTTACGTCTTTTTTTTACATAGTTTATAAATTTAACTAGACATAAACTAGACATCAGTGTTGTTTTCTATAAATTAAACCTAATAAAAACTATGCAAGCTTATATAAAATACATTATACTAAAATGAACAATTTACTAAATTACTTGTTTTAAAAAAAATACTTGAGTATTATGTCCATATAAAATTAAATAGAGAATAAATTAAGAAAGTATACTACCGACTCCTACTCATTTTTTAATCTTTAAGATTTATTATTCTTACTCACATTATTAAAAAATATAATAAGCTGTATGGATTTTGTCTAGCCATATTTAATAATAATTATTTTAATTATTTTACCTTAGCATTCGGTTTACAAGTTATCTTAATAGACCGCTAATCATACAAAAAAAAATACCTTTTTTCTGCATCAAATTTAAAAACAAAAAAAAATGCAATCAGATTTAAAAACACATCCTCATCGTCGCTACAATATTTTAACTGGCGAATGGGTATTAGTTTCTCCGCACAGAACTAAAAGACCTTGGCAAGGAAAAACTGAGTCTTCTTCTAAAAAAGAATCCATCTCTTATGACCCTAGTTGCTACCTCTGCCCTACAAACACTAGAATTAATGGAGAAATTAATCCTGATTATAAAAATACCTTTGTTTTTAA